>NZ_RQIS01000009.1:119193-270867 GCF_003837865.1 Paraburkholderia dinghuensis | reverse complement strand
GATCAATTCAAACTCACCGTAAAAAAACTCGACCGGTCTGGCCGTCCATGGCTCGCGCGGCGGAAAACAGCGTTTTCACATAGGCTGGGTCGAACAGAGCCCTTCCCTGGAAATCTACGGAAAACCCCCAAAAAAACGGCGGCGCGCTTACGCGCACCGCCGTCCCTCAAGCCCGAATTGGGCCAGACACTCAATCGCGATTAGCCTGCAACACGGTCAGCGCAGTCATATTGACGATCCGGCGCACCGACGAACTGGACGTGAGGATATTCACCGGCGCATTCACGCCAAGCAGGAACGGCCCCACCGCCACATTGTTACCCGCACCCGTCTTGAGCAGGTTATAGGCAATGTTCCCTGAATCGACGTTCGGGCACACGAGCAGGTTCGCCGCACCCTTCAAGCGCGATTGCGGCAGGATGCGCTCGCGCAGCGATTCGTCGAGCGCGCAGTCGCCGTGCATTTCGCCGTCGATTTCCAGATCCGGCGCCTGCTCGCTCACGAGCTTGAGCACCGAGCGCATCTTCGTTCCAGAAGCCGAGCTTCCCGAGCCGAAATTCGAGCGCGAAAGCAGCGCAACCTTCGGCGAGAGATTCAGCCACGCCATCTGCTTCGCAGCCGCGATCGTGAACTCGGCGATCTGCTCCGCGTCCGGATTGTCGTTGACGTGCGTATCGACGAGCGCCACCGTGCGCTTGTCGAGCAGCAGGATGTTCATCGCCGCATAGGTGTTCGCGCCGCGCGCCTTGCCGATCGCTTCGTCGATGAAGCGCAGGTGATCGTGATAGCCGCCCACCGTGCCGCACACCATGCCGTCAGCGTCGCCGAGGCGCACCATCATCGCGGCAATCAGCGTCAGACGGCGGCGCATTTCCACGCGCGCCATTTCCTTCGAAATGCCGTCGCGGCAACGCATTTCCCAATACGTCGTCCAGTACTGGTGGAAACGCTCGTCGTACTCGGGGTTCGTGACTTCGACGTCTTCGCCCAGACGCAGCCGCAGACCGAATTTCTCGATGCGCGCGAGCAGCACTTCGGGGCGGCCGATCAGGATCGGACGCGCGAGCTTTTCATCGACGATCACCTGCACCGCGCGCAGCACGCGCTCTTCTTCGCCCTCGGCGAACACGATCCGCGACTTGCCGCCCTCACGAACGAACTGCTTCGCCATCGAGTACACCGGCTTCATGAACGCGCCCGAGTGGTAGACGAACTGCTGCAGCTCGTTCGTGTAGGCCTCGAAGTCGTCGATGGCGCGCGTCGCCACGCCGTCCTCCATCGCAGCCTTCGCCACCGCCGGTGCGATGCGCAGAATCAGACGCGAATCGAAGGGCTTCGGAATCAGGTACGTCGGGCCGAAGCGCAGGTCGTATGCGCCATAAGCCGCGGCGACCGAATCGTTCGGCTCTTCCTGCGCGAGCTGCGCGATCGCGCGCACCGCCGCGATTTCCATGTTGCGCGTGATGGTCGTCGCGCCCACGTCCAGCGCGCCGCGGAAAATATACGGAAAGCAGAGGACGTTGTTCACCTGGTTCGGGAAGTCCGAACGTCCCGTCGCCATGACGACGTCATCGCGCGCTGCGAGCGCCACTTCCGGGAAGATCTCGGGCGTCGGGTTCGCGAGCGCGAGGATCAGGGGCTTCGCCGCCATCTTCTTCACCATCTCGGGCTTGAGCACACCGCCCGCCGAGAGGCCGAGGAACACGTCGGCGCCTTCGATCACGTCGGAGAGCGAGCGCGCCGACGTGTCCTGTGCGAAGCGTGCCTTGTCCGGATCCATCAGTTCTTTGCGGCCCTGGTAGACCACGCCTTCGATGTCGGTGACCCAGACGTTTTCGATGGGCAGACCCAGATCGAGCATCAGGTCGAGACACGCCAACGCCGCCGCGCCCGCGCCCGAGGTCACGACCTTCACTTCGCGGATGTCCTTCCCGACCACCGTCAGGCCGTTGAGGAACGCCGCCGACACCGTGATCGCCGTGCCGTGCTGGTCATCGTGGAAGACGGGAATCTTCATGCGATCGCGCAGCTTGCGCTCGACCGTGAAGCAGTCCGGCGCCTTGATGTCTTCGAGGTTGATGCCGCCGAAGGTCGCTTCGAGGCTCGCGATGATTTCCACGAGCTTGTCCGGGTCGGATTCGGTGATTTCGATGTCGAAGACGTCGATGCCCGCGAACTTCTTGAACAGCACGGCCTTGCCTTCCATCACCGGCTTGGACGCCAGCGCGCCGATGTTGCCGAGGCCCAGCACCGCCGTGCCGTTCGTGATGACGCCGACCAGGTTGCCGCGGCTCGTGTACTTGAACGCGTTTTGCGGGTCCGTGACGATCTCGCCGCAGGCCTCCGCGACGCCCGGCGTATAGGCGAGCGCGAGGTCACGCTGCGAGACGAGCGGCTTGCTCGCCGTCACCGAGATCTTTCCGGGGGTCGGATACTGGTGGTAATCGAGAGCGGCCTGGCGATCGATCTGGTTCATGGTTCTCACTCGTGTCGGGTGTTTCTGGCACCGGGAGCGTCCCGGCGGGGTCGAATGAGGCGATTCTAGGCAGCCGCCATAATCCCATAATTTTGATTTAGTATAGGGGCATAACTTTTTTGTGATGTCGCCTGCTGTCCGAACCCCAACCATCCTGAAATTCGATCTGTCCCCGTGACAACTTTGAGCACTGACGAAGTCACCCGGCGCCTGAGCACGCGCCTGAAGATGCGCCATCTGGTGCTATTGCTGCAGATTCGCGAGCACGGCTCGCTTACGCGAGTAGCCGGGCTCGTCGCTACGAGCCAGCCAGCCGTCACCAACGCGCTAGCGGAAATGGAGAGCATGTTCGGTGGCGCGCTCTTCGAGCGTTCGTCGCGCGGCATGACCCCTACCACGCTCGGCAACGTCGTACTCGCGCGCGCCGAGGCCATGCTGCACGACCTCGACCATCTCGCCCGCGATATCGAGGCGGTCGTCGCCGGCCACGCGACGCGGCTGCACATCGGCGTGATTCCGTTCATTTCCGGGCGCACGCTGGCCTCGGCGATCCAGCTCACGCAAGCGCGCCTGCCGCATCGGCTCACGATGACGATCCACGAAGGCACGAGCGACATGCTCATGCCGCTGTTACGCGATCACACGCTCGATATCGTGATCGGACGCGCGTCGGCGACGGTCGATCTCGAACAATTGCGCTTCGAGGTGCTGCATCAGCAAAAACCGCGGTTCATCGCGAGCCGGCGGCTGGCCGCGCGGCTCGCACGCGCACGCCTGTCGTGGGACAAGCTCGTTGAACTCGACTGGATTCTTGGCGCGCCGCACACACCCGTGCGCGAACAGATCGCCGATATCTTTCTGCAGGCGGGCGTAGCGCCGCCTGTGCCGATCGTCGAGAGTTATTCGTCGCGGCTGATCGGCGAAATGATTGTCGCGAACGAAAACGCAGTGTCGATCGTGCCCGCGGATATCGCCGAGGAACTCGTGCATTTCGCCGGTGTGGCGATCGTGCCTTATACACTCGACTGGACGTTGCCGCCTGTCGCCATGTTCACGCGCGCCGGCGTGACACGTGATGTGGATGCCGCGTTCGGGCAGTCATTGCGGGATCTGTATCTGCAAGCGGAGAGTGGTCAGACGGCGTGAATCGCCCTGGTGAAAGTAGTCCGATATACCGGACTCCCCGGGGCTAATCGCTCATTGCCTGCTGGCGTGAACACGCAGGCGCGAGTCACGACGCCGATGCCGATAAAAACGGCAATGGCGTCAAAGCTGGCCAGCGGCCTTATCAGTTGATCAATCAGCCGGACGCGATTGCCGGGCGCACGTTTCAAACCCGGCTTCGTCGATCCGGGCGTGCGCACGTATTCGCTCACGTTCGGCTGATCTGCGCTGCTAGTCGTGCGCCATCGCGCGCTCGACGGACATCTGCGTCGGCATCATGTTCACGTTGGCGTTGTGCATGACCCAGAGCGAAAGCCCGACGATCACGATGATGAGAAACGCCGTGCAAAGAAAGATGCCGGTGTTCGAACGCTGATCGCGCGCCGTGCCGATATGCAGGAACCACACGAGCTGCACGATCAGTTGCACCACACACAGCACGACGATGACGACAAGCCCGACATCGCGCGGCAGTATATCGGCCGTGACGGCACCGAAAGATGCGAGCGTCAGCAGCAGCGAAAGCGCAAGACCGACCACATAGCTACGCAGACTGCCGTGCGCAGCCCCGTGCCCGATCTTGTCGAGCGAATGAGAATGCGGCTTGCTCATAGAACCTCACGCAGATAAACAAACGTAAACACACAGATCCAGACGAGATCGAGGAAGTGCCAGAAGAGGCTCAGGCACGCAAGCCGCCGACGCACGAAGCCGGTCATGCCGAACTTCGAGACCTGATGGATCATGACCGCGATCCAGAGCAGACCAACTGTGACGTGCAGCCCGTGCGTTCCGACCAGCGTGAAGTACGCCGAAAGAAATGCGCTCGTACTGGGTCCCGCTCCATCGGCGATGAGCTTCGCGAATTCATTCACCTCCATCGCAATAAAAGCGGCGCCGAATAGGAACGTCACAGCGAGCCAGACCATCACGGTATTGCGCCGGTTGGCCTGCAACGAGAGCATCGCGAGGCCAAAAGTGAAGCTGCTCGCGAGCAGCAGCAACGTTTCGCCCAGCACGTACGGCAGATCGAATAGTTCGCGGCCGGTCGGGCCGCCCGCTGTCGCATTGGCGAGTACGCCGAAAGTCGCGAACAGCGTGGCGAAGATGAGGCAGTCGCTCATCAGGTAGATCCAGAACCCCAGCGTGGTTTTGGTTCCGCCATCATCGTGAGCGTGATCCTGCGCGTGGTGGTGAGTAGTAGCAGCGTGAGCCATGGTTTAAGCCATCTCCTCGATTTGCTCGCGTTGTTCAACGCGCTTGATGCCGAGCTGCGCAAAGCGTGCGTTTTCGATCCGCGCGACCTCGGACGCCGGGACGTAGTAGTCGACATCGGTGTCATAGCTCCGTGCGATGAACGTCACGATCATGCCGACGAGACCGACTGCAGCGAACAGCCACATGTGCCAGACCAGCGCAAACGAGAACAGCAGGCTGAACGCCGAGATCACGAACCCTGCGCCCGTATTGCGCGGCATGTGAATGTCCTCGTACGACCTGGGCTGAACATAGGCGCGGCCCGATTCCTTGTTCGTCCAGTGCTGCTCCATCGACGTGATGACGGGCAAGTGCGCGAAGTTGTAGAACGGCGCGGGCGATGCCGTCGACCATTCGAGGCTGCGCGCGTCCCACGGGTCGCCGGTCAGGTCGCGGCGTGCATCGCGCGCGCGGACGCTGACCACGATCTGCACGACGAACGAGAGAATGCCCAGACCCACGAACACCGCGCCGATCAGCGCGACCACGAGCCACGGATGCCAGCTCGCCACGTCGTAATGGTTCATGCGGCGCGTCATACCGTCGAAACCGAGGATGTAGAGCGGCGTGAAAGCGAGCCAGTAGCCGATCAACCAGCACCAGAACGAGACCTTGCCCCAGAACTCGTCGAGCGTGAAGCCGAATACCTTCGGGAACCAGAAGGTGATGCCCGCGAGACAGCCGAACACCACGCCGCCGATGATCACGTTGTGGAAGTGCGCGACGAGAAAGAGACTGTTGTGCAGCACGAAGTCCGCGCCGGGCACCGCGAGCAGCACGCCGGTCATGCCGCCCACCGCGAACGTGACCATGAAGCCGATGGTCCAGAGCGTGGGCGTGGTATAGCGGATGCGTCCGCGATACATCGTGAAGAGCCAGTTGAAGAGCTTCACGCCGGTCGGGATCGAAATGATCGATGTCATGATCCCGAAGAACGCATTGACGTTCGCGCCCGAGCCCATGGTGAAGAAGTGATGCAGCCACACGAAGAACGAGAGAATGCCAATCGACGAAGTCGCGTAGACCATCGACTTGTAGCCAAAAAGTGGCTTGCCCGAGAACGTCGCGATGATCTCCGAGTACGCGCCGAACGCAGGCAGAATCAGGATGTACACCTCGGGGTGACCCCATACCCAGATGAGGTTGATGTACATCATCGCGTTACCGCCCAGCTCGTTCGTGAAGAAGTGCATGTCGAGATAGCGGTCCATCGTGAGCAGCGCGAGCGTGCCCGTGAGGACGGGGAACACGGCGACGATCAGGATGTTCGTGATGAGCGCGGTCCAGACGAACACCGGCATCTTCATGAGATTCATGCCTGGCGCGCGCATGCGCAGGATCGTCACGATGAAGTTGATGCCGGAGAGCGTCGTGCCAAGACCCGACACCTGTAGCGCCCATATGTAGTAGTCCACACCGACTGTCGGGCTATAGCCGAGTTCGGAAAGCGGCGGATACGCAACCCAGCCCACCGCAGCGAAATCGCCGACGAACATCGACGCCATCACGAGCACCGCGCCCACGACGGAGAGCCAGAAGCTCAGCGAGTTGACGAACGGATACGCAACGTCGCGCGCGCCGATTTGCAGCGGCACGACCACGTTCATGAGGCCGAGAATCAGCGGCGTCGCGACGAAGAAGATCATGATGACGCCGTGCGCCGTGAAGATCTGGTCGTAGTGATGCGGCGGAAGATAGCCGGCCGCGTCGCCGTACGCGATGGCCTGCTGGGCGCGCATCATGATGGCGTCTGCGAAACCGCGCAGCAGCATCACGATGGCGAGCATGATGTACATGACACCGATGCGCTTGTGATCGACCGACGTGATCCACTCGCGCCACAGATACGTCCACTTGCCAGCAAGCGTAATGGCGGCGAGCAGCACGAGACCGCCGAGCGCCACCACCGCGCCGGTGCCCATGATGATCGGCTCGTGCCATGGAATGGCATCGAGGGTAAGTTTTCCAAACATGACTACTCCGCAGCCAGAGTGGCGGACGCTTGCCCGCCGGTAGATTCGAGAGAGAGTGCGGGCGCACGGGTCCCGCACATCGGATCGCGGGCGGTGCCGCGCATGTAGCGTTGAACGACGTCGTCGAAGAGATGGGGCGCCACGTCCGAATACAGCGTGACGGGCACTTTCGGGCCTGGCTGCGAGAGCGCCGTATACGTTGCGGTATCGAGCGTGCGCTGCGCGGCCTTCGCACGCGCGATCCACGCGTCGAAGTCGCTGCGGCTCGTGGCAAGTGCGTCGAAATGCATGTCCGCGAAACCCGGGCCGCTGAACGCCGCCGAACGACCTTCATACGTGCCGGGCGCATTCGCGATCAGATGCAGTTGCGTCTGCATGGCGGGCATCGCGTAGACCTGACTGCCCAGTTGCGGGATGAAGAACGAGTTCATCAGCGATTCGGCGGTCAGCCGGAACTCGACCGGCGTATCGACGGGAATCGCAAGCTCGTTCACGGAAGCGACACCGTAGTCGCGATAAATGAAGAGCCACTTCCAGTTCAGCGCGACCACGTCCACGCGCAGCGGTTTCTGCTGCGACTCGATCGGCTTGTACGGATCGAGCGTGTGGGTTGTCTTCCAGATCAGCACACCGAGCGTGATGATGATTACGCAGGGTATCGACCACACCACCACTTCGATCGCGGTGGAATGCGCCCACTTCGGCGCGTAGGTCGCGCGCGTGTTCGACGCGCGGTAGCGCCACGCGAAGAAGAGCGTCAGCACGATCACGGGGATCACAACGAGCAGCATCAAGCCGAGCGCGACGAGGATGAGGTGCTTCTCCTGAGCGCCGATGTCACCCTTGGGGTCGAGCAACGCGGAACTGCAGCCACCGAGCAGCATCAGCCCGCCGGTGGCGATGGTGCGGGCGACACGGCGCACGCTACGGCGTGGTTGCGGTGAATCGGGTGGAATGGAGGAAGGTGGCCGCTTTAGCGAGGCGACCAGATTTTGAGATATAGGATGGCACATGTCGGGTTCCTGATGGGACAAGCGCATGAATCCATCCATACGACGAGGCACACGGAAACCTTCCCGAACCACCCCAACCCGCCGCCCAGCCTGCATCGCGGCGCGGTACATACAATTTATTTATGTATGGATTGATGCACTTGGAGTGGCATGCTATTGTAAGACATCATCCATACAAGTGCGACAAAATGACACCGCAACGCACATCCAGCCCCGATACCCAGATGGCCGCCTGGCAGTCGGCACTGAGCACAGAGTCCGGCCCGCGCTACCTCCAGATCGCCGAGTTCATCGAGCGCAGCATCGCCACCGGCAGCCTGCGCCCAGGCGACCGGCTGCCGGCACAACGTCAGCTCGCGGCGTGGCTGGGCGTCGATCTGACCACCATCACGCGTGGCCTGAACGAAGCGCGCCGGCGACGGCTGGTCGATGCGCGCGGCGCGCTCGGCACGTTCATCGCTGCGCCAGAGGCCGAACTGCGCCAGCGCGTGGACCTCAGCATGAACATTCCGCCGCCGCCCGCCGGTATCGACATGGAAGCGCTGCTGCGCGAAGGCATGGCGCAAGTGCTCATGCGCAGCAACGTGGATCTGCTGATGACGTATCACGTGGGCGGCGGCAGCCCGGCCGATTGCGAAGCGGGCGCGGAGTGGCTGAACCCGATGCTGGGCCGCGTCGCGCATTCGCGCGTGGCCATGTGCCCCGGCGGGCAGGCAGCGCTCGCCGCGATGATCCTCGCATTCACCGAACCCGGCGACGCGATCCTGAGCGAGCCGCTCACTTATCCGGGCCTGCTGCACGCCGCGCCGCAACTGGGCCGGCGCGTCGAGGCCGTCGCGACCGACGCGGACGGCATGTGTCCCGACGCACTCGACGAGGCGTGCCTCGCGCATCGAGCCCGGTTCATCTATCTGAACCCGACGCTGAATAACCCGACGACCGTCACGATGCCCGAAGCCCGGCGGCGCGCGATCATTGCGGTCGCGGCGCGCCACGGCGCTCGCATCGTGGAAGACGATCCGTACTGGCTCTTTGCGCGTCACGCACCGCCGCCAATCGCGCGGCTCGCGCCCACCGCGACCTGTTACATCGGCACGCTGTCGAAATGCCTCTCGCCAGGTCTTCGGACCGCGTTCGTCGCATTGCCCGACGAGGCGGCGCGCGCGCGTTTCATCACTGCATTGCGCTCGTTTTCGCTGATGACCGCGCCGATCGCGAACGCGCTCATCACCCAGTGGATCGGCGACGGAAACGCGGTGCGCCTCTTCGAAGAGGTGCGGACCGAAGCGAGAGAACGCCAGCGCATTGCGGCGCAGACGCTCGGTGTGTCGGCAGGCGACGGCATCCATCTCTGGTACGAGCTGCCGCGCTACTGGGCGCCGGGAGAACTGGCCGCGGTCGCCAGCGCCGAAGGCCTGGCGGTCGCGCCATCCACGGCATTCAAGGTCGGCGAACACAGCGCCGCCGCCATCCGGATTTCACTCGGCACGACCACGAATCGCGGTCAACTACAGGCGGCGTTGCGCAAACTCTCCGCCCTGCTTGCCGACGACCAGTCTGCGCGGCATGAGGTCCTCATCTGATCGACTCGCGCCATTTTAATCTGGAGTTCTGAATGTTTGTCGTCCACCTCACCTACCTGGTGTCACTCGACAAAGTCGACGAGGCCCTCGAAGCCCACCGGCGTTTTCTCGACGAGCACTTCGCCGCCGGGATTTTCGTGGCCGCAGGACCGAAAGTACCGCGCGATGGCGGCGTGATCGTCGCGTCGAATGTCGAGCGCACGCAGCTCGACGCGATCCTCGCAAGGGACCCGTTTGCCGTCCAGGGAATCGCGTCCTATGCGGTCACCGAGTTCAAAGTCACGCGCATCGGACCGGGTATCAATCTGCATCCGCGCCTCGCGTGAGCACGCCGTGCGCGAGCGTCAGAACACGCCGAGCGCAAGACCAGCAGCGAGACCGGCGCCGAGTTCGGCGCAGTGCGCAAGATCGTCGGCGCCAATGGTCTTGTGCGCGAGGATCCGTTCCGGCGTTTGTGCGTGCGTGCAGATGATGAGTCCCTGCGCCACGCTTTTGAGCCGCCAGCCCGTAGCGATGCGATCGATCTGTCGCAACGCGTTTTGCCCGTCACTGCCGGCGCAGATCATCGCCACGTATGGGCGCCCGTTTACGCGATCAAGCGCCGCGTAGTAGGTGCGATCGAAAAAGTCCTTCATGATCCCGGACATCGCCGCGAGATTTTCGGGCGTCGCGAACAGATAGCCGTCTGCTGCGAGTACGTCGTCGGGGCCCGTTGCGTCCGCGCGCTGCAACCGGACGTCGACGCCCGGCTGCTCACGCGCAGCCTGCGCGGCCGCCTCGGCCATCTGCTGCGTTCCGCCGGTCATCGTGTGATAGACGATAAGCAGCGTTTTCATGTATCAGTCTCTGATTTCGCCAAATACCGCAAGGATTTCGGCTGTGCGCTAAAACGGCTGTCTGATGCGGATTCTAGCGGCTGTCTAATATATTGCCCAACGACAGGGCGTTACACCGACTTCACGACCAGTACGGCAAGCCGCAGATTCGCCAATGGCACCTCGCGTGGCTTCAGCCTTATTTCAAGAGCGGCAGCGTATCCATCGGGGTGTCAAACCATGCTGGAGGTAGACTGCAGCGCGCGCCCCAAAGGGGCACGCTCAGTGCGAGAAGTCCGGATTAATTTTTGAGAACCTGGAGCGAACGCGTACAGTTCTTGCGCGAGAGTGTCTGGCGCGCCCCGGAAATCGCTCTCACTTTTCTATACTCGCGAGCGCTTCGCTAGTCGCTTCCAAGTCGACTGGTTTGTGCACGTGATGCTTCCCTTCAGCGAGCCGCCTTAGACCAATCCGAGGCCGGATCAATGGAATGCCATGCGACCGGAAAGAGGCTCGATAGTGGACATCCTCTGCGTCACATCCGTCTGAAGATAGCCATAATACAAGACCATTTTCACCTTCTGGAGACGCATTCCGAAGCCATCCACCGTGGTGACCTGTGGTAATTACGCGTTCAGCGACGACACGTGTCGGTCCTTTATCGAGCAGCGTAACTGCAAAAGACTCATTAAACGATTTACCACAGGACGTGATAAGGATAAAGAAAAACCGCGCTTCGAACTGGTACCGAATTAAATTTCCGACTACGGCAAGACCAGTATCGCTATTGTCGATGAATAAGCGGGAACGCTGTCGACCCGATACTACGCCCGAGTGATTCGGCCCCAGGTGGAAGCGCTCGATTGATCGCATCGTAGTGAAGAATATTTATGTTTATGTAGTTGATGTCCGTGATCGCGGCGCAGCCGAAAGTCGTAACGTACCGACCTGCACAAGGACAGATCTGGCTCAGGAACTCTTCGTCGACGCACTCACAGCCCGGAGAGCGTGGAACCTGGACAACACTCGACGGACCGATAGCAGCCGTTTCCACAGAAGCTCTTTCAGTGCGGACGAAGGTACGACATCAGGCGGCAAGGCCACGATTCCAGGCCCCCAACCGGGGCGCCAGGCGCGTGCCAGGCCTCGCCGCATGAAAAGGCTGAGAGTCGGAACGCCGATTGAAGACGCAATATGGCCGAGTCCGGAGTCGTTTCCGATAAACCAACCGGATTCCGCGATTGCAGTCGCTACATCGCTCAGGCTCGCGTGCGCCTTGATGTCGTGACCGGAGGCCGCGTAATCGCTCCACGCGGACAACTCACCTGGAGCGACGAGAAAGCATGGCTGAAGGTTGGAAGCAGAAAGCGATCGCGCCAGCGAAATAAATTTTCGCTGACTCCACATCTTTTCCGGATGGCTTCCCGTCGGGTGAATTGCAACCCGGTCCGGATAGCGACCGACGCTGACACGCGACGGTACCGTAATCCCGTTTGATCGCGTGACGTCCCGAAGCTGGAGGAAGTTGCTTGCAACGTCCACGACACGATCGATCATGTGCTTGGAGCCACGATACTCGGGTAACTCGGATATGCAGATCGTCCGGCCTGACCGGCTCAGCGCGCTCCCCTCACCGGTCGCCCTGAATTCAATCACCGTGTCAAACGACTTTCGATATGAATCCAGTCGCCCAATCGTGACCTGCGGAAACCACTCCGACAACTGTTCCGCCACCCAACCGAAAACAATGGGATTGTGCCCGTTACGAATCAGATTGTTGACGAGAACCATGCCAATCAGGCTGTCGCCAATAGGAGGAGCCAAAACCACCGCGATGGAATTCGTCTGCAATTTCATTATCTTTACGGTATTGGTTTTGCGCTTGAGTAGTGGTGTCGACTGTCACGGCGGGACTTTCCCCCCATTTTCAATATTTTATGACAACTTGTAACATGCAGCAACGCCCGTAAGGGTTGGTCAGCGACAGGAAAGTGACCCCAAATCAATCTGTTAGCGGCGAAAGCCCATGCCAGGAGGATCGCTGGAGCCTATGCACGAGCCGCATCGGCAGTGTGGGCCGCGGTTGCCAGGTGAGTCTCGGTCCAGCGTGCGCCAGGTCGTGAAGCACATCCCGATACGCTATGTCGCATGGGTCGTTCTCGCGCTTCGCGCTCCGGATCGTCTGGCCGCGGAAACCACTGCTCCCGCTTCCCCCAATTCTTTGGCTAATCGCTTGCGCGTACAAAATATGGCTCGATTTCCCTGTCGTCCACCGGCTACGTACCGACCGCTACCGTCCGACACCCTTTCGACGACGACAAAACAAGCGCTCCCGGGGTAACCAGGCCCCCGCGAAAACTCCAAATGTCAAATAAACGTTCAATCAAGAGACGTTTGCGCCAAATCAGCGAGAAAACCAGGTCATTTTGTTATCTTGATAATTTGCGTCAAGAAAGCCGAATCGGCTGCTTCGAGTTTCTGCCATGACCCTATCCGTACCCCAATGCGCGCCCGCACTCGCTCCCGATTTGCAGTTGGGACACCCTGAGGTCGATACGATCCACGCCGAATATGTCCAGTTGCTCGACTTGACAGACAGTGCCACCGACGAAGCGTTTGTTGCGGCGCTGGATACCTGGATCGCTCACACCGAGCAGCACTTCGCGCAGGAAGAATCCTGGATGGAAGCGACGAACTTTGGCCCACGCCACTGCCACACCGGTCACCATCGCCATGTGCTGGAGGTGGCCGGCCTCGTACGCGCCAAGATAGTCGACGAGGGCCGCTTCGACCTGGGACGGCGACTGGTAAGCGAGGCGCGGGAGTGGTTCACGCATCATGTGGCGACAATGGACTCGATGATGGTCAATCACTTGCGAGAACACGGCATTGCTCATGCCGCGTGAATCGTCGGGAAGCCTGTCGATTCGAATCGCCCGCCAGCTGCCGCGCCACGCAAATGACATGACGGCCCAGGCCGCCCCCCCGGTCTGCGATATGACTCAGCGTTTGCGCGCGAGCCTTCACGGACTCCCACCCCCCTCTTCTGGACAAGTCGTCCGCGCACCATGGAAACAGACATCGTTATAGTTGGCGCCGGGCCCGTCGGCCTGTGCCTCGCGCGATCACTGAGTGGATCTGGCCTTCGGATTGTCGTGGTCGAACAGCAATCGCTCGACGAAATCGAGAATCCGAAATTTGACGGTCGCGAGATCGCGCTCACCCAACGGTCAGCGCGAATCATGCAGCAACTGGGCCTCTGGGATCGAATCGAACCCGACGACCGCTCTCAGCTTTCCGCCGCCAAGGTCTTCAACGGATCGTCGCTGAACGCACTGGAGATCGGCCACGAACTGGGCGGTCACAGCGAACTGGGCTGGCTCGTTTCCAATTACGTGATCCGCAAGGCCGCCTATGATGCGCTACGCGGCGGCATGACTGAGAACGGTAACGTCACGTTGCTCACGTCGGAAACGGTAACCGGCATCAAAACCGACAGCACGCGCGCCAGCGTAACGACAGGAAGCGGACTGACCATCTCGGCCAGTTTGATCGTCGCGGCAGATAACCGCTTTTCGACTACGCGCAAAATGATGGGCATTTCCGCCGAAATGCGCGATTTCGGCAAATCCATGCTGGTCTGCCGCATGACGCACGACGAGCCCCATCATCACACGGCGTGGGAGTGGTTCGGATATGACCAGACGCTCGCGCTGCTTCCGTTGAATCCCGATCCATCGACGAACGCGCATCGCTCTTCTGTGGTGCTCACGCTGCCAGGGCGCGAAATTGCGGACCTTGCACGTCTCGCCCCGGAAGAATTCCGCATGAACATCGAGCAGCGGTTCGCGCGGCGGCTCGGGTCCATGGAACTGGTGAGCACGCGTCACGTCTACCCGTTGGTTTCCGTTTATCCCGGACGGTTTGTCGGGCAACGTTTCGCGACAGTGGGCGATGCTGCAGTCGGCATGCATCCGGTGACCGCGCATGGGTTTAATTTCGGGCTCGTGGGTGTCGAAACACTGAGCAAAGAAATCCTCGATGCGCGACTCAACGGCCTCGACATTGCCGCGGACTCGGTCCTGGGACGGTACGAAAGCCGCCACCGCCGTGCGACCAGGCCGCTCTATCTCGCTACCCGGTTTATCACCGACGTCTTCACGAACAGCACCGCTCCGGCACGGCTGGCGCGAGACGTCATGTTGCGTGCCGCGTCACTCTTCATGCCGTTCAGGAAGGCCGTGGCGGCTTCCTTGACCGGCTAGTGGGGCAGATTCAGCCCGCAGTTGCCCCGCGTCGATTCGACAAACCGACGATTCGAATGGCTGCTACGTTCGGAAACCTGCGGGACATGCACAAACCACTCCCGCCAACGGGTTCCCGGCGGACACGCGCCTGACGCTCAGGTCCCTGGCGGCCGGGGCGGCACCCGCTCCCATCCGCCAGGACAGGACCGGACGTTCGGGTAGTAGCCTTCCGGCGCCGCGCAGTAATACCAGTAACCCGGTTCCGGCACCCCGCCGCCGCCGGATTCCTGTTGCTGGATTGGCTCCCGCTCGACGTACTGAACCGGCTCCTGCTCAGCTGAGCCGACGACCACGGGCCAGGCGGCTACCGGCGGGCCGTACCATGGCCACGGATAGCCCCAGACGAAGCTCGGGCCAAAAAAGACGCCGCCAAACGATACGCAGCAACCGTGACCGTGGTGAAAACCGCCGTGGTGAAAAGAGCCCCAGCCGTCGCTGCCGCCGCCGTGGTAAAAACCGCCGCCGCTATAGCCTCCAGGTCCCCTTCCCATCGCCGCGCCACTGAAAGCTACGGCCGCCAGCATCAGCAATAGCTGGCACACCTTGCGCCCATTCATGATGATTACCTCGAGAGTCCTGGCCGGTTCGGATTGGCGCTCTCGGGTCGATGAAAGCTTGCCCGTACCAAGGTGCCCTTGATCCGGACCGGCTGCATCAAGTTTATGAAGTTCTGGGGCGTTTTGCCTGGCTGGTTTCCTGTGAACGCCCCGCGGGACGCCGGGGACATCGGGTATCGGGTTCACCCTCTCAGACTCACGGCGTAGCTAACTCCAGCCAGGCATCCACCACTTGCAGCCGATCGGATTTAGCCCCTTGTTGCCGCGTGCTCACGGCTGGGGTCAGCGCCGTGCTCGAAGTACGAACGCTGCCGAATAACGACACAGGGGTGTTGCTGCATGCAACACCCCTGTGACAAGCGGCAGGATTGGAAACAGCGTAGTGGTTACGCAAGCAAACGAAGTCGCGCGTCAGTCATCATCGCGCTCAGGCGCCGCTGCGGGCATCCTGCGATAGATCGTGTTGCGCGACACGCCGAGCGAGCGCGCCACAGCAGACACGTTGCCACCGTGGCGCGCGAGTGCGGCCGCAATGACCGACGTGGCGACGTCCTGCAGACTTCCGCCGTGCGGGACGGGCACGCCGCCCAGGTGCGGCGCGTGCGCCGCTGCACCCAGCGCATCGTCGCAACGCAGGTCTTCGAAAAAGTCTTCAGGCAAATGCTCGCGCCGGATCACCCCATCGTCGTCGACCATCGCTGCCGCAGTGCGCAGCAGGTTGCCGAGCTGCCTGAAGTTGCCCGGCCAGGTGCAGCGCTCGAACAGCGCCATGACATCAGGCGCGACACTGAGCGGCCGATGGCCCGCGCTAGCCGCCGATTCGTGCTGCAACATCTTCTGGATCACGATGGAAAGGTCACTGCGATCGCGCAGGGGCGGCAGCCGAACCACGAGGCCGTTGAGCCGGTAATAGAGATCCTCGCGGAAACGGTGCTGCGCGATCAACTCGCGCAGATCACGGTGCGTCGCGCAAATAATGGCGATATCGACAGGGATGCTCTTTGCCGAACCGAGGGGATTGACGACCCGCTCCTGCAGCACGCGCAACAGACGCACCTGCAGCGGATGCGGCATGTCGCCGATTTCGTCAAGAAAGAGCGTGCCGCCGTTGGCCTGCAGCAACTTGCCAACGGCGCCCTTTCGCCGTGCGCCGGTAAACGCACCCTCTTCGTAGCCGAACAGTTCAGATTCGATCAGCGTCTCCGGAATCGAGGCGCAGTTGACCGCGACGAACGGCCCGTCGCGACGCGGCGAATCATTGTGCGTCGCCTGGGCGAGCAGTTCCTTGCCGGTACCGGTTTCGCCGGTGATCAGAATCGGGATGTCCTTGCCGATCACCTTGCGGACCTTCGCGATGACCGACGCCACCTGAACGTCGCCCGTGTCGAGGTACCCGAGCCGCGACAGAACCGCGGCCGGTTGCGGGACGCTTGCGCGCGCGGGCCGACGTGCGCTGTCGTGCACGTCGGCCGGGCGGCTGCCTTCAGCGGCCGACGCGCGCCTGAACTGCACGCGGGCGCAGACGACGGTCCCATTGCTCAGGTTCAGCATGGTGTACGGATCGAGACTCCCACGGACGCGATCGATCAGTTGCGTGCTCGTGAGCTGGAACAGCGACGACAACGTGTGCGCCCGCAACCCGGCTAGCGGCATCCCGAGCTGAAACTGCGCGCTGCGGTTCGCGGACAGGAAGCGCCCATCGTTTGTGAATGCGACGATGCCTTCCATCAGCGTCCCGAGAAACTCAGGACGACTATGAAACGATACTTGCAACGTCTCTTGAAAGGTCGTCGTGAACAGATGATTCTCGATCATCTGCACGGACATCTTCGCGAGCGCCATCGTGTGCGGGTGATAGCTGCGATGATCTCCTGTCACGTCTAGCACGCCGATCACATCGCCGTACGGATCGATAATCGGCACGCTCGAGCATGTCAGGAACTGGTTTGCCGAGAGATAGTGCTGGTTGCCGTGGACCACCATCGCACAGCTTTCGGCAAGCGCCGTGCCGATCGCATTCGTGCCTTGCCGGTTCTCGGACCAGTTTGCGCCAGGACGTAACGCCACTTTCTCCGCACGCTGCAGGAAGTCGTCGTCGCCGACGGAGTGGAGTATCAGGCCTTCGGCATTCGTCAACACGATCATGCTCTGCGTATTGATGATCTGCTCGTGCAGCGTTTCCATCACGGGCATCGCATGCGCGCACAACGCGCGGTTCTGTTCGCGCTTGAGCGTGAGTCCCGCACTCGTGAGGACGTCATAGTCCGGCCGCGCCGACGACCTCAGCCCGAACGTCTCCGAACGTTCGTGCGCCTTCCGGAGTGACGGCGCGGGCCAAACGGCCCGCACGGCCGCCTCAGCGTCGGCCGGTTGAACGTCATTGCGCATTGTCTCCTCCAGATGGCCCGGTGTCCTGCCGGATGTTTGTTGTCGATACACGCAGGGTCCACGTCACACAGTCGTCGGACCCGATGATCGGCGCCGGGCGTGCGCGGCGCACAGCGCCCGGTAGAAGCGATCGCGACGCCGGTTCGCATCGGCCATCGCGCAGCCGGAAGTCACGGCTGGCTCGCTCTTTATTACTGGAATCGCCCACGTCTCGATATTCGGACTCACCCCAACGCATCAGTCGTCCAGCGCGCGCCCTGTGTCCTGCGCGGCCAGTAACTGCGCGCTAAACCGGGCGCAGGCAGAAATCACGGCCAACACATTCATTCGATCTAGATCAATAGCGCGCGATGTGCCCGGGAAGTGTCGACGCCAGCACGCTCGATGTCCGGAATGCAACCACTGTCATTTTCGGCAACACCGTGCGAGTCGAGGTGTACCGGAATGAAACAGATCGATCGCCCCGAACACATCACGGATGAATCCGCGTTTTCGACTCGAAGCCATGTCCGCCGTGCCTCCCGGACGAATGGCATACGACTTGCATAAATGCGCACGCTCGCGCACGGCGTCGTCCGGACGCCCAACAACGCGCGCATCGCGGCAGTGCATTTACAAATATCCAGGAGACAACTATGAAGCGACGTTCGACAACGGCCCGCCGGTTAGCGGCGTATAGCATCGGCATGGCGGCCGTGTTGACGCTAACCGCTGTTTCGGTGAATGCAGCCGCCGACTATCCGCCCGTGACCTACGACCGCCTCGCCAACGCGCAAAGCGATCCCGGCTGGCTCACTTACTATCGGACTTACAGCGGCCAATCGCACTCGCCGCTCAAACAGATCGACGCCTCCAACGTCGCCCAGTTGAAGCAGACATGGAGCTACCAGTTTCCCGCCGAACTGAAGCAGGGATTCGAGGCGACTCCGATCGTCAACGGCAATTATCTTTTTGTAAGCACGCCGAAAGACAACGTCTACGCATTCGACGCGAAGACAGGCACGCAGCTCTGGAAATATGAGCCGAAGCTCGGTGCGGAATCGTTCAAGACGGCTTGCTGCGATGTCGTGAACCGCGGTGTCGCCCTGTACGGCAAGAACGTGTACGTCGCCATGTTGAGCGGCGAAGTTGCTGCGCTCGATGCCCAGTCCGGCAACGTAATCTGGAAGAAGCAGATGTTCGAACCGGGCCTCGGCTACGCGTTCTCCCTCGCCCCGCTCGCGCTGGACGGAGCGATCATCGTCGGTACATCGGGTGGTGAATACGGGATCCGCGGATACATCGCCGCGCTCGATCCCAGGAACGGTTCGATCTTGTGGAAGCGCTACACGATCCCCGGCTCTGGAGAGAAAGGCGCCGAAACCTGGCCCGACGGCATGCAGGGACACGGCGGCGGCGCCGCGTGGCTGACCGGCACCTACGATGCCGCAACCCAGACGCTGTATTGGGGCGTCGGCAATCCGGGCCCGTGGCTCGCTGCGCTGCGTCCCGGGGAC
The DNA here is from genome assembly GCF_003837865.1 of Paraburkholderia dinghuensis. Taxonomy (GTDB): domain Bacteria; phylum Pseudomonadota; class Gammaproteobacteria; order Burkholderiales; family Burkholderiaceae; genus Paraburkholderia; species Paraburkholderia dinghuensis. The sequence continues at coordinate 251,838 of NZ_RQIS01000009.1, read as the reverse complement.
AATCTCTACTCCGATTCACTACTCGCACTGGATCCCAAAACGGGCAATCTGAAGTGGCACTACCAGTACACGCGAAACGACACCTGGGACTATGACGGCGTAAACACGCCGATCCTTGCCAAAATCCGATATAAAAACAAGGATTACGAAGCAATTATCCACGCCGACCGCAACGGATTCTTTCACGCCATCGACCGCGAAACCGGCAAGCTGATCTACGCCGAGCCGTTCGTTACGGCAACCTCGGTGACCGGTTACGCAGCGGACGGCACCCCGGTTCAGGACGAAAGCAAGTATCCGAAAGCCGGCACGACGATCGATACGTGCCCGAGCTTTCTTGGTGGAAAGAACTGGTGGTCGGTCTCGTATGACCCCGAGCGCCACATCGCGGTCGTGCCGGCGTTGCACGCGTGCATGAGCCTTTCGGGCAAGTCGGTCAGCTACATGGAAGGTTTGCCATATCTCGGCGAAGGCTTCGAGATCAAGCCCGAACCGGGCAGCCAGGGCTATGGCGAACTGCAGGCCATCGACGTGGACACCGGCAAGAAGCTGTGGGGCCACTGGACGAAGATGCCGTGGAATGGCGGCGTCGCGACCACTGCGAGCGGCCTGGCGTTCAGCGGCTCGCTCGATGGCCATCTGTACGCGTTCGACGTCGCGACAGGCAAAGTGCTCTGGGAAAGCCCGCAACTCGCGAGCGGCATCATCGCACAACCCTCGGTGTTCGAGGTCGACGGCAAGGAGTACGTCGCGGTGCTCGCGGGCTATGGCGGCGCCAATCCGATCTGGGGCGGCCCGATGGCCGAAGTCGCCAAGGACGTCCCGCGCGGCGGCACGCTCTACGTGTTCGCGCTCGATCACAGCTGATCGCGACTTCCCCGCTCTCCCAAGTCGCGCCCTTGCACTTCGTGCCGGGCGCGACACCCCCGCCTTTCCCGGAACGCAAGACCATGAATACTCGACTCACCCAGATCGCCGCAGCGGGCGCGCTCGCGGCAAGCATCGCGTCGACACCCGTGCACGCATCGGCCGGCGTGCGCGTCTGCACGATGCCCGGCAGCCCCTCGACCGCGCTCGATCAAGCCGTCGCACGCGCCGTGTTGCGCACGGCGGGCATCAGCGCGACGTTCGTGGCGCACGGCATCGACGACGGCAATGACGACGACGGCATCTCCGCCCGCGAACTCATGAAATCACTCGGACGCAACTGCGATGTGATCGCCGGCTTTCCGCGCTCGGCTCAAGCCGATGCATCGGACTCGCATCTGAGCTTCTCAGAGGGCTATCTGCGCTCCGGATACGTCGCCGTCACATTGCGCGATGCTCGCCCGGTTGCGCCGGTCGATGGCAAGGAGACCATCGCCGCCACCTGGTCGAGCCCGTCGCAACTGATCGCGGTCCAGCAGAAAAACGCCCGGTTCGATCTTGAGAACTCGTCCGCACTGACCGTCGACGCCGTCGCGAAGCGCCGCGCGCAGCGGGCGATCGTGTGGTATCCGGCGGTGGTCGCGTATCAGCGCGCGCATCCGCAATTGCACTTCGACGTTGCGCCAGTGCGATCCGAGTATGCCGACTGGAGTCTCGTGTTCGCGTCCGGTCCGAATACCGACGGCCTGCAGACGCGGATCAATCGTGCGCTATCGCGAATGAGCGCCGACGGTCGCCTCGCTTCGCTCACGCGTAGCTGGACGCTGCCCGACTCCGTCCTGCATGCAGCCGCTACGCCCGTTCGCGCCCGCAATCCCCTCATCATGAACGCAGCGTGGACGAACGCGCCGGCGCTGCCCGTAAACGGGACACAGCGCGGTACGCAGCAAGGTGGCGGCTTCATCAAGGTCTCGGCAAGCGGCGGCGGCGCGGCGCCTTCATTCAACGATGCGCAAGTTGCACACGGCAAGGATCTCTACGCCGGCGCGTGCGCGAAATGCCACGGCGTGGAACTCGATGGCATCACGGGACCTGCTCTGAGCGGCCCGGCATTCGCGCCGGCGTCGAACTCACATCTGACGATCGGCGGCATCTATCAATACATGTCGACGAACATGCCCGCCGACCGTCCCGGGAAATTGTCCGATGACGAATATGCCGACGTCATGGCGTTCCTCCTCTACACGAACGGCTACGAGTCCGGCGGCGCGAAGCTGACCGCCGCAGACGCAGCCGCGTCGACGACGCCGCTTAACGCCGGACCTCGCCATTAGCAAATAGCAACGCGCCCCTTTCACGGGGCGCGTTGAGCAAACCGACCGCATTTCTATATAGCTAAGGACTTCATAATGATTTTCAAAAATCGCAGGACTTTCATCATTCACGCCGCGAGTCTTTGCGCGACGCTCGCGACTGCGGACCGGGCATTCGCGTCCGCGCCGCTCGTCGACGAAAACGACCCGGCCGTGAAGCCGCTCGGCTATCGCGCGAAGGCCAGCACCGTCGATTCCGCGCAGTTCCCGAAATTTCACGCTGGCGAGCATTGCGCGAACTGCCGCTTCTACACCGGCGGCGCACACGATGCCGCGGGTGCGTGCCCGATGTTTCCGGGCAAGTCGGTTTCTGCCGACGGCTGGTGCAACGTTTACGCGCTACGTGCCTGAGCACCTGCGCCGCCCTCGCTCAAAAACGATCGTCGCCGCTCCTGCGGTTTTCCTCAGACAATACCGAGAGCTAACCAACATCGCATAAAACGCCACGCATCCTGTCAGACGTGATCCACGTCAAACGACCCGCGCCGATCCATGCTCCAATTCATGTCGTGGCGCGGCGACTGCGCGGGTCGTGGAGACGACGATGAAGCTCACTTTTCTGGGTGGAGCGGAAACGGTAACGGGGTCCCGCTTTCTGCTGGAAGCGGCCGGCAAGCGCGTGCTGATCGACTGTGGACTGTTTCAGGGCACGAAGAACCTGCGTCGGCGCAACTGGGAAACGCTGCCGGTCCCCGCCGCGTCGATCGACGCCGTGATCCTGACGCACGCGCACATCGACCACTGCGGCTACTTGCCCGTCCTCGCACGCGACGGCTTTCGCGGCCCGGTTTACTGCACACCCGGAACGGCGGATCTGTGCGAAGTGATGCTGCGCGACAGCGCGCGGCTGCAGGAAGAGGAAGCGGCGTTCGCCAACGCTCACGGCTACTCGAAACATCATCCGGCGTTGCCGCTTTATACGCTCCAGGATGCGGAACGCGCGCTCCGCCTCATCGGTCCGCGCGAATTCGATGCGCCCGCGTGGCTCAACAGCCAGCTCGGCTTCCGGCTCCTGCCCGCCGGGCACATTCTCGGCGCCGCCAGCGTGGTGCTGTCCTGCAACCACACGCTGATCGCGTTCTCCGGCGACCTTGGCCGCCCAGACGATCCGCTGATGCGCGCACCCGCACCGCCCGCGCACGCCGACTATCTCGTCATCGAGTCAACCTACGGCGACCGCCTGCACAAAGCGCTCAATCCCGAGGACGAACTGGCCGAGGTGTTCGCGCGCACCTTTGCGCGAGGCGGCGTCGTGGTGATGCCGTGCTTCGCCGTGGGACGCGCCCAGGAGATTCTGTACTACATCGCGCGACTCAAGGAGGCCGGACGCATGCCCAGCATCCCGGTCTACCTCGACAGCCCGATGGCGATCAGCGTCACCGACCTGTACCGCCGGCATATGCACGAGCACCGGCTCACGCTCTCGCAGTTGTATGCCATCGACCATGCGTCCTTCATGACGCGTACGGTCGACGAATCGAAAGCCATCGCCGGGCGGCGCGGACCGAAGGTGATCATCGCAGGCAGCGGCATGGCGACCGGCGGCCGCGTGCTGCATCACCTCGCGCACTACGCGCCCGATCCGCGCAACACGATTGCGCTCGTCGGCTATCAGGCCGCGGGGACGCGCGGCGCGGCGCTCGAAGCCCATGAGCCGAGCATCAAGCTGCACGGCGAATATGTGCCGGTGTGCGCCGAAGTCGCGTCGATTTCATCGCTGTCCGCGCACGCGGATTACACCGAGACGCTGCGCTGGCTCGCTGACATGACCTGCCCGCCGGAGCGCACCTTCGTCACGCACGGCGAACCGGCGGCGGCAGATGCGCTGCGGCGGCGCATCACGGAGAAGCTGGGCTGGCGCTGCGATGTGCCAACCTGGCTGGAATCGGTCGACCTGCCTGAGCGTGACAAGCTGAAACGCCCATACCCGGCAGACGAGTCAGCACCCGCCGCCTGAGCACTCAGGCAGCCCGCTCGCCCTTCAGATGTTGACGTAGATCACCAATCGAGCCGCACGCGTTTCTAGACTCCATTCACCATGACGGCGCGTTAAGCGCCCTTTCGCCCGTTTGGGCACTTCCGGAGGCGTTGCAGCGATGAGCTACAAAACCCTGCTTGTCCACCTTGATACGAGCAATCGCGTGCAAGCGCGACTGGAAATCGCGTTGCGCCTCGCACGCCGGTTCGACGCGCACCTCACGGGACTGTTCGCGACGTTCGTGCCCGATCCTCGCGAGTTCCGCGTCATGGCCGGCTCCGCCAGCTGGTTCGAAACCCATCGCAAGCTGCGCGAAGAGCAGCGCGGCGCGGCCGAGCGCATCTTTCGCGCCGAGTTGCTGCGCGCCGGGGTGGAGGGCGACTGGATAGCAGCGTCGCAAGACGCCGAGCAATCGGTCATTACGCACAGCCGTTACGCCGATCTCATCATCGTCGGACAGAGCGACCCGGACGACCCGGAAACGTATGTCGCCGATCGTTTTCCTGAGACCGTCGTGTTGACGTCCGGCCGTCCGGTGCTGGTCGTGCCCTACGCGGGTCGCCACGAAGCAGTCGGCTCGCGGGCGCTGGTTGCCTGGAACGGCAGCCGCGAGGCGTCGCGTGCGGTCCACGACGCGATGCCGTTCCTCGCCCGCGCGGAACGGGTCACGGTCGTGCGCATCAATACCCCCGGTTCGCCCGTGCCGGTTCGCGCACCGGGCACCGACATCACACAGACACTTGCACGGCACGGCGCGAATGTCGACATCGTCGAGATTTCGAACGACATCGATGAAACCTGCGGCGACGCGCTGCTCTCTCTCGCCGCCGATGAAGCCTACGACCTCGTCGTGATGGGCGCCTATGGCCATGCGCGCTGGAAAGAGCAGGTAGTGGGTGGCGTGACCCGCACGATGTTCGACTCCGCGACGCTCCCGGTCCTCATGTCGCACTAAAATCTGCGGCGGTACGCGCACAATCGAAGCCAAACTAACAAAAGGCCACGCCATCGTCGATGACGCACCGACGGGCCGGGCGCAAAACAGTCTTGCCGGAGAAACATATCGTGTACACACGCATACTCGTCCCGCTGGACGGCAGCGAAACCGCCTCGAGCGCGCTTGAGACCGCACTGCAACTTGCTGTCGACATGAAGGCTGAGCTACGGCCGATCTACGTCATCGATGTGCCGATACTGGCGTTCGACTCCCCCGGTTTCGACCCCACGATCATTCGCGACGCCTACGAGGTAGAAGGGCAGCGCGTGACAGCGCAGGCCGAGGCACGCATGAAGCAGCGCGGCGTGACCGGCACCGCTCGGATCGAGGAAGTTTCCGCGCCCGGCGAAGATGTCGCTGAGCGCATTCTGCTCGCCGCGGCGGACTGCAAGGCAGACCTCATCGTGATGGGCACGCACGGGCGTCGCGGGCTGCGGCGCCTCGTGCTCGGCAGTGTCGCCGAGCGGGTGCTGCGCGGCACAACGTTGCCTGTGCTGCTCGTGTCTTCGCGTGCGCAAGCCGCTGCGCTCGAAGCAGGCGCTTCCAGCTAACAACGCACCGGTTCGTGGCGTCGTTTCGGCCGCCTCGCGTGCCGCGGGTGCGAAATCGACACGTAGTGCCCGTAGTGGAGTGTCCCCTGCCGGACAGACGATCGGCGAGATAACACGGATACTTTGCGTGCGGATGGAGCCCCACAGCCCCAACGAGATCCGCATCCTCGACAAACGGAGAACCCAGATGCACCGAGCAGCTTCCGAGATCGACCGTTCATTGCCTCGCCTGAAGGCACCGTCTGCGAATAGCAGGTTGGCGCTCGCCGCCGTCGCGCTCGCAGCGACCCTCGGATCCGCCTGCGTTCACGCGCAATTGCCCGAGCCGACCCAACTCGTCGACGCGCAGCACTGCATGTTCTGCCACACCACCGATGCGCCTTTCCTCGCGCCATCGTTCCATCAGATTGCCGAGCGCTATCGCGATACGCCGCATGCAGACGCGATACTGGAAAAGAAGTTGCGACTCGGCGGCCCGGCACACTGGGGCGAGACGCCCATGCCGCTGCCCGCGGACCGGGGCGGTCCGCTCTCCCGCGAGGATGCCCACGTGCTCGTCCAGTGGGTCTTGAGCCAGTAAGCCGAATTCTCCCTTCAGGAGTGCCGCCATGCGCATCACCGCTCATCTCGACCGCTATGATCCGCTCGACCCCGACGCGTGCGCCATCATCTGGCTCGACAAGCAAGCTGGAAAGTGGTCGCGGGAAGCTCACGTCGGTGCGGGCGTACCGCCATGGGGACTTTCGGGTCACACGCGGGACGGCACTTGCCTGCTAGCGGGCAACGACCGGCAACCGCTGTGCCTCCTCGAAGGACTCGACCTCGCGTCCGCGGACGGCCCGTTCGAAGGCGAAACAGGTGCCGTTCGCTGGCTGGCGCAAGACAGGGCCGCGTCGACGGAAGGACGATGGCATGTTCAGTGCATCGACACTACCGAGTCCAATCCCGACGAAAGCCTGTTCGCCGACGAAGGCCAATAGACGACGCGCGCGAACATCACTGCATAGCAGCGCCGGATTTCGTTCACATGTGGAACGCGCGACGGGTTTTGAGCTCGACCCACAGCACGCCCTCGCGCAAGCCCTCAAGAATGGCCGTCGTTTCGTTTTCGAACGTGCTGTGGTGGGTGAATTCGCGAGTGAACTGCGCTTCAGGCGGCGCGTAAGAAACGTGGATCCGGCATCCGAAGCCGCCCTGTGGCGCCGGCACGGTTTCCGCAATCACCGTCCACGCAGCCCCGCTGATGGTTCCATTCAGTGACATGATCGACGCTCCGTAGCAGGCGACTCGACTTGATCGTGTGGTGTTCCGGCATCCTGTCTGTAGGAGCACCCTTGAATGGAGAATAGCCGCGGCGAGAAGCGTACGATTGACGAAGATCAACTCGGCCAGCCAGGGTGCGGGGAACTGGCGGCTGACCTCCATCGAGTGAACCGCGTTCGCGGGGGGCAACATGCCGCAATCGCAGAACGTGTGCCAACGCGGGCGATTCTGTTTTCGACGGAAGGAGCCAACGCCATGACCATGCACGTTGATTTGAGCGGCGTACAGAACCGCTACCGGCTCTGCTTCGTACGTGACACATGGGCGTTCTTCACCAGGCTCACGCTCGATCGTCAATGGGGTGACAACTGGGAGCGCACGCCCTACGAGCGGTATGCCGGGGCACCGTACGCCGGTGAACCCGACCAGATTCTGAAACTGGCATTTGATGGTCCTCTGCTGCGGCCCGAAACTGGCGCGCACGGCGCAGCGTACAGCGTGGAAGAAATCAACAACGGCCGCGTCCCGTGGCTGCGCACTGAAAGCTATCTCGGTACGAAGCAGGTGTTCATCATGGCTGGGGTTACGATGGAAAAATTTGTCGCTTCGGTAGAACTGGCCGGTGGCACGGTCTACGTGCCGCTTGGCTGGGGCGACCTGACTCACCGCGACGGCACGATTGCCCCGGAAACGCCGGACCGGTCAGCTTGACGTCGCCCGCCTGGCGCGCCGCTGCAACGCACTCTCAATTCGGATAACAGCATGTCGACGGCGTTTCGCCGCTATGTGGGGATCGACTATTCGGGCGCTCAGACTTCGGATAACAGCTTGAAGGGCTTGCGCGTGTATATCGCGCCTACCCCGAACGATGTGTCCGTCGAAGCGCTTCCCCCGCCCAGTCCCCGCAAATACTGGACGCGACGCGGCGTAGCACTGTGGTTGGCCGATCTTCTGAGCGACGACGTCCCGACGATCGTCGGCATTGACCATAGCTTCTCTTTTCCCCTGCGCTACTTCGAAGCCCATCAGCTCGCGCCAGACTGGTATGCGTTCCTGGAAGACTTCCGCGAACATTGGCCGACGGATGAGCCCAATGTCTATGTGGATTTCGTTCGCGACGGGGTGGTCGGCAATGGCCAGGCGCGGCAGGGTAACCCTAGGTGGCGACGTATGGCCGAAGAGCGCTGTAGAGCAAAGTCCGTATTCCACTTTGATGTGCAGGGCTCGGTCGCCAAGTCGACGCATTCCGGTATTCCGTGGCTGCTATACCTGCATCGACAGCTCGGCGACAGGGTTCACTTCTGGCCATTCGACGGCTGGGATATTCCGGCAGGACGCTCGGCGATAGTGGAGGCGTATCCGTCGATGTGGAGGCGCGGATGTGTCGCACCCGCCGGCATGACCGACGACCAGTATGACGCGTACACGATTGCCGAGTGGCTGCGGTATGCCGATCTGGAAGAGCGCCTTTATTTGGCGCTGCACCCGCCGTTAAGCGCATCAGAGCGCGCGGTGGCTCAAGTCGAGGGGTGGATAGTCGGTGTGGGTGGTGTCCAGGACACTTGATCCGCGCGGCTATGGTCAGCCCTTCCTGCACGGGAAGGTCACTCAGTTACGCTCTATCTCTGCGGAAAAAAGCCGCACCAGTGGGGACCGGTGCGGCGAACACGCTATTGCAAAGAGGCAGATGCTAACCACGACATCTACCCGCTTGTTTAACGGCGCCGCTCGCGGAAAATTGAGGTTCTTCTGACAAATACGTTGCGTTGGGTGTGGTTCGAAACATCAAGGAGCAGTTGCAGATCGGCAGTTCGCAATTGCGGAAACTTCCCTCATAAGTGTTGGCTTCCCGCATGCTGGCGCCACGTTTTATAGCAACCTCAATAACCCAGTAGTTGAAAACAGACCACCTTCCTCTGAAACGTCGAGGTCGCTATCAGGTCTTTATGGAGCCCAGAGTCTGCGACGCCACCAGCTTCGGCAGTGGTTCGCATTTGCACTGGCACAAATCGTTCTCCAATGCGACCTGCTTACCCATCATCGTCATCGTCCGTGGTGAGCCGTCGCTGATGATGACACCATTCGTGCCGCAGGCAGGGCACTCGACGGAAGCGCCCAGGTAAGCGAAGAGTTGGCCTTGAAACGAGGTCCCGGCGATACCGTCAATCACGACCCCGTTGCGGTCGGTCTTGTCACCCTGGCGAATGAACCGTCGGTTCATATCGTAAGTCCCTCGGTCGGGGTCGCAGCGCTGCACGCTTGCTCTATCTCCGGTGGCCATACAGGTGCACGACAGGTCAACTGTGCCAAATAGTTTGCAAGGGCGAGAATGAACGTCGGTATGGCCGCGACAATCATCACCAGCCACATCAACGGATTTCCCGAATTCAAGAGGCTTGATGCGCCGTCAAATTGCAGCTTCAGAGAATTGCGAAACGAAACTTCGGCCGATAGAAATTCACTGACGGTCGGTATAGATGAAGGACCTTCCTCCATGAATCTCCGGAAGTATTCAAAGTTCTGATATAGCTCTTCCATCACCTTCTGACCGGCAGGGCTATCTTCGTCAAACGCTAATTCAACCCGTGTGCCGATTGAGAATGTGCCTACCACGCGCTTTTTGTCATCGAGAACCAAGCATCGAACTACGCGTGGCGCCGTTCGCGCCAAGCCGGCTCGCGGCTTACGCTCAATATAAAAAAATGCTTGACTCCAAGGTATCGATATAACACCACCCGGACCATTGTGTCGGAAGGCATATATCATTTTGTCTATCCGGTTAAGCCTAATAGGCTTCCGCGTGTAATTAAAGCAATCCCTCGTCAACCCCCAAATTCCTGCACTAGCCAAACACAGCATCACGAACAAAAAAAATCCCAATACACTATAGGCCATCCCCAATTCCCCCCGCTGCCCATAGATGGGAGGCATGTGCGTCATCATCCACAAAATAATGGCTGCAGTCACTAAAGAACCGAGCCCTGGTAATAGAAACGCGATAACACCCCATCCCTTTTGCAAATGATTTGCATCGCATATCTCGAGATAGTTTTCGCTCTTGGAAAAGACAGTGCGGTAGTCCTTCGGTGTATCAGACCATGACCGCGCAATCGCTAAACGTGATGCCCGTTCATCGTCGCTGACAGGGCGATTGAGGCGATACCAGGAAAGTCCGTCGAATGCCATCTCGCCCCCGTTACGAAATCATGGCAACAAACGCCTTTCGGTCTTCGTCCAAGCTAGGGAACGTTTGGGACGACTCTTTCAGACCAAAATAGCATCTCTCAAGCCATTCGTACACTTCTCGGCCTTTAAAGTAATTCATCAGTACTCCAAGTAAGGCCGCGATAATAAGTAGCGGCAAAGCGACGACAGCAGCAGCTGACGCCGAAAGGAATATGGAAACGATGCCAACAGTAAAGCCGACAGCGGCCGACGCCAAATCCAAGGCCATCATCGTCATGTTGCCCTCCTTCCAATCTCCCCATGCATGGTAGACATCGATGGCTGCCGACACGAACCCGACCAACGCCCCACCGAATCTACCAACAATTCCCAAGAATCGCCCAAACTTTCTTAGACCTTCCGACAACTCGACACTCCCCTTCTCAAGCTGTTCAAGCGCTGCAGAGCCGTACTGCGCTACGCTCGCCACAAGCCCACCAACGGCGTTGTCGAATACGACGCCGTTCTCGGTCTGATTGAACCGGTTCGACTTCTTTAGCTCCTCTCGCGCGAAGCGCAGATTGATGGCACTGAATATCGCCCCGATGCCTGCAAACCCGGGCTCTCCTTTAGCGACAAGCCGGAACTTCGGTATGTAAACCGTTTCGACCACCTCCGGCGTCAGCGTCACGCTCGCCAGCTTCTCGAAGCCCGGCTTCGCCTTCACGCCTGCCAGCACTGCAGCCTCCGTCGCAGGACTCTCGACCAGGACGAACTGTCTCGCCTTGACTGCCATGTCCGACTCCACCCCCGCCGAGGCAGCCTGCTTCTGAAGCTGCTTCTTCAGGTCCTCTACCTTGATTTGCTGACGGCCCGGCATCATTTCCTGCATCTGGCGGGCGATGTAGTTCACCCACTGGTTCACCGAACCGTATACCGCCTTGAACTCGAACAGCTTCTTCGTGCGCATGCACAGAGTCGCATACAGCACTTTTGCCGCGGCCGTATCGACACCCGCGCTGACCGCTTCAGCCACAGGCCCACCTGTCTCATGTAACAGTCGCGCCAGCGCCTTCGCAACACCAACCGTGATGCCCTTGTCCTTCGACTCTTCCACCTGTTCGATCGTGCTGTACGACTCGATGAGCTTCGCAACGAAGTCCCTGAGTTCCTTGTACGGATAACTGGAGGCCTCCTTGACCTTCCCGGCCAGCACCGGACTATTCAGAACGAACGCCCTCAGCAACGGATTGCGGGTATCGGTTACGCTGCCTTTGGCCCATTTGACGAGCACGTCGACAGCTTCCCTGCGGTCGGCCGAGCCTTCGATGCATCTCGCAAATGTGCTGGTATAGTTCAGCCCACATCGCCAGCTTCCTGGCTCGTAATCCGACTCGAACACATTCAGCAACGCCGCACTGGACAGCCAGGCCTGATGGTCTTGCGACAGCGGCACAAGCGTGCTCGTCTGCTCCTGGGTCATCGCATCTGCCATCGTCTTCCTGAAGTCGATGATGGCCTGCGGCCGATAGTGGAACTTATAGGGCTTCCATGCGTCCGTCCCCGCTGTAGCAAGCTCAGCCTCCTTGATCGCCTCGATGCTTTTGAGCCGCTTCTCCAGCGCCTTGCCACCGTCGATCAGAGTCCCGAGGCCCATACCACCGTAAGTATTGGCCTCCAGCATGCGGGCGCCACGTTTTACATCCTCCTTCGCCGATGCAACAACAGCCTCTTGCAGCGCGTCAATGGCACTGGCGGTCCAGACGCCATGCTCGTACGGCGCAAGTGCCGCGCCGAAAGCGACTCGCTGCTCGAAGTTGAGCTCCTGCGTGATGCCAACCGGGTCCCACAACGCGAAGAACAGCCCCTTGTCCGGCAGGATGGAATCCATCGCCTTTTTCAGGGCCGGGCCTTGCCCCGCACGGTCATGGTACGGAAAGCAACTGGTGACCAGCGCATCGGGATGGCCGCCCTTGTATTCGCTCAGAAGCCCCTCGAGATGGCCGACGCTATCCGCGTGCGGCTGGTTCATGTTGCCGTTGTACCAGCCGGTCGCATCGAACTTCTGCATCCGCTTGTCGCGACAGCCCATGAAGTTCGTCGCGTAAGCGTCGCGCACCTTCTTTGTCCAGAGTTCGTCGCTGAATGCCAGATACACGGTTCCGGCGTGTTCGGCGTCTTCAATGGTGATGCACTGGGCCAGTTGCGCGTGCCCGGGTTGACGACAGCTGAACGGCTTCTCGAAATTTCGGTCGAGATTGATGTCGACCGGATAGTCGTACAGGTATCCCTCGGCCGTTACGGCATATATCTGCCATCGCCGGGTCTTCGGATAGAAGATATACACGTAGCCGTAGCGCAAGGTGCGCAGCGTGTACTTCGCCTTTTTGAGCGCAATGCCGACGACGCCGTCACCAAACTTGCCACCCATGAGCGGTATCGCGCCGGCCGAGTTGTGAGCCGTGGAGTTCGCGACGACCCCATAGCGAACGGGCAGAATCGGCAATCCTTTTTTCTTGCACATGTTGCATGAATTGGGCGCACGCGAGCTTGTCTGCATCGCAGACTGGGTGAGCTGGGAAATGTCCGCAAAATTCGTGTTGAGTTCCATTCTTTAGCTTTTCTACGCGTACCTGGTCACACTGACTTATCAATCCGGATGCTCTCGCGCGCAATCGCTTCCCAGTCTGCTGCGCTCCATTCCGCTACCGCTTCGGCATACGAACCTTTCCGCGGTGCCTGCAAAACAGCTCGCACGCGCGGGTGACGGTCGAACTCGGGAGAAACGAGTGCGCCGTGAAGTGCGAATGCAAGCAGGTCCCCGCCAACGAGGCCGTAGACTTCGCCTTTTACAAGCTGCGAATCCAGCAGCGCCGGCATATCGGGACGAGGTGCCGTACCGTTGCGCCGGAGCACGTCGAGTGCGCGCTGAACCAGCTCGATGCGCGCGATTCGCTCGTACTGGTCCGCCGTAACGCCAAAAGCGATTTCCGGTTCGGCGGCGCCGTTGACCTCCGTCCAGCCGCTGATCGGGTCAAGAAACGTCCACGATGTAACCGGCCCCAGGAGCGCACCCATCTGCCCGGCCTTCAGGATGCGGCGCAGATGGGGAAACACGCGCGGGTCGTAGTAGCGGAAGACGGCGTCGCCCGAAGTCGGTGCGGGCAGGATCAACCGGTCCGCCAGATGTTGCCGCAGCCGGCCCGTGGCCTTGCCCGATTCGACAATGGCGCAGACGGCCGGCGGCAAGCCGTTATCGCGGTCGGATTCGGCACGCTCCCTCAACGCCGGCATTTGCAGTTCGGGATGCTCGGCGCAATACAGCACGGGAGCCACGCCCTCAAGCTCGGAACGCGCTGCCGGGACCAACTCGCCAACTTCATAAACGGATGGCACACCAGGCAGCTCAAGCTTCCCGTTGGCCGGTTCAACGATGACGTAATGAACCATGTGCCGTCCTATACGAGCGCCGAGCCGGCCTGTGCAGCGGCGGCAAACTGCTGGGCGCAGGACTTCGATGGCGCAAGCTGTGCCGAAGCGGCGTCGCTCGCCGGGCCATCGAAGACGAGGGGACTACCCTTGATGTCGACCATCCCTGGCGCATGGACGTGGATGTTGCCGCCTGCGATGCGAATCGTGGCGCCGCCTGCGCTCAGCGTGATTTCCTTCCCGGCAAGCACGTTGACGGCGTCCGCCGTGGAAACGACCTTCACGGTTTTGTCCGCGGTGATTTCGATGTTGTCCGACTGCGCCTGCACTTCGACCTTGCCTTTGCCGGCAAACAGCTTGATGCCTGCGTTCTGCACGAAAAAGCTGAGCTTCTCGCCGACGCTGGCAATCCACGACCCAGCCGCCGCAACGTAGGTGCTCTCGCCGCTGACGAGATTGACATGCCCGGTCGCGGCTGCATGGAGCGACTTCTGCGTCGACAGACCCATGTCCGCCGGGCTGGCAAGCAGCATGACGGGCTGCGAAAATCCGTTGGCGCTTCCAGTGCCTCCACCCGCCGTCCGGCCCCCGTTCATATTGCCCTGCACATCGCTCTGCGTGGCTGCGGCGAAGTCCTTGATGGCATCCTGTACGTCGTCCAGGGTCTCGGCCTTGCCATCTGCTGCCGCAAGCGAGCGGTGCTGAATCACCCCGCTGGAATCGATCAGATGCTGTGTGGCCTCCTTCACATCCAGCGGCTGGCTCGACGTCCCACCCCGGGCGTAGGTCGATACGTAAAGTCCACGCCCGGCCCGCAGTGCACCAGACGCCTCAGTCTTCAGCTCGAAGCCCGTGCCGAGGTAGTTGCCACGCGTATTGCCGTTGTGGTCGATGAGATAGCCGATGTGCAGATATGAATTCGCAGTCGAACTGTAGAGTTGTGCCCGGTTCTGCGAGGTAGCGTCGTCGAAAACAAGCTGATTGAAGCCCTGGCCGCTGTACTCCTGGGACTTGAAACCGGACAGCAAGCCATTCGAATGCCAATGTGGCGTGTTAGCAGAGTGAAAGAGCACCCCGCTCACGACCGGGCGGTCGCAATCCCCGTCCAGGTAGTTGACGGCCACTTCCTGCCCGATTCGCGGGACAAACACACCACCGAATCCCTTGCCAGCGTGCGGCAGGATCACCCGCATCCAGCACGACGACGCTTCGTTGTTGCTGCCCAGACGGTCCCAGTGCATCTGAACCTTCACCCGGTTCAACGCGTCCGTGTACACCTCCTCGCCGGCCGGTCCCACCACAGTGGCCGTCTGGATGTGCATGACCGGCTTTCCGTGCTCGAACGGACTGCGGAACGGCACGGAGCGACGCTGGGCCTCGATTTCGACCAGCACGATGCTTTCGTTGCCTAACGCGTCGTTGGAGACGAATGCGGCCTGCTGGTCCTTGTACTCGGCACGCAGGCGCGACAGGCGACGCTGCAGGCTGCCTGGAAACGGCCGGCCATTGCCCAGCGGCAGATTGTTCTGGATAGCCCAACGAACGCCGAGAATCGCGAATTCCCGGTCTTTGGGCTTGTCGTCATCGTGCTCGGGATGGTCTTCGAGCGTAAACCACCGGCCGGCGTCCATGCACGGCACACTGCCCACTCCGAAAAACCGTTTGCCCCGCGATTCCATTTCTTCAAGACGAATTCGCACGGCACGCTCGCCACGGTCATACGATTCGCCGGTAACCGGGAAGCCGTAGTGGCCGGCGTATTCGTAGACCTCCAGTTGCTGCGGGATGTCGCCTTGGCCGGCTGGGGACCGGCCCGACCGCTGCAAAGGCCGCAACGGACGTTTGTAGTCTGCCGTGCTAAACGCGTATCCGACACTTTGCGCCGTGCGCTCGCTGCCCCATTCGACGAGCGTACCGACTTGACCGTCCCGGCCGCCGCGATAGAACGATACCCGCTGCGTGGAGAGCGTCATGCAATTAAAGAGATCGTCTGTCACGACAACCGTATGCGACTTGCCGTCCTCGGCATGCTCGACATACGTGAACCACCCCTCCGACTCCATCAGCCGATGGACGAAATTGTGGTCGGTTTCGTACTGGACGCAATACGACCGAACCGCCCCCGGGTCTTTCACATCGACCCGGAAGCGACCCCGCGCCTGCGAATGTCCGTTGAATACTTCGGCCAGGATGTCGGCAGTCGTCAGGTCCTGGAAGATGCGAGCGTCCTTCCGGTACTGTAGAAAGCGCATCCATGAGGCAAATGCGAGCTGGTAGTAGCTTAGCCCGCCATCCGCTCCAAGGCGTCGGGTTGCGTATACGTAGCCATGCCAGGGAAGATACGAATCGTCGGTTTGACGTACCCATAACGTGACGGGCTGCGCCATCAGATTCTTCAACTGGAGAGCATGCTCGCGGGAAACGACGTCGACCGTGATCTCGAAATCCCGGCCCAAGCGGGACTCACCGATAACGCGCTGTGGCAAAAGCACTTTCGCCCCGAGGGGGGTGTCCAGGATAAGGGTCCGGTTCGTCTGCTCGATACCTGCATCAAGCATCAACGAATTGGGCAGCCTACCCATATCAAATATCTCCTCATGGGTCGAAAATAGAAATAAATTTTGGATAACATAATGTCTGGAGAGATTTTGCCACGATGATCTGCCTCGATTTTTAAAAAAACGTCAAAATGCGGCCGGGGCTGTCAGTAATTTCGTATCCACTGCATATGATGGCCATCGCGAGAATATATGCTTCGCATACCGAAAAGCCCCGTCTTCACGGTCCCCGACGATTCCTGCCGCGCTACTTGATCTGTTCGGTAATGGTCCGATGACGGGCTGACCCGTATCGAGATGCCACGTGACCGTGACAGCAGTTCTGAACCGCTGCCGATTCCCAAAGCACGAACGACGCTTCATGGGTCTCGACGAAAAGGTCGTCGCCATGTATGCCCCGGGTCGAAGAGCTCACATGGCTACACCCGCCTCTGCAAGATCACCTGGACGCACGCCATCGCCGGCACGGATACCGCGAACGACTGGCGCAAACCGCTGGAGTCCTGATCGACTGAGCCTGCTTCGGCATGGCGCAGCACGCTTTCCGCAGCACGCTTTCTCGTCTCAGGAATGACAAAGGGCCTCGCTACATCGCTGTAGCGAGGCCCTATTTATCGAACCAGGCGGCCGGACAGTCAAATCATCCGGCGCCTGTCAACCGCCGTTCATCAATGCGGCAGCGCCGGGATCATCCAGCTCAGCCAGTGCTGCTGCATGAACACGAGCACGCCGAGCAGCAGCGTCAGGAACACGCTGTGCCAGAACGTCCGGGCGAACACGACGCCCTCTTGCCCCTTCAGGTCCGTCGTCGCGACGCCCGTTGCAATGTTCTGCGGCGAGATCATCTTGCCCATCACACCACCCGACGAGTTGGTCGCTGCCATCAGCACCGGATCCAGTCCGAGTTGCTTCGCAGCCACGACCTGCAGGTTGCCGAAGAGCGCGTTACCCGACGTATCGCTGCCCGAAAGGAACACGGCGATCCAGCCAAGCGATGCCGACACGAGCGGGAAAAGAGCACCCGTCGATGCAACACCCATCCCGAGCGTGTAGCTCATCCCCGAGTAGTTGAGCAGGTACGCGAGCGCGACGATCATCATCACGGTGGCGATTGCGATACGCGTTTGCTTCCAGGTCTGCGCGACGCAGCAGAAGAAGCCGCCGAAGCCAACACGCGTCCAGAGCGCCGTGATCACGGCCGCCAGCAGGATGGCGGTGCCGGTGCCGAGCGGCTGGAACGTCCAGACGGCGGCATAGGACTTGTGATAGAGCGTCATGTACACGGCATTATGCAGGCCGGGCCACTTGATGTTCGCCTGACCGATCGACGCGATGCTCGCGTGAACCCAGAAGATCACGACGACCGACACGATAATCCACGGCAACCAGCCGCCGTAGCCGACGCGTTCCGAGTGATTCGTCGCGCGCTTCTCGGTGCGGGAAAGCGAGAACGCGGGATCATGCTCCGGCTTCCAGAACTTCAGGAAGCCGATCGTGACGATCAGCGAAGCCATCGACGAAAGCACGTCCGTCAGCTGGTAGCCAAGGAAGTTCGACGTGATGAACTGCGCAAGCGCGAAGCTGCCGCCCGAAACCAGGAGTGCGGGCCAGAGCTTGCCGATCGAGCGAACGCCGCCGTAGATGCCGACGACGTAGAACGGCAGCAGGAACGCGAAGAACGGCAGCTGGCGGCCGACCATCGCGCCGAGCGTCTCAGCCGGCAGCGACGTGACAGCGCCGAGCACCGTAATCGGCACACCGAGCGCGCCGAACGCGACAGGCGCCGTGTTGAAAATCAGCGTGAAGGTAAGCGCTTCGAGCGCCGGGAATCCGAGGCCGATCAGGAGTGCGCTCGTAATGGCCACCGGCGTGCCGAAGCCCGAAATCCCCTCGAGCAGACAGCCGAACGAGAACGCGACGACGAGCAGCACGAGGCGCCGGTCATCGGGCAAGTGGTCCAGCATCCATTGACGGAACTGGTCGAAGCGTCCCGTCTTCACCGCGATGTTGTACAGCAGCAGCGCGTTGACGACGATCCACATCACCGGAACCAGCGCGAGCGTCATGCCAGCGGCGACGGAGTCGAACGCGAGCGTGGCCGGCATGCCCCACACGGCGATCGCGATCACGAGGCCAGTGATAAGTCCTGCAAGCGACGCCTGCCAGGCCGGCCGGCGCAGCACGCCGAGCATCACGAGCGCGACAGCGATCGGAATGCAGGCAACGAGAAACGAAAGGGCAAGCGAGTTGCCCACCGGAGTCAGCGGCTGCGCAAATAGCGTCCCGGCTGGTAGCTGCAATACAGGGTTCATCTGGTCTCCATTGTCCCGTAGACGGGATTTATATCCACACGCTGTCGGGTTCGAAGAAGCGCCGCATGCAGCACGCGCGGCCCATCGTCGAAGCGACAAAAAAAAGCGGGCGCCGTGGCGCCCGCCTGGGATCAGCCCGCTCGCTGGTGCTTCTTGAAGGCGAGTCGATACTGATGCAGCAACGGCTCGGTGTAGCCGCTCGGCTGTTCCTTGCCTTCGAACGCAAGTGCACACGCCGCCTTGAATGCGAAAGACGCATCGAAGTCCGGCGCCATCGGGACGTAGTTCGCATCGCCGGCGTTTTGCTGGTCGACGACGGCCGCCATCCGCTTGAACACCTCGAGCACGAACTCACGCGTGATCACGCCGTGGCGCAACCAGTTCGCGATGTGCTGGCTCGAGATGCGCAGCGTCGCGCGATCTTCCATCAGGCCGATATTGTTGATATCGGGCACCTTCGAGCAGCCGACACCTTGTTCGACCCAGCGCACGACGTAACCGAGAATACCCTGCGCATTGTTCTCGACTTCGCGGCGGATTTCCTCGTCGCTCCACTGCGCGCGCTCGACGACGGGCACCGTGAGCAGCCCATCAAGCAGTGCGTCGCGTTCCTGCGCATAGTCGATCTTTTCGAGTTCCTGCTGGACGGCCTGAACGTCGACGTCGTGATAGTGCATCGCGTGCAGCGTCGCCGCCGTCGGGGACGGCACCCACGCCGTGTTCGCGCCCGCGCGCGGATGCGCGATCTTCTGTTCGAGCATCGCGTGCATGAGGTCCGGCATCGCCCACATGCCCTTGCCGATCTGCGCGCGGCCGCGCAGTCCTGCGGACAGGCCGGCGAGCACGTTGCTGCGCTCATACGCGGTAATCCACGCCGACGACTTCATGTCGCCCTTGCGGAGCATCGGGCCCGCTTCCATCGCGGTGTGCATTTCGTCGCCGGTGCGGTCGAGGAAGCCGGTGTTGATGAACGCGACGCGCGACGACGCAGCCGCGATACACGCCGACAGGTTCACGCTCGTGCGGCGCTCCTCGTCCATGATGCCCATCTTGATCGTCTCGCGCGGCAGGCCGAGCAGGTCTTCGACGCGCGAGAACAGATCGGCGGCAAAGGCCACTTCGACCGGGCCGTGCATCTTCGGCTTGACGATGTAGATCGAGCCCTTGCGCGAGTTGCGCTTCGCTTTCAGGTCGTGCATCGAGCAGAGCGTCGTCACGACGCCGTCGAGAACGCCTTCCGGAATCTCGTTGCCTTCGCGGTCGAGCACTGCGGGCGTCGTCATCAGATGGCCGACGTTGCGCACGAACAGCAGCGAGCGGCCATGCAGCGTGAGCGTCGAACCGTCCGGTGCGCGGTATTCGCGGTCGGCATTCAGACGACGCGTGAACGAGCGGCCACCCTTCGCGACTTCCTCGACCAGCGTGCCCTGCATGAGGCCGAGCCAGTTGCGGTAGAGCTCGACCTTGTCGCTGGCGTCGACGGCCGCGACCGAATCTTCGCAATCGATGATCGTCGTGACGGCCGCTTCGAGGATCACGTCCTTCACGTGCGCCGGATCGCTCGCGCCGATCGGCGTCGACGCGTCGATCTGGATCTCGACGTGCAGGCCGTGGTGCTTGAGCAGGATCGCGGTCGGTGCGCCGGCGTCGCCCTGGTATCCGACGAACTGCGCCGGATCGGCGAGCTGCAACGAGCCCGAAGCGGTCTTGACCGACAGCTTGCCGCCGTCCACCGTGTAGCCCGTCGCGGCGCGGTGCGAGCCGCTCGCGAGCGGCGCAGCGCGATCGAGGAAGTCACGCGCAAACGCGATCACGCGCTCGCCGCGCACGGGGTTGTACGCGCCAGCGCGCGTTGCACCGCCGTCTTCCGGCAGCGCATCGGTGCCATACAGCGCGTCGTACAGGCTGCCCCAGCGTGCGTTCGCCGCGTTGAGCGCGTAGCGCGCGTTCGACAGCGGCACGACGAGCTGCGGACCCGCTTGCGACGCGATCTCACTGTCGACGTTTGCGGTCGTCGCAACAACGCGCTCCGGTGCCGGCACGATGTAGCCGATTTGCGTCAGATGTGCGCGGTAGGCGCGCAGATCGCGCACCGGGCCCGGGTTCGCGCGATGCCATGCGTCGAGTTCGAGCTGCATGCGGTCGCGCTCGGCGAGCAGCGCGCGGTTACGCGGCGCGAGCTCGTGCACGAGCGCCGAGAAACCGCTCCAGAACGCGCCGGTGTCGACGCCCGTACCCGGCAGTGCTTCCGTTTCGATGAACCGGGCGAGCCCTTCGTCGACCTTAAGTCCGTGGTGTTCGATCATTTCGCTTCCTTCCTGCTTGAACTGTGCTGCTTGAACTGAATGCGCAACTGCGTGCAACTGCGCGCTACTGTGCTTACGCGGCGATACTGTTTGCGCCGGCCTTCGCGACCTGCGCGTCCTGATCGGACTTCACGCCCGAGACGCCGACGGCGCCGACCACCTGCCCGTCGACGATGACCGGTACGCCGCCTTCGAGCGTCGCGACAAGCGGAGCGCTCAGAAACGCGGTGCGGCCGCCGTTGATCATATCTTCATAGGCCTTCGACTCGCGACGGCCAAGCGCGGCGGTGCGTGCCTTCTCCTGCGAGATGTACGAACTCACCGGCGCCGTGCCGTCGAGGCGTGCGAGCGCGAGCGGATGGCCGCCGTCGTCGACCACCGCGATGGCGACGGCCCAGCCGTTACGCTGCGCTTCGTCGCGTGCTGCATCGAGGATTCGGGTCGCTTCGGCAATGCCGAGTACGGGTTTCATCTGCATCTCAGTTTTTCTCCAATTCGGGGTTCAGCAACGAATCGACAAGCTCGATCCAGTGCGTGATGTGCGTGCGACCCGCGCTGTTCAGGTGCGATTGACAGCCGACATTCGCCGTCACGATCGCGTCCGGCTTGCCGGCTTCGAGCGCATCGAGCTTATTGTCGCGCAATTGTTTCGCAATTTCAGGTTGCGTGAGCGAATACGTCCCTGCCGAGCCGCAGCACAGATGCGAATTCGCCACGCTCGTCAGGTCGAAGCCAAGGCGCGTGAGCACGCCTTCGACTGCGCCGCCGAGGCGCTGCGCATGCTGCAGCGTGCACGGGCAGTGGAATGCGATCCGCTTGCTGGCGACGGGTGCAAGTGCTTCGAGCGGCTCGGCGGTAATCACTTCGACGAGGTCGCGCGCCAGCGCGCTCACACGTCGTGCCTTGTCCGCATAGGCCTGATCGAAACGCAGCAGGTCGCCGTACTCCTTCACGAACGCGCCGCAGCCGCTCGCCGAAATCACGATCGCCTCAGCGCCTGCCTCGATGGCGGGCCACCACGCGTCGATGTTACGCCGGGCGCGATTGAGACCCGCATCCTGCGCGTTCAGGTGGTATTCGTTGGCGCCGCAGCAGCCGGCCTGCGGCGCGGGCGTCACACTGATCCCGAGCCGGTCGAGCACGCGCGAGGCGGCGCCGTTCGTGTTCGGCGCGAGCGACGGCTGCACGCAACCTTCGAGCATCAAAACGCGACGCGCGTGCCGCGCACGCGGACGCGGGCTCGCTGCCGGGGCTTGCGCAGGAATCTTGTCGCGCAGCGACTCGGGCAACAGACCGCGCACCGCGCGGCCCGCGCCGAGCAGCGTGGCAAAAGTTTTCGGCCGCGACACGGCGTGGCGCAGCCCCGCGCGCAGCAAGCGGTCGCTCAGCGGCCGCGTCGTGCGGCGCTCGACCTCGGCACGCCCGATGTCGAGCAGCGAGTGATACCGAACGCCCGAGGGACACGTCGTTTCGCAGTTGCGGCACGAGAGGCAACGGTCGAGATGCAGCTGCGTCTTTTCGGTGACGGGCTGCCCTTCGAGCATCTGCTTGATCAGATAGATCCGGCCGCGCGGTCCGTCGAGCTCGTTGCCGAGCAACTGGTAAGTCGGACAGGTCGCGTTACAGAACCCGCAGTGCACGCACGCGCGCAGGATCGATTCCGCCTCTTCGGCGCGCTCGAGAGCCTGCGCCGCTTCGCTAAGATTGGTTTGCATCGGATTAGGCAGTCAGCGTCAGAGATCCGCGTACATGCGGCCCGGGTTGAAGATCCCCAGCGGGTCGAGTTGCGCTTTCAGGCGCCGGTGCAATTGCATCAGCGGATCGGGCAGCGGCTGGAACGGCGTATCGGTTGCGCCCAGCGTGAACGCGCTGGCATGGCCGCCGAGTTCGCGCGCAATGCGGCGCACTTCGCTCGCATCCGCCTCGGTCTTCAGCCAGCGCTGCGCGCCGCCCCAGTCGAGGAGCGCGTCGCCCGGCAACGCCGAATTGGGCGCCGCGACGGGCAGCGACAGGCGCCAGAGCGGACGTGCATCGGCGAAAAACGGCAGCGTGAAGTCGCGCAGTTGGGTCCAGAACGTTTCGTCGGCATCGGCGCCGCCGATCGCTTCACGCGCGCCGCGTACCGAGCCCACGCCGCCTTCGAGGCGCACTTGCAGAACGCCATCCGCGTGACATGCGCCGGTGACGGGCAGCCCCGTGCGGCGCCAGGCGGTGAGCCGCTCGCGCGCAGCGTCCGGCGTGAGTTCGAGCGCGACGTAGCGCGACGCGCGCGGCTTCGGCAGCACCTTGAACGACACTTCGGTCACGAGCCCGAGGCAGCCGAAGCTCCCGACCATCAGTCGCGAAACGTCATAGCCCGCGACGTTCTTCATCACTTCGCCGCCGAAACGCAGGTGCCTGGCTTCGCCGGAAATCACGCGGCAACCGAGCGCAAAGTCGCGCACCGCGCCCACCCACGGACGCCGCGCACCGGACACGCCGGTTGCGAACATGCCGCCCATCGTGGCCGCGCCGCCGAACGCGGGCGCCTCGAAAGGCAGCATCTGGCCGGCTTCGTCGAGCACGGCTTCGACATCGGCGAGCGGCGTGCCCGCGCGCGCGGTCACGACGAGTTCGGTCGGGTCGTACTGAACAATGCCGCGATGGCGGCGTGTATCGATTTCAGGCGCGTCAACCGGGCGCCCGATGAATGCCTTGCTGTCACCGCCGCGGATGCGCAACGGCGTGCGCGCGGCGCGTGCCGCCTCAACCTGCGCGATCAATGCGGCGCTGTCGTCCATCGAATCCAGTTCGCGTCGCATCAAAACCGCTCCAGTTCGGGAAATTTAAGTTGACCCATGTGGACGTGCATCTTGCCGAATTCGGCGCAGCGACGCAGCGTCGGGATGTTCTTGCCGGGGTTGAGCAGGCACGACGGATCGAACGCAGCCTTGACCGCGTGGAAATACTCGATCTCACCTTGCTTGAACTGCACGCACATCTGATTGATCTTCTCGCGGCCCACGCCATGCTCGCCCGTGATGCTGCCGCCCACCTCGACGCACAGTTCGAGGATCCGGCCGCCGAGCGCCTCGGCACGGTCCATCTCGCCGGGCTGGTTTGCGTCGAAGAGAATCAGCGGATGCAGATTGCCGTCGCCCGCGTGGAACACGTTCGCGACCCGCAGACCGAATTGATCGGACAGCGCAGCGATCCCCGTCAGCACGCGCGGCAGCTCGCGCCGCGGAATCGTGCCGTCCATGCAGTAGTAGTCGGGCGTGATGCGGCCCACCGCCGGAAACGCGTTCTTGCGGCCGGCCCAGAAGCGCTGCCGCTCGGCCTCGTCTCGCGCAACGCGCAAATCCGACGCGCCGGCCGCCTGCAGCAGTGCGCCAACGCGTTCGACGTCCTCATCGACGTCATCGTGCGAACCATCCAGCTCGCAGAGCAGGATCGCCTCGGCGTCGACCGGATAGCCGGCGTGAATGAAGTCCTCGGCCGCACGGATCGACAGGTTATCCATCATCTCGAGGCCGCCGGGAATCACGCCTTCGCCGATGATCTTCGCTACCGCCTCACCCGC
Organism: Paraburkholderia dinghuensis; assembly: GCF_003837865.1. Classification (GTDB taxonomy): domain Bacteria; phylum Pseudomonadota; class Gammaproteobacteria; order Burkholderiales; family Burkholderiaceae; genus Paraburkholderia; species Paraburkholderia dinghuensis. The sequence goes on along the minus strand of NZ_RQIS01000009.1, from coordinate 227,477 downwards.
GCGAACGATGTCGTCGAAGCTCGCCATCAGCACCTTGACGCTCGGCGGTTTCGGCAGCAGCTTCACGGTCACCTCGACGACGATGCCAAGCATCCCCTCCGAGCCCGTGAAAAGCGCGAGCAGGTCGAAGCCGGGGCTATCGAAGGCGTCGCTGCCGAGCGTGATCAGCTCGCCGTCGATCGTGAGCATGTCGACTTTCAGAACGTTGTGGACGGTGAGGCCGTACTTGAGGCAGTGCACGCCGCCCGCGTTCTCGGCGATATTGCCGCCGATCGAGCAGGCAATCTGCGACGAGGGGTCCGGCGCGTAATAGAGACCGTGCTGGGCGACAGCCTGCGAGATCGCGAGGTTGCGCACGCCGGGCTCCACGCGCGCGACGCATGCGTCGGGATCGACTTCGACGATCCGCGTGAATTTCGCCATGACGAGCAGGATGCCCTTCTCGAGCGGCATCGCGCCGCCCGACAAGCCTGTGCCCGCACCACGCGCCACGACCGGCACACCGCGTGCGGCCGCGATCTTCAGAACGGCGCGCACCTCTTCGACCGTCGACGGCAGCACGACGAGGAGCGGCACCGCGCGATAGGCGGCGAGGCCATCACATTCGAACGGCCGCAGGTCCTCACGATCTGTCAGGATTTCCAGCTTGGGTGCACCCGCGCGCAGCGCAGCCGCGAGTTCTGCGCGATCGACCGTCGGCAGCGGGCCGTCGATCGCTTCGTCGTACATGAAGCTCATTGCCTTGTCTCCACCACGCGTGCGAGGCATGGTGCCCTATTCCATGAATCTGGCGATTTTTCTGGGTGTGCGACCTGTTGTCCAGTGCCAGCGGCCGTGGTCATACCAGTTTTTTATAGAGGCTCTTCTCTGGTGACCTGCCACGACCGCAAAAGTCAATGAATTCAACGGTTCATGCGACAATCACGCATGTCGCGCAAAAGTGGTCATACCAGTATGAAATTGAATGCAGAACCGGCTCTCTCGCGACGCGTCGCCGACGTGGCTGCCGAGCGTATCGAGAAGCTCATCGTCGACGGCATCCTCAAGGTTGGGCAGGCGCTGCCGTCCGAGCGCCGCCTGACGGAAAAGCTCGGCGTGTCGCGCACCGCGCTGCGCGAGGGGATGAAGCTGCTGCGCGCACGCGGCGTTATTGAGACAGTGCATGGCAAGGGCTCGTTCGTCGCGGACCTGACCGAGCAGAAGCAGATCACGCCGATGATGCACCTGCTCGCATCGCAGCCGCGCACGCTCTACGACCTGTTCGAAGTGCGCGGGATGCTCGAGGCCGAAGCCGCCCGGCTCGCGGCACGGCGCGGAACCGATGCCGATTTCATCCTGATCACGCGGCGCTATGAAGAGATGATCGCGCCCGAGACGCAGGACCTGCCGCCGGAAGCACGCGCGAAGCTCGACCACGCGTTTCATCGCGCGATCTGCGAGGCGTCGCACAACCCGGTCCTTGTCAACACGCTGCAATCGCTCACCGACCTGCTGCTGAGCTCGGTCTTCGCGTCCGTCAACAACCTCTACCACCGCGAGCCGCTCAAGAGGCAGATCGACCGGCAGCACGCGCGCCTCTACAACGCCGTCACCGGACGGTTGCCCGAGCAGGCACGCAAGGCGGCCAGCGAGCATATCCGCAACGTCATCGAATATCTGCGCGAGATCGAAAGCGAAGAGCAGCGCCTCGTGCGGGCCACCCTTCGGCTCGAAGGGTGGAAGTAACCGCCTCAATCAAGTTCGCGTTGCACTCGAAGCGACGCGTCGTCGATCAAGCGGGATTGCACCGCACGGATAGTCTGGTCGACGAAATAGCCGCCGCCTTCGGTGCGAGATCAGGCGAGCCGGAACTGGTCAACGTTCGACCGAAGATCCTGAGCTTGTGATTGCAGCGAATGCGCCGCAGCAGCAGCCTGCTCGACGAGCGCGGCATTTTGCTGGGTCACCGAGTCCATCTGGGTCACGGCTTCGCTGACCTGCGAAATTCCCTTGCTCTGCTCTGCCGACGCCGCCGAAATCTCATTCACGATGTCCGTGACGCGCTTCACGGCCTCGACAATCTCGCCCATCGTGGTACCCGCCGAATCGACGTACTCGGCCCCGGACTTCACGCGACCGACCGAGTCCTGAATCAGGTCCTTGATTTCCCTCGATGCGGACGCAGCACGCTGAGCCAGCGAGCGCACCTCGGCAGCAACGACCGCAAAACCACGCCCTTGCTCTCCGGCACGCGCAGCCTCCACAGCGGCATTGAGCGCGAGGATGTTGGTCTGGAACGCGATGCTTTCGATCGTGCCGACGATGCTGGCAATCTGGTCCGAGCTCGCGTTGATGCCGTTCATGGTTTCGACCACCTGCTGCACGACGCCACCACCACGCTTTGCAGCGTCCAACGCGTGCGAAGCGATATTGCTCGCCTGACGCGCGTTGTCCGCATTGTGGTTGACGGTGGAGGTCAGCTCCTCCATGCTCGCGGCGGTCTCTTCAAGCGATGCGGCCTGCTCTTCCGTGCGCTGCGACAGATCCTGATTGCCGGCGGCGATCTGTCCGGTCGCTGACGCAATCGATTCGGTGGAACTGCGAATCGTCCGGATCATCGTGCTCAATTGCTCCTGCATGCGCTTCATCGAATGCATGAGACTGGAGCGATCGTTCGGCGCCGTGTGAACAACGACAGACAGGTCGTTATTCGCAATACGACTGGCAATGTCGACCGCCACGGCCGGGTCGCCGCCGAGCGTGTTCAGGATGCTACGGTTCAGCCAGATCACAACGGCAGCCAGCGCCGCGGCAGCAATCACGAGACCACCGAGGCTCTGATAGAGAGAGGTGCGGAATGCAGCGTCAATATCATCGGTGTAAGCACCGGTCTGCAGAATCCAGTCCCACGGTTCATAGGCAGCCGCATACGACACCTTCGGGCCGATCTCATTGGTACCGGGCTTCGGGAACGAATAGTGGACGAAGCCGTGGCCATCCCGTTTGACGATGTCGACGGTATCGCGATACAAGGCCACCCCGTTGGGGTCCTTGTAATCGTTCATGTTCCGCCCTTGCATTTCCGGATGGATCGGGTGCATCAGGATGACCGGTTCGGAATTCAACAGCGTGAAATACCCGGTCCCGCCTTGGCCATAACGCAGTCCCCGGATCGCTGCCAGTGCCTGCTTTTTGGCTTCGTCGACCGTGATGGTTCCGGCTGTCGCCTGCTCTGCATACGCCTTCGTCGTCGCAATTGCCAGTTCCGTCGCGTGAATCAGATCCCTCTGTCTCTCGTCGTAGCGAACTTCCCGAATCCGGTAAGCGTCGACGACCGACATCACGACAAAGAACGCAAGGCTAAGGATGAGAGGCGCCCAAAGCTTCTGGGAAAAAGAAAGTTTCACGGTCACTCCGTCTGTTATTCGATCTTGCAGATACACAGGCTGTCTACGTTTACGGCACGGTTACACTATTTCTTTAGGCTTTTACATGATCGCCGTTTAGTGCGTCGGAAATCGTGGGGGAAGATATTCCTCGTCGCGGGGCGACTGGCCGCGGCACCTCGTAGCCCGCATACATCTTTTGAATTAGTCCCGGCCTACTCTATGGAAACCCATTCAGGCAACGGCGAATAAGCCATTCCCGGATCGGGTTCGGGCCACGAAGGACTCTTGACCACCCTGTCGATCCTGGACACCAGACATTCGAGCATCCAGCACGCAAATCGATCAAGAACAGAACGTCTCCCATTCGTCACCCGGCTGACTATCCGGTTCTGGCGGAGTGTGGTCGTCAACTATCGCCCGTCGACACTGTCGCTATTCCTTCTGAGACTCATGACTATCACCGGACGAACTCCCCCCCTGCATCCGGTCGATCGTCATCAACATGCGCTCGATTTCCTCGAAGAAAACATCAGCGTCGGCGGGAAACTCCACGCGCACCGTGGCGGCCAGTTTTTCATTGAGCACGGACTGCCTGACGCTTGCGAGTGCGTTGCCATTCGTCGCATCGGCTGCCTCGCGGGCCTTCACAATCGCATGATGAGCGAGCAGCCTGAGCGCTGCCCTGGCTAGCCGCGTCTCCGGTTGCGACTTTTCATCAACCTCCACGCCGTCCCCGATCACGCCGTGCCTTCTCGAACACTGTTCATGAACATAGTTTTCCTCATGGCCTCAGTGGAATACCTCGACGGCATCAACCAGTCGTGTCGCCTGCTGCTGCAAGTTCTCCGACACTGCTGTGTTTTGCTCGACCAGCGCGGCGTTTTGTTGGGTGATTTCGTCGAGATTGCCGATCGCCTGGTCCACCCGCGTAACGCCGACGCTTTGCTCCGCCGTCGCCGAACTGATTGCAGTAATCAGAGCCGAGACGCGTTTTACCTGCGTCACGATATCGTCCATCGCCTGCCCGGCCTCATTGACGAGGCGCGAACCCAACGCGATTTTCCCCACACTGTCCTCGATCAGATGCTTGATTTCCTTCGCGGCATCCGAACTACGCTGCGCAAGCGCGCGGACCTCCTGAGCGACCACGGCAAAGCCCTTACCTTGTTCGCCGGCGCGCGCGGCTTCGACCGCCGCGTTGAGCGCAAGAATGTTGGTCTGGAATGCAATGCCCTCTATCGCGCCGATGATGTCGGTAATCCGTTTCGCGCTCGCTGAGATGTCGGCCATCGTGTCCATCACCTTCTCAACCGACGTTCCGCCTTTCACTGCAGCCTCGCGCGCTCACAGAGAGTGCATCGGCCTCGTGCGATGTTTCCGCATTGCTCTGCACTGCAGACGTCATCTGTGTCATCGCGCTTGCCGTCTGCTGGACGCTGGTCGCTGCGGCTTCGGTGCGTTTTCTCAGATCGACGTTGCCCTGAGCGATTTCGCGACTGGCCGCCCGGACCCAGGAAATCTGCTCACCGACATCGGTTGACAGCCATCGGAACATCACGCCCAACTGCCCGATGGAGCGACTGAGCATGCCTATCTCGTCGACGCGATTTAGCGGCGTCACCGTATGGCTTTCACCCGACGCAACATCCTGGGCCTCTTTCAGCAGCCGCTCGAGCGGACGGGAAATCTGCCAATTGAGCAGCAGGCCGAAGACCGACATCCCCACCACAACGCTGGCCAGGATTTCGATCGTATGCAAAGGCGGTAAGCCGAAAATCAAGCAAGCGAGGATCTCCCAAATGGCAAATGCGACACCGAGCAGGCAGATACGCGTACGCACACTCGCTACCTGAAAAAAAGAGCGAAATGCCTTCAGCCCGGTGCGAACGACGATACCCTGGTGGAAACGGCGGTCACCCGCCTGGCCTTCACGAAAATCACGGTACAGGCTTTCCGCGGCGGCCACCTCTTCGCGTGAAGGTTTGGTCCGCACAGACATGTATCCGGTCGGTGCGCCATGACGAATAACCGGCGTGACGTTGGCGCGCACCCAATAATGGTCACCGTTTTTGCGCCGGTTCTTGACCAGCCCCGTCCACGGCAGTCCGCTTTTGACCGTAGACCACAAATCGGCGAAGGCTTCCGTCGGCATATCGGGGTGGCGGACCATGTTGTGGGGCTGCCCCTGAAGCTCCTCGAGATCAAATCCGCTGACGCTGATAAATGACGAGTTGGCGTAGCTGATATGGCTCTGCGTGTCCGTAACGCTCATCAACGTCGCGTTGCCTTCTAGTTCGTACTCCTTTTGAGTAACGGGCTGGTTGTCGCGCAATTAACACGCCTCCATGAAAGTGATGCGAGATGCCGCCTATGCCCGATGGCAAACGACGAGGCTGAATGCTGACTGGACGGCGGGCCAGTCGGTCGCATTGCCCGTGGGCACAAGGTCCATGCTGATTCGCAACTCGACGACGCTCCCCGCCCCTGGCGGAAAGGCGACGCGACCGGATTGGATCAGCGCAACGTCGTTGATCGTAGTAGCACGCGGATTGACCGGAGCGACGTCCGTATGGGCGCTGCGGATTGGCACGTCCACGCCTTTGAGGCGGAGGTTCGTGCTCGTAACGCGGCTGGTGATCGTATTTGCGTTAATGCCGTTGTCATTCGACGTGACGGTCGCCGGTCTGAGGGCGCCGGAATCGAATACAACGCTGCAGGCAAAGAGCGTGTCAAAGCATCGACGTCGCGTGCCTGTTCGGTACTTCGTGAGTTGGCGTGTCATTTTGTATTGGGGTGCGCGCCGGTCATGCATACGGTCGCATCAATTTCTTTTAGCGGACTGAAGCTTCCGCATATGCTCTAGATCAAATTTCGGCCTGCCCGAGAAAATCTTTAGGGGGTTTCACCTATAAATTTTTTTAATCTCTCTCTAATTCGTTACAGCGTAACGACTTAGCAAGGCTTTTATGAAGCGGCAAAAAGACAATTAGCGATCTATGCAACCCATTTAATCTGACAGACGGATTTGTTGCAGCACTCCAGGTTAACCGGTTATCGATGGCGTCGATTAATTGGCAAACAATATGCTGGATGCCGTGGCGTGGATGCGAATCCACGACGAAACGGTCAAGACTGTTGCTGGTATGGGGTGGAGCGGGATCGGTTTTGTATACGATGAGCTATCGGTGCTTTCCGCTCTGTTCCTTGTCGGCCTCGACAATTCCGGGTGGAAACTTTGCATCAATAGTAGTAGTTCGGCATTGCGGCATCCACACCTGCCACCAAGCCGGAATATGGCAAACACACCCAAGGCGAGCGCATTCGCTTATGCCAGAATTTCCGGCGACGTCACGATCTGAATCGCCCGCCGATGTGAATTCCACACAACTGAATCGCAGACAAATCGATCAAATTCGCGATCAAATGCGCGCTCAAATGCGGATCAATTCGATCGGGCCGAACCACGTCACGGCAAAGAATCCAGTATGCGTTGCAAACGTTCCCTCGACCCAGCCGGCCGGCACCATGAACACCGCTGCGACACCCCCCTTCAGCCCGGTCACGCTGCTTCTCACCGGACGGTGGAGCAATTGCTCCAGATCGGCCTTCGTGGCGACGTACATGTACTCACTCGCCCGGTACCAGTGCCCGTTAGCGTTTGTGTACAGTACATAGCGCCCGCTGGTTTTTTCGATCTTCAAGACGGGATAGATTTGTCCCTGAATCGACTCTCCCCAGGTGCCGACCAGATTGTCCGGACCATCATGCGAGCATGCAGCCATCAATCCGGCAAAGCCAATAATGCAGAGCAACCGTTTTAACATCGAGACGATAGGGCACGTCATGTGCCGCTGAGTATTCCAACCCGTCGCAAGGACTGGCCGTTGGTTATTCACGGAATGTGTCACCTTCCACAACCTCGCGCGGGATCGCCGGAGTGCTGAAGATGACCAGGTGTGCCTTAACGGCAGGCGCCGGGAATTTTAAAGGAGAACAACAAGATGAAGGCGATTGCCCGATCTGCTCCTTGCCCGCGCCCGAGTCCGGACAACTGCGGACGGCGATCCCTTGAGGAATAACGACTGTGCAAGCGTTTTCTTGAGCGACAGCATTGGTGTGGAAATGCGGTATTTGCCCACGCCGCGGGAATCCCGCCCGGCGCGGCCAATTCGTGGCATTGGAAGCGCTACTCCGGCGCGTTGGATCGAAGCTACGCGCTCCGCAGATCCGGACCTGAGGCGTGAAGCCGACATGGGTTGCCGATACGCAGCGTCATCGTCACATCAACGCCGCGATCAGCCTCTCACGAGCAGCGAGATACTCTGGGGCAACCATGCCGTGATGCCTCGCGGCGTCCAGAAGCGACATTTGCAGAGCCGTATCGACCGAATCGAATGGCAGGATCGGCACATCCGCAGGTTGAATTTCAAATACCCGGGAACGCGACGATCCAAATAGCAGTCGCAGATGAGTTTCCCAGATGAGCAGCTTCGCGAGCCTCGCAAGGTGTCCTTCCGGATTCGCGCGATCGGGTGCTTCCCACGCCTCGCTGTGCTGTCGCATCCATTCGGTGAGTCCAGCTGCGGGCATCGGACGTGCAATCGCGTAACCCTGAGCCGCGTCCGCACCCAACAGCGCGACCGCATCGATCAGGTCGACGCTTTCAACACCTTCCACCACAACGGTTTTGCCGAGCGCATGGCACAGATTGGTCAGCTGGTATATGGAACTCAGCACGTCGATCGGAGTTTGTTCGACGCCCAGCACCAGACTGCGATCAAGCTTGATCACATCGAATGGCTGCGAGCGCAGACGATCGAGGCTGCTGTGCCCGGCGCCCAGGTCGTCTTCCGCGAGCTTGATGCCGAGCGCCCTGAATTGATCGAGCCCGTAGCGCAAACTTTGGCCCGAAACCGTATCCGACGTCTCCAGCACTTCAAGCATCAATCGCTGCGGCCGGCTGCCATATTGGCGCAACGCCTCGCGGGTAATTTCGTAAAATCGCGGATCGTGAATGGCTTCGGCAGGGAGATTGACGGACAGCTCGATGTCGAGCCCGTCGCTCAACCAGCGATTCTGCTGCTCCAGTACCTGATGAAGTCCCCGGGTATAGACCACGACGAAGTCTTCACGTGACAGGCAGGGAAAGAACTTGCCCGGCGCCAGTATTTCGTCGCCGTCCCGTAAGCGGGCTAGCGCCTCGGCCCGTTTCACCCGGCCCGACACGAGATCCCTGATCGGCTGATAGTGCATTTCGAGCGCGGATGTCCCGATCAGGCTCGCCCAGCGCTGTCGCGTCGACCACGGCAACGCATGCAACGTTCGCGAGCCACTCTCCAGACGCGCAATGGCGAACGTCAGCAAGGCCTGCACCTGCCGGATGAAGCCAACCTGCTCCGCAGACGCATAGCCTCCCGGCAGCTTGCTGTACAACGTCAGCACCGTGCCCGGCGTGCGATTCGGCGGCGACAGCGGAATCGCGACGCTCGAGCGAATTCCGTATCGCCGTGCGATGTCGCGCCACGGCCGCATCCTGTAGTCTGTTTCGACGTTCATGCAGCGCTCAACTTGCCCGCCGGTCCACGCGCGCCCCGTCGGCCCCTGCCCCTGCGACCGCTCCCCCTTGGTGATCACGCTGATTTCCGTGGCCTCGATGTCGGCCAGATAGGCGCTCAACGCCTCGCCGGACACTGACTCGAAGCGAAAAGCGCCGTCGATCGCCGGACGCCCAAACGAGCAGCCGACGCAGCCGTCCAACGCGCCGAGGATAGCCGCCGCCTTGACGATCAGATCGGCGTGACTCGCCGCACTCCACGCCAGTTCGGTGATACGGAGCAGTACATCCTGAGACGTTTCGTGGACCAGTCGCGCCGCTTCGATCTGCCAGGTGAGATCGCGGGTCAACCGGCGGGAAAGCGTCGCCAGCGCCGCATGGTGCGCCGTCGTATCTACGTGTCGGCTCACGACGGCGTGCAGGATCTCCTGGGCATGCGCGAGATCCCGGGAACTCACGCCGAAGATTGCATAAAGGCGTCCTGCTTTCAGGCTAGACGTCCGATGTTTCGCGGAAGTCAAATCGGGCGAAGCCACCAGCATCAGGTTCTCTATCTGACGCCGTTTCAGGTCATACAGCTCGGTATCCGCCAGATTCCGCATGAACTTGCCCACGCCTGGCAGACCTTGAACGTATTGATAGAACTCCTCAACGACCGTAGCGACGACGGGTCTCAGAACCTCGGTCAGCGCCGCCATCTCTGGCGCCAGATCGTCGCCATACAGATGAGCAAGTTCTTCCAGCTTGACAACCCCTGGCGTCTCCAGGCTGTCGCGTAAACCAGTCGTGCTGGACGGGCCTTGCGAATCGTCGCCAGCGGAGGGCCGAGGCGCAACCACCCTGTTTCGTCCCGTGCGCTTCGCCTCGTACAGGCACTGATCTGCCCGTCCAATCAGATCCTCGAACGAATCATCGGAGCGCCCGTCGAAAGTCGATACGCCAATACTGACCGTCAACCCACCCTGAACGCCCGCGACACTCCCACATCGTCCTTCCTCGACCAAACGCCGGATGGACTGTGCAACCTCGATGGCCTGGCGCTGACCGGCATCCTGGAGCACCACGCAGAATTCTTCGCCACCGTAACGGGCTGCTATACCTTCAGAGCGCAGCAGACTGTCCGCGATGCAGTTCGCGATAAGGCGCAGCGCCTTGTCGCCGGCCAGATGTCCGAGGGTATCGTTGAGTTGCTTGAAATGATCGACATCGAGCATCAAAACGGAAACGCCCGAACCCGCCCGGCGGGCCCGAGCCAGAATGCGATCAGCTTCTCTTTCGAGCATGGCGCGGTTCGGCAACCCGGTCAGCGAGTCGAACCACGCAAGGCGCTGCAGGCTGCTGTGTGCTTCCTCATGTTCGAAAGCGAGCACACACAGGCGAAGACACGCTTCGGCAAGTCTTCCGTGGAAGTCGGTTGGCTCCGTGGGTTGGCGGAAATAGAACGCGAGACTGCCGAGCACCCGCCCGGTTCGATCTTTGATCGGATTCGACCAGCAAGCCCGCAAACCCAGCAGCTTCGCCAGAGGCATCAGCGAACGCCAGTTCGGGTCCTCGTGAATATCGCGCGTAAGGACAGGCCGGCCAAACAGCATCGCGGGGCCGCAGGTTCCGAAGTCGGGCGCGACCTGCTTTCCATCGATCGCCTCGTCAGAGCTGGACGGCAAACCCGGGGCAGCGAGCGTATGAATCACACCGTCGCTGTCGAGCCTGAGTGTGGATACGACGATTTCAGGCGCGATACGCTGCACCTCGCTGCACAACGCGGACATCGTCTCAGAGAGAGACGAATTGGCGGTCATCGCCGAGAGCATGACGTCCTGTAACGCCAGCAAGGTCAATTCCACTTCGCCTGATTCCCCCGAATTATCACCGGACGAACTTCCCTCCAATACCCGGGAGCCCGTCGCATCAAGCGCTTGTCTTCGCGCACAATTTCTTCTCGATCACTGCACTATCCCCGGGCGCGCCATTCTTGCTGCAACTCCATTCATATAACTGTCTTGCTGGGCGACCTTAACGAAACTCGACGAGGTTATTCACCGCCAACGTCAGGTTTTCCGATAGCACAGCATTTGGCTCAAACCTTGCGGCATGTCCCTGCGTGCTTTTAATGACACACCGGTTCTCTCACTGTCACCGGGAACAAGTATTCATGAATTCACCACGTCGGCAGCAAATTCAATTTTGTTGTTCGACGGACAAACTATTGCGCCGCGTTCCCGCGATAGCTGATTCAAGCCTTGCATCTTCCATACGGTTGCGCGAGCAACTTTACCTGTGGGCTCATATTGATACCCATTCGTCTAAAAATTATCGCATATCCCGCGGATACACTCCATCATTGCGACGTCCTTATGCATTGTCGCGTCTATATTCACTACTCTGAATCGCAATAATCCCGGCTATGCAAAATCAATAGCCAAGGCTGACGCATGTCCGTATGACGCGGCCTCAAGCGTAATGGGACAATCACGTTTACGACTTCATCCTGAATAAATTTCAGGCGACGGTTTCTTCTTTTGATATTGAGCAAGCTGGATAGGAGCCTGTGCAGAACGGCAAAGCTACCGATCAGTATCGGCGTGATCCACGCTTTTACGGCCCACCTCGACTATTGAATTGATCCTCACTAGCCGCAGCGAATTAGTGTTTAAGCCACGCACATAACCAGAAAATTCCGTGAGCACTGACACCGAATGGTGGAAAGTCGAAGGACGCGCGGTATTGATCGCGAGCCGGCGACGGATATTTTCCTGCGCGCAAAGCGGTAACTTTAATGTCGCGCCGCGCTGTCGCCCTCTCGTTCATTCGACAATCAGATCGTCGATCACAGCGCGCACGCCCGGCGCCGACCATGCCGCGCCACGCGCCACCGCGCGTTCGGCGGACGAATGGACCTTGCCCGTGAGCCTGACCGTGCCATCGTGCACCGTCACGCGGATATGGGCCGCCTCGCGCTCGGCGTGCCGTTGCATTGCACTGTGAATCTGCCTGCCGATGGTCTCGGGTTCGAGGGTATGGCGCACGTCGATGTGGTTCACCACACCCGTCACACCGCGCAGCTGGCCGATCACGCGCGCAGCCATCTGGCTTTGCCATGTCCAGTCGACCTCCCCCGTCAACAGCACGTGGCCGCGATCGACCTGCAAGCGCACCGAATCCTCGTGCAGACCAACCGTCCAGCGCAGTATCGAACGCGCGATGTTCGTGATGTCCTCGTCCGTGCGCACATCGTGTCCGGCCAGACGCACCTGCATCTCCACGACTACCGCCCGCACGCCGTCGACACGACGGGCAGCGTGCTCGGCGGCGAGCTTCGCCGCGTAGCTCGAAGGATGCCCCGATAGCGTCACCACGCGGTCATTCACCTCGACGCCAATATCGGACGCGGTGACCGCGGGCTCCCACTCCAGTTCTTCCTCGACGTCATGCTTCAGATCCAGATCGGTCTTCATCGTCCATTCCTGTTGAGAAGAGGCAACGCACACTGCGCCTGCGTCATGCCATCGATCTTTTTATCTTCGACCCGCGCCACCACCGCTCCACGCCAATAGCATTCGCGCGGATCAGACCTGGAGGCGCCAACTGCGGTCACGGTGCTTTCTGAAGTTTCCGCCTACCATGATAGTCGCGCTCATCGCGCTAAACGTCGCGTGAACGTCAGTTCGCAAGAAATCGTTTGCCGACGCGCACGGCTTGCGGGAACCGATCAGTACCGCGCTTCCGACCGGTGTGGATTAAGCGAATACTAAATTGGGCTCGTCGATGGCATACCGACACAATGTCTCCAATGAAAAACCTGCCGCCACAAGACCCATCCCGCGCGGACTGCTCATTAACGTATTCAATCATCTGCGGACGGAATCGTATTCACGATCATCGCGTAGAGCCGGCCTAGATCCTCTTCGGCCTTGACGCCCTCCATGGGATCGCGGTTAGCGCCAAAGGCGGCATCGACGTCGCGCCAGTCCTCCTCCGTCAAATAGCGGATAGCCGCCGGCAGAATGACTTCCTCCTCCAGTTGCCGGTGGGCGGCATAGAACGCGGCATACGCCTCGACTTGCTGCTGCAGATCCGCAAGCGCCGGCCGCCCCTCTATTTCATACCGCGTAAGCGCACGCTCGAGGTCGAGTACATGCATTTCTCCGTCGACATGCTGAAGCCGCAATTCGTCGATCACGTCGTCGAGCGTATCGGTACGCTCCTGCAGATGAGCGAACAGGTAGCGGTCTTCCTTGGGATGATGAATGTTTTCTGGATATTCGCGGATGTAGTAAAGCATCGCGCGAAATAGTCCCGTACCCGGCGGATGCTTTTCCATACCGAGCAGGTGCACAAAGCGCAGCAGGCCGTCCACTACCATCGTGAGCCGCTGATGCTCGCGGACGATGATCTGGGTGGCGCGGCGCAACTCGAACGTATCCATGAGATGTCTCGCGAAAACCTGGGATGATCGCGACGCAATACGGTCTCGCGCCGAAGCGCGACGCGGTTGTGGTCGCTATTACAGTCTGTACCCTGGAGCGCTACTGCCATTGATTTGCGTCAAACGCATTCGGAGACGCGAAATCGTGAAGGCATCTGGATACGCAGACGGAATTTGTCTGGTGATACTGGAGGCGTCATTTACCGGTTTCTGCTTGCCCGATCGCAAGAATTGAATTCCTCATGCAATTGCGACGAATCAGGATTCTCGCGCGGTGCGACAATTTGGCTCTCAATTTAAAGTCCGCGCTGACCGCTAAGCCGATCTGGGATTAAAAAACCGGCGAGTAACGTTGTCGCTGAAAAAAATGTCGGGTTTCACCGCTTGGGGTCCGCGAACGAATGTATACAAGCAGCTACCACGTTCCCATATCGAATCTGATTACACGTCCGATCGTCGCGTGCGCGCCAGACACGTCGGTACGTGATGTCGTCCGGCGCATTCTTTTCGAAAGCTGCAGTTCGATCGTCGTAATGGATGACGTTACAGCCGTCGGCATCTGGACGGAAAAGGACGCGCTTTTCGCGGGCGAGGATCCCCGCGTGCTCGATCTCCCGATCAGCACTGCCATGAGCGCGCCACTGTTGACGCTGGATGCTCAAACCTCGCTCGGCGAAGCGGCGGTACGCTTCAAGCAATCGGGCGTGCGGCACTTTGGCGTCGTCAGCGACGGTGCGTGCATTGGCGTCATCACCCAGACAGACGTCGTTGTCAATCAGGGCGCGGAGTTCTTTCTGCGCCTGAAGTCACTGGCCTCGATCCACCTGAACCCGCCCGTCGTCGTGCCGGAGCATCTCACCCTGCATGATGCGATAGCGGGGATGCGCAGACAGAAGATCGACGCAATCATCGTGGAATATGCGGACGGCGACCTCGGCATCCTGACCGAGCGCGACGTGGTGTGGTTGATCGCGAACGATTCGCTTGGCGGCACGGTCGGCGAGCATGCGAGCCGCCCCCTCCAGGCGCTTGCAGGAACGCAGAGCCTCTATGCCGCCCAGCGTTTCATGTTGCAGGAACATATCCGGCACCTCGGCGTGCGCGACCGCGAAGGCAACCTCACCGGGTTGCTGAGTTTTGCGGACATCCTGCAGAACATCGAAGAGGAATATGTTAGCGAGTTGCAGAGTGCGCTGATCGAGCGCGACGAAGCGCTCGCACGTGCGCGATTCAGCCTGCGCATGGCGGATCTCGTGTTCGACTCCGCGCTCGAAGGCATCATGGTGACCGATCGCAGCGGGAAGATCGAGCGCGTCAATCAGGCATTTACGCGCCTCACCGGCTATGCGGAGGAGGAGGTGATCGGGCGCAGTCCGGGCCTGCTCAACTCGGGCCATCAAGGCCCAGAGTTCTACAAGGAAATGTGGCGTTCGCTCGTGACCGACGGGCACTGGCAAGGCGAGATATGGAACCGCCGCAAAAGCGGCGAGCTTTATCTCGAGTACCTGACCATCACGAGCATTCACGATGTCGAAGGCAAAATCTCGCACTACGCGGGTATCTTCTCGGACATCACGCAGCGACGTCAAAACGAAGAGCGGCTACGCTACCTCGCAACGCATGACGTGCTGACCGGGCTGGCGAATCGGGCGCTGTTCGAGGAAAGGCTTGAACGAGCCATCGTCCACGCCAGCCAGCGCAAACGCCAGGTCGCGGTCATGTATCTCGATCTTGACCGGTTCAAGCTCATCAACGATACGCTCGGGCACAACGCCGGCGACGAGGTATTAAAGGTCGTGGCTGCGCGGCTGCGGGAAAACTTGCGCGACAGCGATACCGTCGCACGGCTCGGTGGTGACGAATTCGCGTTCGTGGTGGAGGAATTCAGCGACGTCCGTGACGTAGGCCGTCTCGCGAAAGCGCTACTCAACTCGGTTGGACAACCCATCAATCTCGATGGTCACGATATCTTCACGACGCCAAGCATCGGCATCAGCGTCTATCCCGATGACGGAACAGAGGCCGGGCAACTGATGGCGCTCGCCGATCAGGCGATGTACGGCGCGAAGAGTCATGGACGCAACGCGTTCCACTTCTTCGAGAGCAAAATGACATCGTCGGCCATGGCGCAGCTCGATCTGCTCGGCGAAGTGCACCGCGCGCTCGAACAAAACGAATACTGCCTGTTTTATCAGCCGCGGTATGACCTTTCGAGCGGACGAATCGTCGGAGTCGAAGCGCTGCTTCGCTGGCGTCACCCGCAGCGAGGGCTTCTCTCGCCGGACGCATTTATGTCCGTCGTCGAGCAGTCCGCGCTGATCGTGCCGCTCAGCCGTTGGGTCTTGCGCGAGGCGTGCCGTCAAGCGCGAGACTGGCTCGACGCCGGTCTGGAATTTGGCCGCATCTCGGTCAACGTGTCGGCGCGGCTGTGCAACACCGAAGGGTTCCTCACCGGCTTGACCACGATTCTGAGCGAAACCGCATTGCCCGCCGATCGATTGCAGCTCGAGATCCTCGAAGGCATGACAATGAACAGCCGCGATGAAATTCGCGCGTTACTTCGGGAGCTTGCGGCACGCGGGGTCAGCGTCACGATAGACGACTTCGGCACGGGCTACTCGTCGCTCGCGTACCTAAAGGATCTGCCGGTCCATACACTGAAAATAGACCGCTTGTTTCTGAGCGGCGCCAACCCGCAAAGTCCGGATCGCGCGATCATTCGCGCGATCGTGGCGATGGGACGCGCGCTGGAGTTATGCGTTGTGATGATAGGCGTGGAGACGGCGGATCAACTCGCGTTCCTTCAGGAAGCGGGTTGCCATCAGGGGCAAGGAAATCTTCTAGCCACGCCCGCTTCTGCGGAAGAGATGACCGAGCTTTTGCCGTACCCCTGTGACGCGATCGTCGCGCAGGCAGACCACTAGAGCACACACCGGAATCCGGTTGCGTGAATGACCGGTCAAGGCTCGTCACGCCCGTGACGTATTTGAATTGCCGATCGGCAACGCACCTTGAGGCGCCCCGATATAGGGGCGCCTTATCATCAGGTGAACGTCGTGAAAGCAACACGACGCTCGGTACCGTGTTTTGACGAAGTGAGGCGGTAGCGCGTTTTCTGCGTACGCGGTGCGCCATCGCAGCGAAAAAGCACTACTGGTTATCGGCCCCGGGCAAGGACGGATCAAAGCTCCGCGAGGCGTGCGCGCCCTGCTCGGCGATGGCACGCGAGAGCAACGCCCGCGCTTCCTGACTCGATGCGTCGATAGTCAATGCGTGGCCTGCGTTGTGCCATGCGCAAACCCACTGTCCATTGCGCGCGCATAGCCGTGCGTAGCCAAGCAGGGAATCACGCTCCGCTTCTCGCGAAGCCAGTTCAGTCTGCATCTGCTGCGCCTGGCCGTTGCCGGGCTGCTCGGCAAGCACGTTCATGAGTGCCCGGCGTGCCGGCATCAGATCGTCCTTGTCGAGGCTTGCGCGCGCGCTCGCCAGATTTCTCGCGACATCGGCGCGCACGCTCACATCGGCTCTGCGGGCGATAGGGCGTTCGTCGGCGACCCGTCGCTGCGAAGCCGTGTTTCGCTGAACGGTATTGATGGGTGTAGCACCGGACACCCCCAGCTCCGGTTGCTTCGGCGGTGCATCCACGACCACCGTCTGTGTCACTGGTTGCTTCGGCGGTGGATCCACGACCACGGTCTGTGTTGCGAGTGCTGCTGGTGCAGCGGCCGCGACAGTCGCTTCGCGCGCGGCCGACGAGGCCAGCGTCGCTGGCACTTCAGGCGCAACGGGCACGCTGATTGCCGGCGCCACAGACCCATCGTGCGAAGCGACACTCGCATTCGTAATCTGCGGCGCGAGCACCGGTCCATGAACCTGAACGCCCGGCGTCTGTTCCCGTTCACTTCGATGCAAGATCCCGTAAGCGGAGAACGCAATCGCAAACACGGCCACAGTTGCAACCGCAAAGAGCTGCGGCCGCAAGTGATGCGCCGCCGTTTCCCTCGCATCTGCTGCGCGAGAAGCCGCGGTCAGCTGGTTCGCACCGCATTCGGGGCAAAATTTCATCGGTCCGTTGACCCAGGTCCCGCAAGCGGGACACTGGCGCGGACGCGTGTCGAATTGGCCAGGTTCGTTGAGCATAGGGACGCTACGATTTGGATTGAACTAACAGACTGCGCCGCCAGAGTGCGCGTCACAGCAGGTGATGGGGAATTGCAAAACCCGTGCCGGATATGGCGGATCAATGGGAGGTTCACGAAAGCGTCCACTCGAATATGGACTACCGTGGCGTGAAGATCAATCCGCCGATATGCCATGACGGTGGATCTGGAAAAGACTACCGGCAAGCGGGAACGAAAGCGGCAAGCAGGCGGCTTTGTATTGCAATTTCTACAGCATTGATTGCGCTGCTTGCGACGGTAGCCGCTTTGCGCCCCATCCAAAACCGTTTTGGATTCAGGATGTCGCGTAGTGTTATAGGGCCGTGTCAAACGCCGCATTCGAGAGCTACTTCAATCACCATCTGCCGCCTCAATGCCGCCGCGATTACACAGATCACGAGTTCCTCCGCAAAGACGAAATGTTTTCAAACAAAATATCGAATGCCGGATCGAATCGTCGTTCGGAATCGCCATCACACACGCTCGTTCGTCTGACGAAACAACGAATCCGGTAAGCGAGCGGCGATTCCGTTCGCGTCGCACGTGCCCACTCTTCGTGCATCGGGCGTACTCGCCGCGACTGAATTGAGGATGTGGTAACTTTTCCTGGACCTGACGCTGCATCGATAGACCACCCGCGCCACACCGCTACGAACGGGCGAAGTCGCGGATCTCTCTCCTGCAACCGCACCCGGTTCGAGGGGCGAAAAGAACGCGTTATAGGGGAAGCTCGATTGCATCTCCGTGCAACCATACAGCGCCACCGTCTCGCGTCGATTGCCGCACTGGCATTGTCGCTGGCGTGCTTTGCCTGCCGCGAACGGCAGCAGACGCCGGCGGCGAGCGCGCCGCCTCTCCCCGTTCTCGTCACCACGGTCAATACCGAGTCGATTCCGAAGATCGTCGAACTCCCCGGCCGGATCGAAGCCATTCGCACGGCGGAAATACGTGCGCGCGTCGACGGCATCGTCGAGCGCCGGCTCTATGAAGAAGGCACCGACGTACCCGCCAACGCACCCTTGTTCCTGATCGATTCGCGCGACTATCAAGCCCAGTTGCAGCAGGCGCAGGCCGCATTGAAACGCGCTCAGGCCGTCGAGGAGAATGCAGCGTCGGTGGCCGCGCGTTTCGGGCCGCTGGTTGCCCGCCAGGCGGTCAGCGCGCAGGAATACGAGGCGGCACTCGCCACGGTCCAGCAGTCGCGCGCAAACGTGTCCGATGCCGCCGCTGCCGTCACGCTCGCCCAGTTGAGACTCGACCGCTGCACGGTCCGCACGCCGATTGCCGGCCGCGTCGGACGCGCGCTGGTCACGGAGGGCGCACTCGTCAGCGCAAGCGCGGCGACGCTGCTCACGCAGGTGAATCAGCTGTCTCCGGTCAACGCGGTATTCACGCAGTCGAACACGTCACTGCTCGATCTCCGGCAGCAGGTCGAGTCCGGCGCGCTAAAGGTGCCGAACGCGAAACATGTCGAGGTCCACCTGATACTCTCGAACGGCCAGGCGTATGGCGAGGCCGGCTTCCTCGACTTCACCGATCTTGTCGTCGATCCCTCCACGGGTGCGCAGACCGTACGCGCCCATTTCGCGAATCCATCGCGCGTGCTGTTGCCGGGTCAGTTCGTGCGCGGAGAAATCGTCACAGGGACGATCCCGAACGGCATTCTCGTGCCCGAACGGGCCGTGCAGATCGATCGCGGAACGGCCAGCGTCGCAATCGTCGCCGAAGACAACACGGTCGTTCGTCGCGACGTCCAGCTTGGCGATCAGGAAGGCGGCCTGTGGGTCGTGCGCGATGGCCTGAAGTCCGGTGAGCGAGTCATCGTCGACGGCTGGAGCCGCGTCCAGCCGGGGCAACGCGTCAACGCCCAGCCCGCGCCCGTCGCCGGGCATTGACCAGCCGGCGTCCATGAACCGCTTCTTCGCCTACCGACCGGTCTTCGCGTGGGTCATTGCCTTGTTCATCCTGTTGTTCGGCATGATCGCGATCGCGCTGCTGCCGGTCGAGCAGTATCCGGACGTCGCGCCGCCCTCGCTTACGATTTCGGCCAGCTTCAACGGCGCCGACGCCACCACGCTCGACAGGACCGTCACCTCGATCATCGAGAACGAGATGAACGGGATCGACAACTTCCTGTACATGTCGTCGATCAGCCGCGCGAACGGCACGGCCCAGATCACCGTGACGCTCAGACCGGGAACGAATCTCGACGTCGCACGCACGCAGGTTCAGGATCGCCTGAGCCGCATTGAACCGCGCCTGCCGCAGGAGGTTCGCCAACTGGGGGTCACGGTCACCAAGGCATCATCTGGATTCCTGATGATGATCGCATTGCAGTCCACGGACGGTGCGACGAGTGCGCTGGAAATGGGCAACTTCGCCTCGACCAACATTGCCAACGAACTGCGTCGCATCGACGGAGTCGGCGACGTCCAGTTATTCGGCTCGTCGTACGCGATGCGGATCTGGCTCGACCAGCGCAAGCTCAGTGGCTTCGGACTATCGGCGAGCGAAGTGGTCGCCGCCGTGCAGGAGCAGAACAGCCAGACCGCTGGCGGCGGCCTCGGCGACCAGCCAATTGCGACCGGCTCCGAATTCAACGCGCAGATCATTACGCAAAGCCGCTTCTCGACGCCCGAGCAGTTCCGCCAGATCATCGTGCACGCAAACCCGGACGGATCCACCGTGCGCCTCGGCGACGTCGCCCGTGTAGAACTCGGCAACGAGAGCTACGGCTTCAGGCTGATGGTAAACGGTAAGGAATCCGCAGGAATGGTCATTCAGCTCGCGAGCGGCGCCAACGCCCTTGCGGTGGCGAACAGCGTGCGCAAACGCATGACGGAGCTGCAGCCCATCTTCCCGCGCGGTGTGGTGTGGACCGTTCCGTTCGACACGACACCCTTCATCACCACGTCGGTCCAGGGCGTATTGCGCACGATGGTCGAGGCGCTGCTGCTCGTGACCGTCGTGGTGTTCCTGTTCCTCCAGACCTGGCGCGCCACGCTGATTCCCACGCTCGTCGTCCCGGTCGCACTGATCGGCACCTGCGTCGGGCTTTTGCTGTTCGGCCTTTCCATCAATATCCTTTCGCTGTTCGGCATGGTCGTGGCGATCGGCATTCTGAACGACGACGCGATCGTGGTCGTCGAGAACGTCGAGCGCATCCGGCGCGAGGAAGGTCTCAACGCGCGCCAGGCGACGGTCAAGGCGATCGGTCAAATCTCGGGCGCGGTCATTGCGAGCACGCTCGTGCTCGTCGCGGTGTTCATTCCGATGGCGTTCTTTCCCGGCTCGACCGGCGGCATCTACCGGCAGTTCTCCGTCACGCTGACCGTCTCCGTCTTTCTCTCGACGGTGCTCGCGCTCACACTCGGCGCCGCGTTGTGCGCGACGCTGCTCGACGCCGAAGCCACACCCGGACCCGACGCGGCGCAGCCCGCCCGGCGCGGTCCGGCGAAAGTACTGGACTGGATATTCGGCTGGTTCAACCGGGGCATGGAAGCCGGAACCGCGAAGTACGTCCGCGGCGTCGAAGCGATGTTGCGCGCACCCGTGCGCTGGCTGCTCGTCTTCGTGGTGGCGTGCGTGGCTATCGGCTTCCTGTTCGTGCAGTTGCCGGGCGGGTTCCTGCCCACCGAGGACCAGGGATACATCTTCGTTTCGTACACGGGCCCGCCCGGGTCCACCGTGGCACGCACGCAGCAGGCCGTAGATCAGGCCGAGGCATTCCTGCGCCAACAGCCGCAGGTGCGCAATATCGCATCGGTGACCGGGTTCAGCTTCTTCGGCCAGGGACAGTCGGCCGCGCTTTCGTTCGTGGATCTGAAGCCCTGGAACGAGCGGCCAGGTGAAGCGAATTCGGCTAGCGCGCTGGTCCGACGCGCCAATGGGGCCTTCTGGCAAATCCCGCAGGCGCTGATTTTCGCGCTCGATCCTCCGGCGATCCCATCGCTCGGCAATGCCACCGGCTTCACGATGAAGATCCAGGACCGCAGCGGAACAGGCGGTGCAGCACTGCAGCAGGCCACGCAGCGAATCATGGTGGAAGCCGCACAAAGCAACGTGCTGACCGGCGTGCGTAGCGAGGGGCTGCCGCCGGCGCCGCAGTTATATGTCGAGATCGACCGCGTGAAGGCGCGTGCGCTCGGCCTGCAGATCGGTCAGGTAAACCAGGCACTTTCGCTCGCTTTTGGATCGAGCTATGTCAACGACTTCGTTTTCGAAGGCAACGTGCTGCGCGTGTTCGTTCAGGCCGACGCGGCACAGCGCATGCGAGCCGATGACGTCAGTGCGCTGAGACTGCGCAACAACCGCAACGAGATGGTGCCGTTCTCCGCCTTCACGACCGTGCGCTGGATTTCGGGCCCGCAGCAGCTCGAGCGGTACAACGGCTTCCCGTCGGCCACCGTCTCGGGTCAGGCCGCGGCCGGCCGGTCGAGCGGCGCCGCCATCGCCGAGATGGAGCGCATCGCCGACCGCGTGCTGAGCGGCAACCTGAGCCACGAATGGACCGGCACCGCGTTCGAGGAGCAACAGGCGGCCGGACAGATCGGCGCACTCCTCGGACTGTCACTGGTCGTCGTCTTCCTGCTGCTCGCCGCGCTCTACGAAAGCTGGGCCATTCCGGTGGCGGTGCTGCTCATCATCCCGTTCGGCGTGGCTGGAGCGGTGCTGTTCACGATGGCGCGCGGACTCTCCGCCGACGTCTACTTCAACATCGGCCTCGTGACCATCATCGGGCTCGCGGCAAAGAACGCGATCCTGATCGTCGAATTTGCGATCAAGGAAGAGGCCGCCGGCGCTGACCCGATCACCGCCGCGATTAACGGCGCACAGCAACGCCTGCGCCCCATCCTGATGACGAGCGTGACGTTCGTGCTCGGCATGACGCCGCTCGTCCTCGCGACGGGCGCGGGTGCCGCGAGCCGGCGCGCGGTGGGCACCGGCGTCATGGGCAGCATGCTCACGGCGACGATCTTCGGCATCTACTTCACGCCGCTGTTCTACGTGGCCGCGCGCAAGTGGTTGAGCCGCAAGAAGCGCGTCAGCGAAGAGGACGATCAGGAAAACCGGCCATCGCTGCAAGCGAAACCGCCGCGGCAAAGCGGAGGCCCCGACGATGCGTAATGCGCTCGCCTTCGGCGTCTGCTGTGCTCTCTGCGCGTGCAGCCTCGCCCCGCCCTGGCGTCAGCCGGACTTGCCGGTGGCCGGCACCTTCGAAGGACCCGACGTCATCCGGCCCGGCGGCGACCGCCTAGCCACGGAAATCGGTTGGGAGGATTTTTTCGGCGATCCGCAGCTCAAGTACCTGATCGCCGAGGCGCTCGAGCGCAACCGCGACCTCGCCGCTTCCGTCGCGCGCATCGAGCAGGCGCGTGCGCTCTACCGGATCCAGAACGCGCAGCGCCTGCCACAGGTCAACGCGGGCGCAAGCGCTACGCGAACCCGCACACCACTCGGCGCGGTCGATCCGGAATTTGCCGACAGCAACACGTCGCTGCAATTCAACCAGTACAACGTACAGGTCGCCGTCACATCGTTCGAGCTGGATTTCTGGGGGCGCGTCGCCAACCTGGCGGAATCGGCCCGGCGCAGCTACCTCGCGACCGTGGAAGCGCAGCACGCGTTCCGCCTGTCGTTGATCAGCAACGTCGCTGCCACTTACTACGCGATACGTGCTGGCGAAGAAGGAATCGCGCTGGCCGAGCGTACCGTGACGAGCCGTGAGTACGCACTTGAAGTCGCGAAGCTTCGCCTTGATGCCGGCGTGACTTCAAAGGTCGACTACGAGCAGGCCGCCATTCTCGTCACGCAGGCCGAAACGCAGCTCGCGGATCTGCGCCGGACCACCGGAGAGCAGCGCAATCAGCTGACGATTCTTGTCGGTGGCCCGCTCGAAGGACCGCTGCCTGAAGGGCGCTCGATTGAAGATCCGGGCCAGTTCGGCGAACTCGATGCGGGATTGCCGTCGTCACTGCTCACGAACCGCCCAGACATTCAGCATGCCGAACAACAGCTGCGTGCCGCCGACGCCAACATCGGCGCCGCCCGCGCGGACTTTTTCCCGCGCATTGCGTTGACCGCCAACTACGGCTACGTGTCGTCCGAGTTGAGCGACCTGTTCGTGCCGGCGAAACAGATGTGGACGCTGGCTGGGGCGATCAGCCTGCCCATCTTCGACGCGGGACAACGTCGCGCGCAACTCGGCTTCGCGCAGGCGCAACGTGATGAACTCGTCGCGAACTATCAGCGGACGGTGCAGACCGCGTTCAGCGAAGTATCCGATGCGCTGATCGGACGACAACGCTACAAGGAGCAGATCGCGGCGCAGGAAGAGGCAGTCGTTGCACAGAAGCGGCTTGCCGAGACGGCCGAGCTTCGATACCTGAACGGCATCTCGATCTACCTAGAGGTCGTGGATGCGCAACGCAACCTGTTCGCCGCCGAGCAGCAGTTGATCGTGCTTCGCGCAACTGCGCTGCAGAATGGCGTGTCGCTTTACATCGCATTGGGTGGTGGGCGGGACGCGACCGTCGGCGATCACGGAAAGCCAGCCGATTCGGGGAATTGAGCGGTGCGACTGAGGGGACCTCGCGCGTGGACAGTCAGGTGTTCAGTTTCGTTGCGCGGTAAAGCATGCAAGCACGATCGCCACGGTTTTCTCCGGACTGCATATCCACGCTGGATCGAGTTAATGAAAGAAGATATTTACGAAGCTTTCGAATGTGTCTTCGCGTACAGATTGACAGCCTGTAGAAAGCGGCGCGCCATGGATTGTTCATCAAGCGCCGGTAGATTCGGACGGCTTTGCTCCGCCATTCCGCCAAATCAGGTTTTGTCAGATCCCCCTACGGAGACGCAAATGAAAACAGAAAATCTTCGCCCGCTGGTCCGCAATCTGATCTCTGCAGCAAGCATTTCCCTCATCCCGGTCACGCTCATCGCCGCGAGTACGGCGGCACAGGCGCAGCCGTCCGATCATGGCGACGACACCCATTTTCAGCCGGGCCTGCTGGTTGTCAGCCGCAGCGTATATGACAGCCTCCCGAGCAATGTGCAGGTCGGCACGATCCTGCCGCCCAACTGCGCCAACACGCAAGGCGGTTGCAGCGCATCGACGGGAGCGCCGTCCGATGGCCGCTATCCGTACGTCTGGAATAACGATGGCTACGATGCCAGCTTCGGCATCACGTCGCGAATCTTTCTCGACCAGATGACGCCGGGCGGTGCAGTCACTGGAACGCTCGAAGTGCCGAACAGCTTGCAGCATGGCTTTTCTCACGATCAACTGGTGACGAGTTTCAGTTCGAAATCGGAGCTTGCGCTGCATCTGTCGACCGATGGCCAATATCTGACCTTCATGGGCTACGTCGCACCCGTCAATACGCTCGACGTCTCCAACTCCAACACGCCAGGCGTTACCGATCCAACCAATCCGGTCGGCCAGAATTTCTATCGCGCAATCGCCCGCGTCGATCGCAACGGACACTTCCGCTTTACGGAAACCAATGCGTATAGCGGCAATAACGGCCGCGCTGCGATTCTCAACGACAGTAACGGCCAGGACATCATCTATACCGCGGGTAACGCTGGCAATGGATCGAACCCGCAGCCCGATGGCGTGATTCTCGGTGCGGGCGCGCAAATCGTCGATGCCTCGAAACTGCATGAACCGCAGCAAAATCCGGGCACGCCTGCGCCGGTGGCGAGTTTCTCCGTCACGGAACTGGGCGCGAAAGCCGACAAAATCGGCAAGGACGACAATTTCCGCGGCATGACCGTCTTTAACAACGTGCTGTACTTCACGAAGGGAAGCGGTAGCAACGGCGTCAATACCGTGTACTTCGTCGATACGACCGGCACTGCGTGTCCGAACGGTGTCGGCGTGCCGTCCGCGCACGCAACGTTGCCGACCGCCCCGCTTGCGTACAATCCGGCGACGCTTCAGACCAGTGGCCTTCCGGATAACATGTGCATCCTGGCTGGTTTCCCGACTACGCCGAACAAGTCGGCGACCACGCTCTCGTATCCGTTCGGACTCTGGTTTGCCGACGCGAATACGTTGTACGTAGCCGATGAAGGTGACGGCTACACGGGCGGCGCCGACCTTTATACGCACGCCGCTGCGCAACCGCACGCCGGACTGCAGAAGTGGATCTACAACGCGGGCACGAAAACCTGGACGCTCGCCTATACGTTGCAGGCCGGAATGGACCTCGGCACGCAATACACCGTCAAGGGCTATCCGTCAGGCGCCAATGCGGCAACGGGGCTGCCGTGGGCGCCCGCCACCGATGGCCTGCGCAACCTGACTGGCCGCGTCGACGACGACGGCACGGCGACGATCTGGGCGATCACGTCGACGGTCAGCGGCAACGGCGATGTCGGCGCGGACCCGAACAAGCTCGTTGCGATTCGCGATATCGTCAAGAACGCAACGGCCGCCGACGCATCGCAGGAAAAATTCGTCACGCTACGCAGCGCGGGTTATGCGGAAGTGCTTAGAGGCGTTTCCTTCGCGCCGGGCACCGATCTCAATGGACGCTTCTGATCCGGCCGGGTGACTGAACGAGCGCTTGCGCGAGAGCGCGAGCGCTCAGCGCGCTAAAACCACGCCGCCCACATCGGTCGCGGCGATCAGCCCAGCCTCACACATTCGCCAACGTGCTTACCAATGACCGGCACGCATACTGCCGGCCACGGCGCCCGCCGTACCGCCGATGATCGCACCCGTCCACGCATTGCCGCCTGCGATTGCCGCGATGCCCGCACCGCCTGCCGCGCCTAGTCCCGCGCCGCTCACCACTCCCTGCTGCTGTGGTGTCATATTCGTGCAGCCGATCACGGCAACGAGAGCGCCATTGCAGATGATCCATCCAAGTCGCTTCATGATCGTTTTCCTCAAGGGTTCTGTTTCAGACCGGGTACGACCATCTGAAACCAGAGAGTCTCAATCACCGGATGCTGAACCATCGTGGGATTAGCTGCGTAATAGCTATCCAGTCCCTGACGCACGCTGTCGAGCGTTTGACCCTGCATGCCTTTACCGAAACGCTGCGCGACATCGTTGCTGTTGGCCGTTGGGCCGGCATAGGCACGCTCGACGTCGATCAGATTGGCAATGCCGACGAGATACGCTTTCTTCTCCGCATCCGACGACGCCATCCACTGCTGGCCTGTGACAAGTGGAATACCTTCCGCGCGCGCGACATTGCCCGCCATCGCCAGCGACAGGAAAGTCATGGACAGGAGCGTTCGCCATTGTGGTTTGATTGCCATCGCATACTCCGTGGAAAGTCGTGTTCTTCAACTGCCTGCCGCCGGCTGCATCCGGCGGCTTCGATTGAGCCGTGGGGAAAAGTGAACTGTGCGACTGGTGGAATTTGCCTCCCGGTTCGCCGGATCGGCGTAGCTCATCGGCCAGATTATTGGCGGCCAGATAGCGCCCTCGGCGACGAAAATCCCTTGATGGATTAAGCGGAATGACTGAGGTGATTTTCAGGTTCAAACAGGGATGCTGCATTGGCTTCGCCGCGTCTGCCGACGATTCGAGTCTACTGCGTTTTTCGTATTTTCCAAGCCCGTCTCCCCGCGTATGGCGCGAGAATGCCGTTGATTCAGGCAACAACCAGGTAACAATCAGGGCATGAACGGTATCGATGCAATGCGCTTATAAATGCGCCGCCATGTTTATAAATATCCGCAAATATCAGACACCTCTTCATGGCGAGCATTCTCGCCTGAATCCGTGTCCGGATTCATTAGACCACTACACTCTCGATTCGTCGATTGGCGATCGTCGAGATAATGCCGCGTCAGCTTTGAGGAGAAACGTGCCCGCCGACACGGCTTTTCCTGGTGGTCTTCGAAACTCTTTCGGGCCTTCTTGTAGCTGCTATCGAAGGACTTGATATTCAGCGTACGCGCACGACTAGATAATCCACCCAAATCCATCAGTGGGAATCCTGCAAAAGATGCGACGATCCGAACCAAGCGTGGCAAATCCTCTGACGCCAGTCCGCCTACCCAAATGGCGATGCCGGCGAACAGTGGAGTGACGCGCATCCAACCAGAGAAGTTACCGTCTTCAAGCATCTTCACTGTTTTGATCCGTTTTCCCTTGCGTTATCGAATACCCAAAAAGCGCTTCACGTCGCAGCGGCTCGCTGCGCGATCTGCACCCGGAAGTTTCGTGCCAAGCAGTAACAGTCCGGCGTTCGCGAGCTTGCTGCGAATCAGCTGTAGAGATTCATCGCCCTTCATCATGCGTCACATCGGATTTCTGGTTCATGCCCTGCGCTGCGGACGTTTCTCAATGGCAAGCCGCGCATGAGGTCAAGGCATGGTCACCGTCGCACGGCGACTGACCAGCGTGCAGCCGCACGTTGCACGATGTCCGTGCAGGGCGACCGGGGCGCCGCCGAACATGCTGTTCCCGTCACCTTCCGCGATGGTCTGTGTTCCGTGTTCCTTGCATTCAACCGTGTCGCCCTTGCGGGCCACCGGCTTGCCGTCCACGATATCGGCGTTCGAACCGGTCGTGACGGTGCCGCCGTGCGGGGCCAGCGTATCGCTTACAACAATGACCTGACGAGCCATCTGTTCACTCCACTAAAAAATACCCGGATCATGACGCAATGCCGTTCCATTCAGACTGTCTACAAGCCGATCTCGCGTATGCCGGACATGCCAGTTTCCGCGTTCGGGCTACCCAGGTATGTCCATTGCAGGTCATGGGCGGCGACGTCGATGAACTGCGCCGCGGGCTGCGGAAACGCGTGATCCTTCTCGACGAAGGCCTGCCGGTCCCACCGGTTGTACAGCGCGGCCATCGGATGATCGTCGGCCACGCGACCCTCCCATATCCCGGTTTGCGGGCATCGCTGAGCACCGTTACACCGGACTGGCGAAGCGGGTTCAGGGACTTCGCGCAGGAAGCCGGCATCGATCATGTGCTTCAGGAAATCGTCACGCTGCGGGGGCAGCGCATAGGCTTCGCCAAGGTAATGCCATTGCACCTGGTCGACCGTGAGCCAGGCAAATGACGAGGCGTCGAAGCGCTCACCGGCCTGATAGCGCTCGGGGGTATTCCGGCGGGCGGGAATCTGCTGGTTTTTTGGGGTCGATGCTGCACCGTAGAGCGCAAGCCAGTAGCCGTCGCGCGGCACGATCTGGTTGCCCGCAACCGCCATCGTGCTTTGTTCCAGCGACGACACAGCATATCCGTGCGGAATGAATTCACGCCCTGGAAGCGCTGCGCCCTGCTGCGCTTTGGGCGGCGACGTTACGGCCTTCGCGCCGTCGATCAACGTCTGTATATCTCCGTCCCATTTGGGCAACGGCGCTGGAGGCAGGGGCAGCACCTTATCGAGATTGGGTAGCTTCAGACGGCCGCCATAAAATTCCAGCGCGTCGCCAAGCTTGCTGTACCGCTCGGCACGGGCCTCGTCGATGTGACCAACAATGTTACGACCACTGGTCAAGCCAAGACCGCTAAATTCGCTGGACAGTGAATTTGCACATTTCGCACTACCCAGTTTCACCCCTTCGTGAAAAACTTTGAGCGCGCGAAGTTTGGACTCAGGTGTCGTGTCCTTGTATAGGTAGCCCAGATCGTCGGCCGCGTCGCCGTACCCTTGTGACAGCGCGCACTGAAGCATTTCCATGCCGATTGTGGCGTTCCCCCAGAATTCCCCGTCAGGACTGTCGTAGTTCCCACTCATCTTGAACCCGAGGAACGTCTGAGCCGACGGACTGCCCATGTCGGCGGCACGCTGAAAGAATGCGTAGGCGGAGGTGGCATCTCCTCCCTTGATCATTCCGGTCTGATGGTAGGTGCCCATCATGTCGTACGCATCAGGCACCCCAAGTTGCATGGCTTTCTCGACCCAGCGGATGGCCACCTCTCGAGCGTGTACGGGCACACCCGCGTTGTCACTCAGAATCAGCGAGGCGAGGTTGAGCATCGCCTTCCAGTGATTGCGTTCGGCGGCCTGTGTGTATAGCTGGTAGATTTTCGGGTAGTCGCGTTTCCCGACATAAATGTTCGGGTCATCAAGCGCCAGCGCTTGCTGGAACCACAGTTCAGCCTGCGGATCGACCGGTGGTACGTGCTGGCCTTGGTGCTCGCAGGTGAAGGTCTTGCGGTGCGGGTTGAACAGAGGCAGTTTTTCGTAACGCGGCAGATCAGACATGGCAATGGTCAGTGTATTCGGCAGGGAGGTTATCGGCGACGCCTCGACGCCGGTCACCAGTAGACACGCGGTGCTTACAAGGCAACGTAGCACAACGGTGATAAGAGTCATCGGGATTCATCTTCCTCAGGCTAGCGAGCCAGTCGACGAAGGAACGTCAATCGACGCATGCATCGTTGTCGTTGAGCGATGGTCTTCGAACGGCAATAGAAACCCCTGCATTTTCTCAATGCCCTTCATTTGTATAACGAGGTTGCTCTTCATAGTGGCAGTCCAGTTATTAAATGTTTGAGGCAATTCAGCTAGATCGCAAGTTCCCGGGATATCGCCTCCGGAATGCAGCTTGAAAACGTTCTGGCGCAACGAACCCGCGTATTCCAGTCCGGTCACGCCGATATTGATTTCGCTGTCTGACGACATGCTGCGCTGGTTCAGGTTCGCACTGCCCACCGTGAGGAACACGTCGTCGATGATCATCAGTTTGGAGTGGATGTAGATTTCGCGGTACGCCATGCCATCGCCGTGCGGGCCGCTCGCGCGCAACCGGGCAACACTTACTTTCATTCCTGTTGTGGCGGCAAGCTGCTGCGCGCTGGGGCGGTCCAGCACCTTGCGTTCAGTGGTGAACTGGCCCTCTGCCGTCTTAACGGTATCGGTAATGGTTTTTGCGTCCGGATAGTTCTGGCTGATATCGCCGTCATCAACGAACTTTCGCTGCGCCGACATTCCGTCGCTCGAGCCAAGCTCGGTGAGCATGTCATACGTACGCGGAATCATCCCATCGTCCTCTGGATGAGGGATAACGATGAACAGGTGCAGCATCGGCATTTGCGAAACGGGTTTGCCCGATTTTGCCGCCCAAGCCTCGCAGAATGTTTGCCGCGTGTCTTTCAGGTGACGCGCGAAGGCGGGGTAGAAAAAATACTGGTTCTCGATGTAGATGTAGTTGCGGGCGAAACTGCTCGCCTGATAGTACAGTTCCTTGATCGTCTTGTCTTTCTCGCGCGGATGGGTACGAACGATCTGAACGCCGTGTGCCGGATTTTTGGGTACCTTCGGGATATTGGCCGGTATGTCCGTCAGCTCGTTGACCTTATGGTCTGGCGCGAAGATGTTCCAGTCGCTCACGAAGTTATGATGCAATCGCTTGAGCGCGGGACCGACCACGCGGCACGCGTAGTCCTGGTACGGTCTGCCGTGCACGTAGCCTTTCGTCGCGGGTTGCCCTTGCGTCGCCTCCTCGTGCGCCTGCTCGTTTTTTAGCGTGCCCTGGGCTAACGCCTCCCGTATCGGATCGTCGATATTGTGCGCGGTGGTATCCCAGTAGTCGGTCACTGAGTTCAGCCCCATCACATAACCCACCGCGTAACGGCCTCCCTCGTAGGCGTAATCGATAAGGATTGGTTTCTGATGGTGCGTCGGATAGTTCTGCAGCAGGCCGGTTTCATCAGCCAGATTCCCCGCCACGTAGACCGGCTTGTCCTCCTCGTCGGCCAGTGCGTGCTTGGCATCCGCGGTTTCGACGGAGCGAAATGCAACCTGAAGACGCGGATTTTTCCCGCTGACATTGCCTTTCGGCAGATTGTCTTTCCACCACTGGATGCAGTATTCCTGGCGCTTCGTGCTGTCGTAGGGAGACGACGAAGTGCCCACTACCCAGGCCGCCGGTTTGGTGAATGGATTGTGACCATTGTCGGAGTAGCCGGGTACGTTGTTCTGTTTGGCCGAGGCAGTATCGGCGTACCAGATCATCAACCTGACTGTAACCGGGTTTTCCTTGCGGGTCGTGATCTCTTCAAGCAACGCCCCATAGGTCTGCCCGCGCGGCCACGTGTCGCCGCCGCCGCGTACGAGTTCCATGCCTGGGTCGAACCCCCAGCAGATGATTTCCACGGTGGATTTCGCATTTTTCAGGTCGTTTGCGATCGACCTGAATCCATCTTCGCCACAGATCATGAAATCGAGCGTGTTCTCATAGGTAATCGGCGCAATGTCCTGGCGTTTTTCCAGTAGCCATTGAACCGACCCCTGCGCGGTACGGGTCTGTTCGTCAATCGCGACAGTTGCCGGATTCTGGGACTGTAGGGTGTCGGCCACGTTCAGGTCCTTGTCATCAGTGTGTGTGGATGTATCGCATCAGGGCAGCCGTTCGCCTCGATTGGTCCGCTGGTCGGCATGGTCAGGATCGCCTTGAAGGGCATCCTTGACGTTCAGATCGTAGTGACTGCCGTTGGCAAGCCGGACCTGATACGCAGGTGTACCGGGCTGATGATCCTTCACTACGGCACGTCCGAATTCGTCCGTTACACCTTCGCCGATCTTTGCGCCGCCCTTGTAGAGGTCATAGGGTTCACTGGCGAACTGATGCGCTTCGCCCGGCAACGCTCCGAGCGCGAAATGCAGTTGTCCCTTCTCCGGCGGCAACGCAGGAATGGATGGCGTACTCACACTGTCCGGTCCGGTGAACGTCCGGTTTGCCGAATGCACTTCGAAGCCGCCCGACGTACCGTGCTTGATCTGCCCGGCTGTCCATCGGGTATAACTGCCACCCCCATTGATCTCGACTTCCTGCTGCGCGCTGATCGTGATCTTGTTCGCGGTTACCGTAACGTTGAGCTTCGCGAGGAGATTGATACTGTCCTTTAGCGCCTTCACGTCGACGTCGCCTGCCGCAGCGATGAGCCGCATGCCCGCCTCGGCGACGAACAGGCGCAACGCCCTGCGCGCGCTGGCAAAAAAGCCGCCGCCCGTGCTGACCGATACGTGCTCGCCGGTCGTGACCGAGGTGGTCTTGCCGCTGCTCAGGTGAATCTGCTCCGGCGTGCTGGTGGCGACGCCAGCAGGACTCGCCAGCACCAGGTGTGGCTGCTCGAACTGCTTCAGCGCACCGCCGCCCTGGATGGCCTTCGCCTGCGCTTTCAGGGTACCGGCGACTGCCTTCTGTTCGCCATCCTGTGCGCCTGCGGTTTGCGCGGACTGCGCGAGGCTCGCGGCGGTATCCAGGGCGTTCGCCAGCTGGAGGTTCACCTCATCGACGCTGAACGCGTCACCGGTTGCCCCCGAGCGCGGATGAGTCGTCAGCAGCAACCCGCGAGCGCCACGCACGGCCGCATTCCCGTCGGTGCGCAGTTCCACGCCTTCACCGCGCTTCTCGCCGCGACCGGACGGCTCACTTACCCGCGTGATATAGCCCGCATGCAGGCCCGATTCGAGGTGATCGCTGCGTATCTGCGTCTGCACCTGGCCGGTGGTGTCGTCCTTCAACCAGACGTTGTTCTGGCTGCCGCCGATTTCCTTGCTGACGAACCCCGACAGCGTGTGCTGATCGGGCAGGTTCCATTGTGGCCGGTTCGCGCCGTTGCCCACGCGCGCCGTGACGATCGGTCTGTCAGGATCGCCTTCGAGAAACGATACGACCGCCTCGTCGCCAATTCTCGGCAGCTGGATACCGCCAAAGCCGCCGCTTGCCCACGGCTGCGCGACGCGTACCCAGCATGAACTCCGGTCATCGCGCTGGCCGATGCGATCCCAGTGAAACTGCACCTTCACGCGGCCCAGTTCGTCCGTATAGACCTCCTGTCCGCGCGGTCCCACGATGGTCACCGTCTGCAACTGCATGACGGGCTTCTGATGTTCGAACGGACTGCGATAGGGGACGGACCTGCGCTGAACCTCGATCTCGACGCGGAAAAAACCGCACGAGCCGTCCGCGTGCGGCACGCTGGAAGCCTGGCTGTCCTGAGCGCTTTCACGCGCCTGGGCTATCCGGCTTTCCAGGCTGTGCGGGAAGTTCGAATGGTGGCTCGATACCGGAATGTTGTTCTCGATCAGCCACACCGCCTCGATGATCGCAAACTGCCGTCTGTTGGCAGCGTCGGGGTCGTGCTCGGGATGCCCGGTGAGTTCGAACCAGCGGCCGGCGTCGATGCCGCGCACACCGCCGACACCGTAAAACCGCTTCGCCTCCGACTCCCATTGCTCCATGCGGATCTTCGACAGGTGCTCGCCGCGTTCCTGCTTCAGGTAACTGTAGGGTCCCGTATATTCGTAGACTTCCAGCTCGTCCGGCAATTCGTGCGACACCGTGGGAATGCTGGTGCCTTTCGGGTTGGCGAGCGCCGACGGGCTTTTGTAGTCCGCTGTGCGGGTTGTCAGCAACGCACTGTGCAGGGTGCGTTCGCTCGACCAGTGAACCAGCGCGTCCAGTTCACTGTTCGTATCGTAGCGGGAAAACTGCACCGTCTGTGGGGCGAGCGGCTCACACGTGTCGAGCCGGTCCGTAATCGTCAGCGTATGCGACTTGCCGTCCTCGCCCTGTGTCCAGAAGCCGAACAGTCCTTCCTCTTCGATCAGCCGGTGAGCAAAATTCCAGTCGTCTTCATATTGCGTGCAATAAGACCTCGGCGGTAACGGCTTCGAGAGTTTGAACCGGAACTGGCCTTTCGCCTGGGAGTGCGCATTGAACACATCGGTGAGGATGACATCGGCGGGCTTGTCCTGCCAGATACGCTGGTCGCGGCGGAATTTGAGGAAATTCATCCACGATGCAAAACGGATCGAATAACTGGTTAATCCGCCATCTGATCCCAGTCGCCGCACGGCAAATACATAGCCGTGAAAGGGGCGACAGGATTTGTCCACCTGCTGAAGCCACAGGGTTACCGGCTGACCAATCAGTTTTTTAAGCCTGATATTGCCGTTTGTTGACTGGACGTCGAGCGTGAACTCGAAATGCCGCCCGATTCGCGACCAGCCCACCGCCCGTTGCGGTAACAGCACATTGCTCCCGAGCGGCGTGTCCAGTTTCAGCAAACGGTCCTGCTGGATCAGTCCGCCTTGAATGGCTATCAGAATATCCTGCTCATTCATTTCCACCCCAGTTACTTTTAACGTGTTTATTGTCGTGAGTGACAGAGGATTTTTCGCGACCCGGCAGTCGACTGATTACCGGCTATGTCGATTCCGGATACGAGGTTTCACGATGACGCTGGCACGCGCCCAAGCCATGCCACACGCTTGATGAAATACAGATAGGCCGTTTCCGGCGAGCACACGGACACGAAAGAAGGAAAATATCGTTTGATCATATCAACCGTGTTCAGTTTCAAGTCAACCTTGTGACACGAATTAACAGATTTCATGCTGGTTAGATTAATCCCGGTCGGAGCGCCCACAGCTTTAGGCCATCCTTGAGCACGCCCGCCCATTCCAGCTCGAAGCCGCCGACTTCGGCCAGGTCCCGATAGAATTCGAGGATCTCTCGTGGCTGTACGACCTGATAGCGCGTCGACACAACGGACAGCGTAGTAGAACGAAGTTCGTCGACCGAGGCCGACGCCCCAGCATATCCGCCGTGGCGGAAGAAGCCAGCCTTTCGCCGGCAACGATCCACAATCGATACCCGGACATCGTGCAGGAGATCCGGGAGACTGTTTCGGGAAGTGATTCATCGCAGGCTCCCCGCGCGCCGATCTGGAGCGGCTCACGCGCCAGACCGGTCTGAGCTTCGACCCGGGCCTGCCTGATTCGTACCGACCTGACATATGGCCGGACTACGCCGCGCCCGCGCTTCTGCCAGAAGGCGACGGCGCCCAGGCGGTGATGGGGACCTGCGGTTTCTGGCCGAAGTTCCTGCAGCCCGAGCGGCACCACGACGGCGGAAAGAAAATGCAGCCGGTTTCGACGTTTAGTGCGCGCGCAGAGGAAGTCGGCGCGAAACGCATCTACGCGGGCGCGTGGCGCGCGGGGCAACGCTGCCTGATCCCGGCGGCGTATGTGGTCGAGCCGAACTGGGAGACCGTGACGAACGTCTGGTACCGGTGTGGCCTCGCTGATGGCGCGCCGTTCGCCGTGGCGGGTCTCCGGAAGCGCTACGAGACACCTCACGGGCCCGTGACCGCTGTCACGATGGTGACCTTTATTGTGAAAGCCCGCGATGCCGGTCCCCCGGTACGCCCGACGTGCGTACGAGCGCGATCATGTAGTGCGAGTGCGGCGCGTTGGTCGTCCAGATCTTGCGGCCAGAGAGGCGCCAGCCGGTGGCTGTGAGCTCGGCGCGCGTGCGCGCGCTCGCGAGGTCGGAGCCCGCGTTCGGCTCGCTCATGCCAATGCAGAAGAATGCGTCGGCCTTGCAGATGCGCGGCAGGTAGAACGCTTTCTGTTCGGGCGTGCCGTAGCGCGCTATGAGCGGGCCGCTCTGGCGGTCGGCGATCCAGTGCGCCGAGACGGGCGCGCCAGCCGCGAGCAGTTCCTCGACGAGCACGAAGCGCGCGAACGGGCTGCGTCCGCCGCTATCGTGGCGGCATGCCGCTTTTCATGTCGAAACCTATATCCGGTTGAATCGGCCTTGTATCCGCCGATATTCCACTCTTCATCCAACGACCTCAAAAATATTTCATCCGGAGTCTTCGGTCATTTCGCGCCGATCCGGTCGAATGCGATCATATGGCGCCCACGATCGTCGCTGCAGCCAACGGACAGCCCGAAGCTCACTTTCGCTCGTCGATCCGCGACACTGGCGCAAGCGAAGCGGCGATATCCACCCACCCTCCGCCCATCGCCTGATACACGCTGATCACCTGGTTATAACGCGAGGCCTGCAAGTTCGCGAGCGAAAGTTCGGCTGAGAACAGATCGTTTTCGGACACCAGCACTTCGAGATAGCCAATCAACCCGTCTTCGTACTTAAGACTGGACAGCCTCGCATATTCACGCAGCGCATTGACGCGCTCCTGCTGAAGAGCAGTCTGCTCGATGGTTTTCTGTGAGCTGATCAGTGCATTGTTGGTGTCGTTGAACGCACCCAGCACGCTCTGCACATAGATCAGTTCTGCCTGCCGCTTTTGCGCCTCAGCCGACTGCACCTGGCCGCCAATAGCGCCTGACGTGAATATCGGCCCGGCAACACCAGCCGCGAGCGACCACGCCTGTGCCGGTCCGGAAAGAAAATCACCGAAGGCGGTGCTGATGGAGCCCAGTGCGCCGGTCAGCGAAATGCTGGGATAGTAGAGCGCGCGCGTAGCGCCGACATTCGCGTTGGCGGCGATCAGGTTCTGTTCGGCCTGCAGGATGTCGGGGCGCCGCTCCAGTAACGTCGAAGGTAGATCCGCCGGAACGAGGGGAAGCACCAGTTCGCTGACCGATTTGCCTCGCGGTATCGGCCCGGGATTACGCCCCAGTAGAACCGACATGCCGTTTTCCACGATGGCAATCTGCTGTTCGATGACAGGTATCGTGGATTGCGCCAGCTTGTACTGCGAGCGCACCTGCGAAAGCTCCGTTTCGGACACGAGGCCATCCCTTTCGCGCAACTCGAAGATGCGCAGTGTTTCGCCGAAATTGTTGGCGGTGGCCTGCGCGATCTCGAGTTGCCGGTCGAGTCCGCGCAACGTAATGTAGCTCGTTGCCACGCCGGTCACCAGCGACAGCACGACGCCTCGCTGCGCCTGAACGCTTGCATAGACCTGCGCCTGCGCGGCTTCGGTCAGGCGTCTTACCCGGCCGAACAGATCGATTTGCCACGACGCGGACAACACTCCCTGATAGAGATCGAATACAGGATCGAGCGTGGGCGGCAGTGGTGGCATTCCGACCTGGCTGGTGCGATTGCGGCTCACGTTAGCGCCATAGTTGATCTGCGGCAGGCCCTGTGAACGCGCAGCACGCAGCACGCCGATGAATTGATCGACGCGCGCCGCTGCGATACGCACGTCGAGATTTTCGCGTAGTGCCGTTTGAATCAGGTCGTTCAACACCGGATCGTCGAACTGCTCCCACCATGCCGTATTGACGACCTCTTCTGCCTCATGCATATCGATTCGCCACGTTGCCGGCACCTGCACGTCGGGGCGATGGTAATCCGGTCCCACCGTCATGCAGCCGGCAAGGCAAACGGTCGCGGCGGCAAGTGTCGCAAGCGTCAGCGTTCTCATGACGTACTCCATGTTCTCCAACGGCTGTATCCGCTTTGCACGACAGTCAGCGCGATCTTTGCGTCGCGCACCTCAGCCCGCCACCATCAGCAGACCGCCGAACAGCAACACCGCCAACAGCAGGGTCAGACATGACACGGACCATCGACGTACGAGCGCATCGGCGAGCCCCGTGACGTGCCCTGCCTCCCGCCAGACTCGGTGCAGTCCGTGCAGGAGGCTACCCACGTCTCCCGCTGGCACGGAGGGCATCGACGCGCCCCATCGATTCCAGCCGATGAAGAGCGCCACGCCCGCAATAACTGGCCAGAGCGCGGACCATAACGCTGCAGGCGCGAGTGCCCCGGATAGCGTGCCCACCGGGATGTCCAGATACAGCACCCATGGTGCGACCAGCGAAGCCAACACCATCGCCAGCCATGCACCTGTGAGCGGTACCGGAGTGCGTGCATCGGAATCGGTATTCGGCATTGCGTTCAGGCGGCGCATGAAATGAAGCATCAGCAACGTTGTCGCGGCTGAAGACGCCACCGCCATCGATCCTGCCAGGCCACCACCCAGTAACTCCTTGGTCGCGTATTTCGCCAGTGCTCCGCCCGTGAGCGGCAATCCACCGAGTCCGAGGGCAATGAGAGCCGTGGGCACCCGCACGAGCCGCAATGAGCCGGCTCCCGACATAGCGACCGCGCCCACGGTCAGAAATAGCGTGCCTTTTACCAGCAGATGGTGTGCGGCATAGTAGGCCGCCGCGGCTGCGGTGCCGGGATCGCCAGCCGCCAGACCCATGCCGATCACCGCAATCAGAAAGCCCATCTGGCTGACGCTCGAGTACGCGAGGACGATCTTCGGCGTCGATTGGGTGATGCCAATCGCCACGCCGTAAAACGCGCCGAACATACCCAGCGCCGCGAGTGGGATGCCGATGTGCGGCCACGCGTTGTCGAATGGCAGCAAGCGCAGCAATGCAATGACGCTGGCTTTGACCACCGCGCCGCTCAGCACGGCAGCCGCGGGAGTCGGCGCTGCTCCATAGGCGTACGGCATCCAGAAATGCATCGGCACGAGCCCGGCCTTCATGCCGAGGCCAACCAGCAGCAACAGCAGCGTCATCTCGCGCGAGGACGAATGCGGCAAGGCAGCCGCTGCATCGCGTATCAGCAGGCTGCCTCCTGGCGTGGCCTGCGCCAGCAGGATCAGGCCCGCAAGCAGGAACGCCTCGGCGAGCAACGCGACGCCAAGATAGAGCGCGCCCGCATAGCGCGCATCGGGGCCAGCGCCCTGGAGCACCAATCCGCTCGCGCCGACGCTCAAGACCGCGAGCAGAAGATAGAACCCAATCAGATCCGCTGCCAGAAATACGCCCATGCAGCCGGTCATGGCCATGAACCAGCAGACGACAAAACCATCGATATTCTTGCGGCCCCGCAGATAGTGGAAGGCGAAAATCCCGCCGAAAATCCACAACAGCGCCGCCGTGCCGAGCAACAACGAGCCCGGTAAATCGAGTGCGAAATGCAAGGCGAAACGGCTCTCGCCAAGCACCAGCGGATCGCCCCCGCGCGCGCCGATCGCCGTCGCCAACGCCGGCATTGGAGCAAGCGCGAACCATGAAGGCAACCGTTGGCGCAGACGCGCCGACGCACAAGCCAGCAACATCAGCAACGGCAAGCCAACGGCCGCGGCCATCAGAAACTGTGCGGTATTCATGGCATCCCCGTTATCGGCATCGCGGTGCGGCCAATCTGCGCGACGTTGACCGGCAGCAGCACCGCCAATCCAAGCAGGAAAGAACACAACGCAAGTCCCAGCACCGCCATCTGCTGATAACGGGGCACCTGTTTTTTTGGCGACCAGCCGGGGGCGGCGCGCTCCATTGCGCGCACTACCACCATGAATACGTAGACGCTGGTGAGCAAACCACCGAGCAGCATCACCAGCGCCCACCACCATTGTCCCGTCGACAACGCGCTCGATAGCAGCAGCCATTTCGCCAGAAAGCCCCCCGACGGCGGCAAGCCGATCAGCGCGGCGCCGGCCAGCGCGAAGGCCGTCACTGTCATCGGCAAGGCCTGCCCTGCGCCACGCAGGTCGGCCATGCGGTCATGACCGAGCGTGCCATAGATCAGTCCCGCCGCGAGAAACATGGCAGCCTTGGCGGTAGCGTGTGAGACGGCCTGCAACACACCGCCCGTAACGGCCTGCGCGCTATCGTGCTGAGCGGCGGCGAGCGGAAACATCAGGAACAGATAGCCGATCTGGGCCACCGTCGAGTAAGCGATCAAAAGCTTCAGTCGCGCCTGGCGCAGCGCCACCACATTGCCGACTACGATAGCCATCGCGCCGAGGCCGGCAAGCAGTTGTTCGAAGGGACCACTCACGATGCCGGCGAATACATCGACCCACAGCCGCACGAC
Organism: Paraburkholderia dinghuensis; assembly: GCF_003837865.1. GTDB lineage: Bacteria > Pseudomonadota > Gammaproteobacteria > Burkholderiales > Burkholderiaceae > Paraburkholderia > Paraburkholderia dinghuensis. The sequence goes on along the minus strand of NZ_RQIS01000009.1, from coordinate 187,430 downwards.
GACAAACCACGATCCTTTGATGACCAGCGCCGAAAGGAGCGCGCTCGCGGCGGCGGGCGCACCGGCGTGCGCGGGCGGCAACCACAGGTGCAGCGGAAACAGTGCGGTTTTGGCGAGCATGCCGGCTGTCGTCAACGCCACCGCAGCAAAGGCAACTGGCTGCGCATTGATGCGCATGGCCAGCAACGCCATGTCCAGGGAGCCATAAGCGCCATAGAGCAGAAATACGCCCAGCAAATAGAGCATCGAACCGATCAACGCGAATAGCAGATAACGCAACGCTGACTGCAATGTTTCAGCCCGTCCATCGAGTGACACGAGGGGAACACCGGCGAATGTCAGCAGTTCGAGCGCGACGTAAAGCGTAAAGATGTCGCCACTGACGAACACCAGATTGAGCGCCCCCCAGACCGCCATCAGCAACAGCCAGAAGGCGAGCGGACCGCGCGTCTCGGTCTTGCCGGCCGGTGTGCCGAAATCGCCGTTGGCGTAGATCGCCACCGCGCCGATCACCACGGCGACCACCAGCATCATGCAGACCGACAATCCGTCTGCGCGAAGCATGACACCCAGCGGCGGAGACCAGCCACCGAGCCGATACCGCAATGCGTCGCCCGACCCGAGCAGCCTTCGCGCTATCGCCAGCACGACGCCAAAACCGCAGACGATCGTCACCCACGATGCGCGTTGTGCATGGCGACCACCGAAGGTCAACCCGGCCAGCATGCCAGCAACGGGCAACAACACAGCGAACACCAATAGCAGGCCGCCTGGTGTGGTTTGCTCAGTAAGCGCGAGCACACTCACCTGGCCTCCACACCGGCGGCATCTTGCCCGGACGCGGCATCACCGTCGCCGGACAGGGAAATCGAGCCGGTTTGCGCAAACCAGCGCAGTATGAGCGCGACCGCCAACGCGGAAGCGGCGAACGACACGACGATCGCCGTGATCAACAGCGCCTGCGGCACCGGATCGCCGGGCATGCCGGCAGCCGCTCCTCGTTGCGCGATGACGCCACAAGCCAGGAAAACGCCGTTGCCTGTGAGGTTAAACGCAAGCACCTTGCGCAAAGGCTGCGGGTTGACGATCAGGCCATACAGGCCAAGACCCACCAGAGCGGCGGCGGTCAAGGCGAACAACTGGGATGCGTTCATGCGCGAACCTCCGGTCGTTGGGGCGGCCCGATCAGCAGGAGTACCAGGGTTACGGCGAGCGATGGCAGCAGCGCGGCTTCGATGATGATGATCCACGGTTTCGCCCAACCTTCCGGATACGCGAGAAATGCACCCGCCATGACCGTACCGAAGAGGCCAATCGCGATGAAGACTGCCGGCCCGGCGATCAGCACGACGCGCAGCCGGCGTCGGCTGATCGCAGGCGCATCGCGCAGACCGGACATCATGACGAGCAGCCACATCGCCGCGATCACCGTGGCGCCCTGGAATTTGCCGCCCGGATGATCGGCGCCGACCCAGAAAATGTAGATGCCGATCACGACGCCAACGGGCGGCAAGACGCGCGCCAGATACACCAGAATGTCGTTGGGGCCGACCACCTGCGCGGGCCGTGGCCTGCCGCCCCAGCAGTTGTCCGGCGACAGCGACCAGATACCGATCACGCCGAACAGCAGCGCGATCGCTTCGAGCAACGTATCGATTGCGCGAAACGACATCAGGACCGCAGTGATCGGGTTACCGACACCGATCGATCCGATGTGCCGCGCCACTTCGGGCGCCAGCGTCGGAGCCGGTTCCGGCAGGTGCAGCAGGCACGCGGCGATGACAACGGCGACGGCCGTGGCGGCGGCGGCCGCCGCAACACGCATCGCGAGGCCTGGCGCTTCGGCCCGGGCCGCCGCTTCCGTCGGGTGCAGACGAGGCGCCGCGTCGATCAGCAACGCACCGGTCAAGCCTGCACCGATGGCCGCTTCGGTCAACGCGACGTCGACTGCATGAAGCACCAGCCAGGCCAGCGTAAGCAGCAAGCCATAAGGAATGAACCCGGCTACCGCGGCGAACGTGTCGCGCACGACAACGGTCCATGTCGCGAGCACGAGCAACAGGATGCCGATGCCAACCGAGATTGCGAAAGTCACGGACGTGTCTCCTGTCTGCGCGCGGCGCGCGCGATGAGCTGCGACACCTCGGACGACGTCAGCAGTACCAGCAGCCAGACCACGATCAGCTTCAGGGCGACCGTGACGTGACCGGCCTGCGGCAACAGCCCCAACACCACCATGCCAAGCCCGAGATTGTCGGCCTTGGTTAGCGCATGCAGCCGCGTATAGGTATCCGGAAACCGCAACAACCCGACCGTGCCCGCCACCAGGAAGAAAATGCCGGCAAGCATGGCCACGATCGTGAAGACATCGGCGAAGGTTTTCATTTCCGATCCTCGTTCTGCGTCACGCCTTCTATCGGCCGGTCGGACTTGACGAAGGCAACCGACGCGAACGCCGCGAGCAAGGCCAGCGTCAACGCGACATCGACAACAGCGTCCACGCCACTCGCGGTGCCTACCAGCAGCAGGACCGCGATGCCGCCCGTACCGAACAGCTGGGCGGCCATCATGCGGTCGGCTCGCGTTGGACCACGCAGTACGCTCAACAACCCCACGGCGACCATCAACAGCACCACGCCGGACACGGCTATCAGCACGTCAGCCATCTCGCTCCCCACTGGTCAATGCGCCGGTCAGGCGCCGCTCTTCGTCCGCCATCTGTTCGGCAATCGGCTGCCCGACGTCCAGGCAGTGGTAAACGAGCCCATCCCCGGTTTCGTCAACCGGAAGGGAACCCGGCAAGAGACTGGTGATGATGGCAAACACATTGCGCGCCATTCCCGGCGGAAAACCGGTTCGATAGACGACGGTGCCCGGCCGCAAAGGCAGGCGCGGATGCAACGCACGTCGTGCCACGTCGATTCCCGCCAGCAGCGACTGTGCGAGGAAATGCGGCGCAAATATCAGCAACGCGCCAAGGCGCAACTGTCCTGCGGCGGGCGGAAGAAGACGCAGGCTCATATGCGTCGCGACGATGGTCGCGATCAGGCCGCAGGCGAGATCGGCTGGCTTCACACTTGGCATCAGGATGATCCAGAGCGTCAGAAAGCACAGCGCGCGGGACAGCACGATGCGCCATCGCAAACGCATCAAGAGCAGGAACGCCCGGAGCGATGTTGTCCACATGAAAGACGCACGCCTCCTCTATCGAATACCCGGCGACCGCGCTTACGTCGTCGGCCCGCCAGCCGTACCGGAAACCTGCAACGCCGGTCGATCACCCTTGCCGAATACCACCATGTACAGCGCCGGCAGAAACACCAGCGTCAACAACGTCGCCACCAGCAGTCCACCCATGATCGCGAAGGCCATCGCACCCCAGAACACGGTCGGCGCGATCGGGATCAGTCCGAGCACGGTCGAGATCGAAGTCAGCATCATCGGCCGTATGCGCGAGGTGCCTGAGGCGACAACGGCCTCGAGCACACCCATGCCCTCACGGCGATTGGTGTCGATCTGCACGATCAGGATCAGGCCGTTCTTCGCGATCATGCCGATCAACGCGAGAATGCCCAGAATCGCGACGAAGCCGAGCGGCCGGTTCGAAACCAGCAGCGCCAGCACGACGCCGATCAGCCCCAATGGCATCACCGAGACCACCATCGCCAACCGTTTGAAGCTCACCAGCAGCACCATCATGCTCGTCAACATCAGCACGATCATGACGGGCACGACGGCAAACACCGATGCTTGCGACGCCGAACTTTCCTCGTACAGTCCACCGGTCTCTATCTTGTAGCCCTTGGGCAGCTTCGCCTTGAACCCGGCGATCTTCGGCGCGAGTTTCGCGACGACTTCGTCGGGAAGCACGCCATGCACCACGTCCGCGCGCACAGTGAGTGTCGGTACGCGGTTGCGCCGCCATATCAGCGGTGACTCCTGGTCCTCGGCAAACGTCGCGAACTGGCTGAGCGGAACCATTCGGCCGCTCGGCGTCGGCACCTGCAACGTGCCCAGTGTCTGTACGTTAAGGGGCTTCTCTTGCGCAGCCCGCGCTACGACATTGACCAGGTAGATGTCGTCACGGATCTGCGTGATCGGCGTACCGGTGATGATCGTGTTCATGACGCTCGCGAGCGCAGCCGTGCTGACGCCGAGCTGACGCGCTTCATCCTGGTTGATGTGAATCCGGATCTGCCGGGCCGGCTCCATCCAGTCGAAGTTGACGTCGCGACTCCGCTCGTCGGAACCGACGATACCTGCAAGATCGAGCGCGATGCCACGCACATGCGCCGGATCGGGACCCGACACGCGATACTGAAGCGGCCACCCCACTGGCGGCCCGAGTTCCAGCGGCGACACGCGAGCAATCATGCCGGGAAACCGTTCGCTCAGTATCTTCTCCAGCTTCAGTTGAAGCCGGTCGCGTGCCGCCACATTCCGGGCGACCACGATGATCTGCGCGAAAAACGGATTGGGCAGTTGGACATTCAGCGTAAGAATGAAGCGAATGGCGCCGCGACCCACATAACTGCTGAAGTGATCGACATCGGGATCGCTCTTCAAAATGGCTTCGATCTGCTGGACCTGCGCCTCGGTGGCATGGATCGATGCGTTCTGGCGCAACGTCAGGTCCACGGTCAGTTCGGACCGATCGGACGCAGGAAAGAACTGCTGAGGCACGAACCGAAGCAACAAGATCGACACCACGAACGCCGCCAGCGTGACGGCAATCGTCAGCCACCTCAACCGCAGCGCCGCGCGCAGGAACCGGCCATAGGCCGTGATCACCTTGCCGGGCTTCGGCGGCTCCTTGCTTGCCTTGGGTGCCTTCAGAATGGCTTGACCCATGAGCGGCGAGAAAACCACCGCGCCAAACCACGACACGAGCAGCGCGATCGCGACCACGGCGAAGATCGAGAACGTGTATTCGCCGGCCGAACTCCTCGCGAAGCCAATCGGCACGAAACTGGAAATCGTGACGAGCGTGCCGACGAGCATCGGCGCGGCCAGCGTACGGTAAGCGAAAGTCGCCGCCTGGTCCTTGCTGTCGCCGGCGGCAAGGCGGTTGATCATGGCGTCGACCGTCGTCATGGCGTCGTCGACCAACAGCGTCAACGCGATGATCAGCGCACCCAGCGAAACCCGGTGCAGGTCGATGTGCACGAGGTCCATGATCGCAAAGACGATAGCCAGCGTCAGGGGGATCGACAGCGCCACCACCATCCCCGGCCGTACGCCGAGACTCACGAAGCTGCACACCAGGATAATCGCAATGGCCTGCCAGAGGGAGGCCATGAAATCGTTGATTGCGATATCGACGGTATCGGCCTGATTGGCGACCAGGGATGGCTCGATGCCCACGGGCAGGTTCGCCGTGATGTCGGCCATCTCGGCCTTCAGGTTGCGGCCAAGCGCCAGAATGTCGCCCGAATCGCGCATGGCGATCGCAAGACCGATCGCCGGCTTGCCGTTGACACGGAACATCGGTTGCGGCGGGTCCGAGAAACCGCGTCTCACCGTCGCGATATCGCCGAGGCGAACGATGCGGCCTCCCAATACCAGATTCACATCTTCGATGTCGCGTTCGGAATCAAAAGCACCACTCACCCTGAAGAACACCCGCTCCTGCCCGGTTTGCAGCACGCCGGCCGGCCTGATGACGTTTTGCGCGGTCAATGCGCCAACGATGGTCGGGTAGTCCAGACGCAGCCCGGCGAGACGGCTGGTCGAGAACTCGATGTAGATCTGTTCGTCCTGCGCGCCGAGGACCTCGATCTTCGATACGTCCGGCACCAGCAGCAAACGTGAGCGAATCGCTTCGACGTGATCGCGCAACTCGCGCATGCTGTAGCCGTCCGCCGTGAACGCGTAGATGATGCCGTAGGTGTTGCCGAAGTCGTCATTGAAGAACGGCCCAATCGTCCCCGCCGGCAGCGATTGCTGCATATCGCCAACGTTCTTGCGAACCTGATACCAGGTATCGGGGACTTCGGAAGGTGGCGTCGACTGCAGAAGATCGACAAAGATCGTTGTTTGCCCCGCCGTCGTAAAGCTGCGTATGCGGTCGACGTGGCGAGTCTCCTGCAAGGTGCGCTCGAGCCGTTCGGTTAGCTGGGAAAGCGTGTCGTCGATCGTGGCACCCGGCCATACCGCCGACACCACCATGGTGCGGATGGTGAAGACCGGATCTTCGGCACGCCCTAACCGGATAAACGACAAGGTTCCCGCGACAAGTGCGCCGATCATCAGGAACACGACGAGTGGGCGCTTCGAAAGCGCCCACTCCGATAGATTCGGGCCAATCACCTCGGTGCCTCGGTCCAGTTGATCTTCTGTCCCGGTCGCAATGCCTGCGCGCCGGCAGTCACGACCACGTCGCCAGGGGCCAAACCGCGCGATACCTGCACGCGGTCCTCGGCGTAGGCTTGAAGCTCCACGTCTCGCACCGATACCGTTCCGGTCTTCGTATCGACCACCCAGACCGACGATGTCTGGCCAGGCTGGATCAGGGCACTGGAAGGTATCTCGATGGCCGGCGGGCGCTGGAGTTTCATCTGACCGATCACCGTACTGCCGAGGCGCATGGTCGCCGGAGGATTGAGCACCCGAACCCTGACCGCAAACGTCCCCGTAACCGGATCGGCGCGGGGCGACACTTCGCGAACCTTGCCGGTGGCGGTAATCGTCGGATTGCCGGCCAGCGCAACGACAATGTCGGGATTCCCCGGCGCGATGTCCTTGATCGCCGCGGGCACGTCGAAAACGGCGTCCATCGCCCCTTCGCGTGCGATCTGCACGATCATACGGCCCGCCCCAATGACCTCGCCCGGCTCGGCACCACGCGCCGTCACCACGCCAGCGACGTCCGAAACCAGATCGGTATAGCTCAGCCGGTTCTGCGCAATATTGACCAACGATTGCGCGGATTCGACCTGCGACTGCGTGATCCTTGCCATCGCTTCGGCCTGCTCGAAAGAAGCACGCGACACGGCACGCTCCGCCAGCAGATTGCGCATGCGGTTGAACATGGTGTTCGCCTCGAGGGCCTGAGCCTGAGCGGCGGCCAACTGGGCCCGGGCGGACTGCAGGTTGCTCTCTTCGTTCATCCGGTCGAGCCGTGCCAGCACCTGGCCCGCCGTGACCCGGTCCCCGACGTCGACATTACGGGAAATCATTCTTCCGTCGATACGGAACGATTGATTGATCTCGGCCTGTGCCTGCAGCCTGCCGGTCAAAGCGATGGTTGTCCCCGCCGCCTGCTTTTCTATCGTCACAACGCGTACGGGGCGGACTTCGGTCACTGGGGCCTCCTCGCCCTTACGACAGCCCGCCAGCAGTGTGCCTGCCGCCAACGCACACAGCGTCACGATCAAAGAGAGAGAAAAAGCTCGTCCCGTTTCGTGGTTAGCAAACACTGGAACTTTCCTCTGGATTCCTGAACAGGCTTCCATTCGCCGAACCTGCGGCGAAAGCTTCCGCGCGCAGCCACACCTGCAGCACTAGAATTCCACCGCGTCACGAATGATCGGACAGGTCATGCAATGGCCACCGCCGCGCCCACGCCCGAGTTCCGCACCGACGATGGTCACGACTTCGATTCCGGCCTTGCGCAGCAGCGTATTCGTATACGTGTTGCGGTCGTAGGCGAATACAACGCCTGGTGACGTGCAGATCAGATTCGCGCCGCTGTCCCACTGCGTGCGCTCGCGCTGGTAGTCGTTGCCGCCCGCCTCGACAACCCGCATCTTTTTGATGCCAAGCGCCTCGCTCACCACATCGACGAAGGCCTTTTTCTCCGGATGGAGTTCCACGCCCGCCGGATGATCGCTGGGACGGTACGAGAACGTCCGCGTGCGCGCGAGGAAATCCGGCGCAATCAGCACACAATCACGGTCGGCAAAGGTAAACACCGTATCGAGGTGCATGGCCGCGCGGATTTTTGGAATCGCGGCGACGATCACGCGTTCGGCCGCGCCGCGCTTGAACAGCGTCGCGGCAAGCTGGCTGATCGCCTGACGCGAAGTGCGCTCGCTCATGCCGATGAGCACCGTCTTGTTGCCGATCGGCATGACGTCGCCGCCCTCGAGCGTCGCGAGCCCGTGATCCTGGGTTGCGTCTCCCCACCAGACGTTGACCTTGCCGGCAAAGTCCGGATGAAACCGGTAGATCGCCTCGGCAAGGATCGTTTCCTCGTGCCGCGCGGGCCAGTAAAGCGCATTGAGCGTCACGCCGCCGTAGATCCAGCATGTGGTGTCGCGTGTATACAAGGTGTTCGGCAGCGGCGGCAACAGATATTCGGTGGAACCGGCCGCTTCGCGCACGACCTTGAGCGCGGCTCCGCCATGCGTTTCCGGAAAGTCATAGATCGAGAGGCCGCCGAGTAATGTCTCGGCGAGCGCGCGATTGTCGAGGCCTTCCAGATAGCTTCGCAGTTCGTCGATGAAACCCAGCCCGACCTGGTTCGGGACAATCTGGTTGTCGAGAATCCATTTCTTGCCTTCGGGGACCGCCACCGTTTCGGCGAGCAGGTTGTGCATTTCGACCACGTCGACGCCACGGTCGCGCATCTTCGCCACGAAGTCGAAATGATCCCGCTTCGCGTTGTCGACCCATAGCACGTCGTCGAAGAGCAATTCATCGCAATTGCTCGGTGTGAGACGCGAATGCGCCATGCCCGGCGCGCAGACCATCACTTTCCGGAGTTTCCCGACTTCCGAATAAACCCCGTATGGACTTTCGGCCGCCGCCGCACGCTTTTCACCGCCCTTTTCCTTAGCCTTTCCCTTTGCCATATTGATCTCCGATCGTTTCGTCTAGATCGCAATGAGCCCCATTGCGAGAGCGATGACGCCCACGACGGCTGCTGCGGCCGCCACGAAGAAAATCACCCAGTCGCGCATGCGTTCGAAGACTTTCAGCTTGCGCTCGCGCCGTGCGACGACGTACAGCACCGTGCCCGGTGCATACAGGATTGCCGAAAGCAAAATGAATTTCAGGCCGCCGGCAAAGATCATGAAGAGCGTGTAGATGACCGCGACCGACGCCAGCGCGAGATCCCGCTTGCGTTCTTCGGGCCGTACCTCGTAGCTCTCGCCGCGGTTCGAGACCATCCACCCGTAGGCCGCGACGAGCAGATACGGGATCAGCGACATCGCACTGGTGAGATTGAGCATCAGCGCGAATGCGTCATACGAGAAATACGTGCTCGCAACGAGTAACTGGACGACGATGTTGGTGATCCACAGCGCATTGGCCGGAACGTTGTTGGCGTTTTCGCGCGCAAACACGGCGGGCATGTCCTCATTGCGCGCCGCAGCGAACATCACCTCCGCGCAGATGAGCGACCACGCCAGGTACGCGCCGAGCACCGATATGATCAGACCGATGCTCACGAATACCGCACCCCATGGACCGACCACGCTTTCCAGCACCCCCGCCATGGAGGGTTGGCGTATCTCCGCGACGTCCCCGCGCGGCAGCACGGCGAACGGCAGCATGGACACGAGTACCATCAGCGCCGTCACCCCGCCGAAGCCAAGGATAGTCGCGCGCCCAACGTCTGCGCGCTCCTTCGCGTAGCGCGAATACACGCTCGCGCCTTCAATGCCGATAAAGACAAACACGGTCACGAGCATCGTCGCGCGCACCTGCCCGATGATGCCCCCCGCCTCTTGCGCGGCGGACTCGATATTCAGCCGGAAGGTACCGTACTCGAACACGAAAATCAGAATGACGACAAACACCACGATCGGAATGATCTTGGCGAACGTCACGATGGTGTTGATGAATGCGGCCTGCTTGACGCCGCGAAGAATGAGGAAATGAAACAGCCAGATGCCAACGGAGGCGACCGCGATGGCCGTCACCGTGTTGCCATCTCCGAAGACCGGAAAAAATGCGCCCAGCGTGGACTTGATCAGCACCCAGTACGAGACGTTACCGATGCAACTGCCGATCCAGTAACCGAAGGCTGAAAGAAAACCGGGGTAATTGCCGAAGCCTTCCTTTGCGTAGACAAACACACCGGCGTCGAGTTGGGGCTTGCGTTCCGCCAATGACTGGAACACCCGTGCCAGCGTGTACATGCCCACCCCCGCCACGACCCAGGCAATGGCCGCACCGAGTGGCCCCGTTGCATGGGCGAAGGTGCGCGGAAGCGAAAATATCCCGGCACCGACCATGCTTCCGACGACCATCGCAGTCAGTTGCAGGCGGCTCATCTTCTGCTCGGTATCGGCCATCGGTTTCCTCGCTTTGTCTGGGACTTCGCTTTGTCGAGAGACCAACCTCGCCGGCGTCGCGCATCGTCATCCTGACCGGAGACTCCAGCGCTTCGGCGTGGGTGCGCGCTTCATCGCGTCACGCTAGCCGAATTGTTCCCATGCACCTCCAGTACGCCGTTGCATGGGAAGAACTGCTATCCACATACTGCGTTGTTGAAATCAATTGCGCGAACTCCGATTCCTTGCATGGCGAGAAAAACTACGCCGCGCGTCTAAAAAGAGACTAGCCGATTTTGAAGAAAATCGTCCGCAGATGGGGACGCAACCGGCGACGTTGCGGCTGTGGTTACGGATGTATGCAAATATCACGCGCCCTGATCTTTCTTTCCGAGTGTCTCCAGATGTTTTCTCGCTTCAGCCTCGCTTTCGAAGATATGTGGCGCCACGCCGCGTTCCACCAGCGCATCACGCAGCTTCGCTCGCAGAAAAGCACTCGTGGTATAGCGCGTGACGCCTGAGTAGTGGCGCGAGACGACGTCGCGCACCATATCGGTATACGCATCGAGCACATCGGGCAGCACCATGAAGTTGTCGTAATCGACCAGTGCCGGCACCTTGTCTTGCGTCCCCGCGAGCTTTTCTTCAATGGCCGCCCGAATTGCCGCAATATCGTCGACGTTACGGACTGTCAGGCCGGCGAAGTTCGCGAAGAAGATGTGCTGCACGGGGTCCAGCACGAAGCGATCCCCCAGCGGCATCCGCAGAAGGGTCTCGCGCAGCCCCATTGGCGCGGGCGAGAAGATGGCCGCATCCATCGTCTTGACCTGTGCGGAGATCGCAGGCCGGAACGCCATTTTCGACAGCACGTCGCGCTCGAGATCGATGCCTGGTGCAAGCTCGATCAACTCGAGCCCGTGGTCCGTGAGACGAAACACACAGCGCTCGGTGATGTACAGCGTCGTCTGTCCGCGCCGCAACGCCACCGCGCCGCTGAAAGTGACATGTTCGACCTGCTCGACGAACTTGCACACGGCCCCGTCACGGCGAATCGCGACCTTCCCGTCCCGAACTTCCACATCGAGTCCGCTCGTGTTGAACGTGCCGACGAACACGACCTTCCTTGCGCTCTGGCTGATGTTGATGAAGCCGCCCGCGCCTGCCACGCGTGTCCCGAACTTGCTGACGTTGAGGTTGCCGTCGCGATCGGCCTGGGCAAGCCCGAGAAAGGCGACATCGAGCCCCCCACCATCATAGAAGTCGAACTGGTACGGCTGGTCGATGACGGCTTGCGAGTTGACGGCTGCGCCGAAGTCCAGCCCACTAGCCGGAATTCCTCCGATGACACCGGGTTCGGCCGTCAGCGTCAGCAGACTGTCGATCCTTTCCTCCGCAGCAACGACCGCGACACCTTCCGGCATGCCGATCCCGAGGTTGACAATGCTGTTCGCTTTCAATTCCATTGCGGCGCGGCGCGCGATAATCTTGCGCTCGTCGAGCGGCATGGGTTTCCCGGCGCTCGGCGGTACCCTGATCTCGCCCGTGAACGCCGGACTATAGGGTGTACTGAACGTTTGCCAGTGATTCTCCGGGCGGGCGTGCACGATGCAGTCGACCAGAACGGCGGGCACTTTCACCTGCCGTGGATGCAACGTTCCGCGATCCGTAATGCGCTCGACCTGCGCGATCACAATGCCACCGCTGTTGCGTGCGGCCATTGCGATCGAAAGTGACTCAAGCGTCAGCGCCTCACGCTCCATGGTGAGGTTTCCGTCGAGGTCGGCCGTGGTCGCCCGGATGATCGCGACATCGATCGGAAAGGCTTTGTAGAAGAGGCTTTCCTCGCCACCGAGATGGCAAAGCTCCACGAGTTCCTCGGTCGTCCGAGCGTTCATCTTGCCACCACCGTTTCGCGGATCGACAAACGTACCGAGTCCAATGCGGCTCAGGTGCCCGGGCCGCCCCCCGGCGATATCACGGAACAGGCATGAAATCACGCCTTGCGGAAGGTTGTACGCCTCGACGCGATTCTCGATCGCCAGCCGTCCGAGTTGCGGCACAAGCCCCCAGTGGCCGCCAATCACGCGGCGCAACAAACCATCGTGTGCCAGATGGTTCAGGCCTCGGTGCTTGCCATCGCCTTGACCCGCCGCGTAAACGAGCGTCAGATCGCGCGGATCGTGCTGCGACAGGAACCGTTCCTCCAGAGCCAGCGCAACCTCTTCTGCAAATCCGATGCCGACGAATCCGGAGGTGGCAACCGTGTCACGGCTTCTGATCAAACGGACGGCATCGGCCGCCGTGACGACTTTTCCCACCTCGACCGGGACGGTCCGCATTGAGCGATATGACATGTTGAATCCCTCCGGCGACGTTTGCGTGCGTTCCTCGCCAACCGACAGGCCGCAAGACGCACGCTCCGGCCTTGATCGGACCCGCGGCCACATCGAACGAGATTACCGCTTTCGCGTTTCGCGCGCGCGGATGAAGCATGCTGCGGATGACGCAATGAATCAGGCGTGCGTTCAATCGGCTCAATGTTTTTAAGCGACGGAAACGATTTCTGCAGACACTCTCCCCTTCGGCGCAGGAACAATGTCGTTTGTTATCGTTCTCGCAGCCCTGACGATTCGCGTGCTCGCCGCGTGGCCTGGCGACAGGCGTGAGGATAGGGATGTGTATGGCAAACGTCGCGTGCCCGGAGAAGCACGCGAAAAGACCGCATCGGAGGCAATGACTTCACGCACGACGTTGCGAATATCGGCCGGAAGGCGGCCTCGCATACTCAGCAACGCCTTGGCGAGGCCCGGCGTGAAGTCGAGAGAACGCAGCACTGCGGGATCGCTCAGCCGCTCATTGAGCCCGCAACGCTCGATGGCCCGCGTTTGCATGCGCCCGAATGCCTCCTGGGGAAAGAGCTTGCGAGCACGATTGACCCGGTCGATCGCGGGCTACTGACTCGGGTCCAGCGAGCCCGCCGCGGGTTGCAGCAGGCCCCGCCCCCGCATTCCAGGTCGTACAGGTGATCGAGCGCCTGCGATCAGCGTTCGTGCTTGAGGCCCAACGCCGACGCCACCGCCTCCAGCCAGCCGCGTCCGAAATCGCGATCCGGCTCGAGGTAGGTCCCTTCGGCCCATTCGTTCCATGCGTTGATGAAGACCAGTTCGCCCGCACGGGTGGGCGCCAACTGCTGATGCACGACCAGTCGGCGCAGCCAGCGCCGCAGCTTCGCCGGCGTGGCACCGTGGAAGGCGTTCGCACGCAACAGCCTGCGCGCGGTGTTGTCCCAGCCCGCCATGACTGCGGGATGCGTATTCCCGGGATTTTCCGCGCGTAGCGCGCTCATGACCTGCACGACGGTATCGTAGTCGAACAGGTGGCCCTCGAAACCGGGCGTGAGTTCATTCACGCGTTCGTTGATCTTGATACTCGGCACCCGATGCGGCGGAAAATCGACGTAATGATCGACGCCGATATCGCACGGGTTGTCCGGGTAAGTCGCGCCTTGCTCGATGAACGTCCGGTTGAGGCACAGATACACTTCCCCCACGCCGAGTTTCCTCAGCCTGGCGCGCAGTGTCCGCACGGCTGCGATCCGATCGGGAATATGCATGAAGCGATAGATCAGCAGAATCGGCTTGCCGTGAAAGCGGAAATACCGAGGGTCGCGCAGCACGGGCGCGATGTCGGCCGCGAATTTTTCCACCCAGCCCGCGCCGTAAGTCTGCGGCATCAGCACCTCGCGACTGCCGCCGTCCCAGTTTCTCGACCACGGCTCGTTGGCCCAGCAGATCATGAACGGGAAATCCGGCTTGCCGCTCGCGAGCACTTCGTCCAACGGGCGGTGCAACACACGCTGACCGTCGAACCAGTAGTAGTAGTAGCAAAACGCCGATACGCCGTACTGGCGGGCGAGCGCCACCTGGCGTTCACGCACCTCCGGCAGGCGAAGGTCGTAGAACCCCAGATCAGCCGGCAGACGCGGCTGCCGGTGATGCTGAAACATCGGCTTCGCGCGCGTGACGTTCGTCCACTCCGTGAAGCCCTGCCCCCACCATTTATCGTTTTCCTCGGTCGGGTGAAATTGCGGGAGGTAGTACGCAATGGTCTGAAGCGCGGGGGCCTCCGCAGCGCGCGCGGGCGCCGCCTCGGGCGATGCACCGGCCTCGGGCAGATCCGGGAGCGCGTCGATTCGCATGTACGCGTCGCCGCACGCAAGACCGATCAAGCGCTCGACCGCTTCGCCGGTCATGGCGTTCTGCGGCGACAGCGCCGGATCGAAGTCGGCGGGCGTGAGCTTGAGCGCAGCGATCGAGCGCAGCGGGAACGGTCTGAGCCAATACACGGGCCCGCCGGGGAACACGGAGGTCTTCGACATCCGGTCGAGACCCACCCGCGCGCCAAGACTGAAAACGCGCTGACGCACCTCGCCCCAATGCGCATCCTGATCGCCGTACTTGTGTCCCGGCGCGACGACGATACCCAGATCGGGGTCGGCATCGAACGCGTGCACGATCTTCTCGAGCGCGCCGTCCGCGCCCAAACCGCCCGCTTGCAGCGCGGCGCGCAAGACGTCCGGCGACTGCGCCGCCTGGATATCCGCCGCGCGCACCTTGCAGATCAGGTCGTACTCGAAAAGCAAGCCGTCGTTCAGCAAGGTCAGCAGCAACGGTATGTCGCTGTCGCCGTACGCGAGAAGCAGCAAGCGTGCCGCGGGGAATGACGCCGCGATGGTCGCCGCCATATCGGACGGCGCTTCCTGCGAGAGACCGACGAACAGATCGAACGGCACGGCAACGTCAGCCAATGCATCCTTCACGACGGGCCATGACGCGCCGTCGCCGAGATGCAGAACGAACGCCAGACGGCCGGATTTCGGCATCATCCGGAGTCCGAACAGATCCGGCCAGGTGCGCACCGGCTCAGCGACAGGGACAGGCGCCGGCACCGGTGCCGGCGACTCGGCGTGCACCTGCGGCTGCGCCGAAGCCGGCGCAGCTTGCTCGCCCGTGCGCCGATTCTCCAGTTCGTCCCTGCGCTGCAGGTACGTGAAGTAATACTCGACGATGCCGGTATCGATCGCCGCATGCTTGAGTGCATCGAGGACGATCAGTTCGTCGCGCGCGATCTTCACGTTGCCGTTCTCGTCGGTCCGCTCGCTGGCCGGCAACTGGATCGAATTGAACTGCCGCACGCGCCATCTGGACGGCGACAGCCCGATCATCAGCGAGGCCATCGCTTCGATCACGAACACCTTCACCGGCACATGATGCGTACCCCAGGGAATTTGCGCGTTGAGCAGTTGCCCCAACTCTCCTTCGCCGCGCTCCGCGAGCTGGAACACCGTCTCGCAATGCCCGAGCCATGCCTGCCAGAATGCCGGCTTCGCGACGATATAGTTGGCGAACACAGTCTGCGTGGCGCACATCACCAGCGTTTCGAGCAGCGTGCGGCTGTCCTGCCCCGGCGCCATGAGCGACACGACGCCCCGAACGGCAGTTGCCGCGTCGGGATGAGTACGCTCGATCTGTTCGTAGACGCTACGGAAGTACGCCACGTCCGCAAAACCCGGCGTAAAAGCGACGACATCGGTGTCTTCGGGCATGCCCTCCACGAACTGCGCTACCTGCTGCGCGTTCAGCCCGGTCCGTTCGCCCAGTTGCGCCGAGAAAAATCCGTAGCCCACGGCCGGATCGACAGGGTTCTGAAGCAGAAAGCGCCGCACCGCCCAATAGTCGAACCAGTCGAGACGTTGCCCCGTATTGTCGAGCGGGATAAAGCCTTTATCGAGCGCAGTGCGCGCGTCTTCCGAATGGAATATTTGGAATAGATTGTGTTTCATTCGTGAGGAGGAACGACAGGCGAGGCACGAACGCGATTCGGGCGGCAAGATCAGCCGTTGCGCAAACCCGGTCGCCGGTTTTTATGCTGCTTTACGCTTCACGACAAGCACGGCCTGCCAGAAGCGCGCCGGATCGTCGATGTAATCGACAATCTCGAAGTACCGGGTCCAGTGTTTCGCGATGAACGAAAGCGGCACGACGGCATCTCCGTACACGTCGGACGAGCGAACCCCGCCGCCGCCGGTTGGCAGATACGCGATCTTGCCCTCGTTGAACTGATTGAGGAATTGCCCAACGGAAGGAGCATGCTGAGCCAGCACCTCGTGCCAGCCGTTGTCCTGAGTACTTTTCTTGCCCAATTCGGCGATGAAATACAGGAAGCGCCGCGGCTCCATCGTCAGCGTGAAGGTGCCGCCTGGACGGATGACGCGAGCGAGTTCGTGCATCCAGTGCATGTGGACCGGCTCCGGCAAGTGCGTGAAGACCGAGTACGCCATGGCGTGCGAGAAAAAGCCGTCATCGAACGGCAGCTTGCCGGTCGGCTGAATCCGTGCGAATTTTCCCGGCACCGCCGTTTGCAGGCAGGTCGACAGAATGTCGGGATCCACATCGACGCCGAACAGTCCGCTCTCCCTCACATCTTTCCAGAAGAACCGTAGATACCGCCCCCAGCCGCATCCGAAATCGAGAATTCTGGAGTCGGCTTGCAGCGGCGAACCCACGCCCGCTGCCTGACGCTTCAGTTCTACATAAAACTGGTAAGCCTCGTGCAATGCCGTCGCGTTGGCGGAGCCGACGAAATTCGACTGCAATTGATCGGCCGGAAACCGCGGGAAACGCACGCCCTCGATTACCTCGTGCTGCACGCTGAGGGACAGCACTTTCAGCCAGTCGGCATCGCTCAACTTATGAAACACGGTAAACGCGTCGTTACCAGCATTGCCGCTCGCCGCGCGCACTTCAGCCACATCCGTTGCCATCGTCGGTGTCCACAAAATTCCCGGCGCCATGCGCCCATCGCGGGCCATTGAATGCCCACACTGGTTCGACCCAAATCAAGCTAGCTCAAATCCACAGAAATTCCCGGCGCCGTGCGCCCATCGCGGCGCCATTGAATGTCCACAATGGCCTGATCTAGCTCAAATTAGCTCAAACAATCGCGTAATGCTAAAGCGGCCCCGCGCCGGTAAAACGGTGGAACAAGCCGCCAAACACCCGCCAGTTCACCCAATAGCGGGACGCCTCGCGCGACGGAGCAGCCGCGGCGAAACCTCGATAATCCCAGGGAAAATGTCGTCAGCAGATCTGGCGCGACCCTCGCCATACGCTCGGGCGGAATACGGAGAACCTCAGGTGGTGATCAGTGCCGGGCGGCAGGCCGGCGGCATGTGCGCGGCCCCAGCAAACGATCCCGCAGTCGAATCAGGCGCTTCGCGGCAGTGCGTACAGCATCAGATCGTCGCCGCCGGCCTCGCCGTGGCAACGCAGATAGAGCGCGTAGCCGGCATCGACGAACCCTTCCGCGATGTCCATCAGATCGTCCGGCCGGTGATAGACGCTGATCGCGAGAAGCGGTCGACGAGCAGCGATGAAATCGCGCGAAGCCCGCAGTGCCGCTGTTTCCGCGCCCTCGATATCGAGCTTCACGTAGAGTTGCCCCGGCGCGTCGAAATCGGACAGCATGACCGCCTCGACCTTGTGCTCCGACATCGGATCGACGGACGAACCTTCTCTCCCGCGCTCGTTAAAACCGATCATGCCACGCGTGTCCATAATCGCCTGTGCGTGGAACTCCACCCGATCGAGTATGCCGAGTCGGGTCATGCGTGCGCGTGCGCGCGCGAGATTGGTCACGTCCGGCTCGACGATCTGGATTCGCGAGAATCGTCCGCCGCTGAGCGCCAGAAAATCTTCCGCCGTATCGCCATCGAATGCGCCTGCATCCACATACGTCACATCGGGTTGCAGTGCCGCGACGAGGAATGGCACATCGCGCCGCGATGTCCAGACGATTTTTTCGAATTGGCCCGTCAATCGAAATTGAAGGTGCGCATCCAGCGTCTGCCGCGAAAGCGCATCCTCCAGGAGTGGGGCGATCTGCGTATAACGCTCGAGCTTTTGCTTCAGCACATCGGCAGGTTCGAAGAACGCGTAAGCCGTATCGATGCTCGACGAAACGAACAGATCCGCAAACGAATTCACATTCAGCGAAGGATATTGCTGCAGAATCTGTTCCCGCTTGCGCTCCCAGGAGAACCGCGGTTGATAAATACAGATGTATAGCTGGTGCCGGCTCGCCGGAGTGCTGGCGAACTGTTCGAGGCTGACTACATCGTGCCCGTCGATGCAGGTTCCCTGCTTTTCAGGCGTATCGTCGACGAACACGAAGGGCTGTGCAAATGCCTGCCCGATGCTGCGCCCGACGAGGCCCGCCCCGTACAAACCGACTAGCGCGGATGATTTCACTGCGAACTCCTGAATACGCCTGATGGTCTTGGGATAGGGGTCGTGCTATTTCGCCGCTTTCGCCGCGCCGCGCCGTTACGCGCGCGTACCATCGTGTCCGCATCGCGCGAAGAATTCGCGAATGCTCGCACATACTGTGAGCACCGTTTCCTCCGTCATATACGGTGCAAACGGCAAGCTCAACACTTCGGATTGCAGCTTGTCAGTGATCGGCAGATCGGGCCACGCTTCGGCCGCGTAGGCCGCTTGTCGATGGTTGGGCGTCGGATAGTGAATCTGCGTCGCAATGCCCTGCGAGGCCAGATGCGCCTGGAGTGCCGCACGCGCGCCCGTTCTGATCACGAACAGATGCCACACCGGCATCGCGTCATCCAGCACATGCGGGAGCCCGACCGGCACCCCGGCGAGCCCGTTCAGATAGACGGCGGCAAGCGCCGCGCGGCGTGCGTTGTCGGCATCGAGGTGGCGCAGCTTCACGCGCAGTATTGCGGACTGGATGTCGTCGAGACGCGAGTTCTGCCCCGCCAGATCATGACGGTATTTGACGGACGACCCGTAGTTGCGCAATTTGCGCAGCGTTTGCGCGAGAACGGCGTCGTTCGTCGTAATGGCGCCGCCGTCTCCGAGCGCACCAAGGTTCTTGCCAGGATAGAAACTGAATCCGGCCGCATCGCCCAGCGAACCCGTGCGGCGCCCGCGCCACGTCGCTCCATGCGCTTGCGCTGCGTCTTCGATGACGCGCAAACCGTGCCGTTGCGCGATTGCCTCGATCGCCGCGATGTCGGCCGGTTGGCCGTACAGATGGACCGGCACGATGGCCCGCGTTCGCGACGTCACCGCCGCTTCGATACGCGCCGGATCGATGTTCGCGGTGCGCTCGTCCGGTTCGACCGGCACAATACGCGCTCCGACCTGACTGACTGCGAGCCACGTAGCAATGAACGTATTGGCCGGCACGATGACTTCGTCACCGGCGCCGATACCGTACGCGCGCAGGATCAAGTGCAATGCGTCGAGTCCGTTCGCAACGCCGACGCAGTGCGCGACGCCGCAATAGTCCGCGAACGCCTGCTCGAATGCGCGCGTCTCCTCGCCAAGCACGTACCACCCCGACTCGATCACCCGGCCGATGGCGTCACGGATGTCCGCTTCGTACGGCGCGTTAACCTGCTTGAGATTCAGAAAATCGATTGGCATGCGCATTTTGGCGAATCAGGAGGCGTGGACTGTCGTCGTCGACGCTATTCGACCGCCTGGCGCCGCTGTCCGGCCAGCCGCAAGAATTCGTCGTGGTCGCGAATGTAGTCGGCCGGATCGTAATGCTCGGATGCCAGCACGAGGCATACGGCGCCGGACGAAAAATTGTCGAGCGTTCGCCACATCATCGGGCAGACGTACAGGCCGTAATACGAGCGATTCATATGGAAGCGCCGCCGGTCGTGGCCATCGTCGAGCACGACGTCGAAGCTGCCGGACATCGCAATTACGAACTGATGCAGATTCCGGTGCGCATGTGCGCCGCGATCCGAGCCGCCTGGCACGTCGTACAGGTAATAGGCGCGGCGGAAGTCGAACGGCACGTGGTTGCCGCCCTCCACAAAGGTGAGATTGCCACGCGGATCCGTAATTTTAGGCAGCTCGATAATCCGGCAATCATTGAGGGGCACGCGCCTGCTCCGTCTTAGAGAATCCAAACACTTGATGGACGGCACCGCCCGTGCCAATAAATGGATGGCACGGACGTCGATACAGTCTGAGCGGCCTATTCTCGCAGCCGGTCCGGCTGCGCAAATTCCCGATTACCCGGTCCAAAACCCGCCAATTCGGCCGACCGGACCCAAGGCCGGACTCAACGCAGATATGGCGCGATTTTCCGATAGTCCTGTTCCGCGTATTGCGCATCGTCCAGGAACATCTGCAGCGGATCGGTGTACAGCGGCAGCATGTCGGGCACGGCGGGCGTATCGGCGCTGCCGTCGATCGCGCGCGTCAGCGCATCGAGCGTGTGAAATTGCTCGAAACGCGCGCGTGCCACACGCGACTCCTCCTCGAGCCGCGTCGCCGTGAGGCCGCGCAAATGCGCGAGCAACTCATCCGGATGCCGCCACATGAATGCGCCCGGATAAAACATCTCGCGCCCGCTGAAAAACGGCGAAATATAGCAGTCGTGCCCGATGGCCGGCGTACCGGAACCCATTGCCTCGATCAGCACCTTGCCGCCCCCCAGCGGAAACGACGCCAGCATCACATCGATCTTGAACGCGTCGAACGCCCGCCATACGCTGCGCACCCGAGGCACATGAACGAAGCGTTGCGGCGGAATACCGAGCGCGTTCAGACTCCCTCGAATACGCGCCAGCGTGGATTCGGAAAGGGCACCGATATGGACGTGCAGTCCACCCGTACACGCCATGATGCGCGGCACGACATCCGCGTAGGCGTACCGGTACGCATGCTCGAACTTGCCGAGCGACGTTCCGCTCGAGCACGTGCGCAGATTGCCGTCCACCATCCAGCGGGCCCCGGTGCGGACCCCCAGATCGTGCGCCGTCAGCGGCCAGTACGCTCGCTTTTCGATCCCGAGTGCATCACGACAGTTATGCCACGCCATTGGACTGATATCGACATGCACGGCATGAGGCAGCGTGACACCCAGCGCAAGGTGGTGATCGCAATGGTGGTAGTAGATGGTTTCCTCGGCCACCGATGGCTGTGCAGCAGCAATCGCGGCGACGTCGTCGTGGTGATTCATCACGATGAGCCGCTTCGGTCGCAATTCACGCAAACGTTTCAGCGTCCATGCAAGCTTGTCGGCAAGACTGCCCTTAGGCGCGATTTCTGCCTTCGCGACGGCACCGAAGCGGGCCTCGGCAACCTCCGGGTGGGGACGACCGTAGATATCCGTATGCAGGATGACGACACGCTCGCCAAAACATCGGGTCGCGAGCAAATCCTCGAGCGCTGCGGTGTGCCCGCCGGCCCACCAAAGTTCGGTCACGAGAACCACGCAGTCGGTTCGCACCGCCTGTGCGGGCTCAGCCGCGGGCAGACGCGCGGCGCAATCCGCTCCGATCCGCTGACACGCCGCGTCGAGTCGCGCGTCGGCAAAAATCTTTGCGACGCTGCGCCGATCGTCGATGCACATCTGCACGACGTGCTGAATCAGCGACAGCGCCCCGTTCAGATCGCCGCGCATACGCCGATGCTCGATTTCGGCCAGCAACCCCTCGACCGTCGGGAAGAACTTCCGGTTCGGATCGCTGGTGTTCACCGGCGCAGTGCTCGCATCCGTCGAGAAAGCGCCATCGCGCTTGCGCTGCGCGTAAGCGTCGGCCCATTGCGTGGGTATCGCGCCCAGGCTCACATCGACCGCTTCGAGCGTACGCTCCGCGTCGACCAGCGTCTGCCCCAGTTCCATGTACGGTAGCGGGTCGGCCGGACTCAACGCGATCGCGGCCTGCTGGACCGATATCGCCGCATCGAACTGCTTTTGCTGTGCAAATAGCTGGCCAATAGCGCGAAAGGCCGGTGCGAACCCGGAATTGCACTCGACCGCACGCCGATAGCACGTGAACGCGTTCTCCGTGTGGCCGCATTCGTGCATCAACCGGCCGAAATGATAGTGCGCATCAGCGAAATCGGGCTTGAGCGCCAACGCTCGCTGATAGGCCTGCGCTGCTTCCGCGTGGCGTCCCGTCTGGTGAAGCGTGAGCGCCTGTTGCAACGCTTGTTCGCTCGGCTGCATAGCCAACTCCAATAATAAGCCGTGGATTTTTGGCGACGAACGATGCCCAACGCGGACGCTGCCGCTTCGGGTCAACCGAGTCCGAAATCGCGAACCTTGGAGCTGGCCTGCAACGGCGACACGTTTTCGGCGCCAACACTTGATATGCCGCCCGTCGCGCGCACTTCATCCGCATTCGTCGTCATCGTGCATATCGGAACAATTTCCGGCACCATCCGGCCGATCATCTCGGCACGTCGTACGCGCACTTGTCCGTATTGCAGCCGATACTACGGCGGAATCCCTCCGACCAAATCGCTGAACTACCCGCCAAACACGCGCCTATTCTGCAAGTCAATCAACTTGCAAAGATCGCCGCGTTGTTTGTTCACCCTTCGCCGGTGCGACATACTGTCGTCATGACCTGTCGATACGGATTTGCCGCCACTCGGTCGCCGAGGCGGCCGTCCTTCGTCCCTGACCGAAGAACACCCGTTCTTCCTGCGTCTTCAATTTTTCGCCCAGCATAGCCATGAAGTCGTATTGCTGAGCCATGAACGGCGGCACGATGATGTGGTTGACCGCGCGACGAATCGCCGTCGACGTATTTTTTCCCGTGCGATGGAACAACATGCTGTCGAAGAGAATCCAGTCGCCAGGCCGTGCATGCACACACAGCTGGTTTTCCAGAACGTAGCGATCCGAGGGGAACTTCTCTACCTTGTGGGTTGCGGGCAAAACGTACGTCCCGCCTGTAACTTCATCGAAAGGATCGACACACAGCAGAGCGCTCAAGGCGAGGCAACGCGAAGACGTCCAGTGTTGATAGTTCAAGTCGCGGTGCCACGAGAACTGATAGTGGTTCGTCGACGGAACGTTGAGAATCGCATTCTGCGAATACAGAATGTAATTTTTCCCCAACAGGGCGTTCGCGACGGCATGCACTTTGGGGTCCATGGCGACGTCAATGAATACGTCAAAGTCGGCCGAAGGTGCCCTGGCGATATTCGCATCATTGATCCGGCTGAGATTTTCCTCCCCGCCCAGCGTCTCACACTGCTTCGCATACGCCTTGTCCGAGCATTCGGAAATGCGCGCGATCGTGGCCGCATCGAAACTACCGGGAATGATGCTATAGCCCTTGGTAAGAATCTCCTCGACGCAGAATTCCGCTTCTGTCGTCGAGGCGTATCGCTCCGTGATGCCGTGGCGGATGATGTGTTGGTCGAGATTGCTCATCGTAGAAAGATAGTTAAGAGGCGCCGACTCACAGAACCCACTCATAGAAGTCGTGCACAATGGATCGCCCGCCAAACGCCTCTTTTTGCGAGACGAGTCCGGTATTCAGGTGCAGCCCTTGCTGTTCCGTCGATATGCCGAAACTGAAAAATTTTCTCTGCCCGTACTTCACAATCAACTCGGCGAGGAGCAGATCTAGCGCCCCCACGTTGCGGCCCGCGTCGGAATTCGCGAGGTACTGCGTGTGCGCGATGTGGCCGAAATCGTAAACAATGGCGCCAGCCAGCAATTGATCGCCTTGCTCAGCGACATGCAGCGTGATTTCCTCTGGAAACCGCTCGAACAGCAACCGCAATTCGGCGCACGAATGCGTGGGCCGTGCATCGAACCTCGCCAGAACGTGCGTGAGCAGTTCATGGAACCGGTCGACATCATCCGATCGCCTGATCTCGATTGCTGATTTCCTGGCCTTGTTAATCGCCCATTTTCTGCCTTTGGAAAAGCGGATCGGCTCGTCGAGAAAGACTACCGTCGACAGATCACGACGTATCAGCGTTGCGCCGGAGCGCGTCAATGCATACAGGTCGCTCTGGCTGGGGAGCCGATGAAACACCTGGGGAATGGCTTTGTAGATCACCGACTGGACACCCAGATTCCGGTAAAACTCGCCAATCAGCGCGAAGGCCAACAAGGTATCGTTAGCCCCCAGGTCGTCGGTATGGATCAAACCGCCGTAAGTCAGGCCGGCATGCGAGCTAACCGTGACGCCGTCCCGGCTAGCTGGAAATACGCCAACGGGCTTTTCGTTACGCAACAGGATCAGCGAACAGTCCTCGAACCGCTCCTTGTGGTAATCCATGTACTCGCGCACGTGCAGAAAATTACCGTTGCACGAATGCCGTACGACGTGATTCCAGGCATGGGCATCCTCTGCCTTGTATGCCTTGAGCGAAATGGTTGCAGCCACGTTCATTGCCAATGCAATCCGCGCATCACATACCACCCTCATCGACGGCGATCCCGCGCGCCAATGCGCAGCCGAAACCGTCGTACCCCATGTTGTTGCCGTTATAGAACATGTACGTTACGTCCCCTGCCGTAATTAACGCGGGATAGCACAGGGTCTGCGAATCCCAACCGCTTTCCGAAAGCGATATTCCCAATTCTTCGTCATGTCGAATCCAGTTCACGCCGTCTTCGGATCTGGCCAGGCCTGGGAAATAAGAGCCCGAAATCGTCCCCTTCGTGTAATACATGAAGTACTGACCGCCGATGCGGTAGACCCGAGGGCGGCCGATACGGTACTCATCGTCGCGCACGTCGACACACAGCGTCCCTTGCCTCGGGATATCGAGGAGATCGTCCGCTTCGACATACCGAATGTGGTACTGCGGAAAGGGCTTGTTGCCGATCATCTCCCAGTCGTCCCCGCTCGCGTACCAGAGCCGCCAGCGACCATTCTCGAAACGGGCAGAGTGGATTGCCCCAATTGTCGACTGGCCTTTGCCCCGGTCCAGGATCGGCGACTCCGACAAGCGTGTGAAAGAATGCCCGCCATCGGTCGAACGTGCCACGCCGCTGAATGCCAGGAACTTGGCCTTCGCCACCAGCTGAAACCCGACGTAGAACATATAAATTCCGCCGGGACCGTGGACCACGTCGCCAAGGATCACGCCGTTATCGTCGAAACAGCCATCGCGGCCGACATCGAGCACCGGCTTGTCCGAGACCTTCAACACCTTCGTCGGGTCCGATGCGGCAACGTCGACGTAGCCGATACGACTCACCCCGCTCTCATCCCGGAACCCCGCATATACACGGATCGTATTACTGTCGATCAAGAACGGCGTCGGGGTGAGCGCCGAATTGTTCATCCACGGCCGACCTTGTGTGGCCGTGTGAAACACGGCCCCCAATTTTTCCCAATGAATCGTCATTCGCATCGTGTCGCTATTGTGGTGTTTGCACAAATTTGCCCGCTTGACGGGGCATCACGTCTGTCTATAGCTCGACTTCCGTTGCAAGCTTTCCAGGAACGGGTTTGGACGCTGAAGCCACGTAGATCCGATTCGCCTCGGTGTCTTTTGTAATCAACGCCCCCGACCCGATAACACAATGATCGGCAACCTTGACGTGATCGTTGAACGTGCTATTCACACCCAGGAAGCAAGATTCGCCAATCTCACAGTAACCGGAAATCACCACGTGCGACGAAATGAAAACATGATCTTTAATAGTCGTTCTGTGGCCTACGTGATTCCCGCTCCAGAGAATACAGTTGTTGCCAACCGTCACGAACGGCTGGATGACATTGTTTTCGAAGATGAAGGTGTTTTCCCCGATGACAGCATTACGCCACACGAATGCCCGCGAACTGACGTAAGTGGCAAAACGGTACCCCTTGCTCTTCGCATCCAGATAAAAACGGGTACGCAGGGCATTCAGCTGCGAAGACGGAATGGCAACGTACAACATGTAGTCCGAGGAAGGATAGAGTTCCGGCAGATCCTCATAAGCCACGACCGGCTTGCCGTTTAGCTCCGGTTGCTGGATATAGCTGCGCTCGACGCAGAAAGCCACCACATCGTAATCCGAGTCATGCGTGAAATATTCATAGGCAATTTCTGCCATTTCACCTGCGCCAATCAATACCAGCTTCGTACCCATATCTCAGTCCCCTTCGAATAACGGTATCGCCGGGTCCAGTTGTCCTCGAACCGCGTCGACCTGCATGCGCAAACGAAGTCAGACTATAGCCTCAATGCCAGGGTGCGTACCAGCCAGGCGTGACGGGACGCCGACACGACACGCTCAATTGTGACGAAGGAGACGTTCGCGACGGCTTCCCTGCAATCGGCCACGGGAAGACTGGCCAGAAACTTCGCATCGAAGTGGTTGGGGAACTGAAAATTGGTTAGGCGGGCGTTTGATACTTGAACGCCCACGTGACGGCGACAGCGGGCGGCGGCCAGTGGCTGATCCCCCCGACTCAGCCCCGAACTTCCGAAATCGACCCTGAACCGTCTTTCAGACCGGGGCAACATGAAGGGCAGCTTCTGCGGGTACAACTGCCCACTGCATCTTCCCGGATTTTGGGGCGCACGATCAGCCTGGTCGGGAACTTCGCGATCTACCCGGCATGGTATCTCCCCGTTTTCTCGACGTGATTTAAACAGGTGTTGGCGACACACCGACGCATACAAAATACTTACAACATGGCATATAGTTGACTTGTCATCTTAATGTTCGGGTTGGACGTTTGCAGCGCCTGCGAATCCCGCTATCAGCGCCAACCGCCGTGTCGATACAAGCTGCCGTACCGGGAAACAGGAATTGCCGGCGGAAGTCGCACTAACACGCAAATCCCTTCGCATCGTCGTCAAATTTTCAGAGCGAATCCGTATTGCATCCGCTTTCGGGGCACGCAGCAACAGGTCAAATGACCATGAGAACGTTCTTCCGTCGCAGCCCCCCGAAGGTTGGACCGCACCAGTCAAAGTTTTCCCGCTCCTGGCTTGGCTTTGCACAACCCGTCCTGGTGCTGCTGGTCATCCTCAACATACTGACCAACGTCGCACAGGACTGGTGGGGGTTCAACAAGCTGAATCAAGACACCGCGCAGACGCTTGACAGCCGCGTTTCAGTCCTGGCGGGACGCATCGAGGATCGCGTCAAGACAATGGACGTGATCAGCCTTGCGGTCAGCGATGCTCTGGACGGCGGCCGCGCCAATGACGAAACACTCGAAAGCATCACTGTGCGTCATCAGCCCCTGCTGGGCAGTGTGGCCATCGCGGTGCTCGATCCGGCAGGGCACCTGCGTGCGGCTTCACAGCCGCTCAACGGCATCTACGTC
The DNA here is from genome assembly GCF_003837865.1 of Paraburkholderia dinghuensis. Classification (GTDB taxonomy): domain Bacteria; phylum Pseudomonadota; class Gammaproteobacteria; order Burkholderiales; family Burkholderiaceae; genus Paraburkholderia; species Paraburkholderia dinghuensis. Next base: position 160,079 of record NZ_RQIS01000009.1, on the reverse strand, counting down.
CCCTGGCTGGCCGGGATCCAGCAGCAAGGGTGCGCGAGTTTGTCCACGGGGAAAACCTGGCTGGCCCCCTTCGGCCAGGACTACGGCATCATGCTGGCACAGCCTCACTTCGACAGGGCCGGGCGAGTGGACGCCTGCATCGTGATCGCAATCCCGCAGCGCCAGAACATCCTGCAGGGGGCGACGCTGCCAATCGGCACAGTCGCCCTGCTGCGTAACGCTGACAATCAGGTCATCGCTCGTTATCCGTCCCTGTCGACGCTGTCGTTCGGTCAGACATACACATGGAAGCGCTTCGAGCGTGCAGGACCGACGCCGGGTTCCTACTATCTACACTCGCCCGTGGACGGGATTGACCGCCTGGGAACGTCCCGCACGATCAACCTGACTCGCGCCGGAGAGCACTGGACACTCAAACTGAGTGTCGCAACCAGCGTCTACCGTGCGTCGTGGTGGTCCAATGTGTATTTCGATGTGGCGGGCGCGCTGATCGAAAGTGCGCTGCTCGTGGCGGGCCTGGTGCTGCTGCGCCGCGAAAGCCGCCTGAACCGGCAGGTTGCGGAGTCCGCCCGCGTGGTATCCGCCGTTGTTGAGCACACGCCGAATGCCGTGGCACTGGTCGATCAACACACAGGGAAGATCAAGCAAGGCAACGCGAGACTGAACGCAGTGTTTAGCGCAATGGCCAGTGCCGGGGAATCGATTGAGCAACTCTTTGCCAGTCCAGCCGACTGGGCGGCTGTGCGGGACGGGAAACGTACCGAACCGTGCGCGATGCTCGCACGAAGCGGTCCGGTGCACATGCTCGTACGGTGCACCCGCCTCGGTGAATCGGCAGGCGACACCGACGACCCCTTACTGGTCTTACTGGTCGATGTCGACGAGCAGTACCGGAAAATGAGCCAGCTGCGCTCGGAGGCTGATTTCGATCCATTGACCGGGCTTGCCAACCGCCGACACTTCGAGCACGTGGCCGCGCAGGCCGTGGCGCTGGCGCAGCTGCATGATACTCAGGTCGCAGTGCTCGGTCTGGACCTCGACCACTTCAAGCGGGTGAACGACACGTGGGGGCATGACGCAGGCGACCGGGTGCTTGAGCTAGTCGCGCGGCTGTTCAAGGCGTCGTTGCGCGATCATGACTTGCCCGCGCGCATGGGTGGCGAGGAGTTCGCGGCGATCCTTCCTGGCGCTAACGCGGAACAGGCGCATACCGTGGCGGAGCGCATTCGTGTGGCGGTCCAGGGTACGCCGGTTGTGCTCGAAGACGGACAGGTCGTGCATATCACCGTGAGCATCGGTGCAGCCATGTACCGTCCAGGGGAAGCTGACCTGCAGGAAACCCTGAAGCGAGCCGATGCCGCGTTGTACCGGGCCAAACAGTCGGGGCGCAACCGAATCGAGATGGACGTGCATGACGACGGGACCGGGGGCCCACAGGACGGCGGCGAGGACCGCCATGCCGCTGTAACTGCCGCGGCTGATGTATGAAGCTCAAGCACGGCTTGCGCTCAAGCTCAATCAACCAACGGCACTTTTCTTCGTAAATGACTCGGCGTAACAGCGCGAGCCAGCTTCTGGTCCGTACGGATGGCATACCACACTGATCGCGCAAACGCCGGTCGGCGGTACACGACAACTGCATCTCCGTACGTGAAAAATGACAAACGTCGGTTGTCCTCTGAAGAGCCGACGTTCGAATGTCTCATCAAGCGCACGGACGAACGTCGGGAGTTGGCCCACCACTGCCCGATGTGGTCGGCCGCAGCCGCCCCAAAGCAGTAGTCCACGGTGAAACGATCAAATGACGGCGTTCGTGTGAGAAGCGGACACATTGGCCAGAGACGAACTCGAACGGACGCTACGCGCGATTTCAACGTCCGTTCGGACCAACTATGGGTACGGATGCTGGACTGCGCGGCCATGGGGCTCGTGATTCACGCGCAGCGCGCTTTCGGCTGCCCTCCAGCTTATGCCCTCAGCAAGGTCTTGGGCTCCAGATACGCGCTCATGCCCCATTTGCCCATTTCGCGGCCAAGCCCCGAATGCTTGAAACCACCGAACGGCGCGCGTGGCTCATGCGCGAGCGTATTGATCAGCACCCGGCCTGAATCGATCTGACGCGCCACGCGCTCGCAACGCTCGACATCCTGACCCAGCACCATCGCGTTCAGACCGTAGCGCGTGTCGTTGGCAATCGCGATCGCATCAGCCTCATCCTCGTAGGCAATCACGGTGAGCACCGGACCGAAGATTTCCTCGCGCGCAATGCGCATCTGGTTGGTGGCGTTCGTGAAGATCGTCGGCTTGACGAACCAGCCAGCCTGCAATCCATCCGGTCGGCCTTCGCCGCCTGCGAGCACGGTCGCGCCTTCGTCAATGCCGATACGAATATAGTTCTGCACGCGTTCCCATTGCTTCGCACTGACCATCGGGCCGATAGCGGTCTCCGGATCGCGCGGATCACCGGACTTGAACTGCGTGATCGCCTCTTTGGCGACCTGCTCGAATTCGGCGAGGCGGCCGCGCGGCACCAGAATGCGGGTGCCGGCGATACAGGCCTGACCGCTGTTCATGAAGCCGGCATTCAGCACCAGCGGCATGATGCTGGCGAAATCGGCATCGTCGAGCACCAGGGTCGGCGACTTGCCACCGAGTTCCAGCGTGACGCGCTTCATGGTCGCCGCACCGGTCGTCACCAGATGCTGGCCGACCGCGGACGAACCCGTGAACGAGATCTTGGCGACATCCGGATGGCGCGCGATCTCCTCGCCGACCACGTCGCCGCGACCATTGACGATATTGAATACCCCCTTGGGCAGGCCAGCCTTGTGCAGCGCCTCGATCACGATCTGCGTCTGCAGGGCGCTCATCTCGCTGGGCTTGATGACGGCAGTGCAACCGGCTGCCAGCGCGGCGGAAAGCTTGTTGCAGATAAAGCCCGCATTGCTGTTCCACGGCGTGATCAGGCCGGCCACACCCACCGGTGTCAGGACCACGCGCGCGATCCCGACCTGCTCCTCGAATTCGAAGGATTCCAGCGTCTCGATGGCCTGGGCAATCACCTCAGCCGGGAAGCTCGCCATCCAGCGTCCGCGTACCGCGGGCGCACCGTACTCCTTCACGATCGCTTCCATCAGATCATCCTCGCGCGCGGCGATGGCCTGATGCATACGCCGCAAGGCCGCCAAACGTTCCTCGCGCGTGGTGCGTGACCAGGCCGGCAGGGCGGCCCTGGCGGCTGCGATGGCGCGCTGCGCGTCGTGTGAATCGCCAAGCCGCACCTGACCAATGACTTCCTCGGTGCTCGGGTTGTAAAGATCGAACCACTCCTCGCCGTGCGGCGTCACGAATTCGCCGTCGATATAGATATGTTCAATGCGCTGCATGTCGACTCCTTTGAGGGGGATCCGCGTATGCCCGTCAGCAGGCGGTGCGTGACCTTGAGTGGTGATGGAAAGTAGTCTACGGAGGGTTTATTGTTCTGATAAGCCACCTTATGACGTACGATATATACCGAAAATCAGGACAATCAAATGCATCGCACAGGAATGACGGAGCTTGAAGTGGTGCTGGCCGTCGCGCGTCGCAGCAGTTTCCGTGGCGCGGCGCAGGAGCTCGGCATGTCCACCACGGCGGTGAGCAGCGCCGTGGCCGGGCTGGAGGCACGCCTGAAGGTGCGCCTGTTCAACCGTTCGACACGCAGCGTCGCGCTGACCGATGCGGGGCAGCGCTATGTGGAGCGAATCGCGCCTGCGCTGGACGAAATCCGCAGTGCCGGCGAAGAAGCGGGCAGCGGACCTGATACGCCGAGCGGCACGCTAAGGATCAATGCACCGCAAGGCACTGCGCTTTTGCTGATGGAATCCGTGCTCAGCCAGTACGCGCTGCGTTACCCGCAGGTGCGAGTCGATATCGTGAGTGAGTCGCGTCTGATTGATATTGTCGCCGAGGGCTTCGACGCGGGGATCCGCCTGGCCGAGTCGGTGCCGCAGGACATGATTGCGGTGCGGCTGACCGGCGATTTCCGCATGCTGGTGGTGGCAACGCCCGAATATCTGAAGCGTCATGGCACGCCCGAACATCCGCGCGATCTGCTTGGGCATCAGAGCATCGGCATGCGCATGTCGCACGGTGGCATCTACCATTGGGAACTGGAGCGCGACGGCGAGAAGCTGCAGATGGATTTGCCGGTGCGCATGGCGTTCAATGAGCTGCCGGCCATCAAGGAGGCGGTGCTGCAGGGGCTCGGGATCGGCTTTATCACCGAATGGTTTATCGGGCGGGAGCTGGCTTCAGGCGCGCTGACGCCGGTACTGACGCCGTGGTGTCAGCCGTTTGGCGGATTGCGGCTTTACTATCCGGGACATCGCTTCGTACCCGCGCGTGTGCGTGCACTGATCGAACTGGTTCACGAATTGCGTCCTGCGGGGGCAGTGCGCACGCAGGAAATGCGCTGACCATGCAAATTGGCTGCAGCAATTTTCTGCAGCACATTGAAGGGCGTAGCCCGCGGCTGCTGCCGCCACGCTGCGCCGAGGAGACCGCCGTCTCTCCAATGAGAGTGCTTAACCGACGTGGCAAACGGTTTTCATATGCAACTCGATTGCGTAGCAGCATTCCGGCTGCCGCAGACGCCTTAATGTCCGGTCGATGCTCGCGGTGAATGACGCGTGATGACCGCACTCGGTCCGGTGCACCGGATTCGGTTCGTCGGTCGCGCAACATGTACGGTGGATCCGGAGGTCGGGCGACATCGATCGTGTCTTCACGCGAATTGGACTACGCCGCGTCCACATGCTTGCTGCAACTGGGCATCTGTATCAAGATCAAGTCGCCGCCTCAGAGACAAGCGACTCCCATGACAGACGATCCTGATCTCGATCCCGCTTCGGATCCCGACAAACTGAAGGGTCCCGGCGGAATGACGCTGCGGCAGATTCACGAACAAGTGCAGAAGTCCGTCCAGCGCGACCGCGAAGCGCAGGCTGCGCACAACTCACCCGCTCCGCCGCAAAACCGGTGGCAGCGGTGGGTGCGCTACGTATGGGGCCGCAGCGGACGACGCTAGCCGCGAATTGATAAGAGCGTGCCGGCCAGCGGCTGCGCTTCGGGGATCGACCGTTCGCGACGGCGGATTCAACCGGCGGCAACCTGCCAAACGCTACAGACCTCCAGACAGCTCGCCCGACGCACATTCAACGGCGCTCGGTAACCGGCCCCTCGGCATTCACCCGCCCGACGGCACCGGCGGGACCGTCGACGGTGATCGGGCCATCCACTTCCAGATCGCCGTGCACGATCAGCGGGCCATGCACAGTAAGCGGGCCATCGAACGTGTTTCCTCCCCTGCGCCGGCGTACGGCAGGATCGTTGGGCGGGATCCGTTCGATCCAGTCCGCCGTGATCGGCCCGCGGGCGTAGATGTCACCGGCGACTGTCAGCGAGCCATCGACGGTCAACGGCCCGCGGACGACGGCCGATCCGTCGATGCTGAGTGGACCCGTGGTAACGGGCTGGGCGTACGCCGACGGGAAAAAGACGGAGGACGCCAGCAGAACCGCGCTTGCCGCGGTGCCCCGCGTCAGCATCGAGGTAATGCTCATTCCGAGCCTCGCAATGAAGCGTTTCATGTTGCCTCCTCGGGACGTCGGGATCGAATAACGCCAGGCCGCCAGACCCCATCATTTGCCAGGACGGATGATCGCCACCGCAAGGCCCGCCCCGGCGAACGCGCACGCGGCGGACACCAGCGCAACGGCGCGCAGCGCGTCGACGATGGCGTCGGTTTCTGCGCGAGCCTCGGGTGTCTGAGGCAGCGTATGCGCGTCTCCCGATGCGGCCGCGGTTTGCGCGACCGGTTCGAGTAACCGTCCGCTTCGACGTACTTCCTGCGGCACGTGCAATTTATCGAGCCGCGCCGCCAGCGCCGCGTGGTGTGACCAGACGAACACGATGCCGAGCACCGCAATCGCAAGCAGGTTCGCCACGCGTGCAACAGCATTGTTGATGCCAGAAGCGACGCCCGCGCGGTCGCCCGGAACCGAGCCCATCACGGCTGTGGTGAGCGGTGCGACGGTGATTGTCATGCCGAGCCCGAGCACGGCGAGCGCAGGGAAGAAACCTGTCCAATAGCCGCCGCGAACGAACGGCAGCGCCAGCATCGCGAACCCGACTCCGGCGACGGCGGGCCCTGCAATCAGCAGCGTCCGCGAACCACAGCGGCTCGTCAGACCGCCGGTGAAGCGCGACAGCAAGCCGATCATGACCGGCATCGGCAGCAGCGCCGCACCCGCTTCGGTCGCGGTGTAGCCATGCGCGCGGATCAGCGTGAACGGCAGGAAGAACAACGCGCCGCCCAAGCCGAAGTAAAGCAGGAACGTAACGAGATTGGCCCCCGTGAAATCGCGCGAAGCAAACACGTCGAGCGGCATCATCGGATTGTGGCTCTTCGCTTCGACGATCACGAACACGGCTAGCACCAGCACGCCGGCGCCGATCGCGCCAAGTACGAGTGGATGGTCGAACCCGCGCGCCGACGCCTCCGTCAGCCCATAGGTGAATGCGCCTAGTCCGGTCGCTGCGACCGCCGCGCCGAACCAGTCCAGGTGTTGCGGCGCATCGGGCCTGTGGCTGTTGGGCACCGACGACATCGCCAGGGCGATCGTCACGATCGCAAGCGGACCATTGAGAAAGAAGATCGCGCGCCAGGAAAACGAGTCGGCGAGCCAGCCGCCTGCCACCGGCCCCACCGCCGACGTGATCGCGCCAACTCCCGCCCAGGTGCCGATTGCCCGTCCGCGTGCCTCCCCTTCGAACACGGCGCCGATGATTGCGAGGCCGCTCGGGACGAGCAGCGCCGCGCCAATGCCCTGAACCGCACGTGCAGCGATGAGCGAACTCACATTCGGCGCGAGTCCACATGCGGCCGACGCCAGCGCGAAGAGCCCGATGCCTGCGACGAACACCGTGCGGCGGCCTAGCTTGTCGCCCATAGACCCGCCCACCAGTACCAGCGACCCGAGAAAGAGCAGGTACGCGTTGACGACCCATTGCATTGCCGCCACGCTTGCGCCGAGCTCACGCTGAATAGACGGCAGCGCGACATTGACGGCGGAGCCGTCGATGAAAGTCATGCTCGAGCCGAGGATCGTAGCGGCCAATGCGAGACGCTTGCGTTGGCACGGCCGGCCGGCCTCGGCGGGCTGCGCGCGAACGACCAGTTCGTCGCACGGCCCGGCCTGCGCGGCGACGGCGTGCGCTGCGTCGCGTTGATTGTCGAGAGGGGCTGGCATCGGAAAGGCCCGTCGAATCACCAGGAAAGTATTCGATGAAAAATGATACTTCACGGCAAGCCGTACAGGCCGGGGTGGTCAGTCCTTCGGAATGCTTCGCTATACGCCAATTTTTAAGGAAGGGGCGTTACCTCGCACCAAGCCGGACATTCTCCTGCTCCAGCTGCTTCAGGTGCCTGACGTCCACCACATCCACGCCGCCAAAAGTACCGGGACCGGTTGCAGATCGTCTGATCGCTTACCGCGTGCTTCTTTGACACCTCCGCGACCGACGTCTTGTCCCCCTCGCGCAGTATCGTGACCGTCTGCTCTTCCGTGAACCGGCCCTTCTTCATGGCTCCCATTTCTTCGTCGGAAGCCATTCGCTCGAGTTTCAACGTGTCCGGGAATCGCCAGGCAGGTCACAAGCAACTAAACCTTGCGTGACCGCAATCTCAATTTACTTCTCCCCTCATTCGAGCGTCGTCTCTTATGTATGCTTGCGCTGCACATCGGGAGCAGATCCGCGTTAGCGTGTTTGGGCGTGGTTCACCCCGCTCCACATAGATATCCTCCTGGCCATTCCTTGCAGCCCGCAGCGACAAATCGTAGCGGTGCCATCCCTTCTTACCGCGCGCCAAAAAATCCAGATGAAGACCGAAAATTTCATTCCCGGCAAAGATGCCTCTCTTGAATCGACCATCGAAACCATGCGGACGAAGCTGGCGGCACGCGGCTTCCGGCTCAACGAATCCTCTTTGCAGAATGAAGTCGACGGGATCTGGTCCATCCACATGAAGGACAACGATTGCCCGATGCTGTTTTCGAACGGAAAAGGCGCAACCGAACTTGCGGCACGCGCCAGCGCATATGGTGAGTTTTTCGAACGCTTGAGTACACATTATTACTGGACGCATTTTTATCTTGGGGAAACGCGCGCCAAGCGTCCGTTCGTGCACTATCCGCAAGAGCGCTGGTTTGCGCCGACGGCAGACGGCCTCTGGCCGGCTGAAATCCTCAACCCGGAGCTGCACGCCTTTTACAACCCGGAAGGCGAAATCGACGGCACGGTGCTGGTTGACCTCAATTCAGGCGATGTAGAGCGCGGCATCTGCACTTTGCCCTATACCCGTCTGCGCGACGGCGCGCAGACCTTCATCCCGGTCAATATCATCGGCAACCTCTACGTCAGCAACGGCATGGCGGCCGGCAATACGATGATGGAAGCACGTACCCAGGCCCTGTCCGAAATCTTCGAACGGCACATCAAGTATCGCGTCATCAGTGAAGGACTGTGTCTGCCCGAAGTGCCTGATGAAGTGATCGCGCGCTACCCGAACATCTGCAACGGCATCGCCGGACTGCGCAAGGCGGGATTCGGTATCCTGGTGAAAGACGCGTCGCTCGGCGGACGCTATCCCGTCATGAATGTGACCCTCGTGCATCCAGGAGACCAGGGCGTATTCGCTAGTTTTGGCGCGCATCCGCGTTTCGAGATTGCGCTGGAGCGGGCGATGACCGAATTGCTGCAGGGGCGTGCACTCGACTCGCTGGAAGGTTTTGCGGAACCAAGCTTCGATATGAGTGAAGTCAATGCTGTCGCTAACCTGGAAATCCATTTTGTCGATTCTAGCGGCGTGGTCAGCTGGGACTTCATGGGCGATACGCCGGATTTCCCATTCACGGACTGGAACTTCAGCAGCACCACTGAGGAAGACTACCGCTGGCTGGTCGATTGCGTGCATCGCGAAGGCAAGGATATTTACGTATCTGACTTCACCGAACAAGGCGCCTATACCTGCCGCATCCTCGTGCCTGGCATGTCCGAGATCTACCCGGTGGAAGACCTGGAATGGGAGAACAACAGCATCGGCAATGAATTGCGTCCGAGGCTGGTGCGCCTGTCGGCGTTGACCCAGGAAGAGTGCGCGACCTTGCTGGCCGACCTGCAGACAATGAACCTGAACGATGAACGTCCGCTGTGGGAAATCCTCGGTCTCGCCATTCCGGCCGGCACGCCGTGGGCGCAACTTCGGATCGGTGAACTGAAAACGCTGCTGGCGCTGGCCGTCGGCGATGAGGATGCGATCATCGAAGGTTGCCAGTGGATTCACTACTTCAAGGACCTGCCCGCGTCGCGCCGCATGGTGTATCGATGCATCGAAAGCATGCTTAATGTCGAGGACGTGGCGAACTATCGTCGCTCGCTGGTGCTGTTGTATGGCGCCGAATCCGTCCGCCAGGCCGAGGCATTACTCGGTCGCAGTGAACGCTTCTTCGGATTGGACGAATTGGGCGCGGACATGCAGGGCAGCGCGATGCACCAGACGTTGCTGGCGGCGTACGACAAGCTGTTCGCCTGAGTTGCCTGAAGGGCTTTGTCGCGTAGTGGTCATGGGCCGCAACATTGGCAGGTGTCACAGCCCTTCAGAGGACTGCAGGCGGATTCTGGATGATGCCGGCGAAAACACACCAGGAGTTGAAGCGCGCGACAAGCTGCCGGCGATAAACCGAAGCGGTTAGCAGATGTCGCTTCGAGGCGAAGTGCTGACGGATCGGACCGAAGTTCATCAGGAAGGTCTGAGCTCGCTCCGGGTCGCGGAATCGGCGCATGCGCCGCTCGCGCTCGCGGGTCGGCTGGTGACTCTTCGCTGCGCGATCACGGGGATAACGGTGGCGGTAGTACAGAGGTCGGGACGCGTACATCCCGACAATTTGCCCGGCCAACGCTCCCCGCCCTTTCGCGCCAGTCCGCTTTAACGTGACAAAGTCCGGCCCACCCCGAAACGGTGGGTCAGAAGGCCAAGGCCGGTGAATCTATGGAACCAGGCGCGGCTCGGCGTGAAGCCACGCTACACCTGGAGCGATGCAGTCAGCCACGCGCTCCCTGCAATGCGTCGTAGAGCTCGGACATGGGCACATCACCGACCTCACTGTGCACGTACGCGGTGAACGTGCGGGCGTAAAGCGCGCGGCCGTCTGCGGTGTCCATCGTAAGGTCGAAGCCATGCATCACGAGATCGGCCACTTCGTCGGCCACGATCAAAACGTCCTCAGCTTTTTTCCGGTCCATCTTCGCTCTCCAGCAACAGCATGAGCATCAATTTTAGGGGATCCGCGAGAATATTGAAGAGCAAGGTGACCGCTCTCCCGTACACGGCGACCGATGTGTCGGCGGCAAACAGAAACTCGAGCGAGCAATGAGCGACACCTTCCTTTCAGCTGACGAAATGGCGGAACTCACCGGCATCCGGCAAGGTCGCCACGGCAAGACCGGAAAGAAGCTGCGGATAACTGACGCTCGTTTGCTCAACGAATCACGGTAGATCTAAAGCCTGACAGGCCTTAACCGGATGGCAATCGCTAACGGCACTCCAAAATGGCCACGCGCTACCTGATCTATATCAACTGGTCGTTTCGCTCGTCGACTGCCGCGACGCTGGGGATGAATCTCTCGGAGTGTTCGCACTGAACAAGTGTCTTTGAAAACTTGCGCTACGTGCCATAAATGCCAGCCCCACAACGGCAAGGCCAGCGAAGACCGTGGGCAACAGGAAGACATAAGGAAGACCCAGCATGGCGACACCCAGACCTGCCGCGCTGCCGCCCAGTGCCGAGGCAAGCGCGCTCGAACTCATGAAGATCGCGGACGCCGTCGCTACCGCATCGGGCAGCAGACGCTGAGCGACGATGATCCCCAACACCATGAAGATCCCCCACACACCGCCCATAAGGATCTGTCCGGCGAACATACCCACGGCCGACGGCCAGAGTGCAAAACACAGATTGGCAAGCCCCGCCAGGGCGGCCGCGAAACACATCAGCCACACATTGCCGAATTTCCGCCCGAGCCCGATGCTGAAAGGCATGATGAGCAGCTCGATAAATGGCTGTATCCCGATGACGGCCCCTCGGACCGGCGGACTCAGCTTGAGGTGCTCTTCCATATAAATCAGCAGGAATCCGTACTTTATTGGTTCTCCTGCGTAGACCAGAATGAAGAGGCCTGTGAACGCCAGCAACGGCCACATTGCGCGCAAGTTGGCATGATGAGCGGGCGCGCTGGCGGACTTCGGTTTGCCCACAGGTGGTGGCTTCAGTGTTCCGAGTGGGGCAATCTGCAAAAGCGTACAGATTGCTGTCATCCATAGCATGGGGCGCAATCCATAGATGGCGGCAATCCACGCGCCCGCGACCGGCCCTACGATCCAGCCGCCGGTCAGTGCCATACGAATGATGGCGACGACACTTTCGTTTGCATCCGCGGGCTTGCGGCCAAGTTCATCGTGGACAGCCGCAAAAATCTGCGAGGTCGACGCGCCAGAAATTGTCAGCAAAGCGACGCCAATAACAAAAGGCATCCAGACCGATGTGGAAAGCGCCAGCCCCGCCCAACCCGCAAAACCTGTCACAGCGCACACGCGAAACAGACCAAGGCGGTTCCCGGTGCGGTCAGAGTATCGGCCCACGAAAAAACCTGCCATCGGGGCCCCAAGACTGGTCAGGTAATACAGTCCCGCCAACGGCAACGGCGCACCAAGCTCTTTCGTCATGAACATCACGATCTGCGGCGCCGCGGCTGACGCGCCAAGCCCCGACAAAAACATTGCGATCGTGGCGCCTGGAAATAGCCTCGATGCCATCACCTGACGTAACGCGGATTTTCTGCCGTCTTCGTTGGACATAGCGACGGATTCACAATCGGTTTTAGGGGAAGTTACTAAACAAACTCCACCGCGAGAAAGAAATATATTCGCGGGTCGCCAGCAACCGGAATGACGTTCTGGCACATTCGCAGCGAATGGAAGCGCTTCCACTCAATGACGGATTATGCCGTAACAACGATTGAAGCGTACCAGGGGAAAATCGCAGATCTGGCGGACCTTGAGAGCCTGCCGCGAGCGCGCGGTCGCCGGTTGTTCGCTCGACCTCCGACGGTTACGAAACAATGGGGACCGGCTGCTCCTGGCCGAACCCGGAAGACCATCGAAAGCCGACGCGCGGAGCGATCGGCTTGAGTGCCGAAGTTCCGTCATCGACCCTAAGCAGCCTTTGTTAGCGTCGAATCGAACGACTGTTGCCCGACCGAAAGCGGCGTTAATTCGTAACGACTCAAGTCTTGCCGAGGTGCGATTTGCCCAGATCGCGTACAACCCAAATCAAAAATACCCAAAAATTCAGCAAAGGCGCTATCAAGTTTATCCCGCCACAGCCGTAGCTAGAAAGGCGGGACCATCTCACTCAAACGCAATGACTCGCTGATCGCGCGCTAATCGGGCCGCAGTCGATATCGGCACGACCAGTGTCGACTTGTGCCGGTTTGGGCCTAAGTACCTTCGCGCACCGCGATCAAACACATATCCGCATAACAACGCAATAAAGGGGGCCATTGATGTCAAGCAGGACTGTTGCGTGCGTGGCGTTAAGCTGCGTTCTCACTGCATGCGCGTCAGTCGACGCGGCCAGATATACGCCGTCTGTAGACAACCTCCAGACGCTGAAGTCGACGGGTACGGTCGAAGCACGCATCAAGCCGTTCGATGCGCCAAAGACCCGAGACAACCCCTACCCTGTCCAGCTGCGCGCCGCGCGCATGCGCTCACCGGTCGGCGACTCGTTTGGTATGTACTTGTCGAACGCGATGGAACAGGAATTCGCGGTCGCAGGCGACCTGTCACCGAACGCGAAGTTCGAAGTCAGCGGCGTGCTGCTCAAGAACGATATCGACGCATCGGGTCTGTCGCGCGGAGAAGCGACCATCTCGGCACGCTTCATCGTGCGTCGCGGCTCAGACACCGTCTACGACAGCGTTAAGACCGCGACGGGCAGCTGGAACTCCTCGTTTATGGGCGTCGTCGCCATCAACAATGCAACCGCTGCGTATCCACAGGTCGTTCAGACCTTGTTGGCGACACTCTACGCCGATCCAGTTTTCATGAAAGCTATTCATTAAAGGGGATTCACATGAACATTCGCCGATATATACGCGTTGCCACCCTGTGCATCGGGATCAGCCTTTTTGCGGGCTGCGCGCACAACATCACGATTGCGCCCGACGCGGCATCACTGACGCCCGCGAAGAAACCCGATCAAATCAGCGCGACCGTCGGCCTGGTGGTCACGAATGCAATGCGCACACAGGAAATCGTGACGCCCGGCGGCGGCGGCGACAAGGTCGCATACAAACCGTATCGCGATCTCGAGTTTCCGGTCTATCTCGCACTTTCACAGACGTTCAAGGATGTAGTGAAGCTCGACGAAGCGCCGACCGAAGCGGCTGCGCGCGCGAAAGGTCTGACGTACGTGATTACGCCGGAGATCACGACGACTTCGTCGTCGCCGAGCATTGTCACCTGGCCGCCGACCGACTTTCGCGTCACGTTGACATGCACGGTCGCCGATCCATCCGGCAAGGTTATTGCGAAGCCACAAGTCACCGGCAGCGGCCATGCCGAGTTCAACGAGTTCAAGCACAACTTCGGGTTATCGGCAGATCGAGCAACGATCGAGGCGGTCAGGAAGTTGCCCGATGCAATCGGGCAGGCGCTTGGGACGAGTACCGCGCAGAGCGGGATAGGAGCGCAGCAGGCGACGCATTGAACGAAAAGCAGACGTTCCGCGTGAACGCCCGAACGTCTGCTCCTCGCCGGACTCTGCCCCACGGGTCAAACCCGCACGTTCAGCGCCACGCGACTTGCTCGACAGACATATTCCCCCATAGCAAGCCGCGCCCAGCGCCGAATCCAGGAGCAGCTCTGCGAGAAGAAAATCACATCGGCCTACTTTCGGCGCGAACGTCCACGTGATCGACTTTCGCGTCGCGTATCCACGGTGGCGACGAGATGCTCGCGACCCTCCTCAAGAATCTCATCAGCGAGCGCCGGATCAACGTCAGCGATAGCCCGGGAAAGCAGCAACGTTCCGACCATCTGACTGAACAGAGTAATTGCCTTCCTGCGCCCCCCTTCGCTCGTCCCCTCCGCCTCTTCGATGACCTTGGCGAATTGTTCGAGGCTCGCCGCGAGCCCTTCTGCGTAAGAGCCGCGCGCCACGTCGCCGAGCCGTCGCGCGTCGCCCGCAAATGCCGACAGCGGACACCCCGCATCGATATTCGCGCGATGCTCGGGTGAGAGATACCACTCAATCCATTGCATGACCGGATTGACGTTAGCTGACCTGGCGTGTTCGATTTCAGCGGTAAACGTCTCGCCGCCCTCTACTATCGCCTTTTCCATCACTGCGGCAACCAGCGCGTCTTTGGATTTGAAGTGGTTGTAGAACCCCCCCTGTGTAAAACCCGCCGCCTTCATCAGTTCCGCCAGCCCCACCGCATCGACACCGCGCTCGCGAAACAACTTCTCGGCGGCTGCCACGATCGCGACCCGGTTTTCAGCCGCCTGCTGTCTGGAAACACCCACCACGCCTCCCTTCGGCCAACAACGGCCTAATAGACCCCATTGATAAATACAATGGTGATCACCATTGACATGACCTTGGGCGGCAACCACAATCCACCACAATGACAATGTCACTCAACATTGTCTTGAGTATAACCCGACGTTTCCCGGTGTCGGGGGGCGCGAGGGCTATCCGACGCGTCACGTCGTCACCTGAATCCTGAAAGAGGCTTGAACATGACGAAGACAACCCCCGAACAGAACAAGGCGCTGGTGCTCGAAGCGTTCGATACGCTGTTCAACAAGCGCGACTACGACGCAGCCGAGCGCTTCTGGTCCGACCGCTACATTCAGCACAGCGCCCACATTTCACCGGGACGCGACGGCCTGTTCGATCTCATCCGCACGCTGCCCGATACGTTGCGCTACGAGAACCAGTTGATCCTCGCCGAGGGCGACTATGTCATTGCACATGGGCGCTTCTCGGGACACGGAAGGCCTGCTGCGTGGATTGCAGCGGACATCGTCCGCTTCGAAAACGGCAAGCTCGCCGAGCACTGGGACGTCCTTCAGGACGAAGCAAAAGAAGCCGAATCCGCGAGCGGCCTGCCGATGTTCGGCGACAGCTTCCCTGCCTGATTACCGCAGCACAACCACGGCACAACTACCGCAACTTCAACTGGAAAGCGATCATGAAACTCACCGGAAACACGGTCTTTATCACGGGTGGCGGTTCGGGCATTGGCCGCGGGCTCGCCGAGGCACTCCACAAGCGTGGCAACAAGGTCATTATCAGCGGCCGCCGGCGTAGCCTTCTCAACGAAGTCGTAGCGGCGAATCCCGGCATGGCGGCAATCGAACTCGACATTGAGGACCCGGCCAGTATTGCCAGGGTCGCGGTGCAACTGATCGCGGACTATCCCGATCTCAACGTGCTGATCAACAACGCGGGAATCATGCAGCCTGATGAGGCGGACGGGCACATCGACGACGCGCAGATGGTCGCCCATATTACGACCAACCTCATGGGGCCGATCCGCATGACGTCGGCGCTGATCGACCACCTCAAGACCCGGGACGATGCTGTCGTTGCCTATACCAGTTCGATCCTGGCCTTCGTTCCGCTGGCGCCGACGGCAGTGTATTCGTCGACCAAGGCGGCACTGCATTCGTACATCCTTTCGCAACGATTCATGCTGCGCGATGCGAAGGTTCGCGTACTGGAGATTGCACCGCCCTGGGTGCGCACGGACCTCATGAACAGCCGTGAGGCCGAACAGGCGATGCCGCTTGACGCGTTCATCGAAGAAACGATCGCTGTTCTCGGAACGGATGCGGATGAGGTTCTGGTTGAACGTGCAAAGCAGTTCCGCGAGAACCCGGGGCTCAATGAACATGCGTTCGTCAACGGTTTTAATGCGCAGATGCTGGAAGTGTTCAGCGGATGAAGCATTGACAGGCACCGCAACGGTTGGCGCGACAGGGTCTCACAACACGTTTCGCCCGGGACAATCCTCGATGCCGGAAACTCGCGTTCAGCCGGCGCCGTGCTGGGAATTTTTTCGTTGACGGGTACGACTAGTCTTCGCTTCGCCTACCGGCACTCTGGAACCATCGGCGCGATTGCGAGCAGTCCCTGGTGACCTGGCCACGCCGCTGCGCACGCCACCGCCGCGTCGCCGCGCGAAGGCGAGGATGGTGTCGTAGAGCTGTTGCGCGGCTGGTGACAAGACCAACCCGCGCCGGCGGATCAGCCCGATGGTGCGCGTCACCGCCGGCTCTACCAGCGGAACGCTCGCCAGTGTGGGATGCTCGCCCGGAGGCATAGCGAGGCTTGGCACCGCTGCAATGCCAACACCCGCTTCCACCAGGCTCACGATACTCATCACGTGCCGCACCTCGCAGAACGAGCGAGGAAGATCAGGGGTTTCCGCCAGCGCCAGGTCCAGCAGAAAACGGTTGCCGCTGGCCTTGGCGACCGTCATGTAGTCATAGGCGCGCAACTCGGCCCAGCTCACCTGCCGACGCCGCGCAAGCGGATGGTCGCGGTGGCAGGCCAGCACAAAGCGCTCCTTCAGGATGGGTTGGAAGGCAATGTTCTCCTCCTGGGCACCGATGTAGTTCAGGCCGAAATCCACCTCGGCACGCGCCACGCTGGAGAGCACGTCGCTCGCGCCTTCGTCAGACAGGCGGATATGGATGCCCGGATACCGCTCGTGGTAATCGCGCAGCACCTCGGGCATGAAGTGTCGAACCGCGGACGGCACGCACGCGATGCTCACCTCGCCGCTCATTCGCGTGGCCACCTCGGTGAGCCCCAGCAACGATTCCTCGAAGTTGTTCAGCACCTCGCGTGCCTTTCGGGCGAAATCGCGTCCGAAGGCCGTCAGGTCCACGCGTCGGGTGGTGCGCTCCAGAAGACGTACGCCCAGATTGCTTTCAAGCTTGGCGATGCGACGCGACAACGCCGGCTGCGAGAGGTGGATATCCTCCGCAGCGGCGCGGAAGTTGCCGCGTTCAGCCACGGCGACAAAGGCGCGAAGATCGCTGATTTCCAGATTCATGCGTCCGGTGCATCAATAGGTGTGGTATTTGCAATTCTATCGCAGCCGTTTCCGGTGCAATATCACAGCGGGCGGAGTCAGAACGCCCGTTTCCAGAAGAAAAGCCGCACGACAACAATCACAATCGACGGAGGAGAATCGCATGACCTCGTTTAACCGCCGCGCCGTACTGAAGGCCGGTGCCCTTGCATCGCTTGCCGCCACGACGGCAGGCTTCTCGCGTATCACCATGGCCGCTACTGACGCTGCAAGCCAACCCGCCAGCGGCGCTTCCGCCGGCGCTTCGTCCTCCGGACAGGGCGTGACCCGCACCCTGGCGCGCTATATCGTCGGCGCGCGCTATGAGGATCTCCCCGAGAACGTGCGCCGGGAAGGCACCCGCACGCTGCTCAACTGGATCGGTGTGGCCGTGGGCGGCTCGCATCACGAGACCGTCGATCGCGCGGTATCGGCCCTCACGCCGTTCTCGGGCCCGGCTCAGGCCGGCCTGCTGGGCCGCCACGAACGCTTCGACATCCTGAATGCGGCCTTCATCAACGGCGTGTCGAGCCATATCTTCGACTTCGACGACACGCACCTGAAGACCATCATCCACCCCGCCGGTCCGGTGACGTCGGCGCTGCTGGCCTTGTCGGAATATCACCCGGTGTCGGGCACGGACTTCCTGAATGCCCTCGTGCTTGGCGTGGAAACCGAATGCCGTATCGGCAATGCGGTCTACCCGAATCACTATGACGTGGGCTGGCATATCACCGGAACGGCCGGTGTATTCGGCGCAGCCGCTGCGGCCGGCAAGGTGCTCGGGCTGAACGAACAGGAGATGGTGTGGGCGCTGGGCCTCGCGGCATCACAGCCCGTGGGGTTGCGCGAGTCGTTCGGCTCGATGAACAAGAGCTTCAACCCGGGCCGGGCGGCCAGCAACGGCCTTTTCGCTGCCATTCTCGCGAGCAAGGGCTACACCAGTTCGGACGCCATGATCGAAGCAAAGCGCGGTTGGGCCAACACCATCAGCACGAAGCAGGACTACAACGAAATTACCAGCGGCCTCGGCCAGCGCTATGAAGCCGCTCTGAACACCTACAAGCCGTTTGCCTGCGGCATCGTCATCCACCCGGCCATCGATGCAGCCATCCAGTTGCGCAATGAATATGGGCTAAAGGCTGATCAGATCGCGAGCATCGACCTCAAGGTGCATCCGCTGGTGATCGAACTGACCGGCAAGAAGACACCCCGCATTGGCCTCGAAGGCAAGTTCAGCGTCTATCACTCGGTCGCCGTGGCCATCATCGAAGGCGCGGCCGGCGAGCGCCAGTACAGCGACCGCGCGGTACAGGACCCGGCCGTCATCGCCCTGCGCGACCGCGTGAGCGCCACCATCGATCCGAAGATCAAGCCCGAGCAGGTCGATATGACCATCACGATGAAGGATGGCCGCCAGTACCACAAGTTCATCGAGCACGCCGTCGGCAGCCTGGAAGTGCCGATGAGCAACCAGCAGCTGGAGGCCAAGTTCCTCGACCTGGTGGCAGGCATCCTGCCCGACAGTCAGGCGCGCGAGTTGATCAATGCGTGCTGGAACGTGGAAAAGCTGGCGAACGCCGCTCAGATCGCCCGGCTGGGCGTGGCACGCGCCTGAGTGCGAGCAGGTCGCCATGGGGCGTGCACCGCCACGCTCCATGGCGACGAGAGAGACATTCGAGACGTGACGCTGCCCGCCGGCGCATCGGGACACTGCGTAAGCATCTGATCAAGGCCGTCTGGAAGAGCTGACGGTGGTTGTCAAATAGGGTGCCCGCAGAAATATTCTGCGGGCGCGCAATTGGAACAACCTGACGATGTAGTGAGGCACGGCATACAGGGCTTCTTCTATCGCCGGATCTGTCAAGAATTCGAGCAAGCTTTGTGAAGCGCGTCGAGCCTGCGCACTGGATCGGCCACATAGGGATTTGACTCGTCCCACGCGTAGCCGGCCAGCACGGCGCTGATCATGCGGCGGATCCCGGGTGTCTGATGCGGGTAGTAAATGATGTCCTGCAGTTCGCCCGTGTACCAGCGCTCGACGAATGCGCGGAACGTTTCTATCCCCTTGCGCAACGGCACGTCGTATTCGGCCAGCCAGTCTACTGCTTCACCGCCGAGCGCACGCTCAAGCACCATGACCGCCTGGTGTGCCGAACGCAGCGCGATGGTGACGCCCGACGAAAACACCGGGTCGAGAAACTCGCCCGCGTTGCCGAGCAGCGCGTAGCCGGGACCGTGCAACCGTTCCACGTTTGCCGTGTAACCGGTGATCTGGTTCACCGGCAGCAGGAACGGCGCGTCTCCGATCAGACGATTCAGCGTCGGCTCCTCGCGAATCAGCGCTCGCAGGCGCGTCTCGCGCTCCGACTCGGGGACGTCGAGAAAAGCGGGCTCGGCGACACACCCCACCGAAGTACGCCCGCCCGCGAGTGGAATCATCCAGAACCATACGTCGCGACGCTCGGGGTGCGTTGCGATGTATATCTTGTTGCGATCTGAAGCATCGAGCGGCAGCCCGTCACGCACATGACTGAACAAAGCGGCACGCGTCGGCAGACTGGTCGGCGCCTCCAGATCCAGCAGGCGTGGCAAAACGCGGCCGAAGCCACTCGCGTCGAGTACGAAACGCGCGTGTACGTCGTAGCGCGACTGGCTCTCGTCGACGACCTCCAGCACTGGCGCATCGCCCGTGCGCATTCCCAGCACCGTATGGCCGAAGCGCACTTCTGCGCCCTGCTGCGCGGCGCTGCCGATCAGCACCTCGTCGAATTTCGCGCGCTCCACCTGATACGTCGTGCCCCAGCCCGCCGAATGCTTGTCGCGGAAGTCGTACGACGACGCCTTGTCGCGCCACACGAAACGGGCACCATTCTTGTACTGAAAGCCAGCCTCCACCACCGCCTGCAGCATGCCCGCTTCTTCGAGGTACGCCATGCTTTGCGGCAGAAGGCTCTCGCCAATCGAAAAGCGCGGAAAGTGCTGCCGCTCCAGCACAAGCACGGAACGTCCGGCCTTGCGCAGCAGCGCAGCAGCGACCGCTCCGGACGGGCCGGCGCCAATGATCGCCACGTCCACGACTTCGCGACGGATTGATTGGGTCTTCATTGTTTCTTCAATGCTCTGTTTCATACGTCCCTTTCGTCCTGCACATCCAATACGCGCGCCGCGTGAGTTCGTGACGCTGACACGCTTCGTGCCGCCCTCGTCATTTCAATACCCGTTGTCGTCGGCGACCGGATATGCACCTGGCCAGAGCCGCCTCGCGGCCCGATGCGGCGCGTGGTGCCACGCGCCGCGCACAAACGATTTACTTCGCCGCCTTCAGCGTCACGACGTCGCCAACGAGCGCCACACCCGCGATCACCGCGCCCGCACCACACGTAAACTCGGTGGCGCTCGCGCGCAGTTCGTTCTTGTAGTTGCTCTTGATGTTGATGACGGCGTTGCCGCCTTCCTTGCGCGCGCGCTCCTGCAGCTCTACCACGGCTGAAAGGAACACGTGCTGGCAGGCCTGTACGTCGCTTTTGCCGAAAGCGTTCGTCTTCTTGTTCGTGGCGAACTGGCCCAGTGATTTCTGCACGGCCGGATGCGGCTGATCGGCGAAGTACAGCGCGATATCGTCGCCCACCTTGCCGGGCTCGCTCTTGAGCGCATCGCCGACAGGGTAGGTATTGATCGAATCGCGCGCGAACGCATGCGACGTCGCGAAAGCGGCACACAGCACGGAAAGCATCCACAGCTTTTTCATCTTTTTCTCCATGGGGTTAATGGGTGTTCAGGACCACGAGTTCGCCCTTGACGACGATAGCCACCGCACTCGGACTCAGGCCACAGGTGTAGTCAGTATCCGAATCCGACTCGGTGCCGTGAAAGCGCGTCTTCACGTTGATCACGGCGTTCGCACCCTTCTGCTGTGCGTCCGCGCGCAGCTTGCCGAGCGCGTCGGCGAGTCCCTTGTTGCACGCATCCTCGGGGCTACCGGCTGGCCGGGCGATACGTACGGAGTGCGACGCGTTGCCGACATGACGCGCGATCTCCGGATGCGGCTGCGCGCCGAAATAAATCGCAACCTTCGAACCGGCGTCCTGGCTTGCCGCCGCGTTCGCAGTTGCAGCGGAAGCGACCGGCTGCAACGGCAGCGACCTGGTCTGCGTTCCGCAACCGGCCATCGTCAGGCTGACGATGGCGGCTGCGCCAAGCGTGAGAAACGGTACTCTCATGGTTCTCCTTCTTGTCTTCAGGGTTGGCTGAAACATCACGTCTTATTCCAGGCGTGAAAAAACCAGGCTGGCGCAACTGCCACCGAAACCGAAAGAAACCGACATCGCCGTATCAATGCGGACATCGCGCGTTTCGCACACAAGTGGGAAGCCGGCGGCGCCCGCATCGAGTTTTTCGATGCGCCCGGCACCCGCGATGTAGCGATCACGCATCATCAGCAATGTATAGATGGCTTCGTGCACACCGCATGCGCCCAGCGGGTGACCGGTGAGCGCCTTCGTAGAAGAAAACGCGGGCACGTCCTCGCCGAACGCTGCACGCAGGGCGTGCAACTCTTCTATGTCGCCCACGGGCGTCGAGGGAGCGTGGGTATTGATGTAGTCCGGGCGGCAGGCGGCTTCTTCGAGTGCGGCGCGCATCGCGCGAGCGATACCCTTCGCGCTCGGTGCGACCATCTGCGTGCTGTCGGTGCAGTGGCCGAAGCCGGTCAGCTCCGCGTAGATACGCGCGTTGCGCGCTTGCGCGTGTGCGAGCGACTCGAGCACGAGGACCCCAGCGCCCGATCCAATCACGAAGCCGTCGCGGCGCGCGTCATAGGGCCTCGACGCCCGCGCGGGTGTCTCGTTGAAGCCGTGCGACAGCGCGCCCATCGCGTCGAACATCAGCGTCATGTTGTCGTGGAGTGCTTCGCTCCCGCCCGCGAGCATGATGTCCTGCCGGCCCGTCTGGATCAGCTGCATAGCCTGACCGATCGCGAGCGCGGAAGTCGTGCAGGCCGACGATGGCGAATACACAACCCCTTCCACCCCGAACACGTAGGCAAGATTCGCCGATGTCGTGCTGCCCATCACCTGCGGCACCGTATAGGGCGGCACGCGGTCCACACCGCGCGCGTTCGCGGTCGACAAGGCCGCGTCGTATGCCGACAACGTGCCGACTCCAGAGCCGACCACCACGCCGACCCGTGGACCGCGCAACGCGTCGACGTCGAGACGCGCATCGGCGATGGCGCTGCGCGCGGCATGGCACGCGAAGCGAGCCGTATCGCCCATGAAGCGCTCGGCCTTGCGCTCGAACGGCACTTCGCCTTCCACCGACGCAACCGCCGCCACCTGGCTCGCGAAGCCGCGCTCGCGCCACGACGCGACGTGCGAAATTCCGCCACGCCCATCGCGCAGCCGGGCGGAGACGCTGTCGAGCGTGTTGCCGAGGCAAGAGACGATCCCCATGCCCGTCACGACGACGCGCCGCAAACCGTTCGCTGATGACGATGTCTGCATGCTCACCGGGCTCGCGCGAAGATCAGCGAAGTGTTCACGCCGCCGAAAGCGAAGTTGTTGCTCATGACGTATTCGGCGTCGATCGCGCGAGGTGCACCCATGATGTAGTCAAGCGGCGCGCAGGCAGGGTCGACGTCAGTCAGATTGAGCGTGGGTGCATACCAGTTCCGCTTCATCATTTCGATCGTCCACCATGCCTCTATCGCCCCACACGCGCCGAGCGTATGGCCGATATAGCTCTTTAGCGAGCTGATCGGCATGCGCGCGCCAAAGGTCGCTGCGGTGGCGAGGCTTTCGGCGACGTCGCCGCGATCAGTGGACGTGCCGTGCGCATTCACGTAGGCAATCGCTTCGGGAGCCAGTTCCGCGTCGGCGAGCGCCTGACGCATTGCGACCTCCATCGTCGCCGCGGTAGGCTGCGTGATATGCGCGCCGTCCGAATTGCATCCGAAGCCCACCACTTCCGCATGAATGCGCGCGCCGCGCGCAACGGCATGCTCGTATTCTTCAAGTACGAGCGTTGCCGCGCCCTCACCCACGACGAGTCCGTCACGCGCGACGTCGAACGGACGGGGCGTGAGCTGGGGATCGTCGTTGCGCGTGCTCGTGGCATAGAGCACATCGAACACGGCCACTGCAGGACCCGAGAGTTCCTCGGCGCCGCCCGCGAGCATCAGCGTCTGCTTACCGTGCGCGATCATTTCGTACGCGTAGCCGATGGCCTGGCTGCCCGAGGCGCATGCGCATGAGGTCGGGACGATGCGCCCCTTCAGGTCCCAGAAGAGGCCCACGTTCACGGCCGTTGTGTGCGGCATCATCTGAACGTAACTGTTCGACGTAACATCGCTCATCGAGCCTGTTTCGAGCATCTTGCCGAACGCGCGAACCGGCTCGACCGAGCCGGACGAAGACCCATAAGCCACGCCCATGCGGCCGTCCTTGATCGACGGGTCGTCCAGCAAGCCCGCGTCTGCCAGTGCATATTCGCTTGCGCGCACCGCGTAGAGGGATACAGGACCCATCGAACGTGTTTTCTTGCGCGGATAGTGACCGGGCGTCTCAAGCTTCGGTATCGGGCACGCAAGACGCGTATGCAGCGACTCGAAGTAGTCCCACTCGTGCACCCGCTGCACCGCGTTGACCCCACGCTTGAGCCCGGCTTCAATCTGATCCCACTGATCGCCGAGCGCGGTCACGCCGCCCATGCCAGTAATGACGACGCGTTTCATCAGATCATCCCGCCGTTGACGCCGATGACCTGGCGCGTGACATACGACGCCGAGTCGGACATCAGGAAGCCGACCACGGCCGCCACTTCGGCGGGTTGCCCCACACGATTCATCGGCACGGCCTTCAGCGCCTGGTCGAGCGGCACGTCGTCGAGCATGCCGGTGTCCACAAGCCCCGGCGCCACGCTGTTGACGGTGATGTTGCGCGTGGCCAGTTCCACAGCGAGTGCCTTCGTCGCGCCGATCAGGCCGGCCTTGGCTGCGCTGTAATTCACCTGCCCGCGATTTCCCGTCACGCCCGAGACCGAGGCCACCGTCACGATCCGGCCACCCTTGCGCGCACGCACCATCGGCATGATCAGCGGATGCACGACGTTGTAAAACGCGTCGAGGCCCGTTTCCAGCACGATGTCCCAATCTTCGTCGGTCAACGCCGGGAACGCGGCGTCTCGCGTCACGCCCGCGCAGCAGACAATGCCGTAGTACGGGCCATGCGCTGCCACGTCCGCTTCGAGTGCCGCGCGGCACGCTGCGCGATCGCGCACGTCGAACTGCAGAACCGTGGCCGTGCCGCCCTGTGCGGCGATGCCCGCCGCAACGGCCTGTGCTTCGCTAACGCCAGTGCGGCAATGTACGGTGACAGCAAAGCCGTCCGCGGCCATCTGATAAGCGATGGCGCGGCCGATACCGCGGCTGGCTCCGGTAACAAGAACACGCCGGCTCATGATCCGTAACTCTCCTTGATGAATGTCTGAAAATCGCGCGGCTGGTACACCTTCACCGTGGCCTCGGCGCATAACGCGCCATCCTGTTCGATCGTGCAGTCGTAGGCACCGTGGCCTTCTTCGCTGCGCAGCAGTTCTTTGACCGTCACGCGCAGCGGCGCGCCGCTCGCGAACGCAGGACACAACGCCGCATAGCGGCGCGTGCCGAGGAGCACGCCTGAGCGCACCGGTTTGCCCTCGCGCATCGACAGCAGGCCCACGTGGGCCGCGATCGCCTGCGCCATCAGTTCGATGCCAATCCATGCGGGCATCGCGCCCTGCGCGTCGGCGTACCACGCATCGGCGCGTACGGAGGCATCGGCTGTGAGCGACTCGTCGCTGCACGCGGCGACCGAGTCGAGCAGCAGCATCGTGCCGCGATGGGGAATAATCGCCTCGATCGACGGGAAAGCGCCGCCGTGCGCAATCTCGCCTGGCAGTGGAAGGATGGACTGGTTCATTGTCTCGATCACCGCCCGAGTATTAGTGAAACGTTGCTGCCGCCGAACGCGAACGAATTGCTCATCACGTATTGGCGCGCGGTGCCGCGCGGCAGGTGCCTCACGTCTTCCACGAGATCGAGCGCCGGCAGCGCCGGATCGGCTTCGCCGTCCCACAGATGGCGCGGCAGCGCCACGTCGTCGCGTGCGAGCGTGAGCCACGCGAGCCCCAGTTCGCTCGCGCCTGCGGCGCCGAGCGTATGACCCGTCAGCGGCTTCGTTCCGCTCGCGGCAACGCCATTGGGAAAAACGCGCGCCATCAGATGCGCTTCCATCTGGTCGTTCTTGAGCGTCGCGGTTGCGTGCAGATTGACGTAACCGATCGCCGCCGCGCTGACGTCAGCGTCCGCGAGCGCTGCGCGCAACGCGAGTTCGCCGCCCGCGCCCTGCGGATCGGGCGCCGAGATATGGTGGGCGTCGCTCGACTCACCCGCGCCCGCCAGCATCACCGGCCCCTCCTCGCGGCTCATCAGGAATACCGCCGCGCCCTCGCCGATGTTGATGCCGCGGCGTTTCGCGCTCATCGGATTAGTGCGCACGGGGCTCGTCGATTCAAGCGAGGCGAAGCCTTGCAGCGTTAGTTCACAAAGCGAATCGACGCCGCCAACGACCACCGCGTCGCACAGGTTCGCCCGCAGCAGACGACGCGCGGCAACGAAGGCCTTGGCGCTCGACGTGCATGCCGTGGAAATCGTGAACGCCGGGCCGCCCAGATCAAGTGCGGCAGCGGCAAACGGTGCGGCCGTGCCGATTTCCATCTGGCAGTAATCGAAGGGCGCGGCTGGCGCCGCGTGGTCCGCCGGCTGCGCGAACGCCATCTCCGCGGCGCTGATGCCCGACGTGCTCGTACCGAGCACGACGCCGATGCGGCCCGCGCCGAATCGATCGCGCGCCGAGTCGATCGCGGGCTGGATCTGCGCCAGCGCAGCGAGCAGCAAGCGGTTGTTACGGCAGTCGTAGCGCCGCAGCGATGCGGGCGGCGCTACGTCCAGCGGTGCGTTGACACTGCCGGCGAAAGCGACGCCGGTGCGTGTCCGTATCGGGCCCATGCCGGGTGCCTCGCCGCGCGCGAGCGCACTGACGATCGAGGGCACGTCGTCGCCGAGCGCGTTGACCATGCCGAGCGCGTGCAGATAGACAGGGAGCCCCATTACGCCTTTCTCCTTTGAATCGAGGGAATGCCGATAGGCGCGAGCATGACGGACACCATGATGCCGAGCGACAGCGTGGCGCCAAAGCTCTTGAGCGCGGGCATCGAACTCATGCCGAGCATGCCGAACGACAGCAAGGTCGTGGTAGCCGACAGCAGCACGCCTGTCCATACGGCGCCGTGATCGGAAGCGGAGCGCATCGCGCCTTCGCGCAGAAAGACTGCGTAGTTCGCGCCCACGCCGAGCACCAGCATCAACGCCAGCAGGTGGAAAAGATTGATGGCCACGTGCAAATAGCCGAAAACGCCGAGCGTCACGCCGATTGCGAGCCACACGGGCATCATCACCGCGATTGCCTCGCGCCAGCCGTAGCGGACCATCAGAAGCGCAAACACCAGAGTCAATGCGACGGCCAGCCAGATGGCGCCGTCGTGCCGATAGACACCAAAGAGCCGCGACACGCTCGCGGCTTTATCGACGAAACTCACACCGGGCAACGCCTGTGCGACACCGAGCAGCGCCGGCTCGTTGGCGAGCGTCACGCCTTGCGGAATCACAACTGCGACGAACGCGCCGGGTGTGCTCGCGGAGCGCCCAAGCCAAAGATGACGAAATGGCTGTGACCAGGGCTCAGCGAGCCAGTCCTCCACGCGCAGCACCGAAGTGCCCGACGACGCGTAGGCGGCCGGCCACGCTTGCGCCACTTCGTCGCGAAAGCCAGCTGCGCCCAGCATCGCGCGCAAAGCGGACGGATCGTCGAACACGTGTGCGTCCAGCAAAGCATGATCGGCCCGCTGCTGTCGCGCGGACGGCACGAACGACGTCACCGACTGCCAGCCGCTCACCGCCGACGCGCCGGTGAGTGCTCCGATACGCTCGCACAGAGCTTCGGCACGCTCGAGCACCATCTCCGGCGTTGCGCCGCGCACGACGAAGAACTGCGCGCTGTTCTCCACCCCTACCGCACCGCTCACCTGGCGCTCCTGTGCGACGAGCGCCGGATCGCGCTGGATCAGCAGATGAATGTCGTCATCGCTGCGCAACTGCAGCCAACCCGGCACGGCGACGATCACGAGCACGAGAGCAACGCCCCACGCACGCCGGCCGCCGATCAGCGCGTGCCATCTCTTGAGCGAGGAGGCGGCCACCGCGAACAGCGTCCGGGGACTGCTGCGCGGCGGTTGCGTCATCAGGCCAGGCAGCAGCCCGATGACCGAAGCGAAGGCGGTGAAGATGCCAACGATGGCAAAGCAGGCGATCTGCCTGAGCGCCGAAAACGGCGCAAACGCCAGAATGGCGTAGCCGAGCAGGCTCGTGCTCAACGCCACCGTCAACGCGGGCAGCACCTCCCGCGCGCCTCGCTGCGAGTCCCAGTTGTGCCGCGCGCCGAGGTACACGACGAAGTATTGAATCGAGTAGTCGACGGCCTCACCGATCAGGCTCGCACCGAACACAAGTGTCAGCAGATGAAGCTTGCCGAAGACAAACATCGTGATTGCGAGCGCGAAAAGAATGCCGAGTGCGGTCGAAAGGAAGCCGAGAAAGATCAACCGCGGCGAGCGGAAGATCCAGAGCATCAGCAGCGCGATGCCCACCGACGTCACGATACCGATCACGTGAACGTCACGCTCCGAGGCGCGGCGCGCTGCCTCGGCATAGAACACCGCGCCAGTGCGCGCGACGGTGACATCGGGCCACGTGACCTTGAGTGCCGTCTCGCCGCGTGCGACGGCAAGCAGCACGCTTCGCTGAACGTCCGCATCGTAGGCAGACGCGGGCAGCGTGCCGACGACGAGCACGCTCGTGGTGGAACCGTGGTGCGAAACCAGAAGGCCGTCCTCGACGGTCAGATTCGACGCTGCGAGCGGAAGTCCAGCAAGCCAGTGCTGAAGCCAGCCGAATGGATCCTCGGAGAGCGATGTCGCGAGACCCGCGGCCGGTAGTCCGTATAGTCGTTCGGCAAGCGCGCCGCGCAGCGCCTCGGCCCCACCGGCAACGCTCGCGCGGTCTTCGGCCGTGAGCAGACCAAAACGGTATGGCGAGTAGAAACGCGTGATGCGGCCCAGATCGAACGGTGGGACGCGTGCCGTCACCGATGCGAACGCACGGCTCGCTGTCAATGCAGCGCCGAGTTGCTCTGCGGCCGCCTTCGCGTGCGCCGCGTCGTCACTCGACACGAGCAACACAGCACGGTTGCCGAGTGCGCCTGCGAGCTGGTCCACCGCTTCTTCTGCCACGGGGTCGGCCTCCGTCGCAGGCAACAGCGCGAGCAGATTCGTCTGCAAAGGCGTGGGCCCCGCAAAGCGCACGGCGCAGTAAAGCGCCGCCGCCACAGCGAGCAACAGCCAGGCCGCGCGCAGGGCCCACTGCCGCCAGGGTGGGGTTGCGGAGCGAAGCTCGGGATAGTCCACTATCGCGTTCCGAAATTCTTCTGGTCAGCGGGCGTAAGCTCGTCCACCTCTTCGCTGCCACTGAAGTCGAACTGCGTGACGTCGCCGTTTGCGAGCGTGATGCTCAAGCTCTTCAGGAAATCGCCGCCGTCCATCTGTATGGCGCGAAGCGATTGCGCGATCTGCGGCTGGCGCGGCACGAGGCGCATCTGCCACCGGGACTGCGAGCCGCTCGCTTCCACGTCGAACTGCGAGTACAGTGCGCTCAGGTCACCGCCAAGCATCGCGCGCATCATCTTCGCAATCTCCACCGCACCACGCGAACCCTGCGCCGCACCGTTCGAGAGGCGCGCACCTCCCGCGTCGATCGCGACGATCCCGCTGTCGCCTATCACCCACGTTTTCCGGTATGGCGTATCGACCTGCCAGATCACGCCACGGTCGCGGAAGAAGAGCAGCGACCCCACGCTTACTAGCGGTGCCTTCATCGCGGCAAGCTTCTGCGTCTGCGTAAAGCGCGCACGCACGCCCTTCGCACGTGCGAGGCGTGCCGTGATCTGCGAGACGAGCGCGGCATCGCTCGTGCTCACGCCCGAAAGCGCCGTCTCGGCCCGCGCCGGCATCCACAGCGCCTGAAGCACAATCAGCGCTGAGACTACCGCGCGTCGTTTCAACGTGCCCATGCGCGCTCCAGCTTCTCGAGCACGATGGGCGGCGACACGTATTGCAGCTCCTGCGTGGCGGCATCCACCGCGACCTGAATCGTGTAGCCTTTGGTAAGCCTCACGTGCGAATCGCGATCGAAGATTTCGTAGCCGATTTTCAGGCGATTGTCGTACTCAATCAGTTGCGCGCAAACCTCTAGCTGCTGACCATAAACGGCAGGACGCACATATTTCAGATGCACTTCCACCACGGGCCACACATAGCCCGATGCCTGCATCTCGCGATAGTCGTAGTCGAACTTGCGCAGCAATGCCGCGCGGCCAAATTCGAAATACTTCAGATAGTGGCCGTGCCAGCAGACGTTCATTGCATCAACGTCATGGAACGGCACCTCAATGTGCGCGCTCGCGCTCAACATTCCTGAAACCTTGCCCGCCTCACTCATCGTCTGTCCCCGTGGTTCTGCGCGAGAAAGTCGCCTGCGGCGATCCGTTTCGTCATGGCGCGCAGTTCATGTTCGAGCGCGCGATCCTCATCGACGAACGCAGATACAGCACCCACTTCCTCCATGAAGCGGTAAAGCGGCTCGGGGACCACTGTCGCGACATTGCTGCGCAGACGCAGCCGCGCAGCCTGCACCGTGGCGAGCGCATGCGCCGCCGCGACCTGCTCGGTCAGTTGCAGCACGCGCAGACAGTCGCGCGCCGCAATCGTCCCCATGCTCACCTTGTCCTGGTTGTGCGCTTCCGTGGACCGGGAGAACACACTCGCGGGCATCGTGTGCTTGAGTGCTTCCGCCGTCCACGCGGACGACGAAATCTGCACAGCCTTGAAGCCGTGATTGATCGCCGCACGTGCGGCGCTCGCGCCGGTCAGGTTACGCGGCAGACCGTTGTTGAACTTGTCGTCGACGAGCAGTGCAAGTTGTCGATCCATCAGATCGGCAAGGTTCGCCACGGCAGCCTTCAGGCCATCCATGGCAAACGCAATATGACCGCCATAGAAGTTTCCCCCATGTAGCACGCGTTCGCCATCGGGGTCGATCAGAGGGTTGTCGTTGGCGCTGTTCAGTTCGTTCTCGATGTCACGGCGCATCCACGTCAACGCGTCGCACGCCACGCCAATCACGTGCGGTGCACAGCGAATCGAGTACCGGTCCTGAAGGCGGTGACCTGGCGTGTCCGGACGCCCGGCGAGATCCGCGCGGATCCAGGCAGCCGCTACGCCCTGCCCGGCATGCGGCTTGGATTCGAAGATGAAAGCATCGAAATGCGCAGCACGCCCGTCGAGCGCCACCGTCGCGAGCGCGGTAAGACGCGCGGCGAGCCGCGCGAGCTGCGTGGCACGCGCGAAAGCGAGACACGCGAGGCCGGTCATCACTGCCGTACCGTTCATCAGCGCGAGTCCTTCCTTTGGCGCAAGCGTTATTGGCTCGCGGCCGAGCGCGATCCACGCATCGCGCGCGTCGCATGACGCACCCCGAAACTGGACATCGCGCTCGCCCACCAGCGCTGCCGCGACATAGGAAAGCGGAGTGAGGTCACCACTCGCCCCGACCGATCCTTCGGCAGGAACACGCGGAAGCACACGATGATTGATCAGGTCGGCGAGCCGTTCGAGCAACACGGGACGCACGCCCGACAGCCCATAGGCCAGCGAATTCAGGCGGGCGGCGATGACAGCGAGCACCGACGCGTCATCCAGATACTCGCCCATGCCGCAGCCGTGATAGCGCGTGAGCTGCAACGGCAGAGCCTCGACGAGCGTCATCGGCACATCGACGACACAGGCGTCCCCGTAGCCCGTATTGACTCCGTACACGGTCGCGCCCGCCGCCAGGTGGCGACGCAGAAACTCGGCGCCGCGCTCGATGCGCCCTCGCCAGGCCGGATCGTCGCCAAGCTTTACGACGGCGCCATGCCGAGCCACCGCCACGACGTCCTCGATCGTCAAACGGCGGCCGCCGATCACTACGGCCTCAGGTCTGACCTCGTCGTCGTTCAGGTCATGTTCGGCCACGCGCCTCCCCATTGGGGCGTGCCCAAAAGTCGTAAAAGTTGAACCATTGATAAGGCGCCTTGCGACAATAATGTTCGAGGCGCGTCGCAAAGCGCTGCGCCCACGCGGCGATATGGTCTGCGCGAGCGCGCCGCGGCAATTCGATGCGCTCGGCAAACGACTCGAAGTAGAGCCGGTAGCCGCGCCCCTCTTTCAGGCAGAACAACAGAAAAACGGGGCACGCGAGCACATGCGCCAATACATAGGGACCCTGCGCAAATGCTGCGGTCTCGCCGAGAAACCGGGCCTCGGTCGTGCGTCCTGTTTCGCTCGCAGGCGTGCGGTCACCGACGATGACGAGCAATTCACCGCGCTCGATACGATCCTGCATCATTAGCACCGTTTGCGGACCGAAGTCGCTCACCTCAACCAGACGCCGCGCGAAATCGTGATGGGCGCCAGCCAGCACACGGTTGAAGCGTTTCGCGTGCTCCGTGTAGACGATGGCCGTCACCTTCGTTTGCGCACCGCGCACGGCGAGCGCCCGCGCCATCTCCAGATTACCGTGATGCGAACCGATCACCAGCGCACCGCGGCCACTCGCGATCAGTGCGTCGAGCGCACTCGCGTCGTCGATCTGCACGTCGGCCTGAGCGACCCGGCCGGACCAGGCAGCCAGCTTGTCGAAGCCGGCTTGCGCGAACGCGAGCATGTGCCGGTAGGTCGCGAGCCAGCCGGGACGCGGCGTCCGCTGTTGTGGTGAGCACTGCGACAGTCGGTCGAAATAGCGCCGCGATGCTTCGCGGGCGGGACGGGCGGTGAGCAAGAAGTAAGCGACGATGGGGTGCAGCCAGAGCGACGTAAATCGACGGCCGAAGAGGCGGCAGCTCCAGGCGAGCAGCCTCATGCCAATGCGGCTGCCGCGCTCTGCGGTCTGCCACCAGGGCGTGCTGCGACGGCCCCCGTTCGTTTGTCGCGGCAAGGCCTTACGCGCGAGCAGAAGCGGCAAACGTGCGAGCATGCCGGCAACGAGCCGTGTATGGCTGCGGCTGATGCGGATGTTGTCCCACAACACGTCAAAGTGCGAGACGCCGTCGGCCGCGTATTTGACAGCGGTCGCGATCGAAACAAATTCGACACGCCGCCAATGCAGGCGTACGAGGATCTCGATGTCGAAATCCATCCGCTCTGGCAGCTTCACGCTGTCTATCAGCGAGCAAGTTGCGTCAAGCGGGTACAGCCGGAATCCGCACATCGAATCGCGGATCGTGAACGAGAGCGTTTCAATCCAGACCCAGACGTGGGTCGCATAGCGTCCGTAGAGGCGTGATTTCGGCACGCTTTCGTCGTACACCGGCTGGCCGATCACGATGGCGCGCGGATTCTCTTGAGCGGCTGCGAGAAAACGCGGGACGTCCGCGGCGTCGTGCTGGCCGTCGGCGTCGATCTGCAACGCGTGCGTGTAGCCCGCGTCGCGCGCCGCTCGCAGTCCTGCCATCACAGCCGCACCCTTGCCGCTGTTCACGGGAAGGCGCAGCAGCGTAAGCTTTCCGCTGTGCCGCCGCGCGAGGTCCGCGAGCACATGCTGGGTGGCCTCGTCGCTGCCGTCATCCACGACGATAAGGTGCAGGCCGTGAACGATCAGGTTCGCCACGGTGCCGCCGATAGCGTCCTTGTGGTTGTAAATCGGAACGACGATACAGGCAGCGACGCTCATGCGGGCTCCCGGTACACGATGACGCCAGACGCGCAGTCGCGCTCGCCAAGACGCCACGAGAACGAAACACGCCGGCGCGCCGCGTTTTGCGTCAGCGTGAGCTTGAGCAGAGCGCCCGGCGGCACCGGCGCCATGAACTTGAGCTGCTCGACCGAAGCGAGAATGCGAGCTCCCGGCACCCACTCATTCGCGAGCCGCAGTGCCCAGTCGACCTGCACGACACCAGGCAGAATCGGCATGTCCGGGAAGTGCCCCGCAAAATGGACGAGCGTGTGCGGCACGCGCAATTCGAATGCGGGCCCCTCGGCTTCGTCCCACTCTGCCAGCAGTTCGAAACCTTCTTCGCGCGCGGCGAACGCACGTGCAACCGCCTCCGCTGGAACCTTGCCGCGCGCATCGACCGGCAACGCGCGGCAAACACGCCAGTGCCGCGGGAGTACGACCGCGTCGAACCAGGCGGCGAGGTGGCGGCGCAAAGCCTTCAGGAAAGCGACCCGACCGTCGCGGCGCAGCGTCTCGTGCCCCGCTTCGGAGAGCACGACGAGTGCGCCGACGCGCTCGCGCGAGCCACCTGCCAGTAACACGGTCCTGACTTCGGCGACACAGGGATGCAGCAGCAGCCTGCTCTCGATCTCGCCGAGCGACACGCGCTTGCCATCCAGCTTGACCACGCGATCAAGACGCCCTTGCAGGCGAAAGCGCTCGTGCTCGTCGAACGTCGCCTTGTCCTCGGTACGTTGCCAGTCATCGTGACCGAGATGCGGCGACCGCACTTCGAGCGCGCCCCCTTCGGCCGCTGTGCCCGCGCGCACTTCAATGCCAGGCATTGGCGTCCAGGCATCGACTTCGTCTTGCCTGCGCCAGGCGATACCACCCGTCTCCGTACTGCCGTAAATCTCCAGCGGCGCGGCCCCGAACGTGAGCGCGTAACGATTCGCAGCGTCGAACGACAGCGGGCCGCCCGAAGAAAAGAACGCGCGCGGCAGCGGACAAAGCGTCGCGAAGCCCGCCAGATCAGGCCAGCGGGAAAGCTGGGCGGGCGTCGAGACGACGACAGTCGCGGCACACTGCGCGCTGCGGACCTGCAGGTGCGCCGGATCGGCGCAAGTCGCGCGATCGAACGGCCGCCCGGCGGCCAGTGGCCAAAGCACACGAAACAACAGCCCGTAGATATGATGAGGCGGCACGCTCGCGAGCACTGTCGCATCGCCGAGTAATGCGCCCCACTGGGCTTCGAGCGTTTGCACCTCGGCATCGAATTGCGCGAGTGTCTTGTGAACCGCCTTCGGCGTACCGCTGCTGCCTGACGTAAAGAGCGTAAGCGATGCCTTCGCATCGATCACGTCGTCTGATTCATAGGGTGGAAACTGGACCGCGTCGGCGCACCACGCGGCGAGATCGCTGCCGTCCAGCACTGCGTCATACGCGTCGCTCAGTTCGGCGAGATAGCCCGGCGTCGGGTTCGCCGGAATCACAGGCACCTTGCCGGCCAACAGGAGTCCGAACAACGCACACGCGAAAACATAGGGATCGTCACTCCACAGCGCGAAGCGTCGACCGGGAAGTCGGCGCAAACGTGCTGCGATGCCAAGCGCATGCGCCCGAAACGTATCGAAGTCCGTCGTGTTCGCGCCATCCGCGCATACCACGGTTCGCGGCTCGCCGCGCCGCGCCACGAGAAGCTCGTGCAACGCAATCATGACGCCTCCCGCCGTGCAGCGCGCGGCAACATGATCCATCTGCGCCAGGCGATCTCGCCAGCGAGCAGCGTACCGATGATCCCGTACACGATCGCGCCGTTATAAAGGGACCATGCCTTCGCCGACCACCAGACGGCGGTATAGACAGAAAAAACGCCGTTCACGACGAAGAAGAGACACCAGAGCTGCGTAACGCGACGCGTGTAACGCACCACGTGCGCAGGCGGATCGGCATAAGTCATGCGGGCGAACCGCTCGACCATTGACGGGCCTTTCACGAGGGTTGCGCTGAATGCGACGAGCAGCCCGAGATTCACCAGAGAAGGGTACAGCCGCATGACGAGCGCGCTGTTGGTGAGCACAATCGCCACCGAGGCAACATTCAGCGTGACGGCCACGGCCCAGTCCACCGCCGTCAGTTTGCGCAGTGAAGCCGCAAGCGGACCCGTGCCGGCCGCGCGCTGCAGCCAGAGCAGCGTGAGCAGCAGCAGGCCGACGAAGCGCGGTGAACCCCAGCGCCACGCGCACAGGATCACCACCGGATAGGCCAGCTTCGCAAGCGTCGCGAGCAGACGCCGCGCGCCACCGCGCGTGGCGGGCTTCACCGGGGGCTCGTCGCCACGCAGGGGACTCACCATCACGAATTGTCTCAAGCCTGGGTCGCGAGCAGGGACTCGACGGCGGAGATGACATCGCTCACCGTTCGCACCGACTTGAACTCTTCCGGCTTGATGCGGCGGCCCGTCATTTCCTGGAGCTTGATGGCAAGATCGACGGCATCGATGCTGTCCAGATCGAGTTCCTCGAACAGGTGTGCCTCCGGCTTCACGCGCGATGGCTCGATGTCGAAGTTGTCCTGGAATATCTCCCGGACACGCTCGAGAATTTCTGCCTCGTTCACAATTCAATCCCCTTTGCCTGCAGTTGACTCGAGCGCCTCGCTTTCCTTGCGATGGTCCGCAACGAGCGCCGCGAGCGTGTTGATCGAGCGAAAGTGGCCGCGCACGTTTTCGTCGTCGGCAGCGATGGATAGTTGATAGCGTTGCCGCAGCACGATACCGATCTCCAGCGCATCGATTGAATCGAGCCCCACGCCGTCGGTGTCGAAAAGGGGTGCGTCGTCGTCGATGTCGGCGGGCGTCAGGTGCTCGAGATCGAGCGCCTCGATCAGGAGCTGCTTAATTTCCAGTTTTAAAGAATCCATAGTCGAACAGGTACTGGGTGATTTGTGCTTCGATGGTGCGTGTGACGTTGCGTGCAGCAAGCGCCAAGGGCATCCCGCCCGACGCAAGCTGCTCGACGCCGATAGGCGCCAGCACGTTCACGGTCATGCGGAATGGCCGCTCCGGCACGTTGTACCAGCGCATCTGCTTCGTAAAGGCAGGTGGATCGCAGTTGATGAGCACGGGTTGAATCGGCACGCCGGCCTCCAGCGCCGTATGCGCGAAGCCGCGAGAGAATGCGTGCAGCCGGTTAGGTGCCGGGCTGCGCGAGCCTTCGGGGAAAATGATCAGGCTGTATCCACTCGCGAGTTGTCGCACGCTATCCTCCACGAAGCCCACAGGATCGGCATTGCTCACGTACTCGGCAGCCCGCACGATCCCCCAGAGGCACGGATTGTTCCAATGGGCACTTTTGACGACGCAGCAGGCAGAAGGTATGAGCGAGAGCAGCACCACCACATCCAGGTAGGTGGGATGGTTCGCGACAACGATAACGGGGGTGCGTGAGCGCAGCGCGCTCGCGCCGGCGACATCCAGTTCCATGACGCCGGTGCGCTGCATGGCGTCCACGAGTGCACGGAAGAACCAGTGAATGAGGATCGTGACGACGCGATGCCGCGAAGCGCGATGTGGCCAGATCAACGCGAGCGGAAACGCGAACGCCGAGAAGAGCAGCCCGCAAATGCCGAACAGAGTGAAGCTGAGGGCCGTGGCGAAAAACCGCCAGCCGTAGTCAAGCCGTGCCAGCATGCCAATTCCACCGCCACGTGCCACCGCTACCCTGCCACACCGCGCAATCTCCTCCGCTCAGGCAGTGATGCAGCGCTTCGCTCTGCGTCGCGAACCTGGGGCCTTGCGCGCTCGCGCCCTGCGTGACCGAGCACGCTAGCCGGCCCTGTGGCGCCTCGTTTGCGTCGAGCAGCAACGCAAACGCGCCACGCGCGACTTCGTGCTCTATCGCACCGTAACGCGCGTCGGCGGGTTCATCGGCGTAGACGATCAATATCGGGGTACCGGGCTCGTCCGCGTGTTGCGCATAGGCTTCGAGTAGCGCATAACCGAGCGTTTCAGCCCCGGCCGATATGGCCGTTGCCGCCGAGCGGTCCTGCCGGGTGATTCCGAAGAGCCCCGACATTGCGTTAAGCACAGAAAGGCTGAACGCATTCGGCGAGACAGGCTTGCCCGTCTCGATGTCGCGCAAGATGTCCGTCGTCCGGCGCAGCTCCCCGTGCCTCGACGCGAAAACAACGCGTGTCTTCGTCTGTGCATCGACGCAGTCCATCGCCACCTTCAAGGCCATCCGCGAAAGGGGGCTCAGCCGACGTCGCATCAACGGATCGACGAATGCCACTTCAGGCGGACTGTCGGACGTGGAACACCACGAGGACCATCGCGCCACAGGCAAGGACCACGACAATTCGGACATAAGGGATGGGGGGGCGGCTATCACACCTGTGGGCTCGCGACCCGAACGGCGTATTTGTATTGTTCCTCGGCCCGCTAATTCGCAGGTCGGACTTCTAGTCTATCCTTTAACGGCATTCTCGGCGAATTATTTAGGGTGAGCTTCAAATATTTTTAAAGATTTTTCAGAATTAAGACTTCCATTGCAAGCAAAGACTTAGTTGAGCAAGCAACAGGATACTGCGGAGTGAGGCGGCGCCAGATGCGATCCACGGCGCATATTCAGTCTGGACGTGCCTCGTTAGCGAGACACGGAATCTAGCGACGGCTGAAATCGTCACAATAGTCGAGATGTCACCGCGGCGCCTATGTGGAAAGTCGGCGGGATTAAATGCAGGCGTGGTCATTGGCGCTTCGAACCATATTGAGCTGCATTAAGTACACGCAGGTCAAAATATGCATGCACCGGAGTAAACCGTAGAATGCGCAACCAAGGGCAACGTTTCGCCATTGTCGGCAACAGCGCTCTGTTCGTTGCTTCCGATAACCCCGCTCAGGATGCTTCTTCCCGCTGTCTCATGCTTTCCAGTTCAACCGCCGGGCTGATGGCCTCGAGCTGCGCCATTGTCCTGCTCTTGCCCGGGCCAACCAACACCTTGCTCGCCGCTGCCGGTGTGAGGCAAGGTCTGCGACGCTCGGCGCATCTGACCGCCGCAGAACTGACCGGCTACCTTGTGTCGATTTCCCTATGGGGCATCTGCTTCACACATGCATCGCATTCGCTGAACTGGCTGCCAAAGCTTCTGCGTGTTGCCAGTGGAGTCTATCTTGCGTGGCTCGCCATCCGCATGTGGTTCGCGGCCAACTCGATCGCGACTTCGACAACCAGTGTCATTGGCTCGCGCACGTTGTTCAGCGCGACGGTGCTAAATCCAAAGGCCATGCTGTTCGCTGGCTCGATCTTTCCGCCTGCAGCGTTCGCGAGCCTCACGACATGGCTCGAAGCGATGGCGGTCTTCACGGCGCTGCTGATACCCATTGGCCTCACGTGGATCTCGATTGGCGCCGCATCCGGCAATGGCCGTTTACCGCACGTTCGTCCCGCGCTGGTCCAGCGTTGTGCGTCGGTCGTCGTTGCGGCTTTCTCCATATCGCTGATCTGGTCGCTCGCACGCTAGTTCCCCGGCAGCGTTGAACGCGATACTGGAGTCAACCAGACCGCCAGACTTTTTAGGTGCGCCGTTGGCATGTTCGCCAATTGCCGGCATGTCGCGTCGATCACCATCGTGTAACGTTGCAGTGAAGCGCGATGCGGCCAGACCATCGCCACCGGAAACACGATCGCCGAGAAAAGCAGCCCGAACAGCTCCTAGCGGCGAAGGATCGACAGCGGCGTACGAGAGGTAGAGTTGATCAGCTTCGCGCAATCTGTCGAGCACTTGCTTGCGCAGCCGATTCCATACAAATCAACAATACGCGCACGCTGACGAGCTGACGCGCGACGCCATAGAGCTAGCGTACCTCGCAGGGCAACGGCCGCCGGACACGCTCAACTACGACGAACGCGACCTCAGGGATGGTTTCCTGTTCATCGGCCAAGGTAAGACCGGAAGGAAGCTGCGGATGGAGGTCGTTGGCGAGCTCAAGGCGGTCATAGACCGGATCAAGGCACGCAAGGCAGGCTACAAGGTCGTGAGCACGGCCCTCGTCGTCACGGAGACAGGCCAGCGGATGACGCTGCGCACTCTACAGTACCGATTCAGAACTGCACGCGTAGCGGCAGGAATCCCGGCGACGGATTTCCAGTTCAGGGATTTGCGAGCGAAGGCGGGAACGGACAAAACGGACGCCAAAGGAGACATCCGGCAGGCGCAGAAGCATTTCGGGCATGGCTCGATCTCCATGACGGAGCACTACGTCAGGAAGCGTCGCGGAGAGAAGGTGGGACCGACCCGTTAGAGAGAATTGCGGAGCGAAATTTCAGGCGGAAAAACCGCTGAAACCCTTGGTGGGCCGGGTGGGAGTCGAACCCACGATGTCCTTTCGGAGGCGGATTATGAGTCCCCGGCAAAATCTTTAAGTATTACTGACTTACGAATGATGCGGTTCCGCAAAAGACCGGAAAATACCAGCCTAGGGGCCTTACCCAGCAAGGTGGCGGGAAGAATTGCGGAGCGCTTTCGGAAGTAAAGATCCAGCAGTTTCGTCGATCTGGCGTTGCGAACGCGGAACCGCATCAGCTTCATCACGGATCGTCCCCTCGGCGGACCAGCCGCGGCGTACAGCCCAAACCGGTCATCCGACGTCAGCGCCCAGGACAACTCGCCCATGGTGACTTCGATCTGAATCATCTCCGTGGCGTCGCCGCCCAGGAAGTCCGCGTCCGTAAATGAGAACCCCAGAGGAAAGTGTTGCTTCTATGCCGACAAAATTCGAGGGCAATTGCCCCTGTCTCATCCGGTGAACGTACACCGTACGAACGGCGCCATTCGATGCTCGCCATCGGTCAACCGATCTACACACGATCGCGAAACTCGTGTTGTGCTTCCCAAGGTATTTCCGGCTGCGCCCGGCAGCGAAGCGCAGCTCCGAGCTACCGATCAAGCTCACTGCGTCGACT
Source organism: Paraburkholderia dinghuensis (assembly GCF_003837865.1). Taxonomy (GTDB): domain Bacteria; phylum Pseudomonadota; class Gammaproteobacteria; order Burkholderiales; family Burkholderiaceae; genus Paraburkholderia; species Paraburkholderia dinghuensis. Next base: position 119,963 of record NZ_RQIS01000009.1, on the reverse strand, counting down.
ACGCGGGTATTCCCGTCGCACCACTACGCCGAGGGATGTTGGTCACTGACCGCTTACCCTGCAACGCCCGGGCGGCCTGCGGCACACGGGCGAGGTCTGGAACGGCGGGCCCATCCGGGAACGGAACCCTCGACACGGCAAAGGGGATGGGGTATTCGCGCGGAGCAGACGCCGCGCACCGACAGACAAAGGTTGAAAAAGTTAATACTTCCACTCCGAAATCTGTCCTCGCTCACGGTCCTGAAGAATTGAATTCCATCCGTTGCCCGCCGACAACGGCACGACGCAGCGATATGGCTATAGTCGCCCTGCCCCGGCAAAAGAAGTACTTCCCATATTTCAATCGGCGGATAGTTGGCCGATGCAGGCCGGGGAAAGGAATGAAGAACGTGAAGATCATTTTCAAGAAAGCCCTGGCCGCCATTGGCGTACTGGGCGTATTCAGCGCAACCGCGCATGCACAGAGCAGCGTCACCCTCTACGGTTCAATCGACGCCGGTATCCTGTACCTGAATAACGCGGGTGGCCACAGTCTGTGGCAACAGAGCGGCAGTGCACTGTCGAATACCTATTTCGGACTGCGCGGCGCAGAAGATCTGGGTGGCGGCACGAAGGCAATCTTCAGGCTGCAGTCGGCTTTCAACATCAACAATGGCGGATTCGCCAGGAACGAGTCGCTATTCAACCGGCTGGCGTACGTAGGACTTCAGAACGACACCTACGGCACATTAACCCTCGGCCGTCAGTTCGACTCAGTGGTCGATTACCTC
>NZ_RQIS01000009.1:0-118964 GCF_003837865.1 Paraburkholderia dinghuensis | reverse complement strand
GGTTCAGCAATGACCCCGGCCAGTTCGCCAACGGACGCGCGTGGAGTGTCGGCGCAGGTTATTCGAACGGTCCGCTCAAGGTTGCCGCCGCCTATGACCAGTTAAACAATGATCCCGCTTCGCTGAATTCTGCTGGTGCCGCGGCGGATGACGCGCTGCCCGCAGGTGTGCATCGCGTCTTCGGTGTAGGCGCAAAGTATGCGTTTGGTCCGGCGACGGTCGGCGTGCTCTGGACGCACACGAAGCTCCAGCAAACACATTTCGCAGGCGTGGCGCTTCCACTGGACGCCCGCTTCGACAATGTCGAGCTGAACGGCATCTATAACCTCACGCCTGCACTTGCCGTGCTGGGTGCCTATACGTACACCTTCGGCAAGACGTCGGGCTCCGGCACGACGTCGAGCGATCCGAAATGGCATTCGGTCACGCTGGCGCTGGATTACTCGCTCACCAAGCGCACTGATGTGTACCTCGCCGGGGTTTATCAACACGCATCGGGCGACATGTACAACAACGATCAGGGCTCCGCGATCAGCAACACAACATCGATCGCGGGTATTCTGTCGCCGTCGACAACAGCGAATCAGGCTGGCGCTGCAGTCGGGCTGCGCCACCGCTTCTGAGCATAACCTCGCTGCCTGGCGCCAGGCAGCGACCTTGAGACACACGCCGTCGTTCCTCACGGAAAACGGCGTGTTTTCCATAGTCGACGCTACCGGTACCGAAACGACTGGCTCGAACGCGGGTGGCGTTGCCGCGGTAGCGACGAGCGTGTGAGAACCTGGAAGATTGACCGCCACGCCGTCAGTCACCTCACCCGAAGGCGGCACGTCGTCAGGGCCGCCCTGTGTCGCTGGCAAGATGCTCTTCGCGCGCTCCATCAGGTATTTCGTAGTCCACTTGCCCAACAGCTTGACGTTGACCCCGTGCTCTTGCGCCAAGCGGGTCACCGACACGCCCGGCATAATGCAGCCTCCACCAATGCGCGTTTGCCTTTTTCGTCGTGGCGGCAACGGCCGTCCCTGATCTATCGAACGACTCTCAATTCCGGGTCTTCTTCAGCATCAATGTCCACCTCAAACGTACGTGGACACCTATGCTCCTCCCTCAGAGTCGCATTGGACAGACGTCGATATTGGATCACTTACGTCCCTTCAGTCAGGTGCACCGACTGATCAGACTTCAGATTGTGGCGGTTGCGCAGCAGCAGCCAACGGCTGAACTTCAGGACCTTGCGCGCTGGCCGGTCATGGCGAAGCTGGTTGGCCTGATAGACACGCACCTGATCGATGACCTCGCGCCAGTACGTGACGACAACGTGGAACAGGTCATAGACGATCTCTGCCTGCTGGCAATGCGCGTTGATCCCCAACTCATAGGCCATCGTCATGTCGATTGCAGCCACTTCGATACACCCGGCGACACCTTCGGGTAGCTGCTCGAAGAAGGCCTAGGCCGTTTCGCGCGAGCTCCCCGGGCGGATCCAGAGCACCTACCGCCCAACTGGATCAACCACCACCGTGGCATAGCGATGGGCTTTATGGAGCGCAAACTCGTCCATCGCCAGATAGCTGATGCTCGACCAGTCTGGCTCGGCCACGCGTGAGCGCAGGCGCATCTTGTCGATCGATTTGACCGTGCCAGCCCAGATCATAGAAGGCGGCCACCGCCTGCACGCTGGCCGCCTGCAGCAGCTTTTCGCAAGCCCTGGCAGACAGCTCGGTCACTCTTTGAAAACGGCCCAGCCAGTCCAGTTTCTCCAGTCTCGGCCCGCCGCAGCGTTCGCACCAGACTCGCCGGCGCGGTCGGGCGTCGTATGAGATGGTGCTGCGTTACAGCCACCTCGCGCCAGAGCATCTGATGCCGCATGCAGACGCGGTGCTGATGGGCGTCGAGAAAGGTGGTCCGCGGCTAGTCGCAGTGAAGTGAAGAGCCCGGAGTGGGGCACACTCTGGGCACAGTGCCCGGCGGATTCTTTGGGCACAGGGGGGTTAGGTTCAGTTGGCGCTGACCTAAACGCTTGAAGTACAACGAAATTTTATGGTGGGCCGGGTGGGAGTCGAACCCACGGTGTCCTTTCGGAGGCGGATTATGAGTCCGCTGCCTGCAACCAGCACGGCGTCCGGCCCACGATGCTAGAAAAGCACCAACAAAAAAGCCCGGTCTGAAAAAGGCCGGGCCTTACTCGACGACAGGCCGACATACTACACGAAAGAGGCCCGGTCTGACCATGGCATACGCGCAACGTGCGCATACCATGGCGCACATCAATTGCCTTCGAGGAACGATTTCAGCTTGTCCGAGCGGCTCGGGTGACGCAGCTTGCGCAGCGCCTTTGCCTCGATCTGGCGGATCCGTTCACGCGTCACGTCGAACTGCTTGCCCACCTCTTCGAGCGTGTGATCGGTGCTCATCTCGATACCGAAACGCATGCGCAGCACCTTCGCCTCGCGCGGCGTGAGCGAATCGAGCACGTCCTTCACGACGTCGCGCATCGAGGCATGCAGCGCGGCGTCCGCAGGTGCAACCGTGTTGGTGTCCTCGATGAAATCGCCCAGATGCGAATCGTCGTCGTCGCCGATCGGCGTTTCCATGGAGATCGGTTCCTTCGCGATCTTCATGATCTTGCGGATCTTGTCCTCGGGCATCTCCATCTTCTCGGCAAGCGTTGCCGGATCCGGCTCGAGACCGGTTTCCTGCAGGATCTGCCGCGAGATACGGTTCATCTTGTTGATCGTCTCGATCATGTGAACCGGAATGCGGATCGTGCGCGCCTGGTCAGCGATCGAGCGCGTGATGGCCTGACGGATCCACCACGTCGCGTACGTCGAGAACTTGTAGCCGCGACGATATTCGAACTTGTCCACCGCCTTCATCAGGCCGATGTTGCCTTCCTGAATCAGATCGAGGAACTGCAGGCCACGGTTCGTGTACTTCTTCGCGATCGAGATCACGAGACGCAGGTTGGCCTCGGTCATCTCACGCTTCGCCTGGCGTGCCTTCAGCTCGCCGGCAGCCATCTGGCGGTTGGTTTCCTTCAGGTCCTTCAGCGGCAGCACGACGCGCGCCTGCAAGTCGAGCAGGCGTTGCTGCTGTTCGCGAATGGCCGGAATGTTGCGCGAGAGGATCCCACTGTAGGCGTGACTTTCGCCGACGATCCTGTCCGTCCATTCAAGGTCCGTTTCGTTGCCCGGGAAACGCGCGATGAACTCCGAGCGTGGCATGCCGCACTTATCCACGACCGTGTGCAGGATCTGACGTTCGACCTGGCGCACTTCGTCCACTTGCGCACGTAGCGTGTCGCACAGACGTTCGACAGTGCGAGCCGTGAAGCGAATCGCCATCAGTTCGTTCTGGATCGTTTCCTGCGCCTTGAGGTAGGACTTCGACTTGTAGCCTTCCTTCTCGAACGCGCGGCGCATCTTGTCGAACCATTCGCTGATGAGCGCGAATTTCTCGAGCGACGCGCGCTTGAGCGCTTCGAGCTGGGCCGCATTGGCCGTCGCCTGTGCGGCGCCTTCGTCTTCTTCCTCTTCCTCTTCTTCCTCTTCCGCCTCTTCGTCCTCGTTCTCGATTTCTTCCGCTTCCTGCGCGGAGAAGCCGTCGGTGTCCTCAGCGTTCGGGTCGATCAGGCCGTCGACGAGTTCGTCGACGCGGATCTCGTCGTTCGCCACACGCTCGGCCATCGCGAGAATGTCAGCGATCGTGGTCGGGCAGGCGGAGATCGCCATGACCATGTGCTTCAGGCCGTCCTCGATGCGCTTGGCGATTTCGATTTCGCCCTCGCGCGTGAGCAGCTCGACCGTACCCATTTCGCGCATGTACATGCGGACAGGGTCGGTCGTGCGGCCAAATTCCGAATCGACTGTAGAAAGCGCAACTTCAGCTTCCTCTTCTACTTCGTCGTCCGAAGAGGCGTTCGGTGCGTTGTCGTTGAGCAGCAGCGTTTCTGCATCGGGCGCCTGCTCGTAGACGGCGACGCCCATGTCGTTGAACGTGCTGATGATGCCTTCGATCGCCTCGGTCTCGGTGAAGTTGTCCGGGAGGTGATCGTTGATTTCCGCGTAGGTGAGGAAGCCGCGCTCCTTGCCCAGCTTGATGAGCGCTCGCAGTTTCGCGCGACGCTCCTCGAGCTCCTCGACGGTGCCGGGCTGCGAGGACGCGAACGCGTCTTTCAGCAGCGCCTTTTCCTTCGCTCGCCGGTCGCGCGCACGGGCCTTTTCGACCTTGCCCGTGACGGGCGCGCTGTCTTCGCTCGGGGTCGCGTCGTCATCGACTGATACTTCATTCAGCTTTTTCGTCATGGAGTTCGCCGTAGCTGCCATAGTCTCGACTCGCGGCTGCTGGACAGCAGCCTCTTGAACCGTGGATCCTCGCGCCTCGTGCTCTGTCGCATCGTCCGCGACGGCAGGCACTTGCCTTGCACTACTCGAACCGGACCGCTTCGCGGCCGGCTGGGTTGCAGCTTTCGCGGCGCGTGGCGCCACCACGCGCGTTGCCGATGCGGCCATGGTTTTCTGCCGGGCAGCAGGTTCGGGACTGGTCGCTGACGTCTTTCTGGCGGAACGGGCGGCGCTGACCGAGGCGACCTGGCTAGTCTCGGCGACCTCGCTGATCGGCTCAGTCGTTACTTTGCCTGTCGCCTTTTTCTCGACCGCTTTGCCGCCTTTCTCGCCCGTAGTCTTTGCCATTGCCATTCCGTCCTTGCTGGGAACTGGGTATCCGCCCGGAAAAAAACAAAAACAAACTGCTGAAAACCTATTATTATAGCACGCGTGTCACCTGGCCTCCCAGGCGACCCTTCCCTTACAAGCCGAGCTGACGTTTCATGTCAGCCCGCGTCTGATTCAGTTTCATCAGTTCCGCCAGTTCTTCCGGCGTATGCCGCGATTGCCGTGAAAGCACGTCGAGCCGGTCGCAGCAGGCGTCGTACCGCATCTTGAGGATCGCTGCCATCAGCTCCTCACTCAAGAGCCGTTCCTGCTCGCGCCGTTCTTCAGCCACCGCGCCGTCTTCCGGATTTTTCATCAGCAAATCCCGGACGTTTTCATCATAGTCCAGAATTTCCCGAAAAATCTCTTCAAAAGTCGGGGCGTTAGCCCCGTTTCTCAAGAGGTCGGAAAGCAGTTGGAACTCCGCCGCGTCGCCCAGCGCCCGGGCGTGCGTCGTCACTTCCTCGAACAGTTCGCCGTGCCGCGTGAGCGTGATCAGCGCCTGTTCTGCCTCGTCCTCGAGCTGCGCCACGATCCGCGGATGCATCACGAGGTTGCGCAGCGCCTTGCGTTCGATCCCGGTCACGAGGTGCCGATCCTTGCGCGCGGGTGCTGAACGCGCCGCCCGGGCGATTCGCGCGTCCACCTCGCACAGCGCCGCCACTTCCTCGAACGGCACGTCGAGCCGGTCCGCGAACATGTGCATGATCTGCGCACGCAATGCGTTCGCCGGCAGCGCCTGCAATAGCGGCTTGGCGTCGAAAAGTGCGCGCGCGCGGCCCTCCGGCTGGTCCAGCTCTTTGCCCGTCAGCACTTCATTCAACATGAACTGCGACAGCGGCATCGCGCGATCGACCTGCTCCTTGAACGCCTCGGCGCCGAATTCGCGGACATAGCTGTCCGGATCGTGCTCCGTCGGCAGGAAGAGGAACCGGATGGTCCGGTTGTCCGCCGCATGGGGCAGGCACGCGTCGAGCGCGCGCCGCGCGGCGCGGCGGCCCGCCGAGTCGCCGTCGAAGCTGAAGATCACCGTGTCGGTTTGACGCAGGAGCTTCTGCACGTGGATCGGCGTGCACGCGGTTCCGAGCGTCGCAACGGCGTTCTCGAATCCAAGCTGCGCGAGCGCCACCACGTCCATGTACCCCTCGACCACCAGCACGTAATGCTGCTCGCGGATCGCCAGACGCGCCTCGAACAGCCCATACAGTTCGCTGCCCTTGTTAAATAGTGGCGTTTCCGGCGAATTCAAATACTTGGGTTCGCCGCCGTCGAGCACCCGCCCGCCGAATCCGATCACCTGACCCTTGACGTTACGGATCGGGAACATGATCCGGTCGCGGAATCGGTCGTAGCGGCGCGCCTGTCCCTGTGCGTCCTGTTTTTCGCTAACGATCACGAGCCCGGCTTCGACCAGTGCGTCGTCCCGGTAACTGGTAAACGCGGACTCCAGGTTCTGCCATCCATCGGGCGCATACCCGAGACCGAAACGTGCCGCAATTTCGCCGGTGAGGCCGCGCTTTTTCAGATACTGGATCGCATTGGGCGCGCTGCGCAGCTGCCTGCGGTAGTAATCGCACGCTGTCTGCATGAGGTCGGACAGCGCCGTTGCGACGGCCTTCGACGGCCCCGACGCGTAGCCTGAGCTCCCCGCTCCGCCGCCGCGTACCGGCGACGGTTCCTGCGGCACCGTCAGCCCGACCGATTGCGCGAGTTCGTTGACGGCCTCGGGGAACGTAAGCCCGGCGTGCTCCATCAGGAAGCCGATGGCGGTGCCGTGCGCGCCGCAACCGAAGCAGTGATAGAACTGCTTCGTTGGACTAACCGTAAACGAAGGACTTTTTTCGTTGTGGAACGGGCAGAGGCCCATGAAATTCGCGCCGCCCTTTTTGAGCTGCACGTAGCGCCCCACCACGTCGACGATATCGACGCGGTTCAGCAAATCCTGCAGGAACGAATGCGGAATCATCGGGACGGATGCACTCCGGCTGCGTGAGCGGCAAAGGCCTGCGGCCCGTTGCCGGGAGGGCGAAACGGCCAGGAACGCCTGGCCGCGCCGTGTGCGAGCCGCACGCCGTTACTTCGAGAGCGCCGCCTTGACCAGCCCCGACACGGCCGTCATGTCGGCGCGGCCGGCCAGCTTCGGCTTCAGCACACCCATGACCTTGCCCATGTCCTGCGGGCCAGCGGCACCGACCTGAGCCACGGCGGCCGCGACTTCGGCCGCAATCTCGGCTTCCGAGAGCTGCTCGGGCATGTAGTCGGCGAGCACCTTCAGTTCGGCGTTTTCCTTGTCGACGAGGTCCGTTCGGCCGGCAGCCTCGAACTGGCTGATCGAATCCTTGCGCTGCTTGATCATCTTGTCGATGACAGCCGTGATGCCTGCGTCGTCGAGCGTCACACGCTCATCGACTTCACGTTGCTTGATCGCGGCGAGCAGCAGACGAATCGTGGCGAGGCGCTCGGCCTCACGCGCGCGCATCGCGGCTTTCATGTCGTCGTTGATCCGGTCTTTGAGGCTCATCATTCACCTGAAATACGTTGGGGTTTCAAATACCTGGGAACAACCCAGGCGATGGGGCCGCATACCTTGCTCAGCGCGCATACATCATATCAAATACAAAAACCCGCCTGGAAACGCTTCCAGGCGGGTCGGCGCATATTCTCGGCGGTTGCGACCACACCAGAGGGGCGGCCACGCTAGCTTCACACGGACTACCGGGCCGGCGGTAATACTACCGGCTGCACAAAGTGCTGCGGTTGAACCCACGGGGTAAGTCCGCGGGTAAGCCCGAAAGCAAGCCGTGGCGACGCCGGAATCAGTACATCTTCTTCGGGAGCATCTGGCTGCGCAGGCGCTTGAAGTGGCGCTTGACCGCTGCAGCCTTCTTGCGCTTGCGTTCAGCCGTTGGTTTTTCGTAAAACTCGCGCGCACGAAGCTCAGTCAACAGACCGTTTTTCTCGATCGTGCGCTTGAAGCGGCGCATGGCTACTTCAAACGGTTCGTTTTCTTTTACACGGATGGTCGTCATTTTCCAATAACGGATCAGGGGTAAAGAGAATCGAGTATAGCAGACGGATTTCACAAAGACGGCAGGACGTCAAGCCCTGCTTTAGAGTGCCCCCACGAACGCGGATGCAGCCTCTCCAGCCGCCACTCCCGAGGCCCAGGCCCACTGGAAATTGTAGCCGCCGAGCCAGCCAGTGACGTCCACGGCCTCGCCGATAAAGTACAGCCCCGGAACGCGCTGGCTCATCATCGTGGCCGACGACAACTCGCGCGTATCGACGCCACCGCGCGTCACCTCGGCCTTCTTGTAGCCTTCGGTACCGGTGGGCGTGAGCGTCCATTGCGAAAGCCCCTCGCCGACGCGGCGCAGCGTCTTGTCCGGCAAATCCGCGAGGCGCGCTTCGTGGGCCACCTGATGGGCCTCGAGCCAGACATGCGCGAGTCGCGCAGGCACCCACTCGGCGAGCAGGTTGCCGATCTGGCGTCTGGTGGCGCTCTTGCCCTCTATCAACGCGGCCGCGGCGTCACGGTCCGGTAGCAGGTTGACGCGGATCGGCTGCCCCGGCTGCCAGTAGCTCGAAATCTGGAGCACGCCCGGACCGGACAGCCCGCGATGCGTGAAGAGGAGGTCTTCGTCGAATGCGCCGCCCGTCTTGCGCTCGCCGGTCGCAACGTTGACTTCGAGCGATACGCCCGAGAGCGTCGCGTAAGGCGCCCAGTCCTGCTGGGCGAACGTCAGCGGCACGAGGGCCGGACGCGTGTCGACGAGCTTGTGGCCAAACTGCTTCGCGACGCGGTACGCAAAATCGGTCGCACCGATCGCCGGAATCGACAGTCCGCCGGTCGCGATCACGAGCGAGCGCGCGGCGATCGTGCCCTGCGGCGTGCCGAGGGTGAAGCCTGCACCGTCCGCGTGGCTCACCGTTTCGACCGGCAGCGGCCGGCGCCAGGCCACGCGCCCCGCGTCGCACTCTGCGCGCAGGACGTCGATAATCGCGTCGCTCGACTGGTCGCAGAAAAGCTGGCCCTTGTGTTTTTCGTGCCAGGTCACGCGATGCTGGCGCAGGAGCGCGAGGAAATCGCGCGGCGTATAGCGCGCAAGCGCCGAGCGGCAGAAATGCGGATTGTTCGAGAGATAGTTGGCCGGACCGGCATGCAGATTCGTGAAGTTGCAGCGCCCCCCGCCCGAAATGCGGATCTTTTCCGCGAGGCGCGGCGCGTGATCGATCAGCGCCACGCGGCGCCCCTGCTGCCCGGCGACCGCCGCGCACATCATGCCGGCAGCCCCTGCGCCGATCACGGCGATGTCGAATGATTCCATGGCGCGCATTCTACCTGTCCGGGGCGGCCCGTCGCAGGGCTCGCGGCCGGCCACGGGCGGGTCAGCCGGCGCTCGACCGCACTGCTATACTTTCAAGATTCCCCACGACTTCGAATTTGCAGCGGTTATTGGCCGGACCAGCGCGTCCAACCGGCACCGTTGCACGCTCCACCATGCTTGTTCTTGGCATCGAAAGCTCCTGCGACGAAACCGGCCTCGCGCTCTATGACACCGAGCGCGGCCTGCTCGCCCACGCGTTGCACTCGCAGATCGCCATGCATCGTGAGTACGGCGGCGTCGTGCCCGAACTCGCCTCGCGCGACCATATCCGCCGTGCGCTGCCGCTGCTCGAAGAAGTGCTCGGCAAGAGCGGCGCGGCGCGTGGTGACATCGACGCCATCGCCTACACGCAAGGACCGGGTCTCGCGGGCGCACTGCTCGTCGGCGCGAGCATTGCGAACGCACTTGCGATGGCGTGGAACCTGCCGACCGTCGGCATCCACCACCTCGAAGGGCATCTGCTCTCGCCGCTGCTCGTCGACGCGCCACCGCCGTTTCCGTTCGTCGCGCTGCTCGTTTCGGGCGGCCACACGCAACTGATGCGCGTGACCGACGTGGGCGAATACGAGACGCTCGGCGAAACGCTCGACGATGCCGCCGGCGAAGCCTTCGACAAGACCGCCAAGCTGCTGGGACTCGGGTATCCGGGTGGGCCGGAAGTGTCGCGGCTCGCGGAGTTCGGCACGCCGGACGCCGTCGAGCTGCCGCGGCCAATGCTGCACTCGGGCGATCTCGACTTCAGCTTCAGCGGACTCAAGACTGCCGTGCTCACGCAGGTGAAGCGGATCGGCACGAACATCTGCGAACAGGGCAAGGCGGATATCGCGCGCGGCTTCGTCGACGCGGCCGTCGAGGTACTGGCCGCGAAGTCCATCGCCGCGCTCAAACGCACGAAGCTCAAGCGCCTCGTCGTGGCGGGCGGCGTGGGCGCGAACCGGCAATTGCGCGAGACGCTTTCGGCAGCCGCACAAAAGCGCGGCTTCGAAGTGCATTACCCGGACCTCTCGCTGTGCACCGACAACGGCGCGATGATCGCGCTCGCGGGTGCGATGCGGCTCGAACGCTGGCCGGAGCAGGCGACGCGCGACTACGCGTTCACCGTCAAGCCGCGCTGGGATCTGTCGACGCTCGCACGCTGAGCGTCGTACGGCATCCGAATCAATTTGCGCAGACGAAGATGGTTTCGTCGCGTCGCATTACCTCCAGGCGAGGGAAATCGCGAGTTTGCCCTCGCGGCGAAAGCCGCGCAGGGCAAACCGGTTGAGACATTTGAAATGTCTGCGCGGTTATCCCGCAGCGATCACCCGCGTTGGCGCTTGTCGTGCTCGATCACGGCATACGCGCTGTGATTGTGGATCGACTCGAAGTTCTCGGCTTCCAGCACATAGGCTGCGATTCGCGGATCCGAGTTCAGGCGTACCGCCACGTCGCGCACGAGGTCCTCGACGAACTTCGGATTCTCGTACGCGCGCTCGGTCACGTACTTCTCGTCCGGACGCTTGAGCAGGCCCCACAGTTCACACGACGCCTCTTCCTCGGCGATGCGGATCAGATCTTCCACCGGCAGGTCGCCCGCGAGTTCTGCATTGATCGTCACATGCGAGCGCTGGTTGTGCGCCCCGTACTCGGAAATCTTCTTCGAGCACGGGCACAGGCTGGTCACCGGCACGAGCACCTTCAGAAACACGCGCGTCACGCCGTTGCGCGCATCACCCGTGAGCGTCACTTCGTAGTCGAGCAAACTCGCCACACCCGACACCGGCGCCACCTTCTTCACGAAGTACGGGAAAGAGACCTCGATGCGACCCGCCTGCGATTCCAGCCTCACTAGCATCTCTGCAAGCAGCGCGCGGAACGTCGCCGGTTCGAGCGGCGTCTTGTTCTCTTCGAGCAGCGCCACGAAGCGCGACATATGCGTGCCCTTCTGGTCGGCGCTCAGATGCACGTCGAGGTTCCATGTGCCGACCGTCGGCTGCACGTCACCGTTACCGGTCTTCACGGTCAACGGATGGCGCACGGCCTTCACGCCCACGCGCTGGATCGGAATCTGGCGCACGTCGACGGAGCTTTGCACGTCCGGCATAAGGAAAGCCGGGGTCATCTGGTTCATGTTCTTATCCTTCGGGGTGCGCACAACACGGCGCACAATGACAAGCGCCGGCATAAGCCGGCGCTTGACGGCGGGTCAGGGTCGATAACCCAACCGCCGTTACATACTTAAAGTGGGTAGTCGCGGCCGCCGGCGTCGGGCATGAGCCCGGCCGGCGCGGCACGCGCCGCTTACGCGACGCGCATCACAGACTTGCCGGATGCGTTCACCGCGTGATCGAGGAAGCGCTCGCGAATCGACTTTGCAATCCCTGCCGCGTCGAGCCCCGCGCTTGCCAGCAGCTTCGCCGGATCGCCGTGGTCGATGAAGCGGTCGGGGAGGCCCAATTGTAGTACGGGCTTGATAACCCCACATTCAAGCAGGGCTTCCACGCAGGCCGAGCCCGCGCCGCCCATGATGCAGCCTTCTTCGACGGTCACGAGGTAATCGTGCGTCTCAGCGAGCTTGCGCACGAGTTCCGTATCGAGCGGCTTCACGAAACGCATGTTCGCGACGGTGGCGTCGAGTTCGGCCGCCGCTGCGAGCGACGGCGGCACCATCGTGCCGAACGCGAGGATCGCGATGCGCTTGCCCGCGGGTGCGTTGCTCTCGCGACGGATTTCGCCCTTGCCCACAGGCAGCGCGGCCATCTGCTTGACGGTCGCGACACCCGTGCCCGCACCGCGCGGATAGCGCACGGCCGTCGGACAGTCCTGCTGAAGCGCCGTATAGAGCATCTGGCGGCACTCGTTTTCGTCGGACGCGGCCATGATCATCATGTTCGGGATGCAGCGCATGAACGCGAGGTCATAAGCGCCCGCGTGCGTCGCGCCGTCCGCGCCGACGAGGCCCGCGCGGTCGATCGCGAACACCACCGGCAAGTTCTGCAACGCAACGTCGTGAATCAGCTGGTCGTAGGCACGCTGCAGGAAGGTCGAATAGATCGCGACGACGGGCTTGAGGCCCTCAGCCGCGAGACCGCCGGCGAACGTCACCGCGTGCTGCTCGGCGATACCGACATCGAAGTAACGATCCGGGAAACGCTTTTCGAACTCGACAAGACCCGAGCCTTCGCGCATCGCCGGCGTAATGCCGATCACGCGCGCGTCCAGTTCGGCGGCGTCGCACAGCCATTCGCCGAAGACCTGCGTGTAGGTCTTCTTCGCGGGCGTCGTCGACGGCTTGATGCCTTCCGCCGGATTGAACTTGCCGGGGCCGTGGTACAGGACCGGATCGGCTTCGGCGAGCTTGTAGCCCTGGCCTTTCTTCGTCACGACGTGCAGGAACTGTGGGCCCCGCAGTTCCTTGATGTTCTGCAGCGTCGGGATCAGCGAATCGAGATCGTGGCCGTCGATCGGCCCGATGTAGTTGAAGCCGAACTCCTCGAACAGCGTGGCCGGCACGATCATGCCCTTCGCGTGCTCTTCGAGCTTGCGCGCAAGGTCGAGCACCGGCGGCGCATGGCGCAGCACACGCTCCACGCCCGCACGCGCGGCGGCGTAGAAGCGGCCCGACATCAGGCGCGCGAGGTGGCGATTCAGCGCGCCGACCGGCGGCGAGATCGACATGTCGTTGTCGTTGAGAATGACGAGCAACGGCACATCGTCTTCGACACCCGCGTTGTTCAACGCCTCGAAGGCCATGCCGGCCGTCATCGCCCCGTCACCGATCACAGCGATGCCCATGGCGTTTTCGCCCTTGAGCTTGCTCGCAACCGCCATGCCGAGCGCCGCCGAAATCGACGTGCTCGAGTGCGCGGTGCCGAAGGTGTCGTACTCCGACTCGTCGCGGCGCGGGAAACCCGAGATGCCACCGAGCTGGCGCAACGAGTGCATCTGGTCGCGGCGGCCGGTCAGAATCTTGTGCGGATAGGTCTGATGGCCGACGTCCCAGACGATGCGATCGCGCGGCGTGTCGAACACGTAGTGCAGCGCGATCGTCAGTTCGACCGTACCAAGGTTGGACGACAGGTGGCCGCCCGTCTGCGAGACGCTGTCGAGAACAAAGGCGCGCAGTTCGTCCGCAAGCGGTTGCAACTGTCGGCGATCGAGGCGGCGCAAATCTGCCGGGTCGTCAATGGTTTTCAGCAAGTCGTACATCATCGTTCCATTGTAGGAAAACGGGCGCTCCCGCACTTCTGTCGCGCATTACTCCCCTTTCATGCGCGTGGGCGGGTTGGCGCAATCAAGCACAGTCAACTGAGCCGGTTGACAACCAGGTCAGCGAGTTCTGCGAGGCGCTGTGCGCGCGCACCGAACGGTTCGAGTGCGGCATGAGCATCGCTGCGCAATTGCTGTGCGAGCGCGCGCGATGCGTCCAGACCGATGATCGACACATAGGTCGGCTTGCCATCCTTCGCGTCCTTGCCAGCGGTCTTGCCAAGCGTCGCCGAGTCGGCGGTGACGTCGAGGATGTCGTCCACCACCTGGAAGGCGAGACCCACGGCACCCGCGTACACGTCGAGCGCGCGCAGCGTGTCGGCGGACGGCGTTTCGCCGGCCACCGCGCCCATGCGGACCGACGCGCGCAACAGCGCACCGGTCTTCAGCTGGTGCATCGTTTCGAGTTCTGCGCGTGTGAGTGCACGGCCCACGCTCGCGAGGTCGATGGCCTGGCCACCCGCCATGCCAATCGAGCCGCTCGCCAGCGCGAGTTCGCGCACGAGCGCGGCCTGACGCGGTGCATCCAGCACATCCGACGTCAGCGTGATGAAAGCTTGCGACTGCAGCGCGTCGCCGACCAGCAGCGCGGTCGGCTCGTCGTACTTCACATGGACCGTCGGCTTGCCGCGGCGCAGATCGTCGTCGTCCATGCACGGCATGTCGTCGTGTACGAGCGAATAGACGTGGATCATCTCCAGCGCGCAGGCTGCCGCGTCGAGCGCCTCGGGCGTCGCACTAGTCAGCTCGCCCGCTGCGTGGCACAGGAGCGGCCGCACGCGCTTGCCGCCGCCGAGCACCGCATAACGCATGGCGTCATGCAACCCCGCAGGCAGCACGGTGGCTGCCGGCAAATAGTGTTCGAGCGCGGTTTCGACCCGGTCCAGCACCAGCCGGGTCCATTGTTCAAATGTCATAGATCGTCGTCCCCGCCCGAAGCGGAGCTTGTCGTATTGAGGGGCACAGGCCGAAGCGTTTCGCCGTCGAGCACGCGCACCTGTTGTTCAACCTTTTCCAGCTGTTGCTGGCAGAACTTCACCAGCACGGCACCGCGCCGGTAGGCGGCCAGCGATTCCTCGAGGCTCAGGCTCCCGGCTTCCATGCGCGCCACGAGGGTGTCGAGCTCTGCCAGTGCGGCCTCGTAGCTCTCGGGCTGCGCCAGAGCGTCACCCTTGCCACCGCTGCTATCACTGGCGCCTTCGGCCGCTGCCGCAGCGTCCGCGGCACCGTCTTTCGATGCGGATTTCGCCATGAGTCGTCGCAATATTGAAACAAGGCGGACATTCTACGGCAAAAGCGACCGGTCCGACCCGCTCGCCGGCTCGCATCCCCTTGGCGTCACGCAAGAATCCACGATGCGATCCTGAACGAAAATGACGTCAACGGCGCACTAACCGTGCAGCAAAAGCGTATCGCCGATGCAATTTTGACAAAAATCAGTGACTTATCTACCCGCCGGGGAACTATGCGGCTATAATTTCCGATTCCCTAAATCGAATCTTCGATGGTTGGGTTGTTCACTGCTTTCACGTCTTCATCGGGAGTGGGAATGTCCAATCTGAGCAATGCATTGCAGCTGCAGTCCATCCACAGCCAGCTGCCAGTCGCCGCTTATTTTGACGATGCGCTTCTTACGCGCGAAATCGAAACACTCTTCCAGAAAGGTCCCCGTTATATCGGGCACGAGTTGATGGTGCCGGAGGCGGGGAATTATTTTGCCCTGCCCAGCGAGAATGAGGGTCGCGTGCTGGTGCGCAACAGGCACAACGAGGTCGAGTTGCTCTCGAACGTTTGCCGCCACCGCCAGGCCATCATGCTCAACGGCCGCGGCAACGCCGACAATATCGTCTGTCCGCTCCATCGCTGGACGTATGACCTCAAGGGCGAGCTGCTCGGCGCGCCTCACTTCGCAGACAAACCCTGCCTGAACCTGACCAGCACGCCGCTGCAGAAATGGAACGGCCTGCTTTTCGAGGCCGGCGGGCGCGACGTCGCGCGCGACCTTGCACGCCTTGGCCCGGCGCAGCATCTCGACTTCTCGGACTATATGTTCGATCACGTCGAGATCCACGAGTGCAACTACAACTGGAAGACCTTCATCGAGGTCTATCTCGAGGACTACCACGTCGTGCCGTTCCATCCGGGACTCGGCAACTTCGTGTCGTGCGACGACCTGAAGTGGGAGTTCGGCGAGTGGTATAGCGTGCAGACCGTGGGCGTGCACAACCGCCTCGGCAAGCCGGGCAGCCCGATTTACCGCAAGTGGCACGACGAGGTCCTGCGTTTCCGCAATGGCGTGCCGCCGGAATTCGGCGCGATCTGGATGGTGTACTACCCGAATCTCATGATCGAGTGGTATCCGCACGTGCTCGTCGTGTCGTGGCTGGTTCCGCAGGGCACGCAGAAGACGACGAACATCGTCGAGTTCTACTACCCCGAGGAAATCACGCTGTTCGAACGCGAGTTCGTCGAGGCCGAGCGCGCCGCCTATATGGAAACCGCCATCGAAGACGACGAGATCGCCGAACGCATGGACGCTGGCCGCCGCACGCTGTTCGATCGTGGCGTGTCGGAGGTCGGCCCCTATCAGAGCCCGATGGAAGACGGCATGCAGCACTTCCACGAGTTCCTGCGCCGCGAGTTGAACCTCACTGATTGAGCGCGCCGGCTTCGGCCGCAAGGGGCAAATGGGCATCAAGGAAAGACGGGCTTCGGCCCGTTTTTTTGTTTAGACTGACGACATCGGGCCGGTCCTGCGCAACGCGGCCGGTCGCACCTGATCAGGAGCCGTCGACATGCCCCATTCGCACTACACCACGCTGATCTCCGCCGCCAATCTGCACGAACGCCTCGCCGCCGCGCCCGGCAGTGTCCTCGTGTTCGATTGCCGCTTCGACCTCGCCGACCCCGCTGCGGGCGAATCCGCTTTCGCGGCCGGCCACATTCCCGGCGCGCAGTATTTGCACCTCGATCGCGACCTTTCCGGCGCGAAGACCGGCAAGAACGGCCGCCATCCGCTGCCCGATCGTGCGGCGCTCGTGAACACGCTCGCGGCCCGCGGCCTGAACGAAGGCCAGCAGGTCGTCGCTTACGACGCGCAAGGCGGCTCATATGCGGCGCGTCTGTGGTGGCTGCTGCGCTGGCTCGGCCACGATTCGGTGGCCGTACTCGACGGCGGTCTGCAAGCGTGGGAAGCGGCTGGCTTCGCTCTGTCGACGGACGCCGCGCCGCAGCCCACGAAGGGCAACTTCACGGCCGGCGCACCACTTCAGGTGACGATCGATGTGCAGGCCGTTGTACGCAATCTCTCGACGCACGAACTTGTCGTCATCGACGCCCGCGCAGCCGACCGCTATCGCGGCGAGAACGAGACGATCGATCCAGTCGGCGGCCATATCCCTGGCGCGCGCAACCGCTTCTTCAAGGACAACCTCACCGCCGATGGCCGCTTCAAGCCGGCGCACACGCTGCGCGAAGACTTTGCTGCGGTGATCGGGGGCAAGACGCCCGAGCATGTCGTGCTGCAATGCGGCTCAGGCGTGACGGCGTGCCACAACATGCTCGCGATGGAGATCGCGGGGCTGCACGGTGCGGCGCTCTACGCCGGATCGTGGAGCGAATGGTGCGCCGACCCGTCGCGTCCGGTTGCGACGGGGCCGAATCCCTGAGCAGCTTCCGGTCCCCCGCTGCGGCGCCGCCTCACGCGACGCCGTGCCCGCTGAACCACGCGAGCGTGCGGCGCCAGGCATCCTCGGCGTCGGCCTTGCGATAGCTCGGACGATAGTCCGCGAAGAAGGCATGACCCGCGTCGTCGTACACGACGAATTCCGAGCCGCGTCCGCCCTGCGGCCCTTGTGCGATGGCCTGCTTCATCTGCGCGAGGGTGTCCTGCGGAATGCCCTGGTCCTGGCGGCCATAGAGACCAAGGACCGGCACCTGTAGCTCGCCCGCGAGATCGAGCGGATTCTCCGGCATGGTCTGCGTGTGCTGCCCCGCCACGCGCCCGTACCACGACACCGCCGCTCTCATCCGCGGATTGTGCTCGGCGTAAAGCCACGCGATGCGGCCACCCCAGCAGAATCCGTTGATACCCAGACGCTTTGGGTCACCACCGTGCTGCCCGGCCCACGCGACGGTTGCGTCGAGGTCGGACATCGCCTGCGCGTCCGGCACCTTGCTCAAAATATTCTGGTCGATCTGCTGAATCGTCGGATAGGCCGACGCATCGCCTTCGCGCACGAAGAGATCGGGCGCGACCGCAAGATAGCCGAGCTTCGCGAAGCGGCGGCACACGTCGGCGATATGCTCGTGCACGCCAAAAGCCTCATGCACCACCACGATCACTGGCAGATGCGTCTTGCCGCGCGGCTGCGCGCGATACGCGGGGATCAGCGTGCCGTTCGATTCGAAGCCGACTTCGCCCGCGTCGAGTCCTTCGGCATCGGTATGGATGGTCTGTGCGGAAACCGGCAGCACGGCTGCGGCGAATCCGGTTCCGAGCGCGGCCTTCAGGAAGGTGCGGCGGTCGAACGGTACGTGTGGGACAAGGGAATCGATTTCGGGCTTCAGCATGAAACTCTCCTCGTTGATCGGTGACGCCGGGCGTTGACACCAGCGCGCAAAAACCGGGCCGTCAAACCAGGCGATGACGCCCGCGCCTCACGACGCGCGCGGGCGTAATGGTCAATGCAGCGGTCAATGCAGCTTCACGCGCGGCAGCGTGGTGCGGCGCAGCCAGTGAGCAAACGTGTCGAGCACCATGCGTGCGTAACCGTGCAACGCGGCGATGTGCAAACGGTACAGCGACATGTACATGAAGCGCGCGAAGAGTCCCTCGATCAGCATGCTCCCGCCGATCACGCCGCCCATCAGATTGCCGACCGCACTGAAGTGACCGAGCGATACGAGCGAACCGAAGTCGCGATACGTGAACTCCGGTAGCGGCTCTCCATCGAGCAGGTTGCCGGACGAACGGAACAGGAACGTAGCTTGTTGATGCGCGGACTGCGCGCGCGGCGGCACGTTGCGCTCGTTGCCGGGCCACGGGCAGGCCGCGCAGTCGCCGAACGCGAAAATGCTGTCGTCAGTTTCGGTCTGCAGCGTGCGGCGCACGATCAGCTGGCCGAGTTTGTTGACCGCAAGGCCATCGAGTTGCGCAAGCACCGATGGCGCGGTGATGCCCGCCGCCCAGACCGTGAGGTCGGCGCGCACGGACTTGCCGCTTGCCATACGCACGACGCCCGGTGCCACCTCCGTCACGCGCTCGGCAATGTACAACTGCACGCCGATTTTCTTCAGCAGATCCTCCGTCGCCGTCGACACACGCTCGCTCAGCGCGGGCAGGATGCGCGGCCCCGCTTCGATCAGCACGATACCGACATCGTGACGCGGATCGAGCTTGTGCAGCCCATACGCGGACAGCACCTCTGCCGTGTTCCGCAGTTCGGCCGACAACTCCACGCCCGTTGCCCCCGCGCCGATGATCGCGACTTGCACGCGCGGTTCGCCGCTCGTCGCGACGCCTGCAGACGTGGACTCCGGTGCCTGATGTTCTGCGCGCACACACGCCGCGATGAGCCGCTTGCGAAAGCGTTCGGCCTGCTCGACGGTATCGAGCGCGATCGAGTTTTCAGCCGCGCCAGGCACGCCGAAAAAGTGCGTCGTGCTGCCGATTGCCACCACGAGCGTGTCGTAGTCGAGTTCGCGCGGCGGCAGCAGTTCGCCGCCGTCGTCGTCCCTCACCGCGCCGAGCTGGATGCGTTTGGCCGCGCGGTCGAGTCCGATCAACTCGCCTTGCTGAAACGCGAAGCCATGCCAGCGCGCTTGCGCCGCATACGGAAGCTCCTGGGTGAACGGATCGAGGCTGCCCGCCGCGACTTCGTGCAGCAGCGGCTTCCAGATATGCGTGGGATACCGGTCGACCAGCGTGACGCTCGCCCGCGGCTCGCCACCCTTGCGCGCCTTGCCGTAACGGTCGCCGAGGCGTGTCGCCAGTTCCAGCCCGCCTGCTCCTCCTCCCACAACGATAAAGCGATGCATAGACTCTCCGTGCGTGTCGAAAATCGTTGGATCCGCCGACGCTCATGGGCACCGGCCATCCGTGGTTTGTCGGCTTACGGAGCGCACCGCGCGAAGCGCCGCAGCACGCATGAACGACATGCGCGCCGCGCGCTTCTACGCCACTGCGTGCGCGGGTATTTCGTGTTCGTTACGGCAGTGTGCCCGCGCGCTGCAGCGCGTTCGGGCATCCGGGGATTGTCAGTGCGCTTCTTCCCAGTTCGCGCCCACGCCCACTTCGGCGACGAGCGGCACCTTGAGCGAGGCAACCGAGCACATCAGTTCGGGCAGACGCTTGCGCACTTCGCCCAGTTCGTCGTCGGGCACTTCGAGCACCAGTTCGTCGTGCACCTGCATGACCATTTTCGTGCGCATGCCCGTCTCGTCGAGCCACTTCTCGACGGCGATCATCGACAGCTTGATGAGATCCGCTGCCGTGCCCTGCATCGGCGCGTTGATGGCCGCGCGTTCGGCGGCCTGGCGGCGCGGACCGTTGCCGCCGTTGATCTCGGGCAGCCACAGGCGACGGCCGAACACGGTCTCGACGTAGCCACGCGATTTCGCGTCCATACGCGTCTCGTCCATGTAGCGCGCGACGCCCGGATAGCGCGCGAAGTAGCGGTCGATATAGAGCTTCGCCGCGTCGCGCGTGATGCCGAGATTCGATGCAAGCCCAAACGCGCTCATGCCGTAAATCAGGCCGAAATTGATGACCTTCGCGATGCGGCGCTGGTCGGCGCTCACTTCGATCGGCGTCACGCCAAACACTTCGGCGGCCGTGGCGCGGTGAATGTCGTCGCCGCGTGCGAAGGCGGCGAGCAGCGATTCGTCGCCGGAGATGTGAGCCATGATGCGCAGCTCGATCTGCGAATAGTCGGCGGACACGATCTTGTGACCCGGCGGCGCGATGAACGCCTCGCGAATGCGCCGCCCTTCGCCCGTGCGCACCGGAATGTTCTGCAGATTCGGATCGTTCGACGCAAGCCGCCCCGTCACCGCCACGGCCTGCGCGTAGTTCGTGTGAACGCGGCCCGTTTGCGCGTTGACCATGCGCGGCAGCTTGTCGGTATAGGTGGACTTGAGCTTGGAAAGCCCGCGATGCTCGAGCAGCAGCTTCGGCAACGGATAATCTTCCGCGAGCTTCTGCAGCACTTCTTCGTCGGTGGACGGAGCGCCGCTGGGCGTTTTCTTCACGACCGGCAACTGCAGCTTCTCGAAGAAGATCTGGCCGATCTGCTTGGGCGAGCCGAGGTTGAACTCTCCGCCCGCCAGCACATAGGCTTCCTGTTCGAGTTCGACGAGACGCACCGCGATTTCAGCGCTCTGCCTGTCGAGCCGCTGGGTGTCGATCAGCACACCGTTGCGCTCCATCTTGCGCAACACGCGCGACGTCGGCATCTCGATCTCGCGGTACACGTAGTCGAGCCCCTTCTCCGCCGCGACCTGCGGATAGAGCGCGAGATGCAACTGCAGTGTGATGTCGGCGTCTTCGGCGGAGTATTCGGCGGCTTTGTCGAGCGGCACCTGGTCGAAGCCGATCTGCTGTGCGCCCTTGCCCGCGACTTCCTCGTACTTGATCGTCTTGATGCCGAGATGGCGCAGCGCAAGGCTGTCCATGTCGTGGCTGCGATGCGATTCGAGCACGTAGGATTCGAGCATCGTGTCGTGCTCGACACCATCGAGGACGATGCCGTAGTTCGCAAGCACCTGTTCGTCGTACTTCATGTGCTGGCCGACTTTTTTGTGCTGCGCGCTTTCGAGCCACGGTTTCAGGCGCGCGAGCACTTCGTCGATCGGCAATTGCTCCGGCGCGTCCGGTCCGCGATGCGCGAGGGGCAGATACGCAGCGTGCCCCGGCTCCGTCGCGAACGACACACCAACGAGCTTCGCGACCATCGGATCGAGCGATGTGGTTTCGGTGTCGAACGCCGTGATGCCCACCGCTTCAATTTTCTTCAGCCACGCGTCGAACTGATCCCACGTCTGGATCGTTTCGTAGTGGCGTGGTACGTCGAGCGTCAGATTGGGCTGCACTTCGGCGTCTTGCGGCTTCACGTTGCCGCCCGTCGCCGCCGGCACGGTGTCATTCGCGCCGGCCTCGCTAACTTCTCGCAACCACGTCTTGAACCCATGTTGCGCGAAGATGTCGCGCAGTTCCTCGCGCGCTTCGGGGCGCGTGGCAAGCGCACCTTCGATCGACTCGATATGTTGCGAAAGATCGCACGCGGTTTCCACCGTGACGAGCTTCTTCGCCATCGGCAGGAACTCCAGCGCATCACGCAGATAACCACCCACGGCGCCCTTGATTTCGTCTGCGTGTTCGACGATGCCGTCGAGCGTGCCGTATTCCGTGAGCCACTTGACCGCTGTCTTCGGGCCGCACTTGTTCACGCCAGGCACGTTGTCGACGGTGTCGCCAATTAGCGAGAGATAATCGACGATCCGCTCCGGCGGCACGCCGAATTTGCCGATCACACCTTCGCGATCGAGCGTTTCATTCGTCATCGTGTTGATGAGCGTGATGTGGTCGGTGACGAGCTGCGCGAGATCCTTGTCGCCGGTGGACACGATCACCTTCATGCCGTGCTTTTCCGCCTCGCGCGCGAGCGTGCCGATCACATCGTCCGCCTCGACACGTTCGATCATCAGCAACGGCCAGCCAAGCGCGCGCACCGCCGTATGGATGGGCTCGATTTGTGCTGCAAGCGGTTCGGGCATGGACGGGCGGTTCGCCTTATAGTCGGGATACCAGTCGTCGCGGAATGTCTTGCCCTTCGCGTCGAAGACGCACGCGCTATACTCTGCCGTAACTTCCTTGCGCATACGGCGCAGCATGTTGATGATCCCGTATAGCGCACCCGTCGGTTCTCCGCCAGGACCGCGCAGATCCGGCATAGCATGGTAGGCCCGATAGAGATAGCTCGAACCATCGACCAGCAACAGGGTCTTTCCTTCAAGTTCAGTTTTTGGCCTGGTTTCCAGGCGAAGATCATCAGGCATTATGGACAAGAGAAAAGTGATTCCGAGTCTGCGTTCGCTCGCAGATCAAGAGCGCGCTACAGCCAAGAAGGCGCGCGCGTCGTGGCAGATGTTCACGATTATGGCAGAGTTTATCGAGGCAACCGAGTACCTGTCCGAGATCCGTCCGGCGGTCAGCATTTACGGTTCAGCGCGCCTGAAACCGGACTCGGAGTACTACCAGCTCGCCAAGCAGATCGCCCGCAAGGTGTCGGATGCAGGCTTCGCCGTGATCTCGGGCGGCGGCCCCGGCATCATGGAAGCGGCCAACCAGGGGGCGCACGCAGGCAAGTCGCCTTCCGTGGGCCTGAACATCGAGTTGCCGCACGAGCAGTCGGGCAACCAGTGGCAGGACATCTCGCTGCGATTTCGCCATTTCTTCACGCGCAAGGTCACGTTCGTCAAGAATTCCGACGCTGTGATCGTGATGCCTGGCGGCTTCGGCACGCTCGACGAACTCGCTGAAGTGCTCACGCTGATCCAGACGAACAAGTCGCGCAAGGTGCCGATCATTCTGGTGGGCTCCCAGTTCTGGAAGGGGCTGCTCGACTGGTTCCGCTCGGCGCTCGTGCCGATGGGCCTGATCAATCCGGAAGACATCGATCTCATGCAGGTGATCGACGACCCGGATCAGGTGCTCGAAGCGGTCCTCAAGTTCTACGAGGACAGCGGCGAAGAGGGCGAAAAGGAACGGCCCGCGCGCGTCGAATCCGACGACGACGACCGGATGTTCTATCTCTGAGGTTCTACCTCTGACCATACGGAGCACCGCGGCTGGCGCACGCCCACGCTGGGCGCCGCGCCGGGCCGCTCGCCTTCTGAATCGCGGTCTCGAGACGCTGCCATAAAAATCACTTTGTGAGGGCGCCGTTCGGCGCTACCCTCGGGGCCTTCTCTAACCGCTCGCCCCGGCATGACACAGTCTTCCTCCACGGCGCCCGCCGCCGCCCTGCACGCGCCCACCGTGCGCGAGTTGTTCCTCGGCTTTCTCGGCCTCGGCTTCACATCATTCGGCGGCGCGCTGCCGCTCGCGCGACGCGCTATCGTCGAACAGCGCCGCTGGCTCTGTGCCGCCGAGTTCACCGATCTGCTCGGCCTGTGCCAGTTCCTGCCGGGTGGCAATGTCATCAATCTTTCCGTCGCGATCGGCATGCGTTTCCACGGCTGGCGCGGCGCACTCGCCGGATTGCTCGGGTTGATCGCAGGACCGTCGATCGTGGTGATCGCGCTCGGCGTAGTCTACGAGCGCACTCAAAACGATCCGCGCGTGCAGCACCTGTTCGTCGGCCTCGCCGCCGCAGCCGCGGGGCTGCTCATCGCGATGGCCGTCAAGATCGTCCTGCCGTTGCGCCACGACCCGGCCGCTGCCTTTGTCGCACTGATCGGATTCATCGCAATTGCGATGCTGCGCACGCCGCTCTTGCCCACCATGCTCGTGCTCACGCCGATCGGGATAGCGTTAGCGATTCGTGCTGCCCGCCGCGCAGGAGGCACGCAATGAGCGCCACGCTCGCAGCACTCGCCGCGATCTTCAGCCAGCTTTCGCTGCTCGCCTTCGGCGGCGGCAACACGATCCTGCCCGAGATGCAACGCCAGGTCGTGGACGTGCATCACTGGATGCCCGCCCGCGAATTCAGCGCGCTGTTCGCACTCGCCCAGGCCGCGCCCGGTCCGAACATGATGATCGTGACGCTGATCGGCTGGCACGTGGCCGGCTGGGCGGGCATGCTCGTGACGTCGGTGGCGAAGTTCGGACCGTCGTCGCTCGTGACAGCGGCTGTGCTGCATGCGTGGGATCGCTTCAAGGACCGGTCGTGGCGACGCATCGCGCAGCGCGGACTCGTGCCGGTGACCGCGGGACTCGTCGCTGCGAGTGCCGTGCTGATTGCGAGGGCGTCCGATTCCGTCTGGATCGCATGGGTAATCACCGGTGTTTGCGCGGTGCTGGCCTTTCGCACCAGGATCCATCCGCTGTGGCTGCTTGCTGCGGGTAGCCTGATTGGATTGACGGGGTTTGGGCAGTGATGAGTTTCGATTGCAGGCAGCGGGAATAATTCGGACTACAAATCGTGTGGTGCGGCGACCGGAGCCCATCGCGCTCGAACTGCTGTGGGAAATTCAGCGGTTGCGCGCGACGGTTTTCCGTGCAGATCAGATCCGCTGAATCATCACACGCGCCGCCGCCGTTTCATCGTCTTCAACATCTGTATGAGCCTGCCATTGCCGGGAACTCGACGCGAAGCTGTGTCTCGCGGACGAACCTGCGCCGCGCCAGCAAAACACCATCGACCGGATCGTCGAACGCGCCCCGGAGTGAACTTGATCATCTGCTCAGTGAAGTGATCCTCGACATTCAGGATCGGTAAAAACGCCCGGCCAATCGCAACGAGCGGCTTCGCGGACTGCCATGGATGCTGAAGCCAACCTCGCCGCCGCGCGTGGATCGTCTATTGGCTACGCGCCTGAGTTATCTCAATAATTTGACAAAACCTGTTCAATATCTTAATTTTCAAGGTTTTAAAAATTAAGGTGGTCCGTGTTTCGGTCGATAACCTGTCCATATCCGCGATGGGTTCGAACACGCTACGGCCACAAGAACCTATAAGAAAAATTTTCCGCATGCCCTATGCGGACTACTGCCACTGACCGCTTCCCGACCTGGCGGCAGCAGGCTTTGCACTGCATGAAGAACACACCTAACTTGCCAGTCGGCACGCTGCAAGCTCTGCTCTATCGCCCGGACAT
This sequence comes from Paraburkholderia dinghuensis, assembly GCF_003837865.1. Classification (GTDB taxonomy): domain Bacteria; phylum Pseudomonadota; class Gammaproteobacteria; order Burkholderiales; family Burkholderiaceae; genus Paraburkholderia; species Paraburkholderia dinghuensis. Next base: position 93,796 of record NZ_RQIS01000009.1, on the reverse strand, counting down.
TGACGGCTTGCGCGGCCTGGCCGTCCTCGGCACGGTCCTGTTCCACGCCTTCCCGACACTCCTGCCAGGTGGATTCGTCGGCGTGGACGTGTTCTTCGTCATCTCGGGCTTCTTGATCACGCGTATCCTGCTTGCCGATCTGCAACAGGGCAGGCACAGCATCGCCCACTTCTACGCCCGGCGCATCCGGCGGATTTTCCCCGCGCTGGCGCTCGTGATGATCGCCACATTCGGCATAGGCTGGTTCTGCCTCTTCAATGGCGAGTTCAAAAACCTTGGCACGCATTTGATGGCGGGCGCGGGCTTCGTGTCGAACTTGGCCCTGTGGGGCGAGACCGGCTATTTCGACAAAGCGGCCGAGATGAAGCCGCTCTTGCACCTGTGGTCGCTCGGCATCGAGGAGCAGTTCTATATCGTCTGGCCACCGCTGCTGGCCCTGGCTTTCCGCCGGGGGCACATCTGGCGATGGCTCACCATTTGTGTCGCGGCATCGTTCGCACTGAATCTCTGGCTGGTCCAGTCACACCCGTCCGCCGCCTTCTATCTGCCGGGCGGACGCGCCTGGGAGCTGCTGGCTGGTGCGGCCGTGGCAGTCTGGACGCTGTTCCCCGCCGGGGCGCCCGCAACGCCGCGAGCCAGCAGCCTCACGCTGGCCGTCGCCGGACTGGTGCTATGCGCTGGTGCCTACCTGTGGCTTAACGCTTCCTTTGTGTTCCCCGGAATCTGGTCGGTTCCGCCAGTGCTTAGCGCTTGCCTGCTGATACTTGCCGGTGACGACGTAGCGGCACCGTCGCGCCGCTGGCTCTCTCACCCGGCCGCAGTCTGGCTCGGAAAGATCAGCTATCCGCTCTATCTCTGGCATTGGCCACTGCTGTCCTTTGCGAACATCGAGGTCGGTGGCGTCCCGTCACCAACCACGCGCGCGAGCCTCGTGGCCATCAGCGTGCTATTGTCCTGGGGCACCGTCGCACTGATTGAGAAGCCAATCCGGCAAGGCGCTGATCATTGGCTCAAGGTCGCGGTCCCTTGCATGCTGATGCTCGCTATTGGCAGCATCGGCTGGGCACTTCGTCACAAGAACATCGCCGGGGCGCGCACGATCCTCAGTGAATGGAACCTCAACAGCGCAAGTCACGGTGCCGGTCATGAACTCGTCACTGAGAACTGCGGTATTGACCCAGCCAGCCGAAAGGTGCTCAGCTTTTGTTATTCTGACCGGCGCACTACACCGCAATACGCGCTATGGGGTGACAGTAAAGCCGAAGCGCTCTACTGGGGCCTCGTGCGCGAGTCCGCACCCGGTCAAAGCTGGATGCTGCTCTCCCGCCCCAGCTGTGCCCCGTTGAGTCACGTCTCCCGCAAGACTCCATATGATAACGACGACCCGGAAGCCTGCAATTCAGAGGCACGGGTGGCCCTCGACACACTGGTGAGAAATCCCTCGATCCATACCGTAGTCATCGCCACAGCAGGCCGTATCCTGATCGGACCGACCTATGAATCGGATGGCCGCACCTCGACAGACGGCTCACTGGCAATGCAAGGACTTGATGCGACTATCACGGCACTGCATCAAGCTGGAAAACGCGTTGTCATGCTCATCGACAATCCCACGTTGCAGGATCCAGCCCAATGCATAGACCGGAGCGCGCTCGCGCCCGCCTTGCTGCGTCGTGCGTTCAATATCACACCGCGTAGCCCCAATGATCGCTGTGCAATCAGCTATCAAACTCACATCATTGAGACACGGCAATACCGGGCACTGGTCGATCAGCTTCAGCAGCGGCACCCCGAGTTACTTGTCTACGACCCTGCTGACGTCCTTTGCGACAAGCAACGTGATGTTTGCCCGATGACAGTCGGCGACAAGTTTCTGTACAGCTATAGCGACCATATCTCTGATTCTGCAAATGGTCCCATTGCGAAGGAAATAAACAACCTGCTGGGCACACCGAGGTAACCTGCTTGATCGCCTGCGCCTGACCTCGCGGAGATAGCCTGTCACGGATCGGACTGTGTGCCGTTGAGTATGAGCGGATCCGAACTGAGCCGGTCATAGCGATGTGGTGCAGTGCCCCATCGCCAAGTGGAGCGGATCAGACAATGAAATGCCTCCTTGTCTCAGCGTGTCTCACAGTCCTGGCGGGCTGCCATGGGCCCGGGGAGAGACATGCCCCCGGTCCCATGGCCTGGATCCCGCATCCCGCCACCGTCATTGCCATGTACGGCGACAGCACCACGCAAGGCAATGGCGCGCCTCGGCACCAAAGCGAGCCCGCATGGTTGCAGACGATGGTTCCCCCGGATGTTCTGGTCATCAACGAGGGGGTAAGCGGCACAACGGCGACGCAACTGCTTGAGGGCACGGACGGCGTGCATCCACCCTTCGACCAGGTCGTGGCTAAAAGCCCTGCCCAGATCGTTACGCTACAGTTCGGCCTGAACGACACCGTGCGATCCACACCAGATCAATTCTTCGACAGTCTCTCGGCACTGGTGGACATCGCAGCCGCGGCCGGCAAGCGGGTTGTCCTGCAGGAACCGAACGCGAGCTGTCTGGCGAACCGGGTGAAACTACCCGCGTACGTCGCGGCAATGCGCAAAGTTGCCAATGAGAAGGCTTTACCTTTGGTACGGCAGTACGAAGCCTATCCCGAGTGGCGCGAGCACCTCCCTGACTGCCTGCACCCGGACGGAGCGTATTACAGGATCAAGGCACAAAATACTTTCAACACGATAAATGCGTTACTCCCAGGGGCGCGACCTGGCCAAAACGCCCATTAGCCATCAGAACTCGCAAAGATGATCTACGACGCGTGGAAACTTGAAGGCGTACACCGCACTCGACGAACGGCCTGGCTGGCACGAAACAGCCGCAAACAGGATTGCCGGCACTGCCCCTTCGCTGCGCCCGACTGTCACGGCCGACACCGCCCAGGCGCTCGCCTGCCGTACGACCGCGTAGATGAGTGAGCACTACACGAAATCGCGAGACGTCGAGCGCATCAATCCAACGCCGATGAAAAGCGCAAACTAAACGATCAAGGGCGCCAGGAGTGTAGCGAATCGCCCGCTTGACGCGGGTTTCCTACTGAAACGCCACCTCCGCAAAGCTGCGCAGCTTGCTGACGTATTTTCGTGCCAAATCGCCACGATCATTCCATTTTGCCTAACTAGCTGCTTAAATGTTGAGCAGACTCTGGGCGGGGTTCCGCCGTATTTTGAATGGATGTTAGACGGCTATCGCAGTGGTCAAAGCATCATGTCGCGAGCGCTTTGATGACGCACGCGATCATGTTGTCCTGCGCGTTCGGAAACGGCAGCGCCGGCCTGTCGATGTTTATGAGGAACGCTAGGCGATTAATGCGTGGCTCACTGCGTCAAACCGCGTTCGAAGCAAATATCGACGTAGCCACCACTCATGCCTTATGCCGTCTCATCGGCGAAGTTACCGCCGTATTACAATAGTCGGATATTTCAATGCCCCGGAATCATTGGGCAAGCAGGAGGGTTCCGCTAACGATGATGTTCAACACTCAGGCGAGCGGGCGCTCAGGCGGACGCATTGCCGGACAAAACGAGTGTATGAAACAAACTGACCTTGGCCTGGACCTGAGCAACTGGCGCACACGCAAGCGTGTATTTCTCGACGAAATGGAGCACGCCCTGCCGCAGCGCGAGTTTCTGGATCGGCGCGTGTTCGCGTTCTGCATTTTGCGTTTTGGACGTCGATAGCTCAATATCAGCATTCAGGTGCTGACTGGCAAGTACCTGATTGCATCTCTTATTAAGGAAGATTGGTCTGGTTCTTTATGAAGTTCAAATCTTTTGTTGATAAAGTTCTATCCGTACCGGATCCTTCGATCTTCCAGCAGCCGATTGCTAAACACAATCGTGCTTGGTTTAAGATCATGAAGTCACAGATTCATAAGATTTTCACCATGACTCGTACTCGTCAGATGGGGATCTACTATGAACTTGATGAGATACCACGATTCCCGCCCGGATCAAGGTTGTTATTGGTTTATGATGGCATAGTCCATCTTGGCGACGCCCTAATGGATTTGGCGGGACGTGCGCTTTTGGAGGAGCATTCGGTAAAGATGGACGTGGTGCTCGATCCGGCGCTCCTTCCGGTGTTTGAATCTGATCCATGGTTTAGTCGAATTTATACGGATATCAATCAAGTTCAGGCGAAAGATTACGCGTTTGTAATTCTGAATACGCTAAACCGACGTGTAATAAAAAAGAAGGCTCGATCCTCTTTGCGCGATCTATCTTTCACTAGTCTTGTTGGCTGGTTCATAGATCGGCGTTTCTACAACAAAATACAGTTCAGCTATTACTCGTGGTCGCGGATACTTGGCCTTGGTCGCAGCAGCGCAGAGTTACAAGCGGAAGCGCGTGTGGTCATGGGCTCGCCGATAGAGAAAGCCGGGCTGTCTCAGATCGTTATTGCGATAGGGGGCAAGGAAGCGGATCGCACATATCTGCGATGGTCAGAAGTATTGCACCTGGTGGATCAAGACAAAAAATTATCGCAGTACAAATATGTATTGATTGGGTCGCGGAATGGTTTGTCCGAGGCGCAGACCTTACTTAGTCAAAAATTCGAGAACATTAATCTAATTTCATATGTGGATACGCTTACGCTTCACCAGACGCGTGAGGTGATTGGGAATTCGACGCTTTTTCTTGGGGCGGATGGGGGCTTGATGCACGTAACGAACACGACGAACACGCCTATATTGGCATTGTTTAGCGCAGAAGTCGACCCGAGAGCACGATGTGTTGAAAATCAGCACTTTAACTGCAAATTCATAAGAAGTGCGGGAGATGTTTCCGAAATAGATCCCAAGACCGTCGCTCGCGAATTGGCTTTGGCTTTGAATGCCGGAAAAATCTAAATCCTTGTTTGATTTTTGGTATTTTTCCGCCGTTATAACAGAAGCCCCTTCTGATTCGCATCAGAAGGGGCTTAGAATCGGATATACGGTTCGTCGCAGAATAGTGGTCGTCCAGAATTGCAGCGTGGCGATGTTAACGCTCGTTGAATATTAAATGGCAGCCTGAGAGGATATTGACAGTCCACTACATGAAGGCGCAGGAGATTGAACGTGTCACTCCCGTGCCGAAGCGGCACGGGAGTGAGACAGTCCTGTTTTAGTCACACACTATGGGCGATCCAAAATGACGGAATCGCCCGCCAGCAAAAGCATTCCTGTTCCCTACTGAAACGCCACCTCCGCAAAGCTGCGCAGCTTACGACTATGCAGCTTATGCAGCCCATTGGTCCTCAGAATCTCCATCGCCTTCACACCGATTTGCAGATGCTGGTCCACCTGCGCGCGGTAAAACGAATCGGCCATCCCGGGCAGTTTCAGCTCGCCGTGCAGCGGCTTGTCCGAGACGCACAGCAGCGTGCCGTACGGCACCCGAAAGCGAAAACCATTCGCCGCAATCGTTGCGCTTTCCATATCGAGCGCAATCGCACGGCTCTGCGAGAGACGCATCACCGGCTCGCGGTGATCGCGCAACTCCCAGTTGCGGTTGTCGACGCTCGCCACCGTGCCGGTGCGCATCACGCGCTTGAGCTCCGGGCCGTCGAGCTGCGTGACCTGCGCGACCGCGCGCTCCAATGCCACCTGCACTTCGGCGAGTGCGGGAATCGGCACCCATAGCGGCAGATCCGCATCGAGCACATGATCCTCGCGCACATAGCCGTGAGCGAGCACGTAGTCCCCCAGACGCTGCGTATTCCGCAGCCCCGCGCAATGGCCGAGCATGATCCACGCGTGCGGACGCAGCACCGCGATGTGATCGGTGATCGTCTTCGCGTTCGACGGCCCCACGCCGATGTTGACCATCGTGATGCCGCTGCCGTCCGCGCGCTTGAGGTGATACGCGGGCATCTGCGGCAGACGCGCGGGCGGTGTGCCCTCGTCGTCCTGTTTGCCGAGATTCGCGTTGTACGTCACGACATCGCCGGGCTCCACGAACGAGGTGTATTCGCTGCGATAGGTGCGCAAGTCGGCGTCGTCGGTGCGCGCCATCATCGCGCGGCCGAGCTTCACGAATTCGTCGATGTAGAACTGGTAATTCGTGTAGAGCACGTAGTTCTGGAAGTGCGTGGGCGATGTCGCCGTGTAGTGCTTGAGCCGGTGCAGCGAAAAATCGACGCGCGGCGCGGTGAAGAGCGCCAGCGGATGCGGTTCGCCCGGGCCCGGCTCATACGTGCCGTTGACGATGCGGTCGTCGAGCAGCGCGAGGTCCGGCGTGTCGAATACGTCGCGCATCGCCACGAGGCGCTCGCGGTCGAGATCGCCTTCGAGGTGGATGCCCTCCGCAAAGGCGAAGTGAATCGGAATGGGCTGATCCGACACGCCCACGTCGATCGACACGTGATGGTTCTTCGCGAGAAGTCGCAACTGCTCGCGGTAGTAGTCGCTAAAGAGGTCCGGCCGCGTGACGGTCGTTTCGAACACGCCGGGGCCCGCAACGAAACCGTACGAGCGGCGCGAATCGATGTGCGTGTTGACTTCGGTGCGGATTCGCACGGCCGGATAGCATGCGCGCACGTGGCGCTCCAGCGCCTCGCCGCGGCGGTAGCGCGCGAACGCATCGCGCAGGAACGACGTATTCGCCTCGTAGATCGTGGAGAGCTGGGCGACTGCATCGGCGGCGTCCTCGTAAGACGCGGTCGGGAAATCGTGTGCGGGCATCATGAGCGGCCGCGCGTTGGTGTCGTTGTTCATCGTCATTGGCCTCCGATCGATCAAATCACCTTACCACGGAACTCCGGCTTTCTGACGGCGCCCCTAGCCGCCGTGCGGCGCCTCGCGGCGAGGGACGGGGCAGCGGCGGATTTGCTAAAATTCAAAGATCGAACCGGAGAATCATCATGAAGTCGCTCCTTCCCGTTGTTACCGCGGTCACACTCGCGATGTGCGGTGCCGCCGTGGCCGCACCCGCCGATGACGCGAAAGCCGCCGTCGAGGCCCAGTCCGCGAACGAACGGGCCGGTCTGCCGGACCTCGCGGCAATCAACAACGAGCCGGCCGCGAACGTGACGTCGAAGGTCGATATCAACGTGCCGCGCACGCCGAGTTTCCACCTCGTGACCCCGTCCGGGACGGAAGTCACCGAGTTCCGCGACAAGGGCAAGCCCGTCGAAATCAACGTGCGCTCGAACCTTGGTACGCGCTACTCGATGAGCGCGCCCGCGGATACGTCGCCGCAAGTGCGCCCGAACGGCAAGCCCAGCACGCGGCTACCGTCGGTCAATCTGCGCTACTGATCTGATACGCTGCGCCGACTGCCCGCGCAGGCAGTCGGCGCGTTTCACCGGGCAACGGATTCGCTGCGAATCTGCACCCAGGGGCTGGGTGTCATGAAGCGCCCTTCGCCCCCGAGCCGGCCACAAGTCTGCTGAAAGTCCGATAAAACACGTCGGCCGCACGTGCCAGCGCCGGCCGCCTGATTACACAACCAACCTACTTCCCGCATGGCCGTCTTCACCGCTGTCACAGAAACCCAGCTCGGCGCATGGATGCGCGACTACGATCTCGGCGACGTCGTCGAATTCCGCGGTATCCAGTCCGGCATCGAAAACAGCAACTTCTTCCTGACGACGACGCGCGGCGAATACGTCCTGACGATCTTCGAAAAGCTGTCGGCGGACCAGTTGCCGTTCTACCTCGACCTGATGCGCCACCTCGCGTCGCATCGTGTGCCGGTGCCCGACCCCATGCCGCGCGGCGACGGCGCCCTCTTCGGCCTGCTGCACGGCAAGCCGGCGACGATCGTGACGAAGCTCGACGGCGTTCCCGAACTCGCGCCCGGCGTGGAGCACTGCACGGAAGTGGGCCAGATGCTCGCGCGCATGCACCTCGCGGGCCGCGACTTCAAGGGCGATCAGCCGAATCTGCGCAGCCTGCCGTGGTGGGAAGAAACGGTGCCCGCGGTGCTGCCGTTTCTCGAAGAAGCACAGCGCGACCTGCTTTCGGGCGAGCTGGCGCACCAGCGCGCGCTCTTTGCCTCGCCCGATTACGCCGCGTTGCCGGGCGGCCCGTGCCACTGCGATCTCTTCCGCGACAACGTCCTGTTCGCGCACGCCAATCCGGCGCCGGGTCATGAGGTACGCCTCGGCGGCTTCTTCGACTTCTATTTCGCGGGCTGCGACAAGTGGCTGTTCGACGTGGCGGTCACCGTGAACGACTGGTGCGTGGACCTCGCGACGGGCAAGCTGGACCGCGCGCGCGCCGTGGCGTTGCTGCGCGCCTACCAGACCGTGCGCCCGTTCACGTCCGCGGAAGTGCGCCACTGGAACGATATGCTGCGCGCAGGCGCTTACCGCTTCTGGGTGTCGCGTCTGTATGATTTTTATCTGCCGCGCTCGGCGGAACTGCTCAAGCCGCACGATCCCGGCCACTTCGAACGCATCCTGCGTGAGCGCCGCGCCGGCGATGCCTCCGATGTCCTTCACGCAGAGCCAGGTTCATGCAACTGATCGAAGTTCCCGCGAAAACGGGTTACGTCTGGTTCCGCCAGGGAATCTGGCTGTTCCGCCGCAGCCCGCTAGCGTTCCTCACGCTGTTCTTTACCTATCTGCTGGTGGGGACGCTCATCTCCGCCATCCCGGTCGTGGGCGCCGTGCTGCCGCTCCTCTTCGTGCCTGGGGTAGCGGTCGGTTTCATGGCAGCCTGCCGCGACACGATTGCAGGCAAGCCGGTCTTTCCGACCATTCTCGTCGACGGCTTCCGCACGTATGGCCAGACGACGACGAAGCGCCTTTTCGCGCTCGGCGGCATTTATGTGGTGGCGATGGCGCTCGTGCTCGCGGCATCGGCGCTCGTGGATGGCGGCACACTGCTGCAGTTGATGACCATCGGCGGTTCGATGGATGCCGAGTCGTTCGGAAACAGCGAGACGCCGCTCGCGCTGCTCGCGTCGATGGTGTTGTATGTGCCGGTAGCCATGCTGTTCTGGTTCGCCCCCGTGCTGACGGCCTGGCATGACGTGCCGCCGGCCAAGGCGATGTTCTTCAGCGTGGTGAGCTGCTGGCGCAACAAGGGCGCCTTCGTGGTGTATTGGGCGTTGTGGATGGCGGTGTCGATCAGCGTTTCGCTCGTGCTCACGCTGCTGGCGCAGGCGCTCGGCGCGGGCGAATTCGCCCCGGCTCTGCTGATGGCGGCGCTCATCGTCGTGGTGACGATGCTGTACTGCTCGTTCTACGCCACTTATCGCGGCTGCTTCGGTGTCCAGGAGCAGCAGGCCGGCGATCCAGCCGACCCCAGCCGCTAAAGTCCCCGTTCGGGCGGCGCCATGCGCGCCGTTCGCGCTCTCTCAGGTCGCTCGCAAGGCCACGCGGCCAACAGCGTCAGGCCGGCGCCGAATGGGCCATACGGGCCACGTGTGTGCCATCCAGGCACCGGAATCAGCGCTGGCTCATCCAGGCCGGATGACGCGTCGCCTTCTCGCGGTCTAGCTTGCGCAGTCGGAATTCCAGATCGTAGATATCGACCGCGTCTGCAAGGTAGGCCTCTTCGCGCTCTCTTTCGACCACGTCGGAAGGCTTCATGATGGACAGGAAAAGACGGCTCAGGAATTGCATGATTCGGACCTGCTTCGAAAAGATATTCACCCCGACGGGATGACAGAATTATAGGGTAAACCCTAATCATCTGTCAGCCATCGGAGTCGAATAACACTTCGAATCGGCCGCGGCCTAGCTCGCACCCTTGGCCACTTCGACGCACCAGGCATCGTTGGCCGCTTCACGGCGGTGGCCTTCGAAAAAGCTCCAGATCATCGCGCTGGCGTCCGGCCCCATCGCCGAATGGAAGGGCACGGCGTCGTCGCCGCCGCTCCATGCGTGATCGAGATTCGCCACACGGCACAGGCGCACCACGTTCGCGCCCCGGCGCGCGTAGTCCTGCACGACGAACCCCTCCCGCTCCGATTCGCGCGACCTGACGTCAGGCCGTACTCCGTCCGAGTCGGCGAGGCCATTCAGTCGCAGAAATTGCACCGTAAGCTGCTCGGCGTTGATCGGCGCAACCACGGCGTCGTCGTCGCCCTGCACGACGATCGCGGGCATGCCAGGATGCGCCTCGTCGCCGAGATGCCGTTCGAGCAGTTCGACCGGGTCCGTGTGAAGCCCCCGCCGCATGACATCGAGCGCGGTGACACCCGATCTGGCCTCTCCGAATGCCGGGCCCGAATGCAGCGCGACCGCCGCAAACCGCCCGGGCGCGCGAACGGCCAGCAGCGCCGCGAGACCGGCACCCGCCGACAACCCCGCGAGATAGACGCGCGAAGCGTCGAAACCATACTCGTCGACGAGCGCATCGACGAGCGAGACGACCGCCGCCGCCTCGCCGCCGCCAGCCTCGTCGCGCGCGTCGTACCACTGCCAGCATTGGTGCGGGTGCGCGAATTCGGACTGTTCGGGATACACCACGGCAAAGCCGTACCGGTCGGCGAGCAGGTTCATGCGCGTGCCTTCGGCGAACGTGTCCATCGACTGCTTGCAGCCGTGCAGCATGACGACGAGCGGCATCCCCGCCGTGTGACGATTCGCCGGCAGGTAGAGACCGTGATGTAGTGCGCGCGATGCGCGTTGCGGCGTGGCTGGCACGATGTGCTCGGCGCGACGCCACTCGCCGGCGGCCCAGGCAGCCGCACGCGGGCCTACGCGAGATTCGCGCGCAGGCGTCGCCTGGGGTGTCACTCGGGATGTCGCCTGATGCGGCGCTACGGCGGAGGCGGCCGCCGCAGGCGCGGCGCCCTTGCCAGGCGCTGGCGCTGTCCCGGTTTGCGCGTCCCGCCACGGTGGTTGGGGATGTTTCGTATGCCGGTCCGCCTCGCGCATTACAGCGCGGGCAGCCCGGGTCTGGGTGGCGAGCAGACGTCGCACGCTAGTGGCCCACAACTTCGTCAGATTATTCGTCATCGTCGTCCTCGTGAAAGAGGGTCGGATACGGTGCGGCAATCCACCGCGCCGCTTCGTTGTGCATTGCACCATAGCATCAAACAGACGAGGTTGCAGATCTGTGTACGCAAACCCTGACGGACAATCGTGCAGTGCATCCTGGACCCTGGCGGGACCCGAACCGCCGCGCCCGTCGCGCGCGGCTATACTTCAAAAATATGAGGCGTGCGTGTCTGTCCCTCCGCGCGCTCGTGCGTTAAACAAGTAACCCTTTCCAATGCGCCGTGACGGCGCTGACTCATGCCAGACCTACCCGTTCACCTGTGGTATGCGATCACGAACCTCGGCGGCGCGGGCCTCACCCTGCCGCTCGCGCTCGCGATCGCCCTCTGGCTTGTGACCGGCTACTCCTGGCGCATGGCGGCAAGCTGGTTGCTGCTGCTTGGTGGGGCCGTCGTTCTCGTGACCGCCACGAAGGTGGCGTTCCTCGGCTGGGGCGTGGGCGTGCGCGATCTCGACTTCACTGGCTTCAGCGGCCACGCCATGCTGTCCACCGCCGTCTATCCGGTTGCGTTTTTCCTGATGCTGCAAGGCGTGCGCACGCCGGTGCGGATCGCAGGTGTCCTCATCGGCTTGGCTGTGGGGGTTGCGGTGGGATGCTCGCGCGTCGTGCTGGAAGCGCATTCGCCGTCCGAGTCCGTTACCGGTTGCCTGGTCGGTGCGTTGACGGCGCTGGTGTTCATTGGCTACTGGTGGAACGCGCAGACGGGCCGGCTGACGGCGTCGGTGGTCGCGTTGAGTCTCGCCGCGCTGACGTTCGCGTTGCACGATGTGCGCGTGCCGACGCATCGCTGGGTCACGGATATCGCACTAACGGTCTCCGGTCACGAGCGGCCGTATGTGCGCGCCCGCTGGAAGGCCAACCGCGTGCCGCACTCACCGGCGTCGCCGATCTCGCAGACCCACAGAACGGTTACGCTTCCCGTGCCGAGTCACGCCTGAGAGCGGACTCAGCCGCTCACACCCAGAATCACACTCGAAGCCTTGAATACGGCCGTCGCGGCTACGCCGGCGACCAGGCCGAGCGCGTCGACACTCGCATCGGTCACCACGGCTGCGATCACCGTGCCGCCCGGGAGATCGAGCGTCACCTCGGCGTTCACCGCGCCGCGCCGCACGTGGCCGACCGCACCCGCGAGACGGTTGCGCGCCGAAAGCCGCGTTGCGGCCTCCTCCCCTGCAACCAGCACAACTGACGAAGCCTTGACGAGCGCAACCGCTGCCGCGCCAACGGCCAGCCCGAGCGCCTCCGTACTCTCGCGCGTCACGACCGCCACCACCGTCTGGCCGCCCGGCAGTGTCATCGACACCTCGTCGTTCACCTCGCCGTACTCGATGGCCGCCACGGTGCCGTAGAGCTGATTGCGTGCGCTCGTGCGCAGGCTGAAGCGGCTGAGCAGTGCCCAGTCGCTGTCGAACGCCTGCGTGGAATCGGCTCCGCCGAGCCCGCTGGCCGCAGCCGCCCGTTCGAGGAAACGCCGATGCTCGCGTTCGATCGCACGCCAGGTGTCGATGAGGCGCAGTGCGCGCGGCGTCAGGGTCGTTCCGCCGCCGCCCTTGCCGCCAGCCGCCCGCTCGACGAGCGGAACGCCGGCGAGATTGTTCATTGCGTCGATGGCGTCCCACGCGCCTTTGTAGCTCATACCGACCGCCTTCGCGGCGCCCGTGATCGAGCCCGTTTCGCCGATCGCAGCGAGCAGCGCGATACGCGTAGCGCCGCCGAGCATCTGCTGGCCGGACTGAAGCCAGACCGAACCGCCGACGCCGAGGTCATGCGCGGAAGCCCCGGTGTCTGAAGAGGACTGTGAGGAAGGATTCATCGCGGTATGGCGTGATGCAGGGCTGATGGGGATTGGGCGTTCGATTATAGAGAGGACGGGCAACAACGACTCAGCCGCCGGAGACTTTCGGCTTGTGCAGTTCGCGCAGCAGTCGCTCGCCTTCGCGCGCCGTGTAGCGCTTGACGGCTTCGCACCACCCACGCGCGAACCCGATCTGATACGGCTCGACCTCCATCATCTGAAGAAAGCGCAGCGCAACGGCCGCGTCGTTGCCGTCACCCAGAACCGTCTGCAGACGGGTGAGCGTGCGCACGGTCTCCGTGCGCGTGCGACGCGAGGTGATCGACTCGAAAAACTCCAGCGTGTAACGCAGATACTTGGCGTTGATACGCGCGAGATGGCGGCTCGACTCGTCGATTGCCGTGAGCTTCTGCGTCCTGGCAAGGCGCGAGTAATAGCGGCGCACGCGCCTGGCCGCATGCGCATGCAGCGGGCGGGCGTTCCCGGCGTCTGCGCGCGTGCGTCGCGCCAGCGCCGCCAGCCATTGCAGCCACGCCAGCGCGACGTGCGCATAGCGCGGCGAAGCCAGTGCCTCGCGCACCCGCTCACGCGCCGCGCGCCGCGCTGTTTCGGCCTCTTCGCGCACGGCGTCCCAGCGCGCGGCATCGGTGTCGGCGGCGGCGAGCGCGGCCAGGGTCGACTCGACGAACACGTCGAGATCGCGTGCGTCGCCCAGCAGGCCGCCCAGCCACTTCAGATCCGGTTTGATACGTTCGGCCCACATCGCGTCCTGCCAGTGCGAAAAGATCCGCATCGCGGTGCTCAGCCGCCGCTGCGCGACGCGCATCTGATGGATGAACTCGGTCCTGGCCGAATCGTGCACGAACGCGTCGTTGCCGAACCACTGCGCGCTGATGTTGCGGCCGATCACCACGAGCGCGGCGTCGGCGGTGGTTACGCCGCCCAGGTCGACGGGTTCCGCACGCACGGCTTCGTCGTCACCGGCGAGGCCGCGCTCGTGGCGCCCGGCCGCACGCTCCAGTGCATCGGTCATACGGACGAAGGCGCACACGCTGGAAGGAAGCGCATCGACGAGATCGTGTGCGCAGGCGAACAAGGTGTCCACGATCGGTGCGTCATCGCTCCCCTCGGGCCACGGCACGCGCACGCGAAGCTCGTTCGGCCACGGAGACTCGTCGCCCGCATGGTTCGGATCGTGAAGACCGGCGTCCAGTATGAGTTCGGCGTCGATACCATCCCGCGTCCACCGCCAGCAACTGCGCTCGCCGTGCAGCTCGGCGGCTGGCACGGGCACGCCTGCTGCGGCCAGCACTTCCCGAAATGGCTCGGGTGCCGTGTCGAACAGTGAAGTGGCGAACCCGCTCGCGTCGAGCGGCGCCTCGAAGATGGACGTGAGCGTCGTGATGCCCGGCGTACAACGCTGACGATTCGACACGACGACCTGTTGCCGGTCGCCGCGGGTCTCGACGGCAACCCGCCAGCCCGCGCGAGTCAATCTGGCATCCTGATCGAACGTGATTGTCGTCACGCGCTCTTTTTCACACGACACCGCAATGAGTTGCGGCAGCGCATCAGCAAGTGTCTTCGCGAGGGCCGTAGTGGTTCGGTCACGGGAATGCCGGTCATCGGCGATCCGGTCACGCGACGCGGAAAGGACGATTTCCAGCGCGATTTCGAGAACACGAACCATGAACGCTCCACGAACGAAAGGACGCGCCAAACAAGGACCGGGGAAAATCGAAACGGCGTGACACTGACATAAATCAGACTTACTGTCCCCAATACTATACGGCCGTCTGACAGCTCTGGGTGGCGCACACGTCGATTACGCGCACTGACTCTTCCGTACCCTGACATCTTGACTATTATCAAGTCAGCAATTTGGCGGCAATGAAAAAATGCTTACAGTATTGTTCCTACAAATCTGATGTTTGCAAGGAGTATCGAGTGTTTCCCGAATACAGAGACCTGATTTCTCGCCTCAAAATCGAGGACGAGCATTTCGCACGAATCTTCGATCGCCACAACGATCTCGATCAGCAGATCAAAAACATGGAGGCCGGTATCGTCCCGGCCGACGGCATGACGATCGAGAACCTGAAGAAGGAAAAACTTCAGCTCAAAGACTCGCTCTACCAGATCCTCCGCAAAGCTTCGAACGTCTGAATTTCGCCGTGCGTCGGAGCACGGTGCACGTACTACATGGTCGCCGCCAGCGCATGAGCATGCGCTGGCGCGCTCCTGTACCGCGCCAGCAGGGCCACTGGCGCGGTAGCCGGCGCGGTGGCTGGCATTGAAGGGCGGATTTGCCGCTCCCGTGCCAACCATCGACGCCTGCAACAACGAAGGGACCACGACGCCACCAGGCTTCCTTGCCTTTCCGTAATCTTAAAAAAAATACCTATGCCAAAACTTGCCACGGAAACATCCTCTTCCTCGAAAGAGCCCAACGAGCCCACCATCGTGCGCGCGCAGCGAAACACCAGCCCAGGTGGGCGGCTCGTGTCCGTCACGGCACAGGAAGTCGAAAAGGACGCGGTCGAGGATGCTGTGGAAGCGGCCACGCAGGTTAATGCAGGCGCGATGGGGGATGTCGTCGCAGCGGAGAACACAGCGCACACGCCATCCACGTCGGTGCTCGATTCGATCACGGCGCTGATGAAAGGCATGTCGCCGGACGAAGCCGCCCGGTTGCGCAGCCTGATTCTCGAGGGTAATCCTGCCGACTTGATCAACGGACGCTCGCGCCATCCCGACGACGAGCTCGCGGCGGGCTGGCGCGAAGGCAACTATCCGTACCGCAACCTGATGTCACGACGCGCGTACGAACGCCAGAAATACCGACTGCAGGTTGAACTGCTCAAACTGCAAGCGTGGGTGCGGGAAACCGGTGCGCGCGTAGTCATCCTGTTCGAGGGCCGCGACGCGGCCGGCAAGGGCGGCACCATCAAGCGGTTCATGGAACACCTGAACCCGCGCGGCGCGCGCGTCGTCGCCCTGGAGAAACCCACCGAGGTCGAACGCGGCCAGTGGTACTTCCAGCGCTATGTGCAGCACCTGCCTTCGGCGGGCGAGATCGTGCTGTTCGACCGCTCCTGGTACAACCGCGCGGGTGTCGAGCGCGTGATGGGCTTCTGCACGCCCACCGAATACACCGAGTTCATGCAGCATGCACCGGAATTCGAGCGCCAGTTGATCCGCAGCGGCATCCATCTGATCAAGTTCTGGTTCTCGGTAAGTCGCGCGGAGCAGCGACGCCGCTTCAAGGAGCGCAAAGTTCATCCGCTGAAGCAGTGGAAGTTGAGCCCCGTCGATCTGGCGTCGCTCGACAAGTGGGACGAGTACACGGTGGCCAAGGAAGCGATGTTCTCGCAGACCGACACCGCGGACGCGCCCTGGACCGTGATCCGCTCGGACTGCAAGAAACGCGCACGCCTGAACGCAATGCGCTACGTGCTGCACAAGCTGCCCTACACCAGCCGCGATAGCAAAGCGATCGGATCCGTCGATCCGTTGCTCGTGAGCCGCGCGCTGTAGCGCGCACTGGCGCCGCGTGCCCAAGCGCATGCGGCGCGTCTGAATTCTTGCTGCGACCGGGCCACCCGATCGCGTACTGCGATCGTCGGCGCTCGCCGGTGTTTTGCCATGAAACGGCGCGATTGCCTGAAGCTGGGTGCGTCGAGCGCGACGGCCCACGACGCTTACCTGTACGTACTGCCGCTCCTGACAATGGAGGCCACGCGGGCACTTACACTGGCGAAAGGCGCCGAATCCAACGTCCTCTACGCTCGCCTGCATGTCGCCGATGTCTCGGTCGGTCTGATAACCGCGCCCAACACCGACACGCTGTTCTCCAGCCCATGGTTCGACCTGATCGCTGACCCAGTCACGTTCACGCTGATTCCGCGTGCCTGACTTCCCGATGCCGTTTTGTCGAGCGGAAAGTATCGCCTGCCTGCAGTAACGTCCGCGACCTGAACGGCGATTCAGCTAATTGCGCCTGCAAGCGCCTGCAGTATGAGTCATGCATAAGCAGTCACCCGGAAATTGCATTTCGACACGAGGACTGTTCATGCGCCACATCGCCAAAGCGAGCGTTAAGCCGTGTTTTGCAGTAGTCTGATTTGCGCTTGACGAACGTTTGCTGTGCCAACCGGGTTCTAACCGCCATCGCAATCTGATCCAGGAGAAAACACTGTGGACAAACTCGCCGATCCAATCCTGCAGGTCCTGCACGACTACAAAGCCGCGGTTTTCGCAAAAGACGTCGAGGGTTTTGTCGACCTGTACGACCGGGACGTATCGGTCTTCGACATGTGGGGTGTCTGGTCATACAACGGCATCACGGCGTGGCGCAGCATGGTGGCGGGCTGGTTCGGTTCGCTGGGCGCAGAAAGCGTAATCGTGGATTTCAGCGAAGTGCAGACGATCACCTCGCAGGACCTCGCCGCTGTTCACGCCTTCGTGACGTACAAAGCTGTTACCGACGACGGCGCGGTTTTGCGTTCAATGGACAACCGGCTGACCGTAACGCTCAGGCAGAAGGACGACGCGTGGAAGATCGTCCACCAGCATTCGTCCTCGCCAATCGAACTCGATACAACGAAGGCTATGTTCAAGCGTTGATGGGTACCCGCCGTAACGGCGGGCACCACAACGACTGGAGCACAGGTCTGGAAATCTATTCTGCTATCGACGATTGCAGACACCCTGTGCCGTTCAGTCCTGCGCGCTTACTGCACCTTGTTAGCCGTCTCCTTTGCAAGCAGACGCTGCGCCTGCCGATCCCCCTTTGCGGCTTCCTGCGCGGTTTGAACGGAGGTCTCCGTGGCTTCCGCCAGTAACGCACGCGCAGCGCTGCTAATGCTGACCGTAGTCGATGACGTGGGCGCGCTGGTGCTCGATCCCGTCTTCGAAGAAGAGCTGGTGCCGGACGTTGCAGCCGTCGACGCCGAACCCGAACTCGACGTGACGGACTGACCTGTCGCCTGTGCGGTATTTTGAGTAATGGCCTGAATGGACATCTGATTCTCCCGATAGAAGATGTGGGTACTGCGTTCTATCTATCGGCCTCAATTTATAACGCTTGAGAAGTATATTTTTTTCGTTTAACGCTGTTCTTAAGCCTCTGTTAAGGCCTGATGTGAATCGGTCTCCCGCACCGCTATTCGCGATCACTGCAATACGGGTCCTCGATCGATTCCATCGTTCCGTGGGTTCAACCGATCGATGCAACAGGACGTTGCTCAACTCGCTGAATCCTCATCGCGCGCTTTCAATCTGTTCGACACGGCCCTCACTCCGAGCACGTTTCTCGCTGCGATGCCAGCGCGCGAGATCTGCCAGCTCTCCGGCACCCACCCGGTGAGCGTCACGACGCCGAGACGCGCCCTGATGTGAATCTCTGAATCATCCAGATCCGGTACGCGCCTGAGGGCACGGCGAACGTCGCGAATGATCGACGTGTCCGGCCTGGTGCCAGGCGGCGACGTCGAAGCCACCCTTTGCACGGCCGCCCCGGCCGGGGTGCTCGCATCCGTTTGAGCGTTCGCATACGTTGCACAACTCGCGATGGCCGCAAAGGACATTGCTCTGATTATTCCGCCCGCGCCGCTTGTCTTCATGCTGCCTCCTTTGGGCTCTGCCAGCCTGGCAGGGGAAAATGGTATGCGTCGACGAGTGCAGACGAGCAAGCAATGATGTGCTTTTCGCCTGGCGTGCGAATGAGGCAGTACGCAAGTATCGAGTTGAAGAATACCTGGAATTGTCAAAACGGTACTCGTCAGAGTGCTCCGGACCCCACATCCTCAACGACGCGAACAGCGTCATGCGGTGGATTCACACGCCGGTAAAACCCGCCTTGACCGAGTTGCGCATCGCAACTAATATTACTTGCGAATCGCAACTTTTCTGGACGAGCCATGGATCTCATTGATGCTCCCGCGAAGCCCCGCGACACGACAATCCTCGAACTCCGCGATTTCTCCCGCAAGCTGGTTCGCGAACTGGGCTTCATGCGCGCGACCCTTGCCAATAGTGACCTGGCACCTTCGGCAGTTCACGCTGTCCTTGAAATTGGCATGAGGCCAGGCATTAGCGCGAAGGAACTGGGAAACATCCTGCGTCTGGATAAATCGAATACGAGCCGGCAAGTTGGGCGCCTTGAAGCGGCCGGATACGTGGAGCGTCGCGTATCCAGCGACGATGCGAGAGCGTCCGAGTTGTACCTGACGGCTGAAGGAAAGAAACTCCGCAAGAAGATTGACCAGTTCGCTACGGATCAGGTGTCCAACGCCCTCCGACGCATGATTCCCTCCGACCAGCAAGCCCTGCTTCGCTCCCTCGCGCTGTACGCCGATGCCTTGGCGAAAGACAACGACATCGCGGCGACCGGCACGAAGCTGGATGCGACGCCTATTGTCGAAGGTTATCGACCCGGTTGCATCGGCGATATTGCGAGCCTGCATGCGCGTTTTTGTTCAGAGCACTGGGGGTTTGGTTCGTACTTCGAGAAGAAGGTCGCAACTGAACTCGCGGAATTCGCGGACGCACTCCCCGCCGACGGCAAAGCGCTTTGGCTTTATCTCGAGAACGGTCGCGCGCTCGCTTCTCTCGCCATCGATGGAGACGTCGTGTCTGGAATCGCACGTTTGCGCTGGTTCATCGTCGACGATTCATTGCGCGGCACGGGCATTGGTCGGCAACTCATGACGCGAGCAATGCGCTTCGTGGACGAGCAGCCGTTTCGCGAGACGTACCTTTGGACATTCAAGGGACTGGATGCCGCACGCCATTTGTACGAGCTGTCCGGTTTTACGCTGACCGATGAATTTGCGGGTACGCAATGGGGCACGGAAGTGATCGAGCAGCGTTTCAGTCGACTCGCCAGCTAACCCCCGGGTTTTTGCAGCAATACGGCTGCCTTCGACTACACCCGTTATCGCCATGAAAATCGCTGTGTTATCCGACATTCACGGTAACCTCGCTGCGCTAGACGCCGTGCTGGAAGATATTCGCTCCGCTGGCGCAGACCTGATCGTCAATCTCGGCGACATTCTTTCCGGTGCGTTGCATCCACGCGAGACCGCAGATCGATTAATGGCTCTCGATTTTCCGACTATCCGTGGTAATCATGAAAGACAAGTGCTGACGGTCGATCGCGAGCGTATGCGTCTGTCCGACCGCTGGGCGCTCGATTGCCTGCGTCCGGATCAATTGGCCTGGATCGCCGGATTGCCTGACACGTTGTCGCTTGACGAAAATATTCTCCTCGTCCACGGAACGCCGAAAGATGATCTGACCTACTTTCTGGAAACCGTAGCGGACGCCGGATGCAGGAAGGCGACGCACGATGAAGTCAAACTTCGCGCAGGGGATACGGCTTCGAAGCTGATTCTTTGCGGTCACACTCACGTGCAGCGCTCGATGAAACTCGATGACGGGCGACTGATCGTGAATCCAGGCAGTGTCGGCCTTCAGGCGTACGACGATGACCAGCCCTTTCCTCATCGCGTGGAAATGGGTTCGCCCCACGCGCGATATGCCTTTGTGGTCAAAACCGGACTGGACTGGAAAGTCGAATTCCGCGCGGTTGAATATGACTGGAACGCCGCATCGGCAACGGCACAAGCCAATGGACGGCATGACTCGTCCATCGCGCTTCGCAGCGGTCGTTGTTAAAGAAGCGGTTGAACCAGCCGAAGCTGCACTCCACCACCCAACGACGCGGCAACAGTACAAAGCCTTTTTTCGCCTCCGGCAACCTGACCACCTGAAGCTCGATGCCTTCGTCGCGCGCGGCCTCTGCGGGCGCTTCGCCGGTGTAGCCCTGGTCAGCGAACGCGATTCTCACTGTCTGCCCCGTGGCCTGCTGGACCTGTCGCGCCAGTTCCCTGACCTGTGCACGCTCCTGTTCATTGGCCGGCGTCACATGCACCGCAAGCAGTTGCCCCGATGTAACCGGGCGAAAGACATACCGGAGCGTTACCTCCGTGTTCCTGTCGCGCGCAAATTACAGCTACTTGATCGGAAAACCTATGGACATCTACCCTCCCTCCAGTTTTCATTCCGTGTGCAGTCCCGGAAATAGCGGTCCGACACTGCTGCAAGCTGATCGTGCCGGAGCGAACGAACCTCGAGGCCGTTCGGCAGTTGAACGCGGACCTACAACCGGGGCGGCCGTTTCTTGTCCGCAACCCCGTGCCGGAGTGCCTGAGGCAGACGATCTACGCGATACAGAGACCAGCGATTGCAGCATTCGCGACTCCGTGGACAAAACGGGTAACGCAATACGCGATACGTGGGACAAGGCGGGCAAGCATATACGCGGCACGCGGGACAAGGCGGGCAACATACTGCTCGACACATGGGATAAGGCGGGTAATCACATACACGAATCGTGGGATAAAGCGGGCAACTCAACACGAGATACGTGGGATAAGGCGGGTAACCACATACACGAATCATGGGATAAAGCAGGTAACATCACACGCGACACATGGGGCACTGCAGGTAACCACATACGCGACGCATGGCACAAGACGGGTAACGCCACACGCGATACATGGGATATCGCGGGAAATCACCTGCGAGGCATCAGGGGCCGGGATGGCAATCATATCTACCGCATCAACGATGGCATTGCCCAGCACACTTCCACAAACAGTGGAAGAAGCAATGCCCCTGGAGGGGCGGATCTGGGAGGCAATAGCAGCAATATTCTGGGCAATCTCGGCGCGGCGACATTACCTTCCGCACGACCACGCGAGCCAGTTTTCGAGGGTTTTAACGCCGCGCAACAAGAGACGCTGCGAAAGGCGTATCAGAACGCCAGGCGCATGATTGACGAAAAACTCGACAAGCTCGTCACGCATGGTCCCGACCGCGATTTTGTACGCTGGTTCGGAGCACCGGAACCTGAAAACGTAGAGCACGTGAAACAGGTATTGAGCAAAATGCAGCATGCGCTCGCACACAACCAGTACACAGTGACGGCTGATTCATCGCCTGGTTCTTTAGCACACGTGTTTCGCTATCGGGATGGACAGATCTTTATTTCGCCAAGCATCTTTAGCGATGGCTATAGTCACGGATATGGCCCAAATACAATCGAACACACGTTTGTTCACGAGCTAAGTCACTTCAGCACCATCGGCAACACCGCGGACAATACGTACGGCGCTGACCACGACCAATACCTCGCACTGGATAACGCCAAGGCCGCGTTGAACAATGCAGATAACTACGCCACGTTCATCGCTGGTGGTTAGGAATGTTATTTAATTAGCGTCGCTAACCCGCAATGAACAGGAGCGTGCACAGGTCGGGGAACTGGCGCGACAGGTCCAGCAGGCCACAGGGCAGACAGTGAGAATCGCGTTCGCTGACCAGGGCTATACCGGCGAAGAGCCTGCAGAGGCCGCGCACGACGAAGGCATCGAGCTTCAGGTGGTCAGGTTGCCGGAGGCGAAAAAAGGCTTTGTACTGCTGCCGCGTCGTTGGGTGGTGGAGCGTAGCTTCGGCTGGCTCAACCGCTTCCGCCGCCAGACCAGGAGACTACGAGCGTTTGCCCGAAACCTTGGCTGGTCTGCATTTCGTCGTGTTCTCCGTGCTTATGCTTGCCCACTTTGCAGCCCTTAACAAAAGTGCATAACACCTTCCAGGCCCGGGCGAGTCGCCGCACAATGGACGCAACGGTCGCCATAGCGCTTTCGAGTTCCTCGCAATGCGGCGTGCCGCAATTGATGCGCAGGAAGCGATCGAATCGATTCGAGTTCGAAAACATGAAGCCCGGCGCTACATAGACCCCTTGCTCCAGCGTGGCGTCGCCTGCTGTGGCGAATTCGCTGGGCGTGGCCTCATCGGTCACATGAGGACACCGCTACCGCAAACTCGTCGCCCGCCGCGGGGTGACACACACGAGCGGCGCGACTGGCCGCCCGGCCACGGTCAACCATTTCGATCGACTGAGCCAATCGCAACTGCGAAGCATCGACGATGCAGCGCCCCACTCACGCTCACGTCGCATATTGCGCAATGCCATTACCGAAAGACCAATTCTCCCGCGCCACGTCCACGAGATTGACGAACACGTCCTCGGGCCGCACGCCCGAACTTTCCGCGAGATTGCGCGCGATCTGCGCAAAGAGCGCTTTTTTCTGGTCCTGTCCGCGCGTGTTGCTCACCGCGATCTGGATCATCACGAGGTCGTCGCTGCGCTCAATGCCGAGGTAATGCCGGCCGAAGAAAAAGTTATCGGCGTCGTGCTCGTTCACGAGCATGAAGATGTCGTCCTCGGGCGCCTTGAACACTTCCATGAGCGCGCGGTGCACGCCTTGCGCCAGCGCCTGGCGATATTCGGCTGACTTGCCCGTGCGAACAGCGATCCGGGTAAATGGCATGTCGTTCTCCTTCGGGTAACGGAACATGACAGGAGCTTAGGCGAGCACTATCATAATAAACAGCCATGATTTGCTATTTCATCCATTTACATAAGAAATGAAAACACTCGACCTCGATGCGGTGCGAGCCTTTGTCCTGGTCGCCGAGCTGCGCAGCTTCACGCGCGCCGCCGACGCGCTCGACACCACGCAATCGGCCGTCAGTCTCAAGCTCAAGCGCCTCGAGGGCCACCTCGGAAGGCGATTGCTCGAACGGACGCCGCGCGTCGTGCGGCTTTCGGCGGATGGACTCGCGTTCCTCGGCGCAGCACGCGATCTACTGGGCGCGCACGAGCGAGCGCTCGGCACGCTAGCCGACAATGAGCGGCGGCTCTCGCTAGGCCTGAGCGAGCACGTCGCCGACGCGCAGCTCGCGCGTCAGCTTGCGAGCTTGCGCGCCCATGATCCGGGACTCGTGATCGAACTGCATCTTGGCCTCTCGGCAGCGCTAGTGGCGCAGTACGACGAGCGGCGGCTCGACGCGGTGATCGTGCGTCAGGAGGAAAGCGAGATGCCGCGTGCCGACGCCCAGCCGCTCTTCGCCGAGCCGCTCGTCTGGCTCGCGGCGCCCGGGTTCCAGTGGCAACCCGGCCGCACGCCGCTGCCGCTCGCCCTGCTTGCGGGGCCGTGTGCCGTACGTGCGACCGCCATCCGCGCGCTCGACGCTGCGCAAATCGGCTGGAGCGAGGTGTTCGTGGGCGGTGGGGTGGCCGCGATCGGCGCGGCGCTGGAGGCGGGGCTGGCGATTTCGCCGCTCGCGCGGCGCGTTGCGCCCCGTGGGCTCGTCGACGTCGGCGCGCGGTTCGGATTGCCCACGCTGCCCGCTTCGCGCGTGCTGATGTACTCGCGCTTGCGTGAGCCGCGTTCAGCGGCCACGCTGCAGTTGTTTGCGGCCGGTCTGGAGGCAGGGTGAGCGCGCGCCGGCGCTCGTATCGTCAGTGCAGAATCGGCGGCAGTGCCTGCGGTTGCGCGATCGCGGGACCATGCGGCTGAACAGCCGGTGCGGAAGGCGTCTGGGCGACAACCTTGTCATGATGCGCCGGGAGCGCTTCAGCAGGCTTCGACGCGTTAGTAGCCAGCGCGTGTGAGGGCACGGAATGCGCCGGACTCGCAGCCGGTTGTTGCCGGGTTGAACGCGCCCTGTTGGCGTGGACTTGCGGCGCGTCTTGTACGCTCGCCCGGGTCGCGCTCGCGTGAGGCTCGGCGTGCCGTGCGACGGCGTGAGCCTTGCGAGATTGCGGATCGCCGTGCGCGGCCGAGGCGCGTCGCTCTCCGGAACCCGGTGACTTGTGCCCGCCCGCCTTCTTCGCAGCCGTCGTGGCGGTACCTGCTGCCTTGCTCTTCGCCTTGCCGGCCGACTTCCCGCCATGGCTGCGGTCGCTATGCGTCACGTGATGCGCACTGCCATTCCGTGCATGCACCTGCGCGCCATGCTTGCCTGCATGCGCCACCCCGTGGCGAGACTCAGGCGGGTTCCAGGTCTCCTTGACCTGCCCGGCTGCCATCGCCGTCGACATCCACATTGCCGCGACCAACACTGCTACTGCCCGCACGACGCCCCTCCTGAACACCCGTCAAAATCCGTCAGCTAAGGGCGGCGATTATACCCATCCCAACCTTGCAATAATCCATATATGGACTAATATTTATCAAAAGTTCATATTAGGACTCAATCATGCCGCACGCGTCCGCCGCTTCGTCAGCTACGCCTGCTCGACGACCAGGTGCAGAACCCTCGGTCACGGAGATGTCCGCTGCCGGCCTGCGCGCCTTCTTCAAAATCGCGCACGACTGGGATCTGGGCGTCGACGAGCAGATCGTGCTGCTCGGTTCGCCGGGCCGCTCGACGTTCTTCAAGTGGAAGCACGCGCCGGAAAGCGCGCGCCTTGGCCGCGACACGCTCGAGCGCCTGTCGCTGCTGCTCGGCATCTACAAGGCGCTGCAGATCCTGCTGCCGCAGCCCACCGCCGCCGATGCCTGGGTCAAGCGTCCCAACAGCGCGCCGCCGTTTGGCGGCCGGCGCGCGCTCGACCGCATGCTGGCGGGCAATATCAGCGATCTC
Organism: Paraburkholderia dinghuensis; assembly: GCF_003837865.1. Classification (GTDB taxonomy): domain Bacteria; phylum Pseudomonadota; class Gammaproteobacteria; order Burkholderiales; family Burkholderiaceae; genus Paraburkholderia; species Paraburkholderia dinghuensis. Next base: position 68,500 of record NZ_RQIS01000009.1, on the reverse strand, counting down.
GTGGCCGTGCGTCAGTATCTCGATGCGATGCGGGGCTCATGGGCGTGACGCAGGCGAACTGGCAAGACCGCTGGCGCAGCGCGCCGCTCGCGTGGACGCCCGCGTACCGTGTGATTCCCACGCGCTTTCCCGCCGTGAATCTGTTCGACCGCGTAGCGTCGCCAGAGGACTTCGACGCCCTCTACGCGCTCGAAGCGCTGACCAACGACCGCCTGCGCACTGAAACCGGTGACCTCGATCTCGTGCCGCGCGAGGAGCGCCGCTTCGGGCCCGGCTACGGACCGATCATGGCGGCGTTCACCCACCTGAATCCGCTGGGCAGCCGCTTTTCGGACGGCACCTATGGCGTGTTCTATTGCGCGCGCTCGCGCGAAACCGCGATCGCGGAGACGCGCTATCACGCCGGGCGTTTTCTCGCCGCGACCGACGAGCCGCCGCTGCGTCAGCAGATGCGTCTCTACACCGTCGCGGCTGAAGGCGACGTGGTCGATCTGCGCGGCGATCCCGCGCTCAATCCCGCGGTGCTCTCTCCGGACGACTACTCGGCGGGCCAGGCGCTCGGCCGCGCGGCACGCGAGGCGGGGGCGCCCGGCATCGCGTATCCGTCCGTGCGCGATGCAGGCGGCGAATGTCTCGCGGCGCTGCGCACGTCGCTCGTGCGCGCGTGCCATCACGCCGCGTATCTGGAATACAACTGGAACGGTCACACCATCGACATGGTGTTCGAGTTGAACCGAATCGTTTGAAGCCGGGAGTGTGAACTGCGCTGAGCCGCGCCGAACGGCGCGTTCAGGGCAGCGCGAAGTCCGCCGCGCCCGCTTTTCGCGCGTCGATCGTGGACACGGACCAGCTCCGCGTCGTGAGCGCCTCGACCATCGTGAGCCGGCCCTCAGGGATGAATGCGCCGGTATCGATGAACATCTGCGAGCCGATCTGCTTCACCTCGTGCACGGGCGTATGCCCGCAGTACGTGAGCGAGAGCGCCCGCTTCGGTGGCTTGACCGTGCCGAGGGCAAGTTCGCGGCCCCACAGCATCCGTTCGCGCACGGCGTCGTTGAAACGGCCTGCGTCGAGGTCGTTGTCGTCGCCGAAGAATTCCGCGTGCAGCACGTTGAAGCGCTCAGCGCCCGCGCCCACCACGCGCACGAGCGGCAACCGGCGCAACCGCTCCGCCTCGCGCACGAGTTCGCCGTCGGCCAGTTTCTCGGCCCAGGCGCCGCCGATGCCGTACCAGCGGTAGCGCGGCAGGCGTCCTTCGGCGACGCCGCACATCGTGTCTTCGTGATTGCCGAGCACCGGAAAGAACCACGGCTCGTCGATGAGCGCAAGCGCCTCCTCGCTCTGGTCGCCGCGGTCGACGAGATCGCCGACGGAAAAAAGACGGTCGCGCGACGGGTCGAAGCCGGCCTCGCGGAGCAGATAACGCAGCGCATCCACGCAGCCGTGCAGGTCGCCGATCACAAAATCGCGGCCGGCACGGTTGCTCTCGTGATGCTGCACGACAGGAACAGTAACGCGTGTCATTTCCTCATAATAGTCCGGCACGCGACTCCCGTATGCGCGACGCGCCGCTCTCGCCGCACGAGCGTTCGCGGCTTATTTCAGCAACCTTACTGCTGTGCGGCACGCAGCGCGCCGACCTGGTCAGGCGTGATCGTCGCATGCGGATCGCCGAATTGTTTCGTCACGTAGTTCGAGATCGCCGCGATCTGATCGTTGGTCAGTTCGCTGTCGAACGCGGGCATCAGTACATCGGCCTGCAACGTGTTGCGCGTGACGCCGTGCAGAATCACCATCGCCAGGTTATTCGGGCTCGCGGCCCCCACCACGCTGTTATGAACCAGCGACGGATACGCGCCCGGCGCACTCGCGCCCACTCCCGCGCCTGTCCAGTTGTGGCAGCTCGCGCAGTTCGCGACGAAAAGCTGCGCACCGTTCACGCTCGTGATCGACGTGCCGCGCAGCGTCGTCACGTCGTCGGCGACGGGCTGGCCCCATGTGTCGCGCGCACGCGTCACGCCACCCCGGATCGGCCGCTGCACACGCAGATAGGTCGTGATCGAACGCACGTCTACGTCGGTGAGATATTGCGTCGAGTTCTGCACGACTTCGGCCATCGGGCCAGCCGCGCTGCCGTGGCCGTCCGCGGCGCCCGTCACGAGATAGGCGCGGAGCGCAGCGTCGCTCCAGCCCCCGATGCCGCTCAAGGGGTCCGGCGTGATGTTGTACGCCTGCCAACCAGCCTGCGTCGCGCCCGCGAACCGCTCGTTCTTGCGCAAACCTTGCATGAAGTTGCGCGGTGTGTGGCACTCCTCGCAATGCGCGAGTCCTTCGACCAGATACGCGCCGCGGTTGAATTCGGCACTTTTCTGCGGATCGGGCACGAAGCGCCCTTCGTCGAAGTTGAAAAGGTTCCAGGCGATCATCAGCCAGCGCCAGTTGAACGGGAAGCGCAGTTCGTTGGGCGGCGGCTTGTAGTGGACCGGCGCGACCGTGTTCAGGTAGGCGCGGATCGCGAGCACGTCGCGCTCGGTGACGCGCGTGAACGCGACGTACGGAAACGCAGGATAGAGCCGCTGCCCGCCCTTGCCGATGCCCTCATGCATCGCACGCACGAAGTCGGCATCGGTCCACTGGCCGATGCCCGTGTCGGGATCGGGTGTGATGTTCGGCGAGTAGATCGCGCCGAAGGGCGTCGGAATCGCACGACCGCCCGCAAATGGGCGGCTTTTGTCGGACGTGTGACACGCCGCGCAGTCGCCGAGGCGCGCGAGATATTGGCCGCGCTTCACGAGTTCCGGCGCGTTCGCCTCCGTGGCAGCGGCCCCTGCGTTCGACTCATCGCCGTGCGCCGCAGGCAGCGGCAGTTCATCGAGCGGACCAGACGGGCTGTGGTGGGACGCATGCCAGGCGATATAAAGCGCGAACGCGCAGAAGAAGATCGTCGAAAACGCCGCACGCGTGCTGCGCATGGGCTTCGCGCGGGCTGGCGCATCGGTACGTATGCGCGGGGCCTTTCGTTCGCTCATCGTCTGTCTCCGGCCGGCCGTTGCGCGTCACAGCTCGTGCCGCAGCTTGTTGGCAAGCTTCAGCGACAACGCCGCAATCGTCAGCGTGCAGTTCACCGATGCCGCGCTCGGCATCACCGCGCTGCTCGCGATGAACAGGTTCGAGTGATCGTGGGTGCGGCAGTCGGCGTCGACGACCGAGTCCGCGGCGCTCGTCCCCATGATCGTCGTGCCCATGATGTGGTTGTTCGGCGCGAACGTGTCGTCGAACGCAACTTCAGTGCCGCCAAAAAGCTGCGCAATTTGCGCGTACAGATCGTGCGTGTTGGCCGCGCTCTTTTTCACGTAATCGTTGATCGAGTAGTGGATCTCGGGCTGCGCAATGCCGAGCGCGTCCTTGTGCTCGCCTGAGGGCAGCACGCGATTCTGCGGCTCGGGAAGATGCTCATGGAAGCTGTTGATGGTGAGCGTGCGCGACGCGCGCTCGCGGATCTGCCTGTCGAGTTCGGCGCCGGTCAGGCCGTTCTTGATGAGCGCGGCGGCGACGGCCATCGTGTTCACGCCGTTCGAGAGATGCAGCTTCTTCGACGCGTATTCGGAACGGAACGCACCATCGCGGAAGTTCACCACCGACGTCATTTCCATCGGACCGCGTCCGGGCCACAACGGCTCGTTGGCGAGGAACGTGACGCCCGTGCCCGGGTGATCCATCAGGTTGCGTCCCACCTGATCGGAACGGTTGCCGATGCCACGCGGGAACGCATCGCTCGTCGATATCAGCATGAGCTTGGGCGTTTCGATGCCATTCGCGGCAAGCACGAAAATCTTGCCTGTCACGCGCGTACTGTTGCCATCGGGGCTCTTGCAGTGGACGGCGGTGATCTGCCCGTTGCTATTCGCCTCGATGCGATAGACCACCGCCTGCGGGACGAGCTTCGCGCCCGCGCGCTCCGCCTTGTCGGCGTGGATCACGCCGCTGTACATCGCTGCGATCGGGCAGATCGGCATGCAGTTGTTGTTGCCGCAGCAGGTGGGACGCGCATCGTAGGGACGGCTGTTGCGCGCGACCGGTTCGGGAACGACGTGAAAGCCGTTCGCATTGAGCACGTCCGAAAAGCGCTGGTCCATGTACGAGAGCGGCAGCATGGCCATCGGGTAAGGCTGCGAGCGTGGCGAGCCGAGATCGTATGGCGCGTTGGGCCCGGACACGCCCAGTTCGACCTCGGCAAGCTGATACCACGGCTCCAGCGTCTCGTAGGGATACGGCCAGTCACGGCCGACGCCGTACTGCGTTTTCAGGCGAAAGTCGGAAGGCAGAAGACGCCACGCGGCGGCGGCCCAGTGCCACGTCGTGCCACCCACGAGCCGCAGATATTGCGAGTTGTACGGGTACTCGCCCTTCTGGACCAGATAGTCGTTGGGCGGCGAATACTCCGGATGCGGCGCGTAGGGGGCCGAAGGATACGGTGTCGCGAAGTCGGCCTTCGCGGGCGAGTTGCGGAAGTTCTCGACGATCTGCCAGCGCGCAAGCCGCGGACCCGCTTCGAGCAGAATCACTGAAGCGCCCGCCTCGGCCATCTGATGCGCGACCAGACTGCCCGCCACACCCGAGCCGACCACGACTACGTCGGCAGAATTTTCTATCGCCATTGTCGTCCTCTTGTTCTGGCTTTCATCGCAGGGACCGTGCGCGGCTTGATGACTTGTGATGCTGGCGCACTGGCGCCGCGTCGCAGGGACACGACGTCAGCCGCTGTGCGGGAGACTTCACACGCGTGGTCTTGCGTCAGCAGCCGAACTACGCCGGCGCCTGACCGATGCCGGGCTTTTTCGTCCAATAGAACGGTACGTCGCGGCAATACGACGGAACGGTCAGCACGTCGCTGACCGGGTCGAACATCAGCGCTTTTTCGTAGGCCACCACCTGAACGTGGGGCGAGTCGCCCACGAGACCGAGATACCACGCGCGCATGATGTTGCCGACCGTCGTCGCAAGCTCCGGCTGGTCGCTCTTGAGCGCTTCTGTCACGGTGTCCGATGGGACGCCGCCGTGGTTCTGGAGCCAGCTATTGAGTGCGCCGACGTTCTGCCCGAACTGACTGTTCGCGCGCGCGAGTGCCACATAGACGCGCTGGCCGAGCGGCTGGTCGAAAGTCGAGCGTCCAGTGAGGCGCTGCGAGAGCACGAGAAACGCGTCGTAGCCACTATCGGCAGGCGTCGCCGCAAGAACGCGACCGAAGCCCAGCGGCGAACCGGAGCGACCGGCCACGGCGAAAGCAAGCACTGCGGCAGCCGCGCAGGCGCCGATCACGAACTGCCGGCGGCCGGGCCGCGCGCCCGATGATTGAAGCATCCCGTCCTGCATCACATTTGTCATGCGTACTCCAGACGAGTTTCATGCAAACCGGCAACGGGATGGCGCGCCGGGTCCGGGGCGATGCGAATGAAGTTTGCGATCGTGTTGCAGAACGCGGGCCACCTTTCCGGGGTGAAAGGCGACGATGGCCCGCCGCGCAAGCAATATAGCCTTTCCTGATCCGACGAGCCACACAGCAGGACATATCGCTCCGCATCACCGGATGCGCGCGGTAAAATCGCCGCCACCCCGCCCACGCTTCAGATTCCGACGACATGAACCTCATCCCGCAGGTGCTTCGCAACCGTCCACACATGATGCTCGGCCTCGCCGCCGGCCTTCTGGTCGCCCTGCTGTCGCCGGCCCGGCTCACGCCTACCGCGCGCGTCCTGCTCGGCTGGGACGCCGCGGTCTGGGTGTATCTCGTCCTCATCTGGTTTCACATGGCCTTCACCACCGAAGAAGGCGTGCGCAGCCACGCGCAGCGCGACGACGAAAACGCGGTCACGGTCCTGTTCGTGATCTGCGTGGCGGCTGTTGCGAGCATCGTCGCCATCGTGCTCGAACTCGGCACGACGAAGGACCTCGGCATCGCATCCAAGGTGCTGCATTCGGTCATCACGGGCCTCACGCTGGTCGGCGCGTGGTTCCTGATTCCGACCATCTTTACGTTGCACTACGCACGCGTTTACTACGACTCCGAACCGGGCGCGCCCGCGCTCGTCTTCCCCGATCGCGACCTCACGCCCAACTACTGGGACTTCCTGTACTTCTCGTTCACGATCGCCGTTGCGTCGCAGACCGCCGACATCGGCATGCGAGGACGCAGCGCGCGACGCAGCGTCCTCGCACAATCCGTCCTCTCGTTCTATTTCAACGTCGCCGTGCTCGGCCTGTGCGTGAACATCGCCGCGAGCATGGTTGGAAACTGACCCCGCCACCGTTCCCCGCCGCAAACCTTCCAGGTCGCGTCCATCGCGACGGTCCTCGCCCCAACTTCGGGCATGGCCCTTGCTGAACCTGCCCGCAAGACGCCTGGCTGCGTTCGCAGTTTGGTTCCGGCCTGCTTCTGCACTACATTGAACAGGACGCGCCGCCACGAGCGCAGCGCGGCACGCTCCGGCACTTTCCGGGCAACGTGATCGCAGCAAGCCCGCATCCACTTGCCCGACGTATCTGGAAGACGACCGATGGAAGCGCCTCAAGCCTATGCGCCGCGGATCTACTTCGTCCATTCCGTCCATGTCGGTCCGCTCGACGCGTGGCCAGCCGTCTTCGCGCACGCGGCGTCCCTCGGTTTCGATCATGTGCTGATCGGTGCGTTGTTCGCGCCGGGCGTTTCAGGCGACGGCCGCATCGTCGCCGATCATGCGCGTCTGAATCCCGCCTTCGAAACGTCACAATCCGCAGACGTTGCGTTGCGCACGCTCGCGCAATCCGCACGCGAACGTGGCATCACGCTGCTCGCCGATCTCACGCTCGACCGCGCCGCCGCCGACGGCGTGCTCTACGCTGCGCATCGCGAATGGTTTCATCCGTTCGAGCCGGAAGATGCGCGGCTCGATCCGCGCCACGGCCATAGCGACGCGCATGTCGCCTACGCCGACTTCGAGCGCGCGGGCGCGCCGCTCGCCGCGTGGTGGTCGCAGCGCATGATCGAACTGGTGCAGTCGGGGCTCGGCGGCTTTCGTATCGAGTCGCCACATCGCACGCCAGCGAACGTCCTGCGCGGCATCTTCGATGTCGTCCGCGAACGCCATCGCGACGCACGCTGGCTCGCCGCGACACCCGGGCTCGCGCGCCCGGCCATCGCCGGGCTGGAAGGCGCGGGATTCGATGCGGCATTCACGTCGCTGCGCTGGTGGGACTTTGCGTCGAGCTGGATGCTCGAGGAGCACGACGTACTGCGTCGCGTGGGCTCGCCAGTGGCGTTTCCCGAGGCGCCCTACGGCAAGCGCTTCATACACGACCAGGAGGGCGCCGCCGATGCGCGCGCGATCGAGCGCGCGTACCGGCGCATGTTGCGCGCGGCCGCCGCACTCGGCACGGGATGGCTCGTGCCGATGGGCTTCGAATACGGCGTGGCCGAATCCGTCGAGCACGCGGGCGGCGCCCCGGCGGACTTCGAAGCGGCCAGGGCGCGTGCACCGTTCGATCTCTCCGCCGACATTGCGCACGCCAACGCGTTGCAGCGCGAGACGTGGGTCTTGCAGTGCAATGGCGAACTGCGCGCGATGAACGGACCGGGCGCGCCCGTTGTCGCGCTGTTGCGTGGTGACCGCGCGGACCTGCGCGACGCCGAAGATGCCGTGCTCACGCTCATCAACCCCGCGCTCGCCGCACCCGTGCGCGTGAACATGGCGCATCTGCTCGACGCCGTGCCCGGCGGCTTCACGCGCTTTTCACCGCTCGACGCCGAAACATTACGCGGCGCGCACGGCGCGCCCGCGCGCGACGCCAGCGCGGTGCCGGACCATTTCGCGCTGCCCGGGGGCGCGTGCTGGATGTTCCGCGCGCTCGCAGCGCCGGCGGTCTTGCTCGCGCCTCGCGAGGACATCGCCAAGGGCCGCACGAGCGGTCACAAGACCGTGGCCGATGCGCTCCTCGCCCCGCGCATCGCCATCGAAAGCGTGACGCCTTCGGTCGACGAAGGCCGCTTCGTGGCGAAGCGCATCGTGGGCGAGCGTGTCGACGTGTGCGCGGCGATCTTCGCCGATGGCCACGACCGCATCGACGCGGCGGTGCTGTGGCGCGCCGCCGACGAAACCGCGTGGCACGAGTCGCCGATGGCACCCGTGCTGCCGCCTGGCACCGACATGTGGAGCGGACACTTCCCGCTCGATCGCATCGGGCGCCACGAATTCGTCGTCGTCGCGTGGCGCGACGACTTCGCTTCGCTGGTCGATCACGTTCAAAAGAAGCGCGCGGTGAACCAGAACGTCGATCTGGAGATGGAAGAAGCGAGCCGTCTTCTCGCGCTCGTGCTGGCGACGGCCGAAACCTCCGACACACCGGATGAAGCGAACGGCGGTGACACCGCGTTGAACGCGTCACTCGACGCGATCGTGAAGCGTTTCATCGGCGCGGACACGGACACGCGCTGCGCCCTGCTCGCGGCCCCCGCGACGGCCGCCGCTGTGCGCGCCGCGCGTCATCGGCCATTCCTCTCGCGCGACGCTCACGTGCGCCGCGTCGATGCCGAACGCCGCGCCGCGCGTTTCGCGAGCTGGTACGAAATCTTCCCGCGTTCCATGAGCGACGACGAAGCGCGCCACGGCACCTTCGACGACGTCATCGCGAAGCTGCCGCGCATTCGCGACATGGGCTTCGACGTGCTGTACTTCCCGCCGATCCACCCGATCGGCCTTGCCAACCGCAAGGGCCGCAACAACACGCTCACGGCGGGACCAACCGATGTCGGCAGCCCGTATGCGATCGGCGCGGCCGCTGGCGGACACACGGCGATACACCCGCAACTCGGCACGCTCGACGATTTCCGCCGCATGCTGGCCGCCGCGCACGAGCACGGCCTGGAAATCGCACTCGATTTCGCCGTCCAATGCTCTCCCGATCACCCGTGGCTGCAGGCGCATCCGGGCTGGTTCGCGTGGCGTCCCGACGGCACGCTGCGTTACGCGGAAAATCCGCCGAAGAAGTACCAGGACATCGTCAATCCCGAGTTCTACGCGCACGATTCGAAGCCGGGCCTGTGGCTCGCGCTGCGCGACGCGATCCTGTTCTGGGTCGATGCGGGGGTGCGTATTTTCCGTGTCGACAACCCGCATACGAAGCCGCTGCCGTTCTGGGAATGGATGATTGCTGACGTGCGCGCGCGCCATCCCGACGTGGTCTTCCTCTCCGAAGCCTTCACGCGGCCGCGCCTCATGTATCGGCTCGCGAAACTCGGCTTCTCGCAGTCGTACACGTATTTCACCTGGCGCGAGTCGAAGCGCGATTTCACCGAATACCTCACCGAACTCACCCAGACGGCGGTACGCGACTTCTACCGCCCGAACTTCTTCGTCAACACACCGGATATCAATCCGCGCCATCTTCAAACGGGCGCGCGCGCAAGTTTCATGATCCGTGCCGCGCTTGCCGCGACACTTTCCGGCGTGTGGGGCGTCTACTGCGGTTTCGAACTTTGCGAGGGCCGAGCACTGCCTGACAGCGAAGAATATATGGACTCCGAAAAATATCAGTTGCGCGCATGGGACTGGAACCGCCATGGCCACATCGTCGGCGAAATCACCGCGCTCAATCGCATCCGCCGCGCGAATCCGGCACTGCAGACGCATCTCGGCGTCACATTCCTCGACGCGCACAACGATCAGATTCTCTGCTTCGAAAAGGCCACGCCCGCACGCGACAACGTCATAGTCGTCGCAATCAGCCTCGATCCCTACGGCGAACAGCGCGCCGATTTCGAGCTGTCGTGGCACACGTTCCACCATTGGCGGATCGACGATGGTGCAACGCTCGCCGTCACCGACGAATTGACGGGCCAGCGCTTCGAATGGCACGGCCGCTGGCAGCATCTGCACCTCGATCCGCACACGCGGCCCTTTGCGATCTGGCGCATCGAGCCCGCACGCGGCCTGCCGCGCGACGAGCCGCTCCCCGAATCGCCCGACGCGCACGTCGCGGGCCACCCCGAACTGGACACGGATTTCCCGCTCGCAGGTGCGACATGAAACGCGATTCCCCCACTCACGCACCGTCCGCACGCGAAGTCACGCACGACTCCACGGCACCCGGCGAGCCTGGCGAAGCTGGTGGGCTTGCCGCGACGCAGCGGCGCGGCAAGCCGTCGTTCCTCTCCGACGATCCGCTCTGGTACAAGGACGCCGTGATCTACCAGGTGCACGTGAAATCGTTCTACGACGCGAACAACGACGGCGTAGGCGATTTTCCGGGCCTGCTCGCCAAGCTCGACTACATCGCAGGACTGGGCGTCACCGCGATCTGGCTGCTGCCGTTCTACCCGTCGCCGCGCCGCGACGACGGCTACGACATCGCCGACTACCGCAACGTCCACCCCGACTACGGCCAGCTCGCGGACGTGCGCCGCTTCATCCAGGAAGCGCATGCACGCGGTATCCGCGTGATCACCGAACTCGTCATCAACCACACGTCCGATCAGCACCCGTGGTTCCAGCGCGCGCGCCGGTCGAGGCCGGGCTCGAATCATCGCAACTACTACGTGTGGTCCGACACCGACGCGAAATACGCCGGCACGCGCATCATCTTCATCGATACGGAGCCGTCGAACTGGACCCACGATCCCGTCGCGGGCGCGTACTACTGGCATCGCTTCTACTCTCACCAGCCCGACCTGAACTTCGACAATCCCGCCGTGCTGCGCGAAGTGCTGCAGATCATGCGCTTCTGGCTCGACATGGGGATCGACGGGCTGCGCCTCGATGCCGTGCCCTATCTCGTCGAACGTGAAGGCACGAACAACGAGAATTTGCCCGAGACGCACGAGATCCTCAAACAGATCCGCAAAGCTATCGACACGCACTACCCGAACCGCATGCTGCTCGCCGAAGCGAACCAATGGCCCGAGGATGTGCAGGAATACTTCGGCAACGAAGACGAATGCCACATGGCGTTCCACTTCCCGCTGATGCCGCGCCTCTACATGGCGATTGCGAGCGAGGACCGCTTCCCGATCATCGACATCATGAAGCAGACGCCGGATCTGCCGCCCAGTTGCCAGTGGGCGGTATTCCTGCGCAATCACGACGAACTGACGCTCGAAATGGTCACCGACTCCGAGCGCGACTACCTCTGGAACACGTATGCGAGCGACCGGCGCGCGCGCCTGAACCTCGGCATACGCCGCCGTCTCGCGCCGCTCATGGAGCGCGACCGCCGCCGCATCGAACTCATCAACTCGCTCTTGTTGTCGATGCCCGGCACGCCCGTGATCTACTACGGCGACGAACTCGGCATGGGCGACAACATCCATCTCGGCGACCGCGACGGCGTGCGCACCCCGATGCAATGGTCGTCGGACCGCAATGGCGGCTTCTCGCGCGCCGATCCCGAACAACTCGTGCTGCCGCCGCTCATGGGCTCGCTCTACGGTTACGACGCCATCAATGTCGAAGCGCAGAACCGCGATCCGCACTCGCTGCTCAACTGGACGCGCCGCATGCTCTCCACGCGTCGCGGGAAACAGACTTTCGGGCGCGGCACGATCCGCTTTCTGCGCCCCGAGAACCGCAAGATCCTCGCGTACCTGCGCGAAATGCCGGGCGAACCGGCGATCCTGTGCGTCGCGAATCTCTCGCGTGCGCCGCAGGCCGTCGAACTCGATCTTTCCGACTACATCGGCACGTCGCCCGTCGAAATGACGGCCGACTCGGTGTTCCCGCCCATCGGCCAGTTGCCGTATCTGCTCACGTTCCCGCCTTACGGCTTTCTGTGGTTCCTCCTGTGTCCGGGCACCCAGCGTCCCGCATGGAGCCAGCCCACGTCCGAACAATTGCCCGAGTTCGTCACCGTCGTGATCCGCGAAGGACAATTGGGCCCCACGCCGGAGAACGTGCGGCTGCTCGAATCGGAAGTGCTGCCGTCATGGCTGTCGCGGCGACGCTGGTTCGCATCGAAGGACCGGTCGCTCAAGGGCGTGCGCCTCGCCGCGCTCACGACGATCCAGGGCGCCGGCTTCGCCTTCACGGAAGTCGAAGCCGAGTTCAGGGACGGCACGAGCGCGCGCTACGTGCTCCCGATCGCCATTAGTTGGGGTACCGAAACAACGACGCCGCTGCATATCCAGCTCGCACTTTCGCGCGTGCGCCGCGGACGCAACGTCGGCTACCTCACCGACGCGTTCTCGCTGCCATGGTTCGCCCACGGCGTGCTGCGCAAGCTGCGCGAACATGCGGCGGTGCCCACGGTTCAGCAGAGCGTGATTCACTTCCTGCCCACGGCACGCCTCGAAACCCTCGATCCAGGCGAAACACCCGAAATTCGCTGGCTCGCCGCGGAGCAGAGCAACAGTTCGCTTGTGATTGCCGACATGCTCGTGCTCAAGCTCGTGCGCCGGCTCATGCCGGGTGTGCATCCCGAAGTGGAAATGAGCCGCTATCTGACGAAGCTCGGCTACGCGAACACGGCGCCGCTCGTCGGCGAAGTGGTGCGCGTCGATCCGCAAGGCGTCCCGCACACGCTCGCGATCCTGCAGGGTTATGTCGACAACCAGGGCAACGCGTGGGATTGGGCGCTCGACTACCTGCGGCGCATGACCGACGAACTGGCGCACTCCGGCGGCGACGACGAAGCCGCTGCCGATCGTGCCCAGGAAGAAGAAGCGGAGCAGGGTTATTGCACGGTGATCGGCGCGATCGGCAAACGGCTCGGCGAATTGCATGCAGCGCTCGCCACGCAAACCGACGATAAGGCCTTCGCGCCGGAAGAAGCGACCCGTGCCGACGTGCGCGGCTGGATCGCCGATACGAAGGCGATGCTGACCGAAGCGCTCGACATCCTCGCACGGCAGACCGCGACCGACCTGCATCCACTCGACGACGACGCCCGCGAACTCGCGCTCGGCCTGCTCGCGCGCCGCGATGCGCTGATTGCGGCCGTCGAGCATCGCGTGCCGCCCGACGTCTCGGCGTGGCGTATCCGCATTCATGGCGATTTCCATCTGGGCCAGGTGCTGCTCTCCCAGGGCGACGCATATCTGATCGACTTCGAGGGCGAGCCTGCCCGGACGCTCGAGTATCGCCGCGCGAAGGCTTGCCCGTTGCGCGACGTGGCGGGTCTCCTGCGTTCGCTTTCTTATGCTGCGGCAGCCGCGCAATCGACGACCGAAAGCGCCCCGCAGCAAACCGCCGATCGCAAGCGCACGCTGTTCGAGCGCTTTCGCGGCTACGCTGCCGAAGCGTTCCTCAGCCACTATCGCGCCGCCGTCGCCGACGCGCCGTACGCGCTCGTGAGCGCCTCGCACGAACAGGATCTGCTCGACCTGTTCCTGATCGAAAAGGCCGCCTACGAAATCCGCTACGAAGCCGCCAACCGGCCGACGTGGCTCGCGCTACCGGTACGTGGGCTCGCGGCGATCGCGGGACGCGTGCTCGGCTCCACGGGCGCGCCCGGCACATCCGGCACGCCCCCGGCAGGAGGCACTCATGGCTGAACACGCGCCGGACGCAGGCCTCACGCAACAGGACATCCACGCGCTCGTCGGCGCGCGGCATGCCGATCCGTTCGCGCTGCTCGGCCCGCACGAGATCAACGGCACGCCGTATGTGCGTGCGTGGCTGCCCAACGCGTCGCGTGTGCAAGTGGTGACGCGCGAGGGTGCGCACGCGCTCGGCGAACTCACGCGCATTCATCCGGCGGGGCTCTTCGCCGGGCCGCTCACCGCTTCGGCGCCGTATCGCCTCGACATCGACTGGCAAGGTGTGACCCAGGAAATAGAGGATACCTATTCATTCGGCCCGCAACTACACGAGGAACCGCTGCACCGGCTCGCGAACGGCGACCCATATGCCGTGCTCGAATGCCTCGGCGCGCGACCGCTCATCTGCGACGGCGTGCCCGGCGTGCGCTTCGCCGTGTGGGCGCCGAATGCGCGGCGCGTCTCTGTCGTGGGCGACTTCAACGCATGGGATGGCCGCCGCCATCCCATGCGGCTGCGTCACGAAGCCGGCGTGTGGGAGCTGTTCATTCCGCGCGTGGCAGCGCTCGCGCGCTACAAGTACGAAATCCTCGGCGCACGCGGCGACGTGCTGCCGCAAAAGGCGGACCCCTGCGCGCTGCAGGCCGAATGCCCTCCCGCCACGGCGTCCATCGTGGCGGACGTCGACGCGATCGACCACTACGCGTGGCACGACCACGACTGGCTGCAGACACGCGGGGAAAAACAGGGCGCGCGCAGTGCGATGGCGGTCTATGAGGTTCATGCGCCCTCATGGCTGCCGGCGCAGGACGCCGACGCCCCCATCCGCGACTGGTCCACGCTCGCCGATCGCCTGATCCCCTACGCACAGGGCATGGGCTTCACGCACCTCGAATTGATGCCGGTGGCGGAGTATCCGTTCAGTGGATCGTGGGGCTATCAGCCGGTTTCGCAGTTCGCGCCCACCGCGCGCCTTGGATCGTCGCTCGACTTCGCGGCCTTCGTCGATCGCGCGCACGCGGCAGGACTTGGCGTGATCCTCGACTGGGTGCCCGCGCATTTCCCCAACGACGCGCACGGCCTCATCGATTTCGACGGCACCGCCCTTTACGAACACGTGGACCCTCGCGAGGGCTATCACCCCGACTGGAACACGATGATCTACAACCTCGGCCGTCGCGAGGTAAGTGCTTTTCTGATCGCGTCGGCGCTCGCGTGGCTCCTGCGCTATCACATCGACGGCCTGCGCGTGGACGCCGTCGCCTCCATGCTCTACCGCGACTATTCGCGCAGCGCGGGCGACTGGATACCGAACATCTACGGCGGCCGCGAAAACCTCGAATCGATTGCGTTCCTCAAGCGTCTGAACCACGAAACGCAGTACGTGCCGCAACGCCCCGGCGTGATGACCGTCGCGGAGGAATCGACCGCGTGGCCCGGCGTCACCGCACGCATCGAGGACGGCGGCCTCGGCTTCCAGTTCAAATGGAACATGGGCTGGATGCACGACACGCTGCACTACATGCAGGAAGACCCGATCCATCGCCGCTATCACCATCACCAGATGACGTTCGCGCTGGTCTACGCGTGGTCCGAGCGTTTCATGCTGCCGCTCTCGCACGACGAAGTCGTGCACGGCAAGGGCTCGCTGCTCGGCAAGATGCCCGGCGACCGGTGGCAGCGCTTCGCCAATCTGCGCGCGTACTTCGGCTTCATGTGGGCGCATCCGGGCAAGAAGCTGCTCTTCATGGGCGGCGAGTTCGGGCAACTGGCCGAGTTCGACCACGACGGCACGCCGCAGTGGAGCCTGCTCGACGACCCGCTGCATCACGGCGTGCAGAAGCTCGTGAGCGACCTCAACCACCTCTATGCCGCCGAGCCCGCGCTTTACACGCTCGACGCCGAGCCTGCCGGCTTCGAATGGCTCGTCGGGGACGATGCCGAAAACAGCGTCCTCGCATGGCGCCGCGTGGACGGCGCGGGCCGCGAGATGGTGGCGATCTGCAATTTCACGCCGGTGCCGCGCCACGGATACCGCATCGGCATGCCGCAGCCAGGCCAGTGGGAGGAAGTGCTGAACACGGATGCGTCGGTCTACGGCGGGTCGAACATGGGCAACGGCGGCCTGATCTCGACGGAGCCGGTGGCGAGCCACGGCAAGCCGCAGTCGGCGTCGCTCGTTCTGCCACCGCTCGGCACGCTTTACTTCCGCCTGCGGCGATAGCGTGGACGAGAACATAAAACATCAGGACTCCGATGCACGACGAAGAACAACACAAGGAGCATCGCCATGGCTAACGGCATGCCCGACCAACTCTTACCGGGGTCGCCCGGTCCGCTCGGTGCGACGTGGGACGGGCTCGGCACGAATTTCGCGGTGTTCTCCGCCAATGCCTGGCGTATCGAGCTGTGCCTCTTCGATCGAACCGGACGCAAAGAATACGCGCGCTACACGCTGCCTGAATGCACCGATGAAGTCTGGCACGGCTATCTGCCCGGCGCGCATCCGGGCACGGTTTACGGCTTGCGCGCGCACGGTCCGTATCAGCCGCACGCGGGCCATCGCTTCAATCCATTCAAGCTGCTGCTCGATCCCTACGCGCGCCGGCTCGTCGGCCGGTTCCGCTGGTCCGACACGCTCTACGGCTTTCGCGCCCACTCCTCCCGCGGCGACCTCTCGATCGAGCGGCGCGATTCGGCGCCGGCCATGCCGAAGGCGATGGTCGTGTCGGAAAGCTTCGACTGGTCGCATGACGTGCGTCCCAACGTGCCGTGGGACAAGACCGTGATCTACGAAACGCATCTGCGCGGCATCTCGATCCTGCGCGACGACCCGCGCCCGCACACGCACGGCACCTTCGCCGCGCTCGCCACACCGCGTTTCGTCGAGCACCTCCAGAGACTCGGCGTCACCGCCGTCGAGCTGCTGCCCGTGCATGCGTTCGTCAATGAGCGCTTTCTCGTCGAGCGCGGCCTGCGCAACTACTGGGGCTACAACACTGCGGCATTCTTCGCGCCTGAGCCCTCGTACCTCGGCCGCTACGACCCCGACATGATGCGCATCGCTGTGCGCCAACTGCACGCGGCGGGCATCGAAGTCTTCCTCGACGTCGTCTACAACCACACCTGTGAAGGCGGCGAAACGGGCCCCACGATCTCGTGGCGCGGGCTCGACAACGCCAGCTACTATCGCCTCGTGCCCGGCGACGCGCGCCACTACATCAACGACACGGGCGTCGGCAACACGGTGAATCTCTCGCATCCGCGCGTGCTGCAAATGGTGGTCGACTCGCTGCGCTACTGGGCCACTTCGTACCGTATCGACGGTTTCCGCTTCGACCTCGGTGTAACGCTCGGGCGCGAGGCCTCGGGCTTCGATCCGAACGGCGGCTTTTTCGACGTGTTGCGCCAGGACCCGGTACTCGCGTCGTGCAAGCTGATCTCCGAGCCCTGGGACGTGGGGCCGGGTGGCTATCAGCTGGGCCATCATCCGCCGGGGTTCTCCGAATGGAACGACCGCTTTCGCGACAGCGTGCGCCGCTTCTGGCGCGGCGACCCCGGTCAGCGCGCCGAACTTGCCGCGCGGCTCACCGGATCAGCGGATCTGTTCGACAAACGCAGGCGGCGCCCGTGGGCGACGATCAATTTCATCGCGGCGCACGACGGCTTCACGCTCGCCGACGTCGTCACCTACGAACGCAAACATAACGAGGCCAACGGCGAAGAGAACCGCGACGGCCACAACGAGAACTGCAGCGCGAACTGGGGCGTCGAAGGCCCGACCGACGACCCGGCGATCAACGAGACGCGCGCGCGCGTGGCACGCTCGATGCTTGCGACGCTCTTCATCGCGCTCGGCACGCCGATGCTGCTCGCCGGTGACGAAGCCTGCCGCACGCAGCGCGGCAACAACAACGCGTACTGCCAGGACAACGAGATTACGTGGAATGACTGGACCCTGGCCGCCTCGCCGCAGGGCGAAACGATGACGGCATTCGCCGCGCGCGCGATCGCGCTGCGGCATGATCATCCGTTGCTGCGCGAAACACGTTTCCTGTACGGCGAGCACGAAATGCTGCCGGATATCCGCGACGTCGAGTGGTTCGATGAACGCGGCGAATGGCTGTCGCCCGAAGTGTGGCAAAACCCCGAAGCGCGCGCGTTCGCGTTGCGGCGCGCCGGCCCCGGCCTCGATGGCGAAATAGAAGTATTGTTAATGATGCTGAACGCTTCGCCGGACGACATCACTTTTGCGGTGCCGAAGCCGCGCATGCAGTGGGACGTGCTGCTCGACAGCGCGCATCCCGACGCCTCGCCGCGCGCGTTGCCCTGCATCACGTTCAAGGTGGCAGCGCATGCGCTCGTGGTGCTGTGCGCGCGGCCCACGCGCGAAAGCGTGCACGAGGCCGGGCCGCGAGGCGATGCAACACCGTCGCCGTCTGATCCAGGGATGCCGCCGAGCGCGCGCATCGTCCCTTACTGACCGGCGCTCATCGGCACGGGAAACCACTGGAATCCGCCATGTCCTCGCCAATGCACGATCCGCATGCCCGCCGCTATATGCATTGCCTGCCGTTCGGCGCGCAATTGAGTGGCGCGGCGCGCGGGAAGCCGCAAACGCGCTTTCGTTTCTGGGCGCCGTCGTGCCAGGCCGTGCAAGTGGTGTTCGAGACCGCATCCGATGCTGGCGATGGTGGCGCGCCTTTCGCGCCGCTCGACATGACACCCACCGGGAACGGCTGGTTCGAGGCGCAGGCGCCGTGCGGGCCGGGCACGCTCTATCGCTACCGCATCGACGGCGGGCAGGAGGTTCCCGACCCTGCCTCGCGTTTCCAGCCGCAGGGCGTGCACGGTCCAAGCGCCGTGCTGGATCCACGCGCCTATGCGTGGCAGCACGCGCACTGGATGGGGCGGCCGTGGGAAGAGACGGTGATTTACGAACTGCATGTGGGCGCGCTGGGCGGCTATGGCGGCGTGAGCGCACGCCTGCCCGCGCTGGCCGAACTCGGCGTGACGGCAATCGAACTGATGCCGCTGAACGACTATCCGGGCGAGCGCGGCTGGGGCTACGACGGTGTGCTGCTGTACGCCCCGCACGCGGCTTACGGCACGCCCGACGAACTCAAAGGGCTCATCGACACGGCGCACGGACTCGGCCTGCAAGTGTTCATCGACGTGGTTTACAACCATTTCGGCCCGGACGGGAACTGGCTCGGCGAGTATGCGAAGCCGTTCTTCCGCCATGACGTGAAAACGCCGTGGGGCGTCGCGCCCGACTTCGATCGCTTCGAAGTGCGAGACTTCTTCTGCGACAACGCGCTGTACTGGCTCACCGAATACCGCTTCGACGGCCTGCGCATCGATGCCGCGCACGCCATCGGCAACGCGCCCTGGTTGCGCGAACTTTCCGATCATGTGCATGCGCGCATCGAGACCGGCCGTCACGTTCATCTCGTGCTGGAGAACGACCGCAACGCGGCGAATCTGCTGGAGACGCACTTCGACGCCCAATGGAACGACGACGCCCATCACGCGTTGCACGTCCTGCTGACGGGTGAAAACGAGGGCTACTACCGTTCCTATGCAGCGCATCCGATCCGCAAGCTCGCGCGCGTGCTTGCCGAAGGCTTCGCGTACCAGGGGGAAGCGTCGCCCGCGCACGCCGGGCAACCGCGCGGCGAACCGAGCGCGCATCTGCCGACGAGTGCATTCGTGGTGTTCCTGCAGAATCACGACCAGATCGGCAACCGCGCATTCGGCGAGCGGCTGCGCAAGCTCTGCGACGACGACGACGCGTTGCGCGCCGCGACGGCGCTCCAGCTTCTCACGCCGCAAATTCCGCTGCTGTTCATGGACGAGGAGTACGGCTCGACGCAGCCGTTCCAGTACTTCACCGCTTACACGGGCGATCTCGCGGATGCGGTGCGCGAAGGACGCCGGCGCGAGTTCGCAGCGTTCAGCGCGTTCAGCGATCCGGCGCGACGCGAACGGATTCCCGATCCCAACGATGTGAGGACGTTCGCGAACTCGTCGCCGCCGCTCGACACGCGCCAGGACGGCGACAGGCTCGAATGGATGCACTTCTACAAATCGGCGCTTGCGGTGCGCGCGCGTCTCCTGACGCCGCGCCTGCGCCGCGCGAACGCGCTCGGTGCGACCGTCCTCGCCGACGACACCGGCAACGATCTCGCGGCGCTCGTCGCGCGGTGGCGTCTCGACGATGGCGCGATCCTCACGCTCGCGCTCAATCTCGGCCGCGAAGGCGTGCCGCTCAATCACGAGCCCGACGGGATGGTGGTCTTCGAAACGCCTGCCCGCGCGCGCGATCGCATCGACAACGGTGTGCTGCCGGCGCGATCGTGCGTTGCGTGGCTGACCGGCGATGTACCCGACTACGCGATCCATCATGACGCGCGCGTCGTCCATCGCGTGGAGCCGCAAGCATGAGCACGGCGCGCCGCACGGAAACGGTCGCGAGCCTCGCCGAACGCGTGGGCTTCGAGGTGGAATGGATCGATGCCCACGGCAACATGCAGCGCGTGGCGGACAACACGCTTGCAGCGCTGCTCGAATGCGCGGGACTACCGTGCAATAGCGCCACGCAGTTGCGTCAGAGCGCGGCGATGGTCAACGCGGAGCGCTCGGTGCGGCACCTGCCGCCGCTCATCACCGCCGAGTGCGAAAGCGCGATTGCGCTGCCCGTCGCCGCGGTACGTGCGGGCGCCCGCTATCGCATCGACCTCGAAAGCGGCGAGCACATCGAGGGGCGCTTTACCGCGCCCAAAGGCGCCCCCGCACTGCTCGCGCCTCTCACCGAGCCGGGCTATCACACGCTCACGGTGAACGAGCATCAACTGACGCTCGCCGTCGCGCCGCCGCGCTGCCATACCGTCGCCGACGCATGGCGCGCCACCCACGGCGAGCACGCGCGCGTGAGCGCGCTGTGGGGCGTCGCGGCGCAACTCTACGGGCTGCGCCGCAAGGGCGACGGCGGCATCGGCGATTACACCGCGCTCGCGACACTCGCCGCACACAGCGCGAAGCATGGCGCGCAGGCGCTCGCAGTCAGTCCGACGCATGCCATGTTCAGCGCGCAAGCGGGTCACTTCAGCCCGTATTCGCCGTCGTCGCGGCTCTGGCTGAATGTCGCGCATATTGATCCGGCTGCGATGTTCGGTGCGCAGGCGGCCCGCGAAGCGATCGCCGCCGTTCACGCCGAAGCCGCCTGGGACGAACTCGAATCGCTGCCGCTGATCGACTGGAAGCGCGTCGTTCCGCTCAAGCTACAGATTCTGCGCACACTGTTCGAGCGCTTCGACAAGGACGAACGTGCAAGTGGTTCGCCGCGTGCTGCCGCGTTCGAAGCGTTCTGCGCGCACGGTGGCGAATCGCTCGAAGATCACGCGCGCTTCGAGGCGCTGCAGGCTCAGATACTTTGCAGTCCAGACGGTCAGCGTCACTGGCGCGACTGGCCCACCGGCCTGCGCGACCCGCGCAGCCCCGACGTCGAAGCCTTCGCAGCGGAACACCGTCACGAAGTGGATTTCCATCGATTCCTGCAATGGCTCGCGGCCAAAGGCCTCGCGCGCGCGCAACGCGACGCGCGCGAAACGGGTATGTCGATCGGTCTCGTCACCGATCTCGCGGTGGGCTGCGACGGCGCGGGCAGCCATGCGTGGGCGCTGCCGAACGACATGCTGCAGCGAGTGTCGGTGGGCGCGCCGCCCGACATCTTCAACCAGGCCGGCCAAAGCTGGGGCCTCACTACGTTCTCGCCGCGTGCGATGCACAACAACGGCTTTCGCGCGTTCATCGACATGCTGCGCGCCGCGTTCGCGCATTCGGGCGGCGTGCGCATCGACCATATTCTCGGCCTGCGACGGCTGTGGCTCGTGCCAGAAGGCGAAAGCGCGAGGCACGGCGCGTATCTGCGCTATCCGTTCGAGGACCTCGTGCGGCTCATCGCGCTCGAATCGTGGCGCCATCGCGCGATCGTGATCGGCGAGGATCTCGGCGTCGTGCCACCCGGCCTGCGCGAACGGCTCGCGCGGCACGGACTCTACGGCATCCGCGTGCTGTGGTTCGAGCGCGAAGGCGACGCATTCCTCGCGCCGCGGCACTGGGACACGCACGGTATCGCGACGACGTCGACGCACGATCTGCCCACCATCGCGGGCTGGTGGCAAGGGATCGATATCGACTGGCGCAATCGCATCGGCCAGACTCTGCCGCGCGCGGACAAACGCGATCCCGTCGCGCTCGAACACGCGCAGCGCGCGGTCGAACGCACGGCGCTGTGGCACGCGCTGCAGCAAAACGGCTGTGCGCCGCGCAACGCCGCGGAACCGCCACGCAATCATGCGCCTGTGGAAGGCGCGCTTGGCTACGTCGCAGCGAGTGCGAGCCCGCTCGTGATGTGTCCGCTCGAAGACTTGCTCGCGCTCGTGGAGCAACCCAATCTGCCGGGCTCGATCGACGAACACCCGAACTGGCGCCAGCGCCTGCCGCTGCCCGTCGATGCGCTCTACGCCGATCCGGCGTTTGCGGCCCGTATCGATGTCGTCACGCGCGCGCGCGTTGCCGCCACGCAGGGGCCCGCGGTGGGCGAGCCATCCGAACCCGGCGCGCGCGCCGTGACTCCTGCTGTGCCACCCGCTGTTCCCCCCGCAGCGCCGACGCCATGACCATTCCCCGCGCGACGCTGCGACTGCAGCTGCATCAGGGCTTCACATTCGACGACGCGCTCGCGCAGCTCGACTATTTCGTGGCGCTCGGCGTGAGTCATCTGTACACATCGCCGATCACGACGGCGCAGCCTGGATCGACGCACGGTTACGACACCGTCGATTACGGCACGGTGAGCGCGGAGCTCGGTGGCGAAGCGGGTCTGCGCAGACTCGCCGCGAAACTGCACGAGCGCGGCATGGGTCTCATCATCGACATCGTGCCGAACCACATGGGCGTGGGCGGCGCGCACAACGCCTGGTGGCGCGACATTCTCGAATGGGGGCGACACAGCGCCTACGCGCGACACTTCGACGTCGACTGGCACTCACCCGACCCCGCGCTGCGCGGCAAGGTGCTGATGCCGTTTCTCAACGCGCAATATGGCGAAGAACTCGCGGCGGGCCGCATCGAATTGAAGTTCGACGCGCGCGACGCGCGCTTTTACGTCGCGTATGGTCCGCACGCGTGCCCGATCTGCCCGACCGACTACGCGGCGCTGCTCCAATCGACAAACCGTGCCGGTCTCGACGCGCTCGCGGCACCATTCCAGGGTCTTACGACGCAGCCCGACGACCAGCAGCGCGCCACGGACGCCCGCAAGGCACTTCTCGCCTTCGTCGAACGCGACGGCACCGCTCCAATCGACTTCGTACTTGAAGCGTATGCGGGCGCGGACCCGATCGCGCGTGAGCGCCTGCACCGGCTGCTCGAGCGCCAGCATTACCGGCTGGCGTGGTGGCGCACCGCGACCGACGAAGTGAACTGGCGGCGCTTTTTCGACGTGAGCGCACTCGCGGGCGTGCGCGTCGAACGGCACGATGTGTTCGAGGCCGTGCACAAGCTCGTGTTTCGGCTTTACGCCGATGGCGTAATCGACGGCGTGCGCGTCGATCATGTCGACGGACTCGCCGATCCGCGCGAATACTGCGAGCGCCTGCGTCAGCGGCTCGTGCCGTTGCGCGCGGCGCTGCCCTATATCGTCGTCGAAAAGATTCTCGCGCACGGCGAAGCGCTGCGAGACGACTGGCCCGTGCAGGGCACCACCGGCTACGACTTCATGAACGACGTGGGCGCGCTGCTGCACGATCCGGCGGGCGCGGAGCCGCTTGCAGAGATATGGGCTGGCATCGCGGGAACGCGGGCGTCGTTCGCTCAGGTGCAGCTCGATGCGCGGCGCGAAGTGCTGGCCGCGTATCTGTGCGCCGAACTCGACCACGCAGCGCGCGCGCTGCACCGCATTGCGCGCGAGCAGACGGCCACGCGCGACTTCACCTACGCGAGCGTGCATCGCACCGTGGCGCAGCTCGCCCTGCACTTCCCGGTGTATCGCATCTATCCGGCGAATGGGCTGCGCGGGCCGCTCGACAACCGCTATTTCGACATCGCACGCGATGCCGCGCGGCGCGCCCTGCCGCGCGCAAGCCGCGCCGTGCTGGAACAGGTCGATGCGTGGCTAGGTGGCCGGACGCCGGACGCCGACGCGCAGGCCGCGAACAACAAGGCAACGCGAGCGGTGCGTGACGCGCAAAGCACTGCACAAACCGGCGTACAAAACGGCCCGCCCAACGCGCCGCTCAGCCACGCGCTCATCGCGCAGCGCACGGCACTGGCGCTCTTCTCGCAGCTCACGGCGCCGCTAGCGGCGAAGGCCGCCGAAGACACGGCGTACTACCGCTATGGCCGCCTGCTGTCGCGCAACGAAGTGGGCTCCGACCCCGACGATTTCGCGCGTAGCGTCGATGACTTTCACGCGGCGAATCGGGAGCGTCAGCGGCGCTTTCCCCACGCGCTGCTCACCACCGCGACACACGACCACAAACGTGGCGAGGATACGCGCGCGCGCCTCGCTGTATTGAGCGAGCTGCCCACGGAATGGGGTGCTGCATTGCGGGCATGGTCGACGTTGAACCAGCCGCACCGCCGCAACGACGTCGTGGCCGCCGTCAATGCAGGAGACTGGGCGCCGGGCCCCATGGCCGAGGCGATGCTATATCAGACACTCGTCGGCTGCTGGCCGACCGATCTCGATCCCGGCGACGAAGCGGGTGTTCGCGCGCTCGCCGAGCGGGTCGCGCAATGGCAACTGAAAGCACTTCGGGAAGCGAAACAGCGCACGAACTGGCTGGCCCCCGATGAATCTTATGAATCGGACTGCCAGGCATTTTTGTTCGATATCCTGGCGCCGCAACGGCGCGACGGCTTCCTGGACGCGCTCGCTGGCTTCGTCGCGCGCGTCGCGCCTGCTGGCGCGCTCAACGCGTTGCTGCAGACGACGCTGCGCCTTACATCGCCGGGCGTGCCCGATCTGTACCAGGGCACCGAACTGTGGGATTTCAGCCTCGTCGAGCCGGATAACCGGCGGCCGGTCGACCACGCGTTGCGCGCGGCGGCACTCGATGACGCGCCACCCGCCGCAAAACTGCCGCACTGGCGCGACGCGCAGGTGAAACTCGCCATCGTTCGCCGGCTGCTCGCGCTGCGCTCGCGCTCGCCGGAACTGCTGCGCGAAGGCAGCTATCTGCCGCTCGAAGTGCGCGGCGCACTCGCGCAACACGCCATCGCGTTCGCACGTCGGCAAGGTGATGCCTGTGCCGTGATTGTCGGCACGCGACTGGCGGCAACGCTCATCGAAGGGCAAGCGCCGCTCGTCGCGTCAGCGCGTTGGGGCGATACGGCGATCGTGTTGCCGAACGGCTGGAACGTGCCGCAATGGCACGACTGGCTCAGCGATGCAGTCAGGACCGCGGACGGCGAAAACACGCTGCCCCTGCGCGACGTGCTCGCGGCGATGCCGGTCGCGGTGCTGTCGAACCTCGCGCGAGCGCATGCATGAGGGCCATCAAGGCCGCGCCCGGCGCTCAGCCGCCTTCGTCTTCGAGATCCTGCGGATAGATTCGCACGAGCACGATGCGCGGCCCTTTCATCTTCTTCACGACGATATCGAAGTGCTCGAACGAGACGCGCTGGCCTTCGGACGGCAAATCGTTGAGCGCGTGAATCACGAGACCGCCCACCGATTCGGCGCGGCCTTCGTCGATGTCGATCCCAAGCATCTGCTCCAGCGACACCACGGGCAAACTCCCGCGGCCCATCAGCGTGCCGTCGTCCATCCGCGTCCAGCCGCCGGTGCCGCCTTGATGGAACTCGTCGCGAATCTGGCCCACCAGCGCGCCGAGCATGTTGTCGAGCGTGAGAAAGCCAGTGGGCCGCGCGCCCTTGCGCCCCACCAGCGCGAAATGCGGCGCACCCTTGCGAAAGCGCCGGAACAGCACGAGAGCGGGTGTTTCGGGCAGCACGTACTGCACGGGCCGCGCAAACTTGCCGAGATCGTCGAGCGCGTGGCCGGCCTCGCGCGCGAGCAGCACGTCCTTCAGGTGAACGAGCCCCGCGATGCGTTCGCCCGTGGCGTCCTCGAAGAGCGGATAGCGGCTGAAGCGGTGCCGCGCGATGATCTGCATGTTCTCGTGCAGCGGCAGGTCGCGCCGCAGGCCGACCATCTCGCGCGCGGGCCGCATCAGATCGGAGACGGTCATGCGCGAGAAGTCGAGCGAATGCGCGAGCGTGTTCCATTCGTCCGCGCTGTACGCATTCGCGGCGGCGGGCTGGGGCACGGCGGCTCCGGCGGCGGCGCGGCGGCGGCGCAGGATCAGCTTCAGTTCTTCCGTTGAATACTGGGCATCGGAGCCGTGGTCGGACGAAAGGCCCGCGAGGCGCAACACCGCGTTCGCGCTCGTGTTGAGCGTCCAGATCGCCGGGTACATGGCCCAGTAAAAGCCGTAGAGCGGTGCGGCGGTCCACAGCGAAATCTTTTCGGCTTGACGGATCGCGAGCGACTTCGGCGCCAGTTCCCCCACGACGATGTGCAGGAACGAGATCGCCGTGAACGCGAACGCGAGCGAAATGCTGTGAATCAGCCTCGCGGACTGCACCCCGAGCAGTTCGAACAGCGGCGCGAGCAACTGCGCGAAGGCGGGCTCGCCGATCCAGCCGAGGCCGAGCGACGCGAGCGTAATGCCGAGCTGACACGCGGAGAGATAGGCGTCGAGCTGGCCGTGCACCTTCGCGAGCAGTCTGCCGCGCAGGCCGTGCTTCGTCGCGAGACTCTGCACGCGCGTCTGCCGTAGTTTGACGAGGCCGAATTCGGCGGCCACGAAGAATCCGTTGAGGGCGACCAGCAACAGTGCGCCGACGAGGGCAAAAACCTGAATCAAGACGGGAGGCTCCGGTAAAGCGAAGCGGTCAGTATAAGCGGCGAAAGGCCGATGAAAGCAATACCGCGGACGACCCCATGCTGTCTGGCGCGTCTGAATGCGCTCACGGCGAACGAGCGGGCATGACGCGTTTGCGTGTCACGCGCGCCTTCGCGCGTCACGCGGGCGCGAGCGGCAGCGTCAATACGAGCGCCGTGGTCTCGCCTTCGGTCAGCGGCTGCTGTTCGAAGTGGCCGCCGTGCGCCTCGGCCACGCGCTGGCACAGTGACAGCACCCACGCCGCACGCCCCACTTCCAGCGGTTCGCGCGCCTGCGCACGCGCGAACGGTTCGAGCAGATGCGGTAACGCCTCGTCGGTCAGCGCCTGCGGTGCAGCCGTCCACTTCACGTCGAAATGGGCCGAAGCGGCCGTCGCGCTCACGTCGAGCGTCGCGCCCCCGTCGTGCGCACTCGACTCCACCGCAAACATCAGCATGAGCCAGAGCGCCTGCACGATCCGTTCGCGGTCGCCGTCGACCGTGGCGCCCGTCGGCGTGCACTGGACGGTCAACGTCACGGCGCGCGCGTCTGCGAGCGCCACACGTACGTCGTCTGTCGCTTCGTCGATCAACGCGTCGAGCGCGAATGGCGCACGGTCGATGCGCAGCGTGCGCGTCTCGACACGCGTCTTGTCGACCAGGGCTTCGAGCAGTTGCACCTGCTGCTCGACACCTGTGCGAATTCCGCCCAGCGCACGCTGCGCTGTCGCGTCCACGGCATCGATCTTGCGTTCGAGCACGTATGCCCAGCTATGAATAGCGTTGAGCGGACTGCGCAGGTCATGCGACACGCGCGACAGCACGTGATCGCGCATGAAAAGTGCGGTCTCCGCGCACAGCCGCGCAATGCGTTCGGATCTTGTATCGGGAGTTGGCGCCATCGGTGTCCTCTTCTGCGCTCGTGGCGGGTATTTCTGCGGATACTTCTGATTAGCACCCGGCGTGCCGGGTCAGTGGGCAATTATAGGTAGACGCTAAATCGCCCGTACTGGGCGCGCTTCGCCCGCGTGCAGACCGTACAAAACCCCTACAATAGCGTTTTTTCCTTCCGATCCAGGAGTCTTTCATGTCTGACGCGAACAAGGCGGTGACCACCGCATCCGGCCTCAAATACGAGGACCTGACCGAAGGCACCGGCGCCGAAGCGCGTGCGGGCCAGACCGTCAGCGTGCACTACACCGGCTGGCTCACGGACGGCCAGAAGTTCGATTCGAGCAAGGACCGCAACGATCCGTTCGCCTTCGTGCTGGGCGGCGGCATGGTCATCAAGGGCTGGGACGAAGGCGTGCAGGGCATGAAAGTGGGCGGCGTGCGCCGTCTCACGATCCCGCCGCAACTCGGCTACGGCGTACGCGGCGCGGGCGGCGTGATTCCACCGAACGCCACGCTGGTGTTCGAAGTGGAACTGCTCGACGTCTAAGGCCTCGCGCGCTCGCCTCACGGTCATTTTCCGTCATGAATCCGCATCACCACGCACCCGTCACTGCGCCCGGCGTCGAACTGCGCCGCTACGGCGCAGTCGAGGAGACCGATCTGCATGATTTTCACCAGATCGTGCTCGGGTTCGACGGTGCGATGGAGATGACGGTCGACGGCGTCGGCGAGCGCATCGACTGTTACTCCGCCTGGCTGATTCCCGCCGGCGCCCGGCACGACTACGCGGGCATCGGCGAGAACCGCCAGCTCGTGGTCGATCTGCCCGCCGCGTCGCTCGCCGTGCCCGAGCGGCTCTTCGATGCGGCACGCGCCGTGCGCATCGATCCCGCGCTCACGCAACTCGTGCAGCAGATCGCGCAACGCGCCGCACAAGCGACGCCGCCGGACGCAAGCGCAGACGCGCGCGCGCGGCGTTTTCACTGGGACGCATCCGCGCGACTGTGCGCCGCCTTCATCGCGCAAACCGGCATCGCGGGCAGCACATCGTCCGATGCTGCCGCAGGTCTCGACTTCGCGCGCATCGACCGCTGGCTGCGCGCACATCTCGCCGAGCCGTTGCGCATCGCGGATCTCGCCACGCATTGCGGTTTCGGCATGCGGCGCTTTCATCAGCTTTTCATCGAGGCTTTCGGCGAAACGCCGCATCGCTATCTGCAGCGGCTGCGCCTCGATACGGCTATCACGCTGCTCGCGGATCCGCGCCGCACACTCGTGGACGTTGCGCTCGAAGTGGGGTTTGGCGACCAGAGCGCGTTCACGCACGCTTTTACACGCCGCTTTGGGCTCGCGCCGGGGCAATGGCGGGCGTTGCCGGATCACGCGCACTGCTGACGCGTCACTCCGGTTCGCCGTTGGTTGAAGGGTTCAGGCAATCGCACGATTCGCCAATTGCGAATCAAGTCGACGCTGCATCGAGCGATTTCAGCATCTTCCACACGATGAGCTTATGCGCCGGCGCGACTGGCAGCATGTACAGCTTTCCGAAGGCGTTATACGTTTCCACAGAGGCCGTGATGTGACACCATCGCGCAGCCGGATCGGACGGTGAAGATGTCATGTCGATCGATATCATGACGGCGAGATGCGTGTCTCTCGAAGTCAGAACGAGCTGATCGTCCGCGACCGCCTCGACCGTGAAAAAATCGAGCCGCTCTCCGACAGCCGGCGCGGAACGCGGCCTCGCCCCTTTAAAGCCGCGAATCGTCTGCACACCGAACAGGCTGGAAATCTTGTCCCGCACGAGAAAGGCCACCTGAAGCGGAACCGATGGACGCGCAGTCGACGCGCAGTACGCCTCGAAGGCAGTCATGTTCCGGGTCAACCGCCGACAAGCCGTATGCAGATAGTTCAAACGCTCCGGCTCGGCAACGAGGCGTGCGCCCGAGGGAAGTTCCAGACTCGCGGGTTTGCTGTTCATGCCTGCACCTGCTGATACGCGTGTACGTCGAACGTGTGGACGTGCCTCACGAATTCACCGCCGTGACGCCCGACGCTCATTCGTCGAAACGCCACTCCCACTCCGCCGGCGCCCCCACGGCCACCTGCTCGCCCGCACCTGACACGACCGTCGCGTTCACACCGAACGTGAGGCCCCCGTTCACGCGCGGGTCTGCGCGAAACGTCATCAGCGTATCGAGCGGCTCGGCGGGCCACTGTGCGTCGCGCTCGCCCGTGAGCTGATCGATCGTCGTGACCTGGCAACGATCGCACGGCTTCGCGAAACGCAGCACCACGTCTGTCCCGTCGATCGACATCGTTTCGACGAAGTCCTCGTCGAACGCCTCCTCGCCATCCACCACGATGTTCGGCCTGAAGCGCGTCATCGGCACCGGCGGCGCACCCTTTGCGGCGAGCCGCGCGTTGAGGTCCGCGAGCGATGCCTCGTTCGTCACGAGCAGCGGGAAGGCATCCGCGAAATGGGTTGGAACGTCCTCGTCATTCGTCCACTTCCTGTTCGCATATCGCGTGGCGTCAGGTGCGAATCGCACGATCCGCAACGGCACGCCCACCGCCTTCGTGATCCACTGAGCGGCTTCGTCGCCCTCGTCGAAAGCGTCGACCGTGTCATTCCAGACCGTCGCGCGCACGCGGCGCTCGTCGCCTCGCGGCTCGAAGGGCAGCACGAGCGACGACGCCATGCCATCAGTCGAAAGACGCACACCGCCTTTGACGAACGCGCACACAACACGCGCCAGCGCCGCGTTCTGGCGCTGCGTGACGAGCTGGCCTGTCTCGTCCACCACCATCCAGTTGCGGTCCCACTTCAGTCCCTCGGCGAGGAGTTGTGCCTGATCGAGTGCGATGCCACCGAGCGATTTGACGGGATAGACGAACAACGCGCGAATGACGGCCATGACGGTCAACCTGTGAGATGAAGAAAAACGGGCCGCTTCGAACGGCCCGAACTGCGAACTGCAAGGATACTACGCAAACCGAACTACAAAGCGGACGCTCAGGCCGCCGCGTCGAGTCCGCGCGCGAGATCGCTTCGAATGTCCTGCGCGTTCTCGAGCCCCACCGCGAGGCGGATCAGTCCTTCGGTGATGCCCGCCGCCGCGCGCGCTTCCGGCGTAATGCGGCCGTGCGTGGTCGTCGCGGGGTGCGTGATCGTCGTGCGCGTATCGCCGAGATTGCCCGTGATCGAGCAGACCTTCGTGTTGTCGATGACACGCCAGGCGTTCTCACGCTGCTTTTCGGGCGTATCGCCCTTCAGCTCGAACGAGACGATTGCGCCGCCCGCCTTCTGCTGACGCATCGCGAGCGCATGTTGCGGATGCGATTCGAGGCCCGGATAGAACACGCGCTTGACGGCCGGATGCGCTTCGAGCCAGCGTGCGATTTCCAGCGCGTTCGCCGACTGCTTCTCGACGCGCAACGACAGCGTCTCCATGCCCTTGAGCAGCACCCACGCGTTGAACGCGGAGAGCGTCGGTCCCGCGCTGCGCACGAACGGGAACACCTTCCCCATGATGAATTCCTTCGAGCCCACGAGCGCGCCGCCGAGCACGCGGCCCTGGCCGTCGAGGAACTTGGTGGCCGAATGCATCACGACGTCCGCGCCGAGCTTGAGCGGCTGCTGCAGCGCCGGGCTGCAGAAGCAGTTGTCGACCACGAAGAGCGCGTTCGCGGCCTTCGCGATCTTGCTGATTGCTTCGATGTCCGACACTTCGGTGAGCGGGTTCGACGGCGTTTCGAGGAAAAACATCTTCGTTTCGGGACGCACGGCGTTCTTCCACGCATCGAGATCGCTGGGATCGACGAAGGTGGTCGTGATGCCGAATTTGACGAAGATCTGCGAGAACATGCCGACCGTCGAGCCGAAGATGCTCTGCGAGCTGACGATATGGTCGCCCGCCTGCAGGGCGGCCATCACGACCGAGAGGATCGCGGACATGCCCGAGGCCGTCGCCATGCACGCCTCGCCGCCTTCGAGCGCGGCGAGCCGGTCCTGGAACATCGTCACGGTCGGGTTCGTGAAGCGCGCATACGTGTACGCGGTCTCGGCGTTCTTGAAGCGTTCGGCCGCCTCGGCGGCGCTCGAAAAACAGAAGCTCGATGTGAGGAAGATCGCTTCCGAATGTTCGTTGAACTCGCTGCGCAACGTGCCCGAGCGCACGGCGAGCGTATCGAAGTTGAGGGTGTCGTCCATGTTCGCGTGGTTTCCTGTTCGTTTCACGTTCAATGGCCGTCCGGTCGCGAGACCGTCGGGCGCAAATCAGGCAAAAGCCGGGCGCAAAAAAGCCCGCTTTGCGTCGGCAGAAGCGGGCTTTCGGGTGTTCGGGGCAGCAGCGCAGCGTATCGGAAATCGGGCGATTGCGGTTCGATTTCTTCCGATTCCTTCCGCCGCTTTCGTCCGTTTCGCTTTAGCTGTTTTGGGTTGCCCCGCGTCCGCAAGCTGAGATCAAATCGACGCAAGCGCTCATGCTAACACGGGCAAGCGCGCTGCGCACGCGTCACTCCACCGAGAGTTGCAGATGCAGTTGCGAACGCGTCATGCCGCCGTCCAGCGCTTCGCTCGCCGCGTCGCGGTCCGACTGGGCCTGCGGTGCGAGGCGCGCGCTCTCGATGTTGTCGAGATACGCAGTGGTGATATCGCCGGTGATGTAATCGCCATCGAAGCACGAAGCCTCGAAGCGCTTGATCTCCGGATTGATGTCGCGCACTGCCTGCTTGAGCGCGTCCACGTCCTGATACACGAGGTGATCCGCGCCGATGATGCGCGCCACTTCCTCATCCGTGCGGCCGTGTGCGACGAGTTCGCCGCGTGTCGGCATATCGATGCCGTACACATTCGGGAATTTCACGGGCGGCGCCGCCGAAGCGAAGATCACCTTGGTCGCGCCCGCGTCGCGCGCCATCTGCACGATTTCATGCGAGGTCGTGCCGCGCACGATCGAATCGTCGATGATCAGCACGTTCTTGCCCTTGAACTCGATGCCCATGGCATTGAGCTTCTGGCGCACCGATTTCTTGCGCATGGCCTGGCCGGGCATGATAAAGGTGCGACCCACATAACGGTTCTTGAAGAAGCCTTCGCGGTATTCCACGCCGAGCTTCGCCGCCACCTGCATCGCAGCGGGGCGCGACGAATCAGGAATCGGCATCACGACGTCGATCTTCACGCCGGGCAGCTCGCGCTTGATCTTCTCGGCGAGATAGTCGCCCATGCGCAGACGCGCGTTATAGACCGGCACGCCGTCGAGCACGGAGTCCGGACGCGCGAGGTACACGAGTTCGAAGATGCAGGGATTGAGGCTCGGCGACACCGCGCACTGCTGCGCGTGGAAATTGCCTTCGAAGTCGATGAACACCGCCTCGCCCGGCGCCACGTCGCGCACGAATTCGAAGCCGATGCCCTCCAGCGCCACGGATTCCGACGCCAGCAACCACTCGGTGCCTTCGGGCGTCTCGAGCTTGCCGATGCACAGCGGACGGATGCCGAACGGGTCGCGGAACGCGAGCAAGCCGCAGCCGGAAATCAGCGAAACGACCGCGTACGAGCCGCGCACGCGCCGGTGCACGCCCGACACGGCCTTGAAGAGCGCCGCGGCATCGAGTTCGAGGCCCGTGGTGGCCGTCTGCACTTCGTGCGCGAGCACGTTGAGCAGCACTTCGGTGTCGGAGTGGGTATTGATGTGCCGGCGGTCGATCCGGAACATCTCATCCTTGAGTTGCGGAACGTTCGTGATGTTGCCGTTGTGCGCGAGGATGATGCCGAACGGCGCATTCACGTAGAACGGCTGGGCTTCCTCTTCGCTCGACGCCGATCCGGCGGTCGGGTAGCGCACCTGGCCGATGCCGCTGTTGCCCGGCAGGCTGCGCATGTTGCGGGTGCGGAACACGTCGCGCACCATGCCGTTGGCCTTGTGCATGTGGAACGTGCTGCCGTTCGCGGTGGCGATGCCGGCCGCGTCCTGACCGCGGTGCTGGAGCAACAGCAGCGCGTCATAGAGGAGCTGGTTGACGGGAGAGCGGGAAACTACGCCTACGATGCCGCACATGGCAGGTCCTTCAAAAAAGCGAAATCGATAGCGGCGGATGGCAAGTGCCGGTCCTGTGCCGCAAAGGTGCTGGGCTGCTGCGCCGGGGCGCCATCGTCACACCACGTTACATGACGTTAAACGTGGACGTATGAAGCGAGCGTCTCGGGCAACATGGGTTTCAGTTCGCGCACGCCCTGCTTCGCATAGGGCAAGAGCAGTGCATCGCGCCAGAATTCCTGCTGGGGCAGCTCGGTCAGTCCGCCAAGGACAACCAGAATCAGCACCAGCACGACGCCTCGCACGAGCCCGAACATCAATCCGAGCGACCGGTCCACGCCGGACAGTCCGCTCACCTGCACCAGCCGGCCAAGCAGCGCGTTGACCATACCGGCAACAAAAACGACGCCGATCACGATCAGCACGAACGCAAGCAGCCACTGCGTCAGGGTACCGCCCGGCCAGTGTGCCGGCATCCACGGCACCACGTGTTCCACGTAGCGGCACGCCACCAGAAACGCGGCGACCCAGCCTATCAATCCAAAGACTTCGCCGATGAATCCGCGCCACGCCCCGCGCAGCGCCGACACAGCGATTACCGCCATTACAGCGTAGTCGAATGCAGTGAGCATACGCGGGTTATTCCGCCGCGCCGTTGGAACCGGCCATCAGCCCTGCACCGCGCACCTTCGCGATTGCTTCCGAGGCCGCTGCGCGATCCGCAAACGGGCCTGCGCGCAAAAGCGTGCGCGTCGAGCCGTCGGCCTGTTTACGCTGCTCGGTATATGCGGGTACGCCGGCTGCTTTCAACTTCGTCACCCAGTTGCGCGCGGTCGCCTCATTGGAGAACGCGCCCAGTTGCACTGCGTAGCGCGCACCCGGCGGCGTCGCCGGCGCGGTGGAACCGGGAGCGGCGATCGTGTTGTCCGCGCTCGAGACACCCTTCTGGCCCTGTGGGCTGGACTGGCTCGTCGCATCAGCGTGCGCATTGCGCGAAGCAACTGCCGCTGCCGCAGTATTGGCCGACGGCTGCGCGGGAGGCTTGCTCGTGGGCGAAGGCTGCGGCTGAGATTGGGTCTGCGCGGTTTGCGTCGTCTTGCCCGACGTCGCCGAAGCGGCTGTGGCAGGCGTGCTAACCGAGTTCTGCGCGGATTGCGTCGGCGCGGCTGGTGCAGCCGAAGCGATTGCCGACGCGCCAGGCACCGCCGCCGCTGAGAGGTCCGACGCGCCAGGATTATCCGGCGCGACGCCGGCCTGGGTGTCCGCGGCGTCGTCGCGAGCCGCGGGTCCACCAGCGGTCGCGGACGGACGGCTGGGGATATCGATGGCGATGTCGTCGGTGACGGGCCTCGGATGCGAATCGAGCACCATCGGCAGAATCACGATGGCCGCCACCACCAGCGCAATCGCGCCGACGAGGCGCCGCCGCGCACGCTGCTTTTCAGGCAGGGTGGGATCGAGGAGCATCGCTTCGGCGTCGCTCGACCGGTCGGGCCGGCGGCTTCGCCGCTCCACACGCGTGCCCTGGCTGCTACGCCGTTCCGAGCCCGCTTCGGCACCACGCCGTCGCGGCGCCGTGTCGTCTTTCTTGCCGAACGAGAAAAGTCCCATGTATGGCTGCGCGTTTGGCCTGGTTTTGGCCGAATATCTGCGTGGCGGCGTGCAGGATGCCGTGCGTTCAGTGCTGCCAAGACCGCTGTTTTTTACTGCGGTCTTTTTAACTGTGTTTCAACTTTCGCCAGGCCATCACGCCAGCGACCGTCAAGAAACTTCCGAAAACGATAATTCTATCATTTTCGCCTGCGCGTTTTAGCGCATCTTCAAACGCGGCGGCAGGCGATTCGTAGCGCGTCACGCTGCTGTCGGGGCCGTCCTCAACGCCCGCCGCGCGCAGCGCAGCTTCAAGCTCCACGGCCGATGCCGCACGCGTGCCCGGCAGGTCGGTGACGCACCAGTGGTCGATCTCGCCCGAGATGTTGTGCAGCACGCCCGCAATGTCCTTGTCGCGCATCGCGCCGAACACCGCGTAAGTGTAAGGAAAGTAGCCCATGCTGCCGAGATTTTGCGCCAGCACGGCCGCCGCATGCGGATTGTGGCCGACGTCGAGAATCACGGCAGGCTTGCCCGGCAGCACCTGGAAGCGGCCCGGCAGTTCGACGTTCGCAATGCCGAGGCGGATGTCCTGCGCCGAGACCGGCACGCGGTCGCGCATGGCTTCGAGCGCCGCGAGCGCCGCCGACGTGTTGATCAACTGGTTCGCGCCGCGCAGTGCGGGATACGCGAGCGCGGGGCGGCGCTGCGCGCGGCCCGCGTAGGTCCACTGCTGGCGCTCGCTGCCCGCCTGCCCTTCATAGCGGAAATCGCGGCCGAACAGCCACAGATCGGCGCCGATGGCCTCGGCATGGTCGACGAGCGTCTTCGGCGGCATCGGATCGGCGCAGATCGCTGGCTTGCCTGGCCGGAAGATACCGGCCTTTTCGAAGGCGATCTTCTCACGCGTGTCGCCGAGGTACTCGGTGTGGTCAATGTCGATGCTCGTGACGATCGCACAGTCGGTGTCGAGCACATTCACGGCGTCCAGCCGGCCGCCGAGACCCACTTCGAAGATGACGGCGTCGAGCGCGCGCGAGGCGAACAGGTGCATGATCGCGAGCGTCGTGAATTCGAAGTACGTCAGCGTGACCGGCTGCGCGAGCGAGAGACGAGCCGCTTCGACGGCCTCGAAATGCGGTAGCAGGTCGGCGTCGCTGACCTGCTCGCCGCCGACGCGCGCGCGCTCGTTGAACGAAAGCAGATGCGGCGACGTATGGCAGCCGACGCGATAGCCGGCCTTCAGCAGGATCGTTTCGAGAATCGCGCAGGTCGAGCCTTTCCCGTTCGTGCCACCGACCGTGAATATCGGGCACTCGAACTTCAGTTGCAGCGCGTCTTTGACCTGCCGGATCCTGCCGAGCCCCATGTCGATGCCGACCGGATGCGCTGTTTCAAGGTGCGTGAGCCACGCGTCGAGGGAGGGAAAGGTACTCATCGAATGATTCGTAGCATGCGGCGCGCGGACGAGGCGCGAGGCGCCGGGCGTGTGCGCCGGTCATGTGAAATGTCCGCTGCAAATACGGCATTATCGCGGAAATGACAACGCGCCGCAGCTTTACGCTGGCGGCGCGCGGGGGAATGCGGTCTGCGCCGCGTCGGCGGCGCGATGTCGCGAGGGCCACCGGTTCGCACCGGCAGGCCCACGGCTTCAGGCCACCGCGTCGGCGGGTTGGCGCGAGAGGATCGCAATGAGCTGCGCGAGTTCTTCGCGCAGCTTGCGGCGGTCGACGATCATATCGACCGCGCCCTTCTGCAGCAGGAACTCCGCGCGCTGGAAGCCTTCCGGCAGCTTCTCGCGCACGGTCTGCTCGATCACGCGCGGGCCGGCGAAGCCGATCAGCGCCTTCGGCTCGGCGATCACGACGTCACCGAGGAACGCGAAGCTCGCCGATACACCGCCCATCGTCGGATCGGTCAGCACGGAGATGAACGGCAGCTTGGCCTCGGAGAGCTTCGTCAGCATCGCCGTGGTCTTGGCCATCTGCATGAGCGAGAGCAGGCTTTCCTGCATGCGCGCACCGCCCGAGGCCGTGAAGCAGATGAACGGCACCTGCTGCTCCAGCGCGTTCTGCGCGCCGCGCGCAAAGCGCTCGCCCACCACCGAGCCCATCGAACCGCCCATGAACGAGAACTCGAAGCACGCCACCACGACCGGCAGCGTGTGGATCGCGCCACCCATCACGACCATGGCATCGGTTTCGCCGGTGTCGTCCATCGCTTCCTTGATGCGATCCGGGTACTTGCGGCTGTCCTTGAACTTGAGGGCGTCGACCGGAACGATCTCCTGGCCGATCTCGTAGCGACCTTCCGCATCCAGCAGGCCGTCAAGCCGCTCGCGCGCGCCGATACGCATGTGGTGATCGCACTTCGGGCAGACGTGGAGATTCGCCTCGACGTCGTTGCGGTACAGCACCGCTTCGCATTGAGGGCACTTGATCCACAGCCCTTCCGGAATGCTCTTGCGGCTTTTCGGATCGGTTTGCTTGATCTTCGGCGGCAGCAGTTTGTCGAGCCAGCTCATTTAGTTTCCTTCCTTGACCTTCGCGATGTCTTCATGCGCGCGCGGCGCGGGCGGACGCCGAATCCGGCAATATTGACCGGGTTCTGACCCCGACCGCGCATGGCGAAAAGTGGATTTTACCGCAGGTGTTACCGGTTGCCGCCAGCCGGTGTGTCAATCGCGGCACGAATGCCCGCGACAAACTGCGTGAGGGTAAGCGCTGCGGCTTCCGGCGGCGTTTGCTCAAGCAGTTGCACGATACGGCTGCCGATCACGACGGCATCGCTCACAGCAGCGACGGCGGCGGCGGTCTGCGCATCACGGATGCCGAACCCGACACCGACCGGCAGCGGTACGCGCGACTTGATCGCCGGCATTTTACTCGCGATGCTCGCGACGTCCAGATTGGCGGCGCCCGTCACGCCCTTGAGCGACACGTAGTAGACATAGCCGCTCGCGGCGCGGCCGACTTCGGCGATGCGCTCGTCGGTGGAGGTAGGCGCAAGCAGGAAAATCGGATCGATGGCGGCCGCTTTCATCTTCGCGGCGAAATCCAGCGATTCTTCCGGCGGATAGTCGACGACCAGCACGCCATCGACGCCCGCATCCTTGGCCGCGACGGCAAACGCCTCGGCACCCATGCGCTCGATCGGGTTCGCGTAGCCCATCAACACGACCGGCGTTTTGTCGTTGGTCTCGCGGAATCGCCTGACGTCGGCGAGGACGCTCTTCAACGAGACACCTTTTTCAAGCGCCCGCTCCGAGGCCTGCTGGATCACGGGGCCGTCGGCCATCGGGTCCGAGAACGGCACGCCGAGTTCGATCACGTCCGCGCCGCCGGCGGCGAGCGCGTGCATGAATTCGACGGTGCGCGCGGGATCGGGATCGCCGGCGGTCATGAACGGAATAAGGCCTTTCTTGCGCTGGGCGGCCAGCGCTTCGAACGTGCTTTTGATACGGGACATGGCAGGGTCCTCTAAATTTGGAACGTCACTGCGTGCGGATGGCGGCGGCGCCTCAGGCGCCCGCCGCGACACCCTGGACGGCGGACGCCGGCGCGGCAGCTGCCGCGCTCACGCGTTCGCGCGCGATCGCGCAGTAACTTTCGTTGATTTCATAGCCGACGAATTCGCGGTTCTGGCGTGCGCAGGCGACTGCCGTGGTGCCGCTGCCCATGAACGGGTCCAGCACGCGACCACCCGGCGGGCAGCTCGCGAGCACCATGCGCTCGACGATTTCCAGGGGCTTCTGGGTCGGGTGATCGACGCGCTCCGCGTGCTGCCGGTGCAGACGTGAAACCGACCAGACGTCCTTGGGGTTGTAGCCGAGCTCCAGCCACCTGCTGCCTTCGAATATTTTCCGCGAACGCGCCTTCTTCGTGACGGCATCGTACGGGATGCGGACGGGATCGAGATCGAAGTAGTAATTCTTCGACACCGCGAAAAAACCGATGTTGTCGTGCACCGACGTGAAACGGCGCGTCGTGCCGCCCATGCTCGGCACGCGCCGGTCCCAGACGATCTCGTTGATCATCGTGAGCTTCGACTTCAGGAAGACGAAGATTTCCGGCGCGTACTGCCAGGTGCAGAACACATAGAGCGAACCGCTCGGCTTGAGCTTGGGAATAGCCAGATCGAGCCACTCACGCGTCCAGGCGAGGAAGTCCTCGCCCGAGCGCATGTCGGAGTCGTTGCCGTAGTCCTTGCCGAGCCCATACGGCGGGTCGGCCACGATCAGGTCGATCGAGGCGTCGGGTACGTTCGCTGCATCGGTCAGAAAATCGCGGTTCAAGAGCCGGATGTTGTCCGGCACCGTGGCGACCGCGCCCGGCGCGGAGGCCTTCGCAGGCCGTGCGCGGGGCGTATCTGCGGCAACCTGTTCGGCCACTTCAGCCGCAAGGTCGCTCACGGGGGCCGGGGCTTGCGGCTCGTCGAACTCGTCACGCATCGTGCGGGCGCTCAGAACTGAATGCCCGATCGCTCAGCGACCGTGTGCATGTCCTTGTCGCCCCGGCCCGACAGGTTCACCAGAAGGATCTTGTCCTTCGGCAACGTGGGCGCGAGCTTCGCCGCGTACGCGAGCGCATGGCTCGATTCGAGCGCGGGAATGATGCCTTCGATGCGGCAGCAGTCGTGGAACGCCTTGAGCGCTTCCTCGTCGTCGATCGTCACGTACTGCGCGCGGCCACTGTCCTTGAGCCACGCGTGCTCCGGACCGACACCCGGATAGTCGAGGCCCGCCGATACCGAATGCGTCTCGATGATCTGGCCGTTCTCGTCCTGCAGCAGATAGGTGCGATTGCCATGCAGCACACCCACGGTACCCGCCGTGAGCGAGGCGGCGTGGCGCCCCGTCTCCATGCCGTCGCCGGCCGGTTCGACGCCGATCAACTGCACGGAACTATCGTCGATATACGGGTAGAAGATGCCCATCGCGTTCGAGCCGCCGCCCACGCACGCGATCACGGCATCGGGCTGACGGCCTGTCATCTCGGGCATCTGAACACGGCATTCGTCGCCGATCACGCGCTGGAAGTCGCGCACCATCATCGGGTACGGGTGCGGGCCCGCCACGGTGCCGATGATGTAGAACGTGTTCTCGACGTTGGTGACCCAGTCGCGCATGGCTTCGTTGAGCGCATCCTTGAGCGTGCGCGAGCCCGACTCCACCGGCACGACCTTCGCGCCGAGCAGCTTCATGCGATACATGTTCGCGGCCTGGCGGCGCACGTCCTCAGCACCCATGTAGACCACGCACTCCATGCCGAAGCGCGCGGCGATCGTTGCGGTGGCGACGCCGTGCTGGCCCGCGCCGGTTTCGGCGATCACGCGCGGCTTGCCCATGCGCTTGGCGAGCAAGGCCTGGCCGATCACGTTGTTGATCTTGTGCGCGCCGGTGTGGTTCAGGTCTTCACGCTTCAGATAGATCTGCGCGCCGCCGACCATTTCGCTCCAGCGCGCCGCGTGATAGATCGGTGACGGCCTGCCGACGAAATGCGTCAGCTCGCGCTGATATTCGGCGACGAAGTCGGGATCGTCCTTGTATTTCGCGTAGGCGTCGCGCAGCTCGTCGATCGCCTGCATGAGGGTTTCGGCAGCAAAGATGCCGCCATATGGGCCAAAGTGGCCCCGTTCATCGGGTAAGTTGTACATAAGTCACTCGCTCGGCCCGCCTCGGAGTGTCCTGCGTTGCGCAGGACGGGCGTCGGCCATTGGGTTCATCCCGCGTCCGCTTCGCGCACTGCGCGCACGAACGCCGCCATGCGGGCGTGATCCTTCACGCCCCGCGCGCCCGGGACCTCGATGCCACTGGAGACATCGACGGCATACGGACGCACCTGGCGAATCGCATCACCGACGTTTTGCGCGTTCAAGCCACCACTCAAAACGGCCCGACGCGCGAGCCCTGCGGGAATAAGTGACCAATCGAAGACCTTTCCACTGCCGCCGTAACCGTCGACATGTGTGTCGAACAGCAGGCCGCTTGCTGATGAATAACTATTCGCCGATTCTACCAAATCGGCCTCGCGAGTATCCGCCGCTACCCGTAACGCACGCAACCAGGGCAAACCGGCAACGGCGGCAAGTGCCTCGCACTGACTGGGCGTTTCGTCGCCGTGGAACTGCAGCAGCGTGAGCGAGACATTGCTCGCCACCTCACCGATCCACTGCGGCGTGGCGTTCACGAAGAGTCCCACGACCGAAACGAACGGAGGAATGTCGCGGGTGAGTTCAACCGCCTGCGCAACGCTCACCGATCGCGGGCTCGGCGGATAGAACACGAGACCGATCGCGTCGGCGCCCAGATCGATGGCGTGCGCAATCGCCTCAGGCGACGACAGGCCGCACAGTTTGATGCGGGTGCGGTGCACGGCGGATTGATCGGCTGAAGTCATGACTGAGGAAGCGGATTGCCCTTGCGATGGTTCTGATAGTGCGCCGTGGTGTGTGTCAGGCGGCGATGTTTGAGTCGTCGGACCAGATCGCGCTCCACGGTACGCTGGCCGTATGCGGCGCGGGTACCAGGAACTCGTCAGGATAGCCTACTTGAGCAAGGTAGAGGCCATCGGGCATGAAAGTCGGCGCGGCCTTCGTGCGGTCGAGGCCCGCCAGCACCTCGGCCATCCACGACACCGGATAGCGTCCACGCCCCACTGCCACGAGGCAGCCCATCAGGTTGCGGACCATGTGGTGCAGGAACGCATTGGCGCGAAAACGGAAGTGAATGAAGTCGCCCTGAGGCCGGATGTCGATCTGGTACAGGTGCTTGACCGGCGTCTTCGACTGGCATTCCGACGAGCGGAACGCCGAAAAATCGTGCTCGCCGATCAGGTATGCAGCGGCCTCGCGCATGGCGTCGACATCGAGCGGGGTGTGGATCCAGCCCGCGCGGCCCGCCAGCATCGGCGAGCGCACCGCGTTGACGTACAGCACGTAGTAATACGTGCGCTCGAACGCGGAAAAGCGTGCGTGGAACGCCTCGGGCATCGGTTGCGCCCACTGCACGGCCACCGTGTGCGGCAGGAACGCGTTGGTCCCGCGCACCCACGAAAACGGTGTGCGGTCCAGCCCGGTATCGAAATGGACGACCTGACCGAGGCCGTGAACGCCCGTATCCGTACGCCCTGCCACGACGGTCTGCAGCGGCACGCAGGCGAACTCGCGCAGGGCCCGCTCGAGTTCGTCCTGCACCGTCTTGCCGTGCGGCTGCGACTGCCAGCCGCAAAACGCGGCCCCGTCGTACTGGATTCCTAGCGCGATACGCATACGGATTGCGGTGCCTCGATCACGACAGCGGCGCGAGCGTCGACAACAGCGTCTGCGCGTCTGCGCGGGTAGCAGGATCGTTCGACTCGATCACCTCGTTGATCAGCGCGCGTGCGCCGCCAAGATCGCCCAGCCCGATGTACTCGTGCGCCAGTTCGAGCTTGTTGCGCGCGATCCGCGCCAGTTGCTCCGGCGTGAAGACCGGTAACGGCTCGGCGGAATCGGGCGGCAGGTTGAGGTCGAAATCGAGTGTCAGCGCGCCGAAGCGCGGTGCTCCGAGGCCCGCAGTCGCGCCCGGCCCTGCCGTGCCCGCCGCGAAGGTTTCGGCCACACGCGGCGCCGATGGTTCGGACAAAGGCACCGCCTGCGCTGCGGTCGTCTCGGGTGACGCCACCGGCTGCGTGGAGAGTGGCGCACTCTGCGCGATCGGCTCAACCACGCGCGGCGGCAATGTCATGTCGATACCACCGAGCGCATTGATGGCATCTTGCGGGAACTCGCCCGGCATTTCGGCCTTTTTCGCGACTTCGGCTTCTACTTGTGCGGCAGCGGTCGCCGGCTCTTCGACATGAGCCGGTTGCGGCTCTGCAGCCTGCGGTGCAAGTGCTTCCGGTTCGGGCGTGACGTGCGGTACAGCGCTTTCGGGTTCGGCATGAACCGGCGCATCGTTCCCGCGAGCCGCTTCAGCTTCGTGCTGGCCCGGCACCGGCTCCAGTTCAGCTTCGCGTGCCAGTTTCCCGGCTTCGCCCTCCGTGCGCTGCACTTGCGCAGGCTCCGGCGGCAGCGCCGGGGCACCCAGTTCCGCCGCAGCCGCGAAGCTGGCCGCCTCGCTCGCGTCGGCGAGCGTTTCGGGCTCACCCCGTTCGACGCCACGCGCCGTCACGCCTTGTTCCACGCGATCATGTCGTACAGCGGAGCCGCTGTGCGTCAGTTCATCCGACGGTGCATCGAATTGCGCCGGCGGCAAAGCTTCGCCGCCCAGCGTCGCAGCGGCAGCAAGGCCCGCCGCCCGCGTCGCTTGATCGAGAATTTCGTCTCGTTGCGCCGGAGCAGACACAGCAGCGGCCGTCGCCGGCACAGCGGTTGCACGGGGCTCGACAGCAGGTGTCTCGACTGCGCGCAGCGGCGTGTCGAGAACCGGCGGCTCGACTTGCTCGGGCGCCGCTTCGGCCGCCGTCTTTGCGGGCTTTTTGCGTTTGCGCAGCAGCAGACCGAAAATCAGCACGAGCATTGCGGCGACGATCGCCGCCGCAATGCTCATCGTCAGCGGCGACAACTCAAACTGACCGCCCGTTGCGCGAGACCCCGCAGCGCCTCCCGGAACGTTCGCGCCCGGTGCACCGGCCACAGTCGCCGATTTACCGCCGCCGTTGGCTGGCCCCTGCGACGACTGACCAATGCCGTGCTTCTGCAACGCCATGAGCACGCGGTTCTTCAGCGCGAGCAATTGCTGGAGACTGGACACAGTCACGGGCACCTTTGCGGCCGATGCACCCTGCGCCAGCGCGCCCGATGCCGCACCGCCCGCCGGTGCCGCCTGAACCGCACCGCTCCACACGTGGGCATCGCTGGGCGACGTAGCCGCGGCAGGCTGACTCGCCACTGCGCTGGCCGAGGCTGCCGAGGCCGCAAGTGCCGCCGCCTGCGCCGCCGCGTCAACGGCTGCCGCGCTCGCACCGCTTGCTGCTGCAGGGACGCTTGCCGCAACGGCGGCGCTAGCCGTAGCACCGACGGTCGCAGAAGGTGCGGACGCAGGAGAAGGCGCGGTGGATGGTGCAATGGCGCTCGCTGTTGCAGCTGCAACAGTGGCGGGACTCGCCGCAGTAACAGGGGAAGCGCCCTGCGCAGCCGCCTTGGCAGGCG
Organism: Paraburkholderia dinghuensis; assembly: GCF_003837865.1. Taxonomy (GTDB): domain Bacteria; phylum Pseudomonadota; class Gammaproteobacteria; order Burkholderiales; family Burkholderiaceae; genus Paraburkholderia; species Paraburkholderia dinghuensis. The sequence goes on along the minus strand of NZ_RQIS01000009.1, from coordinate 24,384 downwards.
CACCCTGCGCAGCCACCGTGCCCGGCGCGCTCGCCGCAGCCGGCGCTGAGGCCGCAGTCACCTTCGCAGCCGCCGACGCAGGCGCTGGTGCCGCCGCGTGCGGCGCGCTTACCACGACACCCGGCACACCAGGCACGTCGAGCACGGCGCCGATCTTCAACCGGCTAGGATCGTGCTTGGTGAACGCGGTCGGATTCGCTTCAAAGAGCGCCCGGCTAACGTGCGCAAGCACGTATTTGTCGTTGGACTGCGTAAGTTCGGCAGCGATGTCGTGCAGCGACTGGCCAGGCTTGACGGCATACTGGCCGACGACAGGAAAGGCCGGCGCCTCCGCCGAGGCGGCTGTCGGCGCTTTGCCGCCCTGCGCGCTGGCAACGCCGCTCAACGCAAAAAACACCGCAGCGATGGCAGCGTGTGCTGCCCGCCGCTTCATGGCAACGGGTACAGAATCAAATCGAACGATCATCAGATGTCCTGGCATACCGCTTACGCGGCTGTCGACGAATCGGGTACGGGCTGCAGGATGAAAAACCGGTCGCGCGGTCGAAATAAAAAGCGCCGCGACTGGCGCGGCGCTTTTTCCATCATGCTACGCGTCATTAGCCGCGTAGTTTAATTCATTCACTTCTCAAGCAGAATGCGCAACATGCGACGCAGCGGCTCTGCGGCACCCCACAGCAGCTGATCGCCGACCGTGAACGCCGACAGGTACTCGCCGCCCATCGCCAGCTTGCGCAGACGGCCGACCGGCACCGTCAGCGTACCCGTCACCACGGCGGGCGACAGATCGCGCATCGACGCTTCGCGCTGGTTCGGCACGACCTTGACCCAGTCGTTGGCCGAAGCGAGGATCCCGTCGATTTCGTCGAGCGGCACGTCCTTCTTCAGCTTGATCGTGAGCGCCTGCGAGTGGCAGCGCATTGCGCCGATGCGCACGCACAGCCCGTCGACAGGGATCGAGCCCGCCTGACCCATGGCCGGCTTGCCGAGGATCTTGTTGGTTTCAGCGCCGCCCTTCCACTCTTCCTTCGACATGCCGTTGCCGAGATCCTTGTCGATCCACGGAATCAGCGAGCCGGCGAGCGGCACGCCGAAGTGGCTGGTCGGCATGGCGTCGCCGTTCATGGTGGCGAGCACCTTGCGGTCGATGTCGAGGATCGCCGACGACGGATTCGCCAGATCGTCCTTGACCGCGCCGTTGAGCGCGCCCATCTGCGAGAGCAGCTCGCGCATGTTTTGCGCGCCCGCGCCCGAGGCGGCCTGGTAGGTCATGGCCGTCATCCAGTCGACGAGGTTCTCGCGGAACAGACCGCCGAGCGCCATCAGCATCAGGCTGACCGTGCAGTTGCCGCCGATGAAGTCCTTCTGGCCCTTGACGAGCGCGTCCTTGATGACGTCGAGGTTGACCGGATCGAGAACGATGACCGCATCGTCCTTCATGCGCAGCGACGACGCCGCATCGATCCAGTAGCCCTTCCAGCCCGCCGCGCGCAGCTTCGGATACACGTCGTTCGTGTAGTCGCCGCCCTGGCACGTGATGATGATGTCGCACTTCTTCAACTCGTCGACGCTGTTCGCGTCCTTGAGCTTTGTCTCGTTTCGGGCGTTCGACGGTGCCGCGCCGCCTGCGTTACTGGTGCTGAAAAACACCGGTTCGATCAGGTCGAAATCACGTTCTTCCTGCATGCGCTGCATCAGCACGCTGCCGACCATGCCGCGCCAACCTACGAGACCTACATTCATGACTTACCCTTGAAATGAACACTTCCCCGCTTCGCTCGCCCGGCGTGGCCGCGCGGGGAAGATGAGCGGGCACGACGAGCGATCAACGAGTGGTGATCGTTTTAATAATCGTTTTCGTGCTAATCGTGGTATTGGCGAGCGAAATCACACGGGCAGTGCCGTGGATTTTCGAAACAGTCTTGATCTGGGGGATCGTCGCCATCGGCACAGTCTACACGAAAACCTTCAATTCGCGCGGTAACGAACCGCATGTTTCGCCATCTACGGCGAGACGTGCGACTCGACACCGCATCTCAATATTCGGATGGGTAGCTCGACGCACCCTTGAAACGCAGCGGGCATGTCCGTGGACATGCCCGCTTTCACACTGCAATTACAGCGCGGCGACCACTGCGTCGCCCATCGCCACCGTGCCGACTTGCTGGCAGCCCGGCGTGAGAATGTCGCCCGTGCGATAGCCTTGTTCGAGCACCTTCTTCACGGCGGCCTCGATGCGGTCAGCCTGTTCGGCCCGGCCAAGCGAATAGCGCAGCATCATCGCGGCCGAGAGGATCGTCGCCAGCGGATTGGCCACGCCCTTGCCGGCGATGTCCGGTGCCGAACCGTGCGACGGCTCGTACAGGCCCTTGTTGTTCTTGTCGAGCGAGGCCGACGGCAGCATGCCGATCGAACCCGTGAGCATCGCGGCTTCGTCCGAGAGAATGTCGCCGAACATGTTGCCCGTGACCACCACGTCGAACGCCTTGGGGGCCTTCACGAGCTGCATCGCCGCGTTGTCGACATACATGTGCGACAGCTCGACTTCCGGATATTCCTTCGAGACATCGATCATGATGTCCTTCCAGAACTGCGACGTCTCCAGCACGTTCGCCTTGTCCACCGACGTGAGCTTCTTCTGGCGCTTTTGCGCCGCCTGGAACGCAACGTGCGCGATGCGGCGCACTTCAGGCTCCGAATAGCGCATCGTGTCGAAGCCTTCGCGCGCGCCCTTGAAGAGGCCATCAGGCGCTTCGCGCGTGCCGCGCGGCTGGCCGAAGTAGATGTCGCCGTTCAGCTCGCGCACGATCAGGATGTCGAGACCCGACACGATCTCGGGCTTGAGCGACGACGCGCCCGTCAACTGCGGATAGCAGATTGCCGGGCGGAAGTTCGCGAACAGCTCCAGATGCTTGCGCAGGCCCAGAATGGCCTGTTCGGGGCGCAGCGCGCGTTCGAGCGAGTCGTACTTCCAGTCGCCCACGGCACCGAACAGGATCGCGTCGGCGGCCTTCGCCAGCGCGAGCGTCGCTTCCGGCAGCGGGTGACCGCTCGCCTCGTAGCCCGCGCCGCCGACCGGCGCCTCTTCCATCTCAAACTTTTCGCCGAGTGCATTCAGCACCTTGACGGCTTCCTTGACGATCTCCGGACCGATGCCGTCGCCCGGCAGCACTGCAATCTTCATCCTGTTTTTCCTCGCGTTATTTCGTTGTTCGCTGGTTCGCGCGCGTCAGTTCAGAGCACGCGGTTGTTCAGCCACGGCTGGCGCACGAGGCGCTCGGCTTCGTACTGGCGGATCTTGTCGGCGTGGCGCAGCGTGAGTGCGATGTCATCGAACCCGTTCAACAGGCAGTAGCGGCGGAACGCTGCCACTTCGAACGGAAACTCCTGTGCGCCATCGGTCGTGCGCACGACCTGCTTGTCGAGATCGATCGTCAGCTGGAAGCCGTTGAACGCGTAGGTCTCGTTGAACAGCTGATCCACTTGCTGCTCGGTCAGCTGAATCGGCAAGAGGCCGTTCTTGAAGCAGTTGTTATAGAAGATGTCCGCGAAGCTCGGCGCGATGATCGCGCGAAAGCCGTACTGCTGAAGCGCCCACGGCGCGTGTTCGCGCGAGCTGCCACAGCCGAAGTTCTTTCGCGCAAGCAGCACCGATGCGCCCTGATAACGCGGCTGGTTCAGCACGAAGTCCGGATTGAGCGGACGCTTCGAGTTGTCCTGACCCGGCTCGCCGTGGTCGAGATAACGCCATTCGTCGAAGGCGTTCGGGCCGAAGCCGGTGCGCTTGATCGACTTGAGGAACTGCTTCGGAATGATCGCGTCCGTGTCCACGTTCTCGCGATCGAGCGGCGCCACTACGCCGGTGTGTACGATGAATTTATCCATGATCCGTGATCCAGAAGGATGCTGGGCGTTCCGGGCCGCGGACGCCGTCCGCGTTGCCCGGCCGCTGCTTCAGGCGCAATTAGAGCGCGCGTTGCACCGTGCGAGCGGAGCTGCTGATGTCCTGGCCAAAACCGGCCACGGTGTTGCAGCCCGTCAGCGCGAGCAGTGCGCCCGCCAGCGAAAGGAGCGCCACACGACGCATAAAAATGCTTGCTTTCATGGCTTTATCCCAATTTGCGAATATCGACGAAATGACCTTCGATGGCCGCCGCAGCAGCCATGGCCGGGCTCACGAGGTGCGTGCGTCCGCCTGCGCCCTGACGGCCCTCGAAATTACGATTCGACGTGGACGCGCAACGCTCGCCCGGCTCCAGCCGGTCGGCGTTCATGGCGAGGCACATCGAGCAGCCCGGCTCGCGCCACTCGAAGCCCGCATCGACGAACACCTTGTCGAGCCCTTCGCGCTCGGCCTGCGCCTTCACGAGACCCGAGCCCGGCACCACCATCGCAAGACGGACGTTCGACGCCACGCGGCGACCGAGCTTCTTCACGACATAAGCGGCGGCGCGGATGTCTTCGATGCGCGCGTTCGTGCACGAACCGATGAAAATCTTGTCCACCTTGATCGACTCGATCGGCGTGTTCGGATCGAGCGCCATGTATTGCAGCGCGCGTTCCATTGCATCGCGCTTGACCGGGTCCTTCTCGCGCTCGGGATCGGGCACGCGGCCATCGACCGAGGTGACCATTTCCGGCGACGTGCCCCACGTGACCTGCGGCACGATTTCAGCGGCGTTCAACTCGACCACGCGATCGAAGTGAGCGCCTTCGTCGGAGCGGAACGTCTTCCAGTATTCGACGGCCTGGTTCCATTCCGCTCCCTGCGGCGAGAACGGACGGTTCTTCAGGTAGTCGACCGTGGTGTCGTCCACGGCGACCATGCCGGCGCGCGCGCCCGCTTCGATCGCCATGTTGCACACGGTCATGCGGCCTTCCATCGTGAGCGCGCGAATCGTCGAGCCGCCGAATTCCATCGCGTAGCCCGTGCCGCCCGCCGTGCCGATCTTGCCGATGATCGCGAGCACGATGTCCTTCGCGGTGCAGCCGCGCGGCAACTGGCCCTCGACCTTCACGAGCATGTTCTTGCTCTTTTTCTGCAAGAGCGTTTGCGTAGCGAGCACGTGCTCGACTTCCGAAGTGCCGATGCCGTGCGCAAGCGCGCCGAACGCGCCGTGCGTGGACGTGTGCGAATCGCCGCAGACGATGGTCATGCCCGGCAGCGTCGCGCCCTGCTCCGGACCGACGATGTGGACGATACCCTGACGCTGGTCGGTCATCTTGAACTGCGTGATGCCGAAGGCGTCGCAGTTTGCGTCGAGCGTGTCGACCTGCAGCTTCGAAACGGGATCGGCGATGCCGTGGCTGCGGTCGGTGGTGGGCACGTTGTGGTCGGAGACCGCCAGGTTTGCGCTGATGCGCCAGACCGGGCGCTCGTGCATCTTCAGACCCTCGAAGGCCTGCGGGCTGGTGACTTCGTGCAGCAGATGACGGTCGATATAGAGAAGCGTCGTGCCGTCGTCTTCCGTGTGGACCACGTGGGAGTCCCACAATTTGTCGTAGAGCGTCTTTGCCATGATATGCGGGGAATGAATGACTGCGGGGCAATACGGTGTTTCGCGATTATGCCACGCGAACCCCGCCCCTTGCTGATTCCACTGGGAAAAACCGATAAAAAACAGTAGGTTGGGTGGTAGTGGCGATACCTGTATCGGTGTTACCCGGCAGGGGTGGCGTGGCCAGTTGCGTTAGAAGCATGGGCTGCGCGCGCGAAGAAACGGACCGGGTATTCCACTCGCTGACGCACAGGCCCGGACGGGAACCGTTCGTTGCGCCTCGCCATGAAAAACACCCCAAAAGCTGGATCGATGCCCAGCTTTTGGGGTGCAGTTCGATCAGCCAGAACCTGCGCGATCAGAACCAGCGCATCCCGCTGAACGGATTCCAGCCGTTGTCGCCCTTCATGGTCTTCAGGTAGTACGAGTAGTTGGTGGTTATTGCGACCAGCATCGCAAGACCGCAGCTGATACCGACATCGAACGCATCAGGAATGTCGATGCCAGTGGCAATCGCAAACACACCTTCCACTATGACCGACGCGGAAATTATCGCAAACCACGTCAAGGTGCGCCGCCACATCCCCAATACGAGCAAGTAGAGCGGGCCAAAAAAGAAACCGACCCAGTTAATACCGATCAGAAGTCTCTTCCCGGTCGGAAGGTTTTTGTACGCAGCCTTGAACTCCGGCGAGGAAGGCTCGCCGTATTGCTCGAAGAACTCGAAACGCTCACGCCATTTCGGCTTCAGATTGGATGGCAGAGCAGAAGTGGTGAGACGGTCAGACATTGAAATCCTCTCGGTCATGTGATTGGTCTTCACTCTGTATCGATATAAGAAGGGTAGCCATGGCGCAGGGACATCTTCCTTGTTTGCAGCGTCGGAAAGTTGCACATCATCAGCACACCTGAAATTGACGAGACATTTCTGATGCGTCCAGGCTTCGTTGTCACGCAGGTGTATCGGGCACACGCGACAAGGCACGCCGCTGCAACAAGATGAGTAGTCCGCCGAGGATGCTGCCGATGGGGATGGTTAGCCACCAGCCAACGACAAGCAGCGACAGGACAGTAAGGCCGATATTGCCGAACGTTAGTTCAAAAATACTAAACATTCTGTGTGGATCGCCTTTACCGACGACCCGCGATAAATTGCTCGCGATGAGCATCAATTCCAGCGTGAGCCAATGCGCGAAAATCACGGCAACTGCGCCTGCCAACATACCGCGCCACACTTTTAAATGGCGTCGTCGTATCACCATCAGGAACCATGTCAGCATGCCGGACACGAGCGAGGAAACCGCCGCCACGAGTGCAAACGCGATTTCGCTCACGTCCAGGTCTTGACTCGAACCGGGACGAAGACCGAATACGAGACCGCCCATCACGCCGAAAGGAAGACACAGCAACCCCATCGAGAGGCTTTGTTTTACGGATTTTTTCATTGGCTTTCACGCCATGCCGATCAAAACCGCGCCATAACTTGCAGGCTTGTCTAGCCGCGATTGCGACGCTGGATTAACCGTAACGCGCTATCTCTCATGTCCGGCCAGTTTTCCGTTGCCCTGATTCCATCAGGATGTCCGGCTCGCGCCGCTGCATCAAACAACGCCCCTGCCCGCTCCAGATCGGCGGCCGAACCATGCTTTATCGCCGAGTAATGTAGTTCGATAGCCAGGTGGTAGCTGGCCTCGACATCCCCAACCTGCACCTGCCGCTCAAGCATCGCGCGGTGCTCGACCGCCGCCTTTTCCGCTTCCGCTGCGTAATCACGGATTCCGGTCTTGGCGGTCGCAGCCTGATCCAGGATGGCAAGCACCGTACCCCCGACTGTCTGTTCGGCATCGGACGGCGACTTCTCCTTTAGATGAGACACGCGTATGCGACACCCACCGAACTCCGCCGCCCGGATGGCTTCGGTCTTGCTGGAATCCGTCGAGTAAAAAACGATCTCCTGGCGCGCTTCGTCATAGTGGACGACAAGATCTCTTTTCCCGCCTGCCATACCGTTCCAACCCTCAACATACGCCTGCCCGCAAAACGTCGGTCGACCCACGCGTGTTCAACTAACTGGCAACGTAAAACGAAAAGACCATCGTTATAGATAGCCAATTAATGCGTAGTTTGCGGGCCTCAAATGCGCACGCTCCGGCCGAACTCCGGAGCCGCGCACATAAAATGCCACCATTACTCGGCCAGGTTCGCGTCGGTAGCCGTTGGCTGCTCGATCTGGCGCCAGTTCACATTACGCGTGATGTACATCACCGCCGCAAGCGCCGCGAAGATCAGCAACGAACCGATCATCAACGACCAGGCCTCAAGACTGAGCAACACGTAAAGCACGACATACAGGGCAGAAAGCATTGCGGCGATCACTATCGAGCGTCGCCAGCTTTTCAGAATCGCAGCCGAATAACAGGAAAGCAACGCGACGATCGCCCCACTGGCCACCAGATAGGCCAGCGAGAAACCAATCACCTCGGCGAAAGCGAGTAGCAACACGAAGAACAGAATCAGCCCCACGCCCACCAGCAGATAGGCTGGCCCCGGCACGTTCACGCCGAACAGGATGTCGAACATCAGAAGTGCGACAAAGGTGAAACCGATGAACAAAAAGCCATATTTCGCCGCACGGCTCACCTGACTGTAGAAATCCACGGTGTCGATCAATGCCACGCTCACCTGGGCATCACTGTTCGGCTGCTGCTCCCCGATCGACACCGTTGGCCGGTTGAGGGCGAGATTCCCGATTTGCCAGTCTGCTTCGAAGCCTTGCGGCGTCACCTTGCGAGACGCGGGCAGGAAGCCGCCAAGGAAACTCGGATTGGGCCAGACGGACGACACATGCCACCGGGTGTCCTGCGCGGACGGCACGACCGTGATCGTGTCGTGGCCGCGCAGCTGGAAGCTGATGTCGAACGGTAGTGGCAATCCCCGAGCGGGCGCAACGGGAAGCATGGCACTAAAGCCGTTACCCGAATTCTGATTCAGACCCGAACCGGGAATCAGCGGTAGCGTCTTTCCGTTCACCGCGACATTGGGCTGGGAACCCGCCAATCCGCGAGAATTGTCGATTCCCAATGCAATCCGCATCTGATCAAAGTGCACCCAGCCTGGGTCGATATTGAGCGCGGCGAGATCGGGCAACGTGAAGCCACCCTGCATGTGCATATTGGCGGTATAGATCACCGCCTCGTAGATCGATACCTTGCGCAATTCCGGATCGAGGCGCGTATCGATCGCCACCTGCGTCGGCGAGACGACCAGTGACTCATCGTTGAGTTTCTGGCGTGTGACTGTTTTGCCGGCCTCGGTCGAGGTAACCTGTTCCACGCGGGTGAACGGGATGATGAGAAATGGGCCGGACACCGTCTGCCGGTCACCCCAGCCCGCGACAATCCCCGCCCTGGCCGTATCCGATTGCGACTGCCGATCATAGACAAGCAGATAAACCGAGAAAAGCGGCACGGCAAGCAACGCGCCCAACAGCACGATAAGGCCAAATTTGAAAGCCGGTGTCCGCGCTGGGTTCATATTTCTAACAACTTCTGTCATTGCCTGCCTCGAATCGGTTGCCTCTGCGTGAAAACGCAGGTTACAGGATGCCAACACCCACAGCGTTAAGCAGGAAACCGAAAATCTTGTGAGCAATGCAGGTCGTTTGCGTTTGCTCAATGCGCCAGATCATTTTTTTCAGGATAACTGCGTTAAATATGCGCTAGCCCAGCAAACTACTTCGCAATTTCTTGCCTGTCTCGATCAGGATCGGATATGCGTTATTGCCGGTCCATGTAGCTGGCAATAATCAGGGCCGAGAATATTCGCAGAGATTTTGAACGACACAAAGCGCTGCACGAAGTTTGCGCGTCGACACATTCTGGATTGGCTCAAAGGAGCGAAGGGTTGCCTGGAAAAGACCCCGAGGAAGCAGGGCGTGCATGTCTGCGGCATAACGCGTGTTCCAACCTATGACGAAACGAAACGGTAGACGTCGATATATTGCACGGTTCGCTGGATCAGTCTTGCCGCTGCTGCTGGTCTTGCAGTTTGCGAAGGCGGATGAACCGGTTCGCCCTCTGGCACAACGACTAACCGATGCCGCGATGAACGCGCCGGCCTCGGCGCAACCAGATGGCTCCCTTTATGGCATGACTCGCTGGAATGCTTCAACGCAGGGAACATTCCTTGGCGTGAAATTCCCCGGAATGCTTTCGTGTGCCTATACAGTAAGCGCGATCCTGCGTGAGGCAGGGTATCCGGTCGGCCGGCTGGCATCGGTTCGTCAGGTTGACTCAGCTTTGTCCGGATGGACAAAGATTTCCGAGCCCAACGCCCTGCAACCAGGGGACGTGGTGTTCTGGAAGCCGCGACGCGTACCTGTGTTAGGCAGCCTATGCGGTACGACTCACTGGCATGTCGGCATCTCTACGGGCGGCAACCGTACCGTGGATAACGATTTGTGGTCAGGCCAACCCCGGCCCAATACCGTGAGCCGGGTTTGCTCTGTTTTCGCCTACGCGCGTCGACCGGACGAGCATGACCGCTCCGCAAAATAATGATGATGCGAGCTTGCGTCGAGATGGCACGTGAGAATTCACCGATGCATGGAGCGCGTCGTGCACGTTTCATCGGTTTTGTGGAATAAGCAGGCGTCATCACCTGACGATCGCGCCGGGTGCCGCGCTGTGCGCTGCGGAAACCAGTGCCTGCAACCTTCGGGCGATTCGACAACGCGCGATTTTGAATTACATTCCGCCACGCATCCAGCTAACCGGCCTTACGATATTTCGACTCAAATCGTTGGCTGAACCGTTCGACCAGCGCGCGATTGTCTCGCTGCCACGGATGAAACCCTGGCCGGAACCATGCAAACCAGTGCGGCAACATTCGCGTAAGCGGCCCCGGACTGATGAACAGAACGCGCAGCAGACGCAACCATCCCCGTATATCGGTGGCGCGCCTGTCGTGCCTCACCAGCTGGAACGTCATCTGCCATTGAAGCATCGAGAAGATCACGGTGACGAACAGCATCGCCGCGCAACGCAGCGCGTACCGGCGCAGCGGTTTGCGCATCACCGCGGTCAGAACGTCGAATGCGACAGCCTTGTGCTCGGTTTCCTCCAGTGCATGCCAGAACCAGATGTCGGCCATCGCAGGATCGGCACCGTCGAGACCGCGCGGCTCGCTCAGGAGTTGGTCAGCGAACATGGCCGTGAAATGTTCGAGGCAGGTCGTAATGGCGAGACGCACAATCGGCGGCAGATAACGGCGCGCAAACTCCTGTTGTGCGGCGCCGCTGCGTTCGATGTGCTCGACGGGCGCCCCCTGCGCCTGAAGGCGACGGTTGTAACGCACATGCTCGCGCGTGTGTATCGCCTCCTGCGCGATGAATTCCGTCACGGCATACGCAAGTTCCGCATCGGCACTAATGCGGCTGCGATAGTGCTGCACGGTTTCTATGAACGCGCGCTCCCCCTCTGGAAACATGATCGACATCGCGTCATAAAAACGCGTGAGATGACAATCTCCGCCGAGCCAGTGCGTGGGGATCGGTGCGCCCATGCCGAAATCAATATCGCGCCGATGGAAACGCATGGCGAGCCGTGAAGTCATCGGACTCGTTGCCTTATGGACTGTCACGATCCGGCACGGGCGATGGAACGACCGAACCAGCCCGCGCGAAGCGCAGGGTGGCCAATCCATGCAACGGCAGAAGCGCAAGCGCGATCACGCCTGGTGGATCGCTTAGTCCGAAGGCCAGCGGCAACACCACGATCCCCGCGCACCCGAGCGCGATCCAGCATGGCAGCCCCCACGCACGTCCGTCCGACATGCCGCCCAGCGCCAGCGTCGAGGCAAAGATCAGCGCAAAGAATACGGACTGGCCCCACGCGGGCCAGGTGCCGTCGCGATGAACATAGTAGGCGGCAACGCAGAAGAGCAGCAGACCGCCTGTACCGATCGCAATGTCCGGCAGGGTCTTGCGGTACGCGTCATTCTCGATGCGCGGCACGCGCAGCCCCGCATAGCGCAGCAGCGGCACGACGTTGGCCCAGAGCGGATTTGTCGATGGCGTTGGGCGAGCCACGCCGTAATGCACAGGGACGCCCGGCAGTTCCGGCTGGAATGAGCCGAACAGTTTGTCCCAGAGGAGAAACGTGCCGCCGAAATTCCGGTCGCGATACTCGCGGTTTTGCCCGTGATGCACGCGATGGTGAGCCGGCGTGATAAAGAAGCGTTCGAGCCACCCCGAGCGCGCGACGATGCTGTTGTGGTTGTAGAACTGCACCGTGTAGTGAAGCGTCGACACCGCGATGAACACCGGCAACGGCACGCCAATAAGCGCGAGCGGAATCGACGTGAACGGCAGCGTCGTCAGTGACGAGATCCACGCGTTACGAATGCCGAGCGAAAGATTGAAGTGCTCGCCTTCGTGATGCACCACATGCACGCTCCACAAAACGGGAAGCACGTGATGTATCCGGTGCATCCAGTAGAAACCGAGATCCCACGCGAACAGTGCGAAACCCCACAACACGAGCGTTGGCCAAGTTTCGGCCCAGTGCAGGCTGGCATGCGCGACGACCCATGCATAGACGGCGATTTCGACGCCGCGAAAGAGCCACATCAGTATGTGGCCGGAGCCGAGATTCAGCACCACATCGCGCCATGGGATAGGACGGCCGCTCCACATCCTCGCTGCAAACAGTTCGGCTAGCACGAAGGCAAGCATGCCGAGTAACGGAAGGGCCATTGCATTCACGGATGAAACTCCGGACTGTTATCGAATTCGGATTGAGTGCCGGTTGCACCGGCGCGGCGTGTGACAAGGCACGCGCAGACAGCGCCGAGCAATACGCCTGCGCCGAGATCAATGGAAAGATGGCGCCGTGCCGCAACAATCGACCACATGACGGCAAGCCCCCACACGACAACGAAGGCACTGCGCCACGGCCGGTCCCGCTGCCACAGTGCGACCACACAGAGCAACGTGAGCGCGCCGTGCAGCGATGGCAGGCAGTTCTGCGGCGAGTCGAATCGGGTGAGCAGCGTCAGCACGATGGCGCTCGCCGTCCCGGATGGACTGGTGGGGTAGACCAGCGTCGTCGGCCACGCCACGAAGACGGTGGCGGCCACCACCGCCGACAGCTGCATCGCGCGGGTGACCGGCCTGAGCCGCTCTGGCGCAGCGCATAGATAAGCGGCAGGGACAAGAATGAAGAACGACAGGTACAGCCAGATCGCTGACGCGTCGAACGGCACGAGCAGATCGAGCGTGTTTTCATGCAGGATGTGCGGAACGCCGGACGTTATCCGGCCAACCGCGTAGCACAGGCCGACGGTGCCCCAACCCGCCAACATCATCGTCATGCGCGCGCGCAATGGAACCTGCGTGACGGCGTAGTTCATCAAAGATCCTCGCGTCGCACGATGCGTCGCCGCTTGGCGCCGAAATCGACGTGCGGCAGCGTCGAACTCAACGTCCAGACAAGTTGCGATGTTTCTACGCCCTGACGCGCGAGAAAATGGTCGAGATGCGTTTTGCAGGTGTCGAGTCCTTCGTGCAGCCCCTCAACGTAAAGCGCGAGATGTGCCCTGCCCGTCTGCACCAGCCGATAGTCGGCGGCGAGTGGCAGCACCTGCGCGATCGCACGCGAAAGTCCGTCTGCAAATACGTCGACCATGCGTCCATCGTGTCCGGGCAGACGGAGAAGATCGTCGCAACGCCCCTCGATCCGCTCGAGCGCCATCTCGTGACAGCCGCACGGGCAAGGGTCGGCGCGCTTCACCAGGATATCGTCCAGCCGGTAGCGAACGATCGGCTGCGTGGTGCGTGTGAAATCGGTGATCAACGGCACGAAGCGGTGTTCATCCAGCCATTGCGGTTCAATATGGATATGCGCCTCGTTCAGATGCAGCGTCCCGTGCGAACACGTCGAACCGAGAAAACCTTCGGTTGCCTGATAGACCTCGCCTACAGGTCCGAGTGACCGGGCAAGGAATTCACGATCGAACGGTTCCAGTACCTCCGCGCCTGAGATGACCTTGCGTGGCTGGATTGCGAGCTGGCCCGCCAGGGTCGCCTCGGCCAGTGCACGCAACGCCTGCGCCGGGCCGACCACGATCGTGGGCGCGTATCGTTCAAGGCGCTCGAATTGCTGCGCGAACGGCGACATCAGGTCGAAGAACTCGAACGTGAGCCACGGGCTGCGCACGGCGGAATAAAGATTGTTGTTCGCACGCAGAAACAAAGCCACGCGCTCGCCGGCGAAGAGTCCACCCGGCAGCAGCCGTGCCAGCATTACCCCGGCCCACTTCGCCTGTTCGGTAGGGCTTACCACGAACACCCCGCGCGAGCCGGAAGTGCCGGATGAAAGTCCGACGCTGTAGCCCTTGACCGTCTGCGAGAAATCGCGCGTGCGCTCGGCTTGCAGCGCACACTCCAGCACGTCAGCGAGCTTGAGTTGCGCGGTGTTGATCCGGTCGAAGTGCTCCATCATCAGCGCTTTTGTCATCGTCGGCCATGTGTGGAGCGGCTGTCCGACGTAAGGCGCGAAGTAAGGGCTGCGCACGAGTCGCGTCGAAGCGAATTCGCGCAACCTGCGCTGCTGATGATGCTCGAGCGCCGCTCGACTCTCGAATCTGAGCTGTTTCGCCTTCCAGTAAGAGTAGAGCACGTTCACGAGGCGGATCACAGGTCACCCTCATGCGTCAGCTGGATGCTCACGCTTCCGCGTCGGTATAGCTGGTTCAGTTTGCGAATCGTTTCGTAGTACTGACGCGAATCGTCCATGATGAAGTTAGCGAGCCGTGACGGACCAACCAGTTCGCGATAGCTCGTTGGCGACCAGGCGGCATCGGATGCGAGCAGAACCCAACCCCTTTCGGTTGCGACGAACGCGCCCAGATGACCCGCAGCATGCCCAGGCAGTTCGACGATCAGCAACTCACCGCTCGCGCCCGGTGCCGCGTAGGCGTGCGTAAACGGCGCGAGTTCAGCGGGCAGTTCGACCTGATCGAAACGCTCGACCGCCGTCACCGACGACTCAAAATCCGGTGGAATAAGACCAGGCACGAATGCCTTGCGCAACGCGCCAATGCCGCGCAGCGATCGCGTAGCAGCCCAACCGGTGCCGGACAACCAGGTTGGTGCACCCTGCAGATCGCGCAATCCAGCGATGTGGTCGCCGTGAAAGTGCGACAGAATCACGGCGTTGAGATCCCGAGCATGTATGCCGCGCTCGTGCAGCTGCTTTACGATCGCCTCCCGTTCGTCGAAGTGCACGGGCGTCACACGCCGGTACCATGCGAACACGCCGCTGCGCGTGCTGTCGATGAAATGCGATGCATAACCCGTGTCCCATAGCCAGCGGCCGCGGGCTGTTTCGATCAGGTACGCACGGGCGGGAAAGCGGCAGGTGTTCATACCGGCGCCGCGCAGCGCCATACACGCCGCGTGCGTACAGTATCCGGCCTCAAAGACCGTAATCGTCGCCATGCGCCTTTATCCACTGAACGGTTGAATCGATTCCGTCCGCAAGCGACACAATCGGCCGATAGCCAAGCACACGCCGCGCTTCTTCGATGTCGAGTGTCATGTCGTACTGCAACGCACCGATGCTGTAGCGCGTGAACGCCGGTTCCCGTCCAGTCAGGGCGGCGCCGGACTGCATGACGCGCGCTGCGGCATCCAGAAAGGCGTACGGCAGACCCACGAACCGGAAAGGAATCCTAAGCGGCCTAAGCATTGCCTCAAGAATGTCGCGCAGGATCGCCGGCTCGCCATTTGTGATGTTGAACGCCTCGCCACTGGGAAGGTTCTCCCGCATCGTCGCGAGTTGCATCGCGTGCACGACGTTGTCGACATACGTCAGGTCGAGCCTGGC
Organism: Paraburkholderia dinghuensis; assembly: GCF_003837865.1. Classification (GTDB taxonomy): domain Bacteria; phylum Pseudomonadota; class Gammaproteobacteria; order Burkholderiales; family Burkholderiaceae; genus Paraburkholderia; species Paraburkholderia dinghuensis. Next base: position 8,999 of record NZ_RQIS01000009.1, on the reverse strand, counting down.
GTCACCTCCGCGCGGCAGCGGCAAGCGGCCACCCCGCTCTCGCAGGACCCGCAGGATGCGTGGAATCAACACCCGGTCGTGCGGACCGAAAATGCCGCGTGGCCTCAACATAACGAACGTGGTCGCGCAATGCTGGGCAGCGATGGCGCGAATCGCCTCCTCAGCCTGCGCTTTCGTGTTCGCATAGTGGTTGACGTAGCGCGCTGGGCGAAACGTCTCTGGGATGCCCATGCGATGCCGGTAGTCGAAATAGAGTGACGGCGTCGAGATGTGGACGAACCGGCGCACGCCGCTCCGCACAGCCGCATGCGCGAGCCGCGTAGTCGCAACCACGTTTGCCGCGTAGAAGTCGTCGCAGCGGCCCCACGGAGAGGACAACGCGGCGCAATGCCAGACGTTATCGACGCCATCGAGCAGACGGTCGAACTCGCCCTCCCGCGCGGTCGCGAGGTCCGCCGGAAGAAATTCGACGCCTTGCGCCCGTAGTGCCGCGCCCGCGCGCAGGTTTCGCCCGGTGCCACGCACAGCCTGTTGCCGCGCAGCGAGAAACGTCACGGCGTTTTTGCCGAGCCCGCTTGTGGCTCCTGTCACAAGCGTCGTCATAGCTTGAGGATCATGCCGCCGACTGTCACGCCCGCTGCGGTACCGATCAGCATCATGCGCCGACCGGGCGCGGCCTGCCCCGATACGAACGCCTCGTGTAGCGCAGTCGGGATGGAAGCCGCAACCTGGTTGCCGTGCGTTGCGTAGATATCAACAATCTTTTCCGACGGCACGCGCAAACGCTCGGCAACGTGACGCATGCCCAGATGACTCGCCTGGTGCGGCAGGATCGCATCGACATCGTCGAGCGACAGGTGTGCCTCGCCCAGCAGGTCCTCGAGCAGGCTGTCCATCACGCTCGCCGCGAGTTTGAAGACACGCTTGCCGTCCATCTGGAACAGGAAGTCCGACTCGCACGCGCCGAGGCGCGGATTGCGCAGCGTCCCCGCGCGGATCTCGCAGTAGGTCTTGCCTTCGGGATAGGTCCGGAGCTGATAGCCCTCGATGCCGCGTGTGCCATCGCCACGCTCGACGACCACAGCGGCTGCCCCGTCCCCGAAAATCAGCGAAGACTCGGCGCTGTTCCAGTCGACGCCCCGCGACGCCAGGTCCGAAGAGACGATCGCAATACGCCGGTACGTCGATGCATTGAGCAGGCATGCCGCGACATGCAAAGCGACGGGAAAACTGAAACAACTCGCGTTGACGTCGAGTCCGGGTGTACCGGGCCGCAACCCGGCATGGTCGAGAACGAGCGCCGAAGTCGACGGCAACGACTGCTCCTGCACACCCGAGGCGGAGATCAGCAGATCGATCGAGTCGGGCTCGATTTTGCCGCGCGCGAGGGCGTCATGCAGCGCCTTTGCAGCGATAACCGACTGACTCTCGTGGTTGTGGGCGTGAAAGCGGTACTCAATACCGGAGCGCTTCTGCACCCAGCCAGCGGGTTTCGACAACCGCACGTCGAGTTCAGCCGAAGAAATCTTGCGCCCCGGGAGGACCTTTCCGGACGACAGGATCGTGACGGGCAGGATGGACGGTTTTGTTGTACTAATCATTCTGAGTGTCGGGCCGTTTGCCCATCGATTCGAGAAAACGGCGCTGCGCGTCCAGGAGTTCTCGGTAGCGCAGGCAGCGGTATGGCAGGCCGTGGCGCTTCGCCAGTCTCTCCACGATTGATGCGAGTTCGGGGTAGTGCCGGTGGCTGAACATCGGGAAGAGATGATGAGTCAGGTGAAGATTTAGCCCGCCGAGGCAGCCATTGAGCACGTGCGGACGCGCGGCCCAGTCGCAACAGGTCAGGAAAGCATGCTCTTCCCGCGTGTGGGGCAACGGTGCACCGTCGCTAACGTCGTAGAAGTGGGTATCGGCCCAGTGTGTGCCAAGGATCAGCATCACCACCAGACAGGACGCCGCCATCTGACCCAGCACATACGCGGCAATTACCGGCCCATACCCCGTTGACGGGGCGACCACGACGAGCGGCAAAATCAGAAACAGGCCGAGGTGGGCCAGCTTCGAGCCCACAAACTTCAACCACCCGCCCAAACCCGGCAACAATCGGTCCTTCGCGAGCGGCGTCAACCCGAGCCGATCCGACCAGTCGAAAATCCAGGCGATATACGGCATCGAAAGCCCGGCGACGAGCGGCCAGTAATACTGCTGGAAGCGAAACTGTGGATACCACGCCTGAAACGGTGTCTGGCGCAGAAACCGGTTCGCTTCCGTGTCGAGATCGTGGTGTTCGATATTCGCATTCGGATGGTGATAGCGAACATGACGCACTTTCCAGTACACCGGTTCGATGCCGAGCGGAAGCGTGACGACTCGCATCGCGATGCCATTCAGTGTTCTCGAAGGAAAAAGCGCGCCGTGCGCGGCGTCATGCGACACATTCACAGAAAGCAGCACGGCCGACACGTAAAAACCAACGTAGACGCAAACGAAGACGACGCCGCTCGTCGATCTCAGGGACACGAAAAACAGTACGAGAGCCAAAATGCCGAACATCACGGCCTTGAGCGCAGTCACAGTGTTGCCATAACGATGATCTGCGCGCCCTTTTAGATAGGCTCCTGCTTCCACACGAAGCTCATCGGCGAAGGAGGAATGTCGTGACGTCAGGAACGCCGGCTTGATGAGGAGTTCTTGCTGCATGGACTTGTTGAGTCTTGCTTTACTGCCGTGCTTAAGTGATGCCCGCTTTGTTCGTGACCACATGGCTGTTTCCGAAGTTGTCGGCTTCGGTTACGAATGTCTTTGCGTGAGCGTTCACCACACGAATCGATCCGCCACGAGTTTCGTAGGGAATGTGCCTGCGGCTTGTGCTGTTGACTGTATGCATCGACAGCATCGGGAAAGATCGCGGCACGCGGCCGCTGTTCCGCATTTTCGGTGAATGGTGAGGTCTCGAAGTTGTTTCTCCGCGAGATCGACCATCATGCAGTTCACCAGATATCCCCTGACAATATTCGGTTATGCGATATCAGCATATGTTGCCCGCGGAGGCAATCTGACCGGTCCTAAAATTGCCATTCATTCACAAAATATTTGAGTGAGCAATATCGGTTGGTTGATAATTCGCATCCCAAAAAACACGATTTATTTATGGATAGTTATCCTCCATAATTTCCATCCCAATGGACACCCCGCGAAATCCGACTACATGGTCGTGAACGAAAATCCAGCCGCCTCCCCCATGATGGCTGCACATCAAGGTCTTGCGCACAGGCTGAAATTACTCTCAACGCGCGACGAGACACGATCCGCACGCGCGGTTTTCGATGCGACCCTGTATGGCTCTAGCGGCAAGAGTGTGAACGCGTGTTCTGGGTGAACGACGCCTCGCGTGTGAAGGTGAATTGATATAGGCCAGCGGAGCGCGCTCGCCGCGTGGCCGTCGGTCGCAAACGCCCGCGATTCCGCTCGGGGAGGTGCAGTCCCTTGAGCTAATAAATGTGCAATATCATGAATTTTCTCAAGCCCGTGTCTCGTTCGCGTTCACCAAGCCAAACAGAGCACCCATCGTCAGTCCGGCCGTCGGCGGCACCGCCGATGCGACTCGCTGGATTCGTGTTTATCTCGCTGCTCGCGCTTGCGGGCTGCTCGGACAAGGATGTCTCTGTGGAGCCGCCTCCGGCCGCTCAGGCACCGGAACCGTGCGATGCATCGCACGCATGCGACCTTCCCAAGGACGATCCAGACCGGCGGTCAATCCTGGATGCCGTCCGCAGGCTCGAAGCAGCCAAGTGGGACGGAAAGCTTGAGTTTCTGGTACGCAGACTCATCAAGGACGGCGATGCCGCATATCTGTGCGCACTGTTCCAGGTAAGCGGACAACTGAGCCGTACCGATGAAGACTTCGATGTCGGTATGTGGGGGTTACGAAAGCAGGCAGATGGATGGCACGCCGTCGCTGTGGGTGAAGGGCTTGCCGAGAAACTTTCCCAAGTCGGTTGCCGCGTTTCGGGTCGCGACATTACCGCACGCAACGACATAATTGCCGCGATCGCCAACGCTCAGCAGTCCGCTGTGGCCGCACGGGGAAATTCGCCGCAGGCGTCAAGGGTCAACGCTTCGGCCCCCGCCGAATATCCGGCTGCGATCGATCGCGTCTTCAACATAATCCGAAAACATCACCTGACCTCACTGCCAGCCGAATGTATGGAGACACGCGTCTCAGGTGAAACCACGCAGAGCTATTCGGTCGACGTTTTCGAGCACCACGACGCCAAATGCGGCGGTGATCCAGCTACGTCACCCCGTTTGTTCTCGTTCGAGGTAAACCGGGCGACTGGAGCAATGCAAACGGACGCACTAGATATCGCGAACGGGGAAATGCAGCCCATCGAATAATCCGAATGCAATGAGCAAACATTTATCACAATGCCGCTGAGTCGCCCCTAAGCGGCAGCTACTCGGGCCCTAGCAAGTTTTTCGCAAACGACTGCTGCGACGTGGCAAGCCCAGATCCACGCGACACACCACGACCAATCTCTGCGGATCCGGCTTTATCTCCCATGAACCGATTCCAGCATATCGTGAACACCGAAAGTCATCATCGCCAGAAAGGCCAGTAACGCCAGATAATAGAACGCGTAGGACAGTTTCACGGAAACCGCCAGCGCGTAGTAGCGCACATTTTCCGGAGCCCGTGGATTGTGATTCCACGCCTGCTTCAATTGCGGAAGCGCAAGGATAGCCATTACGACGAGGAGCGGACTCGGGTGATAGAAGAAAAGACCGATCAACACGGGAACGCCGGCAAACCAGATGCGTGGCGACAGGACAGCGGTAATCCGGCCTCCATCGAATGGCGACAACGGGATCAGATTGAACAGATTTAAAAAGAATCCCGAATAGGCCAGCGCAAGCATCAAGTTACTGTCGTACCGGCGCGCAAGAAAGTAACAGGCGACTGCGCCGAGCGTACCCGCGAGTGGTCCCGCAAGACCGACATAAGCCTCGGTCTCGGCATCGTGCGGTATATCCTTCAACTGAATCCACGCACCGACGAAAGGAACAAAAGTCGGCATACCGACGTTGAGTCCCCGTCGCCGGGCCGCCAGATAATGACCCGACTCATGCACCAGCAGTAGCAGGACGAACCCAACGGCATATCGCCAGCCATAAAACATCGCGTACACGGCAATCGACAACAACATCGTGCCGGTGGTCGTGAGGATCTTCCCGAACTTCAGACCACCGATCAGCAGTAGAAACAGTTTCGTCACAATGCACCGGTCACTTTCGTTCTGGTAACTCAGTTGACGACGAAGTGGTCGTTTCGCTCTGCGCCAGCTGTTTGTACTCTTCGGGTAACGATGTGGACTCGTGCGTCGCCGCTGGCGAGGCATCAGCCTTCGGCTTGCGTGAGAACAGACGCTTGAGCCCCGCACCGAACGCAATGAGGGCGACTATCCCAACCTTGAAGAACTTCGCCGCGAATGCCGCGATGATCGCCAGCAACCCGAGTTTTTTCGCCGCCACACCCGCAATCAGCGCGCCAAGACCATAGGCCGCGAGTTTGTCTGTTCCAGCCTTGTAGTCGGTGTAACGCTCGCCGTCGTCGAATTCCGTCATGGCCAGGACTTGTGGCATATCGGCACGAACGTTGGCAAGCTGGTCCATCGGGGCCACGGCGTTCAGCGACAGGTAGCCCTTGCGACCAAGCACACGGATCCCATAGTTCAGGGTACCGGCCGACAGCGAACCGTCTTCCTTCTTGACCGCCAGGTCACTCGCCCAGTACAGCTTGTGGGCCTTGGCATCGTAGTGAGGCGGTTCGGCCCAGCCCCGGAGTTCGAGAGCCGGATAGCCTTCCTTGACCCGTTCCGCGTTGGAATCCCGCGTGCCTTTTTGCATGTCCCGCAACATTTCGTCGTAGTCGATTTTATGTGCGTCTTCATCCGACACATATCCGTCGTTGACAAAGTACACAATCACGGCCCAGGCATCCTGCTTGAGCACAACGTGCGGGTCCGTGCCAGGCAAGATCATGCCCAGCACGTCCTTGTCAGGCGGATTATTCCAAAGATCCGTGAGCACACGCTGCGCATCCTTTGCTTCAAGATAGCTGTAGCTGGTACCCATCTTCAGTGTTGCATTCGCCGGCGCAATATGGACGTTCCCCGTGATCGGGTGCAGCGACGCCACAAATTGCTCTGCTGTCATTTCTGTGCCGGCATTCGCATCATCAGACGCTGACCATGCTGGCGATGCGAACACGAAAAGTGCTGCAATCGCAAGCACTGGTACCCATAGTTTTCGGACCATAAATTTCCTCCAATATCCAGAGTAGTTGGCAATTACGCCGCCAAATTCGCCGCCTTCGAGATTTTGTACGCTTTGCTGAAAACCAACGTAACACGCAGCGGACGCTCGCGATCGCACTACCTCGAATGACGATGCCATCGCGTGGTTTCATTTCCGATCTCGGAAATGATCCTTCACCACCAAAAAATACTTCTAAGCATTTTGCATTCCGCGATCCGTGGCATTCTCCACGCATCTCAATTATTTGACATTCCTCGAAGGGTCGGCAATATTACATTTCCATTAATCTGGCATACTAAATTTGCACCCGACATTTATTCCAGCGCAGACCATGGTGTGTTCGTGCGCCCACAAAATCGAAAAGAGCCAGATCTCGTGCGCGATCTACCCGGCACAGAAAAATGAGATTTATCCGCCTGAATGACACGCGAATCGCCGCCGAGGGTCACTCCAAACGGTCAGGGCGATCTGTTCAACAACCTTTGAGTCGCATCAAGAGAGTCAGCAGGGCACAAATCCGAGATATTCCCGGGATGCGCGCATCGCTGCGCAACCAAATCTTGACCGTGGCTACTGTCAATGGTCGTTCTTGCCCTGGACATATCTCCGTTGCGGCAAGCGCCTGGAAGACACGATGCTGACCGTCAAGTCTAGCTGTAGATGATGACTATTGCTGTATGACTCCGCGCTGGAAGTTCATAGCGATTAATAACTCTCTGAATTTCTATTAGCAGAAGAATATACTATGCACCATAGATATACCGGACGCATCGGTCCACTCTCACCAAAGCATCTGCTGTTCGTCGGCGTTCCGGTGATCATCGTTTTGGCCGGTCTATACGCACTGTTCATTCGCTATAACCCTTTCATCTATTTTTCTATTGTGGCCACGTTGTTGTTTGGCGTTTGCATTGGCCCTATCACCGAATCCTTCGGCAAAGCTTGTCACTCACGTTCCGTCGCATTTGATCTGGCTAGCGCGCTTGTTCTCGGGATTTTTGCTTTATGGGTGTCGTGGCTGATCTGGATAGCACTATCGTCTGAGAATGGCGTGGATCAATCCATGGAGATGGTTCGCGCAACGCCAACCGAGTGGTACGGCTTTCTGGATTGGCTGGCACACCACCGATATGAAACCGTCAGCCGCTATTTCGGTGCAGGCAGTAAATCCGCTCCCACGACGCCGACGGAGTTTGCCCTGAAGTGGAGCATCAAGGCAATCCTCATTGTCGGAATAGCATTGTTGACTTCCTCGATGAGCTTCCGTGACCGTGTCTACTCCGAGAAAATGAAACGTTGGGCTGTGCAACGTCTAAAAATCGAGATCAGTGGAATCGTCGACACGCCGGACAAGTTGCGTATTGCCCTCGAGCACGGAGATTTTTCGGTATTGGACGCTGCAGTTCCGTATTTTGCCCCCGCAATCAATGCGAATGGCGAAGAACGCAAGTGTTATGAAATCACACTGATTGATGACCCCGATGATCCTCAATTGCGTGTGATTGATCTGATGTCGGTTGAACACTACACGAATGCCAAAGGAAAAAACGTACGGCTTCGGTTGTCAATAAAGTACTCATGCCAGCACTGATTTACGACGAACTGGTCGCACGTCTCACGCCTTCGGATTCGAAAGATCTGGTTTCGCCAACCTGACGTCAGGTTGGCAGGATGTCCGGGCGTCGAAACATCGAAGACTATGAAGTGAAACACTCCAGGATACTCACGCAAGCGCCGCCCTCATCGCCCGGCATCGAACCCACCCTTGCGTTCGTCGATGTATTCGCGTGTATGCGAGGCAAAGTTCGAGTACCCGATTTGGATACCCGTGGATTGGTGGTAGTGTTTTTGCAACCTCCGGCTGCACATACCGTATGAGCTTGATGTCCATCAAGACGCATTTCCCTTGTTGTTTGAGATGGCGTCGAATCGCTTCAGCATAGGTATCGTATTCGGCAGAGTCCCGGGTAATCTGCAAGCCAATCTTCTGCTAATCGTTTAGTAGGTCGCCCCACTTTTTCGAACTACAAAAAAGCATAATTTCACGACGAATTCCAATAATTAGTAGCGTGAATTTATTTTATTACTGATGTTCAAATCATTTTACATTTACACAACCCATGAAAAGAAATCTTCTTCCCGCACTGCTCCTCGCAACGCTCGGACTCGCGTCGTTCGTGGCTCACGCGGAAGGTGAATGCGACCGGTACAAAAGCGCTTATGACCAAACCTATTGTTTCTCGAAGTTGTTTCTCGAATCGGACAAGGAGCTGAATCAGGCTTACGGTGATCTGAGCAAGGTCATCAAAGCGGACGTGCAGAAGCGGCTCAAGAGCACGGAAATGGCATGGATACAGTATCGTGACGCATCCTGCTCGCAAGAGGGCACGATCGACGTAGCCTGTAACTATCGCGTGAATCGCGAACGTACTGAATACCTGCGCGACCGTTTGCGTGAATGCAAAGCCGGCACCTGCCGCGACGAGGAAATCGCGAAGCAGTCATGGCGCTGATTCACCGTACGGCAACCGCCGTCTGGTGCCGTGTGCTGCTTGCTGCGTGGCTGGCATGTCTAACGGCCGTACATGCCGGCACTGTATTGACCCAGTGAAAACCTGCTCAAGTCATAATTGAAGGAACGTGGCGATGAGCGTGAAGATGGAAGAAGACATCAAGCGATG
>NZ_RQIS01000008.1 GCF_003837865.1 Paraburkholderia dinghuensis | reverse complement strand
CATACAAGACTGGCTTGTGGCTCAGCGGACAAGAGATGCGGCTGCATAACCCGGGGCCTCTGGAAGGCGAAAAACCGGGGGAACCTCAGAAAACAGCAAATGCAACGCTGCAGAAACGCGCAGAGCCAAAGTGGGCCTGGCTTTGGCCGAGATGGGACTCTCCTTTTCAGGCTGCTATATCTGGCTGGAAAGACCTTGAAGATGCAGTTCTGCTGGGCGATGACGGACTGAGCAAAGGTTGGATAACCCGAGACGGATTACAGGCGCGCATTCGCTGGAATCACTATGTGGCGCGCCTTCCTTTCGTCCCGTTGGCTGTAGATGAGATCGCCGTGTCGTACAGCCGTCGGTGGCCGGTTACGGCAAACCAGATAGATAGGCTTGCCGCCACGTGGCTGCGGGCTTCGCTCGTGGACACGATAGGAAGCGAGGCATTTCGTAGCGGCGTCCAATTTCTTCTTGATTCCATCGCACTTGAACAGGCGGAATCCGACGAAGCGATCCGAAGCCCAGTGAAGCTGTTAAAGCTCGCCTACGCGCAGTTACTGACGTTACCCAGACAATCTGACGATGGTTTTCGGCTGGCAGCATTCTGGTTGGTTTTGATCGGCTGCGCAGTTGATCGCTTACCATATCCCGACTGCAAGCTTTGCTTCAGGCATGCGCCACACGGCCACCAGTACTGCTTCGCGCACTCACAGGCGAGAGCATTCCAGGGGACAAAGGCACAAAAGGCGCGGCGATACTACCTCGGCAGAAAAACGGCGCGAGAGCTTGGCTGGGACCGAAGAAGGCCTGTCATCCAGGCTCACGCCGAGTTCGAAATACCGAATCTCATCGCGCGGCATCTTTGGGGGACTTTGCCACGCGGAGAGGCGGACCTGTTCAAACGTATCCGAAAGCAACTCGCCGGCTCGCCGAATGTTCGACAGTTGCTTAATGGGCCGATTCCGCGAGGAAACGTGGCCCTTGATGCCCTGCTTCGCGACAAACTCGATCCCCTAGAGTTGTTGCCACAAGCGTGGCCCGAGAAGGTTGCACTGGCAGAACGCTGGCTTTCGTGCGAGTTACGCCAAGCACCCGGCATGCGAGGCCGATCACGGGCCTTAAGTGCAAAAATTCAGCGAGCTGAACGGCTTGCTTCCAGGGGTATGTCGATTGGGCAGATTGCGAAAGCACTAGGCTGTTCGACGGCAACTATAGGAAGTTGGCGCACCCGCGGACAAGCACAACGGCTCTCGCAAATACTTTCGTACCAGAGCCAGTCAAAATCGTCTGCTCGCGGTCAGACATCGTAGTCGACGGCCCTACATGATCAGATTCATTTGCCGCAGTCACTCCACGGGACTGGCCGCAGTGGTCGCTGCCGGCCTCGGACCCAAGGTCACTGAGCGCAAGATACGGTGAGGCAGCCCAGCGCTTGAGCGGTGTTTCAACGCGTTAAACTAGTCATGAGCGGCGCACTAAATTCCCGCGGCAGGAGAACTCCTGCAAAACATAGCGATCGGGGAGGGTCGACTTGATCTCAATTTTGCATACAGCCGACTGGCAGATCGGCCGAGTGTTCGCGCAGTTTGAGCCTGACGACGCGGCTGCGCTGTTCGAGGCCCGCTTTGCCGTGGTAGAGCGATTGGCTGGTATCGCGACCGATCGCAGTGTCGATGCCATCTTGGTCGCAGGCGACGTGTTTGACGCCCAAACGGTGGCTGACAAGACGATCCGTCGGCTCTTCAACGCGATGCAAGGCTTCACTGGGACTTGGGTCCTCATGCCGGGCAACCACGACGCTGCGCTGGCCGAGTCGGTGTGGAGCCGGGCGCGGCGCCTTGGAGTGATCCCGGACAACGTTATCGTATGCCTGGAACCGAAGCCCCTTGTGGTGGCCGGCAAGTTCACCTTGTTGCCGGCACCCCTGACCCAGCGCCACACCTATATCGACCTAACCGAGTGGTTCGCGGCGTACGTTTCAACCGACGATTTGCCGCGGATCGGTCTGGCTCACGGTAGCGTGCAAGGAATCCTTCCCGAGGACGTGGACTCGGCAAATCCGATCGCTGCAGGCCGGGCACAAGGCGCGGGGCTGACCTACCTGGCGCTGGGGGACTGGCATGGCACCAAGCGGGTTGATGGCAAGACCTGGTACGCCGGCACGCCAGAGTCGGATCGATTTAAGGCCAATGACTCGGGCCAGGCGCTGCTCGTCTCCATCGAGGCTACGGCGCTCGAGCCAGTTATCACTGCGGTCCCCACGGGCAAGTTCAACTGGCGTCAGATCGAGAAGCAGATGGCCGTCGATTCGGACGTTGACGAGGTTGTGCGGATACTCGATGCGGTAGGCGGCGGCGATGTTCTTCACGTGCGCGTGTTCGGGACCTGCAACTTGGCGGGACACCGCAAGCTGTCGGCCTCGCTTGGTACTGCCCGGGCCAAGGCCCGGGCTGTCCTATGGGATGCAGCGATGTTGAGGCTGGAGCCCACCGAGGAGGACATCCAAGCGCTGCAGGCCGATGGCTTCGTGGGCGAAGCGCTGCAGGAGCTGCGCGAGCAGCAAGCCGGCATCGAGCCCGAGTTGGCGCGGGACGCGCTCTTGGCGTTGGCTCGAATCCTGGATGACCATGGCTCCGGGCTGGGAGCTGGTGCATGAAACTCAAGCGATTGCGAATCGAGAACTTCAAACGCTTTCGGGCGCCCCTGGAGCTGGGCAACTTCGCCGACGGACTGAACCTGTTTGTCGCCCCGAACGAGGCGGGCAAGTCCACCGTAGCCGAAGCCATTCGAGCGGCTTTCTTCGAGCGGTACAAGTCCAACTCGGTCAGTGGTTTGCGCCCGTGGAGTGATAGCTCCGCGACGCCCTCGGTGGAGATCGAGTTCGAACTCGGCGGCAAGCCCGCGCGACTCAGCAAGTCGTTCCTAGGCAAGAAGCGATGCCAGTTGAGCATCGACGGCAAGGTCCTAGACGGGACCGAGGCCGAGGATCACCTGGGGGAAATGCTGGGTTTCAGTTTCGCTGGCAGGGGCGGCAGCTCGCCTGAGCACATGGGCATTCCTGGTCTGCTCTGGATCAAGCAGGGCACCTCGCACGAGCTCGCCAGGGCCGTCGACTTTGCCAGTGATCATCTGCGCAACGCACTGGGGGATTCTCTGGGCGAGTTGGCCTCCACCAGTGGCGACGATGTAATCAAGGCCGTGGAGTCCGAGCGCAACCAGCTCCTGACTCCATCCACCGAGGCACCCCGCGGTGTGTACGCGGAGGCGCTCAAGCGCCGTTCAGCGCTGGAGGAGACGCTCGAGGTCTTGCGCGCGGAAATTGACGCGTACCGGATCGACGTCGACCGCCTGGCAACCTTGCGCCGCGATCATGGGCGAGATGACGAAGCGAGGCCATGGCTGGCCGTGCGCGAGCAGCTCGCACAGGCTCAGGCCAAGCTGAACGACGCCACAGGGCTGGCCGACAGGCGGGCCGCGCAGGAGGTGCTGCTCAAACAGGTCATGGCGCAGGTCGTTGCCGTACGCCAGCAGCTTCAGCTCATGGAGCGCGACGAGGAGGCGCTAACCCTGCGCGAAGTGAACCTGGACGCGGCTCAGAGCAAGCTAATCAAGGCACAGGGACTGCTTCAGGCCTGGGAGCCCCGCCATGCGGAGGCCGCGCTTGCGAGCACGAAGGCGCGCGAGCGGTTGGTGGTGGCACGCCAAGTTGCCGCATGGCAAGCCCAGGAGAAGTCTGTCATCGACCTCACGACTCAGGCGCAGGCTTTGCAGCGGAGCTTGCACGAGGCGCAGCTCAAGCAGGAAGATCTGACTCTGTTGACGGCCGAAGCGTTGTCGCTCGCGTTGCCCAGCGTCGAGCTCAAGCGGCTGCGCGAGGGCTCCGACCGCCTTCGCACCGCGCAGGCGAAGCTGGACGCGGTGTCCACCGCGCTAGACTTCGAGCTCGAGCCTAGCGCGAAGGTGCGGGTGGCTGGTGCCGAAGTGATGGGCACCAAACGCCTGACCGTGGTGGTGCGCACGGGCATCGACATCGAGGGGGTGGGCCGCATCACGGTGCTGCCGGGCGGCGAAGATCTACAGAGCCTGATTGGGGACCGCGATCGTCAGCGCGATGAGTTGACCGTGCTCCAGCGGAGCCTGGGCGTTGCTAACCTGGCTGAAGCGGAGTCGCGTGAGCGGCTGCACGCGCAGCGAGTGGCCGAGGGCAAGGCGGCCACATCCGTGCTCGCGGCGCATGCCCCGAACGGGCTTGCAGCGTTGGAAGCGGACGTGGCTGCGCTATCGACCAAGCTAACCGCAGCCAAGCAGACGCTGGAGGCCTTGGCGCTGGCGGTGGGGGCTGAGACCGCCAGCGTCCCCGTATCGCAAGCGGAATCGGACGAATCCTCGGCAAGGACGGCCCTGGACGATGCGTCGGCCCAGCTGAACGAGGCCAAACTCGCCGTCAGCGAAGCGAATGCCCTAGTCAGTGCCGCGCGAGATGAGCTGGCCGCGGCCAGGGCCACGCTCAGCGACCCGCTGCGTGCGGACAAGAAGGCGGCCGCTAGCCACGCACTGACCGATGCGCTCGCGCGCGAGACCACGGCCCAGGCCGGCGTGGACGCGCTCGCCGAGCAGCTGCGCTCGCTCAATATGTCGGTCCTGCAGCAGGATGTCGAGCGGTTCGAACGAAGCGCCAAGCAGTTGGAGGCCGCGCATGCCCAGCGCGCGGGCGAGATCATCCGGCTTGAGGCCGACCTGGAGGCCAAAGGTGCTTTGGGGCTGGAAGAAGTGGCCGCCGACAAGCAGCGCGAGCTCGACCAGGTGGGGCGACGGTGCTCCGAGCTGGAGCGCCGGGCCAATGCGCTGAGCTACCTGTTGAAGCTGCTCACCGAGAAGCGCTCCGCGCTGGCGCGGCGCCTGCGTGCGCCGCTTCAACGGCACCTGAGCCACTACCTCCAGATCCTGTTCCCGGGCTCGAGCATTGAGGTGGGCGAAGACCTTTCGCCGGGGCGCATCACCCGCGTCGGCACCAATGGCGCTGAGACCGGCGAGTTCGAAGAGCTCAGCGTCGGAGCTCGCGAGCAGATGGGCGTCGTCGCACGGCTTGCGTACGCGGATCTACTGCAGGAGGCCGGCAAGCCCACCTTGCTCATCCTCGACGATGCGCTGGTTCACACCGACAAGGATCGCCTAGACCAGATGAAGCGCGTGCTCTACGACGCCGCGAGCAGGCACCAGATACTCGTCTTCAGCTGCCATCCACAGGCGTGGCAGGACCTAGGCGTTGCTGCTCGCGAGTTGTCGCAGGAAGCCAATTCAGGCGCAGGCTCCGTTGGCGGAGCCGTCTCCCAGTAACGACCAATTGCCGTTGAGACAAATCCGAGGACCGACCGTGACCGACCGCAGTGCAACCGCGACGATCAAAGGCTACTTCTACCAGTTCGACCAAACGATCGTGCGATTGCTCGAGGCGACCAAGCACGGGAGCATCACGGTCGAGGGGGTGGAAGACATCGATTTGGACGATGGGGATAAGAGTGCCTTCGTGCAATGCAAGTACTACGAAGGCACGGAGTACAACCATTCGGTAATCAAAGAGGCGGTAATCCACATGCTGCGGCATTTCCATGCCGCGGGCTGCCCTACCGACCAGGTGTTCAGGTACCGGCTGTACGGCCACTACCGCGGCGGTCAGCACAAGCTCACGCTCCCGCTGACGGACGAGTTCCTGAAAGAGCACTTCCTAACCTACACGAAGGACAAGCAGGTCCACAAGGTGCACGAGGAACTGACAATCACCGATGTCCAGCTTGCCGCCTTTCGCGCGTTGCTGGACATTGATGTGAACGCTCTGTCCTACGACAATCAGCAGGCCAACGTGCTCAAGCTCCTAGAGTCGGAGATCCCCGATTGCTCGACCGGCGACGCGCTGAGCTTCTTCTACCCGGTAGCGATAAACGTCGTTCAGGGGCTGGCCATCGAGGCGGACGAGGCCAAGCGAAAGATCACCAAGGATCAGTTCTTGAGGGCCATCAACCGCAAGGAGGTGGTCTTCAGCGCTTGGCTGCGGGAGCACCTGGGACGCGAGTATTTCGCGCGAATGGTCCGTCGCAGGTACTTCTACTTCGGCAAGACAAAGTTACCCAAGGCCGCCAGGTTCTTCGTGATCGACATGGCCGATGAGTACGATGTGGACAAGGCCACCCGCATGCTCGTTCGAATCGGCCAGTTCTTCTCGCACAAGGAGCTCCAGCGAACGCCTGCGACCGACCGGTTTTGCCCCTACGTGCTGCTGCGGGGCGTGACGACCGAGCAGTTGATCGAGCTCAAGGCCAACCTATGGACGCAGGGCGTGGTCTTCAATGATGGCTATCCATTCCAAGGCGCCGAGTTCTCGCCCGCCATGCTGACGGCGGCCCCCACCAAGGACAACCTTTGGACGATCAAGTTCGTCCCCGGTGAACAGCAGCTGGCGCCGACCATCGCTGCTTGCACCGGATTGGTCGTCGAGGTCTACGACTTCTACAAGGCCACGCCACTCGACAGTACCCTCGTGCCAAAGGCCAGGGGGCTTCATTCGATCAAGAGTGACAGTGCCTATCTACTTCAGGAGATCATGCAGGCATGAGCGATTCTCAAGACATCAAGGCCGAAGTGATCGCGGTCTTCCCAGACAAGGTGAAGATCTCGGTTGGCAACATCTCGGCGTTCGCCAACGACAAGAGCCTCAAGGTGGGCTCGTACTTGCGCGTCACCGACAGCGAGGACTGCGCGCTTATCGCCATCATCGAAAACTTCTGCATTGAAGTGAACGACAAGGCAGAGCGCCGCCACATCATCGAGGCGCTCCCACTGGGAATTATCGCCGACGGCAAGTTCATCCGCGGCGGCGACACGCTGACCATTCCGCCAACGGGCGTGACGCCGGCGACTGAAGACGACATCAAGAAGATCTTCGAGGATTCGGTCGACCCGGCCAAGAAGTTCGCTTTCAGCGCTCTGGTGTCCAACGACAAGATCACCGTGCCGGTGGACGGCGATCGGTTTTTCAACAAACACCTAGCCGTAGTGGGGTCCACCGGTGCCGGTAAATCCCACACGATAGCCAAGATCATCCAGACGGCGGTGAGCGCGAAGAACGGCCAATACTCGCTGAATAACTCGCACGTCGTCATCTTCGACATCCACTCCGAGTACCGAACGGCTTTCCCTGATGCGAACTTCCTCGACGCCAGTACGTTGACCTTGCCCTATTGGCTGCTCAATAGCGAGGAACTTGAGGAGGTGCTGCTGGATACGGGCGAGCGCGACAACTACAACCAGTCGGCCGTGTTCCGTCAGCTAGTGACGGAGAATAAGAAGCGCCACAACACCAGCGCGAAGAACGTCTTTTACGACAGCCCGCTGAAGTTCAACATCCATGAGGTGCTGAACGCGCTGTACAACATCAAGAGCGAGACCGTGAACTCGAAGAACGAGGCGCGGTACATGGTGGTGGACGGCAGCTACACGCTACTGCCCGAAGGCAAGACCGACAACAGCCACGGCCTGCAGCTCTCCGCGAACGAGCGGCTCGATCTGTACTTTGCCAAGCGACTCGATTTCCATCCGACCAAAGGCCAGAGCATCACCCCGGGCAGCTACGCAGACAAGTCGCTGGACAAGTTCTTCGCGCGCTTCGAGGCCAAGGTGGAGCAGGACCGCCTGCAGTTTCTCTTCGGTCCGTCCGCCGACACGGCCACACTGGTGGGGACCCTGAAGAGCCTGATCGGCTACGGAGACGAAAAGTCAAACGTCACGATCGTCGACTTGAGCGGCGTCCCCTTCGAGGTCCTCAGCATCACCGTGTCGCTGATCTCGCGAATTCTGTTCGAGTACGGGTACCACTACAAGGTGATGCGGACTGCGGCAAAGGAGAAGATCAACACCGACACGCCGCTCCTGCTCGTGTACGAGGAGGCCCACAAGTACGTACCCAACAGCGACCTGGCGCGCTTTCGTGCGTCCAAGTTCTCGATCGAACGCATAGCCAAGGAGGGTCGCAAGTACGGTGTGACGCTGCTCCTGTCGAGTCAGCGCCCGTCGGAGATCTCCGAGACGATCTTCTCCCAGTGCAGCAATTTCCTTGCGATGCGGCTGACCAACCCGAGTGACCAGAGCTACGTCGCACGCCTGCTGCCTGACACGCTTGGCAATCTTTGCGACAAGCTACCGACCTTGAGCGCCGGAGAGGCACTGCTGATCGGTGAGTCTGTGGTGATGCCGTCGTTAGTCAAGGTCCAGCGTTGCGACCCGCCGCCCTCGTCGACCGATATCCCGTACTACCAGCTCTGGAAGGAAGAATGGAAGCAGCTCAACTTCGAGGCGATCAAGAAGACTTGGCTCAAGGAGTGAGGGTGAGGCCCTTCCGGATTTCCATGTACCTAGCCTCCATTGCAGGCGGACATCCAGGTCTTTCAAGATTCAACCTGCTCGCTATGGGGCAACAATGTGTCATGGGGCATGACGGTGCGGCGAGTGACGGAGAACCGACGGCGCGAGAATTTCTTGAACAACTCGCAGTTGCAGAGGTAACGCCGTGGCGCTGCCCCTGCGGCTGTGGATCCATCATCCATCAATTTCCAGATCAAGGGTCGCGAACCTGCCCCACCGGGCGTACACATTCTCGGAGACTTTATTTTCGGTCCGGACAGTGCGCCGGCCGGGATATTTATTTTCGAAAGCGCGGGTTTGTTAAGTGGTATCGAGGTTTACGGACTCGCGGGCGATGCTTCGGCAGAACTGCCCCGAGAAGATGCACTTCGGCCTCTCGCCTCTAGTCGTTGCGAGTCAGGTCGCTAGCACACAGGAACGGAGTCCCCCTCGTGGCATGGCAACTCGACTGACCGCTCTGCGGCACCGAGTCTCGCATATGCAACTAGTGCAACCAAGAGCCTAGAGATATCAATTGACCACTTCTATGAAGAAAAAAAAGGCCACGGTGCGAATCAACTTCAAGGCCAAAGTTACCTCAGTCATCCGCGACAGGGCGGACGGAAAATGCTCAGTTCCGCGCTGCAAGAACCCTACGCGAGGTCCGGCCGCGAACAGCAGCGGCTCGGTCAATCTGGGTATGGCCTGTCACATCTATAGCGCCTCTCCTGACGGACCGCGGGGATGGGGAGATAAGGACGAAAACTTCATCGGAAGCGCGGAGAACGGTCTGTGGTGCTGTCAACTACACGGCTCCGTGATTGACAAGAATGAAGGTGAAGGCTATCCCGTCGAAGTTCTCTTTGCGTGGAAGGCATTGGCCGAGGCACGGGCTACGAAGCTTATCAATGACGTGCCGTCTCCTCTAGGCTGGGTCGACACGGTCGAGCTACTCCGCCTCGCTGGCGCGAAGAGGCTTCCTGAGTTAAAGCTTTGGCGCTACACCCTTGTCGCTGGGGTTCACCTGACCGGGCAGACCTCTCTCATGCAAGCAGCGGCTGCCGTAACCCACAGCGAGTATGTTCAGCGCTTTGCCACGACCAAGTTCGACACGGTGCCTGCGGAGCCGAGCTTCACGGCTCGAGTTACTTACTCCACTGTAGACACCGTGGACAAGTGGGTAGATGTAGAAACCCGTGGCTCACTCATTGTCCGCACGGAGAAGGACCGCAAGTGTTTGTTGCCACCTGGCGATATCGAGGTCGTCTATGCGGAGGATTCCGAGCTGAAGTCACTTGATCACGAAGATGATCTGGATTTTCTGACACGTCTACTACGCGTCGATCGTAGCGCCCTTTTCGCTATCGCCGAGGCCATGGACGTGCGCCTTGCTCCTGAGCGCCTATATTTCCGTGAGGGCGTGCTGACAGACGACGAAGAGCCGGAAAGAACACGTACTCGTTACAAACCAGATGGGGAGCGCTATGTTGAGGCGTACGTCCGCAGATCCTTCGGTACCGAAACCTACTCGGTAGTCTTTAATGGGCTTTCGACGAGCGAGAAAGGCAGACTGATCGTGGCCCTGCTCATCGCAAAGGCCCGTCGAATTAGTGAGGAGCGACTCACGCTACTTATCGTTGAAGATCCAATATCTAACTTCGACAAGTCAAACTTCCTACTACTGCTGAATGTCATCAAAGATCAGCCTTTCCAGGCAATCGTCTGTATACCTAAATTTCGATACTCGGATATAACCATCAAAGGCGCGGAGGGTGTCTCGCTGCAACCTCTCGACGAACTTGAGCCATGGCGATTGTGCTGGCTACCTGACCAGCTCTACGACTTCTAACGTGCAGGCGGGAAGGAATCGGAGCTCGATCGGATTGGAGACATTTGGCGCAAGCGGTGGAGTTGCCCCTGTAATCCCGGAAACAGCTTCACACTAGCGCTAAATGATGTTTCACATTCACGGGGTGATGCAGATGACAGATGCTGCCGATGATCAAAAGTTGACGCGATTTCGACTGGCCGTCGCTGCGGTTCAGCAGAGTTTGGCTCGGCACTCAGTGACGTTGCTGATTTGGGATCTCGATGTCAACAGGCCCGTCATTCAGGGAAGCGCGACATGCATCGAGCTGCGAGGTGTTCGTTACCTCGTAACTGCAGCCCATGTGGTACGCAACAGTCAGGGGCAGCAGCGGGACCCGCGCGCTATCGGCGTAATATTTCGCAGGGACGGCAGCACGAATAATACGTTTGTCCGGCGAATTCTGGCGATTGGTGGACGGCCTCTAGATTCTCTCGACATTGCGCTGCTCGAATTAAGTGCAGAAGGGGCCGACGAGATCGCGACCTCTAAAGATTTCCTGCCCGAGACGCGTGTCCTCAAAGGAGTTTCGGCAGACGAATCGCGACTTTTTGCCGTCTATGGCGCACCGAGTAAGTTGTCGCGGGCATCGTTGGACGATAAAATTTTCTGCGCCGGGGCGATGTGCTACGTGACCATCTCTTGCGATCCGTTTCCCTCGCACCTCGACCAGTCGCACGACATCGCACTCGAGTACAACAAGACCTCGAACATCTCACCCTCCCAAGAAGGAACGGTCGAAGCGCCGGATCCGCCGGGCCTCAGCGGCGGCGGCATTTGGCTCATTACCGAACCGCAGGAGGGTGTGTTCTGGGACCCGAGCGAATCTAAATTGATTGGAGTTCAAAACCGCTGGGTGCCGAGCGCCGGACTTGTTCGGGGCACTCAAGTGCAGTTCGCGATTTCGCTTCTGGATGACGCTGGTCCGATTTGCAATCCGGACTCCCCTGGGTAGGGCCACTTTGCAGCGCAAGTCGCAGGTCGCTCAGACGCGCTCCGAAAGACCGGTTTCGGACAGGCTGTTCGGAGCCGCGAAAGGCTGTTGCGGGTCGCATGCCGCCGGTTGCGGCGGGCATGAGGCAGCGCCGAGCGACACGAAGCGCGTGAGTCGGCATCCGACCGGTTTCTGACATTTGATATATCGCGTAGTTAGGCATTGGACCGACCGTTACCCTTTTCGGGAACCGTCACTTCTTGGTTCCGGCCAAATCCAATACCTGCTGGGAAGTCGTCGGCGGCACGCCGGACGGTGCGAACGTGCGCATGCGGGTTTCGCCACAGGCGCGCAAGAAGTGTCCCGCGCTGCCGGAATTCTGGACAGCCCGGGCCATCCGGACCATTGACACGCGCGGGCGCGAGCGCGTGCTCCTCACATCGTTGAATGAGCGCCGGCGCTTCAAACCCGCCGACATCGTCGCCTGCTACGAGCGCCGCTGGCAGATCGAAACCAGCTACCGCGAACTCAAGCAATCGATGCTGGGCATGGAACTGACCTTGCGCAGCCGTACTGTGGAGGGCGTGTATCAGGAAATCTGGGGTGCCCTGATTGCCAATAACCTAATCCGTCGCGAGATCGCCAGCGCAGCAGCCGAAGCGAAACTCGCGCCGACCGACATCAGCTTCCTACGAGCCTTCCACGTGATCCAGCACGAGATGATGTGGGCCGCCGTCACTCCCGCCTACGCAAAACTTCCCGCCTGCCTGCAGCGCTTGCGTGAACGGCTGAAATCTCTGCCCAATCCAAAGCGACCCGGTCGCACATGCGACCGGGTCGTCAAATCCCGCCCTTCACGTTACTCAATTCGCTACCTTAGAAAGGACCTTAACTGAACGGCATTACGGCTATGCCGGGCATTTGTACTAGTCGCATCAGAAGATACTGGCTGAATAAACGCGTTACCCTCGCCCCCTTGGGCTGCTACTTCGTAGAAACTTTCACGTCAACAGAGGAGACAGCATCGGGGACAGCCGTCGTTCTCACAAACATTCTCATGGACAACTTTGTGAGAATTCGGCCATCTATTCTGAGAAACAACAAACCTCAAACGTCAATATTCCCCGCCCGAAGCGCATTGTTCTCGATAAACGCCCGACGCGGCTCCACATCATCGCCCATCAACGTGGTGAAGATACCATCGGCGGCAATCGCGTCCTCGATCTGCACGCGCAGCAAGCGCCGCACAGCCGGGTCCATCGTCGTTTCCCAAAGCTGCCCGGGATTCATTTCACCGAGGCCTTTATAACGCTGCTTCGACACATTGCGTTCCGCATCGGCGATGAGCCACTTCATGGCGCTCTTGAAGTCGCTCACGGCCATGTTGCGTTCGCCGCGGCGGATAATCGCGCCCTTGCCGACCAGGCCCTTGAACGTGTTGGCCGTATTCACGAGCTGCTGATAATCGGCGGTGAGCTGGAACTCCTCGTCGATCACCGAAATCTTCAAGTTGCCGTGATGACGCCGCTCAACGCGCAGCGAACGCTGTTCGCGCACCGAGTCGTACATCGGCACAACACTGACCTCAGGCTTGAGCGCATCATCGCGCAGCGCGGCTTCAAGCGCGCGCGCCGATGCCTCAGTCGAAGCCTCGCTCGACAGATCGATCGCAACACCGTCCATGATCGCTTCGAGCGCGCGCTCGTCGTAGAGGCGGCTCAGACGATCGACTACCCCACGCGCCAGTTGATACGAGCGCGCGAGTTCGCCAAGCGCGTCACCGGCGATCGGCGTCGCCCCTTCGTTCGGCACCAGCTCAGAACCCTGAAGCGCGAGGCGCAGCATGTGCGCGTTCAGGTCGGCATCGTCCTTGAGATAGCGCTCGTCCTTGCCCGCCTTGAGCTTGTAGAGCGGCGGCTGCGCGATATACACGTAGCCGCGCTCGATCATCTCCGGCATCTGACGATAGAAGAACGTGAGCAGCAGCGTGCGGATGTGCGCGCCGTCCACGTCCGCGTCGGTCATGATGATGATGCGGTGATAACGCAGCTTCTCGAGGTTGTAGTCGTCCTTGCCGATGCCGCAGCCGAGCGCCGTGATCAGCGTGACGATCTGCTCCGACGACAGCAGCTTGTCGTAGCGCGCCTTCTCGACGTTGAGCACCTTGCCGCGCAGCGGCAGGATCGCCTGGAACTTGCGGTCGCGGCCCTGCTTGGCCGACCCGCCTGCCGAGTCACCCTCGACGATGTAGATCTCCGACTTCGCCGGATCCTTTTCCTGGCAGTCCGCGAGCTTGCCGGGCAGGCCAACGCCGTCGAGCACGCCCTTGCGGCGCGTCATTTCACGCGCTTTACGCGCGGCGTCGCGCGCACGCGCGGCATCGACGATCTTGCCGCAGATGATCTTCGCGTCGTTCGGCGTTTCGAGCAGGAACTCTTCAAGCGCCTTCGCAATGATTTCCTCAACCGGCGCGCGCACTTCCGACGAGACGAGCTTGTCCTTCGTCTGCGAGCTGAACTTGGGCTCGGGCACCTTCACGGAGAGCACGCACGAGAGGCCTTCGCGCATGTCGTCGCCGGACGTTTCGACCTTGGCCTTCTTGGCGATTTCGTTGTCGGCGATGTACTTGTTGATCACGCGCGTCATCGCCGCACGCAAGCCCGTCAAGTGCGTGCCGCCGTCGCGCTGCGGGATGTTGTTCGTGAAGCACAGCACGCTTTCGTTGTAGCTGTCGTTCCACTGCATCGCCACTTCGACGCCCACGCCATCCTTCTCGTTCTGAATGTAGAAGATGGTCGGGTGCAGGACGCTCTTTTGCTTGTTGATGTACTCGACGAAGCCCTTCACGCCGCCCGCGAACGCGAAGTCGTCCTCCTTGCCCGTGCGCTGGTCGGTAAGACGGATACGCACGCCGTTATTCAGGAACGAGAGTTCGCGGATGCGCTTCGCAAGAATGTCGTAGTGGTACTCGACGCTGCCGAAGATCGTCTCGTCGGCCATGAAGTGCACTTCGGTGCCGCGGTGTTCGGTGTCGCCGACCAGGTGCATCGGCGAGGTCGGCGTGCCGTTCACTTCCACGATCTCGCGATTCTGAGCGACGCCGCGGTGAAACTCCATGAAGCGCTTCTTGCCATCGCGGCGCACCGTTAGGCGCAGCCAGCTGGAGAGCGCATTCACGCACGAGACGCCCACGCCGTGCAGGCCGCCCGAGACCTTGTAGCTGTTCTGGTCGAACTTGCCACCCGCGTGCAGCTCGGTCATCACGATTTCGGCGGCGCTGCGCTTCGGGTCGTGCTTGTCGTCCATCTTGACGTCCGTGGGAATGCCTCGGCCGTTGTCGGTGATGGAGATCGAGTTGTCCGCGTGGATCACGACGTGGATGTCGTTGCAGTAGCCTGCGAGCGCTTCGTCGATGGAATTGTCGAGCACCTCGAAAACCAGGTGATGCAGACCGGTGCCGTCCGACGTATCGCCGATATACATCCCGGGACGCTTGCGCACGGCCTCCAGACCTTCGAGGATCTGGATCGACGAGGCGCCGTAGCTGCTGTTGTCGGGTTGCGAATTGTTCGTATCAGTCATGGATTTGTTCCGGTTCTGCTGTACTGCCAGCGTTACTGCTCGGGGCTTTTCGAAAAGCCATAAAAACGCCAAAGGGGCGCAGCGCCCCCTGGAGTTCTTCTTCTGTCGCGCTTTTTAAATGCGCATTGGCATCACCACGTATTTGAATTCCTCGTTCTCGGGAATCGTGATGAGTGCGCTGGAACTGGCGTCGCCGAGGCTGACTTCCAGCATGTCGATCTTCAGGTTCGCAAGGACGTCGAGCAGATACGTGACGTTGAACCCGATGTCGATGGTGTCGCCCTGGTAGGCGATTTCCAGTTCTTCCTGGGCCTCTTCCTGATCCGCGTTCGTCGACATGATCTTGAGCTGGCCCGGCTCGATGATGCAGCGCACGCCCTTGAACTTGTCGGACGTGAGAATCGCCGCGCGCTGCAGCGAGCGTTGCAGTTCTTCGCGGCCGATCTGGAAGGTGTTCTTGTGCGCCTTCGGGATCACGCGCTGGAAGTCGGGGAACTTGCCTTCCACGAGCTTCGAAACGAGTTCCACCTGGCCGAAGGTGAACTTCACCTGCGACGAGCCGATGTCGATCTTCAGCACATCGTCGATGTCTTCGAGCAGGCGCTGGAGTTCGAGGATCGTCTTGCGCGGGATGATGACTTCCTGGCGCGCGAACGAGCCTTCGATCTTCATCGACGAAAACGCGAGGCGGTGACCATCGGTCGCAACGGCCATGAGCTGGTCGCCGTCGACGACGAGCAGCATGCCGTTCAGGTAATAGCGGATGTCCTGCTGCGCCATCGCGAAGTAGACCATGCCGAGCAGTTGCCGGAAGGTCTTTTGCGGCACTTCAAGGCTTGCGCCGAATTCCTTCGATTGCGCGACCGTGGGGAACTCGTCCGCGGCGAGCGTCTGGAGCGCGAAACGGCTCTTGCCGGACTGCACCGTGAGGCGCTTGTCGGCGAGTGTGAGCGTCACCTGGCCGTCGGGCATCGCGCGCAGGATGTCGAGCAGCTTGCGCGCGGCGACGGTCGTGGCGACCTGGTCGCCGCCCACGCCGAAGTCGGCGTGCGTGGTGATCTGCAGTTCGAGGTCCGTCGAAAGGAACGAAACATCGGAACCGTTCTTGGTGATCAGCAGATTGGCGAGGATCGGCAACGTGTGGCGGCGTTCGACAATGCCGCTTACCGTTTGCAGCGGCCTGAGGAGGTTATCGCGTTCGGTCTTGACCAGTTGCATAGAGTTCCTTCGTTGATGTGACGGCCTGCGCACCCCGTCCAGCACCCAAACCGTGGTCCGGGCGCTGGCGCCGCCTTGCTGCAGCGCCGCGGCGAGACATCCGTCCGGTCCGCCAGCGTAGCCGGCATCGTCGGACGGTTAAACGCATATTGTGCCTGAAAACGACTCACTTCCCTAAATTGGGGCTGATCCGCGCAATAAACAGGTCTGCCCATTCAGGGATACCACCAGGGGATGCCCACTTCGCACTGGGTGCCCGGGGCCGTACGCTCCAGCCGCGCCGCCGGGACCGGCCCCGCCGTCGCCGGCATCACCCCTTGAGCGTCTGCTCCAGAACGTGCAGCTCGTGATTGAGCTGCGCGTCCTTGCTGCGCTCGTCGGCGATCTTGCGCACGGCATGCAGCACCGTCGTGTGGTCGCGGCCGCCGAACAGCTCGCCGATTTCCGGCAGGCTCTTCTGCGTCAGCTCCTTCGCGAGATACATGGCAATCTGCCGCGGCCGCGCGATGTTCGCCGGACGCTTCTTCGAATACATGTCGGCGACCTTGATGCTGTAGAAGTCGGCGACCGTCTTCTGGATGTTCTCGACCGAAATCTGCCGGTTCTGGACCGTCAGCAGATCCTTGAGCGCTTCCTTGGTCAGCTCGATCGAGATCTCGCGGCCGTGGAACTTCGAGTACGCGAGGATCTTGCGCAGCGCGCCCTCCAGTTCGCGGACGTTCGAGCGCAGGTGCTTCGCGACGAAGAACGCGACGTCCTCGTTCAGGCTCACGCCTTCGGACTGGGCCTTGCGCATCAGGATCGCGACGCGCATTTCGAGCTCGGGCGGCTCGATCGCCACGGTCAGGCCGGAGTCGAAACGCGAGATCAGGCGATCGTCGATACCCGAGATCTCCTTCGGGTACGTGTCGCTCGTGATGATGACCTGCGCCTTGTTCGCGACCAGCGCCTCGAACGCGTAGAAGAATTCCTCCTGCGTGCGCGACTTGCCTGAGAAGAACTGGATATCGTCGATCAGCAGCAGGTCCAGCGAATGGTAATAGCGCTTGAAGTCGTCGAACGCCTTGCGCTGGTACGCCTTCACGACATCCGAAACGTACTGCTCGGCGTGGATGTAGCGGATCCGCGCGCCAGGCTTGTCCAGCAGCAACTGGTTGCCGATCGCATGAATCAGGTGGGTCTTGCCGAGGCCCACGCCGCCGTAAAGGAACAGCGGGTTGTACGAGATCCCCGGATTGTCGGCGACCTGGATCGCCGCCGCGCGCGCAAGCTGGTTCGCCTTGCCGGTGACGAAGTTGTCGAACGTGAGCACCGGGTTCAGCTTCGAGCGCTCGTAGCTCGGATCGGTTTCGCCGTTCGACGCGGCAGCGCCCGCGCCCTGGCCCGGACGCCATGTGCGGCGACCAGCGGCGGCTTCGTTCGCGTCGAGGCTCGGCAGATCGAGATCGGCGGCGTCTTCGGCCACCAAACCCGTGTGCGCGGCCCTGCCCGACGGCGCGACAGGTGCCGGCGTCGCATGCGTCACGGCGGAAAGGCTCGCCGCAAGGCCGCCAGCCTGCATCGCAGGCGCAGCGGATGCACCCGTGCCGCCTGCGAGCGGCGCGCGCGGCGCAGCCGCAACCGGGGTACGCATGCCGGCTTTCGGATCGAGGACGAACTGAACGTCGACCGGGGTTTGCCAGAAATCTCGGGCCATATCGGCGATGCGGCCCGAAAACTGGCTCTTGACCCAGTCAAGTTTGAAACGGTTGGGAGCGGCGATCTGCAGCGTGTTCGCAGCAGCATCGAAGGCAACCGGGGCCAACGGTTTAATCCACGTCACGTACTGCTGGGGCGTCAGCTCACGCTCCAGCAGTGCGGAACAGTGTTGCCAGAAATCGTTCATCGAGTTGCTGAGTTAGTTTTGTCTGCGCGCATTGCCACCGCACCGTTCTCGCCGCATGGGGATAACCCTTCTCGCGACGACGCCCTGACGGGCGACGGCAATTGCTCCGGACGCCTGCGCGGCAAGGGATTTGCGGCTGGCAGGCAGGCCGGAGCGGCGTGCAGGATTCTTGGGATAGGCGAGATTCTAACGCCGAAATCCCTCGGCCAGGGAGTTATCCACAGGGACCGATCAACGCACGGCGTCACCGCCTTGCGATACCCTGACCCCAGCGTCCACCCGGCATTCTCCACACGCCAACAGCCTAACCTATTGACGGCTAACAAAAAACCGGCTTAAATAGCGGGTTCCGCGAAAACCAATCCCTGTACCACCGGCCATTGCTTTTTTCCGCGATGCTCGCCGCGGTCAATTCTCAACAAGTGAGAGCAACATGAAACGTACTTTCCAGCCTTCCGTTACGCGCCGTAAGCGCACCCACGGCTTCCGCGTCCGCATGAAGACTGCAGGTGGCCGCAAAGTGATCAACGCACGCCGTGCGAAGGGTCGCAAGCGTCTCGCCGTCTAAGCGGGCAACTGCGCTGACAACCGCGCAGGCAACTACGCACAAAACGGTGCACGAAACTGCGTCGGGCAGCGTCGCCACTGGCGATTCCACCTGTAGTAGCGCACCGCAAGCGCTCGCAGCGAAGGCAGACATAGCGGACGATGCGGACATCATGCCGTCACGAACGCAGACCGCTTTCCCGAAAGCCGCAAGGCTACTGAAAACGGATGAGTTCTCATCCGTTTTTCGTTTGCGCCCGTGGCGCCGCTCCGCGCACTTCGTCGTGTACGGGCGGCAGACGGATGGCGCAGCGCGCCTTGGCCTGGTGATCGGCAAGAAGTACGCGCCGCGTGCGGTCACGCGCAATCTCGTGCGCCGCATTGCGCGCGAGGCATTTCGCACGAACCGCGCGCAGTTCGACGGCTTCGACCTGCTGTTGCGCCTGCATACGAAGTTCGACCGCAAGGCGCTGCCGGGTGCATCATCGCCACCGCTCAAGGCGTTGTGCCGCGACGAGATCGCGATGCTGCTCGGCAAAGCCGCGCGTGAAGTCGCGCGCCGTCGTGCCGCATCACCGGCCGCATCACAGTCGATTACCACGGCAACCGATGCGGTCAAACCGGATCCGGATGGCGGCCCGCCGTCCGTGACGGGAGCCAAGGCTGCATCATGAGTCGCACGCGCGAGTCCGGCGCACCCAACGCGCCCGCAGGCGCGGACCGACATTCGTTCTTCGGAGCGGCGCAGTCCGGCCGCAACGCCATGCAAACGGTACTGATCGCATTACTGCGTTTCTACAAGCTGGCCGTGAGTCCCCTTCTCGGCAGCCGGTGCCGTTTTTATCCTTCCTGTTCGGATTACGCACGCGAGGCAATCCAGTATCATGGCGCCGCGCATGGGACTTATCTCGCTGCGCGGCGGCTGTGCCGCTGCCACCCGTTTTCGGCGGGCGGCTACGATCCGGTTCCACCTGTCACCCCGAACAAGCGCTGACGCGCCATTCCATCGACACTGAGACAACGCATGGATATTAAACGCACCGTCCTATGGGTCATCTTCTTCATGTCAGCGGTCATGCTGTACGACAACTGGCAGCGCGACCACGGACGACAGTCGATGTTCTTCCCGAGCGCCACCCAGACGCAGACCGCCACCACCGGCGCGAAGCCTGAGTCGGGCGCCCCGGCGAACGCGTCCGACCTGCCGTCGGCGACCACTGCCGGCGCGACTCCGGCGGCCCCGGCCACCTCGGCGCAGCCCGCTGAAGCCGCGGCGCAGCTCGTGCATTTCCGCACTGACGTCTACGACGGTGTCATCGACACGCGCGGCGGCACCCTCACGAAGCTTTCGCTCGTGAAGGAAGCGAGCGGCAACGAGCCGAACCAGTACATGACGCTGTTCGACCACACGGGCGACCACACGTACCTCGCGCGTACGGGCCTGCTCGGCGGCGACTTCCCGAACCATACCGACGTGTTTACGCCGGTGTCCGGTCCGCGCGAACTGACGGGCGACGCCAACTCGTTCCAGATCAGCTTCGAGTCGCCGGTACGGGGTGGCGTGAAGGTCACGAAGACCTACACGTTCACGCGCGGCAGCTACGTGATCGGCGTCGACTGGAAGGTGCAGAACACCGGCACGGCAGCGGTCTCGCCCACGCTGTACATGGAGCTCGTGCGTGACAGCGAGCCCGTGGAAACGCCGCGCTTCTCGCACACGTTCATCGGACCGGCGGTGTACTCGAACGAGCACCACTTCCAGAAGATGACCTTCAGCGATATCGACAAAAACAAGGCTGACTTCGTCAACCAGGTCGACAACGGCTGGATCGCAATGGTGCAGCACTACTTCGCGACTGCGTGGATTCCGCAACAGGGCGTGAAGCGCAATATCTACGTCGAAAAGTTCGACAACGCGCTCTACCGCGTGGGCCTGAAGCAACCGCTCGGCACGATCGCACCGGGCGCGACCACCAACGTAGAGGCGCGCCTGTTCGCCGGTCCGTCGGAAGAGCGCATGCTCGAAGGCGTCGCGCCGGGCCTCGAACTCGTGAAGGACTATGGCTGGGTCACGATCATCGCGAAGCCGCTCTTCTGGCTGCTCGAAAAGATCCACAGCTACGTCGGCAACTGGGGCTGGTCGATCGTGCTGCTCACGGTGCTCATCAAGGCCGTGTTCTTCCCGCTGTCGGCGGCAAGCTACAAGTCGATGGCGCGCATGAAGGAGATCACGCCGCGCATGCAGGCGCTGCGTGAACGCTTCAAGAGCGATCCGCAGAAGATGAACGCCGCGCTCATGGAGTTGTACAAGACCGAGAAGGTCAATCCGTTCGGCGGCTGTCTGCCGGTCGTGATCCAGATTCCGGTGTTCATCTCGCTGTACTGGGTACTGCTCTCGTCGGTGGAAATGCGCGGTGCGCCGTGGATTCTCTGGATTCACGACCTCTCGCAGCAGGATCCGTTCTTCATCCTGCCGGTGCTGATGGCCGTCTCGATGTTCCTGCAGACCCGCCTGAACCCGACGCCGCCGGACCCCGTCCAGGCCAAGATGATGATGTTCATGCCGATCGCTTTCTCGGTCATGTTCTTCTTCTTCCCGGCTGGCCTCGTGCTGTACTACGTCGTGAACAACGTGCTTTCGATCGCACAGCAGTACTACATCACTCGCATGATGGGCAAAGCGAACAAGCAGGCTAAAGCCAGCTGATCCTTGTCTGCGGCCGGCGGCAACGCCGACCGCACAGGCTCGACGCTTGAACCGCAAAAAATGAAGCCGCCCGGTTTGAACCGGGCGGCTTTTTCTTTATGGGTGGCGCGCGGGGCGATTCGGTCAAGCGTCAGCGGCGCTCGGTGTCGCCGTAAAACTCCGCGATCAGCTCCTGAACCAGATACCGGTGATGCGGGCTCAACGCCTCGATTTTCGAAGCGAGCTCGACCGTCTCCGGCGAAAGCGGATACTTCTCGTCGCGCCGAATGGGCTTTGGCACCGCCGAAGTTGCACCACCGGGCGACGGACCGTAATGGAGCCAGTGGACATCTACCTTGAACCAGTCGGCGAGGGTGCGCAGTTTGTCGTCGGTGGGAATGGTGCGGCCGCTCAGCCACTTGTGGGCAGTCTGCGGGGACACCGGATGCTCGCCGTGATGGCGCAAATTGAAGTGCAATGCCAGGTCAGTGCTGCCACGCAGTTTTTCGGGCGCGCGCTTCATGGCGAACTTCAGACGTTCGGAAAAAGCGGCTTTTTCTTCGATGGTCGGCATGGCACAGATTGTGCCGCCCCATTTCAGCGAAGATGGCAACCAATCAAGTTAAATTTAGCCCAATAACACAGCAAATCGCTCATTCCAGCTGATGCGACGACACCTCGTCTTCGGAGGGAAATGCTTTACGCATAGCCATTCTGACAGATTCCGTGCTGCGAATTTCCTAAATCGGGCTGCGAGTGATGAGATTAGTCTTATCTAATACAAGATAAATCGAGATTCGTCCAGACCTCGCGCGGCGCGAAAAAAGGCGTGCGGCGCCGCGTTACAATGCGACGCACTCCGCGCTCGCTGCCATAGCGCGTTTCTCCCGCAATCGACTCATCCGTTCGCCATGCTCGCCACCGATTCCGATCCCATCGTCGCCATTGCCACTGCGCCCGGACGCGGCGGAATCGGCGTCGTCCGTGTGTCGGCGGGCCGCGCCGGCCCGGCAGTCGCCGAAGCGCTGATGCACGCGCTCACTGGCCAGACGCTTGCGGCGCGTCACGCGAGCTACGTGCCGTTCCTCGACGGCAACGGCGAGGCACTCGACCGCGGAATCGCGCTCTACTTTCCAGCGCCGCACTCGTACACCGGCGAGCACGTCGTCGAACTGCAGGGCCACGGCGGCCCGATCGTGCTCCAGCTCGTCCTGCAGCGCTGCATCGACGCGGGCCGCGAGTTCGGGCTGCGGCTCGCCGAGCCCGGCGAATTCACGCGCCGCGCGTTCCTCAACGACAAGCTCGACCTCGCGCAGGCCGAGGCCGTCGCCGACCTGATCGAAGCCAGTACCGAAGCCGCCGTCCGCTCGGCGGGGCGCTCGCTCGAGGGCGCGTTCTCGCGTGACATTCACGAACTCGTCGACGACGTGGTCACGCTGCGCATGCTCGTCGAGGCGACGCTCGATTTTCCCGAAGAGGAAATCGACTTTCTCGAAGCCGCCGACGCGCGCGGCAAACTCGCCCACATTCGCGCACAGCTCGACCATGTGCTTTCGGAGGCGAGACAGGGTGCGCTGTTGCGCGAGGGTCTCTCGGTTGTGCTCGCCGGGCAGCCGAATGTCGGCAAGTCGTCGCTGCTGAACGCACTGGCAGGCGCCGAACTCGCGATCGTCACGGCCGTGGCGGGCACGACGCGCGACAAGATCTCGCAGACAATCCAGATCGAAGGCATTCCGCTGCACGTCATCGACACGGCGGGCCTGCGCGACACGGAAGACGAGGTCGAGAAGATCGGAATCGAACGCACATGGAACGAGATCAGTCGCGCCGATGTGGTGCTGCATCTGCTCGACGCGCGTACAGGAATGACCGCAGAGGACGATGCGATCGCGGCGCGCTTTCCCGCCGGTGTGCCGGTGGTGCGTGTGCTCAACAAGACGGATTTGACGGGCGTGGCGAGCGCGAGCTCGACGCTTGCGCTGCCCGGTGGCGGTGAGTTGTGCGAAGTTCGGCTCTCGGCAAAACAGGGGGACGGCATCGGGATTCTTCGAGCCGAACTGCTGCGCATCGCGGGCTGGCAGGCCGACGCGCAAAGCGTCTATCTGGCGCGCGAGCGCCATCTGATTGCGCTGCGTGAAGCTGGAGAGCATCTCGCACAGGCAGCGGCTCATGCCGATCAGAACGCGCAAGCGCTCGACCTTTTCGCCGAGGAGTTGCGGCTTGCGCAGGAGGCGCTCAATTCAATCACGGGCGAGTTCACCTCCGATGATTTGCTTGGGGTGATTTTTAGCCGGTTTTGTATCGGAAAATAACCGGCTGCCCAAGGTTCTATGAGGTCGTCTAACTACACCCATCACCCCGCGCCCGTACTGGATTATCGATCAGCGGCACGCTGGTTAAGGCGATTTGAACAGGCACTTTAGGCTCGCACGCGCGCCGGTCAAACATCCGCATACGTCGTTCCCGCAGCGCTATTTAACGCGTCGACGGAAAAATGCGCGAGTTGCTGATTAACAAAAGCGCACCCAGTGCTCCGATACACCGCGTCAAACGCGTCAATGTATTTCTTGACCCCAGTGCCGCAGATTGTCCCGTACTCGACGGGCCACCAGCACAGGCAGGTAATCCACGATTCGCGCGCCGTCGCTGTACTCGGCCCACGTTTCTTCGTACATCCTTAAGACCATTTCCACAGGGACATTGGTGTCGCTGGCAATCGACTTGACGATAGCATCATCAACATTGGGCGTTTTCATGCCGGACTCCTGGCGGTCGGAGTTTCGAGTTGCGCGTGCGGGAAGTCATTACACAAGATCCACTGATCGCCCGCTAATTAAATAACACTATCTTCTCGCACGAACCGGTCGACAAAGCGCTAATTGCCGCACGAACCAACGTTACCTCTCCAGTCTTGAGCCCCTAGGCGTACAGCTTTGCGATTTGCGCTTACGCCGGCTCCGCCTGGTATTCCGGCGGGACGGCCCGGTGCGTTGGTGAGCCATGCGCAGGTGACGACCGACTAGCCTGTCACAAAAGATTCATTCAATGATTCGCCGATTCCGCCGCTAAAGGCGCTCTGTCGCGGCGCAGCAATTTCCATTCAGACCCAGGCAATCGACGGGGTTTCCGAAACGGTAAAGCAAACGAGAGCTAGCCGGCGCACGGTCGGAGTATGAACATGCGCGCTTGACCGGACGGCGTATCGAACTGCTATTGGCGGGCTTCATCATCGTTGGCCACGTGGTGATCGGCGTGCTCCGCGCGTCGATGGTGAAAGGCCTGTTTCCCATATTCGGCGGCGAACCGTTCTGCCGTTCGCGCGTTCCAGCTTTGACGACCGTTGGTTGAGCCCGGCGGCGCGGAGGAGAACGGACGGGCCGAGAATGCATGGTGCGACCACGCAGAAGCATAAAAAAAACCGCGGCAGTGCCGCGGCGAAAAGAGCTTGCCACTACTTTGCGGCGTGAGGGGACAGCGCCGCGATCTCATTCTCACGGCTCGATTAGCGAGCATCAATGGTTTGGCGGCCCTTTTGACAATTGTTGACCGTTGATTCGTATTCCTCATATGTTATGGCCGCTGAAATGCGCGCGATTTGTCGGCGCAATGCACTTTGAATGGAGCATTGGGCGATTCGCGGTTCGCCGGTGGCACACAGCCACGGCGACATCTTGAAAATACCGCGTGCCCCCTGCATGTACTGCCCTTGCTATATCGGAGCACTTCCATCGTGGGCAGCCGTCCTTTATTCATCGACGACCTCGCTCGCGCCGCTGCCGACGGCACCCGTCCGCCTGCCCGCGACGACGACGCCTTGCTCGACGCTTACTCGCGCACCGTAATCGGCGCGCTCGAGCGCGTTCAACCCGCTGTTGCTTTCATCGCCGTCGAGCACCGCGCGAAGGCCAGCGCCGCCGCGCGCGGCGGCAGCGGTTCGGGTTTTCTCTTCACGCCGGATGGCTATCTTCTGACGAACAGCCACGTCGTGCACGGCGCGGCCAGCGTGCGCGTAACGCTCGCTGATGGCGCCGCGTACGAAGCCGACCTCGTCGGCGACGACCCGAGCACCGATCTCGCCGTGCTGCGCATCGGCGCCGCGGAAGCGCTACCGCACGCCGAGCTCGGTGAGTCGGCGCGATTGCGTGCGGGGCAGATCGCGATCGCGGTGGGCAGTCCGCTCGGACTCGCGCAAACGGTGACGACGGGCGTGGTGTCCGCACTCGGGCGGTCCTTGCGCTCCAACTCCGGCCGCATGATCTACGACGTGATCCAGACCGACGCGGCGCTTAACCCCGGCAATTCGGGCGGACCGCTCGTCAACTCGGCGGGACAGGTGATCGGCGTGAACACGGCGATCATTCCCGGCGCGCAAGCGATCTGTTTCGCAACCGCCATCGACACGGCGAAGTGGGTCATTACGCAGCTCTTTGCGCACGGCCGCGTGCGGCGCGCGCACGTCGGCATCGCAGGGACCAATGTGCCGATCGCGCGCAAGGTGCAGCGCTATTTCGAACTCACTTCGACGAGCGGTGTGCGTGTGATGGAAGTCGCGAAAGAAAGTCCGGCGGCGCTGGGCGGACTGCGCGTCGACGACACGATCGTCGCCATCGACGGATTGCCGGTCAACGGCATCGATGCGTTACAGCGCGCGCTCGACTTTTCGCGAATCGATCGTGAAGTGGAGATCACGGTCATCCGGCTGACGCACAAGCTCACGCTGCGCGTGCGGCCTGTCGAGCAAATGGGCTGACGCGACGACCGTTTATTCGAATTGCGGCGCGCGACGGTCGCAGATGACGAGCGGCCGCGCGTGGCGTGAAAACGGCCTTTTTAATTCGTATTGCGAATCAACGGCATTACCATGCTGGCTGCTGCGGATACGCGCCGTACGGGGGCGGCGGCGCCGGCTGCGCAGGTGCGCAAGGCACGTAGTTGCGGGAATACTGGTCGTAGCAGTAGCCGCCCGCCGGTGCACCTGCATAGACGGGGGCAGGCGGTGCAGCTGCATAAACCGGCGGCGCCTGGTATGCCACGGTCGGCGCGCCGTTGATCGCTGCGCCCACCACCGCTCCGATCAGCGCGCCGCCAATCAGTGCACCGACCACGTCGCCACCGTCATGACCGTGCGCGCTTGCTGGCCCCGCCACAGCCAGGGAACCCGTCAGTGCCAGTACTGCCACCATCTTTCGCATGTCGCTCTCCCCGAGAACGTTTGAATACATGCGGCAGATTGTGGACCTGAACGCCCGATACAGGTGCTACACGAGGTAACGCCGGATTACGCGAGCGCGCTCAGCGTGGACGCTCGCTGTCGGGACGCCGCTCGGCGCCGTCGCGAAAGGTAGGGCTACGCCGTCCGCCCGATGGGCAAAGCAGGCTCAATGCGATGGATAGCACCACCAGCACGAACAGCGACACGAAGTACGTCATCCAGGAGAACTCGATATCCACGAGCGCCTCCTTTGATCATCGCGCCCCCCTGGTGCGTCGCGTTCGTGCGATGCCACACCGCTTAGTGGTGCAGGATGCTGCGCAGAGGATGACGCCAGTCGATATGATGCGCTCCCGCTTCTACGCGCTGCCGGTGCTCTTCGAGAATTTCGTCTGAAAACAGAAACACGACTATGACGAGAGGGATTAGCAGAAACGCGCCCAGTATTACGTGTTCGATCACGATAAACTCCAGGTTGTCAAGCGGTTGCGTTTCTATTGTAGTCATCACGCGACAGATTGCACGCTGGGGAAGCACCTACTCACTTAGTGAGACATCCGGGCGCTTCGCTTAGGCAGCTTGCAAAGCGGCGGCACGCCTGGAAACTCAAGGCGCGGATTTTTTCATCTGTAAGGGAAGCCGCGTTTGTCCGTGAATTCAGGCAGAACGGCGTCGCTCGCACGTTGCGAGGCTGATTTCGCTTTCATTCTGAAAGCGCCTCATAAATCGATTGCTCGCGGATTGGTTGTCGCGCGATTCTTATGTGCACTGCGTCACATCTCGTGGGCGATGTATTGAGGCGCTTAGTTCCGCAAAACGTACCGGACCGTTCAACCCGCATGGTTCGCATCGGCCTTGCCCGACAAGACGGATGAGCCGGTTCAACTGCTTCGCAATGCTATCGATCCTGGCGAAATGCGCCTGTTCGCGCCCCGTATCCCATGCCACGGTACACCGCGCGCGCACTGCGGGCGTCCACCTCTGCTGCAGGCGCACACAAGATGCGCTTGAAGTCTGTGCCGCGTCCTCTAAATTGCGCAATTGGATCGGAAGGGGAAGTTAAATGCATAGCTAACCTGAGTCATTACCAGCAGGAGCGCAGAAATGAAAATGCTATCCGCAATGGCGGTCGTCGTAGCCGGTTTGGTCTGTGCCGCGTCCGCCGTCGCTCAGGACGTCGTCGTCAAACCGCAGCAAACGGTCCAGCTCAAGCCGGGCGCATATGGCTGCGTGTCGAAAGACAAACTCGACGCGGTGTCCATGCACGACCAGGCTGGCGAACATCAGCAGATGGAGGAATATTTCACGGCCTTCCAGTGCCTTTCCACGCCGGACAACCAGTCGTTCCGCGTGGTGCGCGTAGTCGGTCACGACGTGGAATTCGTGAATGCCGCCAACACTGACGACGAAGGTCTCTGGACCAGCGACCGCTTCATCAAGCAGTAGCGCCGGGCAAGTTCCGGCGCCCGGACCGAGCCGGCCCGGTCTCAACGTCACCCACGCGGCTGCTCGCAAGCGCGTTCAGCCAACGCCTCGCAATCCTGCAACCAGGGCCGTGCGCGCCTCGCGCGCGCATGCGGCACTGTCAAACCACCGTCATTTTTCCGACCGACCATCCGCATTGCGCGACACGTGGCTCGCACAGGCGTGGCACGTGACTTGCAGTAAACTTCGCTATCATGTGCGGCTTTGTATGGCCCGGGATTTGGCATGGCACTTAAATCGACCATCTACAAGGCAGAACTTCAGATCGCTGACATGGACCGGCACTACTACGCCGACCATGCGCTGACGATCGCCTGCCATCCATCCGAAACGAACGACCGGATGATGGTCCGCATCGCCGCATTCGCACTTTTCGCGAGCGAGCGGCTCGAGTTCTGCAAGGGCCTCTCCGACACCGACGAACCCGATCTCTGGCGCAAGGACTACACGGATGCAATCGAGACGTGGATCGAAGTCGGTCAGCCGGACGAGCGCCGTATCGCCAAGGCGAGCGGGCGTTCGGAAGAAGTGATCGTGATCGCCTACGGCGGCCGCACCTCGGAAATCTGGTGGCAGGGCGTGCGCGGCAAGGTCGAACGGCTGCGCAACGTGACCGTGTGGTCGCTCGCCGATGGCGTCGCTGCGGCGCTCGGCAAGCTCACCGAACGCTCCATGCGTCTGCAATGCACGGTTCAGGACGGCGCAGCGTGGATCGGCAACGGGAACGACGAGCCCGTAGCCGTCGAGTGGACCGTGCTTAAAGCGCCGGAGAAGGTCTGACCGCGCTTGCGAGCACGACGGCATCAGCTCGAGGTCGGCGGCCCCTTTAGTTCCACCATGTTTCCCTCGGGATCGAACAGATACAGCGAAGGGCCGTATCCTTCGGCGCCGTAGCGCACCACAACTTCGCCGGGCTGCGCACCGAAAGGCGCGAGATGCGCCTTGAGGGCGTCGCCATCGAATGGCTCGACGCGCAGACACAGGTGATCCATGTTCCGCCCGGCTGCACTGCCGCGTTCGCCGTTCGTGCCGTTGCGGTCGAGCGGACCGCCGATCGCGACCAGATCGATCAGCGAACGCCCGGCCCGCAACTGGATAAGCCCGAGCTCGCGCTGCTCGCGTTCGACATGACAGCCCAATGCGTCGCAATAAAAGCGCGTCATCGCGTCAGGATCGGCGGCGCGAATGACAATGTGATCGATTTCGCGGATCTGAATCTGCATGGCGTGTCCTCGATGTGCCGCGCGAGCCCCCATCTTGGACCACATCGCACGCCATCGCATCGACACCAGCCGTATGCGTCACACCGCGCCGATCGGTGTCCTTGCCATCATCGGCACGCACGAACCGACCCGGCCACGGCCAGCACAATCGGGGAAAGAAGCGGAAAATTGAAGCGTCGGGAAACGAACGGGCGTTCGCGCTGTCGCGGGCACCGCCGTCGTTGGCACCGCTGTGGCGCACGCTCATCGGCAGATCGCGCTTAAAAGCGCTGGACGAAAAAAAGCCCGCTCAAAGCAGCGGGCTTAATCCATATCAGGAGGAGACATGGAGGAGACAGGGACAACTATACACAGCCGCCTGGCGCGACGCAACAACTTTTTAAGGGAAAACCCGGAATCGGGCCGCTTTGTCGCACTGACGCCCGAGGCCATGTGAAAGCGCAAGATCATCGCATCGCAAAGCAGATGAAAGTCCGGATAACAGCGCAAGATCCGGCGCGTCGACGCGCTGGCAAGCGGCTACAGTGGGCATCGTCGAAACCGCTCTTCCCGGGAGTCACGCCATGACCGCTACTCCGAACCCACTGCCCGCCCGGCCTGAAGCCTGGCTCACCGACGCCGACCGCTGGGACGCCGTCGCAACGCGCGACGCCCACGCCGATGGCGCCTTCTTCTACGGCGTGCGCACGACCGGCGTGTTTTGCCGCCCGTCGTGCGCGTCGCGGCTGCCGCGCCGCGAAAACGTCGCGTTCTTCGATGACGCCGACGCCGCCCGCGCCGCAGGTTTCCGCGAATGCAAGCGCTGCCGCCCAGGGGGCTTGCCGCGCGAACTCGAAATCGTGCGCCGTGCATGCGCGGCGCTAGACGCCGATCCGCAGGCACGCCTGACGCTCGCCGAACTGAGCGACGCCGTGCATCTGAGCCCGTTCCACCTGCAACGCCTGTTCAAGCGCGTGCTCGGTGTCTCGCCGCGCCAGTATCAGGCAGCGCGCCGTGGCGCCGTACTGCGCGACGCGCTCACGCAGGGCGCGGGCGTGACGCGAGCGAGCGTCGATGCGGGCTTTGGCTCGTCGTCACGGCTCTATGAAAGCGTGCCGGCGGAGCTGGGCATGGCCCCGTCCGCGTATCGCCGCAAGGGCGCAGGCCTGACGATCCGCTACGGCACCGCGCCGACGCCGCTCGGCCTCGTCCTTGTCGCAGCCACGGACAAAGGCATCTGCCGGATCGCATTCGGCGACGATGAAGCGTCCCTCGCCGCCTTCCTTCACGCCGATTTCGCGAATGCCGACCGCGTCGAAGACAGCTGCGCGGTTGCGCCGTTCATCGCGCAGATCGACGCCTATCTGCACGGCCGGCGCGAGCGTTTCGACCTGCCACTCGACATTGCGCCGACGGCGTTCCAGCAGCGTGTCTGGGAGGCGCTGCAGCGGATTCCTTATGGCGAGACCCGCAGCTACACGCAGATCGCCGAAACGCTCGGCGCGCCGCGCGCTGTGCGGGCCGTGGCGAGCGCGTGCGCGTCGAATCCCGTGGCGCTTGCGATTCCGTGCCACCGCGTCGTGCAGAAAAGCGGCTCGCTCGCGGGCTACCGTTGGGGGCTCGAGCGCAAGGCTGCGCTCCTCGATGCCGAAGCGAAAGGCCACGCTGCGAACGCGCCCGGCGCGGCGCCTCGTCGCAGGAACGACGCTGACGTCCGCGTGACCCGGCCGGAGACGGCAACTTGAGCACCACGTTGCCGGAATCGAAACCTCATCCGCAGATCGAGGCGCCCGCGCCAACCGGCAGCGCCACGCTTGAGTTACCGTTTCGCGCCCCGTACGACTGGCCGCGCGTGCTGCGCTTCTTCGCGGGCCGCGCAACGCCGGGCGTCGAGATCGTCGAGGACGGCGCCTGGCGGC
Source organism: Paraburkholderia dinghuensis (assembly GCF_003837865.1). Taxonomy (GTDB): domain Bacteria; phylum Pseudomonadota; class Gammaproteobacteria; order Burkholderiales; family Burkholderiaceae; genus Paraburkholderia; species Paraburkholderia dinghuensis. The sequence continues at coordinate 248,826 of NZ_RQIS01000008.1, read as the reverse complement.
GCGCCATCGACTTCCGCGACGTAAGCGGCACCCTCACCGTCCGCCGCCATGTGCGCAAGCGCTGCCTCGTCGTGCAGATCGACGGCCCGGTGAGCGCGCACGCGGCCGCCCTCGCCGCCCCGCTCGCCCGCATGTTCGATACGCAGGCGGACCCGGCGGCCATCGCGGCGCATTTCGCCGACGATCCGTGGCTCGCGCCGCTCGTGGCCGCCGCGCCCGGTTTGCGCGTTCCCGGCGCGTGGTCGGGCTTCGAGCTGGTGGTGCGCGCGATCGTCGGCCAGCAGGTCAGCGTCAAAGCGGCGACGACGATCATCGGCCGCCTCGTGCAGCGCGTCGGCCAGCGCATCGAATCACATCCGCACGAGCACACTGCCTGGCGCTTTCCGACGCCTGCCGCACTTGCCGCCGCGGACCTCGCCGGCATCGGCATGCCGGGCAAGCGCGTCGCCGCGCTGCAGGGCTTCGCCGATGCGGTGGTGAGCGGCACAGTCGCGATAGAACGCCACAGTCACGGCGACCGTCCTGCTTCCGCGGATACCGCCTGCGATCTCGACGCCATGCGCGCTTCGCTGCTCGCGCTGCCGGGGATCGGTCCGTGGACCGTCGAATATGTCGCGATGCGCGCGTGGCGCGACCAGAACGCATGGCCCGCGACCGATCTCGTGCTGATGCAGGCGATCACCGCGCGCGACCCCGCGCTCTTACGCCCGGCACAGCAGCGCGCGCGCAGCGACGCGTGGCAGCCGTGGCGCGCCTATGCCGCGATGCATCTGTGGAATGAACTTGCCGATCGCGCGAGTGCCGCGCGCGGTGGCTGACGCGAGCGAAACGAGGCGGCTGGCGCATCGCAGATACATGAAAGATGCTGACGAATAGCGCGTCGATCGCGTGAAATCGACGCGGCGCAAGGGGGGCTGATGCGCGCAAGACAGCCGTGAGCAGGTCTTCCGGCGAGATGTTAAAGTGCCCGCTAACGAAAACTTTACGTCGGCGTGCGTGCGGGAAATTTCACGCTGCCGACCCGCGCCCGACCAGCCTCAATGCCAGACACAACCTCCTCACGTACCAGCGGCACGAACGACGTCCTCGCACAGCGACTTTCCGTGCTGAGCGCCGGGCCTCACCGCGATGCGCTCGCGCGCGGTCTGCGCGGCATCGAAAAGGAGAGCCTGCGAGTGACGCGCGACAGCCGGCTCGCGATGACGCCGCATCCGGCGGCGCTGGGTTCGGCGCTGACGCATCCGTCACTGACGACGGACTATTCGGAAGCGCTGCTCGAAATCATCACGCCTGCCGAGCGCGATCCGTCGGTCACCCTGGAAAAGCTCGACGAACTGCATCGCTACGTCTATGCGGTGCTCGCGCGCGACGGGGAGATCCTCTGGAACGAATCGATGCCGGGCCTCCTGCCCGCCACCGACGACGGCATCCCGATCGCCGAATACGGCACGTCGAACATCGGCCAGTTGAAGCGCGTCTATCGCATGGGTCTCGCTCTGCGCTACGGTCGCACGATGCAATGCATCGCGGGCATCCACTACAACTATTCGCTTGACGAAGAAGTGTGGGAGGCGCTCCACGCGCACGAGAAGTCCGCGGATACGTTGACGGATTACCAGTCGGCGCGCTATCTCGCGCTCATCCGCAACTTCCGTCGCACGAACTGGCTGCTGATGTATCTGTTCGGCGCGTCGCCCGCACTCGACGCAGGCTTCCTGCGCGGCAGCAAGCACGGGCTCGATGCGCTCGACAACGAGACGCTCTACCTTCCGTACGCGACCAGCCTGCGCATGAGCGACCTCGGCTACTCGAACACAACGGGCCAGTCGGCGCTGCACGCCGACTACGACACCCTGCCCGGCTATCTCGAAGCGCTCGCACAGGCGGTGAGCCAGCCGTATCCGCCGTACGAGGCAATCGGCACGCAGCGCGGTGGCGAGTGGGTACAGATCAACACGAACGTGTTGCAGATCGAAAACGAGTTCTACTCGACGATCCGTCCAAAGCGCGTGACGTATTCGGGCGAGCGCCCGCTGCATGCCCTCGCTGAGCGCGGCGTGCAGTACGTCGAGGTGCGCTGCATGGATATCGATCCGTTCGAGCCCATCGGCATAACGCTTGAGACGGCACGCTTTCTGGACGCCTATCTGCTCGCGTGCGCGCTCGACGACAGCCCGCTCCTGCCCGCCCCCGCGTACGCCGAGGCCAACGAAAACTTCGGCCTGGTCACGAAGGAAGGCCGCCGCCCGGGGCTCGAACTCAAGCGCGACGGCACGTCCGTGTCGATGCAGGACTGGGCGGCCGAACTCTTCGTGCAGATCGAGCGCGCCGCGGCAACGCTCGACGCCCTGCGCGGCACGGATGAACACGCGCGCGCCGTAGCGGCACAACGCGCGAAGCTCGCGGACGCATCGCTTACGCCGTCCGCACGCGTGCTTCAGACCATGCTCGACGAGAAGCAGACCTTCCTGGAATTTGCGCTCGCGCAAAGCGAACGGCACGCGGCACACTTCCTCTCGCGTCCGCTGGACGCCGCGTCGACGGCGCATTTCGAACGGCTCGCGCGCGAATCACTCGACGATCAGGCAACGCTCGAACGCGAGCAAGCTGGCTCGTTCGATGCGTTCATCGCCGCCTATAGCACCTACACACTCGACCGTTACGGTGCCTGACCGGATCGCCGCCGGGCATTGCACTTGCTCGAAACCTCGAAACGAACGCCACGCCCGCGCGGTCCAATGAATATCAATCGACATGCCTGCGCGCGCATTCCCGCGTGGGCGGACAAACGCGCGGCGCGTAATACGCGGCGCGTTCGGGGAGGACATAACACGATGAAACGAATTTTGCCAATCCTGCTCTGCGCAACCGCTGTGGCCTGCTCGACGGGCGGGCAGGTCAATCCGGACGTCATGCAGGCCGCGACCGCTCCGCTCACGTGCCAGGACAAGACGCAATGCGCGCTTTGGTGGCAACGCGCAGAGGACTGGGTGCGCAATCATTCGAAGTACGAAGTGCAGACAGTCACCGATACGCTGATCCAGACCTCCGGCCCGGGCGGCGGCAAGCGCCTGCTCGCGTATGAAATCACGAAGGCGGTCAACAGCGACGGCACGGCAACGATCGGCTTCGCGGCACACTGCGACAGTTCGTTGGGCTGCAAGCCGGATCCGTGGACAGCGGGCGCGGCATTCAAGCAGTTCGTGCGCACGGGCGTCGACGCGCCGGTCGCCGGCGCAGACGAAGCGACAGTTCCGGCGAGCGGCGCCGAGCCGTCCGCCCCGCACTGACATCGCAAGCGAAATGCGGACGTCGAATGACTCGCCGGCATCCGCTGCCATCCATTGAGTCGCAGTTTTAAGCTTTCTCCGATTGAGAAGATGAGTGCGCGCCCCGTATTGTGGGTCTGATTCGGCGTGTGCCGGACAGCTAACCCCTCATCTTTGAATCGAATCGACAATGAAACTGCGAGTTCTGTCGGCCAGTGCGCTGGCCGCCCTCACCGTCGTCGCCACTGGTTGTACGACCGCGTCGGGGCCCCTGCACAATCTTGACGTCGTGACGCTTGCGAACGGCACCCAGGCCCACCGTGTACAGTGCTACGGCTTGTTTGAAAGTTCGGCGACCTGTATGAAGAAGGTCAACGAAATCTGCGGCGACAAGCAGCCGCTGCGTGTCTCCTCGGTGGACCGCACCGTGGCCGACTACGCACCGAAGGGCGATCCGCGCGAAATCGTCTTTATCTGCCAGGCGCCGCAGCCGGTCGTCCAGGCTCCGCCCCCGCCGCCGCCTGTCGTAGAAGCGCCCCCACCGCCGCGCACCATTACGCTCGAAGCCGACACGAATTTCGCCTTCGACAAGGCCGATCTGCTTCCGGTCGGCAAGCAGAAGCTTGACGCGTTCATCAAGGAAAGCGACGGTGTAAACATCGGCACGGTGCTTATCGGCGGCCATACGGATTCGGTGGGCTCCAAGGCTTATAACGATCGCCTCTCGCTGCGCCGGGCGCAGACCGTGCGCAGCTATCTCGCGTCGAAGGGCCTGCACGCGAGCCAGTTCGACGTCCAGGGCTACGGCTTCTCGAAGCCAGTCGACTCGAATGCCACGGCCGAAGGCCGTGCGCGCAACCGCCGCGTCGAAGTTCAGACGAGTGGTGTCACGATGCAGTGATCGCCCACCGGCGATCAGCTGTCACCCGCGGGACCGTCAGTGACCCATTGACGGTCCCGCGCCTTTTCTCGGCTTCGTAATCCATACAAGCCCGGCCAGTACGATAAACAGCACAGCCGAAATTCGAAAGAAATCGTTCGTGGCCATCATGTAGCCCTGCTGCGTAACGATCTGGTTGAGTTGCGCCGTCACGCCCTCCCCCGCAACACCAAGGCTCGACAGCGTGTCGCTATAAGCGTTCGTGCTCTGCGAATACCGGCTCACCGATTCGGAGAGCACGGCGTGGTGAAAGATCGCGTCGTTTTCCCAGAACGTCGTGCTCACTGCCGTTCCGATCGCACCCGACAGCGTGCGCAAAAAGTTCGACAGCCCCGATGCGCTGGCGAGACGCTCGTCCGGGATGCTCGAGAGCGTGATGGTCGTCATCGGGACGAAGAAGCACGCCACGCCGATACCCTGCACGAGACGCGGCAGGATGACGTGATTGAACGGGACGTCGAGCGTGAACGTCGAATTCCAGATCGAGACAAATGCAAAAACAAGGAATGCGAAACTTGCGACCATGCGCAGGTCGAGCTTGTGCATGTTGCGCCCGATCAGTGGCGAAAGCACAAGCGCCAGCAGGCCGACGGGCGCCGTCGCGAGGCCCGCGATGCCGGCGGTGTAGCCCATCACGGTCTGCAGCCAGAGTGGGAAGATCACCACCGAGCCGAAAAACGCCATAAAGCCGAATGAGACGATCAGCGCGCCGAGTGCGAAATTGCGGTCACGGAACAGAGAAAGATCGACGACCGGCTCTTTTTCCGTGGACTCCCACGCGAGCATGAACGCGAGCGACACCGTAGCGATGATCGCCAGCGTGACGATGAACGCCGAGTTGAACCAGTCGCGGTCCTTGCCAAGGTCGAGCATCATCTGCAGGCACGACACGCCGATCACGAGTAGCGCGAGGCCCACGGCGTCGATGCGCTGCTTCGTGGTCTTCGTCTCGCGACCGCGCAACAGCATCCAGGCGCACGCGCCCGAAAAGAGCCCGATCGGCACGTTGATGTAGAAGATCCACGGCCACGTGTAGTTATCGGTGATCCAGCCGCCCATCACAGGCCCGAAAATCGGTGCGACGATCACCGTCATCGCCCAGAGGCCAAGCGCGAGGCCACGTTTGGCGACTGGATACGAGCGCATCAGGATCGTTTGTGACAGCGGCACCATCGGGCCGGACACGAGACCCTGGACGAGACGGAACGCGATCAGTGTTTCGAAGTTCGTCGCGAGCCCGCATGCCGCCGAGGCGAGCGTGAACAGCAGCACCGATATCGTGAAAAGCCGCACTTCGCCCACGCGCCGTGCGAGCCAGCCGGTAAGCGGCACCGCGATCGCCGACGCCACCGAGTACGACGAGATGACCCACGTGCCTTCGGTGGTCGCGACGCCGAGGTTGCCGGAGATGGTCGGCACGGCAACGTTCGCGATCGAGGTGTCGAGCACCTCCATGAACGTGCCGAGCGCGAGGCCTACGGTGAGAAGCGCGAGTGTGCCGCCGGCCAGTTGCCTGGGCTCGGCGGCCGAGGGCGCCGCGATTGAAGCGTTCATCGGTCCTGAATCCTTTTAGATCAGACCGTGGCCCGCTACGTGAATCTGCGGGACATCGCCGGTCTGCACTTCAGTGCCTCGGCATTCTCTGCCCAGACAGTTATCAAGCTGAAAAAAAAGCGCTTGTTGCGCCGCCTGTTACCGGTTGCCGCCTGGCTCCCGCGTGTCGAGGCCGGCCGGAAAGCCGCCCTGGCCGCCACAGACGACCTCGGTCGCCGCGTCGTTGGCGATGAAGCGCTGCAGGAGTTGCAGGAGCGTCGCGACCTCGTCGGCGGAAAAGCCGCGCAGTTGCTCGCTCAGTACGGTCGCGATCAGATCCGGAAGTTGCTGCGCTGCATCACGCCCGAGTGGCGTCAGATCCAGTTCCACAACGCGCCGGTCGGCGTGGCTTCGTTGGCGCTCCAGGAAGCCTTTCTTTTCGAGCCGGTCGAGCATGCGCGTCATCGATCCGGTGTCGTACGACAGCACACGCGACATCTCGTTTGGCGTGCGTGCACGCTCGTACCACAACAGCAGAATCACACCGATCTGCGACGATGTGAGGCCTAGCGGCGCCACGGCACGGTCCATCCGGGCGGCCAGCACGTTGCGCGCGGTCGAAAGGAAATAGCCGAGACTCGACTCGAGCTTGTTCCTTTCGGGTGGGACGGGCGCTTCGCTCATAACGGGAACAAATTCGACTATTTCGGGACGGACGCAGATTCTAGCCGTTTATTTGCCTGCTTAGGCAGATAAATAAACGCGTGCCGTTGGGACGGCAGCCTCATCGTCGGGGTAAAAAACAACACCATCATTGGTGCAGCGCAAATAGATTTGGACTTTTACTTGCTTAGTCAATATTATGACAGGCAATCACTTCATTTCCCTTTCGCCTTCAGACCGCGCCATGCCGTATCTGAAAAACACGCTCGGCGGCCTTGGCCGCACTTTCACCGACACGGCCCGGCTCGCGTTCGCACGAGCCAACTCCGTCCGTCGGGCGACGGGCTGGCGAAAGTTCGCGGTCTACGCAGCGGTGTTCGCGTTGCCGGGCGGCTCGCTCGCGGTTCTGCTGCACATGTGGGCGGAACGCCGCCGCGCCCGGCGCGATGCAGATGCCGGCGCGGCCTCTGCCGCCTGTTGCTGCAACGCGCTCGCATGCCGCGCCGCTAGTGCGCCGCAGCACAAGACCTACGCGCCGCGCACCCGTGCAGGTGCCCACGCCCTTCGCGCGCTTCGACGCTGGCGCCGTAACGACGCGTAACCTGCCGGGTTTCCGCCGTAACACACCGCAAACCGTCTGAGCATTACTCTTGCAGATTCCGCGCGGCGCGCGGTGCGTGCGCTACCATTGCCGCGACACGACAAGCCCGCTGCGCATCATCGCGCCGCGCCGCGCGTCTAGTAATAAAGCCCGCGCAGTTTCTCGCCCGCCGCATCGAAGGATTGCTTGCATGCCTCGCCGTATCGTCCGTTTTCCCGAAGTCTTCCCGCGCCGCGCCCGCGCGCTCACGCTCGCGTGTGCCGCGGCCGCGCTGACGTTTCAGCTGAGCGGCTGTGCCGTCGGCCCGAACTATCAGCGGCCGTCCGCCGCCGTTCCGGCTTCGTTCAAGGAAGCGCCCGAAGGCTGGAAAGTCGCGCAACCGTCCGATCAGACCGATCGCGGCGCCTGGTGGACCATCTACAACGACGCGCAACTGAACGCGCTCCAGGATCAGCTCAATGCGCAAAATCAGACCGTCGCCCAGTTCGCCGCGGCCTACCGGCAGGCGCGCGCACTCGTCGGTGAGGCGCGGGCTGCGTACTTTCCGGTGATCGGTGCGTCGGCGAGCGCCACGCGTTCGCGCACGCCAACGCGCGTAAGCAATACGAGCGGCAACTTCGCGAACGGCACCATCTCAAATAACTTCAATCTCGGCCTCGATGCGACCTGGGAGCCGGACCTGTGGGGCAAGGTAAGTCGCACAGTAGGCGCGCAGGAAGCCGGGCAGCAGGGCGCCGCAGCCGATCTCGCCAATGCGCGCCTGTCCGCACAGGCCACGCTTGCGCAGACGTACTTCGCGCTGCGCTCGCTGGACACGCAGCAAAAGCTGCTCGACGACACGGTCGCCGCATACCAGAGGTCGCTGCAGCTCACGCAGAACCAGTACGCGCAAGGCGTCGCGGGCCGCGCCGACGTGATCCAGGCGCAGACGCAGCTGCAATCGGCGCAGGCGGCGGCGATCGACAACGGCGTCGCGCGCGCCCAGGACGAGCATGCCATCGCGGTGCTGGTCGGCCAGCCGGCCTCGACGTTCTCGATCCCGCCTTCGCCGCTGACCGCCACGCCGCCCGTGGTGCCGGTGTCGATGCCTTCGGCGCTGCTCGAACGCCGCCCCGATATTGCCTCGGCGGAACGCAAGGCAGCCGCCGCGAACGAGCAGATCGGCGTGGCCATGTCGGCGTTCTTTCCGTCGCTGACGATCTCCGCCTCGGGCGGCTTCGAGAGTTCCGTGTTGTCGCAACTGCTGTCGATGCCGTCGCGCTTCTGGACGCTCGGTCCGTCGCTCGCCGGCACGATCTTCGACGCCGGATTGCGCAGCGCACAGACCGAAGCCGCGCGCGCCGCCTATGACCAGCAGGTCGCCGCCTACCGGCAGTCGGTGCTGGCTGCGTTCCAGGACGTCGAGGACAACCTCGCGTCGCAGCGCATCCTCGCGCAGGAAGTCGTCGTGCAGCAGCAGGCCGTGGAATCGGCGCAGCATGCGCTCGCAATCGTCACCAACGAATACAAGGCCGGCACCATCAGTTTCCTGAACGTGCTCGTCGCACAGACCACGGCGTTCGTCGCGGAGCAGAAGCTCGCGAGCATTGACGGGCAGCGGATGGTGTCGTCGGTGGGACTCGTGAAGGCGCTCGGCGGCGGCTGGGATGTCACGCAGATGGGGCGCGAGACCGGCGACATGGCCGCGCCTGCGCCTTTGCAGCGTCCGGGCACGCAGACGGGGCAGAGTGGGGCGGGTGCCACGGGCAAGGTGTCGACGTTCACGTCGGATGCGGCCGCAACGAGTTCCGCTCGCGCACAATCCGCTGTGCCTGAGTGACGCACAACGCAACCGCCGCATGAGCCGCGAACGGTTCGCGCGGCGGCGCATCTCGCTGGTTCAGCGGGTGAAAGTCAGCGCGACAGTCCCCGGCCCGGACGGGCGACCCAGCAGATTGAGCAAACCCGCCAGGTTTTCGCGCTGCTCGGGCGTCGCGCTCGCGGTGCCCTCGAACGAAGCCGACGCGCGCGACATCGTCCCGTGTCCGTCGAGTTGCAGCGGCCCTTTCTGAGTCGAGAGATCAATCGTCGACGACGCGCCCTGCGCCTGCACCACCACCTCATACGATCCAAGCGGCTTCACAAGCGACACGCGAGCGCTCATGTCGGTGAGCGAAATGTTGACGCGTCCGAACGCATCCGTGCCGAACGTGCGCCACGGGCTCCACGCGAGCCGCACCTTGCCGTCGAAATCGAGCGTATTGAACGGCGCGCCGAGCCCCGCAAGCAGCGACGCCGGCACGTCGATCGAGCCCGCCGTCATCGTGGCGCCGCGCGGCGTCGCCTCGACGGTGACCGGATCGGGCATCGCCTCCGTCTGGCGCATCTGCATGTGCACACGCCCCGTGAAGAGCGGCCAGAACGCCGTCCGCCATTCGATGCGGCCCGGCAGCACCGTCGCGCCGTTCGGGTCTTGACCGGCCGCAAGCATCAACGTCGCGGATCCCTGCCAAAGCGATCCCGCGGGATCGACGAGATTCACGTGGCCTTGCGTCATGCGCGCGAACTGCGGCGCGATCCAGGCGGCGGGCATCCGCGCGAGCAGGACCGCTGCGCTCGACAGCACGCCCACCACGAGCCACGGCAACACGGCGCGCACGCGCCGCATCCAGTACGTCATGCGTTGATCTCCGGTCTCATGCAAAGCCCGACGGCGTTCAGTGCGCGTTCGCAGGCTGCAGCGACGCGGTCAGGTCGACCTGGCCATCGGCCTTCAGCGCCGTTACGTGCGCCTCGACCACCTGCACCTTGAACTGCTTGCGCACGTCGTCGAGCCAACCCGTCCAGGCCGGAAACGACGCGTTCTTCAACTGCACCTGCACCGTCGTGCCGATCAGTTGCACTTGTCCGCCCGCGAGGCCGTGGTCGGTCAGCGACGCCGTCAACGCGTCCTTGAGCGCCTGGCCGCCCGGCGCGACGCTGGCCGCCGCACCCGTAAGGGCACGCGCCTCATTGGCTTGCGCCGTCATCTGCGCGAGCTGACGCTGCAAGCCCGGCAGGCTCGCGCGCAACTGTGCGCGGCCGTCAGAGGCCGGCGCCCATAGCACCGACCAGCCGATCGCCACGGCCAGCACCGCGCCACCCCACGTCAGCAGCAATTTTTCACGCTCGTTTCGCGCTTCCCAGAATTCGGCCCATGCGCCGCTCAAAGCCGTTGTCTTCACGATGCGCTCCTGATCGTCCATTTGCCGGTGCTGCTGTCCGCCGTGCCGGTCAGACCGTTGCGTGCAAGGCGTGCCGTGAGGTCCGCATCGACGTTGACGCCCTGCTTGAAGGTCACTTCCAGGCGGCGGTCGTGGTAGTCGAGCGCCGCGATGGCGTTCGCGGGCACGGGACCGAGCGAGCGCGCGAGACCGTCTGCGAGCGCGAGGAAGTCATCGGGCGAGGGCTGGCCCGCAGCCAGACGCAGCATTTGTAGCTGACGCGCCATCTGGCCGGCCGGATCGAGCACGATGGTCGTCTTCGGAAACGCGTTGAGCAGCAGTTCGGTCATCTCGGCGTTGATGGCGTCGCGCTGACGCGCAAGCATCAGCCACTGCACGTTCGCGCCGACGATCGCCACCACGAGCGACGCAGCCACGAGCGCGAGCGGCACGCGCAGGCGGCGCAGCGTTGCGCGATCGAGCTGCCATGGCTGCGCGGCGAATTCGAACTGGCAGAGGTCGAAGCGACAGGAAAGCGCACGACGCGCGAGGGTTTCAAACGTGAGCGGCTGTGCGCCGGACAGTTGCGCGGCGAGCGACTTCGACGCCGCGCCCGACGGTTCGCCGGGCAGACCGGTCAGCCTGTAGAGCGTGACGGGCGCATCGCCGGCCAGCGCCGCGATCGTGGCCGACACGCTCTGCGCGGGCACCGCCAGACCTTGCTCCAATGCGCCGCGCACGATCGCAAGTTCAAGCGCCTCACCGGGCGCCGAGAACGCCTGGTCGGACACGATGCCGGCCAGCAGCGCCGGCGCGGTCGACACAACCGGGCCGAGCACACAGGCGATCACTGGCTCGTGCGGCGAGGGCGCCGCTTCATCCGGCTCGAGTGCCTCAGGCAGCTGCAGGCAGCGCGCGACGGGCACGGCGCGCAGACCACGATGGCCGGCCGCCGTAAAGCCCTCGATCAGAAAGCGGAACCAGCCGCGATCGATCGCCACGACCTTGTGCCGGCCATCGGAGAGCGCCTGCGGATCGAGCGCAAGGTGGCAAGTCTGCGGATCCTGGATCAACTGATCCTCTACGACGTTCGGCAGTGCCTGGCGCAGTCGCGGCCCCTTGAGCGGCGGCACAGCGGTCGCTACCGTCAGCAGATCACGCGCGGCGATCAGGAGCACGGTCGACGTGGCGCGCGGCAGGAGCGCGAGCGCCGAGCAGCCCGAGCGCTGTGTATTGCCCGCCTTGTCGAGCAGCAGGAACGGCAGCTCCGGCAACTGCCATTCCTGCGAGTGGACCGCCGGGTCACGTGGCGGCATCAAGACGATCAGCGTGCTCAAACGCACCTCTTTTCGATGTTGGACTCAGTCGGATTCATGGTTCGTCGCGCACGATGCGCGTCATGTGGGTGAGCGGATCGCGCCAGACGAGCGTCGTGCGGTCTACCTCGGCGCGCTCGTGGTCCACGCGGCCATGAACGAGAAAATAACTCGTGTTGACGTCACACAGCGTTGTATCGACGGACGACGCCTGCACGCCCGCGCCCTGAAGCGCCAGTTGAACGTCGCTCAGATTGCGGAAAAACACATTCTGCCGCCGCGCCACAAACGCCTGCGCGCTCGACAGGTTCATGCCGGGGATGATCGCCGCGACCACCTCCGCGCTCGCCGTGTTCATGTTCACCGGCGTCGTGGTCGGCAGCACCGTCACGAAAGGCCGCAGCCGCGCGAGCGCTTCGGGCGTGAAGCCCGGCACGTCGAGCAGCGAATCGACGCTCGTCATCAGCAGCGGGGCGACCGCGCTATTGCTGTCGGCGTCGCTCAGGCCCGGGTTGTCGGTGTAGGTCGCGCCGCCCGTCGCGCCAGCCGCGAGTTGCTGCGTCGATGTCGCTGTCGACGTGGCCGTCGTGGAGGACGTCTGAAAGCGCGTCATCGAATACGCCAGTCCCGAGCGTATATACACGGCCGTATTCTTCGCGAGCTGGCCATCGATGCCGAGCGTCTGCAGAAGTCGCGCGAACGCCTCGATCTGCGTGACGTTGATCTGCAATGTGCCGGGCGTGGAGCTCGCCACGAGGTTGCGCAGATTGAAGCGCGCCTGGGCGTCCTCGATCGAACCCGATAGATACGTGGCGGCGCCTTGTTCGGCGCGCACGTCGCCGATCTGGCCGAGAAAGTCGGACAGTCGCGTCTTCGCGACAGGCATGCCCCATGCGCCACCGAGCCAGGTGACGCCCGCCGACGTATCGCCTTCCGAGCGCAGCACGAGGCGTGTCCAGTCGAGCGCGCCGCGCGAGATCCACTGGGCCTGCGCGACGAGCCGCTGGTTCTCGATGCGCCGCAACTGCACCTGCTGACGCCAGAGCATGCCCGAAACGAGAATCGCCGAAAGGGCGACGACGAGCAGAGCGGTGATGATCGCCGCACCGCGTTGCGATGCACGGCGGGCAGGGCGCGAGCAACGCGGCGCACACGGACCGGCAACGCTACAGGCGCGAACGCGTGCAGCACTTTCATGCGTCACGGCACAGCGCTTGCGCACGCGGGAGGTGAGGGAAGTCGGCACGCGCATCGTCATTCCCCCATGAGAAACACGCGGGTGACAGGCCATTGCAGCGACTGCGCGCTCACGCGCACCTCGAGCCCCGTCACCGAGCGCGGTAGTGGCGCAACGCCGAGCTGCGGCACCCTGAGGCCGTTGGCGTTGGCGGTGAGCTGCGAACTCACATCCGCCATGTTCGAGGTCCAGCCGATCTTCGGCACAAAGAGCCGCGCGCTGATCGAGCCGACGCCGCTCATCATCGGCAACGCACTCCAGTCGCCACTTTCGCCGCCGCGCATTGCGCGCCGCAAGTCGCCGAGATTCGCGAGCGGCGGCGACGCATAGCGCACGACGCGGCCCTCGACCACGCGATAGCGCACGACCTGCAGCCGCGGTGCAGCGCCGGGCGGCACGGCGAACGCGCGCACGATCTGCAGGGCGCCGCCATCGAGCGAGATCGCAGATGCGCCCGCTTCGTCATCGGACGCGGCGCGGCGGCAGTCGATGCGCATCTGGTCGAACATCTGCGCGAACACGCGTTCGTCGGCCATCGAACGCGAAATCGTTTCGCGGCCGCGCATGATCTGGTCGAGCCCGCGCCACGAGAGGATCGCGACGACGGCGAGAATCGCGATGGCGACGAGCAGTTCGATCAGCGTGAAGCCGCGTGCACGTCTCGCGCGAAGCGTGCGCTTGGCACCTTCAGCGCCTTTGACGCGTTCGGCACGCGCGCGGTCACAGCGAACGGTTTGTCTCATTGCCGAGCACCGTGACGAGTTGCGCGAGGTTGCCATCGCGGCCAGGCATCGTCACCGACACCTCCACGCGACGAAAAACCGGATTGGGCGTCGCCGTCACCGTTTGCGTGCAGCTGAGCGGCAGATTGGCCTGCGAGCAGTCGAAGCTCCGCGTACCGAGTTCGGGCCACGCGTGCGTGAGACGCAGTTGGGCGAGCGCGTTGTCGGCGCTCCATCCCGCGAGCAGGCGGTTGTGGAGATCGGCCTCACTCGCGGCGAGGCTGCCCACGGCTCGCAGCGACGCCGCGAGCGCAATCGCGACGATAGCGAGCGCGACTAGCACTTCGATCATCGTGAAGCCGCGCCCCGCGCGGTGAGAGGATTGGGTGGCCCGCATCGCTAGCGCACCTCATACCGGCCGTTGCCGGTGCCGACGATGGTTACGCGCCCGACGCTCGAAAAGAGCGTGACTTCCACGGGCACGTCGACGGCCTCGGTGCCGAACACGATACGGTTGGCCTGGGTGTCGTTGCCGCCGCCCGGATAGGCGATCTCCACGCCCGTCACGCCGCCCTCCCAGTGACGCGGGCCGAGCAGATCGTCGCGCAGCGGACGCCAGCCGTCCTCCGTTCGCACATCGAAGCGAAATCCGCCTTCGACGGGTTGCCACGCGATGGGTCGCGCGCGCACCTGGGCTTCGTCGCCCGCCGATTCGAACAGGAGGGCGACGCGCTGGGCCTCTTCGTTGAGATCGGTGCGCGGATTGCGCGAGAGCGTCAGCGACGCGATTGAGATCAGGATGCCGGCGATCAGCAGCACGACCAGCATTTCGATCAGCGTGAACCCCCGGCGCGCGCACGGACACCCGCGCGCATCAAAGCGCGTGAGCGGGCGTGGACGTAACGGCGAAGAGGTTGGCTTTGACGCATGATGCTTGGCTCAAAACTGCGGGGACGAGTCCTGCAGGACAGGCGCGCAGGGCGGTCACGGTCGTGTTGCCAACGCGCCTCGCCTGCAACGCCGCTACTGCCAGGACCCGACGTCGGCGTCGTTGCCTTCGCCTCCTGGCTTGCCGTCGGCGCCGTAGCTGAACACGTCGATCTCGCCGTGCACGCCCGGATTCAAATACTGGTACGTGTTGCCCCAGGGATCGTTCGGCAGTCGTTCGAGATAACCGCCGTCCTTCCAGTTATTGGGAACAGGATCGGTGGCCGGCTTCTGGATCAATGACTGGAGGCCTTGCTCCTGGGTCGGATAGCGACCGTTATCGAGGCGGTACAGCTTGAGCGCCTGCATGATCGTGCCGATGTCCTGGCGCGCGGCGACACGACGCGCTTCGTCGGGACGACTCATGATCTTCGGCACGATCAGCGCGGCGAGAATGCCGAGGATCGCGATCACGACCATGATTTCGATCAGCGTAAAGCCGCGCTGGCGGCGCGCACGCAGGCCGTCGATTGCCTCGGTAGCGTTGCGGCGTTTGGCCCACATGGACATGGCTTGCTTTCCTCCTGACGGTATTGCTGGCATTTCCTTGCCGGTTAATCGTGGCGGCCCGAATTCCCGTGCCGCATATTCGCCCGTGTGCCGTAAGGCGCGTGGCGGGTCATTGTAATGTCACGCGATGACGCCTTTCGGACATACCCGCGCACTTACGCATATAACATCGAAATTTTCACAATACTTCGTACAATGGAGCGCATGAACGCACTGCAAATCCGCCTCCTTTCCCTAGCCGCGTTCGCGGTGTTCTGCGCGACGGCAACGTCGTGGGCTCTCACGCTCGCGACGAGCCGCGCGGCTCCGGTAGAGGCCGCCGCCGCCAGGCCGCCCGTGTCGATCGACGAGGCCGCCACGCTCTTCGGCGGAAAGCTCGACAAGCAGCCCGTCCAGGATATCCACCTCTTCGGCATCCTGGCGTTGCGGCAAGGCGCCGCTGCCATCGTCAGCGTCGGCAGCGAAGCCGCCAAAGCCATCTCACTCGGCAGCCCGCTCAACCAGGACACCACGCTCGCCGAAGTGCGCGCGCGCTCGATCGTCATCGACCGCCACGGTGTGCACTCCGAAATCTTCCTGCCGGCCAACGTCTCCGGCCCCACCATCTACGTGCGCTGACGCCGCATCGCCAACGGCAGCGCGCCGCTATTGCACGAGATTGTTCAGTTCGATGATCGGCAGCATCACCGCGAGCACGATCACGAGTACCACGCCGCCCATCGCCAGAATCAGGAGCGGTTCGAGCAGACTCGTGAGGAACATCGTGCGGCGCTCGAGCTCGCGCGCCTCGCCTTCGGCCGCGCGGTCGAGCATCGTCGTCACATCGCCCGTCGCCTCACCCGCGCGGATCAGGTGGACGAGCACCGGCGGAAACGTCTTCGTATTGCCCAACGCGCGCGATAGCGATGTGCCTTCGCGCACGCGCACGATCGCCTCGTCGATGTTCGCGCGCATCGCGTTGTTCGACAGCGTCTCGCCGGCCGCCTGCAGCGCGCGCAAGATCGGCACGCCCGCGGCGCTCAGAATGCCAAGCGTGCTCGCGAAACGCACCGTGTTGTAGCCGCGCACGAGCTTGCCCGCGAGCGGCGCGGTCAGCACCCAGCGGTCGAAAGCGAGACGCGGGCCCGGCCGGCGCAGGATCGAGCGCACGATCCACGCTGCAAGCGCGACGACGATCAACACAGCCCACCACCAGTGCCGCACGAATTCCGAGAGCGCCATCATCACGATGGTGAGAATCGGCAACTGCTGCTTCGTGCTCGCGAACACATTGACGACCTGCGGAACGACATAGCTCAACAGGAACGTGACGATGCCGAATGCGATGATCGTGACAATCGTCGGGTACGTGAACGCCAGCACGATCTTCTGCTTGAGGGCGTTGCGCTGCTCGATGTAGTCGGCGAGGCGCGAGAGCACGATGCCGAGCTTGCCGGTGTGCTCGCCCGCCGCGACGAGCGCCCGGTAGATATCCGGGAAGTCGCGCGGATGCTGGGCGAGCGCGTTCGCGAGCGAATGACCGCCGAGCACCTCGGCGCGGATCGCGGCCATCAATTCGCGGATGTAGTCGCGCTCGGCCTGTTCGGTGAGCACCGCGAGCGCTTCGCCAAGCGGCAGGCCCGCAACGAGCAGACTCGCGAGCTGACGCGTGAGGATCGCCTGTTCGCGCTGCGACAGACGCCGCCCGAGCGCGAGCCGTTGCTGGCGCGCGCCGCGCGTGCGGGTCGCAGCCGGCTCGACGACGAGCGGCGTCAGCCCCTGGCCGCGCAACTGCGAGCGGGCGCTGCGAGCGCTGTCGGCGTCGAGGACGCCTTTTTGCCCCTTGCCCGTCGCGTCGATCGCTTCGAAACGGAATGCCGGCATGGTCGTCTACGCCCCCGCTTGTCTGCAGTCCATCACGCGCCGCCCGTGACGCGCAGCACTTCTTCGAGCGAAGTCGTACCCGCGTCGAGCCAGCGCTCACCGTCCTCGCGCAGCGTGCGCATGCCTTGCGCGCGGCCAGCAGCGAGGATCTCGGCGTCTGCTGCGTTACGGTGGATCAGTGCGCGGATCGGCTCGTCGATGAGCAGCAGTTCATACACGCCGCGGCGCCCCGCGTAGCCCGAATGGCCACAGCGATCGCACCCGACGGGATGCCAGCGCTTGCGACCGTCGTCTTCGGTGCGCTCTTCCTTGCAGACAGGACACAGTTGCCGCACGAGCCGCTGCGCGAGCACGCCGAGCAGCGATGACGCGAGCAGATACGGCTCGACGCCCATGTCGGTAAGACGCGTGACGGCCGAGGCGGCGTCGTTCGTATGGAGCGTCGCGAGCACGAGGTGACCCGTGAGCGAAGCCTGCACGGCGATCTGCGCGGTTTCGAGGTCGCGGATTTCGCCGATCATGATGATGTCCGGATCCTGACGCAGGATCGAGCGCAGCGCGCGCGCGAACGTCATGCCGATGCGCTCGTTCACCTGCGTTTGACCAATGCCCGAGAGGTCATACTCGATCGGGTCCTCGACGGTCATGATGTTCGTGGTCGCCGTCTCGAGCCGCGACATCGACGCGTAAAGCGTGGTCGTCTTGCCCGAGCCCGTCGGCCCCGTGACCAGCACGATGCCGTGCGGCTTCGCAATGAGCTGGTCGAACCGCTTGAGCGTGTCGCCGGCCATGCCGAGCGCTTCGAGATTCAGACGCTGCGCGTCCTTTTCCAGAAGACGCAGCACCGCGCGCTCGCCGTGACCGGTGGGCAGCGTCGAAACGCGCACGTCCACAGGGCGGCCACCCACGCGCAACGTAATGCGGCCATCCTGCGGCAGACGCTTTTCCGCGATGTCGAGCTGCGCCATGATCTTGATACGCGAGATCAGTGCGCCGTGCAGCGCCTTCTTCGGGCGCACCACGTCGCGCAGCGTTCCGTCGACGCGAAAGCGCACCACCGACGCATTTTCAAACGGCTCGATATGAATGTCGGACGCCTGCTCGCGCGCGGCTTGCGTGAGAAGCGCGTTGATCATGCGGATGATCGGCGCGTCGTCTTCCGACTCCAGCAGGTCTTCGACTTCGGGAATGTCCTGCATCAGGCGCGACAGATCGACTTCGCCCTCGACCTCGCCGACCACCTGCGCCGCGCTGCCATCGTGGCGCGCGTAGGCCTGGTTGATCGCGTGGGCAAGTTCCTCGGCGGCGAGCCGCACAAAACGGATCGCGCCGAAGTTGCGCGCGACCTCGGCGATCGCGGCGGGGGTCGTGCGTTCGCTGATCCACACTTCGAGACCGTCCGCACGCTGCTGGGCGACGAGAATCTGACCACTCTTCGCGAAGCCGTAAGGCACGAGACGCGCCGCAAGCGGCGAGGGCGCCTCGCGCTCGCCACCAGCGGGAGCCGGTGCTTGCGCGAGCGTGGTCACGGGTGCGCTCCCGGCGATTCGACGTTCGCCCCTGCGCCGCTCGGGGCAGCGGGCTCTGCGGGCGGCATCCCTGTTGCCTGCTGACGCCTCATCTTGTCGAGATCGAACAGGTTCAGCGCGGATCCACCTTGACTCGGGCCGACCGGCATCGGCGGCACCACCGGATCGTCCCGGTCCCTCATCAGGTTGTTATCGGACCGGAATGCGCCTGTCACGCCCTGAACGTAGTCGTAGCGGTTAGACGTCACCGCCCGCGCCGTGTCGCCGTCCGTCATGATCACCGGACGCAGGAACACCATCAGGTTCGTCTTCGAGCGCGTCTTGTTTTCCGAGCGGAATAGCTGGCCGATCCATGGGATATCGCCGAGCAGCGGCACCTTGCTGTTACTGACCTGGTAGTTGTCCTGCATCAGGCCGCCGAGCACGATGATCTCGCCGTTGTCGGCGAGCACAGTCGACTGGATCGAACGCTTGGTGAAGTTGGGACCGGCCGGATTGGTCGTCACGTTGGTCGTGCCGTTCACGATCGCCGAGTCCTCCGTGTACAGCTGCAGCTTCAGGAGGCCGCCGTCGATGATCTGCGGCTTGATGTGCAGCGTCAGACCGACGTCGACGCGGTCGAACGTGTTGAACGCCGCGCTCGCCGTGCCGCTCGTGAGGTTCGAATACTGGCCCGTCTGAATCGGCACGTTCGTACCGACGACGATCTTCGCTTCCTGGTTGTCGAGCGTGACGAGGTTAGGCGTGGACAGCACATTGGCATCGCTCGTCTGCGACAGTGCCTGCAGCAACGCGCCGAGACCCTTCACGCCAAAGATATCCTTTATCCAGCCGATATTCAGGCCCTGCTGGAGGCCCTGGGCTGCGAGCGCGCCTCCGAGGCCTCCCGTGCCAGCCGCACCTGCCGTCAGGTTGACGATGCTGTTGCCATTGCCAGTCGCGAGATTGGTACCGGCGAACAGCTGGTTCGTGCCGATCTGCCACTGGATACCGAGATTGGCGTTCGTGTCCGAGTTCAACTCGACGAGCAGCGCTTCGATATAGACCTGGGCGCGCCGCCGGTCGAGCTGGTCGATCACGGTCCGCAGGTTGCGGTACACCGCGTCCGGCGCCGT
This sequence comes from Paraburkholderia dinghuensis, assembly GCF_003837865.1. Lineage (GTDB taxonomy): Bacteria > Pseudomonadota > Gammaproteobacteria > Burkholderiales > Burkholderiaceae > Paraburkholderia > Paraburkholderia dinghuensis. The sequence continues at coordinate 229,359 of NZ_RQIS01000008.1, read as the reverse complement.
GATGATGAGCGAGTTGGTCGCCGAATCGGCCTGGATCATGCCGCCTGGCGTATTTTCGTCACCCTTGTCCTTGTCGCTCCCGAAGAACTGCGCGTCACCGCTGCCGGCGGAGGAGCCACCCGACATCGGATTGCTCGACGACGACGAACTACCGGTGAGCGAATTCGGCAGCGGCGGCGTGCCGGAGGTACCCGTCGACGTGCTGCTGCCCGAAGTCTGGTTGAACGAATTTGCGCCGCCGCCGGAGGACGACGTATCGCTACCGCCTTTACCGAGCATGCCGCGCAGTGTCTTGGCGAGCGCCACGGCATCGGCGTTGCGCAGCGCAACGACGTGCATGTTGCCGGGCTGGCTCGTCGGTGCATCGAGTTGTGTCGCCAGTTGTTTCGCGGCGGCAAGGCGCTGCGTATTCGACGCGCGCAGCATCAGTGCGTTCGTGCGCGGATCGGCGACAACCGAGACCTTCAGCGTCGGGTCCGTGCTGCCGATCGCACCCGGGTCGAGCATCTTGGCGATCTGCGGCGCGATATCGAGGGCGTTGGCGTTGCGCAGCGGAACGACCGTTACCTGCTGGCCGGCGGCGCTGTCCACGCCATCGATGATCGCGCCGATGCGGCGCACGTTGTCGGCGTAGTCGGTGACGACGAGCGTGTTGTTGCCCGGGTACGCGGAGATCGTGTTGTTCGGCGAAATGAGCGGGCGCAACACCGGCAGCAGGTTATTCGCCGATTCGTGCTTCAGCACGAATACCTGCGTCACCACCTGGTCGCCACGGGCGACTGGCGCGTTGCCGACGTAGGTCGGCACGCCCTGGAGCTTGGCGTCGGCTTCGGGCACGACCTTCAGCACGCCGTGATCCTGCACGAGCGAAAAGCCCTGCATGCGCAGCGCCGACTGTAGCGTCTTGAGCGCCTGATCCTCGGGAACGGGGTTCTCCGAGACGAGGTTGAGCTGCCCCTTCACGCGCGGATCGACGATGATCGTTTTGCCGGTCGCCGCACCGATGGCCTTGGCCACCTGGTCGATATCGGCGTTGACGAAATTCAGCGTCACCTGGGCGTGCGCAAGCTGCGCCGAGAGGAGTCCGCTAAAGAGCAACGCCGTGACGACACGACGCAAGGCCATACGATTTCTTCTCATGGATCTCATATCGAAGCCGATGACGGACGCCACTGGCTGTTCGTACAGAATGAACGGGCGTCACGCCCGGCCGACCTTCTGGTGTCGAACGCTACGGAATACCGTCCCCACGGTTTCCGACGCTTCACAAAAGAAGCAATGTTAGCGGCTTTTCATGTCGGAATTGTCACAAGACAGGAGTAGCCGTTGATTTCTTCAACAATCCGGACGACCTTGAATAAGCCGCGTGAAAGCTATCTGACGTCGATCTTCCCGTTTCCCTTCGGATCTGATCGGCCCATCGATCAGGGAATGCTCATTCTGACTCGTCCGAAGGCCCAGTTTCGTTGACGCGTCCTTGTCTGCCGGTATGATACGGGCGATCTATGGCGGTGCGTACATATGCCCGGGTTTTCCCGAGAGCAATCTGCGCGTTCCGCCCTGTGGTGCCTTGTCGCGCCCCGCAGTGGTCTGTCGTGCCCGGCATTCCCCAGGCTTTTACGATTTCCTGTCTGCGATACCCGGGTGCGCCCCACGCCAGCGACGCAGCGAGTATCGTACTGGCTGAATTCCGCTGCCTTTTCCATACCGATGAAGAACCGGTTCCGTTCGATTACCGTCGCTGCCACACTCGCGCTTGCCGTCGCAAGCCCGCTCGCGCACGCCGACTGTTTCGATGAAGCCGCGCGGTATCAGAAGGTGAATCCGTTGATCCTGCGCGCTATCGCGTGGCAGGAGTCGCACAACCGACCCGACGCAGTGCACAGGAATGCGAATGGTTCGACCGATTACGGCGTAATGCAGATCAATTCCGTACATCTGCCCACGCTCTTGCAGTACGGCATCTCGCAGAGCACGCTCATGGAACCGTGCAAAAACGTGTACATCGCCGCATGGCATCTGCGCCAGAAGATGAACAAATACGGCAACACGTGGGCTGCCGTCGGCGCCTATCACTCGGAATCGCCGTCGTTGCGCGACCGCTACGCGCAGGACATCGCCGGAATCCTGCGGCAATGGAATTTCCTGAAGTAGTCCGCTTTTAGACTGCTTTTAATCTAGTTTTAGCTCGCTTTAGCCCCACTCCTAGCCAGATCTCCGCCCGCTCCGTCAGCGCGCCCAGCCGGCATGGTGCACAATGGTGGCTCGCGCCGCTCGCGCGGCACATCCCCGTCTTTCTGATCTCCCTACTGCAATGAACCAGCCGCCACTGCCCGTCACCGTGCTCGCCGGTTTTCTTGGCGCGGGCAAGACCACGCTGCTCAACCATATCCTCGCGAATCGCGCCGGCCTGCGCGTCGCCGTGATCGTCAACGATCTCGCCGCCGTCAATATTGACGCGGCGCGCGTGCGCGATGCGTCCGCGCTTTCGCACGTCGAAGAGAAGCTCGTCGAGATGTCGAACGGCTGCATCTGCTGCACGCTGCGCGACGACCTGCTAACCGAAATCCGCCGGCTCGCGGACGAAAATCGCTTCGACGCGATCCTGATCGAATCGACGGGCATCGCCGAGCCGATGCCGATCGCCGAAACCTTCACCTTCGTCGATGACGACGGCACGTCGCTCACCGACGTCGCCCGGCTCGACACGATGGTGACCGTCGTGGACGCGTTCAACTTCCTGCGCGACTACGGCTCGGCCGACGCGCTCGCCGAACGCGGCCTTGCGGCCACCGAGGAAGACGATCGCCAGCTCGTCGAATTGCTGATCGAACAGGTCGAATTCTGCGACGTGCTGGTCGTGAACAAGACCGACCTCGTCAGCGACGATGAACTCGCACACCTGCAGCGCATCCTTGCGCGCATCAATCCGCGCGCGGTGCAGGTGGTGAGCCGCTTCGGCGCGGTACCGCTGAATGAAGTCCTCAATACGGGACGATTCGATTTCGATGCAGCATCGAGCGCGCCCGGCTGGCTCGCGTCGCTCAACGACCACGACCACCACGGCGAAGCCGACGAATTCGGCATCGGCAATTTCGTGTATCGCGCCCGGCGACCCTTTCATCCGGAGCGGCTGTGGTCACTGCTGCACGAAGAGTGGAAGGGTGTGCTGCGGACGAAGGGCTTTTTCTGGCTTGCGACGCGCAACGATATTGCCGGTTCGCTTTCGCAGGCGGGTGGCGCTTGCCGTCACGGACCGGCAGGTACGTGGTGGGCGGCGCAGCCGCGCGAAAGCTGGCCGCTGGACGCAGAGCTGGAAAGTGAAATCGCGCGCGACTGGTACGGAGATGCCGACGATGTGCGCATCGGCGACCGGCGCCAGGAACTGGTGATGATCGGCGTGAATCTGGATCGTGCAGCTTGGCAGTCCAGGCTCGACGCGTGCCTGTTGACCGATGCCGAGTACGCAGCGGGCCCCGACGCCTGGCGCACGTATGCAGATCCGTTCCCGTCGTGGGACGTCGACGACGACCACGACCACGATCACGATAGCGGCGAAGGCGAAATCGTTCATCGCCCGGGTTGAGCCGGGTGTTCACGATGACCAGACATGCCGCTCCTTGCGGCACGTCTGGCGTCCGGGCGTGACCTCCGCAAAGCGCTGCGGATGAAAAGCGTGGACGAAAAAAAACCCGCCAAGGGCGGGCGTCAACTTGAAGCGGTAATTGCTTAGCGCTTGTTGACGGCGTCCTTGAACGCCTTGCCAGCGGTGAACTTGACCGTCTTGGCTGCCGGAATCTTGATGGTTTCGCCCGTCTTCGGGTTACGGCCCGTGCGTGCCGCACGCTTGCCCGAACCGAAGCTGCCAAAACCGATCAGCTGCACCGCGTCACCCTTCGACACAGCCTTCTTGATCACTTCGAGGAGCGTGTCCAGCGTTTCGCCGGTTTGTGCTTTGCTTGCGCCCGTCTGTCCTGCGACGGCGTCGATCAGTTCCTGTTTATTCATTGAGAAGTTCCTTATCAGTTTAGGTTGACACGAACAGCGCGAACGCGCCGATTATACGGTCGCGTGCCGCGCCGTCGAGCAGCGACGGTTCCGGAGCTCCCCGGCGATTCGCGTCGCGGCGCAAAATCCCCCGCTGCGCCTCGACGGCCGTGCTGCCGCTTCCCTGGGCGGCGCTTGCTATGATAGCGCAGCGCAAACCCAATAACGACAAGGGTTTCGAAGATTTGCACTGGTATTCGCCCGAATCAGGGTTATGCGTGCGCCTTTGCGTCGCAATCCGTCGAAACTGCCACCTGCCTCACAATTCCGGACATTCGAGCGTTGCGTCCAACCAACGCCCGGCGCCCGCAAAGCCCCGCTGGGCGGGCGATTCAAGCTGCGTCGAACACGCCGGTTAGCTCGCTCGCAGCGCTTTCATCGCACCGTTTAGCCCGTTCGCGTTCCCTATGACCGCCATCCTGACTCCCGCCATGCTCGCCTTTCGCGAGGACGGCACGCCGTTTTCGCCCGTTTATGGCGATATTTACCACAGCGCTTCCGGCGCACTCGCCCAGGCGCACAGCGTCTTTCTGCAAGGCAACGAACTGCCGGAGCGATGGCGCGAACGCAGGGTTTTCACTGTGCTGGAGACCGGTTTCGGCATCGGCGTGAACTTCCTGACCACCTGGCAGGCGTGGCGCGACGATGCGTCTCGCTGCGAGCGGCTGCATTTTGTTTCGGTCGAAAAACACCCGTTCAACCGCGACGACCTGCGGATCGCGCTCAGCGCAGTGGTAGCGAATACATCGCTCACCGAGCGAGCGCACGAACTCGCCGATGCCTGGCCGATGCTCGTGCCCGGCGTCCATCGCCTCGAATTTGACGGAGGACTCGTCACGCTGACGCTCGTTTTCGGCGATGCAACCGATGCGCTTCCCAAACTGTGGTTGCGAGCAGACGCGTTCTATCTCGACGGATTCGCACCCGCGAAAAATCACGACCTCTGGTCACCGGCGGTATTCAAGGCACTCGCGCGCGTGGCCGGCGAAAACGCCACGTTCGCGACGTGGAGCAGCGCTGGCGAGGTCAAACGGGCACTCGAGGCGAGCGGCTTCGAGTACCGCAAGATCGCGGGCTTCGGCTCGAAACGCGCGATGCTCGTCGGTCGCTTCGCGCCGCGCTGGCGGGTGAGGCGCTACGAACCGCCACTGCCCGTCGCCCCACGCGAGCGACATGCGATCGTGGTCGGTGCCGGAATGGCCGGCTGCGCGCTCGTCGAACGGCTCGCCGCGCGCGGTTGGCGCGTCACGCTGATCGAACGGCACGCGGAGCCCGCATGTGAAGCGTCGGGCAATCCGGCGGGCGTCTTTCACCCGATGATTTCGCGCGACGACAGCAGCGCGTCGCGCATCACGCGCGCCGCTTTTCTCTACGCGTTGCGACGCTGGAAAGCGCTCGAAGCGGCCGGCCACGAGCTCACACGCACGCGCAAAGGGTTGCTGCAACTTGCCACTGATGACGAATCGCGTGCCGTCGCCGCGGCACTCGAATCATTCGGGTATCCCGACGAATACGCGTTCGCCGTCTCGCGCGAACGCGCCGAAGAGATCGCAGGCATTGCGCTGGCGCAGGGCGGCTGGTTCTATCCCATGGCCGGGGCGATCAGTCCGGCCTTGTTGTGTCGCGCACAATGCGCGGCGGCCGGCGCGCAACTCGACGCACGTTTCGGGGTAAGCGTCGCGCACATCGAACGCGCGGGCGACGAATGGCGCGCGTTCGACGACCACGGCGCGCTTATCGCCGGGGCGCCGGTGATGATCTTCGCGAATGCGCACGACGCCACGCGCGCGGCATCGCTTGATTACGCGCCTACCCGGATCGTGCGCGGGCAGCTGACGATCGTGGCCCACAGCCCGCTCGCGAACCTGCACGTGCCGGTGATCGGCGATGGATACGCCGTTCCGCTTCCCGACAGCGTCACGCTGACCGGCGCTACCTACGAACTCGACGATCCCGACAACACCCTGCGCCCGGCCGGCCACGCCGAAAACCTCCAACGTGTCGCACAAATGCTGCCGGATCTCGACGCGGCACGCGACGCTTCTCACGCGGACGACTGCACGGGGCGCGTCGCGTTCCGGTGCGTCACGAGCGACCGTTTGCCGATGATCGGCCAGCTCGGCGACGAATCCGCCGCGCGCCGCGACGCGCAGCAGCTCTCAGGTGCCTGGCCGCTCGACCTGCCACGTATCGAGGGCCTATACGGCGCCTTTGCATACGGATCACGCGGCCTAGTGTGGGCGGCGCTCGGTGCCGAACTGATCGCGTCGCAACTCGAGGGCGAGCCGCTGCCGCTCGAGCGCGAACTCGCTGAGCACGTTGATCCCGCGCGTTTCCTGCAGCGCACACTCCGTCAGCGCAGCCTCTGATGCGCCCCCCCGGCGACGCCCGGTTATCCACCCCAATCTGTGGATAACCGGGCGGATTGCAGGTGAACCCTCTGTGGAATCGATGTGGACGTAAACGGGGTAACTCGCGGCACCGCGCAAAAGGTCAAAAAGTTGCTCATGGGTCCAGGTCAGCCCCGCACATGCTGTGCAATCGGTTGTGAGTTCGACAAGCAACTGATTTTTCAGACTTATCCTCGGTTATCCACAGGAGAGCGGCCCCTTTGTTAACTGTTACTACGTATACATACGGTAAACAGTAAACCCGAAGCTGATGCCGTCGCTGTCGAGAGTCGACTTCGTCGTCGCGCTTTACGCGCAGCGGCCGGATTTTCGTCTTACGCTGCAAGACGGATGCATTTGCCGTACCGGCTTCCGTTTGAGGATGATGGGAACGATTGCAGAAAAGGTGTGGCACAATCGGCCTTCTTCCCGCGTCTTGAGCCGCAACAGACGGCTGACGCATCCAAGGAACGGATGTAGCTTGTCCTGAATCTGAGTGATCAGGAGAACCGGCCACGTTCGTTCATCTATGGCGGGCGCCCCTCTCCACACGCGAAGCGCCCGCACCGGCTGTCTGCCGCACGCGGCGCGCCGGCGCAGTGCTTTCCCGCAGTCGCGCAGTCGAATTCCAGCCGGCCCCACGTGCACCGGCTGCAAGTCGTCCGCTTTGCGGGCCGCCCGCCGGATGACCGCAATCAAGCCGCGTGGTATGCGGCTTGCCCACGTGTGAGTCGTTGTCGAGTGACGTCGGACAGCCGGACTGTCTTCTGCCAAGGAGAAGCCACCACGATGAAGTCGGCGTTTTCGTTCTTTCCCGCCTGGCCATTACACCTCGATGGCATTTTCTGGGCCGGCCTCGCCTTGCTCGCCGCCGGTCTGTGCGGCGAGTTGTGCTATCGCGCCTGGCGGCTGCCACGCATTTCCGGTTACGCGGTCATCGGCCTGGTTGCCGGGTCGGCGGGTTTCGGCGTGATCGACGCCGACCTCGCCAGCGACGCGCGCCCGCTGCTCGACGTCGCACTCGGCCTGCTGCTGTTCGAACTCGGCAGCCGCCTCGACCTGCGCTGGATCCGCCGCAATCCATGGCTGATCCTGTCGAGCCTTGCTGAAGCGACACTCAGCTTCGTGCTCGTGCTAGTCGTGCTGCTTTTGCTCGATGTGCCGATCATGATCGCGCTCATCGTCGCTTCCATCGCAATGTCGACTTCGCCCGCGATGGTGATCCAGCTCAAAACTGAATTGCGCGCCGAGGGTCAGGTCACGCAACGCCTGCTCACACTCACTGCGTTGAACAGTGTGTATGCGGTGGTCGTCGTGAAGCTCGTCTCAGGGTGGCTGCATCAGGAGTTTTACGGCAACGTGCTCGCGACGATCGTGCAGCCGCTCTATCTGCTCATCGGATCGCTGATCATTGCGTACGTGCTCGCGCGCGCATGCACGCTGTTCTATCGAAGGCTCAGTCCGCAGGACGAGCATTCGTTCGTTGCGCTCTTCGGCATCGTGCTGCTCGCGATCGCAGCCGCGCATGTCTTCAGGCTGTCGACGATTCTGAGCCTGCTCGCCGCCGGCATCATCGTGAAGAACCGCGAAGCGCGTCCGCAACTGTGGCCGCAGCACTTCGGCACGGCTGGGTGGCTGCTCACCGTGATCCTTTTCGTGGTTACGCTCACGACGTTTCAATGGCACGACATCGTGGTCGGCGGCGTGGCGGCGGCCGGACTGATCGTCGCGCGGCTCGTTGCGAAACTGGTGGGCGTGCTGATCTTTGCCCGGCCGAGCGGGCTCGAGTGGAAGCAGGGCATTGCGCTGGGACTCGCGCTATCGCCGATGTCGGCGCTCGCGCTGATGCTCGTGCAGGACACCTACGATCTTTATCCAAACTTCGATCCCCGGATGCGCGCGATCATGATGTGCGCGATCGCGGTGCTGCAGCTTCTGGGACCGTGGCTCGTCTATCGCGCGCTTGCATTCACAGGCGAACGGGGCGAAAAGTGAACGATGCGGGGCCGGCTAGCAGCCGGGCGCCGCAAGCCATGTAACACGGCGTGCCGCAAGCGACGCAGGAAACGCGCGGCACGTGAGCAACAGGGGGTGCCATGTCACTGGAATCATTTGTCGATTCGAAGCCGTTCACGTTCGGTATCGAACTCGAAATGCAGATCGTCAACACTCACGACTACGATCTGACGAAGGCCGGCAGCGACTTGATGCGTCTCGTCAAGGATCAGGAGATCCCGGGCAACATCACCCCGGAGATCACCGAGAGCATGATCGAGCTGTCCACCGGCATCTGCACGACGCACGACCAGGCGCTGTCCGAGCTTCGCAAGATCCGCGACACGCTGGTCACCGCGGCGGATCGTCTGAACGTCGGCCTGTGCGGCGGCGGTACGCATGCGTTCCAGGAGTGGAGCGACCGGCGCATCGTCGATACGCCGCGGTTTCAGTACCTTTCGGAGCTCTACGGATATCTCGCGAAGCAGTTCACGGTGTTTGGGCAGCACGTCCACATCGGGTGTCCCGATGCGGACAGCGCGCTCTACCTGCTGCATTCGCTCTCACGCTTCATCCCGCACTTCATCGCACTATCGGCGTCATCGCCGTATGTGCAGGGTGTCGATACCGGATTTCACTCGGCACGACTGAATTCCGTGTTCGCGTTCCCGCTGTCGGGCCGCGCGCCGTTCGTGCTCACATGGACGGAGTTCGAGGAGTATTTCTCGAAGATGGTTCACACGGGCGTTGTCAACAGCATGAAAGACTTCTATTGGGATATCCGCCCGAAACCCGGCTTCGGCACGATCGAGGTGCGCGTGATGGACACGCCGCTGTCCGTCGAACGGGCGGCGGCGATCGCCTGCTACATCCAGACGCTCGCGCGGCATTTGCTGACGGACCGGCCGATCATGCCGCGCGAAGATGATTACCTCGTTTACACGTTCAATCGTTTCCAGGCATGTCGTTTCGGGCTGGCCGGCACCTGCGTGAACCCGCAGACGGGTGAGCGGCGCACGATTTCGGAAGACATCATCGATACGCTCGCGCAGATCGCCCCACACGGCGAGGCGCTTGGGGCGACGCGGGCTTTGACCGGGATCGGCACGATCGCCCGCGCCCAGACCAACGATGCCACCTGGCTGCGCGGTGTGGTCGCCGAAGAGAAGTCGCTGCACGAGGCCGTTCGTCAGCAGTGCCTGCGTTGGCGCGCCTGAGTGGTCAGGGCCAGGGGCTGACATCGGCGCCTGGTGCATTACGGGGGCAGCCTGCGGGCTGCCTTCGTGTTTTTTGGTACGGGAGAGACCAAGTGACGCAGTGGGTGAATCTACGACGAATTATTTTTTTCGTAGCGTTCCTCAGTCATTTCGAGGTCCTCTAGGCTTTTGCCTGTTCTAATATTTACAAATATGGACACAATGGTCGCGAACGAGCGACTCTTCGCCTGTGGGTAACTGTAAAAATGCCTGAAAACTCAAGGCATTGCGCAAGCCACGGTCGCGTAGATACCTGTTGCGTTCGAGTGCGAAATACGAGATAACCTGGAAACGTCAAGCGGGGCGATTGTTTGTCATCAAGGATTCAACAACAAACGATCGGCGTTGTTATCAACGGGTTATCCACAATGCGAATTGAATAACTTAGCTGTGCGATTCGCCACTCTCGCATAGAATGTCGGTTTGTCGTGGTGGCACCAGTGCGAGGATGACGCTTGAGCTGTTGCGGCGAGAAAGAACGGTTGTGCGAAGTGAAACCTGCCAGCAAGTTTGCAGCGCAGGATTTTGAGGCGTAAATTTTGAGATTGGTATGCGGTCCGGATTATCGGACGCAGTTTATTCCCACATGACAGTCGTCCTCTGTGGCGGCTGACGATGCAGCGCGAGCTGCCAATAACCAGCGAAAGACTATGAGCGAAGGCGTATACGGAGAGCAGGCAGCCGGGCGGGTGACCCATAGCCTGTTGCGACTCAGCACGGCGATGCGGAGCCAGGCGTGGGACTGGGCCGAAGGAGCAGGACTGACGCCGACCCAGGGCGAAATTCTCGTTCTGTTGATGCAGCGCAAAGGGCCGATGCGCCTCGGCGAGATCGCCCGGGAAACGGCGCTGACCGCAGCGACGACCAGCGATGCGGTGAGCACGCTCGAAACGAAGGGCCTCGTCGAAAAACGACGCGCGCTCGATGACGGCCGCGCGCTCGCGGTGCGCCTCACGACGCGAGGCCGCACGGCGGCGAAGAAAGCGGCGCAATGGCCGGACTTCCTCTCGAAGGCCGTCGGCACGTTGCGCGGCGACGAGCAAGCGGTGTTCTACCGCACGCTCCTGAAGACCGTCTATCAACTCGAAGTTCAGGAAGCCATCCCGCAGCACCGGATGTGCCTCACCTGCTCGCACCTCGAAGTCAGCAAGAATCCGAAGAAGACGGCGCATCATTGCGCACTGCTCGGCATCGACATGACCGACACCGATCTTCGGCTGGATTGCTCGGTGTACGACCAGGCTGACGCGACGACGCAGAAGAAGAACTGGAAGATCTTCGCGGTGTAACGTCTGCAGACTGCGGCTGTTCGCCCGCTTTGCGGGCACAGCCGCGCGGCGGCGCCGGGCAGCTGGTGTGCCCGTAACGTGCCGCTGACCCGGGAATCAGCCGATGAATCGCGAAGTATTGGCCGTCCGCCATGTCTATTTCGAGGATCTCGGCTCCCTGGAGCGCGTCCTGGGCGAACGCGGGCACCTCGTCCGCTATCTGGACGTCGGCTTTGCGCGGATCGGCGCGCTCAATCCCTTGGCGGCCTCGCTGATGGTGATCCTCGGCGGCCCGATCAACGCGTGCGACGACGCGCGTTATCCCACTCTCAGTTCGCTCGCGGCGCTTGTCGAAAAACGCATCAATGCCGGGCTTCCGACGCTAGGCATCTGTCTCGGCGCGCAAGTGATCGCGCGTGTACTCGGCGCACGCGTCTACGCAGCGGATGAAGCCGAGATCGGCTGGACGCCGCTCACGCTGACCGAGGCTGGCCGCACGTCGCCGCTGCGTCACCTCGACGGCCACGTGACGTCGATGCTGCACTGGCACGGCGATACGTTCGACCTGCCGGAGGGCGCCACGCGCCTTGCCTCGACGCCGCTCTGCGAGAACCAGGCGTTCTCGTGGGGCAATCATGTGCTCGGCCTGCAGTGTCATCCCGAAGTGCGTGCCGACCGCTTCGAACCCTGGTTGATCGGCCATGCCGCTGAAATCGCTCACGCTGGTGTCGACGTCAACGCGCTGCGCGCCGCTACGGCGAAGCACGGTCCGTGTCTGGAACGGCAAGCGAGCCGCATGTTCGGTGACTGGCTCGATAGCATCGATGCGCCTGCCGCCAGTGCGATGAACCGGCCCTGAGATTGCCTTCGGTGCGGCGCGTGTCGTTGCCTGCCGCCCGACTGACTGGCTCGGTTCCTGCAACGAAAAAAGGCTGCGTGATATTCTCAAACGCTCCCTTTCCCCGTTCACCTTTCCTCCCATGAGCCCACTCTTCACTCCGCTCTCACTGCGTGGCGTGACGCTCGCCAATCGCATTGTCGTATCGCCGATGTGTCAATACTCCGCCGAGCGCGGAGAGGCCAACGACTGGCATCTGATTCATCTCGGTCATCTGTCGCTCTCGGGCGCGGGCATGCTGTGCATCGAAGCCACCGCGGTCGAACCGGACGGACGCATCACGCCAGGCGATCTCGGCTTGTGGGACGACGCGACGGAAGCTGCGCTAGTGCCGGTGCTCGCCGCGATCCGCCGTCATTCGCCGATCTGCGTCGCGATGCAGATTGCGCACGCGGGCCGCAAGGCGTCGAGCCACGTACCCTGGGAGGGCGGTCAGTTGATATCGGTGGACGACGGCGGCTGGCTGCCGCATGCGCCGTCGGCACTACCGCACAAGGACGATGAGCCGCCGCCGCTCGCGCTCGATGTCGCGGGTCTGAATCGCGTGCGCGACGCGTTTCGCGCCACGGCGCGGCGTGCGGCGCGGCTCGGCATCGACGCGATCGAAGTGCACGCTGCGCATGGTTATCTGCTGCATCAGTTCCTCTCGCCGATCGCGAACCAGCGCAGCGATGAATATGGCGGCTCGCGCGAGAACCGCATGCGTTTTCCACTCGAAGTGTTCGACGCAGTGCGCGCCGAGTTTCCCGCCGATCGTCCGGTTGGCGTGCGTGTGTCGGCGACCGACTGGGTCGATGGGGGCTGGACCCCTGAGGACACCGTCGTATTCGCGCAAGCGTTGAAGGCTCGCGGCGCGGACTGGATCGACGTGTCGTCGGGTGGCGTTTCGCCGTTGCAGAAGATACCGCTCGAGCCGGGCTATCAAGTGCCGTTCGCGCGCAAAGTGAAACAGGCCACCGGTATGACGACGATCGCGGTCGGTCTCATCACCGATCCGCTGCAGGCGCATCAGGTGATCGCGGATGGCGACGCCGACATGATCGCGATGGCGCGCGCGATGCTCTACGATCCGCGCTGGCCCTGGCACGCTGCGGCTCAACTCGGTGCGAGCGTGAATGCGCCTCCGCAGTACTGGCGTTCGCAGCCGCGCGATCAGAAAAAGCTCTTTGGCGAGACGACGATCGGGCAACGCTAAGGCGCGGACCTCTGGCGTGACTGCACGGGTTGAACGAAGACCGCACGAACGTGTACGATGCCGGTTGTGTCGCGCCCGGGCGCTGCACGAGCGCGGCGCCTGCGAGGCGCCGCGTTTGCGTAGTGGGATGCGCGGGGATGCGCGCGGGGCCAGAGCGAACATTCAATGCGGCCGTTGCCGCTTTCACGCCGTTCGTTGCAGCAGGGATAGTTTCCCAAGTACTTCACAAGGATTCATTCAATGAGTGTACGCAGGATCGTCGTGCGCCAGTCGGGCGTACACGGTAAGGGCGTGTTTGCGACTGGGCCGATCGAGGCGGGCGCGCGCCTGATCGAATATAAAGGCGAGCGCATCTCCTGGAAGGAAGCGTTGCGGCGTCACCCCCACAATCCGGATGAACCGAATCACACGTTTTACTTCGCGCTCGAGGACGGCGACGTCATCGACGGCAAGGTGAACGGCAACAGCGCACGCTGGATCAATCACTCGTGTGCGCCGAACTGCGAAGCGGAAGAGATCGATGGTCATGTGTACATTCATGCGCTGCGCGATATCGCGGCGGATGAAGAGTTGTTCTATGACTACGGACTCGTGATCGACGCGAAGCAGACACGCAAGCTCAAGCGCGAATACGAATGCCGTTGCGGCGCGCGCAAGTGCCGGGGCACGATGCTCGCACCGCCCGAGAAGGAAAAAGACAAGAGCAAGGAGAAGGGCGCGAAGGCGGGCAAGTCAGGGAAGAGCAAAAAGAAGAAGTGACCGCTGCGATTGCGTGGTGCGCGATGAATGCAAAAGGGCCGCTTAAAGCGGCCCTTGCTGTTTTCATGCGACTTCAGAGATCGACCGGCGCCTGACTGGTCGTTTTCTGGTGATGCTTGTCGGCCGATGCAGTATCGCTCGCATCGACCGGTTTGCGACGCGCGAGTGGCAAGCGCACGATGAAGCGCGCACCGCCCTCCGGCGCATCTTCGTAATGCACGCTGCCGCGATGGAGCGACATGATGTCGTGAACGATGGCGAGGCCAAGACCGGCGCCGGTTTCCACTCCGCTTTCGCTCTGACCGTCGCCGCGGAAAAAGCGCTTGAAGAGATCGGTCTGCTGCGCGAGCGGCACGCCGCTTCCGTTGTCCTCGACGACGACCTCGGCCATCTGCACGTTCTCGACGTTGTTTTGCGTAACGGTCACGGTAATGCGTCCGCCGTCGACGCGCGCGGGCGGCAGATACTTCAGCGCGTTGTCGAGCAGGTTTGCAATCACCTCGCGCAGCAGCACGGGATTGCCGCGTACCATGAGCGGTTCGTCATTCTCGGGCGCGTCGAGGCGCTGGAAGCCGAGGTCAACGTGGTTCGCGAGCGCGCGCGGCACCCATTCCGCGCCGGTCTCGAACGCGAGCGCGGCCATGTCGATATCGACGAAACGCGCCGCCTGTTCGGTCGGTTCGGCGCGTGCGAGCGACAGAAGCTGGTTCGACAGACGCACCGCCCGGTTGGCGGCGGCGCGCAACTCGTGCACTGCGGCGCTTACCTGTTGCGGCTCGCGCGCGTTCGCGGCCTGCTCCGCGTGGAGCTTCACGGCGGTAAGCGGCGTGCGCAACTGATGCGCGGCGTCAGCGATGAACTTGCGCTGCGCGTCGAGCGCGGTTTTCAGGCGCCCGAGCAGCGCGTTAAGTGCGCCGGTGAGCGGGCGTATCTCGACCGGCACATAGGTCTCGTCGACCGGCTCGAGCGACATGTGCGTCTGGCGGTTTAGCGAGTCGGCGAGATCGGTGAGCGGGTTGAGCTGCTGGTTCACGACGCGCCACACGATCGCCCAGCCGGCGAGCAGCAGCAGCAGCAGCGGCATCATGATCGCGATGAGGAACTCGGCGGCGATTTGCGAGCGCAGATGCACGGGCTGGCCCACTTCGACCACAATCGGATTGCCCCTTGGCTGTTCAGCGCGCACTTGCGCGACGCGGACGTTCACACCGTTGTGCTCCGTTTCGAACACATACGCGTAGTGCATGCGACGTACGTTCGTGCCCTGCAACGGGAGCGTGTTATCACCAGCGATTTCGGTCTCGCCGTCGCTGATGCGATAGACGAGATGCTCGACCGGATCGGAGAACATGGCCTGAGCGAGCGGTGGCACGCTGACCGACGCGTCGGGACCGGCGATCTGGATCTGCTTCGAGATCGCAGTGGCGAGGTCGACGAGCGAGCGGTCGACCACGTGCTGCGTGTACTGCCACGCGAGCCAGTAGGCGATCAGGCCGCTCATCAGCGCAAGCAGCGACAGCGGAGCAGCGAGGCGGCGCAGCAGCGTACGGCGCAGACTGTTTGCGGCCGGATAGGACATGATGGGTTCGAACCAGAAATGAACGGGGTGCGTCTGGCAGCGTTTTGCAGATAGGGCGCGACGCGTTTGGCGTGACCCTGAATTCGTTCATTGTACGCGGGCAATAACCGCCGCGGCAGGGCGTGCGTACCGCAACTGCGGCGTCGAGCGGATCGCACACTATGCGCAAACGTACACAGCCGCCGGCCGAGGCGGGCGATACGCGCCGTTTGTGCGATTTACGCGGCACCGCAGCAGCAACCGGTCCGACGTTGCGCCGGACCGGCAATCAGGAATGCCGCGTCAGGCCGCCTGGCGAATTTCTTGCAGCAGGTAGCCGAAGCCGCGCACCGTGACGATTTCGACGCGGCAGCTTTCGAGCTTTTTGCGCACGCGGTGCACATAGACTTCGATCGCGGTGTCGCCGAGATCGCCGCCGAAGTGCGTCAGATGGTCCTGGAGCTGTGCCTTGCTGACGACGCGGCCGTGACGCAGCAACAGCATTTCGAGCACCGCGAATTCGCGCGGCGAGAGTTCGAGCGGCTTGTCGTCGTTGAAGATGCGGCGGTCGACACCCGAGAGGCGCACGCCGCCGAGCGAGACTTCGGGGCGCGGCACGTCACCGTGCGGGCCGCTGCGGCGCATCACTGCGCGGATGCGCGCTTCGAGTTCCGCGGGCTCGAACGGTTTGAGCATGTAGTCGTCGGCGCCCGAATTCAGGCCCTGGACGCGGTCATTCAGCTCATCGCGTGCAGTGAGCACGATGACGGGCGTGTGCCGGTTGCTTTGACGGAACCGCGACAGCAACGTCATGCCGTCGATGCCGGGCAGGCCGAGGTCGAGGATCACCAGCTCATGGCGATTCTGCGTGAGAGCCTGTTCGGCGAAAATTCCGTCGTGGACCATGTCGACCGTGAAGCCGGCTTGTTCTAGGCTGGACTGGATACCGCGTGCGATGGGGCGGTCGTCTTCGATCAGAAGGAGTCGCATGGGATTCGCTCAAGTACAATGGGTTTAGCGTTACAGGCACGCAGTTCGCGAAGCGCAGCCCGATGTTCCGGATCTGCTCAGCGACCAGTCGGCGCTGAATGCAGCGGTTGCGCGAGTCACGACCAACATGTCCGATATTTCGATCACCGAACTCGAAGCCGCGATCAACTTCTGGCGCAACCGTTCGCCCTCGAGCGGCGACGAACTCGCGTTGTGCAAAGAGGCTAGCGCGCTCTCCAGGCCGTATGCGTTGCTGATTGTACAGCGTCGGAACGCTATCTCACTTGATCGTTTTGACCCCGATGCAAGGGCCGCCTGGGAGTCTTACGTATCCCTCAATAATGGCCTTCAACCTTGAAGGCTTGGGCGACTGAGACCCTTCATCAAGCTTTCATATGCGGGTTTTTGCTTACACGCTGAGCGGTCCGGGTGCGATCGAATCGATGAAGCGTGCCAGCGCGATATCGCGTGAAGTGAGGCCATTTGCCTCGTGCGTAGAGAGCGTGATTTCCACACGGTTGTAGACGTTGAACCACTCGGGATGGTGGTTCATTTCCTGCGCTTTGATCGCGATGCGCGTCATGAAGCCAAAGGCTTCGTTGAAATCGGCGAAACGGAAGATGCGCTGGATGGCGTCGCGGCCCGCGACGGCTTGCCAGCCGTGGAGTTCGGCGAGTTCCGTGGTGCGCTCTTCGGATGTGAGTCGGTTGATCATCTCTGCACCTGTCAGGTAGGGGAGCGCGGCGCGCGCTTTGCGCGGCGGCGCGGACGATGCGCTCGATCAACCATTTTTCCACGGATGGCGGCAGGGTGCGAGCTATCCGGATATCGCAATCTTCGCTCCGATCGGTGCGCGGGGAGCGGCGTCCAGACCTACCCGTGCACGAGTCCGCCTTCGTCCATGCAACGCGTGATAACCGTGTCGGCTTCGAGCACGTCACCCGTGCCCAGCGCGTCGGGATATGCGTGCATCAGGTGATAGGTCGATCCGATATGCAATAATTCCGCACTTTTAACGTGCTTGATGCGGAATTTATTCATGCTGGAACTCGATCACTTCGATCTCGCGCTGCTTGACGTGCTGCAGCGCTTTGGCCGCGCTACACACCAGCAACTGGGCGAGCAGGTGCCGCTTTCACCATCGCAGATCGGCAGGCGGTTGCAGCGGCTCGAGGCGTCCGGCGTGATCGACGGCTATCGCGTCGTGCTGCGGCCTGAAAAGCTTGGGCTCGGCGTTACGGCGTTCACGAGCCTGAAGCTCAAGCATCATGGAGATTCGGTCATCGAGCAGTTCCAGCAGCAGATCGACGCGCTGGCCGAAGTGCTGGAATGCCATGCCGTGGTGGGCGACGCCGATTATCTGCTGCGGATCGTGGCGCCGGATCTGAACGCGCTGTCGTCGTTCGTGATGAAGAAGCTGATGCACGTGCCCGGAGTCGACAGCGTGCGCTCGAATATCGTGTTGACCACGTTCAAGCGCAACGGGCCGCTGCCGCTCGGGCATCTGGAGCCAGGCGCGCCTGCGTCCTGACTCCTGCACCGTTCCCTGTCTTATTTATGCCGGAACCGCTGTATTGAGCAGATCGACGTAGGCGACCGCCACGAGGTCGTTTTCGTCGACGCCGAGCTTCGCGAACATCGCGTGCGCCTCGGCTTCGCCACCTTGCTCGTCCTCATCGGGAGCGAGTACCACCTCCAGTTCGATGAAATCGCCGAGGCCGTCAACGCGGTCCAGATGGATGCGCGTGCGGCCCACCAGATAGACGTGGCGTTCCTTCGACACGATCCCCCGCGTGGTCAGCGCAGTGGCGAGCAGCGAGTGCATCGCCTCCGCGTTGGTCACGGGGCTGCGCGTGTAGTACGAGACTTTCGGGCCGTCGCGGTCGTCGCGCTGGTAGAAGATCAGCTCGGGCGGCGTGCCGTCGTCGAACTGGCGCAGCTTCAGGCGGCCACGCGGCACGTCGTAGAAGGAGTCCTGCTGGCGAAAGATCAGCGGCGGGTCGGATGCAAGCTGGGCGGCGCGCTCGCGCAGCGCGTCGAATTCGCGGGTGCGGGCCTTGATTTCGATGTTGCGGGCCATGCGGGGCTCCTGTGAAACGAGGGGACGATGAGTGAGGCTCGGGACGCGTCGCGCGTGACTCGCATCGCCGGGTGGTTCGCGCGGGCGAGAACTGAATCTAGCAAAACTTGCGTGACAGCGCCGTTACATTGTGCGCACTTCACAGGTCAATTCAGCGGTCAATCCTGGCCGAAGCCTCATGAGCGCGGCTCATATCGCCCACTGGGTTTCGATGGACTTGAGCGCGGCAGCGATCGTGGGTTCGTCGCGGCGCGAGGCGAGCGTGATGAAGGTGAGTTCGGTCGGTACCGTCATGCCTTCGACGATCGTCAGTGCATGCGCGTGCGCCTCGGCGATGGCGATCGAATCGCGCGCCAGCGTGAGGCCGACGCCCGATTTCACGAGGTCGAGCATCGACGGTTCCTGATCGACTTCCGCGACCTTGACGGGCTTGGCGTTCACGGCCTCGAAGATCTGCGTGAGCAGCCGGTTGTGTGCGGACGCGGGCGGCGTCCAGATCCACGGCAGAGCGGCGAGCGCGCCCCAGTCGCGCGCGTCCTTCACCCGGTCTTTCCAGCCGGCGGGTGCGAGCACCCGGTACTGGAAGCGCGTGAGCGTGATGGCGTGGAACGTGTCGGCGTCCGGGCCGGGCTGGCCGATGTAATAGCCGACGTCGAGTTCGCGCGAGCGCACCTGATCGAGCACCCAGCCCGACATGCCGTGGCGCAGGGCGGTTTCGATCTGCGGCCAGGTTTCGACCAGTTGCCGCAGGAAGCCGCCGAGGCGCAGAAACGCTGGATCGAGGATTGTGCCGATACGCAGCCTGCCGCGCACCTCGTGACGCAGTAGAGCCGCGGCGCGCTGCACGTCGCTTGCGGCGGTGAGCGCGCGCTCGGCGTGTGGAAGGAGCGCCTGACCGTCGCGCGTGAGCACGAGGCCGTGCGAGGTGCGCGTGAAGAGCGTCACGCCGAGTCCTTCCTGCAGATGCTTGATCTGCAGGCTGACGGCGGGCTGCGTCAGATGCAGGTGAGCGGCCGCGCGCGTGAGGTTGCCCTCGCGTGCGACCGTGACGAACGCTCGGAGCAAGGTCAGGTCCATCCGCTGATATTAACTCGCCTTATATCGCTGTTGAGCATTATTCATTGGATCGCCCTGTGGGTTGCCGATTACGCTTG
Organism: Paraburkholderia dinghuensis; assembly: GCF_003837865.1. Taxonomy (GTDB): domain Bacteria; phylum Pseudomonadota; class Gammaproteobacteria; order Burkholderiales; family Burkholderiaceae; genus Paraburkholderia; species Paraburkholderia dinghuensis. The sequence goes on along the minus strand of NZ_RQIS01000008.1, from coordinate 209,769 downwards.
AGTCAATAAAGTGCGGCGCGGTGCGTTGCGCGCATTCATCTAACCAGTGAGGCATACATGGGCGAGACACATCTGAGGGAAACCGGCGTCCGGACGCTGACGCATTACATCAACGGCAAGCCGTTCGATGGCATTAGCGAGCGTTTCGGTGATGTCTTCAATCCGGCGCAAGGCAAGGTGAGCGCGCGCGTGCCGCTCGCCACTGTGGCCGACGTGGACGCGGCCGTCGCTGCCGCCGCTGCGGCGTTCCCCGCGTGGAGCGAGATGCCGCCGCTCAAGCGCGCGCGCATTCTCTTCAAGTTCAAGGATCTGCTCGACCAGCATCATGACGAACTCGCCGAATTGATCACGCGCGAGCACGGCAAGGTGTTTTCGGACGCGAAGGGCGAGGTGATGCGCGGCATCGAGGTCGTCGAGTTCGCGTGTGGCATTCCGAATCTGCTCAAGACCGATTTCACCGACCAGATCGGTGGCGGCATCGACAACTGGAACCTGCGCCAGCCGCTGGGCGTCGTCGCGGGCATCACGCCGTTCAATTTCCCGATGATGGTGCCGTGCTGGATGTTCCCGGTCGCGCTCGCGTGCGGGAACACGTTCGTGCTGAAGCCATCGGAACGCGATCCTTCGGCGTCGGTGCGTATCGCTGAACTGCTCAAGGAAGCGGGTCTGCCCGACGGCGTGTTCAACGTCGTTCACGGCGACAAGGTGGCCGTCGACGCACTGCTCGCGCATCCGGACGTCACGGCGCTTTCGTTCGTCGGTTCGACGCCGATCGCCGAATACATCTACACCGAGGGCACGAAGCACGGCAAGCGCGTTCAGGCGCTGGGCGGCGCGAAGAATCACCTCGTCGTGATGCCCGATGCCGATCTCGACCAGGCCGTCGATGCGCTGATCGGCGCGGCCTACGGTTCGGCGGGCGAGCGTTGCATGGCGATTTCGGTGGCAGTGGCCGTGGGTCATATCGCCGACGAACTGATCGAACGTCTCACGCCGCGCGTGAAGGCGCTCAAGATCGGTAGCGGGATGGATGCTGCGTCGGAGATGGGGCCGCTCGTGACGGCTGTGCATCGCGAGAAGGTCAAGGGCTATATCGACGCGGGCGTGGCTGCGGGCGCGAAGCTCGTGGTCGATGGACGCGCGCACACGGTCGATGGTCACGAGGATGGTTTCTTCATCGGCGGCACGCTGTTCGATGACGTGAAGACCGATATGACAATCTACAAGGAAGAGATCTTCGGTCCTGTGCTTGCCGTGGTGCGCGTGCCCGACTTCGCGAGCGCGGTCGAGCTGATCAACCGTCACGAGTTCGCGAACGGCGTGTCGCTCTTCACATCGGATGGCGGCATTGCGCGTGCGTTCTCGCGGCAGATTCTGGTGGGCATGGTCGGCATCAATGTGCCGATTCCGGTGCCGATGGCGTGGCATTCGTTCGGCGGGTGGAAGCGCTCGCTGTTCGGCGATCATCATGCCTACGGCGAAGAGGGTGTGCGCTTCTATACGCGGTACAAGAGCATCATGCAGCGCTGGCCGGACAGCATCGCCAAGGGCGCGGAATTCACGATGCCCGTCGCGAAGTAAGGCGACGCACGGTACACGTTTTAACCCGGCGGAGGCGGTCGCGCGCGGCGCCGTTCGCACGAAAATAGAACCGGCACGCGACGCAGCCGGCCCAGGCGGTAGCGAGCTTGCATGAGACCCGAGTCAGTGCTCTGCGCTAACCCGGGTCGACCGCCTTGCATGGGACCCGAGTAAGTGCTGAAGCACTAACTCGGGTCGACCGCTGTGCATGGGACCCGAGTAAGCGCTGAAGCGCTAACTCGGGTCGACAGGAGACAATAATGCCCACACCGAGTGAACCTCCTGGACGACAGTCGTCCTCGCGTCGCCTCGAAGGCGAATTCGACTACGTGATCGTCGGTGCCGGCACGGCGGGCTGCGTGCTTGCCAACCGGCTTTCCGAAGACCCCAACGTCTCCGTGCTGCTGCTCGAAGCGGGCGGCCAGGACGATTACCACTGGATTCACATCCCAGTCGGCTATCTCTACTGCATCGGCAATCCGCGCACAGACTGGCTCTACAAGACCGTGGCCGAAGCGGGCCTGAACGGGCGCACGCTGTCCTATCCGCGCGGGCGTGTGCTCGGCGGGTCGTCGTCGATCAACGGCATGATCTACATGCGCGGCCAGCGTGAGGACTACGATGCATGGGCACGCGCGACCGGCGACGCGTCGTGGTCGTGGGATTCGGTGCTGCCCGTGTTCCGCAAAAGCGAGAACTATCACGGCGGCGCGAGTGAATATCACGGCGCGGGCGGTGAATGGCGCGTCGAGAAGCAGCGGCTCAAGTGGAAGATTCTCGAAACGTTCGCGCAGGCGGCGCAGGAGCAGGGGATCGCGGCCACCGACGATTTCAATCGCGGTGACAACAGCGGCGTCGGCTACTTCGATGTGAACCAGAAACGCGGTGTGCGCTGGAACGCGTCGAAGGCGTTTCTGGGCCCCGCAATGAAGCGCCCGAATCTCACCATCATCACCGGTGCGCTCACTGAACGCGTGATATTCGAAGGGCGGCGGTGCGTCGGTGTCGAGTATCGCGGCGATGTCGATTACGTCGCGCGTGCGCGCGCCGAAGTGATCCTGAGTGCGGGCGCTGTGAACTCGCCGCAATTGCTCGAACTCTCCGGTGTCGGCGATGCACAGCGACTCAAGGCGCTCGGCATCGGCGTCGTGCAGGATCTGCGTGGCGTGGGCGAGAACCTGCAGGACCATCTGCAATTGCGCATGGCGTATCGCGTGAGCGGTGTGCGTACGCTCAACACGGCGTCGGCGCACTGGTGGGGCAAGGTGAAAATCGGTCTGCAATACGCGCTATTTCAGAGCGGACCGATGTCGATGTCGCCTTCGCAGCTCGGTGCGTTCGCGAAGTCCGATCCCGACGATCCCGCGCTCACACGTCCCGACCTCGAATATCACGTGCAGCCGCTCTCGCTCGACCGTTTCGGTGAACCGCTGCACCGTTTCAATGCATTCACGGCGTCGGTATGTAACTTGCGGCCGACGTCGCGCGGCAGCATCCACATCGTTTCCGCCGATCCGGCGACGGCGCCTGCCATCGCGCCGAATTACCTTTCTACCGATCACGACCGGCGCGTGGCCGCCAACGCCTTGCGCCTCACGCGGCGTATCGCCGCGTCACCCGCGCTCGCGCGCTACAAGCCGGAGGAAATTCTTCCCGGCGTGGCGTTCCAGACCGAAGCGCAACTGGTCGAAGCGGCGGGCAACGTCGGCACGACGATCTTTCATCCGGTCGGCACCTGCCGCATGGGACGTGCTGACGATAGCGATGCTGTGGTCGACTCGCGTCTGCGTGTGCGCGGCGTGGACGGCTTGCGTGTGGTCGATGCGTCGGTGATGCCGTTCATCACTTCGGGCAACACGAATTCGCCCACGTTGATGATCGCCGAGCGAGCCGCCGCGATGGTGCTCGCCGACCGCCGCGAAGGTGCACACGCACGCGTCGACTCTTCCCCGCCGCTGCCGGTGATCTGAACGGGCGCGAAGTTTGCGGGCGGGGTCACACGTCATGCGCTTGCGGTGCATGCGATCGTATTCCCCGCGCATCTACCGCATTTGCAGGCGTCGCGATGGATTGCCGGGCGCGGGCTGATCACGTCCGCATCGTGCATCCCGCTTTCGTCAATTGCGCGAGGCCCGCCACGGGCGGCCGTGCGCTGACCCCCTAAGTGCAAATCCCAATGATTGCGGTGCATCATTGGGGAGACAATGCGCGGAGACGGACAGCGCGCAGCGCGTCATCCTTGTGCGTCAGCAAACGGCGCGTAGTGCAGCGGTTTCATCGGCTTGACATGATGGGTTCCGGACGTATCGCAACGTTGCAGTGCGGGACGCGACGACTTCGGGGCCACTGGCATTCGTGCGGCGGCTCGCGCGAACCAGGTGCAGCGTTACGCCTTTATTTCGCGTGGAAGGGAACATGATTCTCGGCGACACGATTCTGGAGACGCACGGCCTCACCAAACAGTTCAAGGGCTTCACGGCCGTGAACGGTGTGAACCTGCGCGTGTGCCGCGGCACGATCCACGCACTGATTGGACCGAATGGCGCGGGCAAGACCACCTGCTTCAATCTCCTCACGAAATTCCTCGAACCGAGCGCGGGGCGCATCGTGTTCAACGGCATCGACATCACGCATGAGCGGCCCGCACAGATCGCGCGGCGCGGCATCATCCGGTCGTTCCAGATCTCGGCTGTGTTTCCGCACCTCAGCGCGCTGCAGAACGTGCGCGTCGGGCTGCAACGCTCGCTCGGTACGGCGTATCACTTCTGGAAGAGCGAGCGCTCGCTCGCCGAACTGAACGACCGCGCGATGGACTTGCTCACACAGGTCGGCCTGACCGATTTCGCCGATGTGCCGACCGTCGAACTTGCCTACGGCCGCAAGCGTGCGCTCGAAATCGCAACGACGCTCGCCATGGAGCCGGAGCTGATGCTGCTCGACGAGCCGACGCAGGGCATGGGTCACGAGGACGTGGATCGCGTGACGGCGCTCATCAAGAAGGTGTCGAGCGGGCGCACGATCCTGATGGTCGAGCACAACATGAACGTCATCGCTGGCATCTCCGACACGATCACGGTTCTGCAGCGCGGCGAGGTGCTGGCCGAAGGCAGCTATGCCGAAGTGTCGAAGAACCCGCTTGTCGCCGAGGCCTATATGGGCAGCGCGGACGCAACCCTCGCCGGAGCCCACGCATGAGTACGGTGGCGGAGAACGAACGCGTCGATGCCGCCGCTCAGGAGAACGAGCCTGCGCTCGAGATCGCGGGCCTGCAAACGTGGTACGGCGAATCCCACATTCTGCACGGCGTCGATCTTTCGGTTGCGCGCGGCGAAGTCGTCACGCTGCTCGGGCGTAACGGCGCGGGGCGCACGACCACGCTGCGCGCGATCATGGGGCTGGCGGGGCGTCGCACGGGGTCGATCCGCATCGGTGGACGCGAGACGATCGGCATGCCCACTCATCGCATCGCGCATTGCGGCGTCGGCTATTGCCCGGAAGAGCGCGGCATTTTCGCAAGCCTCTCCTGCGAGGAAAACCTGCTCCTGCCGCCGCTCGTGAACGCTAATGCGAAGAGCATGTCGCTCGACGAGATCTACGCGATGTTTCCAAATCTGGCGGAGCGCCGTCACAGCCAGGGCACGCGGCTGTCGGGTGGCGAGCAGCAGATGCTGGCGGTCGCGCGCATCCTGCGCACGGGCGCGAATCTGCTGCTGCTCGACGAGATATCCGAAGGCCTCGCGCCCGTGATCGTCCAGGCGCTCGCACGCATGATCGTCACGCTGAAGTCACGCGGCTATACGGTCGTGATGGTCGAGCAAAACTTCCGTTTCGCGGCCCCGCTCGCTGACCGGTTCTACGTGATGGAGCACGGCCGTATCGTCGAGCATTTCGGCGTCGCTGAACTCGACAGCAAGATGCCCGTGCTGCACGACCTGCTGGGCGTCTAGCATTCCGGGTCTCACATTGCATGCGGCGCGACATGCCGCACGCAATAGTTTTGCCGCAAGTTGCTGATTGATTTTCTGGCTTTCAAAACAATGCAACCAGAGTTGGAGACTGCAATGAAGAAAACGACGTTCGGGCAGCTCGCAGCCCGCGCCGCCGCTGCTGCGGCCTTGATGGCGTTCGGTGCCGGGAGTGCACTGGCCGCAGACGATACGGTGAAGATCGGCTACATCACCGACTTGTCGGGACTCTATGCGGACATCGACGGCCCGGGCGGCCTCGAAGCGATTCGCATGGCGATCGCGGATTTCGGCGGCAAGGTGCTCGGCAAGCCGATCGATCTGCTCTACGCTGACCACCAGAACAAGGCCGATATCGCGGCGTCGCGCGCGCGCGAATGGTTCGACCGCGACGGCGTGCAGATGGTGATCGGCGGCACGAACTCGGCGACGGCGTTGTCGACGAGCCAGGTAGCCGGCGAGAAGCACAAGGTCTACATCAACGTGGGCGCGGGTGCCGACACGCTGACGAACGAGCAGTGCACGCCGTACACGATCCACTATGCCTACGACACGGTTGCGCTCGCGAAGGGCACGGGTTCGGCGGTGACGAAGCAGGGCGGCAAGACGTGGTACTTCCTGACCGCCGACTACGCGTTTGGCCACGCGCTTGAAAAAGCCACTGCCGACGTCGTGAAGGCCAGTGGCGGCCAGGTGTTGGGTGAAGTGAAGCATCCGCTCTCGGCATCGGACTTCTCGTCGTTCCTGCTGCAGGCGCAGTCCTCGAAGGCGCAGGTCCTCGGCCTCGCGAACGCGGGCGGCGACACGATCAACTCGATCAAGGCGGCGAAGGAATTCGGCATCCCGAAGACGATGAAGACCGCGGCGCTGCTGATGTTCCTCTCGGACGTGCACAGCCTCGGCCTCGAAACCACGCAGGGCCTCGTGCTGACCGACAGCTGGTACTGGGACCAGAACGCGGACACGCGCAAGTGGGCGCAGCGCTTCTTCGACAAGACGAAGAAGATGCCGACGAGCCTGCAGGCCGCGGACTATTCGGCGACGACGAACTACCTGAAGGCCGTCCAGGCGGCGGGCACGACCGACCCGGACAAGGTGATGGCGCAACTGCGCAAGACGAAGATCGACGACTTCTACGCGAAGGGCTACATCCGCGAGGACGGCAGCATGATCCACGACATGTACCTGATGCAGGTGAAGACGCCGGCTGAGTCGAAGGGGCCGTGGGACCTCTTGAAGATCTCCGCGACAATCCCGGGCGACCAGGCGTTCACGACGAAGCAGGAGTCGCGCTGCGCGTTGTGGAAGTAAGCGCAAGGATGTTTTTCGTTGACGCGGGCACGGCGCGGTCGGTACGACGCGCCGTGCGTCGCGTCTGGACGATCTTGATGAGATGGCGGCTTTCATGACGATCTTTGGCATTCCGCTTCCGGCAATGCTGAGCCAACTGCTGCTCGGGCTCGTGAACGGGTCGTTCTACGCGATCCTGAGTCTCGGCCTCGCGGTGATCTTCGGCATGCTCAACGTGATCAACTTTGCGCATGGGGCGTTGTTCATGCTGGGCGCGATGCTCACGTGGATGGGGCTCGCGTACTTCAATCTGCCGTACTGGGTGATGCTCGTCGTTGCTCCGCTTCTGGTGGGCGGGCTCGGCATGGTGATCGAGCGCTCGATGCTGCGCTGGCTCTACCGGCTCGACCATCTATACGGACTCCTGCTGACTTTCGGATTGACGCTCGTCGTGGAGGGCGTGTTCCGCTCGATCTACGGTTCGTCGGGCTTGCCTTACGACGTGCCCGATGCGCTCACCGGCGCCACCAATCTCGGCTTCATGTACTTGCCGAACTATCGGGCGTGGGTCGTTGTCGCATCGCTGGTCGTGTGCTTCGCGACGTGGTTCGTGATCGAGAAGACGCGTCTTGGCGCCTATCTGCGCGCCGGCACTGAAAATCCGAAGCTCGTCGAGGCGTTCGGCATCAACGTGCCGCTCATGATCACGCTCACCTACGGCTTCGGTGTCGCACTCGCGGCATTCGCGGGTGTGCTGGCCGCGCCTGTGATCCAGGTGTCGCCGCTGATGGGCCAGCCGATGATCATCACCGTGTTCGCCGTGGTCGTGATCGGCGGGATGGGATCGATCATGGGGTCGATTCTCACGGGCCTGATGCTCGGCGTGATCGAGGGCTTCACGCGCGTGTTCTGGCCCGAGGCCTCGGCAACCGTGGTGTTCGTGATCATGGCGATCGTGCTGTTGATTCGCCCGGCAGGCCTCTTCGGCAAGGAACGCTGATGCAAAGAAAAGCACTTTATGGACTGCTGCTCATCGGCTTGATCGTTGCGCCGTTTGGGGGCGTGTATCCGCTCTTCGTCATGAAGGTGCTGTGTTTCGCGCTCTTCGCCGCCGCCTTCAACCTGCTGATCGGCTATACGGGCCTGCTTTCGTTCGGGCATGCGATGTTTCTCGCGTCCGCGGGCTACCTCACCGGCTACACGATGCAGACGCTGAACGTCACGCCCGAGCTCGGCGTGCTGATCGGCACCGCGGCGGCGACACTGCTCGGCGTCGTGACCGGCCTTTTCGCCATCCGTCGCCAGGGCATCTACTTTGCGATGGTGACGCTCGCGCTCGCGCAGATGGTCTACTTCATCTATCTGCAGGCACCGTTCACGCATGGCGAGGACGGCCTGCAGGGCGTGCCGCGCGGCAAGCTGTTCGGCGTGCTCTCGCTCTCGTCGGATCTGGTGCTCTATTACGTCGTGCTCCTCGTGATGGTGCTCGCGTTCCTGCTGATCGTGCGCATCGTGCATTCGCCGTTCGGGCAAGTGCTCGGTGCGATCAAGGAGAACGAGCCGCGCGCGGTTTCACTCGGCTACGACACGGACCGCTTCAAGCTGCTCGCCTTCGTGCTCTCGGCGGGACTGGCGGGGCTCGCCGGGTCGCTCAAGGTGCTCGTGCTGGGCTTCGAGACGCTCGGCGACGCGTACTGGACACTGTCCGGCCTCGTGATCCTGATGACGCTTGTGGGCGGCATGGGGACGCTTTTCGGACCCATCGTCGGTGCGGCGCTGATCGTCTCGCTCGAAGACCGGCTCGGCGATATCGGTACGGCGCTCGCATCCGTCACGGGGTTGAACTGGTTCAACGCATTGGGTGAGTCCGCAACGATCGTCACCGGCATCATCTTCATCGCGTGCGTGCTGGCGTTCCGGCGCGGCATCGTGGGGGAGATCGTCGCGCGGGTGCGGAGTTTGCGCGCATGAGGTGATTTACGCTGTGATGCGAGCGGCGCTGAAAGTCGCGGCGATTTGCGTGTACCCTAGCGACTTCGCAGTGCGACATGCATGTGTCAGCGCGCCCCAAACCGGTGCCGCACTGCACCACTAGGGTAAATGCTAGTTGTGACGGCCGGGGGCGAGGCTTAAAGTCTCACCTAGTTCTGATGCACCGAATTTGCAGGTGGAGAACGAGGAGACAACTGAGGCACAAAGTGCCCGGACACGGAAGCGCTGTTGGATGAACGTCCAACAGCGCTTTTCATTTTAGCCGGCGATTTTCCGCCGATTATCTTTTCCCTTCCTTTCTGCGTCGCGCGAGATTCTTTTTCACGCGAGCGAATACGCCCCCGGTTTTACACCAATCGTGACGTGATGCGGCGAATTGCCCGTCGTGTCTGGCTTTGCGTCTGGTTGTGCGAATACGCATTGCGTTGCCGCTATCGGACCGTGTGTAAGCCTATGGAAAGCGCTTGCGACCGCAACTGCCGGTCCGCTACACTCGGCTTTCTCCGGCTAGAGGGTCGGAATAATGCATCGGCAGAGCCCGGCGGATTAATACAAGTATCGAAACCTGAGCCTCTGAAAATCCGGTGCGATTTATAAAGCGATTATCAAAAGGAGTGGAGATGCGGTTGGCCTTGCGTTGGGTGAATGCGGCTTGTGTCGTGTCGGGGATTGTAGCGGTGACGTCCGGTGCGGCGTTCGCCGACGTGAAAATCGGTGTGACGCTGTCAGCTACCGGTCCGGCCGCGTCGCTGGGTATTCCGGAGAAAAACACGATCGCGCTCCTGCCAAAGGAAATCGCGGGTCAGAAGATTGAGTACATTGTGCTCGACGACGCGACCGACTCCACCCAGGCCGTCAAGAACGCCCGCAAGCTCACGAGCGAAGATCACGTCGATGCGCTGATTGGCTCGACCGTCGTGCCGAATTCGCTCGCGATGATCGACGTTGCCGCTGAAACCTCCACGCCGATGATCTCGATGGCCGCCGCTGCCTCGATCGTCGAACCGATGGACGCGAAACGCGCATCGGTCTTCAAGACACCGCAGAACGATCAGTTGATGGCCGGCGCGATCGCGCAACACATGGCAGCGCACGGCGTGAAGACGGTGGCGTTCATCGGCTTCTCGGACGCCTACGGCGAGAGCTGGTACAAGGAATTCAGCGTCGCAGCCGCAAAGCAGAACATCAAGGTCGTCGCGAACGAGCGCTTCGCGCGCAATGACGCGTCGGTCACGGGACAGGCGCTCAAGATGATGTCGCAACATCCGGACGCCGTGTTGATCGCCGGTGCTGGCACGCCGGCCGCGCTGCCGCAGAAGACACTCAAGGAACGCGGCTATGCGGGCAAGTACTATCAGACGCACGGCGTAGCCAACAACGACTTCCTGCGCGTATGCGGCAAGGATTGCGAGGCCACTTATCTGCCGGCGGGTCCGCTCCTCGTCGCTGATCAGTTGCCCGATTCGAATGCCGCGAAACAGTCGGCGCTCGCGTACAAGAGTGCATACGAAAAGGCCTACGGCGTGGGCTCGATCTCGACGTTCGGCGGTCATGCGTGGGACGCGGGTCTGTTGCTGCAGCACGCGATTCCCGCAGCACTGAAAGCGGGCCAGCCGGGAACGAAGGCGTTCCGCGACGCGTTGCGCGCGGCGCTCGAAAACACACATGACCTCGCGGGCGCGCACGGCATCTTCAACATGAGCGCGACCGATCATTCTGGTCTCGATCAGCGCGCGCGCGTGATGGTAGAGATCGTCGGCGGCAAGTGGAAGCTTGCGGGCGACTGAGCGTCGTCGGAAACCAGGCATAACGAAGCATCATGCAAGGGCACGGCGGTCATCCGACGTGCCCTTTTTGTTGGCCGCGCAACTTTCGCGCGGGCAGGATAGGGCAAGCGTTGCACGGCGTAACCGTCAACGAGTCGATAAGCCGGATCGAGCATCAAGCAGGGAAAACCATGCATTACATGTGCGGTTCTACTAACTACACTCAAAGGCCCGACGCGAGGCGAACAATCCCGACGCCGGGGCAATCGACAGACAGACAAAGCGTTTGGAGACGCGCCATGAAAACGATGAAGTGGGTGGGTGCCGGACTCGCAGCGGCAATGTTGGGCACAACCGGCGTGGCGGTCGCACAGGTGAAGATCGGCGTGACGCTTTCGGCGACGGGGCCAGCCGCGTCGCTCGGCATTCCGGAAAAAAACACGATCGCACTCCTGCCGAAAGAGATCGCGGGCAAGAGCGTGGAGTACATCGTGCTCGACGACGCGTCGGATACGAGCAAGGCCGTAAAGAACACCCACAAGCTGATCGATGAAGATCACGTCGACGCGATCGTCGGTTCGACGGTCACGCCGAACTCGCTCGCGATGCTCGACGTGGTCGCGCAGAGCAAGACGCCGATGATCTCGCTCGCGGCGTCGGCGGCGATCGTGCAGCCGGTGGACGGCAAGCGTCAGTGGGCGTTCAAGACGCCGCAGAACGATAGCCTGATGGCCGACGCACTCGCGAGCTACATGGAGAAGCAAGGCGTCAAGACCGTGGGTTTCATCGGCTTCACGGATGCCTATGGCGACAGCTGGTTCAAGGAGTTCACGGCGGCAGCGGCGAAGCACAATCTGAAGATCGTCGCGAGCGAGCGTTATAACCGTACCGATTCGTCTGTGACGGGCCAGGCGCTCAAGCTGATGTCGGCGAATCCGGAGGCCGTGCTGATCGCCGGATCGGGCACGCCGTCGGCGCTGCCGGCCACTACGCTGAAGGACCGCGGCTATAAGGGCAAGATTTATCAGACGCACGGTGTCGCGAATAACGACTTCCTGCGCGTCTGCGGGAAAGACTGCGAAGGCGAACTGCTGCCCGCAGGGCCGATGCTCGTCGCTGACCAGTTGGCCGATACGAATCCGGTGAAGAAGTCGGCGCTCACCTACAAAGTGGCCTATGAGAAGGCCTACGGTGCCGGTTCCATCTCGACGTTCGGAGGCCATGCGTGGGACGCAGGGCAGATGCTGGCGCGCGCGATTCCCGTCGCACTGAAGACGGCTCAACCCGGCACCGAAGCGTTCCGCGTCGCGTTGCGTAACGCGCTCGAAAACACGCGCGATATGGCAGGCGCACATGGCGTTTTCAACATGAGCGCGACCGATCACGCAGGTCTCGACGACCGTGCACGCGTGATCGTGGAAATCGTCGACAGCAAGTGGAAGCTGCAAAGCCAGTGATCCCGCTTCGCGCTTGAGGGACTGTCCGCGCGGACGGTTCCTCGTGAAACGCACGGACGTTTCCGCGTCGTTCTCCTCATCGACAATCTCCGGCGCACTGTGCTCCGGGCTTGTCTCTCATTTGCTGTTTTTCGTCGTTCCCAGCGTTCCCGGGTTTCCAGGGTTTCAGTAAGAGGGCTGTATGGATTTATCGATTGCCGCGATCCTCGCGCAGGACGGCATCACGACAGGCGCGATCTACGCGCTGCTCGCGCTAGCGCTCGTGCTCGTGTTTTCCGTCACGCGGGTTATCTTCATTCCGCAAGGCGAGTTCGTCTCGTATGGCGCACTCACGCTCGCCGCGCTGCAATCGCAGAAGTTTCCGGCGACTTGCTGGTTGCTCGTCGCACTTGGCGCGGCATGCTTCGTCGCGGAAACGTTGGGGCTCGTGCGCCACGCCGAACGGCGCCGGCACGCAGCGCGCACGCTAGTGTCGCTCGCGGGCAAGTATCTGCTGTTCCCCATTGCGTTGTATGCGCTGACCCGCGAACTGGCCGCACAACCTCTGCCGATGCTCGCGCAGATCGCGTTGACACTCGCGATCGTCGTGCCGATGGGGCCGTTCATCTACCGCCTTGCATTTCAGCCCATTGCCGAGTCGGCGACGCTGTTGCTCCTGATCGTCGCCGTAGCGGTGCACTTCGCGATGGTGGGCCTCGGGCTCGTCATGTTCGGCGCCGAAGGCTCGCGCACCAACGCGTTCACCGACACCACCTTCAACATCGGCAGCCTCTCGATTTCGGGGCAGACGCTGTGGGTGATCGGCGCGGCTGCTGTGATGATCGTTGCCCTGTACTTCTATTTCGACCGCACGATTCCGGGCAAGGCACTGCGTGCGACCGCCGTGAACCGGCTCGGCGCGCGGCTCGTCGGAATCGGTACGGCGCAGGCCGGGCGACTCGCGTTCACGCTCGCCGCAGGGCTCGGCGCGCTGTGCGGAATTCTCGTCGCACCGCTAACGACCATCTACTACGACTCGGGTTTCCTGATCGGCCTGAAGGGCTTCGTGGGCGCAATCATCGGCGGACTCCTGAGCTATCCAGTGGCGGCGGCGGGCTCGGTGCTGGTCGGCCTGCTGGAGTCGTATTCGTCGTTCTGGGCGAGTTCCTATAAGGAAGTGATCGTGTTCACGCTCATCATCCCCGTGCTGCTGTGGCGCAGTCTCTCGACGCCGCACGCCGAAGAGGAAGAGGAGTGACGCGATGAAACGGATCATCATGCGCAACCGCTTTTTCTGGCTGTTTCTCATCGTCATGTTCGCGTTGCCGGTGCTGCCGCATCCGCTGCACGTGCCCGAGTACTGGGTCACGCTGCTGAACTACATCGGCCTCTATTCGATCGTCGCTATCGGACTCGTGCTGCTCACCGGCATCGGCGGCATGACGAGTTTCGGGCAGGCCGCGTTCGTCGGCGTCGGGGCTTATGCGACTGCGTTTCTGACGACGCAGTACGGCGTGTCGCCGTGGTTCGCGCTGATCGCCGGTGTCGTGGTCACGGGACTCGTGGCGCTAGTGCTCGGGATCGTCACGATGCGGCTCTCGGGCCACTTTCTGCCGCTCGGCACGATCGCCTGGGGCCTCGCGCTGTACTTCCTGTTCGGCAACCTCGATGCGCTCGGCAAGTACGACGGCATCAATGGCATTCCGGTGCTGAACGTACTCGGCATCAATCTCGAGTCGGGGCGCCACATTTACTACCTGATCTGGGTCGTTGTGCTGCTGGCTGTCGTTTCTGTTCAGAACTTGCTTAATAGTCGGGCCGGGCGCGCGATCCGCGCACTGCGAGGCGGCGGGATGATGGCCGAAGCGATGGGTGTGAACACGGCGTGGATGCGCGTCGTGATCTTCGTCTACGCGGCGGTGCTCGCGGCTGTCTCCGGTTTCCTCTACGCGCATCTGCAACGTGCCGTGAATCCGACGCCGTTCGGCCTGAATCATGGCATCGAGTATCTGTTCATGGCCGTCGTGGGTGGCGTCGCGCACGTGTGGGGCGCGGTACTCGGTGCGGCGATCCTGACGGTGCTGCAGGACTGGCTGCAAACGCTGTTGCCCAAGCTGCTCGGCGAGAACGGCAACTTTGAAATCATCGTGTTCGGCGTTCTGATGGTGCTGCTGCTGCAGTACGCGCGGCGCGGTGTCTGGCCGTTCGTCGCACGATTCTTTCCGCACGGCTCGCAGGCACACGTTCCCGAGAACGCAGAGCCGTTGCCGCAGCGCAGCAAACCAGCCGCCGGCGAAATGCTGCTGACGGTCGACAAGGCGCGGAAGCAGTTCGGTGGACTCGTCGCGGTGAACGACGTGAGCTTCGAGGTGCGCGCCGGTCAGATCATCGGTTTGATCGGACCGAACGGCGCCGGCAAGTCGACGACGTTCAACCTCGTCACCGGCGTGATGCAGCCGACGAGCGGACAGATCACGTTCCGCGGCGAGCGGATCGACCGGCTCACTTCACGTCAGATCGTCGCGCGCGGGATCGGCCGGACGTTCCAGCACGTCAAGTTGCTGCCGACGATGACGGTGCTCGAGAACGTCGCCATCGGCGCGCATCTGCGAGGGCGCGCGGGCGTGCTGCGCAGCGTCGCAAAGTTCAACGTGGCGGAAGAAGGGCGCCTGATGAGCGAGGCGGCGAAGCAACTGCGGCGCGTTGGGCTTGAGCCGTACATGTACGAGGAAGCTGGCAGCCTCGCGCTGGGTCAGCAGCGCATTCTTGAGATTGCGCGCGCGCTGTGTTGCGATCCAACCTTGCTGCTGCTCGATGAACCGGCAGCGGGTTTGCGGTATCAGGAAAAACAACAGCTCGCTGCGCTGCTGCGAAAGCTGAAGGAGGAGGGGATGAGCGTGCTGCTGGTCGAACACGACATGGACTTCGTGATGAATCTCACGGATCGGCTCGTCGTAATGGAGTTCGGCACGCGGATCGCGGAAGGCTTGCCAGAGGACGTGCAGCAGGATCCCGCTGTGCTCGAAGCGTATCTCGGCGGGGTGGAGTGATGGCGACATCCGCTAACACCGTCCTTGAAGTCTCGAACCTCGCGGTCCGCTACGGCAAGATCGAGGCGCTGCATCATGCGGCAATCAAGGTGGGCGCAGGGCAGATCGTCTCTGTGATTGGACCGAACGGCGCGGGCAAATCCACCCTGCTGAACGCCATCATGGGCGCGCTGCCTCACACTGGGCACGCGAGTGGGCACGTTGCCTACCTCGGTGAAGAGGTGAGCGCGTTACCGATCGAGGGTCGCGTCGCGCGTGGTATGTGCCTCGTGCCGGAAAAGCGTGAGTTGTTCGCGTCGATGACCGTCGAGGACAATCTCGTGCTCGGCGCGTATCGGCGAAAGCGGGCAGGCGAGCGTAACTTCCTCGATCAGCTCGATCATGTGTTCGAGTTGTTTCCCCGCATGAAGGAGCGTCGTGCGCAGGCGGCCGGCACGCTTTCCGGTGGCGAGCGGCAAATGCTCGCGGTCGGCCGGGCTCTGATGGGAAAGCCGGATCTGCTGATGCTCGACGAGCCGAGCCTCGGTCTGGCGCCGCTGATTGTGAAGGAAATATTCCACATCATCAGCGCGTTGCGTCAGACGGGCGTGGCCACGCTGCTGATCGAGCAGAACGCGCGCGCTGCACTTCAGATTTCCGATTACGGCTACGTGCTAGAAACCGGCGATCTGGCGCTTGAAGGCCCCGCTGCGGAACTGGCGCAGAACCCGCGCGTGATCGAAACCTATCTCGGGCTCGCGAAGAAGACCGTCTGAGTGCTCTGTATGTTGTTCACGAAGCGGCGTGTTTCACGTGAAACACGCCGCCTTTTTTTGCCTGCGCGTGGAACGAAATTCGGGTGTGAACGGCCCAATTCGCGAAACCGCTATAATTCGCGCATCCCACACTTTTCTGAGAGGGCTCACGCGGTTCGCCGTGCGTGAGGACCGCCTATGCTTTATCCCACAGAGTTTGACGTAATCGTCGTCGGCGGCGGTCACGCCGGCACCGAGGCCGCGCTTGCTGCCGCTCGCATGGGCGTTAGAACGCTTCTGCTCACGCACAACATCGAGACGCTCGGCCAGATGAGCTGCAATCCGTCGATCGGCGGTATTGGTAAGGGGCATCTGGTCAAGGAAGTTGACGCCCTTGGGGGCGCGATGGCTGCAGCCACCGACGAGGGTGGCATCCAGTTCCGCATCCTGAATTCCTCGAAAGGCCCGGCGGTACGCGCGACCCGCGCCCAAGCCGACCGTATTCTCTACAAGGCCGCGATCCGCCGTCGCCTGGAAAATCAGCAAAATCTCTGGCTATTCCAGCAGGCCGTCGAGGACTTGATGGTTGAAGGCGATCGGGTGGTCGGTGCGGTGACGCAAGTCGGCATCCGGTTCCGCAGTCGTGCGGTCGTTCTGACGGCAGGGACGTTCCTCGACGGCAAGATCCACGTTGGCCTGAACAACTACACGGGTGGCCGCGCTGGTGACCCGGCGGCGGTGACGCTTTCGGCGCGCCTGAAGGAGCTGAAACTGCCGCAAGGGCGCCTGAAGACTGGAACACCGCCGCGTATCGATGGACGCACAATCGATTTTTCGGTACTCGAAGAGCAGCCGGGCGATCTGGACCCGGTGCCGGTGTTCTCGTTCCTTGGCCGAGCGGAACAGCATCCGCGCCAGATTCCGTGTTGGGTGACGCACACGAATGCGCGCACGCACGACATCATCCGTGGCGGTCTTGATCGCTCGCCGATGTACACAGGGGTGATCGAAGGTGTGGGGCCGCGCTATTGCCCGTCGATCGAAGACAAGATTCACCGCTTCGCGTCGAAGGAATCGCATCAAATCTTCCTGGAACCGGAAGGGCTGACGACGAATGAGTTCTACCCGAACGGGATCTCGACGAGCCTGCCGTTCGATGTCCAACTTGAGCTTGTGCATTCGATGCGCGGCCTGGAGCATGCGCATATCTTGCGCCCCGGCTATGCGATCGAGTACGACTATTTCGATCCGCGTGCTCTGAAGTCGTCGCTGGAAACGAAGTCGATCAACGGTTTGTTCTTTGCGGGCCAGATCAATGGAACGACTGGCTACGAAGAAGCCGCTGCGCAAGGTTTGCTGGCCGGGATTAACGCCGGTCTGCAAGTGCAGGGCAAGGATGCATGGTGCCCGCGCCGTGACGAAGCGTATCTCGGCGTGCTAGTCGACGACCTCGTGACGCGCGGCGTCTCGGAGCCGTACCGTATGTTCACTAGCCGCGCCGAGTATCGCCTGAGTCTGCGCGAAGACAACGCGGATATGCGCCTCACGGAGATCGGTCGGGAACTGGGTGTAGTCGATGACATTCGCTGGGCCGCATTCTGCCGTAAGCGCGATGCTGTTTCACGTGAAACAGAGCGCCTGAAGTCGACGTGGGTGAATCCGAAGACGCTTTCTGCCGACGAGGCAACCGCCTTGCTCGGCAAGCCGATCGACCGCGAATACAACCTCGCCGATCTGCTGCGCCGTCCGGGTGTCAGCTATGACGGCGTCTGCGGCCTGCGAGAGGGTGCTTGCGCCCCCGAAACACCGCTCGCCGACGACGAGATCCTGCTTGCGCAGATCAAGGAGCAGATCGAGATCGGCGTCAAATATCAGGGCTATATCGATCGTCAGGCCGATGAGATCGAGCGTAACAGCGGCCACGAAAATACGCGGTTGCCGGAAGGTATCGACTACGCGGAGGTGCGCGGCTTGTCGTTCGAAGCGCGCCAGAAGCTTAATCAGTATCGCCCGGAAACGATCGGTCAGGCATCGCGCATTTCTGGCATCACGCCAGCCGCGATTTCACTGCTCATGGTTCATCTGAAGCGTGGCCTCGGTCGCCGACGCCAGAGTCCGGGCGATGCCGGCGCCGATAGCACGCCGGTGGCGCAATGACGGGGCGCGCACGGCAACCCGGCGTCGGTGATCGTGACGTCTTGGCGCGAGTGCTGGAAGAGGGCGTGCAGACACTCGGTATCGAACTGAGCGACCAGCAGCGAGCACAACTGCTCGACTACGTCGCGCTACTGGCGAAGTGGAACGCGGTCTATAACCTGACCGCGATTCGCGATCCGCGCCAGATGATGATTCAGCACATCCTCGATTCGCTTGCGATTCTGCCGCACCTTCCCACGCGAGATTGCGCCGCGGTGCTCGACGTTGGTTCGGGCGGCGGGTTGCCGGGCATCGTACTCGCCATCGCGCGACCGGACTGGCAGGTGACGCTGAACGACATCGTGCACAAGAAGACTGCGTTTCAATCTCAGGTGAAGGCTGAATTGGGCCTGACGAACCTGTCAGTTGTGACGGGGCGTGTCGAGTCGCTGCGTCCTGGGATTGAAGTCCCAAATAAATTTGACTTGATTGTCTCGCGGGCATTCGCGGAACTCGCCGATTTCGTTACACTGGCCCGGCATCTGGTCGCCGACGGCGGCGCGATCTGGGCGATGAAGGGCGTACGCCCGGACGGCGAGATCGAGCGACTGCCGGCGGGCGCCCGCGCGCTTCGGACTATCCGGCTGGATGTGCCAATGCTCGACGCGGAGCGGCACCTGACCGAAGTCGCGGTCGAGCCGGCGACGGCATGATTCACCGTCCGCACAGAGAGTCGGCCGAACGGACGATCTCCCGGACATGCAGTGCGCAAGCTATAACGTAAGCAAACCTTCTAAGGCAGTAAAAGGGACACCCGAAAGATGGCAAAAATCTTCTGCGTTGCGAACCAGAAGGGCGGCGTCGGCAAGACGACGACTACGGTCAATCTCGCCGCGAGCCTCGCATCGCAGGGACAGCGTGTCCTTCTCATCGATCTCGACCCGCAGGGCAACGCCACGATGGGCAGCGGCATCGACAAGGCCGCGTGCGAGAACACCGTCTACGAAGTGCTGGTGGACGGTGTCACTGTGCCGGACGCGCGCAAGCGCCCGGAGGCCGTGGGCTACGACGTGCTCCCAGCGAATCGCGAACTGGCTGGCGCCGAGGTGGAACTGGTGTCGGTGGAGCAGCGCGAGCGCCGCCTCAAAAACGCGCTGGCCGAAGTCGACGCCGATTACGACTTTGTGCTGATCGACTGTCCGCCCGCGTTGTCGCTGCTCACGCTCAACGGCTTGTGCGCCGCGCACGGCGTGGTGATTCCAATGCAGTGCGAGTACTTCGCGCTCGAAGGACTCTCCGATCTCGTCAACACGATCAAGCAGGTCCACGCGAACATGAATCGCGAACTGAAGGTGATCGGTTTGCTGCGCGTGATGTTCGATCCACGCATCACGCTGCAGCAGCAGGTGTCGGACCAGTTGAAGGAGCACTTCGGCGACAAGGTTTTCGACGCTGTGATTCCGCGCAATGTGCGCCTCGCCGAGGCGCCCAGCTACGGGCTGCCGGGCGTGGTGTTCGACCGTGCGTCGCGCGGCGCGCAAGCCTACGTCCAGTTCGGGGCGGAAATGATCGAGCGGGTGCGCGCACTCTGACGCTCGCGGCGGCCAACGGGATAGAGGAAGCACGATGAACGCAGTAGCACGGAAGAAGGGGTTGGGCCGCGGGCTGGAAGCGCTGCTTGGCGGCAGTGCGGACATTACCGACGCGGTGAAAATCGACGGCGCGCCCAACACGCTGCCGCTCACGAAGATGCAGGCGGGCAAGTACCAGCCGCGTACCCGAATGGACGAGGGCGCGTTGCAGGAACTGGCCGCGAGCATCCGGGCGCAGGGGCTCATGCAGCCGATCCTGGTCCGGCCGGTCGACACGGATCGCTACGAGATTATTGCGGGCGAGCGGCGTTTCCGGGCGGCGCACCTCGCGGGGCTGACAGAAGTGCCGGTCCTCGTGAAGGACGTGCCGGACCAGGCCGCCGCCGCGATGGCGCTGATCGAGAATATCCAGCGCGAGGATCTCAATCCACTCGAAGAGGCGCAAGGCATTCAGCGCCTGCTCGACGAATTCCATTTCACACACGAACAGGCAGCGGAGTCGGTCGGTCGCTCGCGCCCTGCGGTGTCGAACTTGCTGCGTCTGTTGAATCTCGCAGCGCCCGTGCAGACCATGCTGCTCGCGGGTGATCTCGACATGGGCCATGCGCGCGCGCTGCTGGCTGTCGATTCCGCGACGCAGATCACGCTCGCGAACCAGGTCGTCAACAAGCGCATGTCGGTGCGCGAGACCGAAAAGTTGGTGTTGACCACGACGAAGGCCGCGCCCGCGGTGAAGGCGAGGGCGGCACACGACGGCGGTCGCGACACACGGCGTCTCGAAGAAGAGTTGTCCGACCTGCTGGCCGCCACAGTGAAGATCAAGTTGGGCAGGCGGGGGCGCGGCCAGTTGACGGTCGATTTCGGCGACCTCGACGCACTCGACGGCATTCTTCTGCGCCTGCGTGGCGAAACCGCCGCCTGATGCGGCGACTTCGCATTCACACGTCGGTCCACCAACAGTGAGGCAGATTCAAGCAGCCACGCAGGGGCGCCTGCGCCGGGTTCTGGCGTTCGCAGCCGGCGAGCCGGTGCTGGCCATCCTTGTCGCGGCGCTCGTGCTGCTCCAGCTTTTCGCGCCGCGCGCGTGGACATCGCTGCCGGCGCTCGTCGACTGGCAGACGGTGATGACGCTCGCGGGCCTGCTTATTCTCACGAAGGCTATCGAATATTCAGGACTGCTGACGTGGGCCGCGCATCGTCTCGTGCATCACATCCATTCCGAGCGCGCGCTGGCGTTTTTGTTGATCGCGATGGCCGCTGCGCTCGCGACGGTGGTGACGAACGACGTGGCGCTCTTCGTGGTCGTGCCGCTCGTGCTATCGCTGCACAAGCTGACACCGTTGCCGCTCAAGCGTCTCGTGATCGTGATCGCCCTCGCAGTCAATGCCGGATCGGTACTGACGCCGCTTGGAAATCCGCAGAACCTGTTTCTCTGGCAACTCAGTGGCGTTGCATTTACCCGCTTCGTCGTGGTGCTTGCGCCGCTCTGCGCGCTGTTGATGGCCATGCTATTTGTGCTGGTCGCGTGTCTTTTCAAGCCGCGACCGCTCGATCTATCGACGGACATCGAGCCACATCCGGTCGACCGCGCGCTTGCGGCGGTCACGCTGCTGCTCTTTGTTGCGTTCGTGTTGCTTGCGGACACACATCGCGCTGGAATTGCACTCGCTGGCATCGCCGCCGGATTCCTGATCTGGCGCACGCGCATCGTGTTGAAAATCGACTGGCTGCTACTGCTGATTTTCGTGCTGATGTTCATCGTTTTGCGCAGCGCTGCCGCGCTGCCGTGGATTCACCACCTGATCGGCGACCTCGAGTTGCAGACGCCAATGCGGTCGTATGTCGCAGCCGCCGTGCTCTCACAGGTCATCAGCAACGTACCGGCAGCGATCGTACTGTCGGGTTTCACGCACGACTGGCGCGCGGTGGCCTTTGGCGTGAGTGTTGGCGGCTTTGGCGTCGCGATTGGTTCGCTCGCGAATCTGATCGCCGTGCGCCTCTCGAACGAGCGCGGCGTATGGCTGCCGTTCCATCTGATTTCGCTGCCGTTCTGGATAATTGCGCTCTTCGGTGGCGCATTGCTGCTGCATTTTCTCTGACAGCGGCGGGGCCGATTCGCCGCTCCAGGTGAGAAAAACGACGCCGTCTGGATCAACAGACTGCAACATTTTTCGCCACTTTACAGCTTGCGTTGCCCCCTGGAAGAAGGCGTTTTTTCCATATCATGAACTGCCATTTCACGGCGTCATTGGGCGGCCTAAAGTCTTGAATTGGCTGCAACTATCGCTTACAATCGCCCGGATTTACTTGGTTGGCCGCGCTGTAAGAGCGTTGTAATAAACGCGTAAAGTGCAAACGGCACGCGAACTAGAAGCGAACATCCGGAATTGCTGCGATGGTGGATCTGAGGACAAGTGGAGCGCCGCAGGCGCAAGAAGAGTCCGACCGATCGCAACACGGGGCGGGTGCTCGCGGCAACGAACGGGGTGCATCACGAATTGCCGCTTCGCGTGAGGATCACAACGCGCAGTGGGACGCCGACCAGCAGCAAGATAATAACGACATCGTTCCGCTCACCCGGACTGAAGCCGAGAAGCTCTTCGGTCCACAGGTGAGTCGCCCATCGCGCGTCACGCCTTTTCGGGTCGTGGCAGCGCAATTGGTTTTGTCCCTTGTTGCGACGCTGGTGTGGTGGCTGTTCTACAAGCCGCCGGGTGCTGCTGCGCTATCGGCGTTTCTGGGCGGAGCGATCTGCTGGTTGCCGGGTGCGCTGTTCGCCGCGCGCCTCAAGCAGCTCAGCGGTGCCGGCACCGTGATGAACTGGATGCTCGGCGAGGCTTTCAAGATGGGGGCGACGATTGCGATGTTCGTCGCCATCGCGATCTGGTATCGAGAGGTGCAGTGGATTCCGCTGCTCGTCACTTACCTGATCGCGCTCAAGACTTACTGGATCGCGCTTGCGTGGCGCTGACCGGCCGCTGACTGTGCTTTAAACTGCGGCGCCGCACTGCGGACGCCGAAACAGCAAAGCGCAGCAGAGCGACATGCGGACAGCAGACGTGCTAGTTTGACTCGATCCTGCGGCGGCGTGTTCCCGCAATACAGTATTGCGGCGGGAACGGCCTAAAACGATTTTCGACAATTTGGGTGGCTTTAACGATATGGCAGCTAGCGAAGGCACGCGCACTCTGGATCCGTCCGAGTACATCGCGCACCACTTGCAGAATTTTTCCACCTCGCATCAGACGTCGATCGTCGATTTCAGCGTCTGGAACATCGACACGCTGTTCTGGTCGATTCTCTGCGGCCTCGTGACCATCTTCTTGTTGCGCCTCGCCGCGCGCAAGGCGACTTCGGGCGTTCCGGGCCGCTTCCAGTGCGCGATCGAGATGCTGGTCGAGATGGTCGAAGACCAGTCGAAGTCCATCATCCACGGCAACCGCAAATTCATTGCGCCGCTAGCGTTGACCGTTTTCGTCTGGGTCGGGCTGATGAACTCCCTCGACTTCATTCCTGTAGACCTTCCGGGCCGCCTGATCGGCTGGCTCGGCCTGTCTGAAGTACTTCCGCACCAGCGCATCGTCCCGACCGCCGACCTTAACGGCACGTTCGGCATCGCGCTCGGCGTGTTCGTACTGATGATGTACTACAACTTCAAAATCAAGGGCGCAGGCGGTTTCGTTCACGAACTGCTCTCCGCTCCGTTCGGCGCACACCCGCTGCTGTGGATCCCGAACCTTGCACTCAACATCATCGAGTTCGTCGCGAAGACGGTTTCGCTCGCCCTGCGGTTGTTCGGCAACATGTATGCGGGTGAACTCCTGTTCCTGCTGATCGCCCTCCTGGGCAGTCTGTGGAGCTTCGGTGCGGACGCGACGGTGCTTGGCTTCATCGGCCACGTGATTGCGGGCAGCGTCTGGGCGATCTTCCACATCCTGATCGTTCTGCTGCAGGCATTCATTTTCATGATGCTGACGCTGGTGTACATCGGCCAGGCACACGACAGCCACTAAGGTGGCAGTCGATACGAATTGCAGTTTTAAATCCCCAGTTCCAGAAAATCTCACAAAGGAGTAATCATGCAAGCTTTCATCGCCAACATCCAGGGTTTCACCGCGATCGGTATCGGCATCATCATCGGCCTGGGTGCTATCGGCGCCTGTATCGGTATCGGCCTGATGGGTGGCAAGTACATCGAAGCCTGCGCGCGTCAGCCTGAGCTGATGAACCCGCTGCAAACGAAGATGTTCCTGCTGGCTGGTCTGATCGACGCGGCGTTCCTGATTGGCGTGGGTGTTGCAATGCTGTTCGCGTTCGCCAACCCGCTGCTCTCGAAGCTCGCGGGCTAAGTTCCCTGGAAGATTGCGTCTGACCTATAACCATAGTTGGGCGCATGGCGGAACGGGTGACGAGGCGCTGATCGAGTTTCACAACCGATGAGCGCCTTGCCGTTTCAATTCCCCGGAATAGCAACGATTAAGGAAACACCGTGAATCTCAACGCAACCCTGTTTGCGCAAATGGTCGTGTTCCTGATCCTCGCGTGGTTCACGATGAAGTTCGTGTGGCCGCCGTTGATCAACGCCCTCGACGAGCGCTCGAAGAAGATCGCTGACGGCCTCGCAGCCGCCGAAAAGGGCAAGACGGAACTCGAAGCAGCGCACAAGCGTGTTGGTGAAGAACTGGCGCAGGCCCGCAACGAGGGTCAAAGCCGTATCGCCGACGCTGAAAAGCGCGCCATGGCAGTCGCCGAAGAAATCAAGGCTCAGGCGCACGCGGAAGCAGCGCGCATCGTCGCCCAGGCGAAGGCCGACGCCGACCAGCAGGTCGTCAAGGCACGCGAAGCACTGCGTGGCCAGGTCGCCGCTCTCGCCGTCCAGGGCGCAGAGCAGATCCTGAAGCGCGAAGTCGACCAGTCGGCACACGCCGACCTGCTGAATCAACTGAAAGCCGAGCTCTGATCATGGCCGAACTTGCAACCATCGCCCGCCCGTACGCAGAAGCGCTGTTTGGCGTGGCCGAAGCTGGTGACGTCGCCGCCTGGTCCACGCTCGTCGCGGAGCTGGCGCAGGTTGCGGCCTTGCCCGACGTGCTGTCGGTCTCGTCGAGCCCGAAAGTCAGCCATGAACAGGTCGTCGATCTGCTGTTTTCGGCGGTGCAGTCGCCGCTGAAGAATAGCGCCGAGGCGAAGAACCTCGTGCAGATGCTGCTCGCGAACCGTCGCCTCGAACTGCTGCCGGAAATCCGCGAACAGTTCGAAGCGCTCAAGAACGCGAAAGAAGGCGCAGCCGATGCATTGATCGTCAGCGCGTTCCCGCTCGAAGGCGCCCAGTTGAACGACCTCGTCGCCAGTCTCGAACACAAGTTCAAACGCAAGCTGAAGCCTACCGTTGAAGTCGACAAGTCGCTGATCGGCGGCGTGCGCGTCACGGTCGGTGACGAAGTGCTCGATACCTCGGTCCGCGCGCGGCTCGCCAGCATGCAGGTGGCTTTGTCTGCCTGAGCGCCTTGATCGGCGCGGCAGCTGGCACGCAACAGAATTGAACATCAGGAGCGAATAATGCAACTCAATCCCTCTGAGATCAGCGAGCTGATCAAGAGCCGGATCCAGGGCCTTGAAGCGAGCGCAGACGTTCGCAATCAGGGCACCGTGATCTCCGTGACCGACGGTATCGTGCGTATCCACGGCCTGTCGGACGTGATGCAGGGCGAAATGCTCGAATTCCCGGGCAACACCTTCGGCCTCGCGCTGAACCTCGAGCGCGACTCGGTGGGCGCGGTGATTCTGGGTGAGTACGAGCACATTTCGGAAGGCGACATCGTCAAGACGACGGGCCGCATTCTCGAAGTTCCGGTCGGCCCGGAACTGATCGGCCGCGTGGTCGATCCGCTCGGTAACCCGATCGATGGCAAGGGCCCGGTCAACGCCAAGATGACCGACGCGATCGAAAAGATCGCCCCGGGCGTGATCTGGCGTGAAGGCGTGTCGCAGCCGATGCAGACGGGTCTGAAGTCGATCGACTCGATGGTGCCGATCGGCCGTGGCCAGCGTGAGCTGATCATCGGCGACCGTCAGTGCGGCAAGACCGCCGTGGCAGTCGACACGATCATCAACCAGAAGGGCAAGGACCTCATCTGTATCTACGTCGCGATCGGCCAGAAGGCTTCGTCGATCCAGAACGTGGTGCGCAAGCTCGAAGAAACGGGCGCGATGGCCTACACGATCATCGTTGCCGCTTCGGCTTCGGAATCGGCTGCCCTGCAGTATCTGGCACCGTACGCCGGTTGCTCGATGGGCGAATACTTCCGCGATCGCGGTCAAGACGCGCTGATCATTTATGACGACTTGACCAAGCAAGCCTGGGCATATCGTCAGATCTCGCTGCTGCTGCGCCGTCCGCCGGGCCGCGAAGCCTATCCGGGCGACGTGTTCTACCTGCACTCGCGTCTGCTCGAGCGCGCCGCGCGCGTTTCGGCCGACTACGTCGAGAAGTTCACGAACGGCGAAGTGAAGGGCAAGACCGGTTCGCTGACGGCACTGCCGATCATTGAAACGCAAGCCGGTGACGTGACCGCGTTCGTTCCGACGAACGTGATCTCGATTACCGACGGCCAGATCTTCCTGGAAACCGACCTCTTCAACGCGGGTATCCGTCCGGCTATTAACGCCGGCGTGTCGGTGTCGCGTGTGGGTGGCGCGGCGCAGACCAAGGTCGTGAAGAAGCTGTCCGGCGGTATCCGTACCGACCTCGCGCAGTACCGTGAACTCGCAGCGTTCGCGCAGTTCGCATCGGACCTCGACGAAGCGACCCGCAAGCAGCTCGAGCGCGGACGCCGCGTGACGGAACTGCTCAAGCAGCCGCAGTACCAGCCGCTGCAAGTGTGGGAACTGGCCGTCGCGCTGTTCTCGGCGAACAACGGCTACCTCGACGACCTCGACGTGAAGGACGTCCTGCCGTTCGAGAAGGGCATGCGCGAATACCTGAAGACGAGCCACGCAGACCTCGTGAAGCGTATCGAGGACTCGAAGGACCTGTCGAAGGACGACGAGAACGCGCTCCACGCGGCTCTCAAGGACTTCAAGAAGTCCGGCGCATACTGATCCGTCCGGGAATCATCCAACGATAAACGGACATTGAGGCAAGGCGGTGCGTAGCAGGTGAGGCGCCCGCCTCGCTTCGATCAAGGAGCAAGCAATGGCTGGAATGAAGGAAATTCGCGGCAAGATCAAGAGCGTGCAAAACACGCGCAAGATCACCAAGGCGATGGAAATGGTCGCGGCATCGAAGATGCGCCGCGCCCAGGAGCGCATGCGCGCCGCCCGCCCGTATGCCGACCGGGTCCGCGACATCGCTGCGCACATGAGCCGTGCGAATCCCGAGTATCGTCATCCGTTCATGACGGAAAACAGCGATGCGAAAGTGGCCGGCGTCATTCTCGTCACGACCGACAAGGGTCTGTGCGGCGGCATGAACACCAACGTGCTGCGTGCGACGCTGCAGAAGTTCAAGGAACTCGAAGCCGAAGGCAAGACCGTCGAAGCGACGGGTATCGGCAGCAGGGGCCTCGGCTTCCTGAATCGTCTGCGTGCGAAGGTTGTTTCGAACGTCGTGCAGCTAGGCGATACGCCGCACCTCGAGAAGCTGATCGGCGCGGTGAAGGTGCAGCTCGACCAGTACGCCGAGGGCAAGCTCTCGGCGGTGTATCTTGCGTACACGCGCTTCGTCAACACGATGAAGCAGGAGCCGGTGATCGAGCAGTTGCTGCCGCTGTCGGCCGAACGCCTCGAGAGCAACGACGACGGCACGACGCCGAAGTCCGCGTGGGACTACATCTACGAGCCGGACGCGCAGACCGTTGTGGACGAACTGCTGGTTCGCTATGTGGAAGCACTGGTCTATCAGGCCGTTGCGGAGAACATGGCGTCGGAGCAGTCGGCACGGATGGTGGCGATGAAGGCCGCGTCGGACAACGCGAAGACGGTCATCAACGAACTGCAGCTCTCGTACAACAAGAGCCGCCAGGCCGCGATTACGAAGGAACTTTCGGAAATCGTCGGCGGCGCAGCAGCGGTCTGACCGGGCGCAGTGGACAAGCGACGAGTGCGAAACCGCGCCGCCGTGCATCGGTGGGCGAGTGAAGAATTCAGGTATCTAAAGGAAAATCGATGAGTACAACTGCTTTGGTAGAAGGCAAGATCGTACAGTGCATCGGCGCGGTGATCGACGTGGAATTCCCGCGTGAGCACATGCCGAAGATTTACGACGCGCTGATCCTCGAAGGGACGGAACTGACCCTCGAAGTGCAGCAGCAGCTCGGCGACGGCGTGGTCCGTACGATCTGTCTGGGTGCGTCGGACGGTCTGCGCCGCGGTGTCGTGGTCAAGAACACGGGCAACCCCATCAGCGTGCCGGTCGGCAAGCCGACGCTCGGCCGCATCATGGACGTGCTCGGTCGCCCGATTGACGAAGCCGGCCCGATCGCGAGCGAAAAGACGCGCTCGATCCACCAGAAGGCGCCGTCGTTCGACGAACTGTCGCCGTCGTCCGAACTGCTCGAAACGGGCATCAAGGTTATCGACCTGATCTGCCCGTTCGCAAAGGGCGGCAAGGTCGGTCTGTTCGGTGGTGCAGGCGTGGGCAAGACCGTCAACATGATGGAGCTCATCAACAACATCGCGAAGGCGCACGGCGGTTACTCCGTGTTCGCGGGCGTGGGCGAGCGTACCCGTGAGGGCAACGACTTCTACCACGAAATGAAGGACTCGAACGTTCTCGACAAGGTCGCGCTCGTGTACGGCCAGATGAACGAGCCGCCGGGCAACCGTCTGCGCGTCGCGCTGACCGGCCTGACGATGGCCGAGCACTTCCGTGACGAAGGCCTCGACGTGCTGTTCTTCGTCGACAACATCTACCGTTTCACGCTGGCCGGTACCGAAGTGTCGGCACTGCTCGGCCGTATGCCGTCGGCAGTGGGCTATCAGCCGACGCTGGCTGAAGAAATGGGCAAGCTGCAAGAGCGTATTACGTCGACGAAGACCGGCTCGATTACGTCGGTTCAGGCCGTGTACGTCCCTGCGGACGACTTGACCGACCCGTCGCCGGCTACGACCTTCGGCCACTTGGACGCAACCGTCGTTCTGTCGCGTGACATCGCCTCGCTGGGTATCTACCCCGCAGTCGACCCGCTCGACTCGACCTCGCGTCAGATCGACCCGAACGTCATCGGCGAAGAGCACTACTCGATCACGCGCGGCGTGCAGCAAACGCTGCAGCGCTACAAGGAACTGCGCGACATTATCGCGATTCTGGGCATGGACGAACTGTCGCCGGAAGACAAGCTGTCGGTCGCCCGCGCACGTAAGATCCAGCGTTTCCTGTCGCAGCCGTTCCACGTCGCGGAAGTCTTCACGGGCTCGCCGGGCAAGTACGTGCCGCTCAAGGAAACGATCCGTGGCTTCAAGATGATCGTCGAAGGCGAGTGCGATCACCTGCCGGAGCAGGCGTTCTACATGGTCGGCACGATTGACGAAGCCTTCGAAAAGGCCAAGAAGATCCAGTAAAGGTTGAGTTGCAGGCATTGCGGCGCAGCGCTTCGTGGTTGAAGCGCCGTCGCAACTACTCAACCCGTGCTGTGCATGGGATCGGAGTAGGCGCTAAAGCGCCAGCTCCGATCGACACAGGAGTCGACACATATGGCAGCAACCATCAAGGTAGACGTCGTCAGCGCCGAAGAGAGCATCTTCGACGGCCAGGCGAAGTTCGTCGCGCTTCCGGGCGAGGCGGGCGAGCTGGGCATCCTGCCGGGTCACACGCCGCTGATCACGCGGATTCGTCCGGGTGCGGTGCGTATTGTCTCGGCAGAAGGCGAGGAAGAGTTCGTGTTCGTCGCCGGTGGCATTCTCGAAGTGCAGCCGGGCGCCGTGACGGTGCTCGCCGACACCGCGATCCGCGGCAAGGACCTCGACGAAGCGAAGGCCGCCGACGCGCGCAAGCGCGCTGAAGAGGCGCTGCAGAACGCAGGCTCGAACCTCGAGTACGCAACGGCGCAGGCGGAACTCGCCTACGCGGTCGCGCAACTCGCGGCGATCCAGCGCCTGCGCAAGATGAACCAGCATTGATCTGGTGCGCATGCGGCGCTTATGCGTCGCAGAGCGCGAACGGAGAAGGGCTCCCAATGGGAGCCCTTTTCTTTTTTGTGCGTCCGATTAGTGTGCAACGGAAAACGCCACTGCGCCAGTCTGCACGCCGATAGCGAAAATTGCGAGTGGCACTTGACGTTTACGGAAAGGTAAGGCGAAATCACTCCTTCGTGTCCGTTGATGACGTCTTCGACGGCCTCGACCGCAGCCCGTACGTTGCGGGTAAAACTTGATGCCGTCGCGCCTGGCGCTGGTGGCAGAATGTTTTTCAAATACTTTTCATTCGGGAGCGAGACTCCTGGAGGAGACAGGCACCATGGCAATCGACGCAGCGGGTGCGCGCGAAGCGCTCATCGCGCCGAAAGACGGGCTTTCCTACGTGCGCGGCACGACCGCGACGCCACTCAGCGACGCGACCATCGGCGCATTCCTCCTTGAAACCGTTCAACGGTTTCCCGAGCGGCCGGCTGTCGTGTTTCGCGAACAGGGCATCCGATGGACCTGGCGCGAGTTTGCCGATGAAGTCGATGTGCTCGCCGCGGGCTTTCTTGCGCTTGGCATCGTGCCGGGCGACCGTGTCGGTATCTGGTCGCCGAATCGGGTCGAGTGGCTGCTTACGCAGTTCGCCACGGCTCGCATCGGTGCGGTTCTGGTCAACATCAATCCCGCCTACCGCCTCGCCGAACTCGAATACGCGCTGAACAAGGTCGGCTGCAAGGCGATTGTCACGGCCGAGAGCTTCAAGTCCACGAAGTACCTCGAAATGCTGCAGACGCTGGCCCCCGAACTGGCGAATGCTACGCCCGGCGATCTGCGTGCCGCGCGCTTGCCGGATCTGCGCGCAGTAATCCGCATGTGCGACACCGAAACGCCCGGCATGCTCAATTTCGGCGAGCTGGTGGAGATGGGGCGCGAGCGGCTCGAGCGGACCGGCAAGGCGGAACTGGACGGGATCAGCGCGACGCTTTCCGCAGACGATCCGATTAATATCCAGTTCACGAGCGGCACGACGGGCAATCCGAAGGGCGCCACGCTCACGCATCGCAACGTCCTCAACAACGGGCGCTTCATTGCGATGGCCATGCGGCTCACCGAAGCGGATTCGCTCTGCATCCCGGTGCCGCTCTATCACTGTTTCGGCATGGTGCTCGCGGTGCTGGCTTGCGTGTCGGTGGGCGCGACCATGGTGTTCCCCGGCGAGGCGTTCGATCCGCGCGCGACGCTCGAAGCGGTATCGGAGGAGGGATGTACTGCGCTGCACGGCGTGCCGACCATGTTCATCGCCGAACTCGATCACCCGGACTTCGCGAGCTTCGATCTGAGGCACTTGCGCACCGGCATCATGGCCGGCTCGCCGTGTCCGATCGAGACGATGAAACACGTCGTGTCGAAGATGCATCTCGCGGAAATCACGATTGCGTACGGCATGACGGAGACGAGCCCGGTGTCGTTCCAGAGTTCGACGACCGATCCGCTCGATAAGCGCACGACCACGGTCGGACGCATCCAGCCGCACCTGGAGGTGAAGATTGTCGATCCGCTTGGCAACATCGTGCCGGTCGGCGTTACCGGGGAGCTTTGCACGAAGGGCTATTCGGTGATGCGCGGTTACTGGGGCGATGACGCCAGGACGGCGGAAGCGATCGTCGATGGCTGGATGCACACGGGCGATCTCGCGACGATCGACGCGGACGGTTACTGCAACATCGTCGGGCGCATTAAAGACATGTTGATCCGCGGCGGCGAGAACATCTATCCGCGCGAGATCGAAGAATTCCTGTTCAGGCATCCGAAGGTGCAGTCCGTGCAGGTGTTCGGCGTGCCCGATGCGAAATACGGCGAAGAGGTCTGTGCGTGGATCGTGCTGCGTCCCGGCGAAGAGGCGAGTGCGGAGGAGATTCAGGCGTTCTGCCAGGGGCAGATTGCCCACTACAAGATTCCGAAATACATCCGGTTCGTGAACGAACTCCCGATGACCGTAACGGGCAAGGTGCAAAAATTTGTAATGCGCGCGCGCATGATGGACGAACTGAAGATCGGCGAGCAGAAGACGGCGTGAGCGAGACAGCCCGCGGTGACGCGCAAGTGTGCCGCGGGCGATGCGCCGCGATGCCTGGGAAAGCGAAGGATTGCGAAGCAGACGGGACGTTAATCCCAAAACGCAGACGAAAAAAAAGCGGGCCTGGAGCCCGCTAAAAACCACACGCTACGGGGTTAGCGCGAGGAGACCAAAGGAGGAGCCGGCAGTGGGACGTGCTGCACACGCCGGTCACGGCTCCAGCACAGATGCCCCTTGAGAGAGCTTCGGCGTGATGCCGACTGGCCGGTGATTCGTGTACACAAACTCACACCCGACCACATCCGTGTTGAAACCGTTGAAGGCATTGTGGGCGAATTAGTGAACCTTGACGGTAACAAAGTGTTTCAGGTTGTAACGCCCGCCAGATAAGGCTTTGCGGGATTTTTTGCCGTCCTGAACATTATGTCTGAGTCATTCTTACCGGTCCGTTCGGTAGCTTACAGATAGCGGGATAGTCCATTCGTCAGCGGGCAATTCGCCGGGCATGAACCAATGCCCGGCGCGCGGGCATTCGAGTGTATTCGTCCAGGCAAACGCGCATGCCTTGCAGTTTTGCGGACGGCATCGGCGCCGTCCGCGGTCCATCCAACGAAGTCCTCAAAAATTTGCGCACTCGAATCCACGGCTACAACTCCGTGAGTGGTTCAACGCACGCAGTGCAAGCCAAGACGGTGACTCACTTGAGCCACTTGTCCGAGATCGACTGATAGTCGCCGCTTGCCTGAAGCAGATGGAGCCACTGATTCACATATTGCTGGAACACGACGTCGCCTCGCGGCACCATCCACGCCTTCTCGCCGTACTGGAACGGCTTGTCCGGATGCACCGAGCACAGGCCAGGATTGAGCTTTTGCTGAAGCAGCGTTTCAGAGGCATCGGTGACCATCACGTCGGCCTTGCCTTCGAGGATCTGTTTGAACACGGTTACGTTGTCCGGGTACACGGTGAGGTTGGCGTGCGTGAGGAACTGCCGCGCAAAGCGTTCGTTCGTACCGCCCGGATTCACGATGACGCGAGTCGTCGGCTGGTCGATTTGCGTGAGCGTCTGGTATTTGGCGACGTCGGCGCAACGCACGATCGGCGTCTTGCCATCCACTTGATACGCTTCCGTGAAGAATGCGCGCTTCTGGCGTTCGAGCAACGTCGACACACCGCCCACCGCGATGTCGCATTTCGCGAGGAAGTCGGTCATCAGGCTCGACCACGTCGTCTTCACGAACTCCGTTTTCACACCGAGCGATTTCGCAAGCGACGCGCTCATGTCGATGTCGATACCCTCGAACGTGTCATCCGCACGGTGGAACGAGTAGGGCTTGTAATCGCCCGTCGTGCAGACGCGCAGCGTACCGCGTGCGATCACTTCGTCGAGTCGCGAGGGCGTCGCCGTGCTTTGCGCGAACGCGGGTTGCACGAATGCGGCTGCGCCCAGCACGGCGCCCGCAGTGATGAGGTGAACGATCGACGCTTTCCTCATGGTGTCTCCCCCAGTTTGTGGTTGCATTGATGTAATCGTTCGGAAAGGCCACCGATGATAGCTAACACGCACGCGACGGTTAAGCAGCGGCTGACCTGGTGGCGTTCGGTCGCTGGTTATGCCGTTTGTGACGCGGCGTCGGCGGGCGGCCGCTCCGGTAAAATAGCGGCTTGCTCCTGAATCCTGAAGCGCCTCCCGGCGTTCCCTGCTCGTGGCCCACACACTTCTGAACGACACTTTTCTGCGCGCGCTGCTGCGCCAGCCGACCGAGTACACGCCGATCTGGCTGATGCGCCAGGCAGGCCGCTATCTGCCGGAGTACAACGCCACGCGCAGCCGCGCCGGCAGCTTCCTCGGCCTCGCGAAGAACCCCGATTACGCGACCGAAGTCACGCTGCAGCCGCTCGATCGTTATCCGCTCGACGCCGCCATCCTGTTCTCGGACATTCTCACCATTCCTGACGCCATGGGCCTCGGCCTCGATTTCCAGGCGGGCGAGGGGCCGAAGTTCGCGCGTCCGGTGCGCACGGAAGCCGATGTCGCGAAGCTCGCGGTGCCGGACATCGGTGCGACGCTCGGCTACGTTACGGACGCCGTGCGGGAAATCCGCCGCGCGCTGACCGATGCGCAAGGCCGTCAGCGTGTGCCGCTGATCGGCTTTTCCGGTAGCCCGTGGACGCTCGCGTGCTACATGGTCGAGGGTGGCGGCTCGGATGACTTCCGCACGGTGAAGTCGATGCTGTACGCGCGGCCGGACCTGATGCAGCGCATCCTCGATGTGAACGCGCAAGCCGTCGCCGCCTATCTGAACGCGCAGATCGAAGCGGGCGCGCAGGCCGTCATGATCTTCGACACCTGGGGTGGCGCGCTGGCGGACGGCGCCTATCAACGCTTCTCGCTCCAATACATCGCGCAGGTCGTCGCGGCCCTCAAGCGCGAGCACGACGGTCGGCGTGTGCCGGTCATCACGTTCACGAAGGGCGGCGGGCTATGGCTCGACGAAATCGCGACGATTGGCGTCGACGCAGTCGGCCTCGACTGGACGGTGAACCTTGGACGCGCGCGCGAGCGCGTGGGCGGGCGTGTGGCGCTGCAGGGCAATCTGGACCCGACGGTGTTGTTCGCGTCGCCAGCAGCGATTCGCGCCGAAGCGCGCGCGGTGCTTGACAGCTTCGGGGCGCATCCGGGTCATGTGTTCAATCTGGGGCACGGTATTTCGCAGTTCACGCCGCCGGAGAGCGTGGCGGAACTGGTCGACGAAGTTCACAGCCACAGCCGGGCGATTCACGCCGGCACCTGACGATGGTTTTGTTGCGACGCAATGCGTCGTACTCCGGACGCCGGTGGACAGGCATGCCGAGATGGCCAGCCAGAGGCACTTCCGGAGAAGTCAAGACTTGACTTATACACACTTGCCTCGTTGCGGCGCGCAAGAGGGAAATATTGCCGCAACGGGGTACCCATGTCCGCTAACGATCAATCGGGCCCTTGACAGGCAAGGCTTTCGGCGCTCCATGGCGTTTTGTGCGCTGTCCAACACAATGGCGCTGCGGCGGCGCCTGGGGCCGGCGGGTTGCGAGTTCTCAACAAAGTTATCCACAGGCGCAGGGTCGGGGGCTCGATTGTTCTGCGGAATCCAAAACTTAGCGCGAAATATAAAGTTTTACTTTAAGTTCGTGGGTGTGTGCGCCAGGACACAGACACGGACCAGGAGATACCCTTGACGGCGGGATTCGTGCGCGTCGCGCTGGACCACCCGCTGCCGGTGCTATACGACTATCGCTACCCGGCCAGCGCACCCGCCCCGCAGCCCGGCATGCTGGTGCGCGTGCCGTTCGGCCGGCGCGACGTGGTGGGTCTCGTATGCGAAGTGGATTCGCACAGCGACGTTCCCGCCGACAAGCTTCGTGACGTGAGCGCCGTCTGCGCCGCGTGCCCGCCGCTCTCCGGGCAATGGCTCGAGCTTGCGGCTTTCGCCGCCGACTACTATCAGCGC
Organism: Paraburkholderia dinghuensis; assembly: GCF_003837865.1. Taxonomy (GTDB): domain Bacteria; phylum Pseudomonadota; class Gammaproteobacteria; order Burkholderiales; family Burkholderiaceae; genus Paraburkholderia; species Paraburkholderia dinghuensis. The sequence continues at coordinate 174,537 of NZ_RQIS01000008.1, read as the reverse complement.
GGTCTCGGCGAAGTGGCGCTGCCCGGGCTGCCGCAGGCGCTGCGCGACCCGTCGCGCTGGAACCGCCTACTCGCGCCCGAGGAGCGCTACCGCCTGCTGCCGGCGGGCCGCGAGGCGCTTCCAGAAGCACTGCCCGCGCGCGCGCAGGCGCTGCGCCGGCTGGCAGAGGCGTTGGCGGAAACCGGCGAACTCGATCTCGCCGACGCCAAAGCGCTCCACCCAAAGGCCGCGCCCACGCTGGAAAGCTGGCGCGAGGCGGGCTGGGTCGAATATGAGCGTGTCGAGTTCGGCGCGGGACCCGTGGCTGCGAAGTGCGCGGGTGCTGAAACCGTGCAGGGCCCGACGCTGAGCGACGAGCAGGCCGCCGCCGTCGACGCGATCCAGGCCGCCCGCAGCTTCGCGCCGTTCCTGCTGCACGGCGTGACCGGCAGTGGCAAGACGGAGGTCTATCTGCGCGCGCTGGCCGCGTTGCTCGAACGCGAGCCTGACGCCCAGGCGCTCGTCCTCGTCCCCGAAATCAATCTGACGCCGCAGTTCGAAGCGGCCTTCCGCACGCGTTTCGCGGCCACGCTCGCCGACGATGCGATCGTCACACTCCACAGCGGGCTCGCCGAAGGCGAGCGTGCGCGCAACTGGCTCGCGGCTCACACGGGCCGCGCGCGCATCGTGCTCGGCACGCGTCTGGCCGTATTGGCTTCCCTGCCGCGCCTCGCGATGCTCGTCGTCGACGAGGAGCACGATCCCGCCTACAAGCAGCAGGAAGGGCTGCGCTATTCCGCGCGCGATCTCGCCGTGTGGCGGGCAAAGCAGCTCGGCGTCCCGGTGGTGCTTGGTTCGGCGACGCCGTCGCTCGAAAGCTGGTGGCAGGCCGAGCAGGGCCGCTACACGCGCCTCACGCTTTCGCGTCGCGCCATCGCCGACGCGGTGCTGCCCGCGATCAGGTTGATCGACCTGGAAGAGGAGCGGCGGCGCGGCCGCGCGTCGTTCGAGGGCCTGTCGGGGCCGCTGGTCGCCGCAATGAAGGCGCGTCTCGAGCGCGGCGAGCAAAGCCTAGTGTTCCTGAACCGGCGCGGCTACGCGCCCGTGCTCTCGTGCGATGCCTGCGGCTGGGTGGCGGGCTGTCCTCGGTGCAGTGCCTACGTCGTGTTGCATAAGCCCGAGCGGGCGCTGCGCTGCCACCACTGCGGCTGGGAATCGCGCATCCCGCGTTCGTGCCCCGATTGTGGCAACGTCGATATCGCACCGATGGGGCGCGGCACGCAGCGCATCGAGGAAGCGCTTGCGAGCGCGGTGCCGGGCGCCCGCGTGCTGCGTATCGACGCCGACAGCACACGCCGCAAGGGCAGCGCGCAAGCGTTGTTCTCGGATGTGCATGCGGGCGACGTCGATATTCTGGTCGGCACGCAGATGATCGCGAAAGGTCACGATTTCCAGCGCGTGTCGCTCGTGGGCGTGATCAACGCCGACAACGCGCTCTTTTCGCACGACTTTCGCGCGAGCGAGCGGCTGTTCTCCCAGTTGATGCAGGTGAGCGGCCGCGCGGGCCGCGCCGGACTACCCGGCGAAGTGCTGGTGCAGACGCGTTATCCGCGACATGCGCTTTATCACGCACTGGCGCGCCATGACTATGTGGGTTTTGCGAATACACAATTGACGGAGCGTCGCGACGCGCATCTGCCGCCGTTCGTGTATCAGGCGCTGCTGCGTGCCGAGGGGCGCACGCTGGAAGCGGCGCTCGAATTCCTCTCGCAGGCGGCCCATGCCCTGACGGCGATTCCTGCGTCCGAGCGGGTGACGGTCTACGACGCGGTGCCGCTGACGATCGTCAAGGTGATGAACGTCCATCGTGCGCAACTGCTCGTGGAGAGCCAGTCGCGTGCCGCGCTTCAGGCCACATTGCGCGCGTGGCAGCCGGCGCTGCGTGCGCTGCGTGGCGTGCTGCGCTGGAACGTCGAAGTCGATCCGCTCGATATTTAGGGCATCGCGCGAGCGGCGAGACCGTCGCCGTGCGATGCCGCATGCAGCCGATGGATTAGCGGTGCGTTCCCTCTACCAGCCTCACCCGCCGCTCCGCGGGCGCCGCCGCGCCGCGTATGAACAGCACGGCACACACCGCGCACATGCTCCAGACTCCCATCACCACGACGAACTGTTCCATTTCACCCTCCCGTATTGCGGTCGCAATCGTTTCATCTTGATATACCAGCTATATCGGCGCGGAAGTGGATTCACTGAGGGTGATCAGAATAAGTCCTGGCCAGGGAAAATACCGAGCGCAACCCGTCAAGCCCGGCGGACGGGCGTCGGCTGCAAATCCCTGCACCATAAGGGTTCTTGCGGGGTGCAACCAACTCGCTGGAGTGGTTGCACCTTTTGATCTGAAAGGTTAGGATTCGGCCAACTTTTAGTCTTTCGCCGGTGCGTGTCGCCCGGCATACGAAGGAATCATGGCCAGCACCACTCTCGGCGTCAAAGTCGACGACCTCCTCCGCTCCCGGCTGAAAGATGCCGCCGCACGCCTCGAACGCACGCCGCACTGGCTCATCAAGCAGGCAATATTCGCTTATCTCGAAAGGATCGAGCACGGCCAGCTACCCCCCGAACTGACGGGCCACGCGGGCTCTACGGATCTCGTGGACGGTGCCAGCACCGAAGTCGAGGACGAAGCCGCGTCGCACCCGTTCCTCGAATTCGCGCAGAACGTGCAACCGCAGTCGGTGTTGCGCGCGGCCATCACGGCCGCGTACCGCCGTCCCGAGCCGGAGTGCGTGCCGTTCCTGATCGGCGAAGCGCGCCTGCCCACGAACCTGACCGACGACGTGTCGAAGCTCGCCACGCGACTCGTCGAGACGCTGCGTGCCAAGCGTACTGGCGGCGGCGTCGAGGGTTTGATCCACGAATTTTCGCTGTCGAGTCAGGAAGGCGTCGCGTTGATGTGCCTCGCCGAGGCGCTCCTGCGCATTCCTGACCGCGCCACGCGCGACGCGCTGATTCGCGACAAGATCAGCAAGGGCGACTGGAAATCGCACGTCGGCCATGCGCCTTCGCTGTTCGTGAACGCCGCCACATGGGGCCTGATGATCACGGGCAAGCTCGTCACGACGAACAGCGAGACGGGACTTTCGTCGGCGCTCACGCGCATGATAGGCAAGGGCGGCGAGCCGCTGATCCGCAAGGGCGTCGACATGGCGATGCGCCTGATGGGCGAGCAGTTCGTCACGGGCGAGAACATTTCGGAAGCGCTCGCGAACAGCCGCAAGTTCGAAGCGCGCGGCTTCCGCTACTCGTACGACATGCTCGGCGAGGCGGCCACGACCGAAGCCGATGCCCAGCGCTATTACGCCTCCTACGAGCAGGCGATCCACGCAATCGGCAAGGCCGCCGGTGGCCGCGGCATCTACGAGGGCCCGGGCATCTCGATCAAGCTCTCCGCACTGCATGCGCGCTATTCGCGCGCGCAGCAGGAGCGCACGATGAGCGAACTGCTGCCGCGCGTACGCGCGCTCGCCGTACTCGCGCGCCGCTATGACATCGGCCTGAACATCGACGCCGAAGAAGCCGATCGCCTCGAACTGTCGCTCGACCTGCTCGAAGCGCTGTGCTTCGATCCGGAACTGCAGGGCTGGAACGGCATCGGCTTCGTGGTGCAGGCGTACCAGAAGCGCTGCCCGTTCGTGATCGACTACATCGTCGATCTCGCCCGCCGCAGCCGTCACCGCATCATGGTCCGCCTCGTGAAGGGCGCGTACTGGGATACCGAAATCAAGCGCGCCCAGGTCGATGGCCTCGAAGGCTATCCGGTCTATACGCGCAAGATCTACACCGACGTTTCGTACCTCGCCTGTGCGAAGCGGCTGCTCGGCGCACCCGATGCCGTGTACCCGCAGTTCGCGACGCACAACGCGTACACGCTCTCGGCGATCTATCACCTCGCGGGACAGAACTACTATCCCGGCCAGTACGAGTTCCAGTGCCTGCACGGCATGGGCGAACCGCTGTACGAAGAAGTCACGGGGCCGCTCGCCGCGGGCAAACTCAACCGCCCGTGCCGCGTCTACGCGCCGGTCGGCACGCATGAGACGCTGCTTGCGTACCTCGTGCGACGTCTGCTCGAAAACGGCGCTAACACGTCGTTCGTCAACCGCATCGCCGATGAAACGGTGCCGGTGAGCGAACTGGTCGCGAACCCCATCGACGAAGCCGCGAAGGTCGTCCCGCCCGGCGCGCCGCACGCGAAGATTCCGCTGCCGCGCGATCTCTACGGCAGCGAACGCCTCAATTCGATGGGCCTCGACCTTTCGAACGAGCATCGTCTCGCGTCGCTCTCGTCGGCGCTGCTTGCGAGCGGGAACCATCCGTGGCGCGCCCTGCCGATGCTCGAGGACCACCAGGATGAGATCGCGTCCGGCGTCGCCCGCGACGTGCGTAACCCGGCCGATCATCGCGACGTCGTCGGCACCGTGGTCGACGCGACAGCGGAACACGTGAGCGCCGCGCTCGCGCACGCCGTAGCCGCCGCGCCGATCTGGCAGGCGACGCCGGTCGACGCGCGCGCCGATTGCCTCGCGCGCGCTGCCGACCTGCTCGAAGCGCAGATGCACACGCTGATGGGCCTGATCGTGCGCGAGGCGGGCAAGTCGTTGCCGAACGCCGTCGCCGAGATCCGTGAAGCGATCGACTTCCTGCGTTACTACTCGGCGCAGATCCGCGAGGAATTCTCGAACGACACGCATCGTCCGCTCGGCCCCGTGGTCTGTATCAGCCCGTGGAATTTCCCGCTCGCGATCTTCATGGGCCAGGTGGCCGCCGCGCTCGCGGCGGGCAACACCGTGCTCGCGAAACCCGCCGAGCAAACGCCGCTGATCGCGGCCCAGGCCGTGCGCATCCTGCGCGAAGCGGGTGTTCCGGCAGGCGCCGTGCAACTGCTGCCGGGCGACGGCGAAACCGTGGGCGCGGCGCTCGTCGCCGACCCGCGCACGCGCGCCGTGATGTTCACCGGTTCGACCGAAGTCGCGCGCCTCATCAACAAGACGCTTTCGGAGCGCCTCGACGCCGAAGGCCGTCCGATTCCGCTGATCGCCGAAACCGGCGGCCAGAACGCGATGATCGTCGATTCGTCGGCGCTCGCGGAGCAGGTTGTCGCGGACGTGCTGCAATCGGCGTTCGATTCGGCGGGCCAGCGCTGCTCGGCGCTGCGCGTGCTGTGTCTGCAAGAGGACGTGGCGGAGCGCACGCTCGAAATGCTTGAGGGCGCGATGAAGGAACTGGCGGTTGGCAATCCTGATCGCCTTTCGACCGACGTCGGCCCCGTGATCGACGTCGACGCGAAGCGTGGCATCGACGCGCACGTCGCGGCGATGCGCGAAAAGGGTCGCAACGTCGTGCAACTGTCGATGCCGGAAGGAGCAGCCCAGGGCACGTTTGTGCCGCCGACGCTGATCGAACTGGACAGCATCGACGAACTCAAGCGCGAAGTATTCGGCCCCGTGCTGCACGTGATCCGCTATCGCCGCAGCCAGCTCGACAAACTGCTCGAACAGATCCGCGCGACGGGCTACGGCCTCACGCTCGGCATTCACACGCGTATCGACGAGACCATCGCGCACGTGGTCGGCCGCGCGCACGTGGGCAACATCTACGTGAACCGCAACGTGGTCGGCGCGGTGGTCGGCGTCCAGCCGTTCGGCGGAGAAGGGCTCTCCGGCACCGGTCCGAAGGCCGGCGGCGCGCTGTATCTGTCGCGTCTGTTGGCGAAGCGTCCGGCCGGTTTGCCGAAGTCGCTCTCGAACGCGCTCGTGGTCGATGCGCCGCAGGGTGAGAACACGGAGCGTCCGCAGTCGGCACCGCTCTCGGCACAAGCGGCCCTCACAGCGCTGCGCGACTGGCTGATCGCCGAACGCGAACCGGCCCTCGCGGCCCGCTGCGACGGCTACCTCGGCTACGTGCCCGCGGGCGCGACGGCCGTGCTCCCGGGCCCGACGGGCGAACGCAACACCTATACGCTTTCGGCGCGCGGCACGGTGCTGTGCGTGCCGTCGACGGCGTCTGGCGCTCGCGCCCAGTTCGCCGCCGCACTCGCGACGGGCAATCGCGCACTCTTTTCGGGTGCAGCGGGCGAGGCGCTCGTGAACGCGTTGCCGGCGTCGCTGAAGGCGCACGGCGCGGTGCATAAGGGTGGCGAAACGTCGCAATACGACGCAGTGCTCTTCGAAGGCGACAGCGACGAGCTGCTCGCGCTCGTGAAGGAAGTGGCGAAGCGTCCGGGGCCGATCGTTTCGGTGCAGGGCGTCGCGGCCCATGCGCTCGCGAACGGCGATGAAGATTACGCACTCGAGCGTCTCCTCACGGAGCGTTCGGTGAGCGTTAATACAGCCGCCGCGGGCGGTAACGCTAACTTGATGACGATTGGTTAAGCAACAGCCATACTGTCGGTCGTCTCTTGACAACGAAGCGGCAAAGCTACGCGCCGAAGCCGCTCCAATCACCTGGTAACTAGGAGAAGCCATGCAACACACGATGAAGCAGCTGGCAGGCGCAACGATCGTTGCCGCCATGTCGCTGGCGGGGACCGCACACGCGCAGCAAGTCGAGGAAGTGAAGATCGGTTTTGCCGGTCCGATGACGGGCGCACAGGCGCACTACGGCAAGGACTTCCAGAACGGCATCACGCTTGCCGTCGAGCAGGAGAACGCAACCAAGCCGATGATCGGCGGCAAGCAGGTTCGCTTCGTGCTCGACGCGCAGGACGACCAGGCCGACCCGCGCACGGGCACGACCGTCGCGCAGAAGCTGGTGGACGACGGCATCAAGGGTATGCTCGGCCACTTCAATTCGGGTACGACCATCCCGGCATCGCGCATCTACTCGAACGCTGGCATCCCGCAGATCGCCATGGCGACGGCGCCGGAGTACACGCAGCAAGGCTTCAAGACGACGTTCCGCATGATGACCTCGGACACGCAGCAAGGTTCGGTGGCGGGCACGTTCGCGGTGAAGACGCTCGGCATGAAGAAGATCGCCGTGGTTGACGATCGTACGGCCTACGGCCAGGGCCTGGCCGACCAGTTCGCGAAGGCAGCGAAGTCGGCGGGCGGCACGATCATCGATCGCGAGTACACGAACGACAAGGCCGTGGACTTCAAGTCGATCCTGACCAAGCTGAAGGCGCAGAATCCGGACCTGATTTACTACGGCGGCGCGGATTCGCAAGCTGGCCCGATGGTCAAGCAGATGAAGTCGCTCGGCATGAAGGCTCCGCTGATGGGCGGCGAAATGGTCCACACGCCGACGTTCCTGCAGATCGCGGGCGACGCGGCGAACGGCACGGTGGCATCGCTGGCGGGCCTGCCGCTCGAAGAAATGCCTGGCGGCAAGGACTATGTGGCGAAGTACAAGCAGCGCTTCGGTGAAGACGTCCAGACGTACTCGCCGTATGCGTACGACGGCGCGATGGCAATGTTCGCGGCCATGAAGGCGGCGAACTCGACCGATCCGGCGAAGTACCTGCCGTACCTGGCAAAGACCAGCATGGTGGCCGTGACGTCGAAGAACCTCGCGTATGACGAGCGCGGCGACCTGAAGAACGGCGGCATCACGCTGTACAAGGTTGTCGACGGCAAGTGGACGACGCTGCAAAGCGTGGGCGGCAAGTAATGCGCCTTGCGGCGTGAGCGGCGGACGTGTTGTGTTGTCCGCTGGCGCGCGCAGCTGAGTCAGTTGAGTAAAGCCCTGCAGGAAGACTTTCCTGCAGGGCTTTTTCTTTTCGCGGAAGCGGATGCGAATGCAGAGGCGCGTGCTTCGTCGCTGCTTCGTCCCCGCGCTTACGCGCGCGACTTGAGCGCCGCGTCGCGAATCTGCGTGAGCGTTGCGGCGGGCGTGCTCGCGTCCTGCGGAATGCGGATTTCAATCACGGCGGGCCGTCCTGCTTCGAGCGCGCGCTCGAGTGCAGGCAGGAACGCCGTGGTGGATTCGACGACTTCGCCGTACGCGCCGAACGCGTGCGCGAACGCCGCGAAATCCGGGTTCGTCAGTCGCGTGCCATGGACGCGCCCCGGGTAGTGACGTTCCTGATGCATGCGGATCGTGCCGTAGTGTCCGTTATTCACGACGATGAACACAACGGCGAGCCCGTACTGCATCGCCGTGGCGATCTCCGGCGCCGACATCATGAAACACCCGTCGCCCGCGAGCGCGACCACGGTGCGCGCCGGATAGAGCGACTTCGCGGCAATCGCGGCTGGCACGCCGTAGCCCATCGCGCCGCTGGTGGGCGCTAGCTGCGAGCGGAAATGGCGATACGCAAAATGCCGATGAAGCCATGTCGCGTAGTTGCCCGCGCCGTTCGTGACGATGGCGTCGTCGGGCAGGCGCGCGCGCAATTGCTGAATTACTTCGCCCAACTGAACATCGCCGGGCATGGGGCGCGGCTCGCGCCATGCGAGATACGCGCGATGCGCTTCCTCGGCCGAGCCGTCCCACGCGCACGTGGCGGGCGCGTCGAGCGCCGCAAGCATCGACGCGATTTCGGGCAGACCTGAGACGATCGGCAGATCGGCGGCATAGACGCGTCCGAGTTCTTCCGTGCCCTGATGGACGTGGATCAGCGTCTGCTTCGTCTTCGGGATGTCGAGGAGTGCGTAGCCGCCTGTCGTCGCCTCGCCGAGGCGCGGTCCGAGCGCGAGCAGCACATCGGCGTCGCGGATGCTTGCTCCAAGCGCCGGATTCACGCCGAGGCCGACATCGCCCGCGTAGTTCGGGTGATCGTTGTTCAGTGTGTCCTGAAAGCGGAACGCGAGCCCGATGGGCAGACGCCAGAGCTCGACGAAGCGCTGCAGGTCCGCGCAGGCGGCGCTCGTCCAGCCGTGGCCGCCCGCGATCACGAACGGCTTTTTCGCGTTCGCGAGCAGCGTGCGCAACTGCTCGATCTGCGCGGCGGACGGCGAGGCCTGCACGCGCTGCGCGGCGGGGGTGACGGCCTGCGCCTCGGCGGCCGGAAACGGATCGCTGAGCATGTCCTCGGGCAGCGCGAGCACGACGGGTCCAGGACGCCCCGACGTCGCGATGTGGAACGCGTGGCTCAGGTACTCGGGCACGCGACGGGCGTCGTCGATCTGCGCGACCCACTTCGCCATCTGCCCGAACATGCGGCGGTAATCGATCTCCTGGAAAGCCTCACGGTCCATCTGTTCGCGCGCGACCTGACCGATCAGCAGGATCATCGGCGAAGAGTCCTGGAACGCCGTATGCACGCCGATCGACGCATGCGTCGCGCCCGGCCCGCGCGTGACGAACGCGATGCCGGGCTTGCTGGTGAGTTTGCCGACCGCTTCGGCCATGTTCGCCGCTGCCGCTTCGTGGCGGCAAACGATCGTTTCGATGCGGTCCGTGACATCGTGGAGCGCGTCGAGCACCGCGAGGTAGCTCTCGCCCGGCACGCAGAACACGCGCGTCACGCCGTTCGCGTTCAGCGCTTCGACGAGCAGGCGTGCGCCTGTGGTTGTCGGTGTTTTGGCGGGGGATGGGGAATTGGTCGGCGGTGTCATCGCGGTCATGTCTTTATGTCTCCTCCAGTAGCTCATTCGAAAGAACAGGACGACGCACGCCTCGCGTCAGCACTCGACGATATTCACCGCGAGGCCGCCGCGCGACGTTTCCTTGTACTTCGTCTTCATGTCGGCGCCGGTCTCGCGCATGGTCTTGATGACCGAGTCGAGTGAGACGTAATGCGCGCCGTTGCCGCGCAGCGCCATGCGTGCGGCGTTCACGGCCTTCACGGATGCCATCGCATTGCGCTCGATGCAGGGAATCTGAACCATGCCGCCGACGGGGTCGCAGGTGAGCCCGAGGTTGTGCTCCATGCCGATCTCGGCGGCGTTCTCGACTTGCCGGGGGCTGCCGCCGAGCACGGCGGCAAGCGCGCCCGCGGCCATCGAGCACGCGACGCCGACTTCGCCCTGGCAGCCCACTTCGGCGCCGGAGATCGACGCGTTGAGCTTGTAGAGGATGCCGATCGCGGCGGCGGTGAGCAGGAAGTCGATCACGCCGTCATCGCTCGCGCCGGGCGTGAAGCGCACGTAGTAGTGGAGCACGGCGGGGATGATGCCGGCGGCGCCGTTGGTCGGTGCGGTGACGACGCGGCTGCCCGCGGCGTTTTCCTCGTTGACGGCGATCGCGTAGAGGTTGATCCAGTCGATCATCGAGAGCGGGTCCTGCAGCGAGCGCTCGGGGTTGCCGGTGAGCGCGCGATACAACTCCGGGGCGCGACGCTTGACCTTCAAGGGCCCGGGTAGCGTGCCATCGGCGTCCGGATTGCCGATCCCGCAACCGCGCGCGACACACGACTGCATCACGTCCCAGATGCGCAAAAGGCCGCTGCGGATGGCGTCATCGCTGTGCCAGACGCGTTCGTTCTCGAGCATCAGCTGAGCGATGCTCTTGCCCGTCGAGTCGCACAGCGCGAGCATTTCGTTACCGGTGCGAAACGGATGCGGCATTTGAGCGGCGGCGGCCAGCACCTTCGTGTTCGGCGCACCGGCCGTCACGACGAAGCCGCCGCCCACGGAGAGATACGTGCTCTCGCGCAGCGTGGTGCCGTTGGCGTCGAACGCGTACAGCTTCATGCCGTTCGGGTGCTCGGGCAGCGCCTGGCGATAGAACGCGATGTGCTCCTTCAGCACGAACGGAATCGCGTGACGGCCGAGCAGCGCGAGGACGCGCGATGCGCGCACGGCTTCGAGGCGCTCCGCGATGGTGTCGGGATTCACGGTGTCGGGCGCGTCGCCCATCAGGCCGAGCATCACGCCGCGGTCTGTGCCGTGCCCTTTGCCGGTCGCGCCGAGCGAGCCATACAGCTCGACTTTGACCGTCGCGGTGGCGCTGAGCAGGCCGTCGCGCTCAAGTCCCTCGGCGAACATCAGCGCGGCGCGCATCGGCCCGACCGTGTGCGAACTGGAGGGTCCAATGCCGATTTTGAAGAGATCGAAAACGCTGACTGCCATGGGTACTGCTCCTGCTACGAAAAACTGACGTCTGGTTCAATGATCGCGCTTATTCGCCGTGCCTGCCTGGGCCGTACCGCGCTGCTAGCGCGCGGGCAGCGGCAGGCACACGGCGAGCCACGCGGGCGGGGTCGGCGCAAGCCTGAGCGCGACCGGTGAAAAGCGGCCGTCGAGGCGGGCGGCCAGGTGGAAAAGCTCGGCGGCGTTTTTCGGGTCCCATGCGCCGGTGAAACCGGGCAAGCCCGCTTCGCGGCGCCGTGCGTCGAACGGCACCGTCGAGCGCACGAACTCTTCATGGGTCTTTTCACCCGTTGCATAAGGCGTGAGCCAGTCGAGCGCCTTCGCGAGCGTCGCGCCGTTCGTCGCGCGCTCGGTCAGCCAGTTGCGGTTGTGGCGGCGCGCGGCGAGTGCCGCTGTCACCAGCGGCTGCAAATCGAATGCCACGTAGTGCAGCGCATCGCGTTCGGTGAAATCGAGCGTCGAGCCGTCGGGCGCGACGTTATCGCCGAGATGCTCGACGAAGAGGCTCTGTGCCGTCGCGATCATCTTCCGGTTGTCGAGCGTGAACGCGATCATTGCGATCAGCTTGACGCGGTGGCTCTGCCAGTTGTTGGCGAACGTACCCTTGAGCGGCCGCGGCTGCGCCTCCACCTGGGCGATGTAGCCGCTCGCGAAGCGGTTCAGGAACGCCATGGTCGCGTTGCGCGTCTTCACGGGCAGTGCGCTCGCGGTCATGTCGTAGGCGAGGATCAGTCCTTCGAAGCGCGTTTCGTCGATGGGATTGAAGCTCGGCTGATAAGTGCCGACCCACGCCGCGAGAAAGCGGTCGACGAGCTTCAGAAACCGTTCGTCGCTCGTTGCCCGCCACGCGAGTGCGGCGTCGCGCATGAGGTCGAGTTCCTTCGCGGCCTCGACGCTCTGGTCGTAGATGCCCTCGTGCGGCAGCGTCCCTTCGGTGTGAAGCGTGGCAAGCGGGCGCGGCGTGTCGTTGATGTGCGCCTCGACTTGCGCGACGAGCGCCTTCACGCCCGGGTCCGCGTTGGTGCGCTCGCTCGTCTGCAAGCCAGGCGCCGCGCAGAAGTTCATCGCCGCGTGGGCTGCGCTCGACAACGCGAGCGCGGCGCAGGCCGTGGCGAGTGCGCGGGTGAATCCGGCGATGGGTTTCGCGTGAGGATGCGTCGCGACGCGCTTTTCCGGCCGGCCGGCACCGGACGCGCGGGCCCGATTGACCGCATCTGACGAGCGCGCGCCACCGCGCGCCTGCCGGGTCGACGCCCGGGTTGAAACCGTTCGCACCTTCCGCGCCATGCAGGCTCCCTGATTCAAGGCTGACAGGTGTGTGATGTTAGCGGTTTGCGGCGGCAAATGTGAGGGTGATGCTTGACGCCGCGTGCCAACTCCAGTCGGCGCGCGGCGGCGGGCAGGGCGCCGCGTCAGCCCTGCTGCGCCTCTGCTGCGTGTGCTTCGTCGTATTCTGCGATCGGCACGCACGAGCAGAACAGGTTGCGGTCGCCATACGCGTTATCGGCACGGCCAACCGGCGGCCAGTACTTCTGCGCCACGAGCGAGCGCACCGGGTACGCGGCCTGTTCGCGCGAGTACGCGTGCTTCCAGCCGTCCGCGACGACCACGGCCGCCGTGTGCGGTGCGTGCTTCAGCGGGTTGTCTTCCTTGTCGGCGCGGCCTTCTTCCACGGCGCGGATTTCCTCGCGGATCGCAATCATCGCGTCGATGAAGCGGTCGAGTTCGTCCTTCGATTCCGATTCGGTCGGCTCGACCATCAGCGTGCCCGGTACCGGGAAGCTCATCGTCGGCGCGTGGAAGCCGTAGTCCATCAGGCGCTTGGCGACGTCATCCACGGAGATGCCGCTTGCATCCTTGATGGGGCGCAGGTCGAGAATGCACTCGTGCGCGACGAGCCCGCCGGGGCCGCTGTAGAGCACCGGGAAGTGCGGCGCGAGTTTCTTCGCGACGTAGTTCGCGTTCAGGATCGCGGCTTCGGTGGCGGCGGTGAGGTTGGCCGCGCCCATCATGGCGATGTACATCCACGAGATCGGCAGGATCGATGCCGAGCCATAAGCCGCTGCGCTCACAGCGCCGATGCCGTTGTCGTCGCGCTTGTAGCCGCTCGACAACTGGTTCGGCAGGAACTGCGCGAGATGCGCGCCGACCGCGACCGGACCGACGCCCGGTCCGCCGCCGCCGTGCGGAATGCAGAAGGTCTTGTGCAGGTTCAGGTGCGAGACGTCGCCGCCGAACTGGCCCGGGGCCGCGAGGCCGACCATCGCGTTCATGTTCGCGCCGTCCACGTAGACCTGGCCGCCGTGCGCATGCACGATCTCGCAGACTTCGCGCACGTTTTCTTCGAACACGCCGTGCGTCGACGGATACGTGATCATGATCGCGGCAAGATTGGCCGAGTGCTGTTCGGCCTTGGCCTTGAGGTCGGTGATATCGATGTTGCCTTGCGAGTCGCAAGCGACGACGACGACCTGCATGCCCGCCATCTGCGCCGACGCCGGGTTCGTGCCGTGCGCCGATGCCGGAATCAGGCAGACATTGCGATGCCCTTCACCGCGCGAGGCATGGTACGCGTGAATGATGAGCAGACCGGCGTACTCGCCCTGCGAGCCCGCGTTCGGCTGCAGCGAGACGGCGGCGTAACCGGTTGCAGCCACGAGCATCTGTTCGAGCTGATCGACCATCTCGCGATAGCCGACGGTCTGTTCGGAGGGCGCGAACGGGTGAATGCGGCCGAACTCGGGCCACGTCACCGGCAGCATTTCGGACGTCGCGTTGAGCTTCATCGTGCACGAGCCGAGCGGGATCATCGAACGGTCGAGCGCGAGGTCCTTGTCGGAGAGGCTGCGCAGATAACGCAGCATTTCCGTTTCCGAATGGTGGCGGTTGAACACCGGATGCGTGAGGTACGCGCTTTCGCGCACGAGCGTCGCCGGGAACGTGGCCGCGCTGGACTTGGCGAGCGTGGCGTCGAGTGCATCGACCGACGGCGTTTCGCCCGCGAACGCGGCTTGCGCGAATACGGAGAGCAGATCGGCGAGATCGGCGCGCGTGGTCGTTTCATCGACAGACACACCCACGCGCGTTTCGCTCACGTGGCGCAGGTTCATGCCGCGTGCGAGCGCCGCGTCGACGAGCGCCTGCGTGCGCGGGCCGGTTTCGAACGTGAGCGTGTCGAAGAAGGTGCCGTTGATGCGCGTGTAGCCAAGTTGCTGGGCGCCTGCCGCGAGGATCGCCGCAATGCGGTTCACGCGTTGCGCGATCGTCTTGAGTCCGTGCGGGCCATGATAGACGGCGTACATGCTCGCCATGATCGCGAGCAGCGCCTGCGCCGTGCAGACGTTCGACGTCGCCTTCTCGCGGCGGATGTGCTGTTCGCGCGTCTGCAGCGCGAGACGCAGCGCGGGGTTGCCTTGCGCATCGACGGTCACGCCGACAAGACGGCCCGGCATCTGCCGCTTGAATTCGTCGCGCACGGCGAGGTAGGCGGCGTGCGGGCCGCCGAAGCCCATCGGCACGCCGAAGCGCTGCGAGTTGCCGAGGGCCACGTCCGCGCCCCATTCGCCGGGCGGCGTGAGCATCGTGAGCGCGAGCAGGTCGGCAGCGGCGATGACCGCGCCACCCGTCGCGTGAACGGCAGCAGCGAGTTCGCGGTAGTCGCGCACATCGCCGTTGGTGCCCGGATATTGCAGCAGCACGCCAAAGGCGCCTGCTTGTGCGGCTTCATGAGCCGGACCGACCTTCACCTCGATGCCGATCGGCTTCGCACGCGTCTTCACGACTTCGAGCGTTTGCGGCAGCACGTCATCGGCGACGAAGAACACATTCGACTTCGACTTGCCGGTGCGCTGCACGAGCGTCATCGCTTCGGCGGCGGCGGTGGCTTCGTCGAGCAGCGAAGCGTTCGAGATCGCGAGGCCCGTGAGGTCGGTGATCATCTGCTGGAAGTTCAGCAGGGCTTCAAGGCGACCCTGCGAGATTTCCGGCTGGTATGGCGTGTACGCGGTGTACCACGCCGGGTTCTCCAGCACGTTGCGCAGGATGACCGCCGGCGTGTGCGTGTCGTAGTAGCCCTGGCCGATGTATGAGCGGAACACCGCGTTCTTGTCCGCGATCGCGCGCAGGCCCGCGAGCGCTTCGGCTTCCGTGCGCGGCAGCGCAAAGGGGCCGAGCGGCAGCGTTTCCTTGCGGCGGATCTTCTCCGGAATCACCGCATCGATAAGCGCTGCCCGCGAGGCGAAGCCGAGCGTGTCGAGCATCGCTTGCTGGTCGGCCGAGTCGGGGCCGATGTGGCGGCCTGCGAAGGCGTCGTGCGCTTCAAGCGCAGCTAGCGAGAGAGGGGTGTTCATCAGACGATCCGGGTGTTCGAGCTTCATGGGGTGTGTCCTGTGTCGACCAGAGTCAGGGCTTAGCCCGGACTCTGGTCCCATGCACCGCCAGACGCGGCAGCCGGGCTCGGGCCGCCGCGCCTTGAGCGGTGAGGGTTATGCGCCGATGGCTTTTTCGTAGCCGGCGGCGTCGATCAGCTTGTCGAGCGAAGCGCCCGCGGCGGGCTTGATCTTGAAGAGCCACGACTCGTAGGGCGCGCCGTTCACCTGATCGGGCGTGTCGGCGAGTGCGCTGTTCGATTCGATGATCTCGCCCGCGACCGGCGCGTAGATGTCCGAGGCGGCCTTCACCGACTCGATCACCGCGACTGCATCGCCCGCGGCGACGGTGCGGCCTGCTGCGGGCAGTTCGAGGAACACGATGTCGCCGAGTGCTTCCTGCGCGTGGTCGGTGATACCGACGGTCAGCGTGCCGTCGGCTTCGGTGCGGACCCATTCGTGCGATTCGGTGTATTTCAGATCGGCCGGGATGCTCATTGGATGCTCCAGTGCGTGGTTCGCAGTGTTTGCTAACTTAGTTAAGGCTTGAGAAGAGGGGACGTGCGCGGAACGCGAAGCGCACGGATCAGGCGACGAGCACCTTGCCGTTGCGCACGAACGGCAGTTTTACCACGCTTGCGGGAAGCGCCTTGTCGCGGATCAGCACCTGCACGACGTCGCCCGGCTGCACGCCCTGGGGCACGCGCGCGAAGGCGATGGATTCCTGCATCGTCGGCGAGAAGGTGCCGCTCGTGATCTCGCCTTCGCCCTGCGGCGTGACGACCTTCTGGTGCGCGCGCAGCACGCCGCCGGCCTTGCCGTTTTCCTTCTGCAGGATGAGGCCGACGAACGCCATGCGTGCGCCGTTCGCTTCGAGCACGGCGCGGCCGATGAAGTCGCGCGGCTCCTTCATGTCGACGGTCCACGCGAGGCCCGCGTCGAGCGGCGAGACGTTGTCGTCCATGTCCTGGCCGTAGAGGTTCATGCCCGCTTCGAGGCGCAGCGTGTCGCGTGCGCCGAGGCCGGCGGGCTTCACGCCCTGGCGTTGCAGTGCGTCCCAGAACTCGCAGACGGTGGTAGCCGGCAGCACGACTTCGAAGCCATCCTCGCCGGTGTAGCCGGTGCGCGCGACCATCAATTCGCCGAACGGCGTCGCTTCGATCTTCGCGGCGTTGAAGGGCTTGAGGGGCTCGGTGGCGGTGCGCGTCGAAGGCGCAACTTGCCAGACTTTGTCGCGCGCATTCGGGCCCTGCACGGCGACGATCGCCAGATCGCGGCGCGGCGTGATGGTGAGGCCAAAGCCACCTTCGGCGTTGAGCTTCTCGAACCAGGCGATGTCTTTTTCGGCGGTGCCGGCGTTGACGACGGTGCGGAACTGATCGTCGGCGAAGAAGTAGACGATGAGGTCGTCGATCACGCCGCCCTGCGGGTTCAGCATGCACGAGTAGAGCGCGCGGCCCGGCGTGGCGAGTTTCGCGACGTTGTTGGCGAGCGCGCGCGAGAAGAATTCACGCGCCTTCGGGCCCGCGAAATCGACGACGCACATGTGCGAGACGTCGAACATGCCGGCATCGGTGCGCACGGCGTGGTGCTCGTCGATCTGCGAGCCGTAGTTGACGGGCATGTCCCAGCCGCCGAAATCGACCATGCGTGCATTGAGCGCGCGGTGCGTGGCGTGGAGCGGGGTGTGTTTCAGTTCGGTCATGGGCGGTCTCGGCACGTTCGGAAACGAAAAGGGCCATGCATGAGCCGCCGCAGGCGCTGTGCCTGTGGACGTTTCGTGCATGGCCCCTCTGTCCTCGGTACCTGAGAGATTGCGCCGCGCTGCGGAGTGCAGTGCTGGCGGCGCGCGCCCCTTCGGTGGGCAGTCTGAACGCGGCCTGTCTTGCCGCCGTTCTGCTGCCGCTCTCCAGAGTGCGGACCCTGGTGCTTGTCCGTTTGCCGCGCGCTTCGCGCACAGGCTTGCAGACAGGCGGTCCGGCGCGCACGGTCCTTTTGCCTGAGAGTTTGTGGGTTGCCCCTTCGGCGGCGCCGGTTGTGTCGTGTGTCGTCGTATATCGACTCACGGCGCAATCGGCGCGCTCTCCCGGCGCGCGCAGCGATTGTCGTTGACGCACACGGGACGTGTCAATGCGGAATATTTTCGGGGCGGGAGCAGATGGCGCTCGCCTGTTGCGACGGCGAGCGTCGGCGGGCGGGTGGCGCGCTTGCGCCGGAAGGAGTTTGCCGTGGGAGGCGGGCCTTCAGCGATCGCTCGCCAATTTGCGACGCGCAGGTTGTGGGTCACGGGCATTACTCGCCGATCGCGCGCGCGGCGGTGTCGAGTTCCTCGTTCAGCACGCGCTGCTCGTCGGGCGAGATACCGCCGCCGTGCTGGCCAGCCATGTCGTGCGCTTCGTTGCGGATTTCGTCGAGGCGGTGATGCAGCGCGTTACCCTGCGGCAGCGGGTAGTATCCCTGATTCACGCGCGTGTCGAGTCGGTGGCCGAGGTTGTCGATGCGGCCATCCACCTGACGCAGGCGCTCGACAGCGGCGTCGTGCGGATTCGGGCCGGCAGGGTGCTGCGTGTGTGGTGGCCGCGTGACGACGCACGCGGCGAGCGTCGAGATGAGCGCGCTGGCGGCCAGCGTGCGCAGGATGCGGGACATGTGAGACTCCTTTTTGCTCATGGTCGCTCTTTGCGGCGTTGTCTGGACGCACAACGTGTCGCGCTCGCCGCGCGATAACCAACCCTGCAAACGCGCCTGCAACCGTTTGTATGTGCCCCTGGTTGGTCCTGGTGCGCCGCCAGGCGGCCGGAAATCCGGCGTGTGGCGTCAACGTCATCGGCGCGGAGCTTGCCACGCGCCGTGACCATTCAGACGGTACGCATCGGCCTGATTCAAGCGGTGCGCACGAACGGGAGCGTGCGGCCTTCGTCGGCGCTTTGCATGGCTAGCTCGATGACCGTCATCACGTCGATGGCATCCTGCGGGCTCACCGGGAATGGCGTGCCTTCGCGGATCGATGCGGCCAGCGCACGATAGAGGTCCGCGTAATCGCCAGCGGCAGTTGGCAGCGTGCGTTCCGTTTCGCCGCCGTCGCTCCCCGAGGAGGCGTCGTTCAGTGCATGCAGCCGGCCGGCCTCGTTGCCCGCGCCGAACCCCGGCTGGCCAGGGCGCAACCCCGCCCTCAGCTGGTCTTCCTGCGTGTCGAGACCGTTCTTCAGATAGCTCCCGCGCGTGCCGTTGATCACGAACCGCGGAGAGAATGCGGCGAGCGCGCTAGCGTGCAGCACGGCGTCGTGGTTCGCGTAGCCGAGCACCAGATGCACGTAGTCGGGTGCCGTCGCATTGTCGCGGCTTGTGCGCACGAACGCGGTGACGGTCTCCGGCGCGCCGAAAAGCGCGAGCGTCTGGTCGATCAGATGCGGCCCGAGGTCATAGAGCAGACCGCCGCCGCGCGCGGCGTCCTCGCGCCAGCGCTGGCGCACCAGCGGGCGGAAGCGGTCGAAATGCGATTCGAAGTGCGTTACGCGGCCCAGTTCGCCGCTGGCGAGCAACGCTCGCACGGTGAGGAAATCGCCGTCCCAGCGGCGGTTGTGGAACGGCGCGAACACGAGCCCCCGGTCGGCGGCGAGCGCGGCCAACTCGCGCGCTTGCGCGGCGCTCAAGGTGACGGGCTTGTCGACGAGAACGTGCTTGCCGCGCGCAAGGACGCGGCGCGCGAGGTCGAAGTGCGTGTCGTTCGGCGTCGCGATGACGACGCATTCGATGTCGTCGAGGGCGAGCAGTGCGTCGAGATCGGGGACGATTGCGGCATCAGGGAAGTCGGCGCGCGCGCGTTCGGGCTGTCCCGTGGCGATGGCGGCAAGCGTGGCGCCAGGACAATGCGCGATCACGGGTGCATGGAAGGTCTGGCCGGCAAAGCCGTAGCCCATCAGGCCGATTTTCAGCGGTGAAGTCATGGGGTAATTCCTCCAGGGGCGGCGCGGTGCGAGCCACATCGGCGGTGGGCAGGAGCGCGTTATTGTGGCACGCAGAGCCCGGAGAGTGGGGCGCAAGCAAGCACCGCTCGCGGGGTCGTATCGGTTGCCTGGGGCCACGCTCGAGGTGAGGCGTTCGCACTGTTCGCTCTGACCGCAAGCGTGCGTCTGGGTGATCCGGTTGTCGTGCAGTTGTCGTGTTAACATCCCACGTCCCGCGTGCCGGACTCGCCCCACGTGAAGTTGTGCGGAAGCCATCCGGGCACACCGCGCGCCTCGCACCGTGACAGTGCGCGTGCCGGTGTCCGCCGGTGTTCAAAGCGCGCCAGCCGCGCGCACGGTAGACCGTGCCGCACGCGTTCCAGCAGTTCCAACCGTTTTTCCAATCCAGCAACGATGTCCGCAGGCCTGAATCCCGCCCAAAGCGAAGCGGTGCGCTATCTCGACGGTCCCTGTCTCGTGCTCGCCGGCGCGGGCAGCGGCAAGACGCGCGTGATCACGCAGAAGATCGCGCACCTCATCGAAGCAAAAGGCTTCGAGCCACGCCATATCGCAGCCGTCACCTTCACCAACAAGGCCGCCGCCGAAATGCGCGAGCGCGTGAGCAAGCTGCTCGAAGGCAAGACGCTCACCACGCCTGGCAAGGAAGGCCGCAAGGTGCCGGTAAACCAGCTCACCGTTTGTACGTTCCACTCGCTCGGCGTGCAGATCCTGCGCCAGGAAGCCGAGCATCTGGGTCTCAAGCCCCAGTTCTCGATCATGGACTCCGACGACTGCTTCTCCCTGATCCAGGAGCAGGTGGGTTCGACCGACAAGGGCTTCATCCGCAAGATCCAGTCGATCATCTCGCTCTGGAAGAACGGTCTCGTGATGCCGGAAGAGGCGCTCGCCACGGCGTCGAACGAAGACGAGCACCAGGCGGCGATCGTCTATCGCAACTACGTCGCAACGCTGCATGCGTACCAGGCTGTCGATTTCGACGACCTGATCCGTCTGCCCACCGAACTCTTCGCGAAGAATGAACAGGTGCGCGATCGCTGGCAGAACAAGCTGCGGTATCTGCTGATCGACGAGTACCAGGACACCAACACCTGCCAGTACGAACTGGTCAAGCTGCTGGCGGGCCCGCGCGCAGCATTCACGGCCGTGGGCGACGACGACCAGGCCATCTACGGCTGGCGCGGCGCAACGCTCGAAAATCTCGCGCAACTCGGCAAGGATTTCCCGAAGCTGCACGTCATCAAGCTGGAACAGAACTACCGATCGACGGTGCGCATCCTCACGGCGGCGAACAACGTCATCGCGAACAATCCGAAGCTCTTCGAAAAGAAGCTGTGGTCCGAACACGGCATGGGCGACACGATCACCGTCACGCCCTGCAACGACGAAGAACACGAGGCCGAGTCGGTCGTGTTCCGGCTCTCCGCGCACAAGTTCGAGCGGCGTGCGCAGTTTCGCGATTACGCGATCCTGTATCGCGGCAACTTCCAGGCGCGCATCTTCGAGCAGGTTCTGAGGCGCGAGCGCATTCCGTATGTGCTCTCGGGCGGGCAGTCGTTCTTCGACAAAGCTGAGATCAAGGACATCTGCGCTTACCTGCGCCTGATCGCGAACCACGACGACGATCCCGCGTTCATCCGCGCGATTACCACGCCGCGACGCGGCGTCGGCAACACGACGCTCGAAGCGCTCGGCGCGTTCGCGGGCCAGGCGAAGGTGTCGCTGTTCGAGGCGGTGTACATGGGCGGCATCGAGGCGCGGCTCTCGGCGCGCCAGGTCGAGCCGATGCGCGTGTTCTGCGACTTCATGCAACGCCTCGCCGAGCGCGCGGAGAAGGACGCGGCGACGACCGTGCTCGACGACCTCATGGACGCGATCCACTACGAGGCGTATCTCTACGACGCCTTCGACGAGCGCCAGGCGCAGTCGAAATGGCAGAACGTGCTCGAATTCCTCGAATGGCTCAAGCGCAAGGGCACGAAGCCGGAGCAGGAAATCGGCGAAGACGCGGAGGCAACCGGCTACGACAACGCCGACGGCCTCGCGGATACCGGCAAGAACCTGCTCGGCCTGATCCAGACCGTGGCGCTGATGTCGATGCTCGAAGGCAAGGAAGACGACCCGGACGCCGTGCGGCTATCGACGGTGCACGCATCGAAGGGGCTGGAGTATCCGCACGTGTTTCTGGTGGGCGTGGAGGAGGGGATCATGCCCCACCGCGGCGGCGCCGACGACGAACCGATCGACGACGCGCGGATCGAGGAAGAGCGTCGGCTGATGTACGTCGCGATCACGCGCGCGCAGCGTAGCCTGCATCTGAACTGGTGCAAGAAGCGCAAGCGGGCGAGAGAAACGGTGGTGTGCGAGGCGTCGCGGTTCATCCCGGAGATGGCGCTCGATGACGCGCCGCCACCCACCGCCGAAGAAGCGCCGATGTCGCCTAAGGACCGGCTTGCCAGCCTGAAGGCACTGCTGCAAAAGGGCTGAGGTGTCCTCTGCCTCTGCACGGCGGCGGTGACGTCGAAAGCTAAAAGGGCTGCATCGCGAGATGCAGCCCTTTCTTGTTTGTTGCAGAAGGCGCTGGCGACGTGAGCGTGCGCTTACTTCACCGAGCTCACCATGTAATCGACGGCGGCCTTCACATCGGCGTCGGAGGCGGTGGAGCCGCCCTTCGGTGGCATCTGGCCCTTGCCGTGCAGCGCGTAGTTGTAGACGGTGTCCATGGGGTCTTTCAGGCGCGGCGCCCAGTCGTTCTTGTTGCCGAACTTGGGCGCGCCCAGAATACCCGCGGCGTGACACGCCTGGCAGACCTGCTGATAAAGCGCCTTACCGGCCTGCGAGGCATCCGCGCTTTGCCCGGCGGCACCTCCGGCCGGAGCGGACGCCGCTTGCGGAATACTCGCGATCGCCGCCATGGCCGCGGTGGTCTGGGCGTTCGTCTCGGCACCCGCAGCAGCCGGTGCGCTCGCCGCTGCCGCCCCGGACGCGCTCTGTGCTGCGCTGGCGGCAGGCTTCGGCGGATCCTGGAAGTTCGCGCCGCCGCGGTTCGCCATGTAAGCAACCGCGAGGCCGATTTCGTAATCGCTGTAGTCGTCGGGACTGGTGCCGCCGCGCGGCGGCATGGCGCCCTTGCCGGCGAGTGCGGTGTGCCAGAGCGTGTCGAATCCCTGCGCGATGCGCGGCGCCCAGTCGCCCGAGTTGCCGAACTTCGGCGCACCCGCCGTGCCGCTCGCGTGACACGCCGAGCAGACGGCCTGAAAGACCTGCTCGCCGGTCTTGTAGACGCGCGGCGCGTTGGCGTCGTGCACGGACACCTGCGCGATGGGCGCGATGCGGTGGGCGACTTCGTCGGGGGCGAGTTCGTCGGTGCCGGCGCCTGTGCGCGTCGTGTTGTCGACGTAGTAGGCGAGCAGGATGATGATGACGATCGGGACCGCAAATCCGGCGACAACGGCGGCGATCAACTGGCCGGGCGTTTTGATCGGGTTTCCGTGGGGCGCTTCGCTCATGCTTGTCTCCGTCTTCCTTTGGTATTGTCGTGAGCGGGTACTGCAGGACGGCTGAGGCCTTGCGATGGCTCAAATATCGCAAAGATTATAGACGCAAGGTTTTGAGACGAGTGTAAGTGCGCGGGCGCGTTCAGCGGGCGTTTACCCCGAGCGGCGGGATGTGTGCGAACCGGGTTTGGTGTGGCGCCGTTTTGTGCGGCGTGTTTCCTTCGCTGCCCCGCTCAGGCTCGCGGGCGGCCCGGACAGCCCGCGCGGTGGACGGGTCAGGCGAAACCGGGTATCCTCTCGGTCTCACTCCGGCGCTGCTATCCCCGTGTTCTTCGGCCTGATGGCGGCGCTTTTGCACAAATGCGCCCGTAGCTCAATGGATAGAGTACTGCCCTCCGAAGGCAGGGGTTGCTGGTTCGATCCCAGCCGGGCGCGCCAGAATTAGACGTGATCCTGGGTTCGTAGAACCCCACCCAATGAAGGCCCTACGGCGAAAGCCCCGGGGCCTTTTGTCTTTTCTGTGCCGCCGGAAACTCCGCTTCATGCGCCATTTGGCGGAAAAGTTGCGGAGGCGGGAATAGCCCAGACGCAACAACAAACACTCAAGTCTGGAAAGCCTGGAGCAGAAATGGCCGCGATCTGGAAACCGGTCAGCTACCGGCGAGCGTGAATTCCCCGCGTCGGCTATCTCGCCACGCCCCGGCAGTTCCTGCAGCGTCCGGATGTCGTGTCGCAATTCCCTTGGATGCATCGCCAATGAATGGCAAAAGCCGTGCGACGCACCCGCTGGTCACCCTGGCAGCTTGCGCGGCGCATGTGATCGCGCGTCGGAACGTCGGTTCGTGGAAACAGATGTCTACGCAATCATCTCCCCAGCTTTCGTTGCTCAAACCTTCCTCAATTGCCCTGCCTCCGACTACGAAAACGCATTTCGCATTGCGGGATTCCTTTTGGATTTCCTCGCGCCATGCTTTCGTCCTCTGAAAACGTGTTTTGCATTGCAAAAATTGTCGCGTATCTCATTGAAAAACAAGAAGAAATTAAGTCTTATGTCTTATATAAGACTTCGTCTCGACTTATTGAGACGAGGCTACAATTTAGTCATGCAGTTTGCTTCGGCACACGTAGCGGCAGACTCAACGATTTCTTCAAACACGATTTATTCTCGAGAGGTTCACATGACCCAATATCAAGACGACATCAAGGCAGTTGCCGGTTTGAAAGAGAAACAAGGCAGCTCGTGGAATGCCATCAATCCCGAGTACGCCGCTCGTATGCGTGCCCAGAACAAGTTCAAGACGGGCCTGGACATCGCCCGCTACACCGCGAAGATCATGCGCGCCGACATGGCCGCCTACGATGCCGACCCGTCGAAATACACCCAGTCGCTGGGTTGCTGGCACGGCTTCATCGGCCAGCAGAAGATGATCTCCATCAAGAAGCACTTCAACAGCACCGACCGCCGCTACCTTTATCTGTCCGGCTGGATGGTCGCCGCGCTGCGCTCCGAGTTCGGCCCGCTGCCGGACCAGTCGATGCACGAAAAGACCTCGGTCAGCGCGCTGATCCGTGAGCTGTACACCTTCTTGCGCCAGGCCGACGCCCGTGAACTGGGCGGCCTGTTCCGCGAACTGGACGCCGCAAAGGACGCTGCTGCCAAGGCCGCCATCCAGCACAAGATCGACAACCACGTCACCCACGTCGTGCCTATCATCGCCGACATCGACGCGGGTTTCGGCAACGCCGAAGCAACCTACCTGCTGGCCAAGCAGTTCATCGAAGCGGGCGCATGCTGCATCCAGATCGAAAACCAGGTGTCCGACGAGAAGCAGTGCGGCCACCAGGACGGCAAGGTCACCGTGCCGCACGAGGACTTCCTGGCCAAGATCCGCGCGATCCGCTACGCGTTCCTGGAACTGGGCGTGGACGACGGCATCATCGTGTCCCGTACCGACTCGCTGGGCGCCGGCCTGACCAAGCAGATCGCCGTGACCAACACGCCGGGCGACCTGGGCGACCAATACAATTCGTTCCTCGATTGCGACGAAATCTCCGCCGATGCACTGGGCAATGGTGACGTCGTCATCAAGCGCGAGGGCAAGCTGCTGCGTCCGAAGCGCCTGCCTAGCAACCTGTTCCAGTTCCGCGCCGGCACGGGCGAAGCGCGTTGCGTCCTGGATTGCATCACGTCGCTGCAAAACGGCGCTGACCTGCTGTGGATCGAAACCGAAAAGCCGCACATCGGCCAGATCGGCGCCATGGTCAACGAGATTCGCAAGGTCATCCCGAACGCCAAGCTGGTGTACAACAACAGCCCGTCGTTCAACTGGACCCTGAACTTCCGTCAGCAGGCGTATGACGCGATGAAGGCCGCAGGCAAGGATGTGTCGGCCTACGAACGCGGCCAGCTGATGAGCGCGGAATACGACCAGTCGGAACTGGCAATCGCCGCCGACGAAAAGATCCGCACGTTCCAGGCCGACGCGGCGCGCGAAGCAGGCATCTTCCACCACCTGATCACGCTGCCGACGTACCACACCGCTGCACTGTCGACCGACAACCTCGCGAAGGAATACTTCGGTGACCAGGGCATGCTGGGTTATGTGGCTGGCGTGCAGCGTAAGGAAATCCGCCAGGGCATCGCCTGCGTCAAGCACCAGAACATGTCGGGCTCGGACATCGGCGACGATCACAAGGAGTATTTCAGCGGCGAAGCAGCGCTGAAAGCGGCGGGTAAAGACAACACGATGAACCAGTTCTGATAACCGCTGGTCCTCATTCGGCGTACGAGGAAGTTGATTTCCTGGTGTGCTGGCTGAGGACGGTTGCTGGTTCGATCCCGGACGGGCGGACCAGATTGAGGTACGACATGGGTTCCTTCCTGGAGCCCTCGTCAAGCAAGGCCCTACGACGAAACGTCGAGGGCCTTTTTTCTTTTCTGTGCCCTCGGATCTCCCGCTTTATGTGCCATTTAGCGCGCTAGTGGCGCAGTCGCGAATCGCCCGGACGCTAATAAGCACGTTCGCCACTTCGCTCGTAATCACTCCTTTCGCCCCCCTTTCTTTGACATCGGATCAACGGAGCGCGGAAATGCCTAAAGGATTCTTTCGGAAAGCCGAAGGACATCCACGGTTAAAGCGAATACGCCCGCGATCGGGCCAAGGATCATGCGCCTTTGCAGAGTCATGACCCGACTGTCGTGTCGACGTGGGTGGTAAAACCGCCCGGGCGCTACGTTCCTGTCGAGTTAGCCTGGCCCGGCGCTTGCCTCTCAGACCAATTTTCTCGAAGGGGTCCCGGTGAACCAGTTATTTTCAACGGTCAAATCCAAGATCATCCTGGTGCTCGTCACTAGCACGGTGATTACGTTGATCGTCGGTGGCTTCGGCCTGAACGGTGTCCTCGCCATGAGCCGTTCGCTACACGACACCTACGCGAGCATCGTCATTCCCACGGGTCATTTGAGCGCGACGCAGTCCGATACGCTCAATTCGCGACTCACGCTATGGCGGATGGTTGCTCAGAAGGACAAGGCGCTTATTCCGAAGACCCGCGACTTTCTCGCACAGACCGACGCTGACTGGAAAAGCTACTACCCGAGCGGCGTAACGACCAGCGACGAGCGCGCGATCGCAGGCAAGATCGACGGTCTGATCACGCAGTACCGCGCGGCGGTGGAAAAGGAACTGGCACTCATCGAGCAGGGCGATTTCGATGGCGCTCTGGCCTGGCAGGTGGCCAACGTTCTTCCGCTAGGCGATGGCGTTTCCGCGCTGCTCAAACAGGACGTGCAGATCAAGGCCGATCAGGCGCGAGACAGCGACGTCGAAGGTGCAACAAAGTCGGCGCGGCTGACGTGGGCTTCCATCGCACTGCTGATTGGTGGAGCCCTGTTGTCGATCGGCGCGGCGCTCTATCTGATCCGCGCGATTACGCGGCCGTTGAGCAAGACGGTGAGCATCGCCAGTGACATCGCGCACGGCCGGCTCGACGGCCAGATCGCGGTGGATGTGACGGGCGAATTCGGGCAACTGCTCGAAGCCATGAAGTCCATGAGCCAGCAGCTGGCTGCCACCATTCGCGGCATTCGCGATGGCAGCGAATCGGTCACGGTCGCCTCGGTGCAGATTGCAGCAGGCAACCAGGACCTTTCCGCGCGCACCGAAGAGCAGGCGGCGTCGCTCGAGCAGACGGCCGCGAGCATGACGGAGTTGAGCGAAACCGTGAAGCAGAACGCCGACAACGCTCGCCAGGCCAATTCGCTCGCCACCAACGCGCGCGAGATGACTGACGTGGGTAACGCGGCAGTGGGCGCGATGGCCGCGACGATGCAGGAGATCAGCGCGGACTCCGCCAGGATCGCGGATATCACCGGCATGATCGAAGGCATCGCTTTCCAGACCAACATCCTGGCCCTGAACGCGGCCGTCGAGGCTGCGCGTGCCGGTGAACATGGGCGTGGTTTTGCAGTGGTCGCGGGTGAGGTGCGCGCGCTTGCGCAACGCGCGTCGGGGGCGGCCAAGGAGATCAAGGAGCTGATCGACGCGTCGTCCGGCAAGGTGCGGCACGGCGCCCGGCAGGCCGGCGACATCGGCGAGAGCATGGGCAAGGTGATCCTCGCGATTGGCCGCGTGTCCGATATCGTCGGCGAGATTTCGGCGGCCTCCGACGAGCAGAGCAAGGGCATCGAACAGGTGCATCAGGCGATCACGCAGATCGACGAGGTGACCCAGCAGAATGCTGCACTGGTCGAAGAGGCCGCGGCGGCCGCTGCGTCGCTGCAGGACCAGGCGACGAAGATGAAGGCCGACATGACGTTCTTCCGGCTCGGAGATGAGTCGTCGTCACCGCAGCGGTTTGCTCCGTCGCAACCGGCACCGAGCCGCACGGTTGTGCCGGAGACGAGAGTGGCCGCTCAACCGTCCAAACCCACCCCGCCCGCGAAGGTAGCCGTTCCCCCGGCTAGTCTCGTGGCCGCCGCTTTCGCCACCGATGATGACGAGTGGGAGGTCTTCTGAGCGGCCTCGCAGTCCGACTCAAGCCACCTTGAATACCGACACCTGCTGCACCAGATTTCCGGCATGGCTGTGCAACGAACTGGCCGCTGCGGCGGCCTCTTCGACCAGCGCCGCGTTCTGTTGAGTGACCTCGTCCATTTGCGTGACCGCCTGGTTCACCTGCTCGATGCCTTGATGTTGCTCGTGCGATGCCGCAGCAATTTCGCCCATCAGATCCGTAACGTGCCTCACCGCTTGCACGACCTCGCCGATCGTGCGGCCAGCCTCGTCGACCTGATTCGATCCAATCTTCACCCGATCCACCGACTCGACAATCAGGTCCTTGATCTCTTTGGCCGCGACGCCTGCGCGCTGAGCCAGACTGCGCACCTCCCCGGCCACCACCGCGAAACCGCGGCCTTGTTCGCCGGCACGCGCAGCCTCGACGGCCGCGTTCAGGGCCAGGATGTTGGTCTGGAAAGCGATGCCTTCGATCGTGCTGGTGATCTCCGCGACCTTGGTGGAGCTTTCCGCAATTTCGCGCATCGTGTGCACCACGCGTCCCACTGCTTCGCCGCTGCGGGCGGCCACATCGGATGCATTCGCGGCAAGCTGGTTGCCCTGCCTTGCGCTCTCGGCGTTCTGGCGGACCGTGGCTGCCAGTTGTTCCATGCTCGATGCGGTCTCCCCGAGCGACGCCGCCTGCTGTTCGGTACGTGAGCTCAGATCGGTGTTGCCCGCCGCGATCTGGCTGGACGCCGTCGCGATCATGTCCGATCCCTCGCGCACGTCACTGACGATTTTCAGCAAGTTGTCGTTCATCGTCTTGAGGGTGCCCAGCAACTGGCCTGTCTCGTCTTTGCTGCTGGCTTCGATGCGCTGCGTCAGGTCGCCCTTGGCAACCGTAGCCGCAATTCGCACGGCATCCGAGATCGGGCGGGTGATGCTGCGTGAGATGAACCAGCCGAAACCGACACCGAGGATCAGCGCCGCTGTGCCGAGGCTTCCCAATGTGAGGTAGCAGTTCCGGTAGATAGCGGCGATTGCCGTCGCGGCTGTTTGCGTCTGCGATACCTGGAACTGCATGATGTCATCGAGCGTCGCCCGGTAGCTGACGAAGATCGGCAGCAGGTCCTTGTTGAGCGACTCGACTGCGTCGGCGTGCCGGCCGGTGGCCTCCATATCCAGAATCTTGCTGAGGCGCTGATCGTAGTCCGCGCTCTGCTGGACAAGCTTCTCGCGAACCGCGGGGCGCGCCAGCGTCTTCGCGAGTGCCGTGACTTCATCCAGCACTTCCCGGCGGGCCGTACTGATCTTTTCCTTCGTCTCCTTCTTGAATTCCGGATCGTCGTTCAACAACAGATTCCGGACCCGGATCGCAACCATATCCACATCCTCTGTGGTTGCGTTGGCATTGCGCATGCGTGGAAAGTTGACCTCGGCGACGGCTTCGGCCTGAGTGTTCAGGCGTCCAAGCATCGTAATGCCGGTGCCGACCATCAAGGTCGAGAGCAGTAGCACGACTGCAAACCCGGCTCCAAGCCTGGTCCCTATTTTCATGTCTGAGAGATGCATCTTTTTATGTGCAATTCGTTATGGGTGATAAACCGCTTGGGTCACGCGGACGTAACGGTCGCGAAACGTCCCTGAAACCGCTTGATGGTTTACCCTCATTAACGAACGCAAACGATTCGACTTTATGGCGTACTCCGCAATAATTACTATCGTATTCCGCGAATATTGACTTCGATCATATTCTCCGCGTGAAGAATTAAAGTTTCTGGAAGGATGCGTTTGGGTGTCGATCCAATGCACCCCCGAAGGTCTCGGCACGGCGCTCGTATGAAGCCCTGAGTCTGCGGAAAGGATGAAGCCCGGAATGCGTGCGTTTGGCGAACTGGCGCGAGCGTCGAAGGACGCCGCCGAGTTCGATGCCGCGTTTGGCGATTGGAGGCGTGAGGCGCGCTTGCAGCGAAGCGCGTGACGGCGTGTGCCGCGAATAGCCGGGCTTCGCCAGGCGTCGGCGCACAACGCCGAAGCAGAAGGCCGCCCGCGCCGAGGCCGGCGTGCTCGAACTGGCCCGGCCGCGTACGAGCCCGATCCTGCCTTGCGATGTGCTTTCACAGGGTTTTACTCTAGATATTTTCTCTGTGCCCAACCGATAACCCAGAGAAGGCCGTTGCGCCTTGGCGTGACACACCTGTTCGCCGATGCACGGCTGGTTTCGCTCACGCATGGCCGTCGCGGCCCACGCGTGCAAGCTGCCTGAACGGGCGTCCTCGCGAGAGGGGGGCCGGGCATGTCGGTCACGTCCAGGAACACGCATGAACAGACTGAGCTTCACCCAAAAACTGTGGTTGCCGCTGGTGATCAGCCTGATCGCTCTGCTGCTGGTATCGGTATCGGCGGCCTGGCTCACGCGCGCGACGCGCATCGAGGAGCGCAAGCACGATCTCGTCAACATCGCCCACGTCGGCCTCGCGATCGTGAACGAGTACGCGGCGCTCGCGCAAAGCGGCGCATTGACCGACGACCAGGCGCGCAAGGAAGCGCTGGCGCGGCTGCGCGGCATACGCTACGGCGAAGACGGCTATTTTCTGGTCATCGATTCGAAGCCGCGCATGATCATGCATCCGATCAAGCCCGCACTTGAGGGCAAGGACCTCGCCAGCTCGGCCGATGCCGATGGCCGGCATCACTACGTGACATTCGCGTCCGTCGCGCAGGCGCCGGATGGCGGATTCGTCGATTACGTGTTTCCGCATTCGAACGCAGGATCGGCGAAGGCGGTGGGCAAGATCGGCTATGTGGTCCGCTATCCCGCGTGGGACTGGATCATCGCAACCGGTGCCTACGTCGACGATATCGACGCGGCGTTCTTCGACTCGCTCTACCTGGTGGGCGGCGTATTCGTGGCGCTGGCGCTTGCGTTGGGCGCGCTCGTGACGTTCATCAACCGGAGCATCCAGCGCACGATCGGCGGGGACCCGCGTTACGCGGCGCAGGTCGCCGACGCCATCGCATCGGGCAATCTTGCCGTCGCGATCGACGTGCACCACAACGATTCGTCGAGCCTCGTTCACGTAATCCAGCGCATGCGCGATGCGCTGACGGGCACCATTCGCCAGATCAAGGATGCCGCCGACAACGTGGCGAACGGGGCGCAAGAGATCGCGCACGGCAATCTGGATCTCTCGGCGCGCACAGAAAATCAGGCGGCTTCGCTGGAAGAGACGGCGGCGAGCATGGAGGAGATGACGTCGATGGTGCGTCAGACCGCCGAGAATGCAAGGAGCGCGACGGAACTGGCAGTGAGCGCGACCGAGGTGGTCGAGCGTGGCGGCAAGACGGCGGCGGAGGCGGTTTCCACGATGCGCGAGATTTCAGCCGAGTCGCACAAGATGGTGGAGATCATCGCCGTCATTGAAGGGATCGCGTTCCAGACCAACATTCTCGCGCTCAACGCCGCTGTGGAAGCCGCGCGCGCCGGCGACGAGGGTCGCGGTTTCGCGGTGGTAGCGGGTGAAGTACGATCGCTGGCTCAACGCAGCGGCAGCGCCGCGAAGGAAATTCGCGAACTGATCAGCCGGGCGGTGGAACGTGTCGGCAGCGGTGCCGGGCTCGTCGAGCGTACGGGTGGCTCGTTCGACGAGGCGCGCAAAGAGATCGCGCGCGTCGCGCAGATCGTTCAGGAGATCGCTGCTGCGGCGGCGGAGCAAAGCTCGGGAATCGAACAGGTCAATCACGCCGTAACGCAGATGGATTCGATTACGCAGCAGAACGCCGCGCTCGTCGAAGAAGCATCGGCGGCGGCCCAGTCGCTCACCGAGCAGGCGAAGCGCCTGCAGTCGGTGATGGGCACGTTTCGGGTTGGCGCTGTGTGATGACGCGGCGACGGTCTCTCGCCGCGCTTCGGCGCGTTGGATCGCCGCGTTCTTCATGTGCCCGCCATTAGCCGGGCAATCTTCTTCCGGGCACGCGCTTCAGGGCGCCCAAACGCGTGGGTCCTTGCGACTGCCTTATCGGTCCCGTCGGTCATCCGCGTCTATCGCGCGAATGATCGTGAGTAGCGTGCGATTGACCGGCGTCGGCACGTCATACCGCTCGCCCAGATCGACGACCGTGCCCGCGAAGATGTCGACCTCCGTTTCGCGGTTGCCCTCGACGTCTTGAAGCATCGATGTCTTTCCGGCCGGGTCGAGTGAATCGATGATGGCAAGGAAGCGGTCGATGTCGCTTTGGTCGAGCCCGACCCCGGCGTGCTGCGAGATCTCGACGACTTCCTGCGCGGCCGAAACCATCAGTTCGCGCGCGTACCGGTTGGTCTGGAATGTGCCATACGGCGCTCGCAGCACCGCCGATGCCTGATTGATCCCGACGTTGAGCATGAATTTCGCCCAATGTGCGCCCAGCATGTCGGCGGGCACGTTCGACGGAATATGCGCCTTGTCGAACAACGTCTCGATGGATTTCACGCGTGCCGAAACGACCGCGTTGTTTTCCTCGCCGAAGACGATCCGGCCGATATCGCGCCAGGTGACCGCATTGCCGCTGCGCACGGCATCCATGTACACGTTGGCGTAGATGACGCGCTCGCGGCCGAATTCGCGCGCTATGACCTCCTCGCTCGCAATGCCGTTCATGAGCGAGATGATGGAGGTCCGTTTGCCCACGAAGCCGCGCATGTCGGCGAGCGCCCGTTCCAGGTGTCGCCATTTCACGGCGACGAAGATGACGTCGGCTGGCTCGCCGGGGAGGTCCGGCCGGACGAACTCGAAATCGTAGGGCTTGCCGTTCACAGTCGGCGGCGTCGCCCGGAACTGTGCGATGCGAGCATCGTCGGCGATGACGCGGACGAGGGAAGGATCCGCATCGTGAATCCTTGCCGCATATTTCAGACCGATGGCCCCGAGGCCGATGAAGTGGACGCGTTTGATTTCCATGGGCCGTTACTTTACCCGTTATCGCTTGCGGGGCATCAGGGGCCCAATCACTACCGGCGTGGCGGAAAAGCTGTTCAGGCGGCCGGGCCGCACGGCTTGCCAGCGACGCTGATTTCGCCGTCGCGCGCCTGATCGTTGCGGCCGGTGCGAATGCCGCGCGATGGGGCGTGCACTTCATCGTCGTGCCGACAGGCGATTAGCGGCCAGAATCTGTCGCAGTTTGCGGATTTGAACGGTGCGAGCCGGCGTCATCATGGCGCGAACTCTGGATCGGCCGATTCATTCTGGTGGATCGCTTTACGCACGCCACGGATGGGAGCACGCCACTCGATGCGTGCGAGGCGCACGATCCGAAGGGACTTTACACGCAGGCACGCAGGGGTGAGATACCGAACATGACCGGAGTTAACAGTCCGTATGAGGCGCCGCTGGCGCTGGTGTCGAGAATGGGCGACGGGGTGCCGGTCGACGAGCAGGTGGCGCGCGTGCTGCGGTTGCCGGGAGAGCGAAAGTGACGGACCTGTCACCTGTGGACGCGGAGAGGCTCTATCGGCAGGTTCGCGACCAACACCCCGACGTCCCCGAAGCCCACAACAATCACGGCGTGATGCTGCTACGCACGGGCCGTTTGCAGGAGGCAGAGGACGCGTTTCGTCAGGCGCTCGCGCTGCGCTCCGACTATCTCGATGCCTGCTACAACCTCGCGCTCGTGTTGCAGGCCGCCGATCGTCCAGGGGACGCCGAAGCAGCATATCGCCGTGCGTTGACGATTCAACCCGGGCATGCCGAGTCGCATCACAATCTCGGCAACGTGCTGAAGACACTCGGGCGTTTGCAGGAGGCGGAGGTGGCGTATCGGCGGGCGATCGAGATTCGTCCGCAATATCCGCTTGCGCTGAATAATCTCGCGAGCGTATTGAAGCTGCGCGAGCGTTATATCGAGGCCGAACTCGCGTGTCGCTGCGCGCTCGAATTGCAGCCGCGTTACGCGGATGCGTACATCACGCACGGCACGATTCTGGAGAAACTGGGGCGTTTGCCCGAAGCCGAAACGGCCTATCGCCAGGCAATCGCCATTCGTCCGGATTTCGTCGAAGGCCATTACAACCTCGGGAACGTATTGCAGACGCTGGGAAGTCTCGATATGGCCGAGGCGAGCTATCGCGAGGCGCTCGCACTTCGCCCGGATAGTATCGAAGTCCTGAATAATCTAGGCGGTCTGCTACAGGCTCTCGGGTTGCCGGAACAGGCGGCGGCGCTCTATCGTCAGGCGCTGGCGCTGCGCCCCGGACTAAGCGTTGCACACTACAACCTCGGGACGGTGCTCAAGAGTCTGGATTGCTTCGCCGAAGCCGAATCCGAGTATCGTGCCGCGCTTGCGATTGATCCGGATTATTCCGATGCGCGTTTTGGGCTGGCGACGTTATTGCTGAGTTTTGGGCAGTATGAAGAAGCGTGGGCGGAATACGAGGCGCGTTACGAACCGGAGCGTTTCGTTCATCGCAAGTCCGAGGTGGTGCTGCAGCCCTGTCCACGTTGGCGCGGAGAGTCGCTGCAGGGCCGCTCGCTGCTGGTGTGGCAGGAGGACGGGCTCGGCGATATGGTGCAGTTCGGCCGCTATCTGACGCGCTTGAAGTCGCTCGGGGTTTCTCGTTTGACGGTGGCGTGTTTGCCGCCGATGCATCGGTTGTTGCGTTCGGTCGAGGGCGTGGATGCGGTCGTCGATCACGCAGATGCCCAGGCGCGTGCGGGAGAATTCGCTTGCTGGACCAGCCTGATGAGCGTGCCGCTGCGTTTGGGGATGGTCGATCATGGGCAAGACGAGGCGCTTTCGCCGGCGGTGTATTTGACGCCCGATCCCGTCCTGGTCGAGCGGTGGCGTGCGCGTCTCGATGTGCTGCCGCCGGGGTTGCGCGTGGGTCTCGTGTGGAAGGGCAATCCGAAGCATCACAACGATGCGCATCGGTCGTTGCCGTCGCTCGCCGTGCTTGAGCCTTTGTGGCAGGTGCCCGGGGTTCAGTTCGTCAGTCTGCAAAAAGGCGAGGGCGAGGATGAAGCCGCAACGCCGCCCGAGGGGCAGCCGCTGCTGCATCTGGGGTCTGAGGTCGTCGATCTGGCCGATAGTGCTGCGATCGTCGCGCAGCTCGATCTGGTGATTTGTGTGGATACTGCGATTGCCCATATCGCGGGATCGGTCGGCACGCCGTGCTGGGTGCTGCTGCCCCCGCAGGATATCGACTGGAGGTGGATGCATGGGCGCGAGGATTCGCCGTGGTATCCGGGGGTGAGGTTGTTCAGGCGGTCGCCTGAAGTCGACTGGAATGCTTTAGTCGAACGAGTGCGCCGCGAGGCGGAGACTTTTATGGTCGTTGATAAACGGGCAGCGCTGAACGCTGTGTCTCACAGATAACGCTCGGCCGGATCCCGGCTGCGCACTATACGGGCAGGATTGCCGTAAGCGACCGAACCGGCGTCGATATCGCCGAGCACCACGGAGCCCGCGCCGATCACGCAATGATTGCCGACCGTGATCCGGTGAATGAGCGTGGCGCCGATCCCTACGGCGGAGCCTTCGCCGATCACGCAGTTGCCGCCCGTCACGACGCCCGGTGCAAGACTCGAAAACGCTTCCATAACCGAATCGTGATCGAGCGACGCTCGGGTATTGACGATGCATCCCGGCCCGATCCGGCAGCCTGGATTGATGACGGCGCCCGCCATGACGACGGTTCCGGCGTCGATGCATGCGAATTTGCCGATCACCGCGGACGGATGGATGGCGCTGACAAACGGAAGATCCGGGACTGATGCGCTGACTCTGGCCGAGACGACTGAGCGCGAGTGGTTGTCGCCTATCGCGACGATCACACCTCTCAGGTCGAAGTCTTTCACGAGTTGCGGCAGTTCGTTTTCCGTGCCGATGACGGAATAGCCGAACGTGCTTTCTCCAACGGGTCGGAAAGAATCGATCAGCCCGGCGATCGCGTACTGTCCTCCGCGTTCGACGATGTCGATGACGACCCGCGCGTGGCCTGAAGAGCCGATGATGGCGATCTTGTCCACGGGCTGTTTCCGGTCCGATGCCTTATGCGCGCGCTGCGCGGATGATTTCGATGACGCGACCCTGGTCTTCGTCGCGCAGCTCTGGATAGATCGGCAGGCAGAGCACCTTGAGCGCAACCTCCGACGCTACGGGCAAATTACTACGCTGTGCGGAAGCCAGCCCTCGATACATCGGGAAATCGGAAATCAGCGGATAGAAATAGCGGCGCGCATAAATCTCGTGATCACGCAGCTTGTGATAGAGGGCATCGCGGCTCAGCCCATACTCTTCGTCCACGAGGATCGGAAAGTAGGAGTAGTTCGACTCGGTATCGGGGCTGCTTTCGGCGCAGCGCACGCCCGGCACGTCAGCAAGCAATCGGCGATAGGTCGCTCCAATCTCGCGCCGGCGTTCAATCGCGCGATCGATATGCTGCATTTGCAGCATGCCGAATGCCGCGTTGATTTCGCTCATCTTGCCGTTGATGCCTGAGGCGACGACCGTCACCTCGTCGACGAATCCGAAATTTTTCAGATGGTCGATATGCTGTTTCGTTTTTGCGTCCGGGCAAATGATGGCGCCGCCTTCGAAGGTATTGAAAACCTTCGTGGCGTGAAAGCTCAATGCCGAGAGGTCACCGTGACGCAGGACGCTTTCCCCGTTCTTGCGCACGCCGAATGCGTGCGCGGCGTCGTAGATGACCTTCAGGTTGTAGTTGTCGGCAATCTTCCGGATCGCTTCCACGTCGCACGGCTGACCGTAGCAATGAACGGGCATGATGGCCGTCGTCTGCGGCGTGATTGCCTCTTCAATGCGTGCAGGGTCGAGATTGAACGTGCGCGGGTCGATGTCGACGAATACCGGCTTGACGCCGTTCCACAGGAGCGAATGCGCGGTCGCCACAAACGAATACGGTGTCGTAATGACTTCGCCCGTGATGCGCAGCGCCTGTAGTGCCGTGATCAGCGCAAGTGTGCCGTTGCTGAAGAGCGAGAGGTAAGGCACGCCCAGGTATTCGCACAGCGTTTGTTCGAGCTGCTGGTGGAACGGACCGCCGTTGGTCAGGATCTTGCTCTGCCAGATCTGCTCGAGATATGGCATGAACTGCTCAAGCGGCGGTAGATGCGGCTGGGTAACGAATATCCGCTCCTGCCGCAGCAGCGTAGAGACAGTGTCGGTGGGCAGGCTGGCGGTCATGGTGGCGTCGAGGTTTCGTAGTGTCGCGCCACGTTTGCGGCGTCCCCCACGCCTGGCGGCGTCACGTGTCGTCGGCGCAGCAAGGCGATGTTGACAAATTATGCTGCGCGAGAAGCCTCGGCAATGGAGCGAAAAAAGGCCCAAACGTGCGCGTGTTTGCGCGAATGACGCGGTCCTCGCCCGCGCAAACTGCCTGCTCGGAGAATTCGGGCGAATGTATTCCGGCCATCCAGCCGTGAACGCTCCCCGAATCGCAAAACCGCAAAACGCCCGGGCCGGCCACGAATCAGCCCGGAAATCGCAGGGTTCCGCTCAATGAACAGCATCAATATTCCCGTCAGCACTCAAGTCTCGCGCAGGGGCAAGGGACACCCCTACTACATTTACGCACCGCCGTACCGGGAGACGTCTGCGGGGATCGTGGTGCTGCACACCCTTTGCCATCTGCTCAATCGAGAGGGCTACGAGGCCTACATCGCCGGAACGGATGTGGTCAACCCGAAATTCGACACGCCGGTCGCCAGACCGGATGTGCTCGTTGCGCACAAGCTGCAGGGGCGAACGCCTATCGCCGTCTACCCGGAGGTCGTGTCAGGCAATCCGCTCAATGCGGAAGTTTGCGTGCGCTACATCCTGAACCGCATCGGACGTATATCGGGGAAGCCGCTCAACGAGGGCAAGGACGACCTGTTCTTCTATTATTCGGAAAATTTCCTCGGGGACGCGAAGAAGGCAGAGGTCGATTTTCTTTTTCTGCCGATCCTCGATACCGAATTGTTCAAACCCGATCCGTCGCGCAAAAAAGACCGGTCCTTTGTTTTCCAATACCGGTTTCCGCTCGACAAGATCGACTTCTCGCTGTTTCCGGCGGGCACGGAGCTGATGTCGATGGCGAATCCCGTGTCCCTTCCCGAGCTGGCGACGAAGCTGCAAGCCGGGCGGGTGTTGTACTCCTATGAGGTCACGGCCGTCTGCGCCCAGGCGATGGCGTGCGGCTGCCCGGTTATTTACATGCACGACGGTGGTCTGAAGGACCTGCCGGAGCAGTTCATGTTCGGCATCAACGGTGCCGCGATGGTGAGCGAGAAAAACGGTCTTGCGCGCGCGGCGGCCACGGTGGGATCCGTCTATCCGGCGTCCGTTGCGCTGTCCAACATATTCTGGGCGCAACTTCCCGTGTTTCTGGAAAAGTCGCAGAACGCCGCGCGGAAAGCACAATCCGCTGCTCGAGGATCACAGGGATCGCAGCCGATAGAGCCGAAGCGGCGCATTGCCGCCGTGTCGGCGGAACCGGATACGCATCGGTGGCCGGCCGTGCGGATCGCGAAGCCGTTCGGCCAGCTCGAGAACTACTGGGACATCTGTTGGCCCGTTCAGGACAGCACCAATGTGTCCAACATGGATGTGCTGCTGATTCAGAGCAGTCTGCCGATGTTTGCATCGCAGGAACAACTCGACTCCCTGTTCGCGACGGGCAAGCCCGTCGTCTACGAAACCAGTGAGCCGTGTCACGACCTGCCGGTCGATCACCCGCTCCATTTCCTCAGCAAGGGCACGGCAGCGAAGGTCGAGTCTGTGATGCGCCGCGCGACGGCACTGCTCGTCACGACCCCTGCACTGGCTGAGCGTCTGCGCCCCTGGAATGCCAACATTCACGTGGTGCCGACCCATGTCGACCTGGATCTCTTCTATTCCCCGGTGCGCGAGCAGGGCGGCACGGTGCGAATCGGCGTGATGGGCTCGGCCGCTAAACCACGTAACTTTGCATTGGTCGAGCCGGCGTTGAACGCAATCCGTGCGCGCTTTGCCGACAACGTGCAGTTCGTTTTCGTCGGCACCCTGCCGCCGGCGGACTGGATGACCAGGGCTGACGTCACGGTGACGGGCATCGCTCAATCGTACGAGGAGCACGCGGCCGCGTTCCGGCAACTCGAACTCGACATCGGCCTCATGCCGCTCGCCGGGTCGGAAGCTGACGACGGCGCAACGCGGCTGGAATGGCTGGAATATTCGGCAGCGGGTGTCGCGACGATCGGCAGCGATCACGCTGCGTATAACGAATTGGTGACGCACGGGGGGAACGGACTGCGCATTCCGTCGAATTCGACGGACGCATGGATCGATGCCATTGCGCGACTGATCGAAGATCCGGCGTATCGTCGCGGCCTCGCGCGTACCGCGCAACTGGCTGTGGTCAAGCATGCATCGCTGCAATCGCAGATCGCTCGATATCACGAGTTTTTCGTGCGTTGTGCCGGCGGTAATCCCGGTTCGATGCCGGAGGTGGCGCGGATTCCGGCCGTGCTGATTCTCGATGCCGAAGGCGATTCCCAGCGGGTCCAGCAAAGCCTGACCCGACATGCCCAGGGCCCGTGCAGCGATCATATGGTCGTCGTGCTGACCACGCAGGAAGGCGCGTTGCCCGAGTGGTCCGACGACCTGCGGTATGTGCAGGCGACAGCCAGCGAGTATCCGGGCGCACTCGAGCAACTGTGCGCGCACACCGACTTCGACTGGAAGGTCATTACCGAGGCGGGTGTCGCGTAGTCCTGTGAGCGTAATCGCTCGCGCCGTACTCAAGACGCCTCAGTCGTTGACTGAGGCGTTGGTGCTGCAATCTGTAACCGGGACGGTTTAAGCGATGGCGTCGCTATATTCCCCGTATTTTTGCAGATAGAGCACGGCCGTTTCTGCCCAGCCGGTCCCCAACTGACCGGCGCTTTCGTGGACCGCGCTGATGGGCCAGGTTCCCATGCGCAGGCCGCGACGCTCCGCCTGGCGGCAGAAGTCGAGATCGTAGAAGTGAAAGTTGAATTGCTCGTCGAAGCGCAGTCCGGTTTTCGCGAGCGTTTCGCTATCGACGATCAACATCAAACCGTCCAGTAGCTTGCATTCCTGTCCGGATGGTCCGTAGTAAGTCAGGCCTTTTGGCGGAAACCCCTTGCTGTGCCCGACCATGCCGGTCAGATTCTGCGCGTCATCCGGCTGGTTCGGCCCGGTCATGCTCCACACCACTTGACCTTTAACTCGTCGACGGTTGCCGGCCAATCCCGCGATGTCGTAGTGCGCGAGAGCCTCTGCGATACGATCGGTCCAGAACAGGTCGGTCAGCCAGACATCGTCGTGGACGAAGACGAGAATCGCCGGATCTTGCCGTGCTTCTTCAATGGCGACGTTGTAGATCGTCGAAAGGCCTAGTGTGTTCTGATCGAACAGTCGCACTTGAACCTGTCCGGGCTGCCGCTGCAGATTCATCTCGACGGAACGGCCGAGCGCGCTATGTTCGAAAAAGTGCTCTCGTGTGCCGCGAGTTCCACACACAAGGCGAATGGGCTTTTCGGAGAGCGCGCGCGGATGTTGCACCGATCCGGCTTGCTTCGTGTCGAACGATACCGCGGGCAATCCCGCGCACCAGCGGTGCCACATCGTCCGCAGCGCCGCGCTGACATTTTGCGCGAGCGCAGCGGGCTGGAACATCGGCGAGGCCGCGCAGCGTTCGCGCATGCGTGCGCGCAGTTCGGCGAGCGCAGGGAGATCGGCCGCGAGTGTTGCGCCGCGCTGCGCGAAGTCTTCTGCGCTGCTGGACACAAAGCGTTCGAGTCCGGCATGGCTCATCACGGTCGCACCGCTGCGGCCGGGCAGCGTCCGGCCCGTCAGCGTCAACGTGGGGACGCCCATCCAGAGCGATTGCAGCGCGGTTGTCAGGCCGCCGAACGGAAACGTATCGAGTGCGATGTCGACTTCATGGTGCAGTTGCAGATACGCGGCGACCGACGTGCGCGGATGGAAGTCGAGCCGTTCGCGCGCAATACCTTCCTCGGCGAACCAGTTGCTGAGTTGCGCTTCGACGCCGCCGTCCGCGGGCATCGCGGCGATTTTCAGTCGCGCGTCAGGTACGGCACGCAGCAATTGCGCCCAGAGCGCAATGACGTTGCGTTGCAGTTTGTTGATGCGGTTGAAGCTGCCAAACGTCACGTACCCGTTGCGCAGCGCCGGAAGCGTATTCAATGGCGGCGCTTCCTGCTCGGGAAGGAACGGCGCCACGGCGGGCAAATAGACGATCTTCTCGGTGAACTGGGTTTCGAACTGTCCGGACGGCGCCCAGAACCGATCGGCGAAAAAGTAATCGATCGCAGTGAGACCTGTCGTGCCGGGGTAGCCGATCCAGCTTGCCTGCACCGGGGCGGGCTTCAGCGCCAGCGCCGGTAGCCGGTTATAGCCGGTGTGGCCGGACAGGTCGATCAGGATATCGATTTCATCGGCCTTAACGAGGCTTGTGAAGGCCGCGTTGTCCAGCTCGCTCACATCGCGCCAAACGGCAAAGTGAGTGCGCAGTCGCTCCGATACCGCGTCCGGCGCTACGGTGTTCGAGTACGCATAGAGGCGCAGGCCAGCGTCGCGCGCGAGGTGCGTCAGAATGGGTTCGAGGAAATTGGCGACGGCATGCCGGCGCAGATCCGCGGAAACGAAGCCGATTCGCAGTACGCGGTCCAGCTCGCGCGTATTCGTGTGATGCGGCCAGGCAGCCTTGAAAGGCGCTTCAAACATTTCCGCGAATCCGCGATGCGCGGCGAGCAGCGCATCGGGCTCGACGTTTTCGCTATGCGTGAGGCAGAACAGCAGGTTGCTCCATGTGGCGGCGCCATGCGGTTCGCAGTCAAGCGAGCGTAGAAACTGCTGAGCGGCGTCCTCGATGCGCCCGAGGCGCAGATAGAGCGAGCCGAGCGAATTCCACGCAAGTGCCGACTGGGGTGTGAGCTGCGCCGCCTGCAGCAGGAATGGCTCCGCTTCACCGACGCGATCGGTGGCCATCAGAATGACACCGAGCAGTCGTGTGCCTTCCGCGTGAGCCGGATCGATCTCGATGAGCCTGCGACAGACGCGTTCCGCGTCTGCGTGGTTTCCTATGGCTTCAAGTCGCGCGGCGTAGACCTGAAGGATGTCGCGGTCGTCGGGAATCAGTTCGTGAGCGCGTTGCAGACAGGTGTCGGACGCCTGATGCTGGTTCAGCCGGTACAGCGTCAGCGCGAGCATTTTCCAGCCCAGCGGGTGCTCGGGAAACTGCTCGACCAACGCGCGCGCCGCAGCGAGGGCTTCTTCGAGGCGGCCGGTGTCGAAGAGCGCGATGGCCGCTTCGCCTTGCTCCCGCGTGGGGAGTGCGGTGGGGCGTTGTGCATCGACGGTCGATGCAGGCTGGACTGCCTGCTCGTATGCGGCGCGGACAGCGGACCAGTGCGGCTGGAGGTCGGTATCGGCGGGCAGGAGCGTCATGCATCGGCACATCGGTTCATAGGCGCCGGGCAGGTCGCCGTCGACGAGGCGCAGGAACGCCAGCGCCTTCCAGCCGTAGCCCGCATCGGGCAGGAGTTGCGTCATCTGGCGAGCGAGTGCCTCGGCCTGCCTGAAGTCTTCGACGGCGATCAGGCGCTCGATGGTCGCTTCAAATTGGCGGGCCAGTGCTTCGAATTCGACGTTCGACTGAATGGCTGTGGTCATTTCGTGTCCTGCGCCGTCACTTCGAAGGTTTCCGCCGGCAACCCGGCGCACCAACGTTGCCACATCGTGCGCAGTGCGCGGCTGACGCTTTGCGCGACCACGTCCGGCTGGAACATCGGTGAGGCGAGGCAGCGCTCGCGCATGGTGGCGCGCAGTTCGGCCAGCATCGGGATCTCGTTCGCCAGCGCGACGCCGCGTTGCACGAAATCTTGCGGATCGGAGGCCACGAACTGCTCCAGCCCGGCGTGCCCCATTGCCGTCGCGCCGCTGCGTCCCGGTACCGTCTCGCCGGCGAGGGTCAGCGTCGGCACACCCATCCACAACGATTGAAGTGCCGTGGTCAGGCCGCCAAACGGGATCGAATCGAGGCAGACGTCAACGGCGTAATGCTGTTGCAGGAACACGGGGATGGAACCGCGTGAACGGAAGTCGAATCGCTCGCGTGCGATACCTTCTTCGTCGAACCACGCCAGCAGCTTGTTCGCACCGGTTTCATCGCTCGGCATCGCGCCGATCTGCATGCGGGCGGTGGGCAGCGCGCGGAGCAATTGCGCCCACATGGCGATGGTGTGGCGCCGCAGCTTTTCGAGCCGGTTGAAGCTGCCGAACGTCATATAGCCGTTGGACAACGCGGGCAGTGCATTGATCGGCGGTGCGAGTTCGGCTGGCTTGAACGGTGCGACAGCGGGCAGGTAGGCGATCTTTTCCGTGAAACGTGCGCGGAACGCGTCGTTCGGGACCCAGAAGCGGTCGCCGATGAAATAGTCGACGGCGCTCAATCCCGTAGTGCCAGGATAGCCGATCCAGCACGCCTGCAGCGGCGCGGCCTTGCGGGCGAGGACGAGGAGCCGGTTCTCGGCGGTGTGTCCGCCCAGATCGATCAGAATGTCGATGCCGTCGGCTCGAATCTGTTTGACCACCTCCTCGTCGGGCATCAGGGTAACGCTGCGCCAGTGTGCGAAATGCGCTCGCAGTCTTTCGGTGGTCGCATCGCTGCCGTAGGTGTTGGAGTACGCGTAAAGCTCAAGACCAGGGTCGCTCGCCAGGCCCGGCAGCACCGGCAGCAGGAAACTCGCGACCGCGTGGCCGCGCAGATCGGCCGAGATGATGCCGATGCGCAGCCTGCGCCCTGGTTCGCGTGTGTTGGTGTGCTTTGGCCATTTCGCGCGGAATTTCGGTTCGAAATGCTCGCCGAAGCGTCGATGTTCGGCGAACAGCTGATCGGCGCTGACGGCTTCGTTGTGCGCGAGCGTAAACAGCAGATTGCTCCAGCCGTGGGGCAGATCGGGCGTATGCCGAAGTGCGCATCGGAACTGCTCGACAGCGTCCTCAAGACGCCCCTGCCGGATGTGGAGGGAGCCTTGCGCGATCGCGACCGTCGTCGGATCGACGGCGAGTTTCCTTGCCTGAACGAAGCTTTGTTCGGCTTCGTCGAGGCGGCCGAGCGACGCCAGAATCAGGCCCATCAGCCGGGGGCCTTCCGGGTGCTTCGGGTGACATGCCACCAGTTTCTGGCACACAGCCAGCGCGGCCTGATGCTGGTTGGCCGCTTCCAGCGTGGCCGTGTAGGCGTGGAGGACATCCGAGTCCTCGGGATTCAACGCATACGCCTGGCTCAGTATCTCCCGTGCAGCGTCGAGCTGTCCCAGCGAATACAACGCGAGGCCAAGGACCTTCGTTCCCATCGCGTGACCGGGGAACTGCTCAAGGAATGCACGTGCATTTTTCTCGGCCACATCGAATTGCCGCTTGTTGTACGGCGTGGCGATTGCTTCGAGCTGTTTGAGCGTCGGATTTTTCTGCTCGCCTTTGGCGCGTTCCGGTTCGAGTTGGGGTTGTTGCGGCTGC
This sequence comes from Paraburkholderia dinghuensis, assembly GCF_003837865.1. GTDB lineage: Bacteria > Pseudomonadota > Gammaproteobacteria > Burkholderiales > Burkholderiaceae > Paraburkholderia > Paraburkholderia dinghuensis. The sequence goes on along the minus strand of NZ_RQIS01000008.1, from coordinate 130,166 downwards.
TGTGTCGAGTCGTCTTGCGTGGCGTGCTGGATGGTATAGCCACCCTTCGACGTCAGGTTGCTCATCAGGTTGATCAACTGGTCCACCACCGGCCCCTGCAAGCCGTGGCGCTGCCCGAGTTCGAGCACGACCCAGGCCGCTTTCAGCCGGTTGGCGTGGATCAGCGCATCGACATAGTTGGCCCAGTACTGGCCATTGTTCGGATTGATCCCAATCGCCGTTTCGAGCCGCGGCAACGCTTCGAGCGGGCGGCGTAGCGCGAGCAGGGCCAGTGCGATCCCGTGATTTGCATCCGGGTAATGCGGGTACACAGTCAGTACGGTCTCGAACTGCCGGACCGCTTCTTCATGCTGCCCGGCGCGGCTGGCAAGACCTCCGGCGTGCATCGCCTCGGCGGCGGCCAGGTGCGTCGTCAGCTGGGCGTCCGGTGGCAGCAGCGACGCCGCACGGCGCAGGAGATCGCGCGAGCCCGGCAGATCGCCGCGGCGCAAGCGGTCGTACGCGAGCGTTTTCCAGCCATAGCCCTCGTCCGGCAGAAACTGCGTCATCTGGCGGGCGATGGCGCAAGCGTCGTCGTGCTGCTCGATCGCCGTGAGTTTGTCGATCGTGGCGACGAAGTCGTGCACGAGCGCGGCGCGCTGATCGGCCGACAGGGTGGCTGCAAGGGAAGCGGCTTCGGCGTTACCCGAATCGGTGAGAGCGGTCGGCGTGGCGGTCATGGCGGGGCAGGCTAAGAAGCATGGCTGCCCAGTGTAGCCGCGGGCTCTGCGCGGCAATTCACCAAGGAGGGGCTACATTGTCCGGCAATTCGGACAGGGGAGGGCGCGGTCCCGGCGTGCGGCCGGGGGGCGGAGAAGGCCGGCTTAGAACCCGGCTCCGCGCTGATAGGCGGCAACGCCCGAAGTCTTGCTCATCGCGGCACGATACTCGGCGGAAAGCTCCGAGCAAGCCGTCTCAGCGCGCTGGTTGACGGCGACCGTAACGTTCCGGATCCGCTCGATGGCGGCGAGGGCTTCGGGAGATTTCGGCCTGCCGAGGGACATGAGAAGCGGGTTGCGCTCGCGCGTGAGGCGCGCGGCGCTTTGCCAGTCGTCCATTTGGGCGGCGTGCTCCATCTGAAGCGTCAGATCGAGCACCCGCCGGAGCAGATCGGGCTTGTTCATGCGATGGCTTGCCCCGCTTTACGAGCTCTTGTTCAACGTACCGGTGTTGTTGGCGCCGCCGAACAGCTGCGTCAGATACGCGGTCTCGTTGTTGGTCGTCGACATGATGTCGTTCAGCATCGTGAACTGGTCCTGATACATCGACGTCAGCTGGGCGATATACGTCTGCAACTGGCTCGTCTGCTTCGTGACGCTGTTCAGGTCGTTGCTCAACGCGGTCTCGCGCATGGCGATGACGCCGCCGGTCTGCGTAAACGTCTTGAGCTTCGTGTTGAGCTGCTCACCGATGCCGTTGGTCGAATTGAATATCGCCGCGACCTTCGACGGATTGTTCTGCAAAGCGTTGCCGAGCGTCGTCGAGTTGAGCGACAGCGTGCCGTCCGAGTTCAGCGTGATGCCAAGGTCGGCGAGCGTGGCCGTCACGCCGGAGCCCTTGACGCGACCGCCGATGATCGTGCCGAAGCTCGACGTGATCGCGTTGATCATCGAATCGCCGAGCATCGTGCCCGAACCGGTCGGGTTGCTGGAATCGAACTTCGTCAGCGAGGAGATCGTGCTGACCACCGTGTTGTAGTCGGATACGAAGGAGCTGATCTCGCTCGCCATCGTGGTCGTGTCCTGCGCGATGGTCAGCGTCTGGCTCGTGCCCACGGCAGCCGACGAGAGGCTCAGCGTCGCGCCGGACAGCGCGTTGACGGTGTTCAGCGCGCTCGTGATCTGCGTGCCGTTGATCGTGAGCTGGGCGCTTTGTGCGGCCGTTGTCTGGGACCAGCCGGCCCCGGAGAGCGAAATGATCGACGATGCGCCGACTGACGTGCCGGTGGTCGGCGCGGCGGTCGAGGCCGGCAGCGCCGTGGCGATTGCCGTGAGCGTCGAGTCCGTCGTGCCGGAGGACGAGGCATTCGCCGTGACCGTCACCGGCGTGGACGAATTAGCGCCCTGCTTGGCGATCACCAGGTGTTGTTGTCCGCTGCTGTCCGTGACGACGCTGGCCGTTACGTTCAGGCTGCTACCGGCCGTGTTGATTTGGGATGCGATGTTCGCCAGCGTATCGCCAGCCGCGGGCGTGACCGAAAACGAGCTGCCGCCGGCGCTGATGGTCAGGCTGGAGCCGTCCCCGCTCGCCGTCGTTGCGCTGGCAATGCCCGCCGACGCATAGGTGCCGCCCTGGATCGTCTGCACGCCGCCGAGCTGGGCGAGCGCGCTGGTGGACGAGTCGGCGTTGACCGATACGTTGATCGTGTTCGCCTCGCCGGTCAGCGTCGAACTCAGCACAAGGTGCGAGCCGTCCGAGCCGGTAACGATCGAGGCCGAAATGCCCGGGTTGCTGCTCGACGAATTGATGGCCGATACGATCTGGCTCAGGCTGTTATTGCTCGAGCCGATCTTGATCGTCATGGATTGGCCGCCGACCGAGAGCGTCATCGTGCCGGTGCCCATCGACGTGGTACTGGCGACCGGAATGGCTGCCGACGTGATGCTCTGCGTCTGGGCGATCTGCCCGACATACACGGAATACGAACTGGCCGTGGCGCCCGTACCGGCGGTCGCGGTGATGCCGCTGCCGCTCGTGGTCGCCGTGAACGTGCTCATCAGCGAGCCGTTCTGGAGGGGCGTGAGCGCACCCTGCAACATCGCCAGCGAGGCGGACAACTGGCCGATGTTGGAGATTTGCAGGTTGTCGTTCGCCGCTTCGATTTGCAGCGAAGCCTGCTGGCCGGCCACCTTCGCATTCACGAGCGCGGTGACCATGCTTTGCGGATCGATCGTGGTATTGCCGGTGGAGCCGCTGATCAGCGATTGCCCGGCTTGGAGCAGCGCCTGCTGGGCGGCGGCCGACGCTGTCTGTGCGGCCGACTGGGCCGATGACACGCTAGGGGTTGTGCTCGAAGTTCCGGAAATGGTCGACACAGCTGACTCCTCGTCTGGTCCCGACCTGCAAGCGGTCCGGACCGAAAATTCGGGATGGGGCGCGCGCGAATCGGCACGCGCCCCGAAACAAAGCGAAACGGACAAGCGCTGGGCGAACCCGGCCGCTTGTCCGTGCTCGCCTCTCGTGAGAGAGGCGAGAGCTTACTGCATGCGGCCTTACTGGAGCAGCTTGAGGATCTGCTGCGGCTGCGAGTTTGCCTGTGCCAGCACCGAGATACCAGCTTGCTGCAGAACCTGTGCCTTGCTCATGGCCGCCGATTCCGACGCGAAGTCCGCGTCCTGGATCGTCGACTGTGCGGTCGACATGTTCGTCGAAGCCGATTGCTGAGCCGTTGCCAGGCCCGTGAAGCGGGTCTGGACCGAGCCGAGCGTAGCGAGCTGGTTCGCGATCGTCGCCAGTGCGTTGTTGACGATTTCGAGACCGAGGTTCGCGCCTGCCGTCGTGCTGACGTTGATGTTGGCAACGCTGGTCGGCGTGTTGTTCAGGTTGATCTGGCCGAGGGTCGAGACCACACCCGAAACGTCAGCACCCGTGGTTGCCACGACGTTACCAGCCGAACCTGCCTTGCCGTCGAACGTGTTTTCCGGGGTGCCAGCCAGTGCCAGGGTAGCCGGAGCCGAAGCCGAGCCGCCGAACAGGCCCGAAACTGCCGTTTGCGAGAGCTGGTTGCCGTTTTGATCGAAGAACAGCAGGCCCGGGTTAGCGGTGTTGCCGTCGGCTTGTACCGAAACCGAGGTGATCACGCCAGCCGTACCCGGCGTCGTTTCGTTCGTGCCCGTCGACGGATCGATGTTCAGACCCGAGATCGTGCCGTACACCTGACCCGACAGAGCCGTCGCGCTGTCTGCCGTGAACGCACCCTTGATAGCTGCAACTGCGTTCGACGAAATCAGGCCGCTGCCGGTTGCGCCGGCCGCTGCGTTGTTCAGTTCGAGCTTCGTGACGCCGTTGGTCGTCACTTGCGAGAACAGGGCGTTCGACGTGGTCGTCGACAGAACCTGGTTGTTCTGGTCGGTGAAGATGAAGCTGCCTGCACCGTTCGACACGACGTTGATCGAGGTGATCGCGCCCGGCGTACCCGACGTGTTTTCCGAACCGTCCGAGTTCAGGTTCAGGCCCGTCAGCTGACCCAGCGTGTTGCCAGCCTGGACGTAACCGCCGCCGAGGTTAGCAGCCGAGAGGCTTTGGCTCAGGTCGAGCGAAACCGTCTGACCGACGTTCACGCCAACTTGCACGTGCAGCACGCCAGCCGTGCCGTTCAGCAGGTTCAGGCCGTTGAACGTGGTTTGCGAAGCGATACGGTTCACTTCAGCGATCTGCTGCGAAACCGTCTTCTGGTACGACGCCATGTTGGCCGACGTGTTATCCGGTCCCAGTGCATCGTCAGCAGCCTGGTAGATCGACTGCAGTGCGTTCTGGATCTGCATCAGCGCCGAACCGGCGGTTTGAACCATCGAAACCGCGTTGTTCGCGTTCGAAACACCCTGGTTCAGGCCGTTGATCGACGTTTGCAGCGTGCTGGCAATCGCGATGCCTGCGGGATCGTCAGCTGCGCTGTTGATGCGCTTGCCCGACGAGAGGCGCGTGATAGCTTGCGTAAGCGCGCTGCCCGTGTTCGTCACGTTGTTCTGTGCGATCAGCGACGATACGTTGGTATTAATCGAGAGCATGGAATTCTCCGTTGAGGCTTTAGTCTGTGAACTTGAGCCACGTTGCAATCGGCGGAAGCACACTTCATTGCTGGCCGCCTCAGTGAAGGATGACGGCGTCCGTAAACAAAACTTGAGGGGCAGATGCAAACATTTGCGCGTCGAATGCGCAGCGCATGACCAGTGCGCCGCCTCGCTGCAGCCCGCCGGGAGCCGGCGTATGCTCGGCTTTACTCGACGTGGCGGGCTCGCCCGCGGGCCCGACAATCAAGGAGACATCACATATGGAACAGCGCCGGATCGGCACTTCCGCTTTGCAGGTCGCGCCACTGATGTTCGGCGGGAACGTGTTCGGCTGGACCGCCGACGCCGCCACCTCGTTCTCGATCCTCGACGCCTTCACGGACGCCGGCCTCAACTTCATCGACACCGCCGACGTCTATTCGGCATGGGTGCCGGGCAATCAGGGCGGCGAGTCGGAGACGATCATCGGTCAGTGGCTCGCGAAGAGCGGCAAGCGCGACAAGGTGGTGATTGCAACGAAAGTGGCGAAGTCCGCGCGGCGCCCGGGCCTGTCGGCGGCCAACATCGCGGCGGCCGTCGATGACTCGTTGCGGCGGCTGCAGACGGATTACATCGACGTCTACTTCTCACACGAGGATGACCCGAAGGTGCCTCAGGAGGAGACGCTGGGGGCGTATCAGCGGCTCATCGACGCAGGCAAGGTGCGCGTGATCGGCGCATCGAACTTCAGCGGCGCGCGCATCGAGGAGGCGCTGGCCGTGTCGCGTAAAGCGGGGCTGCCCGCCTATCAGATCATCCAGCCTGAATACAACCTGTACGATCGCGCGCACTACGAAGCCGATATCGAACCGGTCGCGCTTGCTCAACGACTGGCGGTCGTGCCCTATTACAGTCTCGCGAGCGGCTTCCTGTCGGGCAAATACCGGTCGCGTGAAGATCTGGCGAAGAGCGCGCGCGGCTCGCGCGTCGAGAAATATCTGGATCACCGTGGTATCCGCATTCTTGGGGCGCTCGACTACGTCGCGAAGCGGCACGGTGCGACGCTGGCCGCCGTGGCGCTGGCGTGGATGATCGCGCGGCCGAGCATCACGGCGCCGATCGCGAGCGCGACTTCGCTCGACCAGCTCCAGAGTCTGGTGGCGGCAGTGAGCCTGAAGCTCGATCCCGCCGATATCCAGGCGCTCAATGACGCAAGCGCCTGAGGCGTGCGTGGGGCGAGTGCCGTTGGTTTGGTTGCGGTTAGTACGCGGTTAGTACGCGCTTGGTACACGGTAAGCAAACCCAAACCAGGTGGCCACGGAGAATCCGCACAAGTAAGTCTTTGGCAGGATTGAGAAAATTCTTTTTGGCTCGGAGATTATCTGGTATAGTCACCGATTCAACCAATTTTCTGGTTCGGCGCGCTCCTAGGGGGTGATTTTTGCCGCGGCGAACCACAGGCAGGGAAAGCAGAAAACAGGGGAAGACCATCCAGGCGCGCACGCCGATGCTGCGCCGGAGGTGTTCCCGATAGCCGCTCCGGTACGGAGTGTGCCCATTTAACTTATTTAGCTATTAGCCAAACATGACGACGATTCTTCTGAAAGAAAACGAGCCGTTCGAAGTTGCGATCCGCCGCTTCCGCCGTGCAATCGAAAAGAACGGCCTGATCGCCGAGCTGCGCGAGCGCCAGTCGTACGAAAAGCCGACGGCCGTTCGTAAGCGCAAGAAGGCAGCGGCTGTTAAGCGCCTGCACAAGCGCCTGCGCAGCCAGCAGCTGCCGAAGAAGCTCCACTAAGCTTTTTCGCGCTCTCCAGCGTTCCGCCAGACGGCGGCGCATGCTTCGTTCGAAGCTGCGCCGCCGTTTGCTTTTGGCGCGGCGCCTTGAGTCCGGCACCTTGGGTGCGGTCTCACGTTCCGCTTCAGGCGCGCCGTTGCTGGCGACGCGCGTCAGCCCCACCGATTAAGTTTTCCCCGCCGCTCGGCGTTTCTTGCCGTGCGCCGCGCAGCTCGCGCGGCAGATGCAGTCGTGCTGATGGTCGTTCACCATGCCCACTGCCTGCATGAACGCATAGCAGATCGTCGTGCCGACGAATTTGCAGCCGTATTTCTTGAGGGCCTTGCTGAGTGCATCCGAAATTTCGGTGGATGCCGGCGCGTCGCGGTACGAGTGCCAGTCGTTCTGGATCGGCGTGTCGTTCACGAACGACCAGATAAATTTCGCGAGCGAGCCATGCTCGGCCTGGATCTGCTGGACCGCGCGCGCGTTGAGGATGGCCGCCTCGATCTTGGCGCGGTTGCGCACGATAGAGGCATCCTGCATGAGCGTTTCTACGTGTCTGGGCGTGAAGCGTGCAACCTTCCCTATATCGAAGCTTGCAAATGCGCGGCGGTATCCTTCGCGTTTGTTCAGGATCGTCGACCACGAGAGACCTGCCTGCGCGCCCTCCAGTACGAGCATTTCGTACAGGTGCTGGTCGTCGCGTGACGGCACGCCCCACTCGGTATCGTGATAGTGCGCGAGCGCTTCAGTTGTCGCCCAGTTGCAGCGCTGTGTTACGTCAGTCACGTCGATTTCTCCTTGCTACGGTTCGTTCAGGCCACGTCAGCATAGCGGATCGCGATCGCCTCACCACCCTGGCCATCCGGCCGATTGTGCGAAAGTCGCAGACCCGTTAGTCTCTGCGGCACGACTCTTATCGCAACGGACACGGCACTCATTGTCATGCAGACCTACACCTGGCTGATCGGCGTGGACGGCGGCGGCACCGGCACGCGCGTCGCGCTCGGCGACGCAAACGGCGCGGAACTGGCGCGCGCCGCCGCTGGGCCATCCGGCCTCGGGCTCGGCATCGCACGCGCGTGGGAATCCATCGAGGCAGGTTGCCGCGCCGCATTCGCCAATGCGGGGCTCGCGCTGGACTGGTCGCGCTGCGTGCTCGGCTGCGGTCTCGCCGGCGTGAACAATCCGGACTGGCAGGCAGCGTTTCGCGATCAGGCACCGCCGGTCGCTGGCCTCGCCGTTGAAAGCGACGCGTACACCACCTTGCTCGGCGCTCACGGCGGTGAGCCGGGCGTGGTGGTGGCGCTCGGCACCGGCAGCATCGCGGCAGCGCTCGACGCCGCGGGCGCATGCCGCATTGCGGGTGGCTTCGGCTTTCCGTCGGGCGACGAGGCGAGCGGCGCCTGGTTCGGGCTGCGCGCGATAGTCTGGGCGCAGCAGGCACTTGACGGCCGTGCACCGCTCGACGCCTTCGCGCAGGCCTTGCTCGCGCATACCCACTCCTCCGACCGCGACAGTCTCATCGTGTGGTTGTGTGCAGCTAACCAGACGGCCTATGCGAGCCTTGCGCCCGTGGTTCTCGCGCACCGCGAGCACCCGTTCGTCGCGAAGCTGCTGTCCGAGGCGGGCGAAGCCATCGCGCGACTGATCGGCGCGCTCGATCCCACGGCCGCGTTGCCTGCCGCGTTGTCTGGCGGGCTTGGCCAGCCGTTGCGCGAATGGGTGCCGCAGGCGGTGCGCGAGCGGCTGCGCGCACCACTCGCCGATTCCACCAGCGGCGCGCTCAGGCTTGCGCAACGCGAAGCCGCGCGGCTGGCGGGGGCGTAGGGGGCATAGGGGGCATAGGGGCCGAAAAGGGCGCCACCGGGGAGCGCGGCGACGGGATGGCGGGCCAGTGCCCGCGGAGCAACATTAGCCCGCCGATGTTAGGATTAACTGCTTCACGCCTGCTGCCCAACTCCCATGTACAAGGTCATTGCAACCGATCTCGACGGAACGCTGCTTAATTCCGACCACCAGATCGACCCAATTACGGTTGCCACCCTAAAGACGCTCGACGAACAAGGTCTGCAGTTCATCATCGCCACGGGGCGCCACTACTGCGACGTCGCCGGTATCCGGGACCGTCTGGGTATCCGGCCCTATCTGATCACGTCGAACGGGGCGCGCGTTCATGCGCCTGACGATACGCTGATCCACGCCGCGAACCTGCCCGAATCGACGATTCAGCGCCTCGTAGCGCCGGATGTGGCGGGTGCGCACGACCGCGTGATCGTGAGCCTCTTTTCCGATGACGCCTGGCTCATCAACCGCGAGGCGCCCGAAATGCTCGCGTTCCACCAGGAATCGGGCTTCGCCTGGCATGTGACGGACTTGCGCGCGCACGATGGCGTGGGCATCGGCAAGGCGCTCTATGTCGGCGACCCGGCCGATCTCGCGCAGATCGAGCAGCGGCTCGCGCACGAGTTCGGCGAATCGCTCTATGTCACCTACTCGCTGCCTGACTGCCTCGAAGTGATGACTCAGGGCGTCTCGAAGGGGCGCGCGCTGCGCGTCGTGCTCGAGCGGCTCGGCATCGCGGCAGCCCGGTGCATCGCGTTCGGCGACAACATGAACGACATCGACCTGCTCGAAACGGCCGGGCATCCGTTCATGATGGACAACGCGAATCCTGATCTCATCGCGCGCCTGCCAATGGTTCCGCGCATCGGCAACAACTCCGAGGCGGGCGTCGCCCGTCATCTGCGCAAGCTTTTCGCGCTCGGCGACGAACGCGCGTTGTAAGCCGTCGTAAGCGCGAGCGCTACTGCGCGGGGGGCAGGTCGGCGCAGGGGCAGTCGTCGGCGCGGCCATCGAGGTCTTCGCGCTCGTGCGAGAAACGCGCGCGCGGCCTGTCGCCGCTCCAGTCGATCCGCACGACATAGATGCTGTCGAAATCGGCGCTCTGCCATTCGGGCACATCGCGCGGCTCGCCGCCGTGCGCGCCGACGATCTGCCGCACCAATTTCTCGATCTCGCGATGCTCCCAGGCTACGACCACGGTCCGGTTGCGCCACTTCGGATTCACGAGTGCGTCACCCAGCGCCGCAGTCTGCGAAAAGCCGTACGGCGTCTGCACGGGCAGGCCGAACTGGATCGCGGTCGGTTCGATTGTCGCGAGCGGCCGCACGTAGTAGTACGGCTGGCCGTTGTCGTCTTTGCGCTCGCCCGGATCCGGCGCGTAGATCGCGTCGGGCTTGCCGTATTTCGCGGCGACCACGGCCGGGAGCGCCAGCGATCGGTTCAGCCCCTTGCAACTGAGCTGGCCAAGGCCCGCGGGTGGTTTTTCGGCGTGGCGCACGAACACGAGCGTTTCGATATTTCCCGTCGCGCCGGGGGCTTCGGGGGCGTCCGCCGCGTGTGCGCTGGCGCTCGCCGTCACAACGAGGGCCAGGGCGATGCGGAGAAACGATGCGGGGGAGTGCGCCATGGTGCGGGCCGTGAGGGGAAAGCGGGTGAGTCGCCCGATTCTAGCAGCGCGTCCGCGCGCACAGCGGCGGATACAAAAACGGGCGCGATGGTTCACATCGCGCCCGTTTGCTCGCGAGAGCGGCCCCGTTATGCAGGGCTGCCCGCTGCGACCCGGTCGGCTGCCTCGCGGCGGCCTGCAATCGTCGGATAGACCACACCCGCAATCACCGCGCCGACGATCGGCGCAATCACGAAGAGCCAGAGTTGCGAGATCGCCTCGCCGCCGACGAACAGCGCCGGACCGATCGAGCGCGCCGGGTTCACCGACGTGTTCGTGACGGGGATCGAGATCAGGTGGATCAGCGTGAGGCACAGGCCGATCGCGATGGGCGCGAAGCCGGCGGGAGCGCGCTTGTCGGTGGCGCCGAGGATCACGAACAGGAAGAAGGCCGTCATGACGACTTCGCACAGGAACGCGGCCATCAGCGAATAGCCGCCCGGCGAGTGCTCGCCATAGCCGTTCGTTGCGAAGCCGCTCGCCACGAGGTCGAAACCGGGCTTGCCGGAGGCGATGCACGCGAGGACTGCCGCGCCAATCACCGCGCCGATCACCTGCGCGACGATGTACGGCACGAGGTCGCGCACGGGAAACCGGCCGGCGACCACGAGGCCGACGCTCACCGCCGGATTCAGGTGACAGCCGGAAATGTGGCCGATGGCGAACGCCATGGTCATCACGGTGAGCCCGAACGCCAGCGAAACGCCCACGAAACCGATGCCCAGACCATGAACGGGGCCAGCGAAGTTGGCGGCGAGCACGGCGCTACCGCAGCCGCCGAGTACGAGCCAGAAAGTGCCGAACATTTCGGCTGCGAGTCGTTTGGATAAGTGCATCGAGTGACACCTCAAAAGTCGAATTGAAAAGGCCGGTAAAAAAGAAGGCCGGCTCCGGTCAATGACCGATTTTAGGGAGTCAACTGATCGACGGGTGTCAAGCATTGTCAATTCCAGAGCCATTTATGGCATTGTTTGCGTTCGACGGTTGCCGGATTTCACTGCGGGCGATCAATCGTTAAATTTGGGAATTGGGGTGATAAAACCGTATTAATCGTGATTGCGAATTCTCTTATTTGCGTCTAATCTGCGTTCGAGTTGGCTAGCTTCTTAATGAAAAGGGGGGAGTGCAATGTCGCAATATTCAGAACTCAAAGCCCAGATCGCCAGGCTCCAGGCGCAGGCAGAAGAAGCGCGGCGCACCGAAATTGCGGACGTGATCACGATGATCCGCGAAAAAATCGCCGAATATGGGCTGAGTGCCCAGGATCTGGGGTTCGCCGAGGTGGCCCGGCGCGGGCGGCCGCCCAAAAAGGCGCCGCTGCCGCCGCGCTATCAGGATCCGAAAACCGGGGCGACCTGGAGCGGACGCGGCAAGCCGCCAAAATGGATTGCGGGCAAGAATCGTGAGCGCTATCTGATCGGTTAAGCGCGCAGACATTCCTTCTGTGCGCCGGCAGTGCCTGCCGCAGGACTTATGGAATAAAAAAGCCGCATGGTTACATGCGGCTTTTTTTACGCAGACACCGTAATTACGCTAATAAAGTTGTACGCAAACGATTCAAGTGGCGTATTCGTCGGGGTTATCTCAACGTTATGTGCGGCGCGCCATTCATCCCGCAGCGGCGACACGGCGCAGCATTGGCCGGCGTTCGGCTTCGATGAGCGCGGTATAAGTGTCGACATAATTGCGGGCCATGGTATGCGACGTGAAACGGCGTTCGAACTGTTCGCGAATCGCGACGCGCGATAGCGAATGGAGATTCTGGACTGCCGCGACCGCACCTTCTACATCCTCGACGATAAAGCCCGTCACGCCCGGATCGATCACTTCGGACACCGAGCCGCGATTGAACGCGATAACGGGGGTGCCGCAGGCCATCGCTTCGATCATGACGAGGCCGAACGGCTCGGACCAGTCGATCGGGAACAGCAGCGCTTTTGCGCCGGACAGGAACGCGGGTTTTTGCGTTTCGTCGATCTCGCCGATGAACTCGACGTGTGCCTGCGAGAGCAGCGGTTCGATCTCGGCCTTGAAGTAGTCGCGGTCCACCTTGTCGACTTTCGCCGCGATCTTCAGCGGCAGGCCGCTTTGCGCCGCGATCCTGATGGCCGTGTCTACCCGCTTTTCGGGGCAGATGCGGCCGAGGAAGGCCAGGTACTCCGGTTCGCGGCCGGTCTGCGGCGTAAGCAGGCCGTCGGGCAGGCCATGGTAGATCGTGCTCTGCCAGTTCGCCTGAAGCAGCGGCTGGCGCTGCGAATCTGAAATCGACACCACCGGCGCGTCTGCGAACGTGTCGAACACCGGCTGCAGCTCGGGCAGGTCGAGACGGCCGTGCAGCGTCGTGATGAACGGTGTGTCGAGCGTCGAGAAGAGCGGGAACGGCAGGTAGTCGAGGTGGAAGTGCAGCACGTCGAACTCGTGCGCGACGCGCTGCACGCGTTCGAGCAGCACCATGTGCGGCGCGATCGAGTCGCGGATCGTCGGGTCGAGCCGCAGCGCACGCGGCCACGCCGCTTCGAGTTTCGCCGATGTGACCGAATCGCCGCTGGCGAACAACGTCACCTCATGGCCGAGGTCGACGAGCGCTTCAGTCAGGTAGGACACGACGCGCTCGGTGCCGCCATAAAGTTTCGGCGGAACGGCTTCGTAAAGCGGCGCAATCTGTGCGATTCGCATGGGCATGTTCTCCTTGTGCACGGGCCGGGCGAGCGTCTCGTCAGGTCACCGCTCTACGCGCGAGCAGCGAGGACGCTGCGGTGTCGGGTTATCCCCAGGCTCGATTATGGGGAGTTGCCTGATCGATACGAGTCCTTTTGCAATCGCTTAATGTTGTTACAGCGGGAAACACGCGCGTTAAGGGCATTTCACGCCGTTGGTGCCGTGGAAGGGCGGGTGCATTGAGCAAGCCGCGTGCCGGCTCCTGGTCACGTAATGCCCCCTCGTATTACAGGGAAATGAAAAAGCTCTATAATCCGCCGCCTCCCCTGCCGCTTATGTACTACGCATGAGCGCGTGCCTGTCTCGCCCCCCTCTCGCGCCTTTTGTCAGAAAAATTCTTACGCGATAGCGCAGCAATTTCTCGCAAATCGTCGCGGTGTCCCCCCAATTTCCAATCGAGTCCGCTGTCACCACAATGCATGAACGACCAAAAGCGGGCCGTTCGCCAGGGTTTTACTGGGCGCGAGCGAGCAAACGTTTTCGCAACCAGCTTGACCAGCTGCCTAGTTTCAAATTCGGGGGAATCAATGAGCGCGACGACGCAGAGCGACATGCTCAGCGAGATCAGGGAAGTCAACCTGTCGTACCTGTTACTGGCGCAACGTCTGTTGCGTGAAGACAGGCCGACCGGCATGTTTCGCATGGGGATCTCGGAGCAGCTCGCTGAAGTTCTCGTCAATCTCACGCTGGCGCAAGCGGTGCGGCTTGCCGCCTCGAACCAGGTGCTTTGCCGCTTCCGGTTCGACGATCACGCCATCCTCAGTTCGCTCGCCGACAAGGGCAAGTCCGTACAGACCCACGCTGCCATCCTGATGGCCAGCCAGCCCGTCGCACAGATCGCCTGATTCATTCTGCTGCAGTTCTGCCGCGCCGCCCGCTAGAGGCGCGGCGCGGAGCTTCGCCGCATCCGGCCCGCCGCCTGGTGCTGCTTCATTTCCGGAAATCGTCGGGGATCTATGGCGACCAGGAGCGTGGTACTCGAGGTCAAGGAAGTCGCACTGGCGATTGAATTGATCGAACTCGGTGCGCGGCTGCAGTTGCTCGAAGCGGAAACTTCGCTCTCGCGCGACCGGCTCATCCGCCTCTATAAGGAGGTGAAAGGTGAGTCACCACCGAAGGGCATGCTGCCGTTTTCGACCGACTGGTTCATGACGTGGCAACCCAACATCCATTCGTCGCTGTTCTACAGCACGTTCCAGTTCATGAGCCGCGAGGCGCGCTGCGAGCCGATCCACGCGATCGTGAAAAGCTACCGGCTCTATCTCGAACACACGCGGCTCCTGGGTGAAGAACCCGCGCTCAGCCTCACTCGCGCGTGGACGCTCGTGCGCTACTTCGCTTCGGGGCTCCTGCAGACGACCCAGTGCACCCGTTGCGGCGGGCATTTCGTCGCGCACGCGCACGACCCGCGGCGCGGCTACGTCTGCGGCCTGTGTCAGCCGCCTTCGCGGGCGGGCCGCACGCGCCGCGCGAGCCAGCCGGCACCCGCCACCACATGACCGGCGGCAGCGCATCGCAACGTTTGCGCGCCCGCTGGTTTAATCTGGCCCCATATCTATTCCGGTGCGCCGCAAAAGCCCGCTGACCAATCCCAAAGTTTTTCCCAACGATGCCGTAAACCAGCTAAGGACGCGGGCCGATGGCGGTTCGCGGCACATTCTCAAGTGAGGACCCGGCTGTGCTGATTTTCGTGGGAACACTCGTGACGATCTTGTCCGTCTTCGGCGGTTATGCGCTGGCGGGCGGCCATCTGGCGGCGCTACTTCAGCCCGTCGAAGTGCTGATGATCGCTGGAGCGGGACTCGGCGCGTTCATCCTGGGCAACGGAGTCAAGACGATCAAGTCGACGGTCCTCGTCATTCCGGCGCTGTTCAAGGGCTCGAAATACAGCAAGGACGTCTATATGGAGCTGCTCGCGCTGCTCTACGTCCTGCTCGCAAAGGCCCGCAAGGAAGGCACGCTGACGCTCGAAGCCGATATCGACGAACCAATGAAGAGCCCGATCTTCACGCAGTACCCGAGGATCGTTGCCGACCCGCGCATCGTCGAATTCCTCACCGACTATCTGCGCCTGATGGTGGGCGGCAACATGAATGCTTTCGAGATCGAAAGCCTCATGGACGAGGAAATCGAAACGCACCACGCCGAAGGCGCAGCGCCCGCTAACGCGCTCGCCAAGGTCGGCGACGCGATGCCCGCGTTCGGTATCGTCGCCGCGGTGATGGGCGTCGTGCACACGATGGCGTCGGCCGACCGGCCGCCCGCCGTGCTCGGCGAGATGATCGCGCAGGCGCTCGTCGGCACCTTCCTCGGCATTCTGCTTTCGTATGGCTTGATCGGGCCGCTTGCGGGCCTCGCTGAGCAGCGCGTGACCGAATCGACCAAGATGTTCCAGTGCATCAAGGTGACGATCCTCGCGAGCCTGAACGGCTACGCACCCGCCATCGCCGTGGAGTTCGGCCGCAAGGTGTTGTTCTCGACCGAGCGTCCGTCGTTCTCGGAGCTCGAAGAGCACGTGCGCCGCGTGAAGGCAAAGTAAGGCGGACGCGATGGAGAAGCAAGGGAGCGCCCGATGAGCAAGGACAAAGGCCACACGATCGTCGTGAAGCGTGTCGCGAAGGCGCACAACCCGCATCACGGCGGCGCCTGGAAGCTCGCCTATGCGGACTTCATGACCGCGATGATGGCGTTCTTCCTGCTGATGTGGCTGCTGAGTTCGGCGACCACGGTGCAGTTGCGCGGTATCGCCGAATACTTCCAGCAGCCGCTCAAGGTCGCGCTCTGGGGCGGCGACCGCAGCGCGGAGGATTCGAGCATCCTGAAGGGCGGCGGCAAGGACGTTTCGACTGACCGGCAGGGCGTCACGCGCCGCAGCGATGGCTCGATGGCGCAGGCCGAGCGCAGCCAGTCCCACGCCAACGACGACGACGCGACGAAACAGCAGCAAGGCTCGCTGGAGCGCCGCGAGCAGGCGCGCCTGCATGACCTGCAGGTCAAGCTGATGGCGGCGATCGAGGCGAACCCGACGCTGCGTCAGTACAAACAGCAGATTCGCATCGACTCGACGCTGACGGGCCTGCGCATCGAGATCGTCGATACGCAGAAACGGCCGATGTTCGCGACCGCTCGCGACGTGGTCGAACCGTACATGCGCGACATCCTGCAGGCGATCGGCAAGACGCTCAACGACGTGCCGAACCGCATCATCGTGCAAGGCCATACGGACGCCGTCCCCTACGCGGGCGGCGAGAAGGGCTACAGCAACTGGGAGCTTTCGGCGGACCGCGCAAACGCATCGCGCCGCGAACTGGTCGCGGGCGGGATGGACGACGGGAAGGTGCTGCGCGTGATCGGCCTCGCTTCGTCGCAGAACCTGAACAAGGCTGATCCGCTCGATCCGGAGAACCGCCGCATCAGCATCATCGTGTTGAACAAGAAGTCGGAAGACGCGCTGATGCGCGACGACGCGACCACGACGACGCTGTCCGACGATGCCGCCGGCACCGGCAAGGCGCCCCTGTCATTGTTCACGCCCGGTGCGGCGCGCGCGAAGGCTGCGCCCGTCGCGCCTGCCGTTGCTCCGGTGCCCGTGCGGATCGCGCCCGCAGCGGTGAGCGCGGGCAACGCGGAGAATGCGCCCGCGCCCGCAGCAGGCGCGGCGCAGTGACGCACACGGACAGCGAAGCAGCGCGAGCGAGGAACCGATGATCAGAAACATTCTGGCAATCGACGATTCGGCGTCCATGCGGGAGATCCTGCAGTCGGCGCTGAGCCAGGCGGGTTACGACGTGACGCTGGCGACGGACGGCGACGAAGGGCTGGAGCACGCGCTCGCGCAGCACTTCGATCTCGTGCTCACGGATCTGCACATGCCGCGCGTGAGCGGACTCGAACTGATCCGCCAGTTGCGCGCGAATCCTTCGTATCTCGAAACGCCGATTCTCGTGCTGACGACGGAATCGGACGAATCGTTCAAGGTGGCCCTGCGCGATGCTGGCGCGACGGGCTGGATGGAAAAACCGGTGGACCCGGAGGTGCTCGTCGATCTGGCGGGCGCGCTCGGCGAGACGTGCAGATGAACGCCGCGCGCGAAATGGCAGCACCGGCTCCCACACAGGCACTTATTGCGGTGAAAGTGGCATGACACTCGACATCACTCAGTTTTACCAGACGTTCTTCGACGAGGCCGACGAGCTGCTTGCACAGATGGAGCAGCTGTTGCTGAACCTGGACATCGGCCAGCCCGATCCCGAGGACCTCGCGGCGATCTTCCGCGCGGCGCACTCGATCAAGGGCGGCGCGGCGACGTTCGGCTTCACTGCGCTCACCGAAACGACGCACATTCTCGAATCGCTGCTCGACCGCGCGCGCAATAACGAACTCGTGCTGCGCAAGGACATGATCGACACGTTCCTCGAAACGAAGGACGTGCTTTCAGGGCAACTGCAGGACTACCGTGCAAGCGCCGAGCCGGACCCGGCGGCGGCGGCTGCCGTGCGCGCGAAGCTTGAGCGCCTCTATGCGGAAAGCCGCGGCGTTCCGGCGCCTGCCGCTGCACCCGCGGCTGCGCCCGCTGCGCAGCCTGCTGCCGCACCGGTGGCTGCGCCGGTCGAGGCAAGCGCAAGCGCAGGTGCAGCGAACGGCGCGCCCGACCACGTCGTCGACGAAGCGACGGCGGCGACGGCGCCCGCTGGCGGTGCTGCCGAAGGCCCGCATCTGCGCATCACCTTGCGCAAGGTCGACGCGAAGGACCAGGAACTGCTCGCCGAAGAACTCGGCAACCTCGGCCGCGTCGTCGCCCAGGTGAAGACCGGCGACGACATCACGCTGTGGCTCGAAACCGAAGTGCCCTCGGACGACATCGTCGCCGTGTGCTGCTTCGTGATCGACGAAAGCCAGATTTCGATCGGACGTGGCGCGGCCCCGCAAGGCGACGCTGCACCTGCTGCGGCTCAGGTCGAGCAGGAGCCCACGCCTGTGCCGGTCGCGGCACCGGCTGTTGCACCCGCCGCCGCGCCCGCGGCAGCCGCTGCGGCACCTGCACCCGCCGCAACGCCCCAGCCCGAACACGAAGCCGCACGCCCGCAAGGCGCTGCGCCTGGCGCGGACGCCGAACGCAAGCACCGCCCGGCTGCAGCGGCAGCGGGGGCCGAGGGCAGCTCGATTCGCGTCGGCGTGGAGAAGGTGGACCAGCTGATCAACCTCGTCGGCGAACTGGTCATCACGCAGGCGATGCTCGCCGAAACGTCTACCGCATTCGACCCGGCACTGCACGACCGCCTCTTCAACGGCATGGCGCAGCTCGAGCGCAACGCGCGCGACCTGCAAGAAGCGGTGATGTCGATCCGCATGATGCCGATGGATTACGTGTTCAGCCGCTTCCCGCGTCTCGTGCGCGACCTCGCGGCCAAGCTCGGCAAGGACGTGGAACTCGTGACGTTCGGTCAGGCGACCGAACTCGACAAGAGCCTCATCGAGCGCATCATCGATCCGCTCACGCACCTCGTGCGCAATTCGCTCGACCACGGCATCGAAACGGTAGAAGCGCGTCGCGCCGCCGGCAAGGATGGCACGGGCCAGCTCGTGCTGTCCGCCGCGCATCACGGCGGCAACATCGTGATCGAAGTGAGCGACGACGGCGCGGGCCTGCGCCGCGACAAGATTCTCGCGAAGGCGATCAAGCAGGGCATGTCGGTCAGCGAAACGATGCCGGACGAAGAGGTCTGGAATCTCATCTTCGCGCCGGGCTTCTCGACCGCCGAGCAGGTCACCGATGTCTCGGGCCGCGGCGTGGGCATGGACGTGGTCAAGCGCAACATCCAGTCGATGGGCGGCCACGTCGAAATCAGCTCGCACGCGGGCAAGGGCACCACGACGCGCATCGTTCTGCCGCTCACGCTGGCGATTCTCGACGGCATGTCGGTGAAGGTCGGCAGCGAGATCTTCATCCTGCCGCTGAACTTCGTGATGGAGTCGCTGCAGCCGCGCGACGAAGACATCTACACGGTGACGAACGGTGATCGCGTCGTGCGCGTGCGCGGCGAATATCTGCCGCTCGTCGCGCTGCACGCGGTGTTCAACGTCGAAGGCGCGCGCACGGAACCCACGCAGGGCATCGTCACCATCATGGAAACCGAAGGACGTCGTTTCGCCATGCTGATCGACGAACTCGTCGGCCAGCAGCAGGTGGTGGTGAAGAACCTCGAAACGAACTATCGCAAGGTGCACGGCATTTCGGCGGCAACCATTCTCGGCGACGGCAGCGTCGCACTGATCGTCGATGTGGCCGCACTGAACCGCGAAACGCGGGCGACCCACGGCGTGAGCCAGGCTGCCGGTGCGTTCGCCGAATTTGCATGACCGCATGAACGCCGCATGAACGCCGCATTTACGTATAAACGCGAACGGCACTTTCCCAATCATTTAAAAACGCTCAGGGGCTAACGTGGCAGAAGTCCAAACCAATCAAGGCAACGGCGCAGGCGGCGCCCTCGCGCACCGTCGCGATGCAGTCCAGGCGGAAGCGGGCGGTCAGGAATTCCTCGTCTTCACGCTCGGCGCGGAAGAGTACGGTATCGACATCCTCAAGGTGCAAGAGATCCGCGGCTACGACAGCGTGACGCGCATCGCCAACGCACCCGAGTTCATCAAGGGCGTTATCAACCTGCGCGGCATCATCGTCCCGATCGTGGACATGCGCATCAAGTTCCATCTGGGCCGCGTCGAATATGACCACCAGACGGTCGTGATCATCCTGAACGTCGCGCATCGCGTGGTGGGCATGGTGGTCGACGGCGTGTCCGACGTGCTCACGCTGCAGACCGACCAGATCATGCCCGCGCCGGAATTCGGCGCGACGCTCACCACCGAGTTCCTCACGGGTCTCGGCACGGTGGACGGCCGCATGCTGATCCTGATGGACATCGAAAAGCTGATGACGAGCCGCGAAATGGCTCTGATCGAGGCGCTCAGCCAGTAAGCGCCGCACACGGTTATCGGGGGGTGCCCACGTTGTGGGCCGGTGCGAGGAGAGCGGAAGCCGCCATCAAGAGCGGCAAACCGCCGTTATTCCCGCGCGGACGAAAACGTGTTGCACAACGATCACCCGGCTAATTGCCGGGCAAAGGAGCAAACGAGATGCTGCAAAAGTGGTCGATCCGCGCAACGCTGACGGGCGTCGGGGTCATTCAGATCTTGCTGACGTTCGTCGTCGGCGCGCTTGGGCTCGTCGCGCTCGGAAACGCGGGTGACTCGCTGAGTACGATTGCGCGCGGCGACATCGTCGCGATGCGCTCGCTCAACGAGGCATCGGCATTCCTGATCCGCTCGCATATCGTGCTCCAGCGCGCGAGTGCCCTCTCGTCGAGCGGCCAGGCCGACGAGTCGAAGAAGGCGCTCGACTTCGCCGACACCATGTTCGCCAAGAGCAACGATGCGTGGAAGGCCTTCCAGGCCGCGCCGAAGAATGGACTCGACGCCGCCATGCTCGATGCGCTGGCGCAAAAACACGGCACGGTGGTGGACGGCGTGCAGGCCGAATTCGCGGCCCAGCGCGCAAACGATCAAGCGGCGTATCACGTGGTGGCGGATACGAAGATCGGTCCGATGTTCATCGACTACGACAACGCCACGGGGCAGATCGGCCAGGCTCTGCAGGACAGCGCGCAGGCGCGTGCATCGAGCGCGCACGATGCGATCTCGCTCATGCGTACGCTGATCATCGCGGCGACCGTTGGCGCGCTCGTCGTCGTCGCGGTGATCCGTTTCTCGTTGCGCGGGCTTATCTTCGCGCCGCTCAACGCGCTCGTCGAGTGCTTCGAGCGCATGTCGAACGGCGATCTCTCGCAGCCGGTCCATGTCACGAGCGATAACGAAATCGGCCGCCTCTTCGTCGCCGTCAAGCGCATGCAGGATAGTCTCGTCACGCTCGTGAGCGCGATGAGCAAGGGCGCGGGTTCGATCGACGTCGGCGCGCGCGAGATTGCGATGGGCAACACCGATCTTTCGCAGCGCACCGAACAGCAAGCTGCGTCGCTGCAGGAAACCGCGTCGAGCATGGAGCAGCTCACCGGCACCGTTAAGCAGAACGCGGAGAACGCACGCCAGGCCAGCCAGCTCGCCGTCAACGCGTCGGATATCGCGACGCGCGGCGGTGAAGTGGTCGGCGAAGTGGTTCACACGATGCAGGACATCGCGGCTAGCTCGACGAAGGTCGTCGACATCATCAGCGTGATCGAAGGCATCGCGTTCCAGACCAACATCCTGGCGCTGAACGCCGCGGTCGAGGCCGCGCGTGCGGGCGAGCAGGGCCGCGGCTTCGCGGTGGTGGCGGGCGAAGTGCGCAGCCTCGCGCAGCGCAGCGCGAGCGCGGCGAAGGAAATCAAGGAGCTGATCAACACTTCGGCGGAGAAGGTGCAAAGCGGCTCGCAGCTCGTGGGCCGCGCGGGCACGACGATGGAAGAGATCCTCCAGGCCGTGCGTCGCGTCACCGACATCATGGGCGAGATCAGCGCCGCATCCGAGGAACAATCGAGCGGCATCGAGCAGGTGAACCGCGCCGTCACGCAGATGGATACGGTGACGCAACAGAACGCGGCGCTCGTAGAACAGGCGGCTGCGGCTGCCGCGTCGCTCGAAGAGCAGACGCGTCAACTGCAATCGGTGCTCGGCGGCTGGCGCGTCGGCGGTGCCGCCATGCGGACGACTTCCGCGCCTGCTCGTGCTGCAACGCCGTCGCCTGCTGCGAGGGCCGCCGCGTCGTCAGTGGCGCAGAGTGTGCCGGCAACGCCGGCGGCGAAACGCGCTGCGTCGGCATCCGTTGCACACGCAGTGTCGCCGAAGCCTGTCGCCGCAGCCACCTCGGTCACCGAGGCCGCCGTCGCAAAACCGGCTCCGAAGGCTGCCGTTCGCAGCGAACCGGTCGCGCATGCCGCGCCGGCCGCATCGGGCGACGGCGACTGGGAAACGTTCTAGTTCTAACGAGTCATCGCAATGCATATGAGCGTCAACGGCCAGAGTGAGTCGTACCGCGCCGCCGTCCACGAAACGGCCGCCGCGCACGACGCCCTGCACGCATTGCAGACCGGCATGCGCGCGGCCGGACGATACGGGAGCGTACGGCGATGAAGGGTCCGGGTTTTTCGCGCGAAGATCGCGCCGGACGCACGTCGGGCGCTTCGGGTGCAACGACTGGCGCCGGTGGCCTGACCGGCTTGCCCGTCGCCGAGAGCAACCGCGATTTCGATTTCACCTCGGCGGATTTCGAGCGCATCCGTGCGCTGATCCACCGCCGCGCGGGCATTTCGCTTTCGGACCATAAGCGCGACATGGCGTACAGCCGTCTCGCGCGGCGTCTGCGCGCGCTCGGCATGGACAGTTTCCGCGACTATCTCGACCGGCTCGAATCGGGCAACGACGCTGTCGAGTGGGAGGCGTTCACCAACGCGCTCACCACGAACCTCACGGCGTTCTTCCGCGAAGCGCATCACTTTCCGATTCTCGCGGAGTTCGTGAAGCGGCGGACACAACCCGTGTCGGTGTGGTGTTCGGCGGCATCGACGGGTGAAGAGCCCTATTCGATCGCCATGACGCTGATCGAGGCGCTCGGCGACCGCGCGGCACGCGAAGCGAAAGTGCTCGCCACCGACCTCGACACGCAGGTACTCGCGAAGGCCGATGCGGGCGTCTACGCCTACGATCAGGTCAAGCACCTGAGCCCCGAGCGGCTTAAGCGCTTCTTTCTGAAGGGCACCGGCGCGCACGCGGGACAGGTGAAGGTGCGCCCGGAACTGCGCCAGATGATCCGCTTCGAGCAACTCAATCTCACCGACGCGGACTACGGCTTGCGGCAGACCTTCGACGCAATCTTCTGCCGCAACGTGATGATCTACTTCGACAAGCCGACGCAGTCCCAGGTGCTGTCGCGCTTCGAACCGCTGATGAAAACGGATGGCCTCCTGTTCGCGGGTCATTCGGAGAACTTCACTTACGTCACGCATGCCTTCCGGCTGCGTGGCCAGACGGTGTACGAACTCGCGCGCCCGGAGGCCGCCCGCGCTGCAAGTGCTACGAGTACTGCAACAGGCGCGGCGGCCGCGCGCCGCCCCGTTGATACGATCGGAACTACCGCATGAGTGCCTCGTTACCGATCGCGACCAATCACTACTTCGACACCCAGTTCCACCTTCCCGGCGTGAAACTGCTGCCGAACGAGTTCTATACGACCGGCGAAGACATGGTGCTCGTGACGGTGCTCGGCTCGTGCGTGGCCGCGTGCATCCGCGACGCCGCGGCGGGCATCGGCGGCATGAACCATTTCATGCTGCCCGACGACGGCGTAGACACCATGCAGACGGCAGCCTCCGATTCGATGCGCTACGGCGCCTACGCGATGGAAGTGCTCGTCAACGAACTCATCAAGATGGGCGGACGGCGCGAGCGGTTCGAGGCGAAGGTGTTCGGCGGCGCGGCGGTGCTCGCAGGCATGACGACGATGAACATCGGCGACCGCAACGCGGAGTTCGTGCGCCGCTATCTCGCGACCGAAGGCATTCGCATCGCAGCCGAAGATCTGCAGGGCAAGCATCCGCGCAAAGTGGCGTTCCAGCCGCGCTCGGGCCGGGTGATGGTGAAAAAGCTGCGTATCGCGCAGGACCCGGATGTCGCCGCGCGCGAAGAGGCGCTCGCGCATCAAACCCCGGAGGCACGCGCCGAACGGCTCGCAAGGGCGCGTCAGCGCGTCGAGCTGTTCGGACTCGCGGGATCGCGCGCCGGTCCGTCCGTGCAGTTGCCCGCTTCATTACAGCCGCAGCCAGGGCGTGCCCGTGTCGAATTGTTCGGCGCGAGCGCATCCACGTCGCCGCGGCTTCCCAGTCATGACAACAACGCCAGGACAGTAGAGGAGGCGTGAACGCTGTGCAAAAAATCAAGGTTCTCTGCGTCGATGATTCGGCGCTCATCCGCAGCCTGATGACGGAGATCATCAACGATCAGCCGGACATGACGGTCGTCGCCACGGCGCCGGATCCGCTCGTCGCGCGCGAGCTGATCAAGCAGCACAACCCGGACGTCCTGACGCTCGACGTGGAAATGCCGCGCATGGACGGCCTCGACTTTCTCGAGAAGCTGATGCGTCTGCGGCCGATGCCGGTTGTGATGGTGTCGTCGCTGACCGAGCGCGGCAACGAAATCACGCTGCGCGCGCTCGAACTGGGTGCCGTCGATTTCGTGACGAAGCCGAAAGTCGGCATCCGCGACGGCATGCTCGAATACGCGGAAAAGCTCGCCGACAAGATTCGCGCCGCCGCGCGCGCTCGCGTGCAGGCACGCCACGCCGCGCCGGCCGCCGCGGCCGGTGCGCCGGCTGCCGCGCACGGCGCGCATCCGGCCGCGGCGCCCGCGCCGATGCTCAACAACCCGCTGCTCAGTACCGAGAAGCTGATCATCGTCGGCGCATCGACGGGCGGCACCGAAGCTATCCGCGAAGTGCTCACGCCGCTGCCGCCCGACGCGCCTGCCGTGATGATCGCGCAGCACATGCCGCCCGGTTTCACGAAGTCCTTCGCGCAGCGCCTGAACACCCTGTGCCGCATCACCGTGAAGGAAGCGGAGCACGGCGAGCGTGTGCTGCCCGGCCATGCGTACATCGCACCGGGCCACGCGCACCTCTTGCTCGCGCGAAGCGGCGCGAACTACATTGCCAATCTTTCCGACGACCCGCCGGTGAACCGGCATCGTCCGTCGGTCGACGTGCTGTTCCGCTCGGCGGCGCAGCACGCGGGCAAGAACGCCATCGGCGTGATTCTCACGGGCATGGGCCGCGACGGCGCAGCAGGACTGCTCGACATGCGCCGCGCGGGTGCGTACACGTTCGCGCAGGACGAGGCGAGCTGCATCGTGTTCGGCATGCCGCGCGAGGCGATTGCGATGGGTGCCGCGGACGATGTCGCGCCGCTATCGGACATGAGCCGCCGCGTGATGGCACGTCTCGCGCTGATGGGTGACCGCGTGCAGCGCGTATGATGCGCTAGCGCAATGTATTAGCGGAACGACGAACGATTAATTTGAGTGGCCTCGTGTCACGTGAATCTGGATAATTGCCCAGGTTCAGCTCGGAGGAATGGAACTGTGATTGATAAGGGAATGAAATTTCTGGTTGTGGACGATTTTCCGACGATGCGCCGGATTGTCCGCAACCTGCTCAAGGAACTCGGCTACTCGAACGTCGACGAAGCCGAAGACGGCGCGGCCGGCCTCGCACGGCTGCGCAGCGGCGCCTACGAATTCGTGATCTCCGACTGGAACATGCCGAACCTCGACGGCCTCGCGATGCTCAAGGAAATCCGCGCGGACGCGGCCCTCAAGCATCTGCCGGTGTTGATGGTGACGGCTGAGTCGAAGAAGGAAAACATCATCGCGGCGGCGCAGGCCGGTGCGAGCGGTTACGTGGTGAAGCCGTTCACGGCGGCGACGCTCGACGAGAAGCTGAACAAGATTCTCGAGAAGATGGCAAAAACCGGGAGCTGATGTGAACGAGCCCAGCAGCGCGCAGGCCGACGGCCTGCAGGACGAGGCCGCGGGCGCGCAGGCAGATCCGGCCGAGTTCGCGAGCGACCGCATTCTCGCGCGCATCGGTCACGTGACGCGCACGCTGCGCGACTCGATGCGCGAGCTTGGTCTCGACAAGCATGTCGAGCGCGCGGTCGAAGCCGTGCCGGACGCACGCGACCGGTTGCGCTACGTCGCGACCATGACCGAGCAGGCCGCGGAGCGCGTGCTTGCGGCCATCGAGTACACCAAGCCGATGCAGGAGCAGCTCGAACGCGACGCGCGTGCGCTCTCCGAGCGCTGGGCGGCCTGGTATGGCGCACCGATCGGCCGCGAAGAAGTGCGCACCCTGATGGACGAGACCCGCGCGTTTCTCGACGGTGTGCCGCAGACCACGACCGCGACGAACCAGCAACTGCTGGAGATCATGCTCGCGCAGGATTTCCAGGATCTCACGGGCCAGGTGATCAAGAAGATCATGGACGTGGTGTATCTGATCGAGCAGCAACTGCTCGGCGTGCTGGTCGAGAACATCGCGCCGGAGCGGCGCGAGCAGTTCGCGGCGACGGCGGCCCAACTCGTCATCTCACCGACGGGCAGCCCCGAATCCCTGCTGAACGGCCCGCAGATCAATCCCGACGGCAAGACCGACATCGTGCAGGACCAGGGGCAGGTCGACGACCTGCTCGCGAGCCTCGGCTTCTAGTCCCACACGCGCGGGACGCCCGGCGACATGTCGCCCGGCCAGGATGCACCCTGTCCGCTGACACGGGCATACTAGTGCCAATGCGTCGCTGAAAAGGCCGCGGCTCCCGCCGCGGTCTTGCGGCGCATGAGCCGCTCCCTGTGTTGCCGCAGTGCGCCGCCGTCGCGCGCTACATCCGGCAGCCGCTTTCGCGGAGCGCTCTACCCTTTTGGGAGGGGTATGGCCGTCTTTCATCCGAACATTCCATCCATCGACTGTCGGGCCGCACTTGTCGTGCGGGCTTTGTCGCGTGCATCGTCAGGCATCGCCGCGCGCCTTGCCGGGCACTTCGCACCGATGGCGCTCGCGCTGGCTGCCGCGATGGTCTGTGCGCAACCGGCTCGCGCCGCGCTCGGCGGGGCGCCCATGGCGACACCCGACGGCGCGACCGTCAGCACGCTCAGCGCCGCCCAGATGCGCGCTGTCGCGGCGGCGGGCTCGGTCACCCAACAGGCCGCCCAGGCCAGCGCCGCGGCATCTTCCTCAACCACGGCGGCCTACACGGTCCGCCAAACCACGCTCGAGGGCGGCACCGTCGTACGCGAATACGTCTCGCGGGCGGGCACCGTGTTCGGCGTCGGCTGGACCGGCCCGCAGCCCCCCGATCTTTCTGCGCTGCTCGGCAGCTACTTTCCGCAGTACGTCGCCGGCGTGAAGGCGAGCCATGCGGCGGGTGTCGTGCGTGGGTCCGGCGTCGTCGAGCAGCCAGGGCTCATCGTCCACTCGGGTGGCCACATGGGCGCCTTCTCGGGCCAGGCGTGGCTGCCGCAGGATCTGCCAGCGGGCGTCAGCGCCGCGGATATCCAATAACCGCACCGGAGGCATGCGTGTTCACACAACGAATCCACACGAGCTTCCTCCACTGCCTGCGTCACGGCGCATTCCTGCTGCTGACGGCGCTTGCCGTTAGCGTGGCGGCCTGCGGTGGGGGCGGGGGCGGCGGCAGCGGCAGCAATAACAGCAGCAGCACCGACACGTCCTCGCTGCCGCCCGCACCGAGCCAGCAGCCGATCGTGGCCGCCGCCGCGAACACCGTGACGGTCTCGGTCGGGACGGGCGTCGCAAATGTGCCCAATATCCCGACCGTCAGCGTGACCGTGTGCGTTCCCAACGGCGGTCCCTGTACGGTGGTCAATAACAT
The DNA here is from genome assembly GCF_003837865.1 of Paraburkholderia dinghuensis. GTDB lineage: Bacteria > Pseudomonadota > Gammaproteobacteria > Burkholderiales > Burkholderiaceae > Paraburkholderia > Paraburkholderia dinghuensis. The sequence continues at coordinate 102,977 of NZ_RQIS01000008.1, read as the reverse complement.
GCAGGTCGATACGGCATCGTTCGGGATTCGCATCGTTTCGTCGGCGCTGTCTTCGATCCTGAGTACGCTGCCCGTGAACGCCGCGTCGAATGGCGGCGCGCTCGCCGAATGCGCTGCGTTCGCCGACGGCTTCACCTGGGGCACCGTGCGCAACGTCGACGTGAAGATTGGCGGCGAGACCGCAAGCGCCATTCCGATCCAGGTGATTGGCGACCTTCCCGCCTCGACCGTGCCGGGGACCTGCTCGGTCAACGGCCCACAGCAGAGCACGGCTAGCGACCTCGGGGCGAACGGCATCCTCGGCATCGGTGTCGCGCCGTGGGACTGCGGCGCGACCTGCGTGAACAGCGCCACGTCGACCAACTACTACTCGTGCCCGGGCGGCACGAACTGCAACAAGACGACCGTCGCGACGAGCCAGCAGGTGGCCAATCCGGTGCCGCATTTTCCCGTCGATAACAACGGCATCATCCTGCAGATGCAGCCGCTTTCGTACAACGGCGCGTCGTCGGCCACGGGCACGCTCGTGTTCGGCATCAACACGCAGTCGAACAACACGAATACCGCTACGCAGCGCTTCCAGACCAACTCGGTGGGCGACTTCAGCGCCACGTTCAATAACCGCCTGGTCGGCACGTTCCTCGATTCGGGGTCGAACGCGCTCTTTTTCACTGACAACTCGTTGCCCCAGTGCGGCGGCTCGCTCGGCACGTTCTATTGCCCGTTGTCCCCGCAGACGTTTAACGCGGCGCTGACGGGCGCGGACGGATCGAGCGGCAGCGCGACCTTCAGCGTGGTCAGCGCCGCGGCACTGTTCGGTGCCAACGGCAACAAAGGCAATTTCGCCTTCAACGATCTTGCGGGGCAATTTGGCTCGACCTCGACGCTCGATCTGGGTCTGCCGTTCTTCTATGGCCGGTATGTTTACGTCGGCCAGGACATGGCCGCGACCGGCGGCACCCAGCTGCCTTTCGTCGCGTTCTGAGACTGCTGGGCACGGCGCGGCGGCGGTGAATCGGCCGCCGCGCCACTTCGGCAGTTCGTCCGCTCGTGTTGGCCAGTCGTCCGGCCGGGTGCGGTCCGCTGCCGTCGCAGTGCCGCTGACCGGTGACCCCGGCGACCTTCACGCATCACGTGCCCTCCCAGTACGCCCAAGCACCCCCCACGCCCGCCGCCCCGCCGAGCCGCCCCATTCCCCGAAATACCCCCGTTTCTCCGGCTTACTCCGCCAATCGCGGCTGGTGCGCCGCGGCAATAATTGCTGTCACTGAAAAAGGGCGTGTGCGGCCGCAAAAACGCACGCGCCACTGACCGGAGCATCCGTGGCTGAGGACAGCGACCTCGAAAAAACCGAATCTGCCACCCCCCGGCGCATACAAAAGGCGCGGGAGGAAGGGCAGGTTGCGCGTTCGCGGGAGCTTTCGACCTTCGCTCTGCTGTCGGCGGGCTTTTTCGGCGTGTGGATGCTTTCCGGCACCATCGGCGAGCATCTGGAGACCATGCTGCGTGGCGCGTTTACGTTCAACCACGCAGTGGTCTTCGACACCAACCGCATGCTGAGCGGCGCCGGTGTCGCCGCGCGCGAGGGTCTGTACGCGGTCCTGCCCGTGCTCGCGATGACGGGTGTCGCAGCCCTGCTCGCGCCGATGGCGCTCGGCGGCTGGCTCTTCAGCACGAATGTGCTCGAAATGAAGTTCAACCGCCTCAATCCCATGGAGGGTCTGGGGCGCATCTTTTCGTGGAACGGGCCGATTCAGCTCGGCATGTCGCTCGCGAAGACGCTCCTCGTCGGCCTGATCGGCGGTATGGCGGTGTGGCACCGGCGCGATGAAATTCTGGGCCTCGTCATGCAGCCCTCGCAGCGCGCGTTCGCCGATGCGTTTCATCTCGTCGCCGTCTGCTGCGGCACGACGGTCGCGGGAATGTTCCTGATCGCAGCGCTCGACGTGCCGTATCAGCTCTGGTCGTTCTACCGCAAGCTGCGCATGACGAAGGAAGAGGTCAAGCGCGAGAGCCGCGAAAACGATGGCGATCCCCAGGTCAAAGGCCGCATTCGCCAGCAGCAGCGCGCGATGGCGCGTCGCCGGATGATGTCGCAGGTGCCGAAGGCCGACGTGGTCGTGACCAACCCGACGCACTTCGCCGTCGCGCTGCAATACACGGACGGCGAGATGCGCGCGCCGAAGGTGATCGCGAAGGGCGTGAATCTCGTGGCGGCGCGGATCCGCGAAATCGCCGCCGAGAACAACGTGCCGCTTCTCGAGGCGCCGCCACTCGCCCGTGCGCTTTATCACAACGTCGATCTGAACCGCGAAATTCCAGGCCCGCTCTATAACGCGGTCGCGCAGGTGCTCGCGTGGGTGTATCAGCTCAAGCGCTTCCGCGAGCACGGCGGCGATGTGCCGATGGAGCCGACCGATCTCGAGGTGCCGCCCGAACTCGACAAGGGCGCGGTGCAGGACGACGAAGCCGACGAAGAGGCCGACGACGCCCTCGGCAAGAACAGGCCCGCAGCGAGTGCGGCGGGCGGACAAAATGCAAGACAGGCTGGTGGAAGGGCCGACCCCGCGGCAAACGCTGCGGCAGACCCCGCCGGCCCCGCAACGAGCGGCGACGCCAACAGGCGAGACACGCCGCGCCGCGACAACGAAGGAGTATCTGAATGAACGCCCGCACCGGATTTTTCGCGCGCCGCCCGGAAGTGCTGCAAGGCACGAACCTGCGCGCGCTCGCGGGACCGATCCTGATCGTCATGATCCTCGGCATGATGATCCTGCCGTTGCCGGCGTTCCTGCTCGATCTGCTGTTCACGTTCAACATCGCGCTGTCCGTGATGGTGCTGCTCGTCGCGATGTACACGATGAAGCCGCTCGACTTCGCCGCGTTCCCGAGCGTGCTGCTGTTTTCGACGCTGCTGCGGCTCTCGCTGAACGTCGCGTCCACGCGGATCGTGCTGCTCGAAGGCCACACGGGTCCGGCTGCGGCGGGCCGGGTGATCGAGTCGTTCGGCCACTTCCTCGTCGGCGGTAACTTCGCGGTCGGTATCGTCGTGTTCGTGATCCTCATGGTCATCAACTTCATGGTGATCACGAAGGGCGCGGGCCGTATCGCCGAAGTGGCGGCGCGCTTCACCCTCGACGCGATGCCCGGCAAGCAGATGGCCATCGACGCCGACCTGAACGCCGGCCTCATCAACGAGGAAGCCGCGCGCAAGCGCCGCAGCGAGATCGCCCAGGAAGCCGAGTTCTACGGTTCGATGGACGGTGCGAGCAAGTTCGTGCGCGGCGACGCGATCGCGGGCCTGCTCATCATGGTCATCAATATCGTGGGCGGGCTGATCGTCGGTGTCGTGCAGCACGGCATGGACTTCGCGTCGGCGGGTGAGACCTACACGCTGCTCACCATCGGTGACGGCCTCGTCGCTCAGATTCCGTCGCTCGTGATTTCGACCGCAGCGGGCGTGATCGTCTCGCGCGTCGCGACCAACGAAGACATCGGCACCCAGCTCACGGGGCAGCTCTTCACGAACCCGCGCGTGCTGATGATCACCGGCTCGATCATCGGCATCATGGGCCTGATCCCGGGCATGCCGCACTTCGCGTTTCTGGTGCTCGGCGGCGGCGCGATCCAGCTCGGCCGCACGCTGAAGAAAAGCGCCGAGGCGAAGAAGGCGAGCGCCGTGCTCGTCGATTCCACGCCCACCACGCTCGCGCCTGCCGAGGCGGCCGAGGCGAGCTGGGACGACGTCGCGCTCATCGACACGCTGGGCCTCGAAGTGGGCTATCGCCTGATTCCGCTCGTCGACAAGAACACCGACGGCGATCTGCTCAAGCGCATCAAGAGCATCCGCAAGAAGTTCGCGCAGGAAATCGGCTTCCTGCCGCCGGTCATCCATATCCGCGACAACCTGGAGCTGCGCCCGAACGCGTATCGCATCACGCTCAAGGGCGTCGAGGTGGGCGCGGGCGAGGCCTACCCGGGCCAGTGGCTCGCGATCAACCCGGGCCAGGTGAGCGCCGCGCTGCCCGGTACGCCGACGACCGATCCGGCGTTCGGCCTGCCCGCGGTCTGGATCGACACGAACATGCGCGAGCAGGCGCAGGTGTTCGGCTACACGGTCGTCGATTCGAGCACGGTGGTCGCGACGCACCTGAACCACCTGGTCGTGATGCATGCGTCCGAACTGCTCGGCCGCAAAGAGGTGCAGGCGCTCATCGAACGCGTGCAGAAGGACACGCCGTCGCTCGTCGAGGATCTGGTGCCGAAGGTACTGCCCGTCACCACGCTGCAGAAGGTGCTGCAGAACCTGCTCGACGAGGGCGTGCCGATCCGCGACATGCGCACGATCATGGAGTCGCTCGCGGAGCACGCGTCGCGCAACACCGACGCGCACGACCTCACGGCCGCGGTCCGCATCTCGCTTGGCCGCGCGATCACGCAGCAATGGTTCCCGGGCAACGGCGACATGCAGGTGATGGGGCTCGACGCGAACCTCGAGCGCGTGCTCTCGCAGACGCTCACCTCCGGGCCGAATCCGGGGCTCGAGCCGGGACTCGCGCACACGCTGCTCACGCAGACCGAACAGGCGATGGCGCGTCAGCAGAGTTTTGGCCTCGCGCCGGTGCTGCTCGTGCAGCACGCGCTGCGGCCGATGCTCTCGCGCTTCCTGCGCCGCAGCCTGCCGCAGTTGAAGGTGCTCTCGTACGCGGAGGTGCCGGATACGCGCAACGTGAAGGTCTCGAACGTCGTTGGCGCGAACTGATGCGGCAATGACTCGCGCTGTGGCGCCGGGAGGCGGACAAAATCCTGCTTCGGCGCTGCAGCGGTGTATCTACTTGTGCACAAGAGTGAAGCCAATCTGGCCATCCTCGGAGCGCTCAATGCCGGGCGGCTAACACCGATCACTGACCGGCAAGACAAATACCTGAACACATCGTCGAGCAGGACTACTGCGCCGTCGAATACATCATTAATTAGACCGATGATGGTCTTCAAGGATTTTCGAGATGTGCGCATCATTTATCAGCTATCAGTCTGGATTTGCCTATATTCCGCAGCGTGATGCCAGAGCATGCGAAACTACGCTCACGCCGCGGCTACGCCACTGCGAATTCAATTTCCAGATAAATTTCCCATAATCACCGCCGGCCGTTTTTAATCATGACGTCATGCGTGTAATAAAGATTATTCTCGCGCTTCTTGTGGGAGCTACCCTCGTCTACGGCATCCTCCACATCATTGCGAGAAAAAACGTAGATGAAGCCGTACAAGGACCAGTCGATGAAATAGCCGGGCAGAACTCATTCCTCGCGGACGTTGATCTCAGCCAGTCGGGGCGATGGTATATCTTGTACCAGAATACGAATGGGGCCTGGAAGGTGCTGGATGGTGCCGACAAGATCAACGACATTAGGGATCGGTTCTTTACCCGCTATTACCTGCCTGGATTGCTGCCTGGTGAGGGAAACCGTCCCAGTGTGACTGTCGTGAACAATGGCAATGAAATCAAGAACACGATGGCCGCTCTTTCGCCAGAGCTGGAAAGTCATTTCTTGCCGGTCGAATCCAGGTGGGCAGAAGGTCTGGACACGAAACAGGTTGACTTGATGATCGACAGGGAAAAAGATGGGGAAATATTCATAAAAGGCCTTCCCGATACGCGATATGACCACGAATTCAAAATTTCATTCCCGTTGTTTTTCAGAAAAATAAGAGCCACTCAAAACGGCGACGAGTGGGAAAAAGAGCGGGGTGATATTCTGCAAGCTCGATTCGAGCAGGAAAAATGGTTCGTTCAGAGATTTTCGGAGATATTTCCAAACGATAGTTTCGCGATTGAGCCAATCTGGACTGATCGGGAGGCAGTTTTCGTGGATCGACTGGGGAGCAATCCGGAAACTGAAGACAAGGCGGCAATTTACTGGACGATTGACCTGGACATCAAGACTTCATCAAAAGCGTTTTACGAACGCGTTCTGGCGTCGAAAAAACTACTGGAAAATCTGCATCCTCCAGCCAGGGACGTCATTGATCATGTCCGGAGCCTCACGCAAGCTGGAAAAGTGGATTTGATATTCAGCCAGGACCTGGAGGATGCGGTGCAGCGCGGACGCCGGATCGTAGTGACCGATTACAATCAGCTGGCAGTGACGCCATTCACGGCGCGTCAATTTACGATTAACTATTTCGTATTGGCGCCGAAGGAGAATGGACGTCGAACTGAGTCGGGAAAATAGATCTGCTTTTGCCGACCAACGCCGTTCTCCAGTTATCCGAGCAGTTCTTGTTATCGATGAGTTGCCTCGCCCTGCCATCCTTATGGCGACGCAACCCTCCTTGCTCACTTGTCGGCGAGCTTTGCCGTTGACTGAGAGACTCGCGCGACATCGAGGCATGGCAGAGCACACTGCCAGGCTTCGCGCACCGTCAGCGCCGTCGCGCACTATCGGCGCGGCCGGTTGCCGACCGCACCCGCATGTGTCCGCCATTGGGCGAATAGCCCGCATTTCCCCTCCCTGATCCACCGATCGTGACACCCTCGCGTTCGAAATAATTCAAGCATCGGAAAAACCCAGCGCGGTGCCGCGACAACGTTGGCGCACCGCCCGGATCGCACGGCCAGCAGCACGAAGACGGCGGCGCGCATGCCGCTTACCTCATCGGGAGGGTCAGCTTGAACATTCGGAAATTCATCGGCGGCAACAGCCGCGACGCGCTGCGCCTTGTACGCGAAGCATTGGGCGCGGACGCCGTCGTGCTGTCGAATCGCACGCTGGATGACGGCAGCGTCGAAATCGTTGCGCTCGCTGACCGCGACCTCGCTGCGATCGCACCCGCCGACGCCGCCGCGTCCGCAGGTCTTCCCGCGGACGCGAAGACGCGCGCACGCCCGAAGGCGGCCGGTGCTGGCTCCGCAGCAAACCCCTACGCGAGCGGCATGCCGGATCTGTTTTCGTCGGTGTTCGGCGCGAGCCCGGAAGTGGGCGGCACGCCGGGCGCTCCGTCCGCCTATGCGGATGCACCGGGAATCGCCAGCCATACCGACGATAGCGGCGATAACGATGACGCCGATGTCTCGGTTTCCCTCGCTTCGACCCCTCCGGCTGCGCCGCGCAGCGCGTCGACTTCGGCCGGCAACGCCACGAATGGCGCGATGACCGGCGCAGCACAGCCGTCGATGATGAAGCCGCCGCTGGCACCACTTGCGCCGCTGTCGTCGCGTGACGTGCCGAATCCGATGTCGCCATACGAAGCCGCTGCGCTGCTCGAACAGGCGGCGCGGTCGTCGTACACCGAACCGTCCGCCGCAGCGCAGCCGCGCACGATGGCCGAATCGAATCCCTGGCTGATCGATCACGCTCGCCGCATCGTCGGTGAGCAGGAAGCCGCGCGCGTGGCGGGCCTCACGCCGTCGGCGGCCATGGCGAGGGGTTTCGGCAAGCCCGCCGATCCCGTGCTGTCGCCCGACGTCGAAGCCATGACACCCGACTGGGCGCGCGAAGCCGCTGATGTGGCCGCCCGCCGTGCCGCGCAGCGTCTTGGTCTTTCCGCCGACGCGGCCGCATCGAGTGACACGCCGCAGACCATGAGCGAAGCGATCCGCGCTCGCGTGGAGCAGGTGGTCAACGAAACGGTGATGAGCGAACTCGCGTCGATACGCGGGATGATGGAAGAGCAGTTCGCGGGCCTCGTGTGGGGCGATCGTCAGCGACGCAGCCCGATCCAGGGTTCGCTCACGAAGCAGATGTTCGCGGCCGGTTTCTCGGCGCAGCTCGTGAAGATGGTGATCAACCGCCTGCCCGCAGTCGAAACCGAAGAGGCCGGCATGGAGTGGATCCATTCGGTGCTCGAATCGAACCTGCCGGTCCTCGATGACGAAGAGGCCCTCATGGAGCGCGGCGGCGTGTTCGCGCTGATGGGGCCGACGGGCGTCGGCAAGACGACCACCACCGCGAAGCTCGCCGCGCGCTGCGTGATGCGTTTCGGCGCGAGCCGCGTGGCGCTCCTCACCACCGACAGCTACCGTATCGGCGGCCACGAGCAACTGCGCATCTTCGGCAAGATCCTCGGCGTTTCGGTGCACGCGGTGCGCGACGGCGCGGACCTGCAACTCGCGCTCAACGAACTCAAGAACAAGCACATCGTGCTGATCGACACGATCGGCATGAGCCAGCGCGATCGCGCCGTGACCGACCAGATTGCGATGCTGTGCGGCGCGGGCCGTCCCGTGCAGCGTCTGCTCGTGCTCTCGGCGACGAACCACGGCGACACGCTCAACGAAGTCGTGCAGGCCTACCAGAGCGCACCCGACAAGGCGCCGCTCGCCGGTTGCGTCCTCACCAAGCTCGATGAGGCGACGAACCTTGGCGGCGCGCTCGACACCGTGCTGCGCTACAAGCTGCCGGTCTACTACGTCTCGACGGGCCAGAAAGTGCCCGAGAACCTTTACGTGGCCCAGCGCCGCTTCCTGGTTCGAAGCGCGTTCTGCGTGCCGCGCGAAGACTCGCCGTTCGTGCCGCACGAGGACGACATTCCGGCTCTGCTCTCGGCGCTGTCGACTCGCACAGGGTCGCAGGCCCCCGAGGTCCGGTTTGGATAAATTCGTCATCGACCAGGCCGAAGGATTGCGACGGCTGCTCGCGCGGGAAGGCTCGCGCGTGGTCGCCGTGACGGGTGGCCCAGGGTCGCCAGGCCGCACCACCACCGTCGTCAATCTCGCCGCCGCGCTCACGGCACAGGGCAAGGACGTGCTCGTGATCGACGAGTGTCCGGGCGCGCAGTCGGTGTGCGCGACGCTCGGGACGGTGCGCGGCGCCGCCAACTTCGCGGCCCTCATGCGCGGGGAGATGGAGCTTGCCGACGCGGCGGGGCAGCACGCACTCGGTTTCGGCGTGCTGGTCGTTTCCGCCGAAACCCGCGCGCAGTACTCGGATGAGCAATTGCAGAAACTGCTGGCGGGGCCCGCCGACGTCGTGTTGATCGACACTCAGCTCGACGCCGACGGCGCCCTGTCATCGCTCGCCGTGCACGCACACGACGTGCTGGTCGTGATGCGCGTCGCCGCGCAGTCGATCACCGACACGTATGCGTGCCTGAAGCGTCTGCATTTCGCGCATGCGATCGGGCAGTTCCGTGTGCTCGCGAACCACGTGGCGAGCGTCGCCGATGCCGAGACTACGCTCGAGAACCTCGTCGGTGTGGCGAGCCGCTATCTGAACGTTTCGCTGGAATCGGCCGGCTGCATCGCGGCCGAAACGCACATGGCGCGCGCGCAGAAGCTGGGGCGCTGCGTCGTCGATGCGTTTCCGTCGGCGCTCTCCGCACGCGACTTCCGTCGCCTCGCCGCGGATCTGCCGCACTGGCCGATGCGCCCGGCGCTGTCGTCGCGTTTGCCGGGCGCGTCACGCCTGTCCGGCGACACCGACGCGGACCGCGCTGACGCATTTGTTTCCTCCGTTACAGGCGACCAATCCGCAAGCGCGCCCGCCCATACGGGCTGGCGGGCTGACTTACCCGTACAGCGGTCCTCGACACAGCACGCGTGAAGCGGCGCATCGGGGTCACAGGGGACACGAGAAGCAGGAGAGCATGATGTACAACGCTCAAGGAAAAATCTCGCAGGCCGACGTGCTGGCGAGATACGCGCCGCTAGTGCGGCGTCTGGGACTGCAGCTCGTCGCCAAGATGCCTGCCAGCGTCGACCTCGACGATTTGATCCAGGCCGGCATGATCGGCCTGCTCGACGCGGCCAACCGCTACAAGGAAGACCAGGGCGCGCAATTCGAGACCTACGCGAGCCAGCGCATTCGCGGGGCGATGCTCGACGAGCTGCGCAGCAACGACTGGCTGCCGCGCAGCCTGCGCCGCACGTCGCGCGAAGTGGAGATGGCCGTGCATCAGGTCGAGCAGCGGCTCGGGCGCGCTGCTAGCGAAACGGAGGTCGCCGTTCACCTGAACATGCCGCTCGATGAGTACCAGTCGATGCTGCAGGACCTGCACGGCAGCCAGCTCATCTACTACGAAGACTTCGATCGTTCTGCAGAGGACGAGCCGTTTCTCGACCGTTACTGCGTCGATCACACGGACCCGCTTTCGGCGCTGCTTGACGATAGTCTGCGCGGTGCGCTGGTTGAATCGATTGACCGTCTGCCCGAGCGCGAGAAGCTGCTGATGTCGCTCTATTACGAGCGCGGGATGAATTTGCGGGAGATTGGTGCGGTGATGGAGGTGAGTGAGTCGCGTGTGTGTCAGTTGCATAGCCAGGCTGTTGCAAGGCTGAGGACGCGGTTGCGGGAGATGGCTTGGGCTGGTGCGGAGAATCAGAATTGAGTGGGTGTTGATGTGCGGTGATGGCTCCGCGTTGAGACTGTTGCGCGGCTGAGCGAGGCCTGAAAAACGGTTCTTCGCAGATTTTCAGGGAAGGGCTCTGTTCGAACCGTTACGGGCCTTCGCCGCAAACTCACTCAGCAGAAAGATCAGGCCTTGTCGGCGAGTTACGATGCGCGGCCCCTGATCCTTTCGAGGATCTCAGTGACGTGCTTCGGATATTTACCGCTGAAGTACTCGAAAGTCAGTGGATTGGCTGTATAGAAGTGACAGCAGAACTCAACCCAGTTTTCCGTTTTCAGTGGGCCGTTGATCTTGAAGACTTTGCGCGATCTAGCCTTGATGTGCGCAGCGGTCTTCATCGTCATGTTGAAGTCGGAATCCCGTCTATGGAAATACTCTTCTTCCGTGAAAAGCTGGATCGCGCCGTCGAAGTGCCTAAAACAGTTGGCAGCGAGATCGAACTCGGCGTGCAGGTAGCGGGCGGGGAAGTAGTACTGCCCCTCTATCTCGATCCGAATGTCCTCCGTCTTCATTTCCAGGGCCTGAAATGACTTGATGCCATCCGACTCACTCCACTTGATGTCTAGACAGTAAGCGTTGGCGAAGAAGAAAGAGACATGCCGGGATTCGAGATCAAGGGGTGGCCGTAGCTTGACGGTTCCGGGTTTGATATTTCGGATGTCCTCGTCAAAGGGAGCGCCGTACCAGGTGTCAGCCTCGAAGTAGCCCAGCCCGTCGACGTCGATCCGGACCCGGTCTTCGTCGAGGGCAATGTATTTCTCTATGCCAGGGCTGTCGAACTGCCAGAACAGGTCTATAAACCTCGGGGCCCAGTTGTTGACTGCGTGCATTCCGCGCCGGTAGCAGGGGTCGGCCATCAAGATAAAGTCGGGTCCGGCAAAGCATCCTTCGTATTGGGAGCTGGGAGGAAATCGGCGCGCGATCTCGTCGAATGGCAGCAGTCCGTCACGCTCCGTCCTTACTGGTCCCAGTAGCGTTCTTGCGATGCCCTTCGCCTTGGCAACGATGCCGGTGGTCTGGACATACTCAAATGACTCGGCGTTGAGGCTCACGCCCTTGGATGCGGCCAGAGCCGTGAACTTCGCAATCAAATCAGATGCTTCGGCCAGCCGTTTCCGGGACTGTTTTTCGATGTCCGCTAAATAATGCACCATTATTTCGTCGTATTCTGGGTCAGGCATCACAGTATTCCGAGCAGGTGATAGAGCTCCGCCAATATACATGCGCAATCCTTCCGACTGGACGATCGCTCCAAAGGACGAACTCGCAAGCGTGGCGCATTGGGCCGGAAATGACTGCTTCTCGCCGACTACAGCCCGACCGCAAACGGTCTCCCCGGAAATCCGCGAAAAACAAAAAAAGCCGAAGCGCAAAACGCTTCGGCTTTTTTTATTCGCACAGCGCGGCTTTATAGCCCGAACGCAGGCAACCGCCCATCCGGCCCATAGAGTGACGGCCCGCTATTCCCAGTATCGCCACGCAAAATCGACAGCGACCGCCGGTTATGGTCCATGCGCGTGCGAATCATCATCCCGACCGTAATATTCGCGCGTCGTGCACGCTCAGTCGAACCCTTGAGCAGTTCCCACTGCCCCGCGAGTCGCTGGTCGTTTTCGCAAGCCATCTCAATCCCCTTGCGTCCAGCCGGCAGACCAAGCCCGGCCAACTGGGCATCGCGTGCTTTTTCGAGCCCCGCGAGACGCTGCGTGAGCACCGTCTTCTGCTCGACGATCTGCGGCAGGGTGTTCATGCCGTCCAGGCTCGTGAGCGCCTTCTGTTCGACGGCGAGCAGCGAGGCGAACGCCTCAACCGCAGCGTGCTCATCGATCAGCGTGGCTAGCAAGGTGTCTTTCATGGTTCAACGAAAAAAGTCAGTGGCGGGTGCGCCTTCAGTTCCCCGACGACGGTTTGAGCAGGTTGCGCGCGGTTTCCAGCACGCCGTCCGCGATCTTGCCGGTGTCGATTTGCAGCGTACCGTTGCGGATCGCGTCCTTGATCGACTCGACGTGGGCCACGTCGATGTCGGCAGAGCCGCTGGCCGCGAGCGAGCGCAGCGTCGACGAGAGCGAAGACAGGCTCACGTTGGCGTCGCTGCCGGTGCTGCTCGAAGCGGTGGTCGCGGCCGAAGTCGTGCCACCGGCACTCGTGGCGCCGGCGGAATCGCCTTGCTGTGTGCGCGTCACGTCGGCTTGAAGCGAGCGCGCGCCATTGCGGCTGGTGGAGTCAACTTTCACGATGGGGCTTCCTGATCGATTTGATCGTGATATCGGCAAGTGCCGGCCCGAACTTTAGCGCGAAAGTCCAAACGTTACATGCCGTTACGTGCACAGTCCCACATTCATATCTGGACCTGCACCGTCCCCGCATCCTTTACGACGCCCGTGATGATCTGCCCCCCTTCCGTGCGCACGCGCACTTGCTGTCCCGGTGCGGCGGTGTTGAGCGCGCTGCCTTCCGCGGAGATCGTGAAGTTGGTGCCCTCGGCGATCACCTTGACGGTCTGTCCCGAAACCACGGACGACGCGCTGCGCAGCATGTCGGTGCGCAGCGGCAGGCCCGCCGAGATGCGCAGCAGCGCGAGCGCGCCGGCGGCTTGCGACGTATCGGTGATGACCGTGCGCGGCAGGGTCGCGAGATCGCCCTGGCGCGGCACGAGATCGGCGGCGGAGAGCATCTGGCCGGGTTCGATCTGGCGCGCGGCGGTGTAGTAGGTGATGTCCACGGCGACGCGCGCGGCGACGTAGAGCGTCCACGGCTTCGCGCCGACACAGCGCACGCCCACGGTCGTGCGACCCCACGTCTGCGCGCCGGGCGGCATGAACGTTTCGAGCTGGGTGCAGGCGGCGAGGCCGCGCGGGAATGCCGGCGAGACGGTGACCGTGACGTGGCCAGGCAGGCCGGCCGACTGCTGCTGCAGGAACGCGAGCGCGGCCGCATGGACCGACTCGCCGTCTTGCTGGCCCTGCGGCACTTGCGCGCCAGCGCTGTTCTGCGCTGTGTTTGCCTTCGCGTTTGCTGCTGCTGCGGCGGCGTAGCGCTGGATGACATTTGCGCGCGCATTGGCGGCGCTGAGCGCGGCGTTATCGGCGGCAGTGTTGGGCGTGGCCGCAGGCGACGAGCCAGCGACAACCGGCACGACGCGGTTCGCGCCCGTGCCCACACTCACGCGCGGCAGCGCGGGCGCGCCGTTGCGTGCGAGGGCGGCGGGCGTCGCCGGGGTGCCGGGTGCGGGAATCGTGACGATGTTGGGCGCGCTGGCCTGCGATGAGCCGGCCGTACGTTCGCCCGGGCCGGGAATGGTGATCATGCCGCTTTGCGCATCGTCGCTGGGCGCGGGTGTCGGTGCAAGCGGCGTCGCGCCCGCAACGGCAGGCGCAGTTGCTGCGCTGTGACCTCGGGCATCGAGCATCGAGCTCATCTGCGCCGCCTCGGCGCCGTTCTGGCCGCTCGGGCCTGCAATATAGATCTGGCCGCCGGGCGTCTGCGCGAGCGCGCCGCTGCCTGCAAGGCCGCAGCACAACGCGAGCAAGGGGCCGCCGAGCCACACCGCGAAGCGCGTACCGCGCGAGGCAACCGCATTGCCGCTCACGGGCGCGGCGGCGAGACGGGACAAAACGCCGCGCGAGCGCCGGCCCGCGCCGTTATCCGGCGTGCGGGAAGAGGCAGTCTGCGGCATCGTCGTTCTCCATCTAATGCATTGACACGTATCGGATTCTAGGCGGCGAACCCCGGTCGGTAACGACGAATAGAGGGGCGCTTTCCCGGCTATTCGTTCGATTGGAACTTGTCAGCCGCCCCTAATATTCCCCTCCATGCGAAAAGGTCTGCGCATGTTTTGCGCACCCTGGGCACCTCATTTCGTGTAACGGAGAACGCACGATGCTGGACAAACTCGACGCCGAATTCGCGTTCGGCCGCGAAGCGCTCGACGTGCGCGCCACTCGCCAGGCGCTGATATCCGCGAACATCGCGAACGCCGATACGCCCGGCTATCAGGCGCGCGACGTGGACTTCGCGTCGTCGCTGGCTGGCGCGCTCCGGCATGCCGGAGCGACGACCGCAGCGGGCGTCTCCGGCGTGACCGGCTCGTCCGCGACGATCGGCATGGCAGCCGCAGGCGGCACGGGTGGCAGTTCAGGCACGGGCGGAACGGCGTCGATGGGCGGCAGCAACGGCGTGCCGCTCGCGATGTCGGCCCCGGCGGGCGTGACGAGCGGAATGACGATGGCGGCCACGGAATCCGGCCACATGATGGGCAACGCGAGGCTGACGCCGACGGGCGGCCCGACCCAGCAGTACCAGAGCCCGCTGATGTATCGCAACCCGACGCAGCCCGCGCTCGACGGCAACACGGTCGATCTCGACACCGAGCGCGTGCAGTTCGCCGACAACTCGCTGCACTTCGAGTCGGGCATGACGGTGCTTTCGCAACAGATCAAGACGATGCTCTCGGCGATCACGTCGGGTTCGAGCTAAGGCCCGCGCCACGATACGAGCTAGCAGGGCAGTTAGCAGGCAGCAGCAAGCAGCAGGCAGAAAGACGAGTTCGCATTCCGTGAGGTCAATGAAACCATGCCAAACCTGATGAACATTTTCGGCGTTGCCGGCTCCGCCATGACGGCCGAGTCGCAGCGTCTGAACGTGACGGCGTCCAATCTCGCCAACGCCGATTCGACCACGGGGCCGGACGGCCAGCCGTACAAGGCCAAGCAGGTCGTGTTCGCGGTTGACCCGCTCGGCGGCGCACACACGCGCTCGGGTCAGCAGGTGGGCGGCGTGAAGGTGACGGGCATCGTCGACGATCCGACGCCGATGAAGATGACCTACGACCCGACTAACCCGGCAGCGAACTCCGATGGCTACGTGACGATGCCCAACGTCGATCCGGTGCAGGAGATGGTGAACATGATCTCGGCGTCGCGCTCGTACCAGGCCAACGTCGAGACGCTGAACACCGCCAAGACGCTGATGCTCAAGACACTGACGATCGGCACCTGAGCGGGTATCTGAACGCCTTTAAGGCCGCGCGACCAGGCAAACGTTACGCCAGGCCACACGACGCAGCGGCACAAGAAACGCATCCGAGGAGAACGCGTTGACTACGAACACCACCATCGGCGGCAGCACCGCCACCATGTCGCAGCAGTTGCTCGACACGATGAACGGTACGAACTCCGCTTCGTCCAGTTCGTCGAGCAGCACGAGCAGCACGAGCGCGGCCAACCTGCAGACCACGTTCCTGCAGCTGCTCGTCGCGCAGTTGCAGAACCAGGATCCGACCAATCCGATGGACAGCTCGCAGATGACCTCGCAGCTGGCGCAGATCAACACGGTGTCGGGCATCAGCCAGCTCAACACGTCGCTGACGTCGCTTTCGACGCAGCTCTCCGCAGGCCAGAACGCGCAGGCCGCGCTCCTGATCGGCTCGACCGTGCTCGCCCCGGGCAACAGCGTGGCAGTGTCGAGCGGCTCGGCGCCGCAACTCGGCGTCCAGATGGCCACGGCGGCCTCGGACGTGAAGGTACAGATCACCAACTCGTCGGGCAAGATCGTCGGTTCGATCGACCTCGGGCCGCAGTCGGCGGGCACCGTGCCGGTCACCTGGAACCCCGTCGATTCTTCGGGCAATACGCTTCCCGACGGCACCTATTCGCTCAGCGTTTCGGCCACGGTCAACGGCGCGGCCGGCACGGGCACGGCGCTCGTCGCGAGCAAGGTGCAGGCCGTGATGCAGCAGTCGAACGGCACCGCGGGCCTCTCGCTTGCGAACGGCAGCACCGTCCCGCTTTCGAGCGTGGCCGGCATCCTCTGATCAAGACATAGACATTTCGCGGAGTAGATAGACATGGGCTACCAGCAAGGTTTGAGCGGCCTCGCCGCAGCGTCGAACGACCTCGACGTGGTCGGTAATAACATCGCGAATGCGAACACCGTGGGCTTCAAGTCGAGCACGGCGCAGTTCGCGGACGTTTACGCGAACTCGGTCGCGACTGCGGTCAACATGCAGATCGGCCTGGGCGCGTCGTTGTCGGAAGTTCAGCAGAACTTCTCGCAGGGGACGATCAACACGACGGGCCAGGCGCTCGACGTGGCGATCAACGGCAACGGCTTCTACCAGATGTCGAACAACGGCACCATCACGTACACGCGCAACGGCGTGTTCAACCTCGACAAGAACGGCTACATCGTCGATGCCGCCGGCAACGAGCTGATGGGTTACGCGGCGGGCGCGAACGGTATCGTCAACACGGCGCAGACGGTGGCGCTGAAGGTGCCGACCACCAACATCGCGCCGCAGCAGACGTCGAGCATCACTGCGCAGGTGAACCTGAATGCGCAGGCCACGGCGCCGACCAACCCGGTGTTCAATCCGGCCGATCCGACCAGCTACAACTACTCGACCTCGATCACGGCCTACGACTCGCTCGGCGGGACGGAGCAGGTCAATATGTACTTCGTGCAGAATGCCGTCGGGACGACCGAAGCGTACGCCACGGCGAACGGCACGACGACAGACCTTGGACAGATCCAGTTCAACTCGTCAGGCCAGATTTCGGCCACGAACCCGAACGCAGCGGCTCAAGCCGCGGCTGTCCTCAATGGCGCCCCCGCGGCGGGGCCGGGTACCGGCAGTTTCAATCTCGCGCTGACCCCGACCGACGGCGCAGGCCCAACATTCGTCAACATCAACTTCACGGGCACGACCCAGTACGGCGGCGCGAGCGGCGTGAACAACCTCGCGCAGGACGGTTACGCGAGCGGCACGCTCTCGAACTTCTCGATCGGCACGGACGGCACGATCACCGGCAACTACTCGAACGGCCAGACCATGGCGCTCGGCCAGATCGTGCTCGCGACGTTCAACAATCCGAACGGTCTCGTGAACCTCGGCGGCAACCAGTTCGAGCAGACGATCCAGTCGGGCGTCGCGCAGGTCTCGACGCCGGGCAGCACGAACCACGGCACGCTGCAGGGCGGCGCGCTGGAGCAGTCGAACGTCGACCTCACGAACCAGCTCGTCGATCTGATCACCGCGCAGCGCAACTACCAGGCGAACGCGCAGACGATCAAGACGCAGCAGACCGTCGACCAGTCGCTGCTCCAGATGTAAGCCAACTAACAGGCACTTGAGACTCCGGGCGAATCATGGACCGTTTGATCTACACCGCAATGTCGGGCGCGACTCAGTCGCTCGAACAGCAGGCCGTCGTCGCGAACAATCTCGCGAACGTTTCGACCACGGGCTTTCGCGCACAGCTTGCCAACTTCCGCGACGTCCCGATGGCGTTTGGCGACGGCTCGACGGTCGACGATCACACGACGCGCACGTTTGTGCTGTCGGCGACGCCCGGTTCGGACATGACGCCCGGCGCGATCTCGAAGACCGGTAACCCGCTCGACATCGCCATTCAGGGCCAGGGCTTCATCGCCGTGCAGGGCGCCGACGGCAACGAGGCGTACACGCGCGCGGGCAATCTGCACGTCGACGAGAACGGTCAGCTCGTCACCGCGAACAACCTCCAGGTGATCGGCACCGGCGGTCCGATCGCGGTTCCGCCGGGCTCGGCGGTGACGATCGGCTCGGACGGCACGGTGTCGGCCATCGCGCCGGGCAGCCAGCCCGTCGCGATCGCGATGATCGACCAGATCAAGTTCGTCAATCCGCCCGCGGGCACGCTGACGCGCAGCGACGACGGCCTGTTCCGCACCGCCGACGGCAACCCCGCCGATGCGGACCCGACCGTGCAGATCGCCACGGAAGCGATCGAAGGCAGCAACGTGAATCCGGTGGCGGCGATGGTCTCGATGATCACGAACGCGCGCCAGTTCCAGATGCAGACGAAGCTCCTGCAGACCGCCGACCAGAACGACCAGACAGCCAACCAGCTGCTCCAGTTCACCTAAGCATAGAAGGCTCGCGCCACGCGCCGGGCCAACGGGGAGAGAAACAGCATGAACCGATCGCTCTACATCGCCGCTACCGGCATGAACGCGCAGCAGGCGCAGATGGACGTGATCTCGAACAACCTCGCGAACGTGAGCACCACCGGCTTCAAGGGCTCGCGCGCCGTGTTCGAGGACCTGATGTACCAGACGCTGCGTCAGCCGGGCGCGAACTCCACGCAGCAAACCGAACTGCCTTCGGGCAGCCAGATCGGCACCGGCGTGCAGCAGATCGCGACCGAACGCCTGTACACGCAGGGCAACCTGCAGCAGACCGGCAACTCGAAGGACCTCGCCATCAACGGCGCGGGCTTCTTCCAGGTTCAGATGCCGGACGGCACGACCCAGTACACGCGTGACGGCTCGTTCCAGACCAACGCGCAGGGCCAGCTTGTGACGGCGAGCGGTTATCCGGTGATCCCGCAGATCACGGTGCCCGCGAACGCCACCTCGCTGACCGTCGGCAGCGACGGCGTGGTCACGGTCACGACGGCCGGATCGAGCGCCACCACGACGATCGGTTCGCTGCAGCTCGCGATGTTCATCAACCCGGCCGGCCTGCAGTCGAACGGTGAGAACCTGGTGTCGGAAACGGCTTCGTCGGGTGCGCCCACGATCACGACGCCGGGCCTGAACGGCTCGGGCACGCTCAACCAGGGCTACATCGAAGCGTCGAACGTGAACGTGGTGCAGGAGCTCGTCAACATGATCCAGACCCAGCGCGCGTACGAAATCAACAGCAAGGCCGTCAATACGTCGGATCAGATGTTGCAGACGCTCACGCAGATGCAGGTTTAAATCAGGCACGGAATTGAGGCGGTGACCAGCATGGCCGGACGAATCAAACATCGCACGCGCGCGGCGGCCCTTGTGGCCACGACGGCGCTCGCCGGCCTGCTCGCGCTTGGCGGCTGCGCGTATTTCCCCGAACACAAGCCGATCACGCAGCAGCCGATGACGGCCGTGCCGCCGCCACCGCCCGTCAACTCCTCGCCTGGCTCGATCTTCAATCCCGGCTATGCGGGACGTCCTCTCTTCGAAGATCAGCGTCCGCGCAATACCGGCGACATCCTGACGATCGTGATCGCGGAAAACATCAACGCGCAGAAGTCCTCCGGTGCGAACACCAAGCGCGGCGGCAGCACAAGTTTTGCCGTGCCGGTCGCGAGTTTCGCGCCGGGCCTGTTCTCGCGCATGAATCTGACCGCGAACGGCGCGAACCAGTTTGACGCCACGGGCGGCGCCAACGCCTCGAACACGTTCAACGGCGTGATCACCGTGACCGTGACGAACGTGCTGCCCAACGGCAATCTTCTCGTGTCGGGCGAGAAGCAGATGCTCATCAACCAGGGTAACGAGTACGTGCGTTTCTCGGGCGTCGTCAATCCGAACACCGTTGCCGGAGACAACTCCGTGCTGTCCACCGATGTCGCCGATGCGCGTATCGAATACTCGGCCAAGGGCGTCATCAACGAGGCCGAGACCATGGGCTGGCTGCAACGCTTTTTCCTGAACATCGCGCCATGGTGAAGATCCGCTTTAAACAGGCGCGCCGCACGCGCGTGAAAGATGCGCTCGCCGCGCTCGGTGTGGTGCTCGGCTGCCTGTTCGCGGGCGCGGCGCTGCTCACGTTCGCCAACCCGGCGCACGCCGAACGCGTGAAGGACCTCGTCGCGTTCCAGGGCGTGCGCGACAACCCGCTCATCGGCTACGGCCTCGTCGTGGGCCTCGACGGCACCGGCGACCAGACCACCCAGGCGCCGTTCACGACGCAGACGCTCGCGAACATGCTCGCGAACCTCGGCATCTCGATCAACAACACGTCGAGCGCGAACAGCACCACGTCGCCGCTCACGAACATGCAGCTCAAGAACGTCGCCGCCGTGATGGTCACGGCGACGCTGCCGCCGTTCGCACGTCCCGGCGAGGCGATCGACATCACCGTGTCGTCGCTCGCGAACGCCAAGAGCATTCGCGGCGGCACGCTGCTGCTCACGCCGCTCAAGGGCGCGGACGGCCAGGTGTATGCGCTCGCGCAGGGCAACGTGGCGGTGGGCGGCGCGGGCGCGTCGGCCAACGGCAGCCGCGTGCAGGTGAACCAGCTCGCCGCGGGACGCATCTCGGGCGGCGCGATCATCGAGCGCTCAGTGCCGACGACGGTCGCGCAGCAAAGCGGCATGCTGCAGATGGAAGTCAACGATATGGACTACGACACGACGCAGCGCATCGTGGCGGCGGTCAACAACATGTTCGGTCCTGGCACGGCCACACCGCTCGACGGCCGCACGATCCAGGTCCACGGGCCGGCCGATCCGGGGGCGCAGGTCGGCTTCATCGCGCAGATCCAGAACCTCGATGTGCGCCCGGCCCAGGCGGCGGCGAAGGTGATCCTCAACGCGCGCACGGGCTCGATCGTGATGAACCAGATGGTGACGTTGCAGAGCTGCGCGGTCGCGCACGGCAACCTCTCCGTCGTCGTGAACACGCAGACGGTAGTGAGCCAGCCTGGCGCGTTCTCGAACGGCACCACTGTGGCGGCGCGCCAGTCGCAGATCCAGATGAAGCAGGACAACGGATCGCTGAAACTCGTGACGGCGGGCGCCAATCTCGCCGAAGTCGTGAAGGCGCTCAACGCGCTCGGCGCGACGCCGGCGGATCTCATGTCGATCCTGCAGGCGATGAAGGCGGCGGGCGCATTGCGCGCCGACCTCGAAATCATCTAAGGACTGTACGATGAGCAACCCGATGGACAACTCGAAGATCGGCAACAGCCTCGACATCACAAACCGCTTCGCGCTCGACGTCCAGGGCTTCGACGCGATGCGTGCTGCTGCAAATGCATCGCCGCAGCAGGGCGTGAAGATGGCGGCCAAGCAGTTCGACGCGGTGTTCACGCAGATGATGCTCAAGAGCATGCGCGACGCGACGCCCAACGATGGCCCGCTCGACTCGCACGACGGCGACCAGTTCCAGTCGATGCTCGACCAGCAGCTTTCGCAGCAGATGTCGAACAAGGGCATCGGCCTCGCGAACGCGATGCTCAAGCAGCTCATGCGCAGCATGGGCGGCGAGGCAGCACAAGGCGCCGATGGTACCCCGGGCGCCCAGGGCACGGGCGGCATCGCCAACGCGCTGTCGGGCCTTGCGGGCTCGGGCGCGAGCGGCAACGCCGGCAACCAGGCGATGCTGAGCGCGCTCAGCCGCGCCTATGGCAATGCATCCGCGAACGGCACGCTGACGAACGGCAAGGGCTATGGCGCGAACGGCGCGCTCATGCCTGCACTGCGCGACAACGGTGACGCCGATGCACAGGCGTTCGTCGACAAACTCGCGAACTCCGCGCAACAGACGAGCGCGAGCACGGGCATCCCGGCGCGCTTCATCATCGGTCAGGCCGCGCTCGAATCGGGTTGGGGCAAGCGCGAGATCCGCAAGGCGGACGGTTCGTCCAGCCACAACGTCTTCGGCATCAAGGCATCGAAGGACTGGAAGGGCAAGACCGTCTCGACGGTCACGACCGAATACGTGAACGGCGAGCCGCGTCACGTCGTGGAGAAGTTCCGCGCCTACGATTCGTATGAGGACGCGATGACCGACTACGCGAACCTGCTCAAGAGCAACCCGCGTTACGCGATGGTCATCAACGGCTCGCACAGCGCCGAAGGATTCGCGCAGGGCATGCAGCGGGCGGGCTATGCCACCGATCCGCACTACGCGAAGAAGCTCATGACGATCATGCAGCGCATGACCTGAGAACGGCACGCGCAACACGGCCGTTCGCGACTGAACCGCCACATCCGCTACATCCACAACATCCGTGTCATCGCCCGCAGAACAGCGGCGGGCGGTGCTCGCCCGGAATATTTTTACGGCGCGCCCCTAAACTTTCCCGCTGGTCTGCCGCTAATGCAGACGAGATGGATAAGTACTAGGGGCGGCGTGTGCCGCCCGGACGGCGCGCGTTATGTCCGTCTCACGCGCGCCGGCACGTCCACGAAATACCGGCAGGCCGATGAATACCGTTCAGACGAATCAACAGGAGCAGGCGGAAGACGGGGAAGATACCCCCGAATTCGCTCGACGCAATCCGCTCGAGGTGGGTGTGCAATTGCGCAACCTCGTCAACCGCGGCGACTTCCTGACGCTCCAGCACCGCAGCGGACAGCTCGTCACCCGCATCCTCGCCGTGAATACGCGCGAGCATACGTTCGTGTTCGACTGGGGCGCGCTCCCCGAGCAGAACGAGCGCGTGCTCGAAAGCCCGGAGTGCCACTTCCTTGCGTCGCCGGACGGCGTGCGCGTGGAGTTCAGCACGAGCACCCCGCGTCGCACCGACTTCGAAGGGCGCCCCGCGTTTGTCGCGTCGTTCCCCGATGTGCTCTATTACGTGCAGCGCCGCGAGTATTTTCGCGTCGACACGCCCGTGGTCGATCCGTGCCGCTGCCGCGGTACGCTGCCCGACGGCTCGCCGTTCGCGTTCGACGTGCACGACGTTTCGCTCGGCGGCCTCGGCTTGCGCACGACCGACCCGCGTGCGGGCGCGCTCCCCGCAGGTGCGGTGCTGGAGGACGTCGAAGTCGATCTGCGCACTTACGGCAAGCTGCGCGTCGATCTCGCGCTGGCCGCGGTGCGCTTCATCGATCTGCCCAACGGCGAGCGCCGCTATCACCTCGGCATGCGTTTCGTGTCGTTGCCCGGCTCGACCGAAAACAGCCTGCAGCGCTATATCACGCAGGTCGAAATGAAGCGTCGCGCGCTGGCGCGCGCATAACACCGCCAAGCGCTGGCGCGCGCCTGACACCACCAGGCGCTCGCGCGCGCCTGCGCCGTGCAGCAGGGCGGGGCGATGTGTCGCGCCCTGCCTCATCCTGCTTCGCACTGCCCCGCGCGTGCGGCGCAGCGCGACACCCTCCCCGCCAAACGTTTTCCACTTAACCAGATACTCAATTTTCGCGACGTTCTGCCGTTATACGGGGGAGTGCACCCACGCGGCCGCCATGGGCGGAGGGACGTTTACGAGGATCACGCATGACCACGAATATTTTCTCGATCGGTTTGAGCGGTTTGCAGGCAGCCAATCTCGGCATCGCAACGTCGAGCGAGAACATCAGCAACTCGACGACTGCGGGTTATACCGTCGAATCGCCCGTTTACGCCGAGACGAACGGGCAAAACATGGGCTCGGGCTATCTGGGCAACGGCGTCAGCACGACGACGATCCAGCGTGCCTACAGCCAGTATCTGACGACGCAGCTCAATAACGCGACGTCCACGAACAGCTCGCTGACCGCTTCGCAAACCCTCGCGCAGCAGCTCGCGAATCTCGTCGGCAGCCCGACGTCGGGTATCGCCACGTCGATCTCGGGGTTCTTCTCGGGACTGCAGAATGTCGCGAATGCGCCGGCCGACACCGCCACGCGCCAGACCGCGCTCTCCGATGCACAAACGCTCGCCGACCAGCTCAATTCCGCCGGCCAGCAGTACGATTCAATGCGTACGAGCGTGAACACGCAGATCACCGAAGCGGTCACGCAGATCAACAGCTACTCGAAGCAGATCGCGCAACTGAACGCGCAGATCACGGCCGCAAGTTCGTCGGGCCAACAGCCGCTCCAACTGGAGGACCAGCGCGACCAGACGGTGGCGAACCTCTCGAAACTGGTCGGTGTGCAGGTCGTGCAGAACAGTGGCGGCTACAGCCTGTTCCTCGGCAACGGCCAGCCGCTCGTGGTCAGCACCCAGAGCTACAACCTCACGACCGCGCCGTCGAACACCAATCCGGCCGACCTGACCGTCGAGTGGGCCGGCCTCCCCGGCACGACGGCAGCGCCCCAGCAACTCGGCTCGGGCGCGATTCAGGGCGGTACGCTGGGCGGTCTCACCTCGTTCCTGACGCAGACGCTCGATCCGGCCGAAGCGCAGCTCGGTGCGATCGCGACGAGCTTCGCGGCACAGGTCAACGGCCAGAACGCACTGGGCATCAACCTCGCGGGCGCGGCCGGCACCGCGCTCTTCAACGTGAATTCGGCGCTCGTCACGGGCTACGCGAACAACACCGGCAACGCGGCGTTGTCGGTGACGCTGACCAACCCGACGACGCCGACCACGGACAACTACGCGCTCTCGTATAACGGCGGCACGTACACGCTGACCGACGTAACGACGAGCACGGTCGTCGGCACGACGACGACTGCGCCGAGCGCGGGCACGCCGTTCGTGGCGGGCGGTCTCTCGATCACGGCGACGTCGGGCGCGATGAACAGCGGCGACACGTACTCGATCGAACCGACGATGGGCGCGCTCAACGGCTTCTCCGTCGCAACGACCAACCCGGCGGACATCGCAGCGGCGTCGCCGGTGCTCGTGTCGGCCAGCACGTCGAACGCGGGCACGGCCACCGTCACGCAGGGCACGGTCACGTCCGGCTATGCGGTCCCGGCCACGCCGCTCACGCTCACCTATACCGCGCCTGCTACGGGCACCGTCGGCACGCTCTCGGGCTTCCCGGCCAACGCCATCGTCACGGTCACCGTGCCGGGCCAGCTACCGGTCCAGACGACGATGTCGGCCGGTCCGCCGGCGGTCACCAGCGTGAACTACGATTCGAGCACCGGCGCGACGATCAGCGTTACCGGTCCGACCACCACCGGCCTGACCAACGTCAGCTTCACGATGAGCGGCGCGCCGGCGAACAACGACACGTTCACGATCGCGGCGAACACCAGCGGCTCGCAGGACGGCCGCAATGCGCTCGCGATCTCGAACCTCACGTCGAGCACGGTGCTCAACGGCACGACCACGCTGACCAGCGCCTACGCGAACTACGTGAACTCGATCGGCAACACGGCGACGCTGCTTCAGGCGTCGAGCACGTCGCAGCAGTCGCTCGTCACGCAGCTCACGTCGCAGCAGCAATCGGTCCAGGGCGTGAACCTGGACGAAGAAGCGGCGAAACTGATGCAGTACCAGCAGCTTTATCAGGCCAACAGCAAGGTGATCCAGACCGCGGCCTCGCTGTTCCAGACCCTGATCGGCATTTTTCAGTGAGGCGCTGACCCATGCGTATCGCAACTTCCGAGCTTTATTCCTCCAGCGTCGCGACGATGGAGAACCAGCAGTCCCAGATGCTCCAGCTCGAACAGCAAGTCTCGTCGGGCGTGGCGATCTCGAACCCCGCCGACGATCCTCTTGGGGCGGCGCAGGCCGTCACGCTGTCGGCCACGAGCGCGACGCTCACGCAGTACTCGTCGAACCAGACCTCGGCGCTCTCGTCGCTCCAGACCGAGGACACCACGCTCACGAGCGTCACGACGACGATGCAGAGCATCAACTCGCTGATTCAGCAAGCGATGGGCGGGACGCTGAACGACACCGACCGCGCAGCCCTCTCCAAGGAGCTGTCGGGCTACCGCAACGAACTGATGTCGCTCGCCAACACGACCGACGGCCAGGGCAATTCGATTTTCTCGGGCTTCCAGAACACCACTCAGGTGTTCACGAACAACCCCGGCGGCGGCGTCACGTACAACGGCGACGCGGGCCAGCGCACGGTCCAGGTGACGGGCACGCGCAATATTCCGGTCAGCGACACGGGCGCGTCGGTGTTCATGAGCGTGCAGTCGCT
Organism: Paraburkholderia dinghuensis; assembly: GCF_003837865.1. GTDB lineage: Bacteria > Pseudomonadota > Gammaproteobacteria > Burkholderiales > Burkholderiaceae > Paraburkholderia > Paraburkholderia dinghuensis. The sequence continues at coordinate 77,059 of NZ_RQIS01000008.1, read as the reverse complement.
CGGCTCGCAGCCCGTGCCGGCCGGCAATCCGGCCAACACCGGCAATGGCACGATCGGCGGCGTCACGATCACGAACCAGTCGGCGGCCACGAACAACGACAGCTACTCGATTTCGTTCACGGCGGGTCCCGCCAGTCCGGCGAACACCGGTAGCGGCGCGCTGGGCGCGGTATCGGTGACGAACACGACGGCGTCCACGAACAACGACAACTACACGATTTCGTTCTCGAATGTCGCTGGCGTCCTGAACTACACGGTCACGGACACTTCGGACCCGTCCGTGGCGGCGGTGACCGCCCCCTATACCAGCGGCGCGGCGATTGCGCTCGGTTCCGGTTTGAGCACGTCGATCTCGGGCACGCCCAACGCCGGTGATTCGTTCAGCGCGTCGCAGGCCGGCGGCTCCATGTACGCAACCGTCACGGATACTTCGGCGAACCCGCCTGTCGCGCCTGTGAGCACTGTCTATACCGACGGCGCGAATATTTCGCTCGGCACCGGTATGAACGTGGCGATCTCGGACGCGCCGGCAGCAGGCGATTCGTTCACGGTGACGCCGGCGACGAACTCGGGGAACACCGACGTGTTCGCCACGCTCGACAGCATGATCGCGGCGCTGAACAACCCGGCGCAGGACAACGCCACGGCCACGGCGACGATGCAGAACGCGCTGTCGACGGGACTCGCCCAGATGAGCAACTCGCTGGACAACGTGGTCACGATCCATGCGTCGGTGGGTGGACGCGAGCAGGAACTGCAGGCGGTGCAGACCGTGACGTCGACGAACGCGCTGCAGGTGACGACGAACCTCCAGACCCTCACGAGCGTCGACCTGACGAAGGCGATCAGCCAGTACACGCAGGTTCAGAGTTCGCTTTCGGCCTCGCAGAAGGTGTTTGCGCAGACCCAGTCGCTGTCGCTGTTCCAGTACTTCAATCCCTGATCTCTTCAGGGGCGCGGCGCGCGGCATGCGCGCTGCGCTGTCTGCTGTGCGCGGGCGTTTCAGTTTCAGATTCCCGCGCACACTTCCCGCCTTGTTTCCCTTCCCCGCGCTCGACCCGGCTTAGCCCGGTGGCCGCAGCGCTTCCGCCACGCGGCCCATTTCCTCGATCCCGCTATCGAACAGCCGCGCGAAAAACGGAATCATGTTCGGCACCATCAGCATCGAGAGCAGCAGACCGGCGAGCACCGTGACCGCGAAGCCGACCTGGAAAATACCGATCTGCGGTGCCGCGCGATTCAGGATGCCGAGCGAGAGGTTGGTGATGAGCAGCGCGACGACCACCGGCAGCGCGAGCAGCATGCCCGAGGAGAAGATCACCGATCCCCACTCGGCCAGCATGCGCCAGCCCGGCGCCGCGAGCACATTGGCGGAAATGGGCACCGACTGGAACGTCGCGACGAGCGCCGCAATCATCTGCAGATGCCCGTCGAAGACGAGGAACGCGAGCATCGCGAACATGTTGAGCACGCTCGAGATTGCCGACTGGTTGCTTGCGGCCATCGTATCGAAGAAGGTGGCGAAGCCGAGGCCCATGCCGAGCCCCATGAGTTCGCCCGCGGTGCTCACGATCGCGAACACCAGCTGCATGACGAAACCGAGCGCAATGCCGATCAGAAACTGGTTCGCGAGGATCCAGACGCCCTCGGCCGAAAACACCGTGGCCTGCGGCATGGCGCCGAGCGTGGGCGCGACGATCAGCGTGGTGAACCCAGCGAGGCCGATCTTCACGCGCGTCGGCAGCGAGCGGTGGCCGAGGATGGGCGCGGCCGCGATGAGCGCGAGAATGCGCGTGAACGGCCACAGAAATGCGGTGAGCCAGCCGTTCAGCTGGGCGTAGGTGACCGTGAACATCGCAGTGGGGAACGCGGACGCGGGCGGCGGCGCGCGCCGCCTAGCCCGCGATCTGCGGAATGCTCGTGAACATGCGGTGCATGTAGTCGAGCAGCGTCGTGAGCATCCACGGGCCCGCGATCACGAGCGTAACGGCGATCGCAATGAGCTTCGGGATGAACGAGAGCGTGGATTCGTTGATCTGCGTGGCCGCCTGGAAGAGGCTGACCGCGAGACCGACGGTAAGCGACACGAGCAGAAGCGGTGCCGCGAGCAAGAGCGCGACGACCATCGCCTCGTGGGCGAGCGTCATGACCGATTCGGGCGTCACAGGCGTCTCTCCTTAGACAAAGCTCTGCGCGAGCGAGCCGAGCAAGAGTTGCCAGCCGTCGACGAGCACGAACAGCATCAGCTTGAACGGCAATGAGATCGTCATGGGCGACACCATCATCATACCCATCGACATCAGCACGCTCGCCACGACCATGTCGATGATGACGAACGGAATGAAGATTGTGAAGCCGATCTGGAAGCCGGTTTTCAGCTCGCTCGTGATGAACGACGGCACGAGCAGCGTGAGCGGCACGTCCTCGGGACCTTGCATCGGCGCGGCGTGCGAAATGCGCGCAAAGAGCGCGAGATCCGATTCGCGCGTCTGGCGCAGCATGAAAGTCTTGAACGGCGCGACGCCGCGCGAGACCGCGTCCTCCATCGGCAGCGTGCCGGCGGCGAAGGGCTTGTAGCCGTCGTTGTACGCCTTGTCGAGCGTGGGCGACATCACGAACAGCGTGAGAAAGAGCGCAAGACCGACGAGCACCTGGTTCGGCGGCGAAGTCGTCGCGCCGATCGCCTGGCGCAGCAGCGACAACACGATGATGATGCGCGTGAAGCTCGTCATCATCAGCACCATCGCCGGCAAGAACGACAGCATCGTGAGCAGCAGCATCGTCTGCACGCTCAGCGTGTAGGTCGTGCTGCCACCCGCGCCGGGGCTTGCTGTGAAGGCGGGCAGGCCCGCGGACTGCGCGTGCGCCAGATGCGGCACCGCGAGCGCGAACGCGGCGGCGCCGAAGGTCAGGGCGAGGGGCAGGGCCGATTTCGCCAGTGACGGGATTCGGGCGCGCCCTGCTGAGGTGGAACTGCGGGAACTGCTCTGCATTTACTGCGCTCCGCCGGCGTGACGCCTGAAACGTTTACCGGCTTCGTCTTTCAGCGCGTCACGGAAGCGTCGTCCGAAGCTGCCCTGCAGGGCGGGGCCGGGGGTGCCGCTGGTCTGGGCCGTATCGGGGACGGTGCCGGCGGGCATGGTGTGCAAGAGCCGCACGTTGCCGGGCGCCGCGCCGAGCACGAGCCAGGTATCGCCGATCTCGACCACGGCCACGCGCTCCTTGCCGCCGAGCGACGCGCCGCCGATCGTCTTCACGAGCGCGTTGCGCGGCCCGCCTTGCAGGCCGAGCCGGCGCGCGAGCCACGCGCAGCCGAACACCAGCCCGATCACGATCGCGAGACCGAACACGGTTTGCATGACGGCGCCGAAACCGAGCGCCGGAACGGCACTGCCCGCGCCAAGCGCAGTCGCGCCCGGGGCGGACGCGCCGGAAGCCGCGAGAGCGGCCTGATTGATCGCGTTGAGATCGGCTGCGCGAGCGGCGAGCGGCGTCGCGGCGAAGATCGCGAGGGTCGCGAAAAGCGAAACGATCGCAGCCGACGACGCGAATGCCTTCGCCGGTTCCATCACCGGCGCAACCCTGCGAGCCGCGCCGCGACCATCCTGCACATTCATCGGTTGAGCTTCCGGATCCGCTCGGCTGGCGTAATGATGTCGGTGAGGCGGATACCGAACTTGTCGTTGACCACCACGACTTCGCCCTGGGCGATGAGGCAGCCGTTCACGAGCACGTCCATCGGCTCGCCCGCCATGCCGTCGAGTTCCACCACCGAGCCCTGTGCGAGCTGCAGCAGGTTGCGGATCGCGATCTTGGTGCGGCCGAGTTCGACGGTCATCTGGACAGGAATGTCCAGGATCAGGTCGATGTCGTTGCGCGTGGTGGTCGGCGTCACCTTCGAGAGCGGCTGGAACACGCCCGCAGTCGCGGCCGGCTCCGCCGTCAATTCGTTGCCGTTCTGCTCGGCGAGCGCAGCTGCCCAGTCGTCGAGCGACTCTTCCTCACCGGGCTGTGCAGCCTCGGCGGCCTGCGCGGCGGCTTCGGCGCCTGGCTCCAGCACCGGCTCGTCGCCGGGCGTACCGTTCACGTCACTCATCTCCACTTTCCTTCATCGTGTCGGCTGCGCTGATCATCTGCTGGACCCGCAACGCGTATTGACCATTGAAAATTCCGTAGCCGCATTCCATCACCGGCACGCCGTCCACCTTGGCGACGATGTGCTCGGGAATGTTGAGCGGCAGCACGTCGCCCTTTCTCATGTCCAGGATCTTCTCGAACGTGACCGGGACCTGCGCGAGATCGGCGACGAGTTCGACCTCGGCGGCCTGCACCTGCTGCGAGAGCACGCGCACCCAGCGGCGGTCCACGTCGAGCACGTCGCCCTGGATCGGCGAGGCGAGCACGTCGCGCATCGGCTCGATCATCGAGTACGGCATGCAGATATGCAGCGTGCCGCCCGTCGGACCGAACTCGATCGAGAACTGCGTGACGATCACAATCTCGTTAGGCGTGGCAACGTTTGCGAATTGCGTGTGCATTTCGGAGCGCACGTATTCGAAATTCAGCGGCCGCACGCTTTTCCATGCGGTCGTGTAGTGCTCGAACACGAGATTGAGCAGCTTCCCGATGATGCGCTGCTCGGTCTGCGTGAAGTCACGCCCTTCGACGCGCGTATGGAAGCGCCCGTCGCCGCCGAACAGGTTGTCGACCACGAAGAACACGAGGTTCGGGTCGAACACGAACAGCGACGTGCCGCGCAGCGGCTTGACCTGAACGAGGTTCAGGTTCGTCGGGATCGGCAGGTTGCGGGTGAACTCGCTGTACTTCTGCACGCGCACCGGACCCACCGAAATCTCGGCGGTGCGGCGCATGAAATTGAAAATGCCGACGCGCATCAGGCGCGCGAAACGCTCGTTGATGATTTCGAGGCCGGGCATCCGGCCGCGAACGATACGTTCCTGCGTCGCGATGTTGTAGGGCCTGACGCCCTTGCTGTCGGCCTGGTTCGAGTCGCTGTCGACTTCACCGGTCACGCCCTTGAGGAGGGCATCGACCTCCTCCTGGGACATGAACTCGCTGTGGCCCATGCTCATGATGCGTGGCTCTCCCCGAAGTGGACGCGGCACACGCGCGAGTGTCGCGGCGTGCGTGGCTTACAGGCGCGTTGGGTCATCGGGTTGACGCTCACTGCACGACGAATTCGGTGAACAGCACGTCGTCGACGCGCAAGGGCACGCCGCGCGGTTCGGTTGGCTGGCCAATCAGCACTTCGAGCTCCGTGGCGAGCGCGCGCTTGCCGTCGAGCGTGGACAGATCGGCCGGATGCTTGTTCGAAAGCGCGAGCAGCACGCGGCTGCGGATCTCTGGCGTGTGTTCCTGCAGCATGTCCTGCGTTGCCTGGTTCGGGAGCTTCAGCGTGAGGCCGATACGCAGGTAGTGCGTTTCGCCGTCGTCGGCCTGCAGGTTCACCGTCATCGGCTCGAGCGCGAAATAGACGGGCACGGGCGATGGCGCGGCCATCGCAGCGGCAGCACCGGGGGCGGCCGGCGCGCTGGCCGTGCGGCCTTGCATGAAGAACCACATGCCGCCGGCGGCAGCGCCCGCGGCCAGGATTGCGATCGCGACGATTACAAGGAGCCGCTTCGTCTGGCCGGATTTGTCGCTATTGGGTTGCTGGTTTGCAGTCGTGGTCGCCATGTCGGTTGTTAGCCTGCTGTGCGTGCATAGGGGCCGTTAATGCCGGTAGCTTGCATTGTTCTGGCTTTTGCCTTGCAGCGATGTGAGGAATAGAAGGGGGATTTCCGGCTATCTCGTGCTTTTGTTGCGCAGCAAGGGAAAGCTTTCGGTAAGGCGTCGTGCGGCTTCGCTGGCGCGCGCAGCGCTCCGGCCTTTCGTTCCGGGGCGCGTGGGCGTGCGCGAGGCTGCGCGGCGGCGTCGATACACGAAGCGGGGCGCGTGGCGGGCCGCTTCGTGCATCGTGTTTCGTGCGCCGTATTTGTGCGCCGTTTGCGTCGTCTGCGTCGTGTGTCGTGCGGTTTGCCGCTCAGGCAAACGTGTCGATCAGACCGACGCTGCGTTGGGTTGCGCCAGCGGTGGTGGCGACGATGGCGGTATCGTCCGCCGCATCGCTATCCGTGTTGCCGCTCGTCGTGCGCGAACCGCTGTTGCGCGCTTCCTGCTGCGTTTGCTGGTTCATCTGCCGCGCGAAGCCGTCGCTCACGCTGGCGCTGCCGAGGCCGATGCCGTTCTGCTCCATCGCTTCGCGCAGCTTCGGCAGCGCCGCCTCGACGGCCTCACGCACCTGCTGGTGCTGCGAGACGAAGAGGGCGTGCGCGTGGTTCTCGGCGACCTGGAGCACGACCTGGAGCGGGCCGAGGTCTTTCGGGTTCAGCGTGAGTTCGGCCGTCGACTGATGCGCGTTCGAGAGGAACACGACCTTCTGGCTCAGCGCGTCTTCCCAGTCGGGCGTGCCGATCTGCTGCGAAATCGCCGTTGCGTTTGCCCCCGCCGATGCTGCTGCGGCCGGCGCCTGCGCCACCGCCTGAGCCTGTGCGGCTGCCGCGGATGCGGCTTGCGTCGCCGCGAGTGCGTCCACGTTGTTCTGGCTTGCGGTGCCCGCGGCCGTCTGCGCCGACGCCTGTTGCGCGGCGGCTGCGGCCGCGGCGCTGTCGCCCGTGTTCGTGGTTGTGCCGTTGTTTGCGGTGATGCTCGACGTCGCCGTCTTGTCGCTGGCGTCGGCTGCGCCCTTGCCCGTGGTGTGGGTGGCGAAGTGCGCGGCGAAGCTGCTCACCTTGCCCGACTCGGAAGCGGCACGTGCCGTCGCGGCGTTGGACGTGGTCCCCACCTGGCCCGTGGACGCCACCTGTGCGGGCAACGCGGACGCACCCCCGCGTGCCGCGGCAAGCGCCGCCTGCAGCGCCTCGGCTGCTGACTTCGGGTCGCTCGATGTGCTGCCATCCGTTGCGTTCTGGCCGGACGAACCGGCCGTCGCAGTCGCACTCGTCGCTGCGGCGGAGGCAGTCGCTGCGAGGCTCGCCAGCGCGGCGTCGGCGCTTGTCTGGGCGCTGGAGGTCGCGTCGGTCGTGGTCGTTGCGGCCTGGCTCTGGGCCTGCATCTGCGCCTGAACCTGTGCCTGAAGGGCCGCGGCAGCGGCCTGCACGCCCGCGGCGTCGGTCTGGGTCTGATCGGCGTTCGACGCGCTGTTCTGATGGCGGACGCCGTTCGATGCGTGCTGCGCGCCTTGCGAGCCGGACGCCGATCCCGACGACTGCGTCGTTCCGCTCGACGTGCTGGCCGTATGCTGGGTCGCGTTTGCGTGTGTGCCTGCGGCTGCGTTGGCGCTGGTGTGAGCCGAGGCGCTCGACTGCGCGGACGCCGCCGATTGAGACGATTGAGACGATTGAGCCGATTGCGACGTCTGCGTTTGCTGGCTCGTCTGCGCGGGCTGGGCCGAGGGCGACTGCGCGTTGATGTTCTGCTGCAGCGTCTGCGCAAAGCTCACGCCGGACGTGTTGTCCTGGCTCGTGGATGTCGCTGGCGTCGATGCGCCGGACGAGGTGTCCCCGATGGCGTCGAGCAACGAACTGAGTGAGGAAAGTAACGACATGCTGTCAGTCCCGAATACGGTGCGGTTATTGGTCTTATAGGTGCTGCGGTGCGCGCATGCGCAGGATGCGCGCGGCGTGCTCGTCGGCGTCGCGTTGTTCGCGGCGCGCCTCTTTGCGAGCGGCCACTTCGTCCTGACGCGATTGCAGCACTTCAAACGAGCCGAGTTTCTGCTTGCAGCGCTGCCACTCGGGCTTCGCGGCTTCGACGCGCGCGGTAGCCTGTTCGAGCAGGCGCCGCTGCTGTTCAATCGCCGAATCCAGCGTGTCGATGAACGCCTGGAAGTTACGCACGCTGCCGGCGGCCATGCCCTGGCGTGCCGAGTCGGTGAAGCGCGTGTGGTACTCATCGCGATACGTGATGAGCGCGTCCAGCTGCGTTTCGACGTCGTTGCGCTCGCGCTGCACGCGCCCGAGTCGCTGTGCGGCGGCGTCGACGTCGTCCTGCGCGAGTCCGATCAGGGTTTGCAGCGGGGAGGGATGCGTCATTTCCTGGCTCCTTGGCCATTACCTTGTGCAGGCTGGCCAATCAGAACACCGAGTGCGTCGAGGCTTGCCTTGTAGTTCGCGGTCTCGCGAAAACCTTGCTGCAGGAACGTCTCGATGCGCGGATACAGCGTGATCGCGCGGTCGAGCAGCGCATCGCGTCCGCTCACATAGGCCCCGACGTTGATGAGGTCGCGGTTGCGCTGGTAGCGCGAGAGCATTTGCTTGAGCTGTCGCGTGAGATTCAGGTGACGGTCGTCGATCAGCGCCGTCATCGCGCGGCTGATCGAGGCTTCGATATCGATGGCCGGATAGTGGCCCGCTTCGGCCAGCGCGCGTGACAGCACGATGTGACCGTCGAGAATCGCGCGTGCCGAGTCGGCGATCGGGTCCTGCTGGTCGTCGCCTTCGGTGAGCACGGTGTAGAACGCCGTGATCGAGCCGCCGCCTTCGGGGCCGTTGCCGGTGCGCTCGACGAGTGCGGGCAGCTTCGCGAACACCGACGGCGGATAACCCTTCGTCGCGGGCGGTTCGCCGATCGCGAGCGCGATCTCGCGCTGTGCCATCGCGTAACGCGTGAGCGAGTCCATCAGCAGGAGGACGTGCTTGCCCTGGTCGCGGAAATATTCGGCGAGCGTCGTCGCGTAGGCGGCGCCCTGCATGCGCAACACCGGCGAGACGTCGGCGGGCGCGGCCACCACGACCGAGCGTGCGAGGCCGTCAACGCCCAGGATCTGCTCGATGAACTCCTTCACTTCGCGGCCCCGCTCGCCGATCAGGCCGATCACGATGACTTCGGCGCTCGTCGCGCGCGCCATCGTGCCGAGCAGCACCGACTTGCCGACGCCCGAGCCCGCGAAGAGGCCCATGCGCTGGCCGCGTCCGACCGTGAGCAGCGAGTTGATCGCGCGCACGCCGACGTCGAGCACATGGCTGATCGGCTCGCGATGCAGCGGGTTGACCGAGGCCGCGGTGAGGGGCGCGTCGAGATCGGTCGCGAGTGCGCCGCGACCGTCGAGCGGCTTGCCCGAGGCGTCGACCACGCGGCCGAGCATGCCCCAGCCCACGGGCAGGCGCTTCGCACCGGCCATCGGATCGGCGATCGGCGCCGATTCGAGCGGCCACACGCGCGCGCCGGGCAACAGGCCGGCGACTTCGGTCGTCGGCATCAGGAACATCTTGTCGCCGCCGAAGCCCACGACCTCGGCTTCGGCCATCGGCAGGTGGCTGCCCGGCGGCAACTCGATCATCACTTCGGCGCCCACCGAAAGACGCAGGCCCACCGCTTCGAGCACGAGACCCGCCGCCCGCGTGAGACGGCCGCACTTGCGCAGCGGCAGCGCGAGTTCGTTTTGTTCGCGCACGCCTTGCAGGAACGTGTTCCAGCTTTGCAGGTGGGGGTTCGCCGGATCGTAGTGTGACGGTGGGGTGTAGGGCGGGAAGGGTGAGGCTTCGCTGGCGCTGGCGGACGTGGTGTCGGCGTCGTCTTGCGCGGCTGGCTGTTCGGCAGAAGCGGGCGGTGCTTCATGTTCGGCCGAGGCGACTTGTGCTTCGTATTCGGAGAACTGCTCGGCCAGGGTGGCTAGCGCTTCGTGCTTGGGTAACTGCGCGGTCGATGCGATCGGCGGTTCAGCGTCGGAAGCGTCCGTAGTTGAAGCGATTAGCGCTTCATCGTCGGAAGTTTCGTCGGTCGACGCGACCTGGGCTTCATCGTCGGAAGCGTCCGCGGTTGAAGCGATCAGCGCTTCATCGTCGGAAGCTTCGTCGGTTGAAGCGATCACCGCTTCATCGTCGAAAGCTTCTGCGGTCGAAGCGACCCGGGCTTCATCGTCGAAAGCGTCCGCGACTGAAGCGATCACCGCTTCATCGTCGGAAGCTTCTGCGGCCGAAGCAACCTGCGTTTCATCGTCGGAAGCGCCCGCAATGGAAGCGATCACCACTTCATCGTCGAAAGCATCCCCGCTCGACGCGACCACAACTTCACGCTCCAGCGACTGCACGCCTGAAGCCACCGCCTCCACGGGTTCGTCATCCCACACGAGCCCAGAACTGCCCTGGGCGGCGGAGTGCGCGCCGGGACTCACCATTTCCGTATCCTGCCGAGCGCCGCCGCCACGCGTTCCCAGCGCGTGGCCACGGTCGCGTCCACCTCGCCCGTCGCGGCCTGCGCGCGGCAACCGCCGCGCTCGATTGCCGGATCGGTGCGCACGGTCCAGCCGCGCGCTTCCAGTTCAGCCTGGAGATAGGCTTCGACCACCGGCAGATCGGCCGGGCTCACCACGAGCTGCGGCGAGCCGACGAGCGCGGGCTCGCCAGCCAGCACTTCGCGCGCCGCGGCGATGAGTGCGTTCGGGTCGTGCTGGACGTGCTGGCGCACGACCTGATGCGCGATATCGAGTGCGAGCTCGACAAGCGTCTCGGCCACGCCGGCCTCCACGGTCGTCAGCGCGTCGCCGAAACGCTGCGCGATGGCCGCGAGCTGCTTCGCCTGCGCGTGCGCATCGACGAGACCCTGTTCGAAACCCTGCTTGTGACCTTGCTCGTAGCCGGCCTGGTAGCCGAGCGCCTGACCCGCGACGTGGCCGAGCGCGTGTCCCTGTGCGTGACCCTGCGTGTGCGCGTCTTCGCGCAGCCGCTGCAGTTCGGCAGCCAGCGCGGCCCGCTCGTCGGGTGTCGGCGGCGGCGGCGCGGGAGGCGGCGGGTCGAACGACGCCATCTCCCAGCGTTGGTACGCTGAGGTCGGGCGCCGGGTCGACTGCTGGTTAGACATACGCGTCTTCCGCCTTGCCGCCGATCACGATCTGGCCGCTCTCGGCCAGCGTACGCACGACCTGCAGGATGCGCCGCTGCTGCGACTCGACTTCCGAGACGCGCACCGGACCGCGCGCGTCGAGGTCTTCGGCGAGCAGTTCGGCCGCGCGCTGCGACATGTTCGAGAGGAACTTCTGGCGCAGCGCGGGCGGTGCGCCCTTGAGCGAAATGATGAGCGACTCCGACTCGATTTCCTTGAGCAGCAGCTGGATCGCGCGATCTTCGAGGTCGAGCAGGTTCTCGAACACGAACATCTGGTCGATGATCTTCTGCGCGAGTTCGGCGTCGTACTGGCGCACGTTCTCGAGCACGCCTTCCTCGAACTGGCTCGGAACGAAGTTGAGAATTTCGGCCGCCGTGCGGACACCGCCCATCGGGCTGCGCTTGAGGTTGTCGCTGCCCGAGAGCAACGCCGACAGCACGTCGTCGAGTTCGCGCAGCGCCGCGGGCTGGATGCCGTCGAGCGTCGCGATACGCAGCAGCACGTCGTTGCGAAGGCGCTCGACGAAGCACGCCAGGATTTCGGCAGCCTGATCGCGGTCGAGGTGCACGAGGATCGTCGCGATGATCTGCGGGTGCTCGTTCTTGATGAGCTCCGCCACCGAGCTCGAGTCCATCCACTTGAGCCCTTCGATGCCGCTCGTATCGCCGCCCTGGAGAATGCGGTCGATGATCGCACCGGCCTTTTCCTCGCCGAGCGCCTTGTTCAGCACGTTGCGGATGTAATCGTTGGAGTCGAGCGAAAGCGCCGTATGCTGCTCGGCCTCCTTCAGGAACTCCTGCAACACCTCTTCGATGTCTTCGCGTTTGACGTTCTTCAGCGACGCCATGGCGGCGCCGATCTTCTGCACTTCGCGCGGTCCGAGGAACTTGAAGACCTCTGCGGCCTCCTCCTCACCGAGCGACATCAGCAGGATTGCACTCTTGACGGCCCCTTCAGCGCTCATCGTTCACCCAGCTCTTGACGATTGTTGCGACAATCTTCGGCTCCTGGCGTGCGATCGTGCGCGCGTAGTCCAGGTTCCGGTCGAATTTGTGTTTATTGACTTCGAAGGATTGCAGCGCGGCTTCGTTGGCTTCCTCTTCGGTCAGCTCGGTGACTGCAGGGATGCCGTCCAGCAGGAGCGGCTCGCTGTCGTCGATGCCCGCCAGCAAGGGCGCGGCCGGCTCCGGTGGCGGGAAGGCGCGGCGTAGCGCCGGCTTCACCATCAGGAAGTACAGAGCTGCGGCGACCGCGGCGATGCCGAGCCAGATCGCGATCTGCTTGGCGAGCGCGACGATGTCGGGCTGGCGCCACCACGGCAGGTTGGCGTTCGGATCGATGTCGCCCTGGAAGGCGGCGTTCACGACGTTCACCGAGTCGCCGCGCTTCACGTCGTAGCCCATCGCGTCCTTCACGAGCTGTTCGATCTGCGCGAGTTTCTGCGCGTCGATCGGCTGCATCGTCGAGTGGCCCTTCGCGTCGACCTTCGGCTGATAGTTGACGATCACTGCCACCGACAGGCGCTTGATGTCGCCCGGCGCCTGCTGGTAGTGGCGCACGGTCTTGTCGACTTCGTAGTTGGTCGTGGTGTCGCGGTGATCGGAGATCGGCGTCGTCGTGCTCTGGCCATTCGCGGCAACGGGTGCGTTGACCGGTGCCGAGGCGGGCTGCGGCGGCTGGTTCGAGAGCGCGCCCGGCACGCCCGAGGCGCCGCCTTGCGTCAATTCCTGCGCGATGCTCTGCTGCTGGCTGCGGACGGCGGCGTTCGACGGATTGCCGTTCGGACCGTAGGCTTCCGAGGTCTGTTCGACCTTCGAGAAGTCGACGTCGGCGCTCACCTGCGATCGCGCGTTGCCGGAACCGAAGAGCGGCGCGAGGATCGCGTCGATGCGCGACTGCGTGTCGTGTTCGATCTGACGCACGTACTTGAGCTGGGTGGCGTCGAGACCGGCGCTCGACGCGTTCTGCGTGAGCAGGTTGCCGTCCTGGTCGGCCACGGTGACGTTGTGCGCGGGCAGATTGGGCACGGCCGAGGCGACCATGTGCGTAATCGCGACAACCTGGCCTTCGTCGAGCATGCGGCCCGGGTAGAGATTCACGAGCACCGACGCAGTGGGCGCCTCGTGTTCGCGCACGAAAACGGAGGGCTTCGGAATCGCCAGATGCACGCGCGCCGACTTGACGCTCGCGACCGATTCAATCGTTTGCTCGAGTTCGCCTTCCAGCGCGCGCTGATAGTTCACCTGCTCGGCGAACTGGCTGATGCCGAACTTCTGGTTGTCCATCAGCTCGAAGCCGACCGAGCCGTTCTTCGGCAGGCCCTGCGAGGCAAGCCGGAGGCGCATCTCGTTGACCTGGTCGGACGGCACGAGAATCGCGCCGCCGTTGTCGGAGAGCTTGTAGGGAACGTTTGCGGCCTGCAGGGCGGTAACGATCGCGCCGCCGTCACGGTCCGACAGGTTGCTATACAGCACCTTATAGTCGGGCGCGCGGGACCACAGCACGAGCGCGGCCACCACGGCCACCAGCACGGCGACCGCGACGATCAGCGGCGCGCGCGGGTTGCCGCGCACGCTGCGCAGTGACGACAGCGAGCTAAAGCGCTGCGCGAAGCCGCCGCCGCCGAGGTCATCCGCGGCACCCGGCTGGGCTGCGCCCGCGGCGCCTGCAGCGGCGCCGCCGGTGGCGAGGCCCACGCGGGCGTCGGGGTTGATCAAAGAGTTGGCTGACGAATCCATGCGTCGGGTTTCTCCGGGAAGCCTTAAGTGTCCTGGCGCCGGCGCCGCTCACGCGGCGGGTAGCCATCCCCGCCCTCGCGCCCATGCGCCTTCGGAACGGTTCCGGCCCGGCGCGGCGCGCGAGGCAGCAGACACTTTCACGTCTAAGGATTATGCGTGGCGGCGCGCAAGCCTATTGCGCGAATAGAGCCGGGTTTCCCCCCTAGTTTCGGCGCTCCCGGCGATGCCCCGCTGCTATGCTTCCCACCAGACTCGGCGCTCTGTCAGCGCGCCGCGTGCGGTGGGGCGGCGCACACAGGCTTCGCGCCGGCCTCCGCGTCACCTTTTTATCGTGGAGCAATCATGACTGTGCCAGTATCTCCGCTCACGTCCGCACTCGCGCAGATGCAATTGATGGCGACGCAGGCGGCCGGCGGCACGAGCGCGGCCGAGACCGCCTCGGGCGCAGCGACGGCAGGCGGATTCGCGTCGGCGCTGAAGGCATCGATCGACAAGATCAGCGATGACCAGCAGAAAGCCGTGGGCGAATCGCAGGCCTTCGAACTGGGCGCGAACAATGTGTCGCTGAACGACGTCATGGTCGACATGCAGAAGGCCAACGTCGGCTTCCAGTTCGGCCTGCAGGTGCGCAACAAGCTGGTTGCCGCGTACCAGGATCTCATGCAGATCCAGGTTTGATTGCAGGCTCAGCCGACATACCCGGTTAGCACCTGCGCCTAAAGCTTCTCCCGCATCATTCCGATAACCCGGCTATGGCCGGCGCGGCGCCCTCAGTGCGCAGCGTGCCGGATGGACTGTATTTGAAGCCGCACGTATCGAGGAGAAGCACCCATGTTTTCCCCAGCACAATCCGGAGCCAACGCGTATGCCCGCGTGGGAGTCGCCACGGGGGTCATGGCCGCGAGTCCGCACAAGCTCATCGCGATGCTGTACGAAGGCGCGCGCAAGGCGGTGGCGCAGGCTCGCATGCACCTGCAGATGGGCAATGTCGCGCCGCGCTGTGAAGCGATCGGCAAGGCGATCAATATTGTCGAAAGCGGGCTCCAGCTGTCGTTGAATCTCGAGGTGGGCGGGGAAATCGCGCAACGCCTGAACGCGCTGTACGGTTACATCACGCGCCGGCTGCTGGAAGCGAATATGGAACAGAGCGAGGCCAAGCTGGTCGAGGTCGACCGTCTGCTTGCAACGCTCGAAGAAGCCTGGTCAGGGATCGCCGAGGAGGCGGACCGGCTGACCAGAGCTCAGGGTGGGCCGGGGGGCGGCCCAATGACGAGATGAGTCCGAAAGCAGACTACTTTGCACACTATGAAGCGATCGCGGCCGTGTCGGAGCGCATGCTCTCGGCCGCGCGTGATGCGCATTGGAACGATCTGATCGATCTCGAGGGGGAATACCGACTCCTCGTCGATGCGCTCAAGGCCGCGGACATCGGCGTGCGACTCACCGCCGACGAACGCGCACGCAAATTCGAATTGATCCGCCAGATCCTCGCCGACGACGCGGCGATCCGCGATCTGGCGAGCCCGTGCATGGCGCGGCTCTCGGCGCTGTTTGTCGGCACGGCGCGGCCCGCGCGGGTCTTGCAGGAGCTGTACGGCGCGCGCTAGGCGCGCCGCGCACCATCGATATTGATACGAGGGCGGCTCTCGACGCCCCGCCGGCTTCGGGGAGTGGTGCATGAACGGAATCGACGCGGGAACCGCTGCGCTGCTCGCGAACCGCCTCAGCTCGCTGGACCCGGTTGGCTCGCGAGGCAGTGCGGGCACCGCTGAAGCGGGCGTGTCCGCGCTCGTCACGGGCACGGACGCGCTGCCCGAAGCGCTGACCACCGTCACACCGCAGCAGGCGTCGACGGAAACGGTGCTCTCCGCCGTGGCGCTCGCGCTCGACGCAATCATTCGTTCTGGCGGGGACGCCACGCCGGCCGTGGTCGGCAATGCGCCGGTCTGGAGCGATCCGGCGGCCGCAACGCAATCTGACGTGTTCTCGCAGCCGCTGCCCGGCATGCCCGGCGCCGCTGCGGTGGTTGAAGCACTGCTGGCCGGCGACGCCGCCGCGCTGGCTCAGACGCAGGCGGACATCACCGCCGATCTCACAGGTGCCGGCGCGGCAGGCGGTGCAAACACCGCGGCAGCTGGCGCGCAGGGCGACGCTGCCGCTGCATCCACAAGTTCAGCCGCGCAAACCGCCAACGCGGGCCAGGCCGCACAGACCACACAGGCTGCACAAGCCACACAAGCCTCACAATCCGGCCCGGTTGCCGCGCTCGCGACGGCGCTTGCGCAGACCGTGTCGGACAGCGGCCTTTTCTACGAATCGCATCTGGCGCAGTGGCTGGTCGGCCAGCGCACGCTTGCAGGGCTCGCGGACGAGCCGCAGAACCGGCTCGTCCAGAACAGCGCGCAACTTCCGCTCGACTGGAGCCGCACCTCGGACGAAGCGGACGACGTGCTCTGGGCCGAAACGCTCACGCCGGGTTCGCGCGAGCCGCAGGCGGGCGGCACGACCGCGCTGCCGGGACGCCTCGCGAGTACGCCGAACGGCGCGGGCACGCTCGCGTCGAACGCGGCGCTCATGCACACGAACGGCGAACTCGCCGAGGCGCTACTGCTGCCCGCCTCGCGGGACCCGCAGGCGACGGGCGCGGCCGTGCACGCCGCCGTCATTCCGCTCGTGCGGCAACAACTCGATTTGCTCGCCACCGGTGAATTCCGCTGGACCGGTGAGGCGTGGCATGGCGTGCGGCTCGACTGGAGCATTCAGCAGGATCACGTCGAGTCACGCGATCCACGTCGCGGCGCGTTCGGCGCCGATCCCGCCGACGCGCCATGGCGCACGCGACTCACGCTCGCGCTGCCGTCGCTCGGCACCGTCGATGCCGAACTGACGCTCGCAGGCACGGCGCTCGCCGTGCGCGTTCAGGCGAATACGAATAGCGCGGCGCGGCTCACCGCGGGCAGCGAGGCGCTGCGAAGCCGCCTCGAAGCGCTCGGCCTTGCCCTCACGGGACTCTCGATCCGCGAGGTCGGCGGTGGTGCTGCCGGCCCAGCCGACGCCGCGAAAGCCGCAAACGCCTATGCACGCGCCGCCGCACAGGAGGCGCAAGCCAGCAAGACAGAGTCGCCCGCGAGCGCCACCGCGCCGGTCACCGACGATCTCGACTGGGACCCCCGATGAGCCGCCAGCACCGCAAGACCGCCGCCGCACTCGCCTACGACACGCCATCGGCCACCGACGGCGCGCCGCGCGTTGTCGCGAAGGGCTACGGCATTGTCGCGGACACGATCATCCAGCGCGCGAAGGAAGCGGGCCTCTACGTGCACCAGTCGCCGGAGATGGTGAGGCTCCTGATGCAGGTGGATCTCGATTCGAAGATTCCGCCGCAGTTGTATCAGGCCGTGGCGGAACTGCTCGCGTGGCTGCATCGGCTCGAAGCCGCCGATACTGCCGATGCCGCGCAACCGGCGGAGGCCAAGCCGGGCGCTGACGTCTCCCCGGGCGCCGCCGTTCAGCGCCTCGCGTCGCCCGTCAGGGCGCTCCCGCCGCCGCCGTTCAGAACTTCATCATCAGATTGATCAGGAAGTCGAACAACCGGCCGTAGGGCGGCGCGATCAAGCCACGCCCGTTGAATCGCGCCTGCGTGAAAACAGGCTTCATCTTCGAGAAGGTCACGAAGCCGTCGTGGCCGTGATACGCGCCCATGCCGCTTGCGCCGACGCCGCCGAACGGCAGGCCCTCGGCGGCGATGTGCATCAGCGTCTCGTTCACCGACATGCCGCCCGCCACCGTCTCGTGCGTCACGCGTTCGACCGTGCGGGCGTCGTCGGCGTAGAGGTAGAGCGCGAGCGGGCGCGCACGCGAATTTACGTAGCGCAGGGCTTCGTCGAGCGTGTCGTAGGGTACGAGCGGCAACAGCGGCCCGAAGATTTCCTCCTGCATCAGCGTGCCATCCGCCGGGGCATTCGTCACGATGACGGGCGCGAAGCGCCGCGTCGCCGCGTCGTGAACGCCCAGCGGGTGCAGTTGCGCGCCCGCTTCCTGCGCTTCGTCAGCGAGCCGCGCGAGCCGGTCGAAATGGCGGTCGGTGATGATCGACGTGTAGTCGCCGTTGCTCGTGAAGTCGGGATAGAGCTGCGAAAAACGCGTGCGTGCGCGCTCGATGAACTTCGCCTCCGTACCGCGCGGCAGCAGCACGTAATCGGGCGCGATACAGGTCTGCCCCGCGTTGAGCGTCTTGCCGAGCAGGAGGCTGTCGACGGCGTAGTCGAAGCGGGCGTTTTCGCCGATCAGCGCCGGTGACTTGCCGCCCAGTTCCAGCGTTACGGGCGTGAGATTGGCCGCCGCCGCGCGCATGACCTCGTGGCCGATGCGCGTCGAGCCCGTGAAGAGCAGGTGGTCGAACGGCAGCGCCGTGAACGCGGCGCCCACCGAGGCGTCGCCGTTGACCACAGCGACGTGGTCTCGCTCAAAGGCCTTGCTGATCAGCGTTTCGAAGAGCGCCGACGTGCGCGGCGTCAGCTCCGACATCTTGATCATCGCGCGGTTGCCGGCGGCGAGCGCGCAGACGAGCGGCCCCGCGCCGAGATACAGCGGATAGTTCCACGGCACGACGATGCCCGCCACGCCGAGCGGCTGCGGCACCACTTTCGCGCGCCCCGGCATCAGCCATTTGCCGACGCTGCGACGCTGCGGTTTCATCCAGCGCGTACCGTGCTTGAGCGCGCCATCGATTTCCTGCTTCAGTACGACGAATTCGGCGAGCATGACCTCGGCTTTCGAGCGCTGGCCGAAGTCGGCGTTCATCGCTTCGGCTAAGGCGTCGCGGTTGTCGAGCAGCATCGCGCGCAATGCCTTCAGATGACGCGCACGCGTCTCCCACGTGGGGAACGGCTCTCGCAGGAAAGCGTCGCGCTGCGCAGCGAGCAGGGCGTCGAGTGAGTCGCGCGTGACGGCTTCGGGCAGGTCCTGCTTCATGGTCGGTGGGTCCTCGGGGTTGAGTTTTTGTTCGATTATGACGGGCATGACGGGCGCGCAAGCGCCGTGCCTCAGATCGCCGGGAACGCGCGCGCGATGAGCGCCGCGTGGTTAAAGCGCGCGGGCAGCGTGCCGAACACGCGACCGCAGTCGGCGTCGTGTTCGTCGAGCCGCGTGGCGATGAACGCATCGGCGACTTCCTGCGGGCCCGCGCGCAGCAGCATCGCCTGCGCGATCAGCACGATCTGCTGGGCGATGCGGCGCGCGTTCGCTTCGCGCGTGCCGGGCGCGCCGTTCAGCAGCGCCGATAGACGATCGAGCGCCGCCGTGAGCACCGGATGGTCCTGCGCTTCGCGCCGCCACGCGAGAAAGAGGGCCTGCGCGGCATCGGCTTCGCGCTCCAGCGCGCGCAGCACGTCGAGGCACATCACATTGCCCGAACCTTCCCAGATCGAGTTGACCGGGGCCTCGCGATAAGAACGCGCCATCGGGCTTTCTTCGACGTAGCCGTTGCCGCCCCAGACCTCCATCGCTTCGCCCGTGAACGCGAGCGCGCGCTTGCAGATCCAGAATTTCGCGGCGGGCGTGACGATGCGGCGCCACGCGCGCGCTTCGGGCGCTTCGTGAGCATTCGCACCGGACGCATCGGCGCTTTCCTCGAACGCGCGCGCGAGGTGCATGAACAGCACCGTCGCGGCTTCGGATTCGAGCGCGAGATCCGCGAGCACGTTCTGCATGAGCGGTTGCTCGACTAGCGGGCGCCCGAACGCTCTGCGGTGGCGCGCATGATGGATCGCCTGGACTAGCGCCGCGCGCATGAGCGCCGCGCTGCCGATCACGCAGTCGAGCCGCGTGTAGTTCGCCATTTCGATGATGGTCGGCACGCCGCGCCCTTCGTCGCCGATCATCACACCGTAGGCGTCGAAAAATTCGACTTCGCTGCTCGCGTTCGAGCGGTTGCCGACTTTGCTCTTCAGTCGTTGCACGTTCACGGTGTTCTTCGTGCCGTCGGGTGCGAAGCGCGGCACGAAGAAGCACGAAAGGGTGTCGCGGCCGTCGGTGCGCGCGAGGACCAGATGCGCGTCGCACTGCGGCGCGGAGAAGAACCACTTGTGCCCGGTCAGCCGGTACGGCGCGCCGCGTCCGGTCGCAGCGCCCAGGGGATACGCTTCGGTCAGGTTGCTGCGCACATCGGAGCCGCCTTGCTTCTCCGTCATGCCCATGCCGATCATCATCGACGTCTTTTGCGGCAACGGCAGGTCGCGCGGATCGTGCTCGCGAGCGTAAAGCCGCTCGCGCAGCGTTTCGAAGAGCGCGGGCTCGCGCCGCAGCACGGGGATGCTCGCGAAGGTCATCGTGATCGGACACAGCGACCCCGATTCGAGCTGCGCGTGCAGGAAGTAGCTCGCGCAGCGCGCGGCCATCGCGCCGGGCTGTGGGTTCGAGAACGGCAGGGCTTGCAGTCCCGCGGCGCGCAGCTGCGCGAGCAGACCGTGCCACGCCGGATGGAATTCGAGCGCGTCGATGCGCTCGCCGCGCGGGTTGTGCGTGAAGAGTTCCGGTTCGTGGCGGTTGGCGAGTTCGGCTAGCGCGATCGCCTCGGCCGTGCCTAGCTGCGCGCCGTCGCGTTCGAGCGCGTCGCGATGCCAGCCGGCGCGCGCGCGTTCGAGCGCTTCAGAAAGCGCGGTGTCGGTGGTGAACAGGTTGTAGTCCGCAAGCGGCGGCGCCTGATTGGTCACCTCGTGGGTCGTGCCGGGGCGATGCGCAGCTTCCATCTGCCTGTCTCCTTTGGATCTCTTTGGACCTTGGACGCGCATCGGCGCGGCTTCGTGTGACGTTCGCGGGTGCGGGGTCGCCGCAAGCGGGCATCGTGAGTACGCCTGCGCCGGACCAGGTTTTCGTCGCCCCCGGATGCCCTACAGCAACGTGCATGTCGCAGCCGGTTGACGTCGATGGCCGCACCGTTTTTCATCATAGGCGCGTGCTGCATTTGCCGATTAGAGGGATCGCTCTGAGATAAGAGTCGCTGTCCGCTCCGTTCGCTCCCTACAATTCGCGAAAACGCATTATCGAACGAGCGTGCGCCTGGCGCGACCCAGGTGGAACGCCGATGACGACGGAGGAGACGGATGGAATACGACTACATCATCGTCGGTGGCGGGTCGGGCGGCGCTTCGCTCGCCGGGCGGCTCGCTTCGAACTGTCCCGACGCGACGATCGCGCTCATCGAGGCCGGGCCGCACACGGAGCGCAGCCTGCTCGTCAACATGCCGCTCGGCATCGCCGCGCTCGTGCCGCTGCGCACGAAGTACAACTACGGGTACGAGACCGAGCCGCAGCCGGGGCTGGTGAGCCGGTACGGCTACCAGCCGCGCGGACGCGGTTTCGGCGGATCGAGCGCCATGAACGCGATGATTTACACGCGCGGCCATCCGCTCGATTACGACGAATGGGCGCAATTGGGTTGCACGGGCTGGGCGTGGCAGGACGTGCTGCCGTATTTCCTGCGCGCCGAGGACAACGCGCGCGGCGCGAACGCCTGGCACGGCGCGGGCGGGCCGCTTTCCGTCTCGGACCTGCGCGACCCCAATCCCGTGGCCGGGCGCTTCGTGCGCGCGGCGGTCGAAGCGGGTTTCCGGGCCAACGACGACTTCAACGGACCCGATCAGGAAGGCGTCGGCTTCTACCAGGTGACGCAGCGCGGCGGCGAGCGCTGGACGGTTGCGCGTGCGTATCTGTACGGCCACGAGCGGCCGAATCTGCATTTGATCGCCGACGCGACGGTGCTGCGTGTGACCTTCGATGGCGCGCGCGCGAGCGGCGTCCAGGTGGTGCGCGGCGGCAAAGTGGAAACGCTCGTCGCGCGCGGCGAAGTGATTCTCGCCGCGGGCGCGTTCAATACACCCCAACTGTTGATGTGCTCGGGCATCGGTCCCGCCGATCAGCTGCGCGCGCACGGCGTGCCCGTTCTTCACGATGCGCCGGAGGTGGGCCGCAATCTGACCGACCATATCGACTTCACGTACAACTTGCGTGTGAAGTCGACCGAGGCCATCGGCTATTCGCTGCGCGGTTTCGCGAAGATGATTCCGGGTCTCGCGCGCTACTTCGGCTCGCGGACCGGGATGTTCACGAGCAACGCGGCCGAGGCGGGCGGCTTCATCAAGAGCCGTCCCGATCTGGACCGGCCCGACCTCCAACTGCACTTCTGCGCCGGCCTCGTCGACGATCACAACCGCCGCATGCACTGGGGCCATGGTTACGCACTTCACGTCTGCGTGTTGCGCCCGGCGAGCCGCGGCACGGTGATGCTCGCGAGCGCTGACGCGCGCGTCGCGCCCCTGATCGATCCTCGCTTTCTTTCGGATGCGCACGATATGGATCTGCTCGCGCTGGGCGCGCGTCTGGCGCGTCGCATTCTCGACGCGTCGCCGCTCGCCGAATTACGCGGGCGCGAACTCTACACGCATGCGGGGCAAACCGAGACCGAACTGCGCGCGACGATCGCCGCGCACGCCGACACGATCTACCACCCGGTCTCGACCTGCCGCATGGGCGGCGACGCCCGATCGGTGGTCGACACGCAATTGCGCGTGCGCGGCGTGAGCGGATTGCGCATCGCCGATGCTTCGGTGATGCCGACGCTGATCGGCGGCAATACGAACGCGCCGACGGTGATGATCGGCGAGCGTGCCGCCGACTTCATCGCGCAAACGCGTCGCTTGGGCGAGCCGGCCGCCGCGGAAGTCACAGTCTGAAGCGCGACGGCATCCGCCCCGGTAGTCGGGGCGGATGCCGCATCGCGCGATCTCACCCGGCCAGGCCCGGCGGCCGCACGAAGTCATCGAGAAACGACGACGGCTTCCCGAATTCCTCCTTCGCCACTTCGAGCCACGCGCGCGCCGCGTGCGACAGGTAGCCGTTGCGCTTCCATCCGATCGCCATATCCCACTTGATCGCCGGTTCGCTGACCGGCATGCACGTGAAGCGCGCGGCGTCGAGCCTTCGGCAGTACGGCGCGGGCAGCAACGCGATGCCGACACCCGCGAGCACCAGCGCGGCCATCACATCCCAATGCGCGCTGCGTCCCACGATCTGCGGCACGAAGCCGGCAGTGCGGCACGCATACGAGACGACGTCGTTCAGCGCCAGGCTCTCGCCGTAAAACACGAACGGCTCGGCGGCGAGGTCGACCAGCGGCACGCTCGTTTCGCCGTCCCACCGTGAGCCCTTCGGCGCGACGAGCCACAGCAGTTCGTGCGAGATCGGCAACACGTCGATCGTCGCCGGATCGACGGGCTGCAGCACGCCGCCCAGCTCCAGCTCGCCCGAAATCAGCGCGGCCTCGATTGCGCGCGATCCCTGCTCGAAGAGCTTCAGCTCGATCTTCGGGTAGCGCTGGCGGAACGTCGCGATGGCCGGCGTGAAGAGCGAGCCGCCCATCGGCGGAACGCCGATCGTCAGTTCGCCGCGGCCGAGCGTCGCGAGGTCGTCGAGTTCGGCCTGCAATTGCGCCTGCGCGGCGAGCACGTCCTGGCCGCGCTGCCAGACCACGCGGCCTGCGTCGGTGAGCACCATCTGGCGAGCGTCGCGCACGATCAGCTGGGTACCGACTTCGTCTTCGAGCGACTTCACCATCTTGCTGATGGTCGGTTGCGTGACGTGCATCTTGTCGGCGGCGGCGGTGAAGCTCTGCTGCCGC
The DNA here is from genome assembly GCF_003837865.1 of Paraburkholderia dinghuensis. Lineage (GTDB taxonomy): Bacteria > Pseudomonadota > Gammaproteobacteria > Burkholderiales > Burkholderiaceae > Paraburkholderia > Paraburkholderia dinghuensis. The sequence continues at coordinate 53,761 of NZ_RQIS01000008.1, read as the reverse complement.
ACTACCTCGATGAAATAGCGAAGCGCGCGCAGTTCCACGGTTATGACTCCAGATTCCAAAATGGAATGAAGTGGATGAGTTTAAGTCATTATATTTATGCTGAGGCGCAACTTATACTGGCTTTCATTCAAATGTCACTTAGGGTTTGCCATGATCGCCCACCTCTTTACGACAAAGGCCTCGCAACTGGCGGGCTACGTGACGCGCACCGGCCGGATCGTGGTGCAGGCGGCGCTGCTGGCCGGGCTCTGGTTCGTTGCCGATGCGCTCGCGCGTGCGATGCATCTGCCTGTGCCGGGCGGCGTGGTCGGGCTCGCGGCGCTGCTCGCGCTGCTGTTTAGCGGCGGCGTTGCGCCGCGCTGGGTCAAGGCCGGCGCTGACTGGCTGCTTTCGGACATGCTGCTGTTCTTCATCCCGGCCGCCGTGGCGGCTGTGCAGTACGGAGGCCTCTTTCGCGCCGATGGCTGGCGCCTCGCGCTAGTCGTGGTCGGCGGCACGCTGATGGTGATGGTCTCGGTGGCGTTCGCGGTCGAGCAGGCCGCGCGCCTCGAACGCCGCCTCGCCCTGCGCCGCGTGCAGTACGCACGCCACCACGTGCGTGCCTGACTGGCCGCACAAGCCCCGTTTGATCGACCCACTTTCAGGATGATTCCGTCATGAACACGATCGTTGAACACCTGTTCGCCGACGATGCCTCCCGGTTGATCGCCGCGGGCTGCTTCATCCTCACCGTCGCGCTCTATTTCGCATCGAAGGCGCTTTACGCGCGCCTGCGTTCGCCGTGGCTCACGCCGCTCGTCGCCGTTCCGGCCGTGCTCGGCGCGATCGTGCTGCTGCTGCACATTCCGTATCCGGTCTACTTCGAGGACACGCGCTGGCTCATGTGGCTGCTCGGACCGGCGACCGTCGCGTTCGCGGTTCCGATCTACGAGTATCGCGATCTGCTCAAGCGTCACTGGATCTCGCTGACGGTCGGCGTGACGGTGGGTATCGTCGTCGCGGTGGGCGGGTCGCTTGCGCTCGCGAAGCTTCTGCATCTCTCCCCGGACCTGCAGCGCAGCCTGATGACGCGCTCGGTCTCGACGCCGTTCGCACTCGCCGTCTCCGACAAGATCCACGCGCCGCGCGACCTCACCGCACTCTTCGTGATCGCAACTGGCGTGTGCGGGATGCTCTTCGGCGAGCTAGTGCTCGCGTTCGTGCCGCTGCGCACGCGGCTCGCGCGGGGTGCGCTGTTCGGCGCCGCGGCGCACGGCGTGGGCACCGCGAAGGCGCGCGAACTGGGCCGCGAGGAAGGCGTCGTTGCGAGTCTCACGATGATGATCGCGGGCGTGGTGATGGTGTTGCTCGCTCCGGCGCTGGGCTTCCTGCCGATGTAACTCCGACGCGCCGCTGCTTGCCCAGGCGGTGTCTTCTGAACGCCGTGCGGGGCGCACGCCGACAGTCGCTGGGATTCTCCGGTGGGGCGGTCCGGCCAGCGGCTGCGTGCCGCGTCAATTCTGGCATGCACACGGTGCCTGCCGGGCTATGATGGACAACGTTGCCGCCTGCGTCGCGGCTTGATCACGAGCTGCCCATGCTGCCCATTTCGATCATCATCCCCTGTTACAACAGCGCGCCGACGCTCTCGCGTGCCCTCGACAGTGCGATCGCGCAACGCGAGGCGGCGCAGATCCTCGTCGTCGATGACGGCTCGACCGACAAAACGGCCGAAATCGTGTTCCGTTACGCCCGCCTCGACGCACGCGTGCATCTGTTGCAGATGGCGTCGAACAGCGGTCAGGCGAGTGCGCGCAACTGGGGCGCGCTGCATGCCACCGCGCCGGTGCTCGCCTTCCTCGACGCCGACGACGAATACCTCCCCGGCGCACTCACGGCCGCCAGTGCCTGGCTCGAAAAGTCGCCGCGCGATGCCGTGGTCCGGCTCGACGTCGACTTCTACGGCTTTCCCGAGTCGGTGCTCGCGCATCCCGACTTCGCCACGAAAGCCCGTGCGCTCAGCAATACGGTGCCGAGCTCGCTTGTGATCCGCCGTTGCGCGTTTCTCGCACTGGGCGGATTTCCGATGGACGACTTCTTCCGCCAGTACGGCGGCGAGGACGGCGCGCTCGCGTGGGCGCTACACGAAACGTTCGGCCAGCACCGGCTCGACGATGCAAAGCGTGTGCGCATGCACTATCACACCGGCATTCACGCCGAACGCTTTTTCCGTATCCAGACGGGGCTCGACACGCCCGATCCGGGCGACAACGCGGCGGTCATCCAGTTCTCGCGCCAGTTTCTCGATCAGGCGATTGGCGTCGTGAAGCAACTACGCGGCCTCAACGTGGGCGAGGCTCTCGACCAGGCCGGGCGCCAATCCGCGGGTGAATCCGCGTATGAGCCCGTCACGGAGATCGTGATTCCGGCCATCAGCGACGACGCAGGCTGATTGCCTGATGAGCGCCTGACGCCTCGCGCGCTTGAACAAACGCGATCAAACCCGCTCGATCTTCATCGATGTGCGGGGCGTTACGGCGCGCGGTGCTTCTCCCGCCGCCGCCATCACGATTTGCTACAATCACGCCTCGTCTCCGAGGAGCGTTGCGACGGGCATCGCACAATGCGAACACAGCCCGCCAGGCTCGGAGCCGCTCAATACGGTTGATCCACACGGACTCAACCGCATCGAAAACGGCGCTCACGTCTTTAATTTCTAGCTACTTTTAGAAAGGAGGGCGTGATGAACGCCGCAATTCCGCAAGATCAAGCCAAGGATTTCGTCGTCGCCGATATGGCGCTTGCCGGCTGGGGCCGCAAGGAACTCGACATCGCCGAAACCGAAATGCCCGGTCTCGTGCAGATCCGCGACGAGTACAAGGCGCAGCAGCCGCTCAAGGGCGCACGCGTTGCCGGTTCGCTGCACATGACCATCCAGACGGGCGTGCTGATCGAGACCCTGAAGGCGCTCGGCGCCGATGTCCGCTGGGCCTCCTGCAACATCTTCTCGACGCAAGACCACGCCGCCGCCGCCATCGCGCAGGGCGGCACGCCGGTGTTCGCGTTCAAGGGCGAATCGCTCGACGAATACTGGGAGTTCTCGCACCGTATCTTCGAATGGCCGAACGGCGAGTTCGCCAACATGATCCTCGACGACGGCGGCGACGCCACGCTCCTGCTGATCCTCGGCTCGAAGGCTGAAAAGGACCGCTCGGTCATCGCCAAGCCGACGAACGAAGAAGAAGTCGCGCTGTACAAGTCGATCGCGGCTCACCTCGACATCGACCCGACGTGGTACTCGAAGCGCCTCTCGCACATCAAGGGCGTGACCGAAGAAACGACGACCGGCGTGCACCGCCTGTACCAGATGGAGAAGGATGGCCGTCTGCCGTTCCCGGCGATCAACGTGAACGACTCGGTCACGAAGTCGAAGTTCGACAACCTGTATGGCTGCCGCGAGTCGCTCGTCGACGGCATCAAGCGCGCCACCGACGTGATGATCGCGGGCAAGATCGCCGTCGTCGCCGGTTACGGCGATGTGGGCAAGGGCTGCGCGCAGTCGCTGCGCGGCCTTGGAGCTACGGTGTGGGTCACCGAAATCGATCCGATCTGCGCACTGCAGGCCGCGATGGAAGGCTACCGCGTCGTGACGATGGAATACGCCGCCGACAAGGCCGACATCTTCGTGACGGCAACCGGCAACTACCACGTGATCGGCCACGACCACATGAAGGCGATGCGCCACAACGCGATCGTCTGCAACATCGGTCACTTCGATTCGGAAATCGACGTTGCTTCGACCCGCCAGTACCAGTGGGACAACATCAAGCCGCAGGTCGATCACATCATCTTCCCGGACGGCAAGCGCGTGATCCTGCTGGCGGAAGGCCGCCTCGTGAACCTCGGCTGCGCGACGGGCCACCCGTCGTTCGTGATGTCGAATTCGTTCACGAACCAGACGCTCGCGCAGATCGAACTGTTCACACAAGGCGCGAAGTACGAGAACAAGGTGTACGTGCTGCCGAAGCATCTCGACGAGAAGGTTGCGCGCCTGCATCTGGCTCGCATCGGCGCGAACCTGACCGTGCTGTCCGACGCGCAGGCTTCGTACATCGGCGTCGAGAAGAACGGTCCGTTCAAGCCGAATCACTACCGCTACTAAGCACTGGGCGCGCGGCGCGGTATTCGGGGCATATCGCCGGGCCGCCGCGCTTGCCACAGGCCCGTGTTTGAGCAAGCTGTGCACCGCGTCCGGAGGTCTTTTCGAACCACCCGGACGCGGCATTCCATCAAGAAAAAGGAGCTACCATGACCGTGCTGCTGACCTGGCTGATCAACGCGCTTGCCCTCCTGATCATCACCTGGCTCGTTCCGTCGATTCACATCCGTAGCTTCGGCACGGCCTTGATCGTCGCCATCGTGCTCGGGCTCATCAACGCCGTGCTGCGTCCGCTGCTGATCCTGCTCACGCTGCCCGTCACGATCGTCACGCTCGGCCTCTTCATCCTCGTCGTGAATGCGCTGTGCTTCTGGCTCGCGGCGTCGCTGCTGAAGGGCTTCGAGGTGTCGGGTTTCTGGTCGGCGTTCTTCGGCTCGATCCTGTACAGCATTGTGTCGTGGCTCCTGTCTGCCTTGATCTTCGGCCACCGCAACATCGTTTGATGCGCGACGCCGGGACCATCCCAACATGAAACCCATCGAACTTTCATTCGAATTTTTCCCGCCGAAGACGCAGGACGGCGTCGACAAGCTGCGCGCCACCCGCGCCCAGCTCGCGACGCTCAAGCCGAAGTTCGTCTCGGTCACGTTCGGCGCGGGCGGCTCGACGCAGCAGGGCACGCTCGATACTGTCGTCGACATCGCGAAGGAAGGCATCGAAGCGGCGCCGCACCTCTCGTGCATCGGCTCGTCGAAAGAGAGCCTGCGCGACATCCTCGGGCAGTACCGGTCGCACGGCATCCGCCACATCGTCGCGCTGCGCGGCGACCTGCCGTCCGGCATGGGCGCCGTGGGCGAGCTGCGCTATGCGTCGGAGCTGGTCGCGTTCATCCGCAAGGAAACCGGCGATGCGTTCCACATCGAAGTGGCGGCCTATCCCGAGTACCATCCGCAGGCGCGCTCGCCGCGTCACGACCTTGAGGCGTTCGCGCAGAAGGTAAAGGCCGGCGCCAACTCGGCCATCACGCAGTACTTCTTCAACGCGGACGCGTACTTCCGCTTCGTCGACGACGTCCGCAAGCTCGGCGTGGACGTGCCGATCGTGCCCGGCATCATGCCGATCACGAACTACTCGCAGCTGATGCGCTTTTCCGACATGTGCGGTGCGGAAGTGCCGCGCTGGATCGCGAAGCGCCTCGAGAGCTTCGGCGACGACCGCGAGGCGATCCGCGCGTTCGGCCTCGACGTGGTGACGGACCTGTGCCGCCGCCTCGTCGATGCGGGCGTGCCCGGGCTGCACTTCTACACGCTCAACGGCGGTGCGGCGACCAAGGCGATCTGCGAGCGTCTGGGCTTCTGACGCACGCTTTCCGGGCGCGGCTGGAATCCAGCCAACCGCGCCCGGCTTTCACCTCTCATCGCGTGCGCGTTTCGCTGGATTCCAGCCGCGCCTCGACTATCTTCAAACGTATCGGCAGAGCAATATCGCGCCCGATGCGTCGTCCTCCTGTATCCACAACGGCCACATCGCGAGCCTCGGTGCGTTCCGGATGGGCCTGCGGCGTTGAGCCGCGGCGGTTCCAAATCGACTCGCGGGCCGGCCCGCCGGGCTGCACGAAAGGTTTTGGCGCGTTAAGTTTGTGCCGCGCCCGGACTCGGAGGTAGGTCCGGATTGCATCAGGCGGCCGTGGCAACCCGGCCGCGGGCGGACCAAGGTGCTCGCCTGGGACCTGTCAACCAGGCGTTTTCCACGAGCGACAGCCGCCCGCCGTTTGCTTGTGACGGCGCCCCCGGCTCTGTAAGATCGCGCTACGCTGGCTCCGGCCGGCACCGAACTGGAGAGAACATGAAAGAAAACAAAATGTTGCGTGCAGCACGGCTGACCTCGCTCGCCGCAATCGCCGCGACAACGCTCGTTGGCGCCTCACTCGCAAACGCGGCCAGCAGCATCCCGAACAAGACGCTCGTCTATTGCTCGGAAGGCAGCCCCGCCGGTTTCGACCCGTCGCAGTACACGACCGGCACCGACTTCACCGCCAACACGTTCACCGTCTACAACCGCCTCGTCGAATTCGAGCGCGGCGGCACGAAGGTGGAACCGGGCCTCGCGCAGTCGTGGGACGTTTCCGCCGACGGCAAGACCTACACGTTCCATCTGCGTCATGGCGTGAAGTTCCAGACCACGGCGTACTTCAAGCCGACGCGCGAATTCAACGCCGACGACGTCGTTTTCTCGTTCCAGCGCATGCTGGATCCGAACCAGCCGTTCCGCAAGGCCTACCCGGTGTCGTTCCCGTATTTCACCGACATGGGTCTCGACAAGCTGATCGCCAAGGTCGAGAAGGTCGATCCGTATACGGTCAAGTTCACTCTGAACGAGCCGAACGCGCCGTTCATCCAGAACATGGCGATGGAATTCGCGTCGATCCTCTCGGCTGAATACGCGGATCAACTGCTGAAAGCCGGCAAGGCCGCCGACATCAACCAGTTCCCGGCCGGCACAGGTCCGTTCATCTTCAGGAGCTACACGAAGGACGCGACGATCCGCTTCGACGGCAACCCCGACTACTGGAAGCCGGGCGTCGTGAAGATCTCGAAGCTGATCTTCTCGATCACGCCGGACGCAAGCGTGCGCGTGCAGAAGATCAAGCGCGACGAGTGCCAGGTGATGAGCTATCCGCGTCCCGCGGACATCGCCCCGCTGAAGGCCGAGCCGAACATCGCGATGCCGTCGCAGCCGGGCTTCAACCTCGGCTACCTGTCGTATAACGTCACGCACAAGCCGCTCGATAACGTCGATGTGCGCCACGCACTCGACATGGCGATCAACAAGAAGGCGATCATCGACTCGGTGTACCAGGGCGCGGGCCAGCTCGCGACGAACCCGATGCCGCCGACGCAATGGTCCTTCGACAAGACGCTGAAGGGGAACGCGTACGATCCGGAAAAGGCGAAGGCGCTGCTCGCGAAGGCGGGTCAGGCCAACGGCTTCGAGATCACGCTCTGGGCGATGCCCGTGCAGCGTCCGTACAACCCGAACGCGCGTCTGATGGCCGAGATGATCCAGGCCGACTGGGCGAAGATCGGCGTGAAGGCGAAGATCACGACGTATGAGTGGGGCGAGTACATCAAGCGCGCGCACGCGGGCGAAGACGACGCGATGCTGATCGGCTGGACCGGCGACAACGGCGACCCCGACAACTGGCTCGGCACGCTGCTCGGCTGCGAGGCCGTCAACGGCAACAACTTCGGCAAGTGGTGCTACAAGCCGTTCGACGATCTGATCCAGAAGGGCCGTACGACGTCCGATCAGGCGCAGCGCACGAAGTTCTATGTGCAAGCGCAGCAGATCTTCGCGCAGCAACTGCCGTTCTCGCCGATCGCTCACTCGACCGTCTATCAGCCGGTCAGCAAGAAGGTGACCGACATGCGTATCGAACCGCTCGGCTACGCGCGCTTCGATGGCGTTGGCATGCAGTAATGTTGATCGGGTAACCTGTACGGTTCATTCGCTCAGTTTGACGGTATTCTAGAAGACTGGTCGAATCAGGTCCGGCGACCGGGGTCACGAGCCCCCGTCGCCGGTTGCATTTCATTCTCATGCTTTCGGGGAACAAACCATGTTCCGCTTTGTATTGCGCCGCATCGGCATGGTGATACCGACGTTCATCGGCATCACCGTCCTTGCGTTCGCGCTCATTCACCTGATTCCCGGCGACCCCATCGAAGTGATGATGGGCGAGCGCGGCGTCGATCCGCAGATGCACGCCGAAGCGATGCATCGCCTCGGTCTCGACGAACCGCTGCCGTTACAGTATTTCCACTACGTTGCCCACGCTGTGCGTGGCAATCTCGGCACCTCGATCATCACCAACACCAGCGTGATGGGCGAGTTTCTCGCGCGCTTTCCCGCCACCGTAGAACTCTCGATCTGCGCGTTGATCTTCGCGCTCGCGATCGGGCTGCCCGCCGGCGTGTTCGCGGCGCTCAGGCGCGGCACTGTCGTCGATCACGGCGTGATGGGCACCGCGCTCACCGGCTACTCGATGCCGATCTTCTGGTGGGGCCTCATCCTCATCATGGTGTTCTCGTCGAAGCTCGGCTGGACGCCCGTGTCGGGGCGCCTTGCCGTCGAGTACGACATTCCGCGCGTCACCGGCTTCATGCTGATCGATTCGCTTCTGCCCGGCACCGATGAAGGCTCGTTCAGGTCCGCTGTGAGCCACCTGATCCTGCCCGCCATCGTGCTCGGCACGATTCCGCTCGCGGTGATTGCGCGCATGACGCGCTCGTCGATGCTCGAAGTGCTGCGCGAGGACTATATCCGCACCGCGCGCGCGAAGGGCCTCTCTCCGCTGCGTGTGATCGTCGTGCACGCGCTGCGCAACGCGCTGATTCCCGTCGTCACTGTGATCGGCCTGCAGGTCGGCACGCTGCTCGCGGGCGCAGTGCTCACCGAAACGCTGTTCTCGTGGCCCGGCGTCGGCAAATGGCTAATCGATGCGATCAGCCGCCGCGATTATCCGGTCGTGCAGGGCGGCATTCTCATGATCGCGACCCTCGTGATCGTCGTGAATCTGGTCGTCGATCTGCTGTACGGCGTGCTGAATCCGCGCATCCGTCACACGAGGTAAGCACGTCATGAAACGCTTTTCACAACACAACCCACGACATTCGGAGGCGTGATGGCTGACATTCAGAACACCGCGCCCCAGGCGGTTACGCCGCCCTCGGGTCGCGCTCTCGTGCTGCGCGAATTCTGGGCGAACTTCTCGCGCAACAAAGGCGCTGTTACGGCTGGCGTCATCGTGCTCGTGCTGATCGTCGTCGCGATCTTCGCGCCTTTGATCGCGCCGCATAGCCCCATCGAACAGTATCGCGATAACGTGAAAATCCCGCCCGCCTGGCTCGACGGCGGCAACTGGCAATTCATTCTCGGCACCGACGAAGCCGGCCGCGACATCCTCTCCCGCCTGATGTACGGCGCGCGGCTGTCGCTGTGGATCGGCTGCGTCTCGGTCGTGCTCGCGCTGATTCCGGGCGTCGTGCTCGGCCTCGTCGCCGCGTTCTTCGACAAATGGGCCGACACGCCGATCATGCGTCTCATGGACGTGCTGCTCGCGCTGCCTTCGCTCTTGCTCGCGGTGGCCGTGGTCGCGATCATCGGCCCCGGTCTCACCAACACGATGCTCGCGATCGCCATCGTCGCGCTTCCGGGCTACGTGCGTCTCACACGCGGCTCGGCGATCGGCGAATTGCACAAGGAGTACGTAACAGCGTCGCGCGTGGCCGGTGCGGGCACGCTGCGTCTGATGTTCTCGCAGGTGCTGCCCAACTGCACGGCGCCGCTCATCGTGCAGGCGACGCTCGGTTTCTCGTCGGCGATTCTCGATGCCGCCGCGCTCGGCTTCCTCGGCCTCGGCGTGCAGCCGCCCGCCGCCGAGTGGGGCGCGATGCTCGCCTCGGCGCGCGATTACATCGACAGCGCCTGGTGGATCGTCACGATGCCGGGCCTGTCCATCCTCATTTCGGTGCTCGCGATCAACCTGCTCGGCGACGGGCTGCGCGACGCGCTCGATCCCAAGCTGAAGAGGATGGCCTGACATGAACAATCAGACAAAAGACTTGCTGACCATCCGCAATCTGGCGGTGAACTTCGGCGGCCTGCCCGCCGTGGACCGCGTGAATCTCTCGGTGGCGCCGGGCGAGGTGCTCGGCATCGTCGGCGAATCGGGCTCAGGCAAGAGCGTGACGATGATGGCGCTGATGGGCCTCATCGATGCGCCCGGGAAAGTCACCGCCGATTCGATCACGTTCGATGGCCGCGACCTGCTCAACGCGAGCGGCAGGCAGCGCCGCAAGATCGTGGGCAACGAAATCGCGATGGTGTTCCAGGACGCGCTTACGAGTCTGAATCCGAGCTACACCGTCGGTTATCAGATCAAGGAAGTGCTGAAGCTGCACGAGGGCCTGCGTGGCGCGGCACTCGAAAAGCGCGCGCTCGAACTGCTCGATCAGGTGGGCATCCCCGACGCAAAGAATCGCATCGGCAACTTCCCGCACCAGATGTCGGGCGGCATGAACCAGCGCGTGATGATCGCGATGGCCGTGGCGTGCAACCCGAAGCTCCTGATCGCCGACGAGCCCACCACGGCGCTCGACGTCACGATCCAGGCGCAGATCATGGAACTGCTCGTGCGCTTGCAGAAGGAGCGCGGCATGGCGCTCGTGCTGATCTCGCACGATCTCGCTGTGGTGTCCGAGGTCGCGCAACGCGTGGCCGTCATGTACGCGGGCGAAATCATCGAGACGAACCGTGTGCCCGATATCTTCGCGAAGCCGCATCACCCGTACACCGAGGCGCTGCTTGCCGCCATCCCCGAGCACAACCGGGGCGCCGTGCGGCTCGCCGCGCTGCCGGGCATGGTGCCGGGACGCGACGACCGTCCGCGCGGCTGTCTCTTCGCGCCGCGCTGCAAGTATGTGGTGGACGATTGCATGAAGGCGCGTCCTGCGCTCGACAAGGTGCCGGGCTTCGACGTCGTTACGCAGGTCCGCTGCATCAAGCCGCTCAATCTGCACGACATGCGCGATCCGCATGATGCGCACGATGCACACAATCGCGCGGCCAACCCGACACATGGAGGCGCGCAATGAACGCTGTCCCGCAACACGCGCCTCAAAGTGCAGGCCACGACGAAGATCGCGTCCTCGTCGCCGAGGATCTGAAGAAGCACTACACCGTCAAACGCGGCATGTTCGGCACGGGCACCGTGAAGGCGCTCAACGGTGTGTCGTTCTCGCTCACGCGCGGGCGCACGCTGGCGGTGGTCGGTGAATCGGGCTGCGGCAAGTCCACGCTCGCGCGCCAGCTCACGATGATCGAGCCGCCCACCGCGGGCCGTCTCGTCATCGACGGCGAGGATGTCGCGCACGCGAACAAGGAGAAGATCGCCGCACTGCGCCGCCGCGTGCAGATGGTGTTCCAGAACCCGTTCGCGTCGCTCAATCCGCGCAAGACGGTGGAGCAGACGCTCGGCGAGCCGCTCGCGATCAACACGCAACTCTCGGCCACCGAGCGCGCGGACCGCATCGCGCACATGATGCGCATCGTCGGCCTGCGGCCCGAGCACGCGAAACGCTATCCGCACATGTTCTCGGGCGGGCAGCGCCAGCGCGTGGCGATTGCGCGCGCGATGATCCTCGATCCGCAGATCATCGTCGCCGACGAGCCGGTTTCCGCGCTCGACGTGTCGATCCAGGCGCAGATCCTGAACCTCTTCATGGACCTGCAGGACGAGTTCCGCACGAGCTACGTGTTCATCTCGCACAACCTCGCGGTGGTCGAGCACGTCGCCGACGACGTGATGGTCATGTACCTAGGCGGCGTCGCTGAACTCGGTGACAAGAAGACGGTGATCGAGCGCCCGCGCCACCCGTACACGCGGTCGCTCCTGTCGGCGACGCCCGCGATCTTCGAGTCGGACCGCCGCGTGAAGATCAAGCTCGAAGGCGAACTGCCTTCGCCGCTCAATCCGCCGTCGGGCTGCACGTTCCATCAGCGCTGCCCGTATGCCATCGAGCGGTGCCGCAAAGAGGTCCCGGTATTGCGCGTTGTGGATGGGCGTCAGGTATCCTGCCATCGTGCAGAGGAGGTAGGGGAACAGGATGCCTGAAGCGACGGCGGCGCGTCGTTTTACGCGCCGCCTGAGTGAAGGCGGCCGTCGCGCCGTTTCGAAATTGCGTGTTGTGGGGCGGGGGGCCGCGGGCGCGTTGCTCGCGCTGGCGGTCGCCCTCGGTCCATCGCTCGACCGGCCGCTGCGGCTCGCGCTGAGCGCGCGCCCTGCGTCCGATGGCAACGCCTCGCCGCCCATCGCTTCGACCTTTTCGACGTTCCCGACGTTTCGTTTCATCCGCGGCGTGTCGCCGCAATCGCGTACCTTCGTACCCGCCGCGTTCGCGGCGGGAGCCGCTGCCAATACGCCGGGCGCCCGGCCGGCGGTCCCGGTGCCGGGCGGTCCGTCAACCGGTGCAGGCCTGCCCGGCTTCCACGCGCCACCCGCCGTGCCGAGCTATGCCTCGGGCACGACCGCAGGCGGTCCTGTGCGCATGCAACCGGCACGCATGCCGTTCTACGTCGCCACGCACGGCACGACCACGATCTACCTGCTCGGCACGCTGCACGTGGGCGACCCCGCCGACTATCCGCCGAACCAGCCGTTTCGACAGTCGATACTCGCGGCGCTCAACGCGTCGCCGACGCTCGCCCTCGAACTCTCGCCCGACGATCTGCTCGTCTCGCAGGACGACGTTTCGAAGTACGGAGTGTGTGAGCGGCCATGCTTGCCGCAACTGTTGTCGGATTCCCTGTGGCAGAAGCTCGCGGCGCGCATGCGCGGCAATCCCGATGCGCTCGCCGAAATCCGCCGGATGCGGCCGTGGCTCGCTTCGCTGCTCGTCGAGACCTACGATTCGCTGAGCGCGGGCCTGCAGACCGAATACGGCACCGAGGCGCAATTGCAGAACGTGTTTCTGCGGCTGAAGGGGCGGCGCATCGTCGGGCTGGAGACACTCGGCGAACAGATGCGCGCATTCACGAGCCTTACGCTTGCTCAGCAGCGCGAAATGCTGGCGCAGGATCTCGCGCAGCCTGAGGCCCAGAACGTTGCGGACGTGAAGGCGCTGCAGCATCTGTGGCGCGTGGGCGATGCCGATGCGATCGCCGCGTGGGACACCGCGCGTTCGGAAAAACTCGCGCGGGATAAGCGGGTATCGGATTCGGTCGATAACCGCATCGTCTACGAGCGCAACCGCCGCTTCGTCGCGCGTATGTTGCAGATCGCCGCACCCAACAAGCCGTTGTTTGTCGCGATCGGCGCGCTGCACCTGGGCGGGCCGAAAGGCGTACTGGCGCTGCTGCGCCAGCGTGGCTTCACTGTCGATCCGGCGTGAACGGCGGTTTCGAGGTGGCGGCTTTCGCCGCCCGTTATCTGGCTGGTTAGGCGGCGGTGTCCGGCGCGCCGTTTTCCTCTTTCGTTTTGGTCCGCGATGTCTTCTTCGCATCGGCGGTTTTCGGCGTTCGCTTTGGCTTTTCGCCGAGCGCGTCGCGTAGTGATTCGATCGCGCCGCGCCAGTCGCCGAGCGCGTGCTGACGGAAGAGCCGCGCCGTGGGATACCACGGCGAGTCCGCGCGCTTTTCCAGCCAGCGCCATTCGCCATTCACGGGCACGAGGATCCACACCGGCTTGCCGAGCGCGCCCGCCAGATGCGCGACAGCCGTATCGACCGCAATCACGAGATCGAGATTCATGATGAGCGCGGCGGTATCTGCGAAGTCGTGCAGATCGGTGCTGAAGTCGTGGATGACGATTTCGCCGCCGAGGGACGCGATCTGCGCGCGCGCCGCGTCGCCCTTCTGCAGGGAGAACCATGTGATCCGCTCGCTTTCGAGGACCGGGCGCAAGTCCGCGAGCGCCACCGAGCGGTTGTGGTCATTGTAGAAGCCGGGGTTGCCCGCCCAGACGAGGCCCACATTGCGGTGGCCGGCCGGCTTGCGCGGCTTCGTGCCTGCGCGCGTCGGCGATGTCCTCCGCGCTGCTTCCGTCGCGTGGCGCGATACGGATGCTGCCGCACGCGATAACCCGTCGAACATCGCGGCCTGCACGCGCGGCCGCCAGGCTTCGATGTCCGCGGGGCGTGCGAAGAGGTAAGGCACCTCGGCGGGAATCGTGTCGAGCTCGGTGCCTACGCACGACGGCATGCTCATCATGTAGACCCAGAAGTCGTAGTCGCCTTCGGGCTCGCCCGTCCACGCGCGTCGCACGCCGCGCACACTCTGCGCCAGCCGTAGCACTGGAGGCGTACTGCACACATCCACGGTTGCGCCTCGCGCGTGCAGCATCGTTGCATAGCGGACGAACTGGATCTGGTCGCCGAAACCCTGCTCGTGTATGAGCAGTACGCGCTTGCCATCGAGCGGTTCGCCGCGCCACTCGTGCAGGCCCTCGATGTCGAACGACGAGTAGTCGCACGCGCGCCAGCGTTTCGCATACTCCGCCCAGCCCTCGCGGTACTCGCCGCGCTTGAGCATGAGCCAGACGAGGTTCTGGCGGGCGTCGGCTTGCTCGGGGTCGAGTTCGAGTGCGCGGCGATAGTACGGCGCTTCCTCGTCGTTGCGTCCCTGCGCACCGAGCGACGCGCCAAGCGACACGAGGTTCGCCGCGTTTGGCTTGAGCGCCACCGCCTCGCGGTAGCATGCCTCCGCGCCGCGGTAGTCGCCCGCCCGGCCGAGCGCGGTGCCGAGATTCGCCCACGCATCCGCATGCGCAGGGCGCTGCCCGACTACGACGCGAAGGCGCTCGATGGCTGCGTCGTAGTCACCGCGCGCGAGGTACGCGTTTCCGAGGTTGAAGTGGACGTCAGTGTCGTGGGGGGCCTGCGCGAGCGCTTCGCGGTAGTGCGCGAGCGCTTCGTCGGGACGGCCGAGCTTTACCAGCGCGATGCCCGCGTTCACGCGCGCATTCACGAACGCGGGATCGAGTGTGAGCGCCATGCGGTAGTGGTCGAGTGCCTCTTCGTCGGCGCCCGTCTCCTGCAGGGTGATGCCGAGATTGTTGTGTGCGTCGGCAAAGCCGGGTTCGAGGCGCAGCGCCTCGCGCAGGCAGCGGATCGCGTAGCTGGTGCGGCCAAGCGCGCGTACGGCGAGGCCGCGATTGCTCCACAGGATCGCGTTGTCGCTGGCGAGCTGCAGGGCGCTGTCCATCAGCGCGAGCGCGCCTTCGTGGTCGCCGAGTTGATGGCGCGCGACGCCGTAATAGTGCAGCGCGTCCGTGTGGGCTGGATCGAGCGCGAGGATGTCGCGATAGATGGCTTGCGCTTCGTCGAGACGTCCTGCGCGGTGGGCGTCGAGTGCGGCGGCGAACTGTTCGGCTGGCGTCGCGGGGGTGGTGGGGGTCGAGACCATGGAGATCGTGTGGGGCTGGCGGCGGGCGGAGGACGCACGACGCGCGGTTGGGCGAAGTCGTCGAGGGTACCGGGTTCTTTCCGAGGGGACGATGGGATTGTTCCCAAAATGGGTGGTGCTGGCGGGGTCGCCGTGGATATCCGCCCTATCTATCCGAACTTCGTCAACTGAAAATCAGAAGGGCTGAATGCAAATCAGCTGGGGAGGTGGCTTTATCGTGTGGTTGATTGAACAGCAAACGCTTTGCTGCGGTTTGGCAGGTGCACGTTCGCCATCTTCCCTCGACGACGTATAACAGCGGTTGGGCGAATGCAGGAAATGCGGATTGTGTCCGCCGTGTAGCGCGCTTCCGGGGTGTGTAGCCCAGCGAATATCGGCGTGCGCAATTCCCTACGGCCTTTGGTGCACCTTAGAGAACGCAAGACAGCGACTTGCGTACCCGTTCGACATCGTCGCAACGTCGTTCGACAGCATCCGCACGGCGTCCGGACCGTCAAAGATTCTCAGCTACCGGCGATAGACGAGCGCCTCGTGCTTCCACAACGCCACCACGCGACGCACCCGACGCTCACCCTTCGTCCACCGTCGCTGCCCGCACCCCGATCCCCGCCTCATCGAGCGCCGCCCGAATGCGCCGCGCGAACGCTAGTGTGTGCGGCCCGTCGCCATGCAGGCAGATCGTTTGCGCGCTGAGCGGCACCCACGCCCCGTCGACGGCCTGCACGCGTTGCTCACGAATCATCGCGAGCGTGCGCGCGAGCACAGCCTCTTCATCGTCGATCAGTGCGCCCGGCTCGCTGCGCGGCACGAGCGAGCCGTCCGCGCGATAGCCACGGTCAGCGAAAACTTCTTCTACAGCAACGAGCCCGCTCTCACGCGCTGCCGTCACGAGAACGCTGCCCGCGAGCGCGAACACGGCCACCGAGGGATCGAAGTCATGCACGGCGGAGACGATCGCGTCCGCGATCTGCGCGTCGCGCGCCGCCTGGTTGTAGAGCGCGCCGTGCGGTTTCACGTGCGCGATGCGCCCGCCTTCGGCCTGCGCGATCGCGGAAAGTGCGCCCAGTTGATACAGCACGCCCGCGTAGATCTCGGCGGCGGGGAGGGCCATCTCCTTGCGGCCGAAGTTTTCGGGGTCGTTGAAGCTGGGATGCGCGCCGATCGACACGCCTTTCTCAACGGCCCAGCGCACGCACTCGTGCATCGCGCTGGCACCGCCCGCGTGCCAGCCGCACGCGATGTTCGCGGAACTGACGAGGTCGAGCAGCGCCTCGTCGGAGCCGCAGCCTTCGCCGAGATCGGCGTTCAGATCGATGGTCATCATGATGTTTCTCTGCAAGTGGTCGGTTGCGCGCCACTGCGTGCGATGCGCGCCGGGCGGCGGCTCGCGTAGCCTTCGTCGTGCATGGCGATCGCGGTATCGATCTGTCGCAGATACGCCTGCTCCTCTTCGAGCACCCTACGCGCAATCGCGGGCGTCGTTTCCACGAAGCGCACGCCGCCATTGAGGCGCATCTGGGCGAGCCGCCACAGATCGCCACGGATCACAGAGCCGATCTTCGGGTAGCCGCCGGTGGTCTGCGCATCGCGCATCAGCACGATCGGCTGACCGTTGGGCGGCACCTGGATCGTGCCCGGCAGCACCGCGTGCGAGAGCAGGTCCACGCCGCTGTCGCGCTCGAGCGCCGTGCCCGAGAGGCGATAGCCCATCCGATTGCTGTTCGGCGTGACGATCCATTCGTCGGACCAGAACGCTCGCTGCGCGTCGGGCGCGAAGCTGTCGTATTCGGGGCCGCGGAGCACGCGTACGGGCATTGCCCATGCGAGAGCGTCTGGGTGACGTCCGCGCCGATGCGGTTCACCTACGTTCGCGAAGTCGCATAGCGAGGGCGATTTCACGCCGAACGGCGGCGCATCCGGGGCGAGCGATGCGCGCTCGCGTCCGGGCGCTGCGCTCGCGCCAGTGGCGAGCCGGTCGCCGTCCTTGAGCGCGCGGCCCGCGAGTCCGCCGAAGCCTCCCGCGAGATCGGTGCTGCGCGAGCCGAGCATCGGCAAGACGTCGATGCCGCCCGCCACGCACACATAGGCGCGCATGCCGCGCTTCGGACCATTCAGCACGAGTTCTTCGCCCGCCTCGACGGGCAGGCTCCACCACGACCACACAGGGCGGCCGCTCAGCGTCGCGCCGTAGTCGGTGCCGGTGATGGCGATGCGCGTCGCGCGCGCGAAGCTCAGCACGACGGGGCCGAGTGTCACTTCGATACCGGCGGCGTCGGGCCGGTTGCCCACGAGCCGGTTACCGACGTCGAGCGCGAGGGAATCGAGCGCGCCGCACGTGGCGATGCCGAGATGCCTGTAGCCGGGCCGGCCGCGATCCTGCACGGTGCTAAGCGGGCCTGCACGGACGACTTCGATCATATGCACAGCTCCGCGACGGTGAGGCGCACGCGGTCGCCCGGCAGAAGCAGCGTAGGCGGATTGCGCGCGGGGTCAAAGAGCGTGAGGGCGGTGCGGCCGATCAGTTGCCACCCGCCCGGAGACCGCGAAGGGTAGATGCCAGTCTGTTCGCCGCCGATGCCGACCGATCCGGCCGGCACTGCGATGCGCGGCTCGCGACGGCGCGGCGTGCGGAGCGCGGCGTCGAGTCCCCCGAGATAGGCGAACCCCGGCTGGAAGCCGAGGAAGAACACGGTATAGACGGCCGCGGCATGGCGCGCGGCGACGTCGGCCGCGGCGAGTCCCGTGTGGTGCGCGACGACGTCGAGGTCCGGGCCGTCTTCGCCGCCGTAGGTCACCGGGATTTCGACGTCGCGGCCCGCGTGTGGTGCGGCGTCGGCGTCGTGCCAGGCGGCCTCGAGCGCGGCTGCCAGTGATGCGGCGTCGGTGGCGAGCGGATCGAAAGTGATCGTGAGATTGTTCATGCCGGGCACGACTTCGCACACGGTAGTCCACTCGCGCGCGAGCGCAGCGACGGCCCAGACGCGACGCTGGACGTCGAGCGTCGCGGGCGGGGGCGCTTCGCAGACGAGCGCTTCGTCACCAAGCGGAAAAATGCGGGGAGTAGGGTGTGGCATTGCGATTGGAGGGGCGGTTCGTACCGGGGTTGTGCCTTGCCGCGCGCAAAAGGGGCGCAAATGGCGCCGCCAAAGGCACGACGCCGGGCGCTATCGGGGCTCGAGCGGTGTAGCGCTGCGATTCGGGGAGGCCTTTATCCCTTATCTCATAATCTCCGCTTCGTGCTCAACATCGGGGACGCCCGCGTCGCGACCGACGCGCTGACAAACTCGTTCCCGGAGCGTATGAGGAAGGAAAAAGCGGCGAAGCGCGACGTGGGAGGAAAGCGGTTTCACGAACGCGCAGATCGGCGGCACCGGGCAACGGATTCGCAGCGCGTCCCGGCTCTACGGCGCGGCCGCGTGTGTGGCGGCGTCGCGCTGAGTGCCTGCGTCTGCTCGACGCGGCGTGTCATCCCGACGCTCGACGTCAGCGCGTCTCGTGGCGAACCGGGAAGCGCGCGGTGAGGTGCGTGGCTGTGTCGGTAACGACGGCGTCGAGCGGCAGATCGTGCGCCTCGCGTTCGAGGACGCCATCGTCGATCCGGCACGCCTCGTAGGCGATTCCCACCGTGACGGGCAGCGCGTCGCCGGGCCAGGCGGCGAGCGTGCGGTCGTAATAGCCACCGCCATAGCCGAGCCGGTAGCAGTCGGCATCGAAACCCACACAGGGCACGAGCAGCAGATCGGGCGTCGCGCGTTCCTGCGACGCCGGTTCGGGGATGCCATGGTGCCCTTCGCGCATCGGCGCATCGGGTGTCCAGAGGTGGAAGGCGAGCGGCGCATGACGTTCGGCGATTACAGGCAGCGCGGCGCGCCGCGACGTGTCTGCGGCAAGCCAGGACTCGATCCAGCCACGCGCATCGAATTCACCGCGCAAGGGCCAGTAAAATCCGATCGAACGCGGATCGAGCCCTTCGACCAGCGTCGCGAGCCGAGCTTCGAGCGCACCGCTTCGTACCACATCTGACGCGGCTTCCAGACGTGTTGCTAACAGTCCCGCACGCCAGTCCTTTTTGGATTGAGCGCGGGGGTTGCGTGCTATCCTTGGCTCCACCTTGAGTTCCAGAAATAATGATGTGCAATCGCCTTTTTCGAGTATATCGCGCGGTCGGCTTCGCGCTGGCCGCCGCGGCACTCGTCGCGTGTAGCACGGCGTCCGCCGTGCGGCCCGCCGCACCCGCCCCAGGTGCCCAGCTTTCCCCCGACGATCAAACTTTCATCCAGCTTCGCGAAGCCGCGCGCAACAACGATCCGGCGCGCGCCGCGCAACTGGCTGCCATGATTCCGGACTACCCGGCGCCGTCGTATCTGGAGTATTTCCAGCTCAAGCCGCAGTTGTTCGACGCGCAGGGTCACGCGCGCGTCGACGCGCCTGACGCGCCCGTGCTTTCATTTCTGCAACGCCACGACGGCGAGGCGATCGGCGACCGTCTGCGCAACGACTGGCTCCTCGTGCTCGGCGCGCGCCACGACTGGACGAACTTCGATCAGCAATATCAGCGCTTCGTGCTCGACGACGACACGCAGGTGAAGTGCTACGCGCTCCAGTCGCGCGCGTCGCGCGGCGAGAACGTCGCGAACGACGCGCGCGCACTGCTCACCGAACCGCGGTATTACGGCGATGGTTGCGTCGACCTCGTAACGGCGCTCGCGATGAAAGGCCAGTTCACGGGCGACGACGTGTGGCAGCAGATCCGTCTCGCCTACGAGCAGAACCAGACCACCACGGGCTACCGGCTGCTCGGCGCGCTCGTGCAGCAGCCCGACGCGGCCGCCTTCGCGCAGGCCACGAGCACGCCGCCGCGCACGCTCGCGAGCGGCGTGACGTCCGATCCGCAATCGCATCAGCTCGCGCTCCTCGCCATCACGGTGATGGCGCGCAACGATCCGGCGTCGGCCGCCGCGACCTTCGCTGCCGTCGCGCCGTCGCTGTCGTCGCCCGAGCGCGCGACCGGCTGGGGCACGATCGGCTATCAGGCTGCGCAAAAGCGCATGCCGGCCGCGCTCGACTGGTACCGTCTTTCGGCGAATGCGCCGCTCTCGAACCCCGCCTATGAATGGCGCACGCGCGCCGCGCTCCTCGGTGGCGACTGGAACATGGTGCGCTGGTCGATCGAGCAGATGCCCGCCGCGCTGCGCGCGCAGCCCGCGTGGATCTACTGGCACGCGCGCGCGCTCAAGCAAGGCGGTGACACCGCGCAGGCGAACCAGGAGTTCACGCAGATCTCGCCGCGCTATAACTTCTACGGGCAACTGGCGCTCGAAGAACTCGGCCAGAAGATCACGCTCCCGCCGAAGACCACCGTCACCGAGGCCGAGATCGTCAAGGCCGGGCAGACACCGGGCTTCCCGCTTGCGCAGCGTTTCTACGCGCTGAATCTGCGACTCGAAGGCAATCGCGAGTGGAACTGGCCGCTGCGTGGCATGACGGACCGGCAGTTGCTCGCCGTCGCTGAGTACGCGAAGCGCATTCAGTTGCTCGACCGCACCGTCAACACGGCGGATCGCACGCAGACCGACCACGACTTTTCGCTGCGCTTTATCGCGCCGTTCCGCGATGTTGTGGAGCGCGACGCGCAGTCGAACGGCCTCGACGTCGAATGGGCCTACGGCCTCATCCGCCAGGAGTCGCGCTTCATCCTGAACGCACGCTCGGGTGTAGGCGCGAGCGGCCTCATGCAGATCATGCCCGCCACGGCGCAGATGGTTGCGAAGAAGATCGGTATCGGCCCGCTCTCACGCGCCCAACTCGATGACCTCAACACGAATATCCTGCTCGGCACCAACTATCTGTCGATGATCTACAATCAATTCGATGGATCGGCCGTGCTCGCCACCGCGGGCTACAACGCCGGGCCGGGCCGCCCGCGCGCGTGGCGGCAGACGTTGCAGCAGCCCGTCGAGGGCGCCATCTTCGCGGAAACCATTCCGTTCGCGGAAACCCGCGATTACGTGAAAAATGTGTTGTCGAACACGGTCTACTATGCGGCGCTGTTCGAGGGTCGCCCGCAATCGCTGAAGGCGCGTCTCGGTTATATCGCGCCCTGAGCGCCTGGCCGCCGCGCCTGCCCAGGCGCCGGCGGCTACGACGGCGCGCGCGGCACCCAGCCTTCGCGCACCGCAGCCGGGTGAATCCGGTTCCCGGCTGCGAGCGCCGCCTGTCCACCCAGGGAGGTCGGAGATGCGACATCAAGCCATCGCAGTTGTCGGCGGTTCGGGGTTCATCGGCAGCCATCTCGTCAACGCGCTCGTCGAAGCAGGCAAGGACGTGCGCGTCGCCACACGACGACGTTACAACGCGCGCCATCTCACGATGCTCCCCGTCGACATCGTCGAAGCCGACGTGTTCGATCCTGTCGCGCTCGCGAGCTTTGTTGAAAGCGCCGATGCAGTCATCAATCTCGTCGGGACCCTCAACGGTGGGCGCGGCGATCCCTACGGCCCCGGCTTCGCGAAGCTGCACGTCGAACTGCCGACGAAGATCGTCGCCGCCTGCGAGGGCAAGGGCGTGCACCGACTCATCCACATCAGCGCAATCGGTGCCGATCCGCGCGCGCCGAGCATGTATCTGCGCTCGAAAGGCGATGGCGAGAAGGCCGTGCATGCTTCGACGTCGCTTGCGTCGACGATTTTCCGGCCATCGGTGGTGTTCGGCCCTGGCGATACGTTCCTCAATCGTTTCGCGCTCCTTGAGAAACTCTTTCCCGTGATTCCGCTCGCGATGCCCGACGCGAAATTCCAGCCCGTCTATGTGGGCGACGTGTCAAAGGCGATCGTCAATGTGCTCGATCTCGACGCCGCAACCGGGCACACTTACGAACTCGGCGGACCGACCGTCTATACGCTCGAACAACTGCTCGCGTATAGCGGCGAAGTGTTGGGCCGCCATGCGCGTATCGTGCGGCTGCCCAGCACGTTCGGGCGGCTTCAGGCCCTCTCGTTCGAAATGACGCCCGGCGAGCCGATGCTCACGCGCGACAACCTCGATTCGATGAAGGTCGACAGTGTGCTCTCCGGGCCGCTCGCGCCGGAACTCGACATCGAGCCGGCCAGCATCGAAACGATCGCGCCGCTCTATCTGGGCGACGCGTCGCAACGCTCGCGGCTTAACCAGTTCCGCGCGAGCGCGGGGCGCTGACCGCTTTCTCAACGCTTAACTTCTGGGACGTGATGAAACTCGCTATTGGTGACAAGAATTACTCGTCGTGGTCGATGCGCGCGTGGCTGCTGCTCACGCATTTCGGCATTGCGTTCGACGAAGCGCTGATCGAACTGGACGAGCCCGCCACGAAGTCCGCGATCCTGCAGTACTCGGCATCGGGCAAGGTGCCATGTCTCGTGGCCGATGACGGCTTTGCCGTTTGGGATTCGCTCGCCATCGCGGAGACGCTCGCCGAGCGCTTCCCGCAGCACGCGCTCTGGCCGCGCGACGCGAACGCACGCGCCCGCGCGCGCAGCGTCAGCGCCGAAATGCATTCGGGTTTCGTCGCGATGCGCAGTGCGATGCCGATGAACATCCGCCTCACGCGTCCCGGTGTCGGCTCGACGCCGGACGTGCTTGCCGACATCGCGCGCATCGACGCGATCTGGTGCGAGTGCCTTGCCGCAAGCGGCGGGCCATTCCTGTTTGGCGAATTCACCATTGCCGACGCGATGTATGCGCCGGTCGTGATGCGCTTTAACAGCTATCAACCGAAGCTCTCGCCGCAAGCCGCCGCGTACGCGCAGCGCGTTACGGCGCTTCCGGCAGTTGCCGCGTGGATCGAGGCCGGGCGCCGCGAAACGCATATCGTGGCCGACGACGAACTCGACGAATGAAAATCTACGTTGTAGGCGGAGCGATCCGCGATGAGATGCTCGGGCTGCCCGTGCGCGACCGCGACTATGTCGTGGTCGGCGCCACGCCCGAGCAGATGGCGGCACAGGGGTATCGTCCGGTGGGCAAGGACTTTCCGGTGTTCCTGCATCCGCAGACGCAGGAGGAGTACGCGCTTGCGCGTACCGAGCGCAAGACGGCCGCCGGCTATCACGGCTTCCAGTTTTTCTACGCGCCCGACGTGACGCTCGAGGAGGACCTGGCGCGCCGCGATCTCACGATCAACGCGATGGCGCGCGAAGTGCTGCCGGGCGACGTGATGAGCACAACGGTCGTCGATCCGTTCGATGGCGCGGCCGATCTCGAAGCGCGCGTATTTCGCCACGTCGGCGACGCGTTTCTTGAAGACCCCGTGCGCATCCTGCGCGTGGCGCGTTTCGCCGCCCGCTTTTCCGACTTCACCGTTGCGCCCGAAACAATGGCGCTGA
This sequence comes from Paraburkholderia dinghuensis, assembly GCF_003837865.1. Lineage (GTDB taxonomy): Bacteria > Pseudomonadota > Gammaproteobacteria > Burkholderiales > Burkholderiaceae > Paraburkholderia > Paraburkholderia dinghuensis. Next base: position 30,301 of record NZ_RQIS01000008.1, on the reverse strand, counting down.
TGCGGCGCATGGTCGAAGCGGGCGAAGCCGATGCGCTCGTGCCCGAACGCGTATGGCAGGAGGTGGCGCGCGGGCTCATGGAGGACAAGCCGTCGCGTATGTTCGCAGTGCTACGCGAATGCGGCGCACTCGCGCGCGTGCTGCCGGAAGTGGATGGCCTCTTCGGCGTGCCGCAGCGCGCGGACTATCACCCCGAAGTAGACACCGGCGTGCACGTGATGATGGTGATCGACCACGCGGCCGCGCAAGGCTACGCGCTGCCGGTACGCTTCGCCGCGCTCACGCACGATCTCGGCAAGGGGAACACGCCTGAGGACGTTCTGCCGCGCCACATCGGCCACGAAGGGCGGAGTGTCGATCTGCTCAAACCGCTGTGCGAACGCTTGCGCGTGCCCAACGACTGCCGCGATCTGGCCGTGCTGGTCGCGCGCGAGCACAGCAACATGCATCGCGTGACCGAGATGGGCGCGGCAGCGGTCGTGCGCATGCTCGAACGCTGCGACGCGCTGCGCAAGCCCGCACGTTTCGCCGAGGCGCTGCAGGCCTGCGAAGCTGATCTGCGTGGGCGTCTCGGCTGGGAAGCGGCGCCGCATCCGCAGGCCGAGCGGCTGCGCGTGGCGCTGGTGGCCGCTCGCGCCGTCGATGCGGGCGCGATTGCGCGTGATTGCGACGGCGGTGCCGAGAAGATCAAGGAAGCGGTGCACCGCGCGCGGGTGACGGCGGTGGAGGACGCGCTGGCGGCACGCTGAGCGCTCAATTCGCGTGCGCCGGAACAGGCCGCCACGCGGTCTCATCCGGCGCCGTGCACTTCGCTCAAAGCGAACGCACGATCAGCGAAAGCACCATCGAAAGCACGAGCGTCGACATGAACGGCAGCGGATATTCGCGGCCGAAGAGGCGCAACGTGACATCGCCGGGCAGCCTGCCGATGCCGAGCTTGCGCAGCCACGGCTGCGCGCCCGAGAGGATCGCGACGGCGATGAACGTGGTGAGGAACCAGCGGATCATGGCGTTCAGAGTGTGTGGCTGCGGTCGCCGCGCGCGAACGCGGTCAGCGTTCCTTCGATGCCGCGCGAAAACGCGATCACCTTGAAGAGTTCGCCCATCTCCGATTCCGATACGAGCTTCTGCACCGCATTCGCGGCAGGCAGAAAGCGCGCGGCGTCGCGTGGATCGAGTTCCGAAAGCACGTCGGTGATACCCGCGTTCATCAGGAAGCGCGCCTGCGAGGTGTAGCCGAGCAGGTCCGCTCCCGCCTCGACGCCTGCCTGCGCCACGCCCGTGAATTCGACGTGCGCTGTGATGTCCTGCAGGCCGGGGTAGAGGAACGGGTCATCGTGCGCGCGATGGCGGTAGTGGCACATCAGCGTGCCCTGCACGCGCTGCGGGTGATAGAACTCGCGACGCGGAAAACCGTAGTCGATGAAAAACGCCGCGCCGCGCACGAGCATCGCGCAGACGGTGCGCGTGAACGCGAGCGCCGCGTCGTGCGTTTCGGCCACGTAGTCCTCGCTGCCTTCTATGCCTGCGAGCACGCCGTCGGGCCAGTGCGCATCGCGACCGCTCATCGCCGGACGGTCCGAGAAGACGAATGCGCCGTCCGCGTTCACAGCGACGCCGCGCTCGTGCCACACCGCGTCCTTGCGCGCGAAGAGACTCACAGGCATCGCGTCGAGCACTTCGTTGCCGATCACCACGCCCTCGAACTGCGTGGGCAGCGCGTCGAGCCACGTCACGCGGCTCGCGAGATGCGGCGCGAGCGCTTCGATCGTCACGCGCTGGCGCACACGCAATTCACCCGACAAATCGACGATCCAGTACGAATCGATCTCCACGCCGAGCGCGTCGAGCGCAAGAAGGATGCCTGCAGCGAGTTTGCCCGTGCCCGCGCCGAACTCCATCAGTGCGCGCGTGCCGCTGGCCGCGAGCGCTTCGGCGATGGCGCGGGCGAGCGTCGAAGCGAAGAGCGGCGACATTTCGGGCGCGGTGACGAAGTCGCTACCGTCGTCGGCGAGAAGGCCGAACTTGCGCGCACCGCCGGTGTAGTAGCCGAGTCCGGGCGCGTAGAGCGCGCGTTCCATATAACGCTCGAACGGCAGCCAGCCGCCTGCCGCTACGATCTCGGCGCGGATCATCGCCGCGAGCGCGTCAGACTGCGCGAGCGCGATCGGCTCGGGAACAGGTAAACTATCGGGTTCGTGAGCTTTCGGATTCATCCCGGCATTGTAAATGAGCGCAAATCCCGGCACCCGCCCAGTTCCCGGTTTCACCGGTTCCGCTGGCGCCTCGGATGCATCCGGCCCCGATTCGGTGTCCGCGGCTTCGGTGCGCGTGGTGCTGGTCACGGGTGGTGCGCGCCGGATCGGGCGCGAGTTGTCGCTCGGTTTTGCGGCGCGGGGCTGGGACGTGGCCGTGCATTACGGCGATTCGCGTGAAGAGGCCGACGAAGTCGTCACGGGAATCGAAGCGCTCGGCCGGCGCGCGGTGGCGTTGCACGCCGACCTCGCGAGCGAAGCCGACGTCGCGCGGCTCATGAGCGCATGCACGGCGGCGCTCGGTCGGCCCGCGTGCGTGCTGAACAACGCGTCGCGTTTCGAGGAAGACACGGCGCGCGACTTCAGCTACGAGACGCTGCTGCGCCTCACGGCGATCAACGTGGGCGCGCCGATCGTGCTGGCGCGCACGCTGTACGAAGCGACGCCCGAAGCCGCCGTGACCGACGAGTCGTTGCGCACCTGCGTCATCAACGTGCTGGACCAGAAGCTGTACAACATGAATCCGGACTACGTCTCGTACACGCTGACGAAGGCCGCGCTCGCGAACGCGACCGTCTCGCTCGCCCAGGCGCTCGCGCCGAAGGTGCGTGTGGTCGGACTCGCGCCGGGTCTCACGATGCAATCGGGCGACCAGACGCCGGAAGGCTTCGCGGCTGCGCACAAGATGACGCCGCTTGGCCGCGCGTCGCGGCCCGCCGATCTCGTGGAGGCTGCGCTGTATCTGGCGGGGGCGTCGGGCGTGACCGGGACGACGCTTGTCGTCGACGGTGGCCAGCACCTTGTGCCGCTGCCGCGCGATGTGATGTTTTTGACGGGCGGCTGAACGGCGACGCCGGAATAGCGCGTCAGAACGCCTGGGTGCGCGCGTGTGCGTATGAGCGCCAGAATGAGCGCCGCGGCGCGCGCGAGCCATGGAATACCGTATGACCCGCGGACGCAAGGCGTCCCGCGTGCGTGCCGCGAAGGCACCTTTTATATCGACTGGAACCACTATGTCCGCCGTCTTGCTGCACCCCCGGCTCGCCGATTGCCGCCGGCTTTTTTTGCGCAACTACGAAGTCAACATCAACATCGGCGTGCATGACTTCGAAAAACGCGGCGAACAGCGCGTTGTGATCAACGTCGACCTTTACGTGCCGCTCGACAAGACGACGCCGCACGAGGACAAACTGCGCGAAGTGGTCGATTACGACTTCATGCGCGCGACCGTGGCGGCGCGCGTCAGCCAGGGCCATATCCATCTGCAGGAAACGCTCTGCGACGACCTCGCGACGGCCCTGCTCGCGCACCCGCTCGTGCGCGCGGTGCGTCTCTCGACCGAGAAGCCCGACGTTTATCCGGACTGCGACGCGGTGGGCGTCGAAGTCTTTCGCATCAAAGAGGACTGATTCATGAACGCCCCCGAAAACCTCCCCGTCGAGCAGGACGTGACCGACGAAGCCGGGTCGTCCGGGCGCCGCGCGCTCACGCGCCGCGAGCAGAAGGAAGCGTACGAGAACAACAAGCTGTTCAAGCGGCTTGCGCGCCAGGTCGGTCAGGCGATCGGCGACTACAACATGATCGAGGACGGCGACAAGGTGATGGTCTGCCTGTCCGGCGGCAAGGACAGCTACGCGCTGCTCGACGTTCTCTTGCGCCTGCGCGAGCGCGCGCCGATCCACTTCGATATCGTCGCGGTGAACCTCGATCAGAAGCAGCCGGGCTTTCCCGAGCACGTGCTGCCCGAGTACCTGACGAAAATCGGCGTGCCGTTCCATATCGAGAATCAGGACACGTACAGCATCGTCAAGCGCGTTGTGCCCGAGGGCAAGACCACGTGCTCGCTGTGCTCGCGTCTGCGCCGCGGCATCCTTTACCGCGTGGCCGGCGAACTCGGCGCGACGAAGATCGCGCTCGGCCACCATCGCGACGACATCCTCCAGACACTGCTCCTGAACCTGTTCTACGGCGGCAAGTTGAAAGGCATGCCGCCGAAGCTCCAGTCCGACGACGGCAAGAATGTCGTCATCCGACCCCTTGCGTATGTGAAGGAGACGGATCTGGAGAAGTACGCTGAACTGCGCGAATTCCCGATCATTCCGTGCAACCTCTGCGGCAGCCAGCCGAACCTCAAGCGCGCCGAGATGAAGGCGATGATCCGCGAGTGGGACAAGCGCTTCCCGGGCCGCGTGGAGAACATGTTCAACGCGCTCGGCAATGTCGTGCCGTCGCACCTGATGGATGCGTCGCTGTTCGGCTTCAAGGGCCTGCGCGCAACGGGCGAGCCGGACCCGCAGGGCGACATCGCCTTCGACGAGGATCCGTGCTCGACCGATACGCTGTCGCCGTCCGCCGAAGGCACGCCGATTTCGTTCGCGAAATTTGATGATCTTTGAGGGGCGCTGAAGGCCGGTGCCGGAATTCCGGCGCCGGCTGGCAAGATGGCCCGGAACCTTGTAGGACAGGGCTTAAAGGGCGTGGGGAAGCCGGTTGAGGGTGGGTCTGCATGCTAAAATCGGCACCTTCAAATTCCCCAGTTCACCGATGCAATGAACATCGTGATTCTTGCCGCGGGCATGGGCAAGCGCATGCATTCCGCGCTGCCGAAAGTGCTCCATCCGCTGGCCGGTCGGCCGCTTCTCTCGCACGTTCTCGATACCGCCCGCACGCTCGATCCCACGCGGCTCGTCGTGGTGATCGGCCATGGCGCGGACGCCGTGCGCGCAGCGGTTGCCGCACCCGACGTGCAGTTCGCGGTGCAGGAGCAGCAGCTCGGCACCGGCCACGCGCTCGCGCAGGCGCTGCCGCTTATCGATCCGAACGTGCCGACGCTCGTGCTCTACGGCGACGTGCCGCTCACGCGCGCGTCGACGCTTCGGCGCCTCACCGACGCTGCCGGGCGCAATGGCTACGGCATCCTGACCGTCACGCTCGACGATCCCACCGGCTACGGCCGCATCGTGCGCGACGCGGCGGGCAAGGTCGTGCGTATCGTCGAGCAGAAAGACGCAAGCGCTGCCGAGCGCGAGATCGCCGAGATCAATACCGGCATCGTCGTGACACCCACCGCGCCGCTGGCGGGCTGGCTCGCCGCGCTGAAGAACGACAACGCGCAGGGCGAGTTCTATCTCACCGATGTCGTCGAGCAGGCGAAAGCCGCGGGCCATCCCATCGTGACGGCGCAGCCCGACGACGAAGCGGAAACGCTCGGCGTCAACAGCAAGCAGCAACTCGCCGAACTCGAGCGCGTCTATCAGCGCAACGTTGCCGACTCGCTCCTCGTCGCAGGCGTGACGCTCGCGGACCCGGCGCGCATCGACGTCCGTGGCACGCTCACGTGCGGACGCGATGTGTTCATCGACGTGAACTGCGTGTTCGAGGGCGACGTGACGCTCGCGGACAACGTCACCATCGGTCCGAACTGCGTGATCCGGAATGCGGCGATCGGCGCGGGCACGCGCATCGACGCCTACACGCACATCGAAGACGCGAGCGTCGGCGCGCAGGCCGTGCTTGGACCGTATGCGCGTCTGCGCCCGGGCGCGAAGCTCGCGGACGAAGTGCACGTCGGCAACTTCGTCGAGGTCAAGAACGCGAACATCGGTCACGGGTCGAAGGCGAATCACCTGAGCTACGTCGGCGACGCCGATATTGGCGCGGGTGTGAACATCGGCGCGGGCACCATCACGTGTAACTACGACGGCGCGAACAAGCACCGTACGGTGATCGAGGACAACGTGTTCGTCGGCTCGGATACGCAACTGGTCGCGCCGGTGCGCGTGGGCCGCGGCGTGACGATCGCGGCGGGTACGACCGTGTGGAAGGACGTCGCCGACGACATGCTCGTGCTCAACGAAAAATCGCAGGTCTCGAAGGCCGGCTACGCGCGGCCGGTCAAGAAGAAGAAATAACGCAGCAAACGGCCGCCCCCGTGCGGCCATTCATTTTCCTGCTGAAGAGGATAGAAACTCATGTGCGGCATCGTCGGCGCAGTAGCTCAACGTAACATCGTGCCCGTCCTGATCGAAGGACTGCGGCGCCTCGAATATCGCGGCTACGATTCGTGCGGCGTCGCCGTCGTCACAAGCGAAGGCCCCGCGCGCGTGCGCAGCGTGTCCCGCGTGGCTGAACTCGACGAGCAGGCGCGCGAGTCGCACTTCGAAGGCGTCACCGGCATCGCGCACACGCGCTGGGCCACGCATGGCGCACCGACGGTGAACAACGCGCATCCGATCTTCTCGCGCAATGCGCTCGCGATCGTCCACAACGGCATCATCGAAAACTACGAGGCGTTGCGCGAGGCTCTGCGCGCGAAGGGCTACGAGTTCGTTTCGCAGACCGACACGGAAGTCATCGCGCACCTGATTCACAGCCTCTATAAGGGCGATCTGTTCTCGGCCGTGCGCGAGGCCGTGCAGCAGCTCGCGGGCGCTTATGCGATCGGTGTCGTGCACAAGGATCAGCCGCACACCGTCGTGGGCGCGCGTGCGGGCTCGCCGCTCGTGGTCGGCCTTGGCAGCGGCGAGAATTTTCTCGCATCGGATGCGCTTGCCATCGCGGGTAGTGCGAGCCACGTGGTCTATCTGGAAGAGGGCGACGTCTGCGAACTGACGCTCGAAGGCGTGCGCATCGCCGAGCGCGGCGGCAGCGAAGTCCAGCGTGAAGCGCGTGAAGTCCTGGCGTACGGCGGTACGGTCGAACTCGGTCCGTATCGTCACTACATGCAAAAGGAAATCTTCGAGCAGCCGGGCGCGATCGGCAACACGATCCCCGCCACCGACACGTTCGAGCCCGAACTGTTCGGTGCGAATGCGCGCGAAGTGTTCAAGGGCATCGACAGCATCCTGATCCTCGCGTGCGGCACGAGCTACTACGCGGGTGTCACGGCGAAGTACTGGCTCGAATCGGTGGCGAAGATCCGCACCGAAGTCGAGATTGCCAGCGAATACCGTTATCGCGAGTCGGTGCCGAATCCTCGCGCGCTCGTCGTCACGATCTCGCAGTCGGGCGAAACTGCCGATACGCTCGCGGCCCTCAAGCACGCGCAGTCGCTTGGCATGGAGCACACGCTGGCGGTCTGCAACGTTGCAACGAGCCACATGGTCCGGCTCACCGAACTCAACTTCCTCACGCACGCGGGCCGCGAGATCGGCGTGGCATCGACGAAGGCGTTCACGACGCAACTCGTCGGCCTCTTCATTCTCGCCGTCACGCTCGGGAAGCTGCGCGGTCATGTGAGTGCGGAACAGGAGGCGCAATACCTGAAACTGCTACGCCACTTGCCCGCCGCGCTCAACGGCGTGCTCGCGCTGGAGCCGCAGATCATCGCGTGGGCGGACGAGTTCGCGCGCAAGGAAAATGCGCTCTTCCTCGGCCGCGGGCTGCACTACCCGATCGCGCTGGAAGGCGCGCTCAAGCTCAAGGAAATCTCGTACATCCACGCCGAGGCCTATCCGGCCGGTGAGCTCAAGCACGGTCCGCTCGCGCTCGTGACTGAGGCGATGCCTGTCGTGACGGTTGCGCCGAACGACGCGCTGCTCGAGAAGCTGAAGTCGAACATGCAGGAAGTGCGCGCGCGCGGCGGGGAACTGTATGTTTTCGCGGATGCCGATACGCACATCACGAGTGAAGACGGCATTCACGTCATTCGGATGCCTGAGCACTACGGGCTGCTTTCGCCGATCCTGCACGTCGTGCCGCTGCAATTGCTCGCGTATCACACAGCTTGTGCGCGTGGTACGGATGTGGATAAGCCCCGTAATCTTGCGAAGTCGGTGACGGTGGAGTGAGGGTGGGGTGCGTGGCGATGTCTCTTTGTTCGCACCAGTTGAAAACGTTCCGCGACCTCTCGTAGAAGCGTTCCGCGGAGGGAGTAAGAATTCTCTCAAAGCCTTACTGGACCGGGCGCAGAACGCTTTTTCCGTGCTACCCGTATTCAGCAGAAATTCGGGCTTGCGAGTTCCAGCTTAGCGAGCAATCGCGGGAGTTGACCTGCCACGGAACGCTTCTTCTCCCCCGATACCGGCGCACTGCGGCTCATGTGGAGAATCGGCGTGAAACGAATCCCTCATGTGCCTTATCCCGATGAGACTCAAGTCGAGTCTGGGGGCTCTGTTGGTAACCGGACCGGCTGTGGATGCGGAGTTGATGAGTTGCTGTTGCATCGACGGGTTGAATCCGCAGCCATGAAGGGTCATTCGTCGTCACCATTATCCGGACGATCAGGCGGCGGTTCCGCATCGCCAGGGAGCCATTCGTGTCGCGACCGAACGCTTCGCCTGAAACTCGTGCGTGGGACGCACTTCTGACCAACGGCTCGGCGTGGCTACGGTGTGGCTGGTTATTCGCAGACCAGTGCGGCGGCATCCCTTGGAAAATTCCAATACACGTCACCTGCGTACAGTCCCGACTGCCTTTGCGCGTGCGGCCTGGGCCTCTGTAATCAGTCGATACGATACGTAGTTTTTATAGATGTTGCGCACGTAGGTGGGGGTCTCCATGCCGATCTTCTCGGCGACGACGATCTCCACATTGTTGAACCACTTGTCCGGATCGAGCCGGAGTTGCAACGCCTCGTCGCGCATTCTGGCGATTTTTGACGGACCCGCGTTGTAACTCGCGAAGGCGAAAAGCGACCGGTCATCCCCACTGAAGTGCGCGTCCGGAAAATAGCGGGTCATCAGCTGATCCATGTATTTGGCCCCAGCGTGGATGTTGGACTCCGTCACGTGGATGTTGCCCACATTCATCTGCCTGCCAGTAGCTGGCGTGATCTGCATGATGCCGACTGCCCCGGCGCGGCTTCGGGCGCTCTGCTTAAGCTGCGATTCCTGAAAGCCTTGCGCGGCGAGCATCAAGGGATCAAAGCCATATTCCCGGCCATACGTCTGGAAGATCGCGACCGTCTGCTCGAAGCGCCGTAGCTCTTCAACCTCATCGTTGTTGCGAATCTGCCTGAAATGCCGCATGTACATCTCGAGGCGATACTCTTCGATGCCCTGCTTCTTTACATGCTTGAGAAAGAACTCCGCAATCGCGTCCCGCAGTTGCGGACTATTCTTGCGCATTGCCCAGCCTGTATAGCCCTCGGTTCGCACGCTGAGATTGTCGTGCACCGTTATGTTCGGCAATACCTGAGCCCACAGGTTGACCTTCCAGTCGTCAACCACCAGAATCTGCAGCAGACCCGCGTTGAGCATTTCGAGCGCGTCTTCATCTTCAAGCGCGTCAGGCAAAAGCACGATCTTTAAGGGAGGCTTGCCGCGCCCGCGCAGTTGGCTGTCGAGCGCAGCGAGGCTCTCATAGTAGCTCGACGAGCGTCGCACATGCACTGTCTTGCCGGCCATGTCGTCCAGTGTTGAGAGCGCGGGCGACTGCGGTCCCGTCACGACCAGTTCGCGCACCGGTTTGCGGTCGGGCGGCGTAAAGAAGTCGACCAGTTTCAACCGCTCGTCGGTAACCGTGAGATTGCCCGCGGCGATGTCGCCCAGACCGGCGTTCAGGTTAGGCAACAGCCGGTCGCGAGTCGTCGGAATCAGGAGCACCGTGAACGGACGCTTGCCAAGGCGCTTCGCGTAGGTCTTGTTGATATAGCGTTCGAAATCACGCGTGAGTTCCGCGGTCAGGCCGCGCTCGTGCCCCTTGTCAATGAAATAAAGCGTGCGGCTGTAGGGCACCAGCACGCGAAGCTGGCGCCGCTCGAGCATCGCGTTGAAGTCACCTTGCCAGGGCGCGGTGGGTACGCTGAGCCGGCGCACCGGTGCAGGCTTTGCCGCAGATGCCGGGGCCGGGTGCTGCGCTGCACCAGCCGATCCCGCTCCGAGCAGGGCGATCGTGTACGCCAGGCTGGCGAACAGCTTGAACATGGGAGTGAAAGGCATGGTGTCCTCCTATCCGCCCAGCCACACCCTGCCGACCCGATGGCCGCGCGCGACCCGGAACATGTCCCATGATGCGCGTGTTTCTGAAATTGGTCGCCTTTGCACAGCGCATACCAACTACGGACGTCGGCTCCGCGCCAGACAGTGCGATCGACCTACGATAGCGGTCCGCGAATAACAATTATGGGCAATGATTCGCCCGCTGGACTCAGGCGCGTGGTTGGCCGCTAAAGCCTCAAAACAGCCGTCCAAATGACACCGGGCCCAAGGTCCGGAGAGGGTCGCGTACAGCCGGCCAAGAGCCGTCATTCACCGCTATGTTCGCTGGCCCCGCAGCCGGTACGCCGGTGGGCGCCGCGAAGCGCAAGCGGCTCAGAAAAGAAACAGCCCTGCACGTCCGGTCGGCTATCATGCGAATCCTCTCCGAAGTAGCTCCTTATGATTTCCGTCCGTAACCTCACGCTGCGCCGCGGTGTTAATGTCGTACTCGACAACGCGTCCATCACCTTTACCCCCGGCGAAAAGATTGGTCTTGTCGGCCGCAATGGCGCCGGCAAGTCGTCCTTCTTCGGCCTTCTCAACGGCACGCTGCACGAAGATAGCGGCGAGTTCTCGATTCCCGCTGCGTGGAAGATGGGCCAGGTCGCGCAGGAGATGCCCGAGACCGAGCAGAGCGCGACCGACTTCGTAGTCGAGGGGGACACCGCGCTGCTGGCCGCGCAGGCCGAAGTAGCCGCCGCTGAGGCCAGTGACGATGGTATGCGCATGGCGCACGCCTACATGGACCTGCACGACGCCGGTGCGCACGATGCCCCCGCACGTGCCCAAGCGCTGATTCTGGGCCTTGGCTTCAGTGATGCGCAGCTTAGCCAGCCGGTCAACAGTTTCTCCGGCGGCTGGCGCATGCGACTGCAGCTGGCGCGCGCGCTCATGTGCCCGTCCGACCTGCTGCTGCTCGACGAGCCGACCAATCACCTCGACCTCGACGCGCTGGTCTGGCTGGAAGCCTGGCTCAAGCGCTATCAAGGAACCCTGGTCGTGATCAGCCACGATCGCGAATTCCTCGACGCGGTGACGCAGGTGACGGTGCACGTCGACAACGCGAGGCTCGTGCGTTATGGCGGCAACTACAGCAAGTTCGAAGAGATGCGCGCTGAGCAACTCGTGTTGCAGCAGGCCGCGATGGCCAGGCAGGCGGACAAGATCGCCCACCTGCAGAAATTCATCGACCGTTTCAAGGCCAAGGCCTCGAAGGCGAAGCAGGCACAGAGCCGGGTCAAGGCGCTCGAACGCATGGAGAAGATCGCCCCCGTGCTTGCCGACGCAGAGTTCACCTTCGAGTTCAAGGAGCCGCTCAACGTCCCGAACCCGCTGGTGTCGATGCTGGACGCGAGCTTCGGCTACCCGGCGCCGACCGACGCACTGCCGGGCACGCCGCCCACGGTCATCGTGCGGGGCATCAACCGATCCGTGCTGGCCGGGCAGCGCATCGGCATCCTCGGGGCCAACGGCCAGGGCAAGTCCACGCTGGTGAAGACGGTGGCGCACTCACTGGCGCCGATTGCTGGCGAAATCAGCGAAGGCAAAGGGCTGAACATCGGCTACTTCGCACAGCAGGAACTCGACGTGCTGCGTCCGCTCGACACGCCGATGCAACACATGATCCGCCTTGCCAGGGACACGCCGCCGCACATGCGCGCGCCCGGCCAGAGTGGCACCGAACAATCGCTTCGCACCTTCCTCGGCACCTTTAACTTCAGTGGCGACATGGTCCATCAGGCGGTCAACACGATGAGCGGCGGCGAAAAGGCGCGGCTCGTGTTGTGCATGATCGTGTGGCAGCGCCCCAATCTGCTGCTGCTCGACGAGCCTACCAACCACCTCGACCTGGCCACACGCGAAGCGCTAGGCATGGCGCTCAACGAATTTGAAGGCACGGTGATGCTGGTCAGTCACGACCGGGCCCTGTTGCGCGCCGTATGTGATGAGTTCTGGCTGGTCACCAAGGGCGGCGTCGAGCCCTTCGACGGCGATCTGGACGATTACCAGCAGTTCCTGCGCGACGAAGCCCGTCGCATGCGCGAGCAGGCTGCCGCATAGCAGAAGGTCATCGTCTGAGATTCCCTCAGGCGGGCGGCGGGCGTTGCATGGGAGGCGAAGCGCGGACGCTCGCCAAGGACTTCAGCAAAGGTGCAGACAAGCGCGCCCCAATGCAGGATATCGGCCAGCTGCGGTCGTGCGACCTTGAGCGCCAACGGCCATTCTAAAGTCGGCTTCACTCAGCTATCGGACCTTCGCGCGCCGATCCTGCCCGGCATATCAGGACGCGTGCGCTGACGTCAGATTGAGCGCCAACGCTTGCGCTACTTCGATGCCATCGATGGCCGCCGAGTAGATACCGCCCGCATACCCCGCGCCTTCGCCGGCCGGATACAGACCTTCGACGTTCATGCTCTGGTAATCGTCTCTGCGTCGAACCCGGATTGGTGACGAAGTGCGCGTCTCCACGCCGGTGAGCACGGCATCATGCATCGCGAAGCCGGCGATCTTCTTGTCGATCTGGGGTAGCGCTTCACGGATTGCTTCAATCACGTAGTCGGGGAGCGCCGTGCTGAGATCGGTCGGGCGCACGCCAGGCTTGTACGACGGCACCACGGAGCCAAGCGACGTCGACGGGCGGCCAGCGATGAAGTCACCGACCAGTTGACCCGGCGCATGGTAATCGCCGCCGCCGAGTTCGAATGCGCGCTCTTCCCATTTGCGCTGGAACGCGATGCCCGCCAGGGGACCGCCGGGAAAGTCTTCCGGCGTGATGCCGACGACGATGCCCGCATTCGCGTTGCGCTCGGCTCGCGAATACTGGCTCATGCCATTGGTAACCACGCGGCCAGGCTCCGAGGTCGCCGCGACCACCGTGCCGCCTGGGCACATGCAAAAGCTATAGACCGCCCGTCCATTGCTGCAGTGATGGACCACCTTGTAGTCGGCCGCGCCGAGTTCCTTGTGGCCCGCAAACTTGCCGAAGCGCGCGCGATCGATCAGCCTCTGCGGATGTTCGATGCGAAAACCCAGTGAAAACGGCTTGGCTTCGATGTACACACCGCGATCGTGCAGCATCTGGAAGGTGTCGCGCGCACTGTGGCCCACGGCCAGCACCACGTGGTCGCACCGCAGCGTTTCGCCGTTCGAGAGTTTGAGCGACCGCACCTTGCCCTGATCGATTTCAATGTCGTCGACCCGGGTTTCGAAGCGCACTTCGCCCCCCAGTTCCTCAATGTTGGCGCGCATTTTTTCCACCATGCTGACGAGGCGGAAAGTGCCGATGTGCGGCCGGCTCAGGTAGAGAATGTCCTCCGGTGCGCCAGCCTTGACGAATTCGTCCAGCACCTTGCGGCCATAGTGGTTCGGATCCTTGATCTGGCTGTAAAGCTTGCCGTCGGAAAACGTTCCGGCCCCGCCTTCGCCGAACTGTACGTTGGATTCAGGGTTGAGTACGCTCTTGCGCCAAAGTCCAAACGTGTCCTTGGTGCGCTCACGCACGGCTTTGCCACGTTCGAGGATGATAGGGCGGAATCCCATCTGCGCCAGGATAAGTCCTGCGAACAGGCCGCACGGTCCCATGCCGATTACGACCGGGCGCAGGGAAGTCGTGTGCCCGGCGGCCTTCGCGACAAAGCGGTAGGCCATGTCCGGCGTCACCCCGCAATGCGGGTGGCCAGCGAGCCGCTTGAGCGCGGCCGCTTCGTCCTTGACTTCGACATCGACGATATACGTCAGCTTGATGTCCGAGCGCTTGCGTGCATCGTGCGCACGGCGGAACACCGTGTAACGGAGGAGCCCGTCTTCCGCCACGCCGAGATCCGTGAGGCGCGCGCGGATCGCGGCTTCGAGATCACTTTCGGCATGGTCGAGGGGGAGTTTGACTTCGCTTAGACGTAACATGAGTACTGGGATGCGGTCACCACGCAATCGTGGCGATGTTGAAACAGGCGGAGAGCGGCACGCCGATGGCGACGTTGTTCGCCCCGTGGGCATCTTGGATGCGGACCTTCCATTATTGGGAAAAGCTGTACGCGGGGCTGCCAACTGACCCGGTCGGGCAACTCAAGCTACTTCAGGATCAGCACATGAAGCGAGGCTCGCCTGGGCAAGACTCTTGCGCCCCGGCGTCGTCGTCAAACAAGCCCGCGAGCGGATTGAGCGAATCGGCAGACGCTCAATGCATCGAACGGCCTCGCCCGCGCAAGCCGCCGTTGGGCGGCGCGCTATCGCCGACTAGTGGAAGGCGAAGAAGCTGATGCCGGATAGGGAGGACGAAACCGAGGGCCTGATCAACGTAGCCGCCCTCTTTGTTCAAGTTTACCATCATGAGTTCACCACTATCGGCGCCTCGGCATAAACGCCGCGCACAAATACGGCCGCCTGAGGGAAAAGGATCGTACGTCGGCGCTGACGACGCCGAAGCGATTATGAAACGACGTTGCCTGCGCTGCAGACCTGATCCGCAACACTGGAATTCGACTGCAAGTGGCGATGCCGGCTCTCAGGCAGGAACGACGGCCGGTTGAATTCGCACCTGGACGCGGCCGTTACGGTGCCACGGGGTCCGCTGGCCGGATCGGGGCGTACTGCCCGTCGTGCCAGGCAGGGAGCGGTCTGGATCTGTGGGGCAATGCATCTACGCAGTCGCCGGGAGATTTGCGGCGGCTCGTCCTCGGCCACCCTTATACTCCGGCATGACTCCATCCCCCTCCAACGCAGCAAGCTTGCGGCCGGCAGCACCAACTTCTCGATTCATCGGTTTGTTGGTCGCGCATACCTCATCGGGCCACTCACCATCCACGCGCGCGGAATGCACGTTCCATGAGCTGCGGCCGACGATCATATGAAAATATCCAAACGACTTGCACCGCTTTTCGAAGAAGGACTGATTGACGAAGTCATCGGCCAGTTGATGAGCGGCAAGGAGGCAACAGTCTTCGTCGTACGCAGCGGTGAATCGACGCGTTGCGCCAAGGTCTACAAGGACGCGAAGCAGCGCAGTTTTCGGCAAGCCACGTCGTATCGGGACGGTCGCAAGGTCAAGAACAGCAGGCAGGCGCGGGCGATGGAAAAAGGTACGCGCTACGGCCGTCAGATGCAGGAAGCGTCATGGCAAAACGCTGAAGTGGACGCGCTGTTCCGGCTCGCCAACGCAGGTGTGCGCGTGCCGCAACCCTATATTTGCACCGACGGCGTGTTGCTGATGGAACTGGTGGTCGACGAGGCGGGTGACGTCGCACCACGGCTCAACGACGTCGATCTGACCGAAGCCCGCGCCCTCGAACTGCATGCGCTGCTTCTGAACCAGGTTGTCCGCATGCTCTGCGCGGGCGTAATCCACGGGGACCTGTCGGAATACAACATCCTGCTGGCAGCGGACGGGCCGGTGATCATTGATCTGCCACAGGCTGTCGACGCAGCAGGCAACAACGAAGCCGCCTCGATGCTCAAGCGGGACGTCGACAACCTGGCTGCGTACTTCGGACGGTTTGCACCGCAAATACTCACCGCGAGTTATGGCGCGGAGATCTGGGCGCTCTTTGAAGCAGGGCTGCTGCATGTCGACACCGAACTGACCGGTCGCATTGAAGTCGACGCACGACCTGTGGATCTCGATGGAGTGCTGCAGGAACTTGAAGCGACACGTCTTGAGGAAGACGCGCGAGTGCGACGACAGCGGGAACTGAGCGCGGGCCGGTAACGCGCGATGCCGACTCTCACTAACGTGGTCGCTGCTGTAAACATGCTGCGTAGCCTGGCCGGGTAAGTCCGGCGTGCCGGCCACTGGCGTTTGTCAGACACTGCCGAACTGTGCCGCGTCGCATTTTTGTGTCCCGAGCCTCTTTCGTGACTATCAGTAATGCGAAGTAACTGATCAGCCATCGCGTGACCGCAGAATTTGCTCGCTATTCTCTTGACCCTCAGTAGTCGCGGGAATACCTCAGTAGCGCCAATCTTCGCCCACACGCCCCGTCCTTCGTCACCTCGCGACTGAGGCCCACGACGTCCACGAGCATCCGTCGCCCCCGGATTGGATCGCTGCATCCCTACTCGTGACGCATGGTGTTCGACTGCAGTTCAGGTGGCTAACGAGAAAAATTATGGCCTCTCCCGTGGATTTGACTTATGTCATATTTGCACAATATGTTGTGCCATCTGTCTTTTTGGCAACTATATCTAGTATACGATTCGTCATCTCGATAAAGGTCGTACCAATGCGGCAAGTCGCTATCGACGTACTGTTTCAGGAGATACCCAACGAAATCTGCCTGGGATTTTTCATGACTGGCTGCCCGCTCGCATGCGCGGGGTGCCACTCCAAGGTATTGCAGGACGCTGCGGCCGGAGATGCGTTGAGCCTGGAAACTTTCGACGCATGGCTCCAGCGCTATAAGGGCCTGGCTTCGTGCGTGCTGTTCATGGGAGGCGAATGGGAGGCGGCGTTGCCGGAGTACCTCGGTCTGGCCAGACGTCTC
Organism: Paraburkholderia dinghuensis; assembly: GCF_003837865.1. Classification (GTDB taxonomy): domain Bacteria; phylum Pseudomonadota; class Gammaproteobacteria; order Burkholderiales; family Burkholderiaceae; genus Paraburkholderia; species Paraburkholderia dinghuensis. The sequence goes on along the minus strand of NZ_RQIS01000008.1, from coordinate 13,648 downwards.
GGCTACAAGGTTGCGTTGTACACCGGCGAAGAGCGGCTGGCACCCGCGCTCGAGCAGATGCTCGATTATCTGAAGACCGGTCCTTATGTTGCCAGGCTTGGCGGTCTGAACCAGAAAACCACGAATCAACGACTAACACACGTGCCGACGGGCACGGACCTCACCCCCTTGTTTTGGGATTAAGGAGCTTCGATGTTTACACAACTGACCGGCACCCAGGTGGACCAAAAACTGGATTTCCTGCGGCACTATGCGGAAGCGGCTACGGCCGCCGATGGCGCAGCACTGGACGCCAACGCCAACGTGCAGGACAAGAACATCGCGACGCTGGAAGCCGAGTTGCACAAGGATTTCAATATCCAGATCAACCGGCGCCTGATAAGCCAGGAGATCTCGGCGATGTTTGGCGATGAACTGGCCGAAGAGTACATCAGGCAAATTACGGATCACGAAATATATGTGCATGACGAGACATCGCTGCGGCCCTATTGCGTGTCCGTGAGCATGTATCCGCTGCTGCTCGATGGTCTGACCAAGCTGGGTGGTGAGTCGAAGGCGCCGAAACACATCGAATCGTTCTGCGGCACCTTCATCAATTTCGTGTTCGCTGTGAGCGCGCAGTTTGCGGGTGCAGTCGCAACCGTCGAATTTCTCCTTTACTTCGACTACTTCTGCCGCAAGGACTATGGCGACGATTACCTGAACACGCATCGCTCGCGGGTCGAAAACCACTTGCAGCACGTCGTGTACGCGCTGAACCAGCCGGCCGCCGCTCGCGGTTACCAGAGTGTGTTCTGGAACATCTCGCTGTACGACCAGCCGTACTTCGAAAGCATGTTCGGCACGTTTGTTTTCCCGGATATGAGCGCGCCGCAATGGGAAAGCATCAGCGGTCTGCAACGGTTCTTCATGGACTGGTTCAATCAGGAACGCACGAAAGCTGTGCTTACGTTCCCGGTCGTTACGGCCGCCATGCTGGTGAAAGACGGTCAACCGGTGGATCAAACGTTTGCACGAGACTGCGCGCGTTCGATGAGCGAGGGCAATAGCTTCTTCGTCTACATGAGCGAATCGGCGGATAGCCTGGCCAGTTGCTGCCGGCTGCGCAACGAATTCACGGATACGGAATTCAGCTACACACTGGGTGCCGGTGGTGTCTCTACCGGGTCGCTGAACGTCATCACGCTGAACATGAACCGGCTGGTGCAGGACAAGCGCGACCTCGCGACTGAAATTCGCAAGATCCAGCGCTATCAGTTGGCTCATCGCAAGCTGATGGAGAAGTATCAGGCGGCTGGCATGCTGCCCGTCTACGACGCCGGGTTCATTTCGATGGACAAGCAGTATCTGACCATCGGCATCAACGGCATGGTGGAAGCTGCCGAGTCCCTCGGGCTGGAAATTGGCCCCAATGAGGCATACATCGGCTTCGTGCAAAAGCAGCTCAAGGTGATTTACGACCTGAACCGGGCAGCGCATGCCGAGTTTGGCCACCGCTTCAATACCGAGTTCGTTCCGGCTGAAAATCTGGGTCCGAAGAACGCGAAATGGGATCGGGCGGCGGGCTACAAGGTGACCCGCGACTGCTACAACTCGTACTTCTATGTGGTCGAGGATCTCGAGACCAACGCACTCGACAAGTTCCAGCTGCATGGCAAGGAGGTCATCCAGTACCTCGATGGCGGTTCGGCGCTGCACCTGAATCTGGATGAGCGACTGACCGAAGCGGGGTATTTGAAGCTGTTCGGCGTCGCCGCGCGTACGGGCTGCAACTACTGGTGTGTCAACGTGAAGACCACGATCTGTAACGATTGCGGTCATATCGACAAGAAGACTCGCCACGAGTGCGAGAACTGCGGCAGTCGCAATGTCGACTTTGCAACACGCATCATCGGCTATCTGAAGCGGGTGTCCAGTTTTAGCCAGCCGCGCCGCTTTGAGGAGAAGCTGCGGCACTACCACCGTAAAGCTGCTTAACGGCTTCGCTCCTCACGACAACACGCTGTTTCGCACAATCAGGAAAGCCCCTTTCGCCACAGCGCGGGAGGGGCTTTCTGTCGTGTGCTCTTACTTTCTGATTTCCATCCGGACCTTGCGGGCGCTCCATCGCGCAGCACGATCCGATATGCGGTGGCTACCGGGAATGTGCTGCCTGAACTTGCTGCTGGCGGCCGGATCAATCGTTCTCTGGGCCAGCGCCTGACAGGCACGGGGGGCAATCGGTGCCATAGCGCATTTCAAATATACGTACGACGGCGTTCCGCTATTCTTTGTTGACTGCCCGTGCCCGCAAGCGATGCATGTAGCTGGCGCGGCACCGTGACCATCCACGAAGTGAGGAAACGATGTCAGCCGAATCCAAATGCCCTTTTACCGGCCACGCTTCGCCTGCCAGCCAGGCCGCCGGTAGCGGTACGACCAACCAGCATTGGTGGCCGAATCAACTGCGCGTCGACCTGCTCAACCAGCACTCCGAAAAATCGGACCCGCTGGGGCGCAAGTTCAACTACCGCGAAGAATTCAGGAAGCTCGACTACGAAGCCCTCAAGGCCGACCTGCGCACACTCATGACCGACTCGCAGGACTGGTGGCCTGCCGACTTCGGTCACTACGGCCCGCTATTCATCCGCATGGCCTGGCACGCTGCCGGCACCTACCGCACGGGCGACGGCCGTGGCGGCGCCGGCCGGGGCCAGCAGCGTTTCGCGCCGCTGAACTCGTGGCCTGACAACGTCAGTCTCGACAAGGCGCGCCGCCTGTTGTGGCCGATCAAGCAGAAGTACGGCCAGAAGATTTCGTGGGGTGACCTGATGATCCTGAGCGGCAACGTCGCGCTCGAAACGATGGGGTTCCGCACCTTCGGTTTCGGCGCCGGCCGCGAGGATACGTGGGAACCGGACCAGGACGTCTACTGGGGCGCCGAGACGACCTGGCTCGCGCCGACCAACAATCCCCACAGCCGCTACTCGGGCGAGCGCGATCTCGACAACCCGCTCGCCGCGGTGCAGATGGGCCTGATCTACGTGAATCCGGAAGGTCCGGACGGCAATGGCGATCCGGTCTCGGCGGCGGTCGACATCCGCGAGACCTTCGCGCGCATGGCGATGGACGACGAAGAAACGGTCGCGCTGATCGCCGGCGGTCACACGTTCGGCAAGACGCACGGCGCCGGCCCGGCAAGCAATGTGGGAGAGGCTGTCGAAGCCGCGCCGCTCGAAGCGCAGGGTCTCGGCTGGGCCAGCACGTTCGGCTCGGGCAGGGGGATCGACGCAATCACCAGCGGCATCGAAGTCACGTGGACGCAAACGCCCGCGCAATGGAGCAACTACTTCTTCGAAAACCTGTTCAAGTACGAATGGGTGCAGGAGAAGAGCCCCGCCGGCGCAATCCAGTGGGTGGCCAAGGACGCCGATGCAGTCGTCCCGGGGCCGACGGCCGACGCGCCCAAACGCAGGCCGACCATGCTCACGACCGACTTGTCGCTGCGCATCGACCCGGCCTACGAGAAGATCTCGCGCCGCTTCCTGAACAATCCGCAGGCGTTCGCCGAAGCCTTTGCGCGCGCCTGGTACAAGCTGACCCACCGCGACATGGGCCCGAAAGCACGCTACATGGGCCCTGAAGTGCCGCGTGAAGATCTGTTGTGGCAGGATCCGCTGCCGGCGGCGACGCACAAGCCGGGCGACGCCGATATCGCCGATCTGAAGGCGAAGATCGCCGCGTCGGGCCTGTCGGCTTCGGAGCTGGTTGCGGTAGCGTGGGCGTCGGCCTCGACGTTCCGCGGTTCCGACAAGCGCGGCGGCGCCAACGGCGCGCGCATCCGCCTCGCGCCGCAGAACGACTGGGCAGTCAACCAGCCGGTCCGCAGTACGCTGGCGAAGCTGGAAGCCATCCAGAAGGCTTCGGGCAAGGCCTCGCTCGCCGATGTGATCGTGCTGGCGGGCAGTGTCGGCATCGAGATGGCCGCCAGGGCAGCGGGCGTCACCGTCACGGTGCCGTTTGCGGCGGGCCGCGTCGATGCCACCGCCGAGCAGACCGACCCCATTGCGATGGCCGTACTCGAGCCGGTCGCCGATGGCTTCCGCAACTTCGAGAAGGGCCAGCAACCGGTTCCAGCCGAAGCCCTTCTGATCGATAAGGCTCAACAGCTGACACTGACCGCTCCGGAGATGACCGTGCTGACTGGCGGCCTGCGCGCCATCAACATCAATGCCGATGGCAGCAAGCATGGCGTGTTCACGAAAACGCCGGGCGCACTGACCAACGACTTCTTCGTCAATCTGCTCGACATGAGCACGGAGTGGAGACCGGCCGGCGATATCTACGAAGGTCACGACCGCAAGACGGGCGAGGCCAGGTGGACCGGCACCCGTGCGGACCTCGTGTTCGGTTCGAACTCGGTCCTGCGCGCGCTGGCCGAGGTATACGCCAGTGCAGACGGCAAGGAGCGCTTCGTCAGCGACTTCGTGGCCGCGTGGGTCAAGGTGATGAACCTCGATCGCTTCGATCTGGCGTGACGCGCCGTTGCTGAACACAGTAGGCAAAGCCGGAGGTTTGCGCCTCCGGCTTTTTTTTTCGGATCTGCCGGACGTGCCTCACCTCCACGCATCGCCGATGCAAGGCACAAGTTTTTCATCGAAGCGAGGGATGTCATCTCGTTAAGCAAGAGACGGTCGCATCAGGAATCGCAAATCGATTCGCACCCCAATAGATATTGCCCCTGGGACGATGAGCAAGGACAAAAGTGCTGTCCGTCTCGCTGCCCGAAGCGCAATGCAGCGTCATAATGTCGCCGATCCAACAAGGAGACGAAATTGGCCGAACTGCAACAACGGCGTATGCCCCGCATGTACGTATTTTCGGGGGCAGGCCTCTCGGCGGAAAGCGGAATTTCGACGTTCCGCACGGGCGACGGCATCTGGTCACGCGACAGCATCGACGAGGTATGCAACTACCTGACCTGGCGCCGTAACCGGCCGGCGGTGTTCCGCTTCTACAACGAGCGTCTTGCCGAGTACGGGGACGCGCGCCCCAACGACGCGCACCGGTTGCTGGCCGAATGGCAGGATACGTGGGGTACGGAACGCGTGCATCTCGTCACGCAGAATATCGACGACTTGCTGGAGCAGGCGGGCGCGCGTCAGGTTACGCACCTGCACGGCGACATGGTCACCCTCCTGTGCACCGATTGCGAACACCGTTTTCCGATGAGCGGCGGGAAACTCGATCCGCAGACGGTATGTCCTTCGTGCGGCCACGCGGACGGCGTGAAGCCCGGCGTGGTGTTTTTCAACGAGGCGGCGCCCGAATACGAGACGCTGTGGCGCATTCAGTCGGCGATGATGCCGGACGATTTGTTCATCGCCATCGGCACCGCGTTCGAGGTGATTCCGCCGGAGCGGCTGCTGCCGCGCGAACGCTTCGGGCGGTACAAACGCAATTTCATCGTCGATCCGGTGCCGCGCCGAATCGAGTGCTTCGGTGTGGTGGAGGCCAATCTGGCGACGGCCGGCTTACGCAATCTCGCCTCTACCGTCGACCTGTTGATGTCGGGCGCCTAGTCTGCGCCGGACATGAACATCGCGAAGCAGATCGTCGGCTATCTGAAGTCGCGCGCGCTCGTGCTGGCGAGCGTGTAGACCTGCACGGCCGGGCGGATTGCGTCGATGCTCGCCGACGCGCCGGGCGCCACGGATTGTCTTGATTTCGGGCTTATCGTGCATTTCACGATCGCTGAACGGTCCCGCCTTATCTCTATTTAAAGTTCAATCTATATATATGTAGTAGCAGTTAACAAGGGCGACCGTTCGCTGTGGACAACGCCGAAAATGCCTGTCGGTTCAGGTCATTGCGAAACGGATAGCCGTGCGGGAAAACCCTGAATCCACAGCGGACTTCGAGGATAACTTTTGACGCGTCGACGCAAGTGAGCCAGTTATCAAGAAACGGTCCACAGCGCGTTCGCCAGGTCGTCCCCAGCTTGTCCAGAAGCGCGTGTGGACAACGCTGTGCACGGCGGTCGCCGATCCTCGTGGCCAGTTCCATTAAGGGGGGCCACCGAAAAATATGTCGTCAGGCCGGTTCGGCCGGTTGCGGGTGTGTTTCGCGTTCGGCGCGAAATAGCCCTGCGGGAAGCAGCTGGCACGCGAGGAGGCCGGCCAGCATCAGCGCACAGCCGACGAGCGCGCGCGGCGTGAGCGTCTCGCCGAGCACGGCCCAGCCCGCGAGCGCAGCGAACACACCTTCCATGCTGAAGATAACGGCGGCATGCGCGGGCGCCGCATCCCGCTGGGCGACGACCTGGATCGTGTAGCCGACACCCACTGAAAGTGCGCCGCCATAGAGGATCGTGGGCGCGGCGCGCAGGAGGCTCGCAAGCTGCACGGGCTCGCACGCAAGGCCAATGGCGAGGCAGACGACTCCGCACGTGACGAACTGCATGACAGATAGCACGAGCGGATCATGGCGCGGCGCGTAGTGCCCCACGAGCATCACCTGGACCGAGATCACGAGCGCGCAGCCGAGCTGATACCAGTCGCCGTACAGGATCGAGAAATGCTCGTTGATGCTCAGCAGATAGAGTCCGATCACAGCCAGCACGGCGCCTAGCCACGTGCCGGGACCGGTGCGGTGGCGCAGCAGCACGCCGATCAGCGGCACGAGGATCACGTAGAGCGAGCTGATGAAGCCCGCGTTGGCGATCTTCGTATAGCCGAGGCCGATCTGCTGCAGCGAAATCGCCACAGCGAGCAGCAGGCCGAGCAGGGCGCCGGAGCGCACGAGCGCGGCATTGAAGAGCGGCGGTTGCGGGACGCCCTGGGTGCGTCGCGCGGACTGGCGTCGCACGAACACGAGCGTGGAGACGACCGCAGCGCCGAGCAGGAAGCGCAGGCCGGTGAACAGGAACGGACCGATGGCATCGAGGCTCAGTCGTTGAGCGACAAAGGCCGAGCCCCAGATCATGGCGGCGGCCAGCATGAGCAGATTGGCGCGCAGGTGTTGGCGGGAGGCGGATTTCAAGCTGATTTCTCTTTCTTCGAGGACTGACGCGGCACCATTTTCTGGGCAACGGTGTCAGCGCGTGGGCGCTGGCGTGGTGCGCACGGATCTCGATCGTATCCGAATTGAAAGCAGATTGTCTTCCGGTAAATACACCGTCCCCTTTTACGGATGACAAACGTCCGATCGCTACGCAATACTTACTGTTCTCGCGTGAGCGCCCGCCGGAGTCGGCGAGCGGGCGGTTTCGCGCGGTCTTGATGCACCACGCGCCGACTCAATCTGTCAGTTTTGGGGATTATTGAATGAAGAAGATGATTGCCTCGCTCGTCACCGCCTCGGTGGCACTGATTTCGGTTCAGGCCTTCGCTCAAGCGACGGAAGCCGCACCGGCCTCGCCGGCTGCTGCGGCTCCGGCGAAGGCCAAGAAGGAGCACAAGCAACTCAAGCACCACGGCAAGCGCGCTGCCGTCGAGGAAGCCGCGTCGGCGGCGGGCACGGCTGACAAGGGGCAGCCGAACTAAGTCGCGCGAGATCGCGCCGCGCGTGGCCACAACGTCGGGCGCCGCGGATCCAGGAAAAAGCCAGAGCGGATGCTCTGGCTTTTTTTTATCGTCGTGAGCGTTACGACGCGTCGCGCGCGAGGCCTGCTTCGATCAACTCGGTCACGAGGCCGTTCAGGCCGCCGGGGTGGCTCTCGGCACGCGACTTCAACTGAGCGACCAGATCGGCGTTGAGCTTGCATGCGAACGGTACGAGCCCCTGCGCCTGATCGAGCTTGCGGCGCTCGCGGCGGTCCAGCGTTGGGGACGCTGCCGCCGAGCCTTTGCCGAAGCGCTCGGGCCCCGACTGGTTCGTCGATTGCATCAGTTTCAGCGCCTTGTTCTTCTCAAGGTCGAATTTCTTCATGGCCATGCTGTCGGCTCCGGTGTTAGGCATTGGCGCGCATTGTACGCATTCGACCGGGCGCGTCCATCGCGCTCGCACTTTGCTGTGGGTTTCGTTTCATGTTTCCGCGGCCGGCGCGGCCTGCGTGACGACGTCCATCAGCGCGCGCATGCGCTGCCAGTGCGAGCCCTCCCAGAACACGCGACGGCAGACGTCGCAGGTGACGAAGCGGGTCTGACGCTCGAACACGCCCTCCGGGACGCGTGCGCGCACCTCGCCGCGTTCGATTGATCGCAGCGGCGCGTTGCACGAAAGGCAGAGCCGGAAGGGCCGCGCGCTCGCGGCCAGGTCGAGCCGTTCGAAGATCTCGTGCAACTGCGCGCGTGGCTTGAGTGCGCGCACGTAGCAGCCATGCGTAATGGTGCGGCGTTTGAGCAGTTCGCGATCGCGCGTGAGCACGATGCGATGTTCAGCGGCGGCGAGCGCTTCGATTTCGTCGTCGGGGTAGTTGTTGTCGTAGAGCGTGTCGAAGCCCGCGAGACGCAGTAACTGCGCGAGGCCGCCCAGATGGGCGTCTGCGACGAAGCGCAACTCGCGCAGCGGCGCTGCGCGCACGCGCAGCAGCGACCGGATATCGAGCGCCTCGAATTTGGGGTAGACGGCGACGCGGTCTCCGTCGGCCAGCGGATGTTCGAAGCCCACCGATTCACCGTTCACGAGGATCAGCTCGACTTCGGTGTGCGGCACGCCGAGCGCTTCGATCATGTGCTTCGCGGTGGCGTTGCGTGCGCACGCGCAACTGAATTCGCGACGGCGCAGCGGCCGCGCAAGGAAGTCGTTCAGCTCCTCGTAGAAGCGGAAAGTGGCGGTAACCATGCGGCCAGTATCGCACTGACGGGACGCCGGTGCGCCGGATCGCTGCAGTCCACCGTCGCGTGTGATTTACTGCCGGTTCTCAACACGAAACACGATGCACGAAGGAGCATGCGATGGATATCGGATTTATCGGCCTCGGCGATATGGGCAGCGCGATTGCCGCGAATCTGCTGAAGGCGGGACATCGGGTGCGGGTCTGGAACCGGACGCCAGAACGCGCGCAGCCGCTCGTCGCGGCTGGTGCACAGGTGGTCGCCACACCCGCCGACGCGTTCGCGGGCGACGCTGTCCTGTCGATGCTGGCCGATGATGCGGCGGTGCGTGACGTCGTCGACGCGGCCCTGCTCGAAGCGGCGCCGCGCGACATCGTTCACGTGAACATGGCGACGATCTCGGTCGCGCTCGCGGCGCAACTCACGCGCGAGCATGCCGAACGCGGCCTGCACTATGTGGCGGCACCGGTGCTTGGCCGCCCGGACGCCGCGCGGGCCGCGAAACTCACGATCGTCGCGGCGGGCGCTTCGGTTGCTATCGACCGTGTGCAGCCGCTTCTCGACGCTGTCGGGCAGAAAACCTGGCGCATCGGCGCGCTTCCGCAACAGGCGAACGTGATGAAGCTGGCCGCGAATTTCATGCTGGCGTCGGCGGTGGAGACGCTCGGTGAGGCGGCGGCGCTGCTCGCGGGCCATGGTGTCGGGATGCGCGACTTTCTCGACGTCGTGACGGGCGGGCCGTTCCCGGGGCCGGTGTACTCGGGCTACGGCGCGATGATCGCGGAACGGCGCTACGAACCGGCGCTTTTCAAGGCACGACTTGGGCTCAAGGACGTGCGACTCGCGCTCGCGGCGGCGGACGAGGTGTCAGCGCCGATGCCCGTGGCGAGCGTCGTGCGCGACAGCCTGATCGAGGCGGTTGCACACGGCGACGGGGAGCGCGATTTCGCGGTGCTCGGGCGGGTTGCGGCACGGCGCGCCGGGCAGACAGCGGGCGATGCATAGACGTGAGACGATTGGAATCGTCTGGCCGAACGTACAGGGGATCCATGCTTCGGCCGCATCGCAATCCTCATATGAGTGCTCGGTGTCGCACTATGTGGGCTGTCGTGGAGCGGCACAATGGCAAACATCTCGCCGGGTGGCGTCGTGAGGCGGGAGGAATCTGGCCTTGCAGCTCGCCGGAGCGAACGGAACAGGGCATGGGTCGAATGACAACCACAATCGCGGGAGAGGGCGGGTGGATACGCGCATCCTGATCGCCGATAACGACGAACAATCACTGACGGGGCTCGGCACGCTGCTCACCGACCTCGATTACGCCATCGCCGTGGCGCGAACGCTGGACGACGCGGCGCTGGCGGCCGCGCGCTTTGTACCGGACGTGGCGATCGTCGCGCTGTCGTTGCTGGAGGACGACCCCGCAACGATCGTGCACCGCCTGCGCGACGCGTGCGGCGCGCATATGCCGCTGCTCATTGCGCTGACGGGCTGGGGCGAGATCCGTCGCCGCGACGAGGCGCTGGCGGCGGGCTTCGATGTCCATCTGGTCCGCCCCGTGGGGCTCGATCAGCTTACGTTCATTCTCTCAATGAGCGGCCGGTAGGACGTCGTCGGGACATTTGTTGCAAGAAAGCGACATCCGGGTCCGTACTACTTTACATGTTGCATTGCACCACGTTTGTCGATATACTTGTTCCTGTCTCCTCCATGTCTCCTCTGATATGGATTCAGCCCGCCAACTTGGCGGGCTTTTTTTCGTCCGTACGTTTCGTGTACGCGGTGCGTGTGTTTCGACCCTGAAAGCGCGCATAAAAAACCGGCTCCGAGTGAACTGCACCCCAAGAGCCGGTTTTGCTTTGCACTGCCGGGAGCGAGCCCCCAAACGCAATGCCGATCAGCGTTTCAGGCCGGTTTCTTCCGGCGCGCCGATGGCGAGGTTCATGCACTGGATCGCCGCACCCGAGGCGCCCTTGCCCAGATTGTCGAGGCGAGCGAGCGTCACGAATTGCTCATCGTTGCCGAACACGAACAGGTCGACGCGGTTCGTGTCGTTGTTCGCCTGGACGTCGAAGGCACCGTTGTCGAGATTTTCGTCGGCGTTGAATGGTGCCACGCGCACGAACTGCTCGCCCGCATAGTATTCGGCGAAGAGCGCCTGCAGGTCCTGTGGCTTCGCACGGCGCGCGAGCTGCTTCGGCGAGAAATAGGTCGTGACCGCGAGGCCCTTGTAGAACGGACCGACGATCGGCGTAAACACCGGCGCGGACGAAAGACCGCCGTGCGCGGCCATCTCCGGCAGGTGCTTGTGCGTGAGTCCGAGCGCGTAGGGGCGCGGGCTCATCAGCTTCGCGTTGTCGCCTGCTTCGTACTCCGCAATCATCTTCTTGCCGCCGCCGCTGTAGCCCGTCAGCGAATAAGCATGCGCGGCGAAATCGGGTGCGACGAGCCCGGCCTCGACGAGCGGGCGCATGGCGAGGACGAACGCCGAAGCGTGGCAGCCCGGCACGGCGATGCGCTTCGCAGTGCGCACGCGCTCACGCTGCGCGCGGGTGAGTTCGGGCAGGCCGTAGGCCCAGTCGGGGCTCGTGCGAAACGCAGTGCTTGCATCGATCAGCACCGTGCGCTCATTCTCGACCAGCGACGCCGATTCGCGCGAAGCGACATCGGGCAGGCAGAGGAACGTGACATCCGAGGCGTTGATGAGGCGACGGCGTTCCGCGACGTCCTTGCGCTTTGCTTCGTCGATACGCAGGATCTCGACGTCGGCGCGCGCTGACAGGTATTCGAAAATCTTCAGGCCGGTCGTGCCTTCCTGTCCGTCGACAAAAACTTTCGTGCTCATCTCAATCTCTCTGAACGCGGGGATTACGGGATGCTGACGCAACGGGGCTGACCCGTCCGGCGCCGGAACGGTATTTTAGAACTGGATAAGCCTGAACGTGCGGGCCGTGCCGGAAAAAATTGGGATTTTCCCGGACGGGACGGAAGGGCCGAGTCGCGTGCCCGGTGTGCGCGCTGTTTCGAGCGTGCAGGCAGGCGACGCAACGCGCGGCGTCGCCGATCCTGGCGAATTCCGCGGCGCCCTCGCGCGCTCCGGCCCGCATTGGACCCAGCGGCTGACTGACTGCTTGTGATGCAATCGCGAACGCCCGCAGGCAAGAGGCCGTTCAGCGTCCATACGTGACCGTGATTTGCGCGGTGCCGAGTGCTGACCCCGTTATTTCGTGGTCGAACATCGCCGCTGGGCGGCCTGGTGGGAGTCCGAGCCTGTCGACGCGGAGCGCGTACACCGTGACCACGTAGCGATGGGGCTTGCCGGCGGGTGGACATGGACCACCGTAGCCGTCGGTACTGAAGTCGTTGCGCGCCTCGACGGCGCCGACCGACTTCACCGCACCCGATGCACTCGCGTTCTCGGGAAGTGTCGTCACGCCTGCCGGAATGTCGGCGACCGCCCAGTGCCACCAGCCGCGGCCGGGCGCGTCGGGATCGAACATCGTGACGGCGAAACTGCGCGTGCCTGCCGGCGCGTTTCGCCACGTCAGTTGCGGCGAGCGGTTGCCTCCGTCACAACCTGCCTCGTTGAAGACCTGTGCTGTGTTGACACGCCCGCCGTCGTGGAATGTCGTGCTAGAAAGGGAAAACATCTCGCCTGCGTAAGTGATGTCGTTTGCATGAGCGACGAGTGTCAGTGCCGCACAACGCAAGACGAGCTGAAGGCAGCTTGAACGCGGCTGGCTGGTTTGGACATGGACCATTGATCAGGTCTCCTGCATGCATTGGCGTTATACACTGCACACAATCATCTGACGGGACATTTCGAATTGTGTTCCTGATCGGAGTTGATTCAATATAGCGGTATTTAGAAATAACGCTTCGTTTCACTGATCATGGCGCGTCGATGGAAATCCGCTATCATCGCGTGCTCCCCTGGTTGCCAATCTGGACAACTTGTTGTGCCAGGCTTTCACGTGCTCAATGTGCGAGGGTGACATGTATCGGAAGAGAGACGGATAGCTTTCACGGAGGGGTAATGCAGCAGCAAATCAGGGTCGTGGTTGCCGACGATCATCCGGTTATTTTGTTTGGCGCGGAGAGCGCGCTTCTCAAGTTTCCGGGTATTCAGGTCGTCGCGCGTGCGCGCCAGTCCACCGAACTGGTCAAGGTGCTGCAAACGACTCCGTGCGACGTGCTCGTCACTGACCTCGCCATGCCGGGCGGGCAGTACGGCGACGGTTTGCCGCTTGTCGGCTATCTGCGTCGGAATTTTCCTGGCATCCCGATCGTCGTCCTGACGATGCTCGAAAATCCCGCGCTGCTCAAGCGGTTGCGCGAACTGGGTGCAATTGGCGTTGTACACAAATCGGACGACCTGAGTCACATCGGCCTCGCGATTCAGCATGTGAGCCGCAAGCTCGAATACCTGAGTCCGCAGGTCAAAGTCGCCCTTGACTCATTGCGCCTGAACAACGGCGGCAAGAACGACGAGGTGATTCTTTCCAAACGCGAACTGGAGGTGGTGCGGCTGTTCGTTTCCGGTCTGACCATCAAGGAGATTTCGGAGAAACTGAACCGCAGCATCAAGACGATCAGCACACAGAAGAACACCGCGATGCGCAAGTTGGGGCTCGATCGCGATTCCGAGCTGTTCCAGTATGCGCAGAGCAATGGGCTCCTGAATCTTTCTTCGCACGTCGTCGACGAATCGGGTGCGGCCGAGCCGAGCGCCGACGCAATGAACGACTGACAGCGATTCGTCGCGCATAAAAAAGCCCTCTGTCCGCAGGACAGAGGGCTTTTGTTTGGTTCATCGCAGGAAACCGTGGAGCTTTAGGGAGCGATTGCGTACTCTGAGCTGACTTTATGGAGGTCAGGAGGCAGAGTTGCTC
>NZ_RQIS01000007.1 GCF_003837865.1 Paraburkholderia dinghuensis | reverse complement strand
ACCCATAGCTCGTTACTGATTTTTCGTCTGGACATGGCGCCAGGATATGGCTTTCGTGGCGTCATGTCCAGGTTGTGTTAGCGGCTCTAAGAGGCATCGACATGGCGTTCTTCATGCGTTGCCCGCGTGACAAGTGACTTGCCCGATGCGATCAGCGCGAGGAACGCGAGAGAGAATCCCGCCGTCAGGATCGACTCACCCGGCCAGACCGCGCGGTAGCCCAGCCACAGCAGGCCTGCGAGGTCCCACAGCACGCCGAACTGGATCACGCCAAGGATCGCGCGCCAGACCCAGGGCTGTCCGTGCAGCGACAGCAGGTAGCCCACCGTCACGCCGAGCACGATGTTCAGCATTGTGTGCAGCGGCACAAGCTGGATTGACAGGTCATTCATCGCCTGTCGTCCTTTCCGCCGAAGCGGTCCAGCAGCCGCTCGGCCACGTCGTCGCCCCGGCGTTCAACCACGCGCAGCACGATTTCCCCGGCCAGCGGTCCGAGCACGCCCACCACAAATGCGATGCCGCGCTGTATGCCGGGGCCGTGACCGGTGAACCACTCCTCGACAATCGCGGGTGCGACAAATATCGCCATCAGCGCCCCCAGGCCCACATGCGCCGCAAGCAGCAGGCGGCTCGCGGGCGGCATCACCACGACGCGCAGCAGCGACCCCGCCGCGCCTGCGGCGAAGACCATCAGCTCATTCCACGGCATGTCCATGTGCCGGGACATAGCATGCCGCGCTGCGCTTGACAATGCGTGAAGCATTCGTCATCACAGACTGCGGTACTATCTCGTGCCCTCGCTGTTGCGAGGATCGACCACGTAGAGCACGACGGAAAGTACAAATATGTTTAAGCGCGCCTGGAACGGACAAGAACCCTTATGGAAAGTCTGGTGGCTAATTGGCGTACCCCTTAATCTGCTTCTGATACCCCTGCTAGCCGTGCTTGTGACGCCAAAGACCCCGGCAATGGTGTATTTTGGAGCCTTGGTTCCTTACCTCCTGGTGTTCTTTGCATGGATACGTGCCGCATGGATATGCGCACCGAACGTCGAGCGTCGCGTCTGGATGATTCTTGCGCGGGTGGTGCTCGTATTTCGTGTGTGCTCCCTCGCGAAACTACTGCTTGTCTGGAACTGATCCGTTAAGACGTCCTTGCTGCTGCTTCGCTCCAATGCTAGAAGCGGCACATGGACATGACCTCGCAGTACCAGTCGGAGCAATCGCTTCCTCCTGGCACGATCCTCGATCCGGTTGCGATGCTGGTGCGCGACCGCTACCGCCGTGCGCGTCACTGGCGCGCGGTGGAGCGCATCGGGCGCTACACCGTCGAACAGACGCTGCGCAACTCGTACCGCCAGTACCATTCGATCCTCGACCCGCGCGACCAGGAACTGGTCGAGGCGTCGGGCATCGACCTGACTGTCTCCATCACCAAACACAAGACCGACGTGCTGGTGGCGTGGATGCGCGACCTGCTGCTGAACAGTTCGGACGCACCGTTCGTCGTGGAGCCGACCCCGATCCCCGAGCTGTCGAGTTCGGGCAAGGCGAAGGTCGTGCAGCAGGTCAGGAAAAAGCTGCTGGGCGATGGTATGGCACCGGGTCCGCAGGGCATCGTGGACATGGTGCGGCAGCTCAAGGCCCAGCAGCTTGCCGCCGAACAGGACGAGGCGCAGGCCGCGTCCCGCGCGATGCAGCAGCGCATCGAGGAACAGCTAGTCGAAGGCGCGTTCCGCGACGAGCTGCTGCCCTTCCTCACCAACTTTGCGCTCTACCCGTATGCGGTGATGGTCGGTCCCACGCCCGAGATGCGGCCTGTCTTCGCGTGGCGCGGCAACCGTGCCGTGCAGGTGCTGGAGCCGATGCTGGCCGTGCGCAACGTCTCGCCGTTCGATTACTTCTGGTCGCCCGATTCGTCCTCTGCCGGAAAAGGCACGTTCGACATCGTGCGCGAGCGCATGACCAAGTACCGCCTGATGATGAGCGCGACGCTCCCCGGCTACATCACCGCAAACGTGGTGGAGGCGCTGAAGCACTTCGCGCTGCCCGAGACCAACCGTGACTGGCTCAACCCGAACCCCGACAAGCCGATGGTCGGTTCGCTCATGTGGGGGCTGGACGAGTCCATCGACGTGATCCGTCATTTTGGCCTCCTGTCGGGACGGGAGCTTAACCGCTATGGCCTCTCGGTGGATGACGGCGAGTATCACGAGACCGAGGCCGTGGTGCTCGGCATGTGGACGATCAAATTGATGATCAACCCGAACCCGAACACTGCCGAGCGGCCCGTCTACGCCACCGCCTACCAGCGCACACCGGGCAAGCTCCCCGGTCATGGCATCGGCCAGATCGTGCGCGACATCGAGCGCGCGTTCATGGCGGCGTTGCGCGGCACGCTGGAAAACATTTCCTATTCCGTCGCGCCGCTGGGTGAAGTGGATTACCGGCGCATCCAGCGCTACATGGCTGAGGACCAGATTGGCAACGTCATGGCGGGCACGGTGGTGCCGGTGGACCCGGACCCCGCCAACGGCGGACGCCCCGCGCATTACTTCCATACCGTGCCAAACGTAACGCAATCGACCGCAAACCTGATGCAGTTCTTCATCGACCTGGCCGACCGCTGGACGGGCCTGCCTGCGGCGCTTTCGGGCCAGCCCGTGGGCACGGGCGTGAACCGCACCTTCCGGGGCATCATGGCGCTCTACGGCAATGCGCTCAAGGGCGTGCAGAGTGCGCTGACCAATCTCGACATCGACCTGTTCGAGCGCCTGGGGAACGCCTACTTCAGCTTCAACATGAAATTTGACCCGGACCCGGACATCAAGGGCGATGCCAAGGTGAAAGCACGCGGAACAAGTGGCTTGCTGCAGAAGGAAGTCGCCAAGCAGAACGCGCAGGACACGCTGCAGTTCATCGCCCAGCTCGCGCAGACCGGTGACATTCCGCCCGCGCTGCTCAAGTGGGCCATCGACCAGGCACTGGTGGCCGCAGGTGTGCCACTCGACCAGTTCCCCGACGAGAGCACACCGGGCGAACAACAGGCACAGCAGCAGGCGCAGCCTGGCGCACCCGGCTCACCTGGTGGACCCGCGCCCTCACCCTCACCGCTCGGAGGTGCCAGTGTTCCCGATTCTAACGTGGTTGCGTCGTCGGCTCCTGGTCAACCCGTGTGAGGTGGACTCCGTGATTGGCGACGTGATGGAAAAGCTGTTTCCGGTGGACTGCTGGTGCTGTTCGGCGCTGCGCGGCATGCTTTATGGCGGCGCGGTGGGCATTCCCGTGGGCATTGCATTGACAGCGCTCGTGTGTGGCGTTATACGGCACTGAAAACGGAGGGCGGCGATGCTGGATGGTGACAGGGTGATGGCGGGCGACACCGTGTGGGACCTCCTGCTGGGTGCCGGACGGGTCGAGGAAGTCACGCCCGATGGGGGCTTTTCCGTGCGCTTTGGCACGCGCCGCACCCTGCGCTACACCCAGGACGGCTATTTCGTCGGCGTGAAGCGCGTGTACTGGTTCAATCCGGTCATCACCACGCCGCGCAAGGGCCGCTATGACCGGCTCGAATTCGCGCGGGCGGTGATTGCGGTCATTGACCAGTATCACGGGACATGACGGAGAACGGCATGGACTGCCAGGTATCGACCGGCACGCTCACCTGCGAACCCGTGCAGCCGGGTTCCGGTGTCTCATGCGACAGCCGCTACCGCAGCGACGCGGTGTTCGACGTGCATTCGGCCAGTGTCTGGTCCGGTGTGTTCGTGGTGGACGCGGGGGCCGTGCTGGTCGTGTCGGCCTTTGAACTCGCGGGCGGCACGCTCAGCGTCTACAAGGTGGCGCTCGCCGCAGGCGGCATGCCGCAGGGCTACGCCTGCCCCGGCATCTGCGCGGAACCCGCAGGCGTGATTCCGCCCGGAGCGCTTTTTCCCACGGTCACGTACCAGAAGCCCGTCATGACGGCGGGTGTCGCGTGGACGATGAGTGATACCGACGACACGAAGCTCATCACGGTTCCGGGCGCGTACCGGTTCGAACTGTCCGACGAGTCGATGGTGGGTGAAGCCTATGTCGAGGCGCGCCTCGTGCGCGGCGGCGGCGTGCCCGCCGCGCTGATTTTCGGCAGCGACACGGGAAGCCCAGGGAGCGCAGGCGCATGATCCTGTTCGACGCGCGCTCGGTGAGCCTCGCCAGCCCCATCTTTTTCGTGCGCCCCGGCACGGGCGTGATGCTCTCGGCGTTCGGCCTGATGGAATCCCAGCAGGCAGTCATCGAGAAGGTGCGCTACGAGGACAGCATCATGCCGCAGGGTGGCGCGTGCGAGGACCTGGAGCCACCGATGGCCGTGGTGATGCAGGCCGAGGACGTGACGCAGGGTGGCGTGTGGCAACTGAACGCCTGCCAGAACCTGGCAGTGCTCACGGTGCCGGGGTCGTACCGGCTGAACCTGAACGACGAGGCGGCGCTGGGGCTGGTGTACATCGAGGCCATCGGACTGGACGGGCAGGCTGCCGCGCTGATTCCGCCCAGCCTCTTTTTTGGTGCCTGCGGCGGTTGTGACTGTGGAGGGTGAGTGACATGCCGAACAACTGCTGCGCGCCGCTGCCCGCGACGCTGCCGCCCTCGGGGGCGGCGGGCGGCGACCTCACCGGCTCCTATCCGAATCCGCAGGTCGATCCACTGAAGGTCGCGGCTCAGATCGCGTCCAGCCCGAGCGCCCAGGCGGCGCTCGCGCAGGCCCTGTGCAGCGCCATCATTACCTGTTTCCCCGTGACGCTGCCGCCCACCGGTCCTGCCAGCGGCGACCTCGCGGGCCAGTATCCGTCTCCGGTCATCACGGGGCTGGCCGCCATCAACCGTATCCTCAGTGACCCGAACGCGAAGGTGCTGCTCACGCAGCTCGTCGCGTCGCTGGTGCCTGCCGCGTCGCCGCCCTCGGGCGCGGCGGGCGGCGTGCTCACCGGCAGCTATCCGAATCCGGGCATGAGCACCCTCACGCTTGCGGGGGCGCTCGCCCAGGACAGTGCAGCGCTTGCGGTGCTGGCATCGGCCCTGTGCGCGTCGCTGCAGTGCTGCATCGACAATTCGGTGTCAGCGGCCCAGGCCAATCCCGCCGTGATCGCCGCGACCTTCACGAAATGCAGCGGCGCGGTGCATCTCGTGAACGATGCCATCCCCACCTGTGACGAGATGAACACGGCGATTGCCACCGCCGTCGATGCGATTCCCGCCAACCTGTTTCTGGAACTCGTCTCCTATGACGACGGGACCCATACGCTGACCTTCGCCACGGCGGACAGCACGCAGTACACGGTCAATCTCGATGACCTGCTGCCGGTGGTGGTATCGGCCACGGGTGGCCTGATGGGTGACGGCACGACCGGCTCACCGCTCGCGGTGCTGCTCTCGCCGGGTGGCGGGCTGGCGGAAGATGCCACGGGCGTCTCGTTCGCACCCGCCGCGACCACGGCCCCAGCGCTCTCGTCGGGCACTGACCTCTCGACCAACTTCTATGGCACACGCACGGCGCTGATGGGCAATCCTGTGGGGTGGCTTGTGCTCGGCAACGGCTGCAAGGTGCCGTACTACATCTGAAGGAGCGCGTGATGGGCGACTACACCAACCGCAACAACAGCGGCAACGGCAACGCGGGCCGGGGCGCGAGCCAGGATTTCACCAACCGCATGAATGACGGCAAGGGCGGTGGCGGCAGCCGGTCATCTGTGCGTGACAACGACGATGACGACCGCACGAGCGCACCGTATGGTTCGAAAGCGCCCCGCTCGCTCGGTCTCACGAAGGTCACGAAGAACCGGCCACTGGATGCCCCGTTCAGGGGTTCAGCCAGATCGGTGTCCACGCCGGCGACGTTTACGGTGCCGGGAGCCAGGCGGGGCCGTGCCCCTTGATTTCATGGCCCACGGATGATACGACCACGATCAGCAACCCTGAAGGAGAGTCCCCATGAAGCCCGATGCCGAACGCCGCCGCGACGAAAAGGAAAAGAATCGTGGCGAAAAGCGCCGTCGTTGAGAAACGGCTTACGCAGGTGCAGGTGCAGGCGCTCGGGCGGCTGGTGAAGCAGCCCGAGCTGTTCGAGGCGCTGGAAGGCATTCTGGCCGACCTGCTGGCGGATGCCACCCTGCAGTGCGAGACGGCCAAGGGTGCGCTGCTGTTCACCGAAAGCGCGCGTGCCGGGGCGCTGGTGGCGCATGGCCGGGTGCTGGCGCTGGCTGACCTGGCTGACCTGCTGAACCGGCAGAAGATTTAGGAGTGCCATCATGGCAAGCCGCCATCCCGCCGCTGCGGCGGCGGAAGCGTTCGAACAGGAACAGGCGAAGCTCACGCCCACGCCTGCGGCACCTGCTGCCACGCCCGCCGCTGCGGTGCCTGAGACGAAGGCGGCAGAAGCGAAACCGGCCACGCAGGACGCGAAGGCGACGGACACCGCAAAGCCCGCTGATACGGCGAAGCCTGCTGTGGCCCACGTGGACCCCGACATCGAAGGGTTGCGTGCGCGGCTCGCAGCCACCGAGGCCGAACGCGACACACACCGTCAGGCGGCGCTCGATGCCGCGCGCCTGATCGAACAGTACGAGACGACCGGCTCGCAGACGGCGCGCGAGCTGCGCACCGCGCAGGCCCGCATCGAGGAAGTCGAGCGCCTGAACGAGGAAACCGCCACGAAGCTGCGCCATGCCGAGCGCGAGCGCGCCTGGGCGGTGGACTATTCCGCGCTGGAGGCGATCACGCCCGAGGCGGCGCGCGAGCTGGACGAAAAGCTGCTGCGCCCGCGCCTCGCACGTATCGAGGACGACTATGCACAGAAGCTGCGCGACCAGCAGGGGGCGTTCGATGCGCGGGTGGCGGAACTCGCCACCGGCCAGATGCACCTCTCGGACAGCCAGAAGAACGCGTCGATGGCGATCACCAACCGGGGGATCATGGGCAGGCACAGGGACTTCCAGACGCTGCTCTCGCAGGCGGATTTCAACGGCTTTCTCGACGGCAGGATTCCCGGCACGCGCCGCACCTGGCGCGACGAGATGAAAAGCGCCTACTACGACGGCGACGTGGATTACGTGAACTCCGTAGTGGACACCTTCAAGTCGCGCGGCGGCGCACCGGACCTGAAGGCGGTGGCCGACACGGGTGTGGTGAAAGTCGCAACCGACCCTGCACACGAGGAAAAAACGGTGTACACGATGAAGGACTACGAGGACATGTCGTTCCGGTTCCGCAGCCGCCAGATTTCGTATTCGGAGTGGAAAAAGTTCCGGGTCGATTTCGAGCTGGCCGAAAGCGAGGGCCGCGTGCAGTAAGCATAGCCGGTGATACTGGCCATGCGACAGACTGACTGTTTAATTATACGAAATTGATGATGCGGGACGGAAATCAGGGAGAAGCCCATGACCATTGCCACCTCTTCCGGGTTTGGCGGGCTGGAAAATACACCGCTCGCGCGCATCGGCTATTACAACAAGATCATTGCGCGCGGCTGGGAGAAGGACTTCCTGCCGCTGATCACGAACACCGAGATTGACGAGCGCATCACGCAGTGCAACCAGGTGGTGCAGTTCACCCGCCAGCCGCTGGTCGGCCCGTGGCGTCCCTACGAGAAAAACCAGGAACTCGTGCCCGAACAGGTCACGCCCGAGGGCTTCTGCCTGCGCATCTGCAACGCCGCGTACAAGGACCTGAAGTTCGACAAGCTCGACATCGCGCGCATCTGCGAGCGTTTCGCGCCCTTCGAGGAATCGCTGCTCGACTCGGCCTGGCAGGGGCTGGCCGAGGAATGGCGCTGCTACGTCCTGAACGGCATGGTGCTCGAAACCTGGCAGCGCAACAAAGGCGCAAACGCGGGCAAGAGCTGCAACATCAATCTCGGCACCATCAACTCGCCGCGCGTGATCACCGGTCCCAGCTTCGGGCGCGAGGTCGCCAAGCTCAAGCGCACCCTGCAGGAAGCGCGCCGCTGGGAAGACGGCAAGATGGTACTGATCGTGCCGCCCGCGATCCAGGAACTGCTGGTCGAAAGCCCCTACGCGAACGCCCTCATGATGGGCCAGTGCGTGGACTGCTCGCTGCTGGCGACCGGCCAGCTTCCCGGCAAGATCATCGGCTTCGATGTTTTCGTGACCAACTCCGTACCCGCCGTGATCGACGCCACGACGCAGACCGAGGCGTACTACATCGTCGCGGCGCACCGCGATGCGTTCGCCTTCGCGGGCGACCTGATCGAAGGCGAACTGGTGCGGCCCTCGCGCTACTTCGGCATCGAGTACCAGATGCTGGCCGTGTGGGGTTCGAAAGCCATCCTGCCGGATGCCATGGCAATCGGCTACTGGACTGTGTAGGGACCGTATGAAGGAGGCAACACGATGAGCACGCACAACCTGTACAAGGGTGGCATGCCGCTCCTGATGCTGCCGTACTGCGACAGCCAGCGCGAATACCGGCTCCCGTATCCGCTCACCGTCGCGGGTGAATACGGGCGTGGCGATTTCACGCTGGGCGACAACATCCAGCCGCTCTACCGTCCGTACCAGCGCGCGGTGATGAAGGATGTCCAGGCAGGCGACACCGTGAACCTGCTGGTCGTGCCAGGCGAGCATTCGCTGACCGAGCTGTTCCTGAAGGTCGAGCCGGTGGCCCCGCCGGTCACGCTGAACTGCAGCAACTGCAACTGCCCGGCGACCAGCATGGAAGGCGTCACGTTCGATGTGACCGGCAACGTGTACGGCGTGGACGATGATGCACTGAGTGTCGCGCCGCAGTCGTCGCTCACGATGCCTGCGGGTTTTTCCGGCATCGACGCGTCGGAGGAAAGCTCCGTGCATGCGTTCCTGCAGGAGTATGTGGACTTCGGCACGGTGCTGATGCTGGCGGTGCGCTTTCTTACTGCGCCCACCACCAGCGGCGAGAACTTTGGCGACCTCGCGGGCCGCATCTCCGTGGTCGCCAAGACCCACGACTTTCAGTTCCCGTGGATGAACTGATCATGGAACCGTCCCGACTCAGACCCGAAGCGCGCACCACCACGCGCTGCCGCTGCGGTAACACATTGGGCAACGCATCAGGTGCGCAACGTTACCCTGCGCACCAAGTCACTTGTGGAGGCCAGCATGGCAAAGGCCCGCTTTACGCTGCCTGCCGACCCGCGACCGCCCGCCGCTGAAGGCGAAGACCTCAACGGTGCGCCGCCCGTGGTGCCGCCGTGCGCGTACCTGCGCGAGAAGGCGACCGGGACCGTGCATGTCTACAGCGAGGAAATGGCGAAACGCGGCGACCTCGTGGAAGCGTGCGACGATCCGCAGGCGCAGTTCATCCCCCCTGCGCCGCCTCCGCCACCCGCGCCTCCTGCAACGCCTGCGCGTGCGCGCCGTGCGGAATCCGTCGCCCGCGATATTCCGCACACGTCCGTGGGGCTGAATCTCCATGCGACTGAGCCAGGTTCTCGATGAGCTGGCGCGCGACCTGAACGACGCCGAGGAAGGCCACCCGTTCCAGACCTGGACGCGCGGCCAGCTCCTTGCGTATATCAACGAGGCGCAGTGCAATGCCTTCGTGCTGAATTCTGCGTTGTTTGTCAGGACCGTGATCATGCAGCTCGCACCGGGCCGCGAACAGCAGCCGTGCGAGTGTTCCATCCTGCAGCAGATCATCGGCCAGACCGATGCAGCCGGGAATCTGCTGGACGGCTACCTGCCCCGGCGCTCGGACGCCGCGACCTACTCCTGGACGAAGCCCGGATGCCCCGCCCCGTCCGGACCTTTCAGGCTGACCGGCTACAACTTCGATCCGCTGCAGGGCGGTGCGTTTGCCGTCACGCCCCCGGTGCCGCCGAACGTCAAGGTATACGTGAAGGCGCGCTGCGCGGTGATGCCTGAAACGCTGGCGACGAGCAACCTCGATGACGACTGCTGCGGACCAGGTAACGGCAGCGACAGCGACTGCCGCATCATCACGGCGGCGAAACAGTGGGTACTGTTCCGTGCGCTGATGGTCGAGGAACAGAGCGTGTCGTCGGTGCAGACCGCGATGATTCACCTGAAGCTCTACTTCGCGCTGCTGAACGTGCAGTTCTCGCGCCAGCTCGCGCAGCAGATCGGCGCGCTTTCGTCGCCTGCGGCGGTGGCCGCGATCCAGACCGCACGGGTGGCGCTATGAGCATCGCGCCATGACCATCATCTATGATCCGTTCGCGACGGTCCCGTTCTCGGCGTTCTCGCCCGAAGTGATTCTCGCCACCGGCAACTGTCCCGCCGAGATTGCGGAAAACTACCTGCGCCATGCCGCGATTGACCTGGCCGAGCGTGCGCAGGTCATCACGCGCATCCTGCGCGTGGACTTTCAGGCGTGCGTGTCCGATTACCTGATCACGCCGCCCGCGTGCGAGCGCATCGTCGCGATCCAGCGTGTCTGTTTCGACGATTCGTGCAACGACAACGTGGCGACACCGCACGAGCCGTGCCGCCTGCCCTGCGCCTGCAGCCATTCCGCGGTGTGGTTCGAGCCGCCCGACATCATTAACGTGACGCCTGCGCCTGCGAGCGATCATGACGGCGGGCTGTGGGTCAAGGTGTCGGTCGCGCCCCTGCGCGATGCGTGCGACGTGGACCGGCTTTTTTACGAGCGCTACCACGAGGCGGTGGTGCACGGGGCGCTGGCACGTCTGTTTGCGATAAAAAAAGCTGAGTGGTACGACCCGCAGCTTGCTGCGCTGCATACAACGAATTTCGATGACAAGGTAACGGGCGCGGGCATGGACCGGCTCACGGGCAACACGCGCGGGCCGTTTCGCATGAAACACCGGAGGATCGTGTGAACAGCAAGTCACTTGTTCAATGCAGGGCGACCCGCCAGTCCCTTGTGTGCCCGCCCGTGACGCAACCTGCAGCGTGCCCTTCCTGCGCGTCATTCCAGGTGTGCGTGGGCAACTACACCCTGAGCTATGACGGCTCGTGCTTCACGCTCGGCGCGCGCACCTGGCGTATTCCCGATGGCACGTATTCCGCGATCCAGTTCCAGGACGGCTGCATCGTCGGCGTCGGCCAGATGCCCGAGCCGTCCTATACGCCCGCGCCCTGCTGCAGCGACACGTCATCGAACGGCGGCAGCACCACCACCGATATCACGGTGTCACCCGATGCGTGCAACCTCACGAGCCTGGGTGCGGCGGGACTCGCGACATTCCTGTATGTGTCACCGGGTAACGGCGTCAGTGTCTCGGGCTGCGGCACCCATGCCGATCCCTTGCGCATCTCGGTTTCGGCCACGGGTGACTCGACCATCGTGGCAACGTCGGGCGCGCAGCCGATCACCGTGTCGGGCGATGGCTCGTCAACGGCGGCGCTCGTGATCGGCATGGCAACGCAGATCACGGCGGGTGACTATGCGGGCTTCTCGGTGAACCAGTACGGTCTCGTCACCGGCTACTCGGCACCATCGAACGGCGCGAGCGTCACGGCGATGGTGGGCTTCAGCGGCGTGAGCGCCCAGGAGCAGCCCATCGGCAGCGGCGTGTATTCGGTGGGACTCGCGAGTACCGGCGTTACTGCAGGCATGTACCGGGTCGGACGCTACGAACTGACGGTCAATGCGCAGGGGCAGATTACCGGTATCAGCGAGGCCATCGCGCCGGTCACGGCGGGCAGCTTCTACAGTCCGCCCAATCCCAACGTGCCAGGCGACACCGGCAAGACCGTCAGCTACAACGCGGACGGGCTGATTACGGGCATCGCATAAGGACACCAGTATGCCCTCGCTGCGCATCGACAACTTCTACGGCATCGTGCCGCGCCTGCATCCGGTGGACCTCAAACCCGGTTACGCGGTGCGCGCCGAGGACGTGCGGCTCACGCACGGCACGCTGATGCCGTGGCGCGAGCGCCTGCCGGTGGCTGACGTGCCAGCCGGATCGCTCACGGTCGAGCCGTTCGGCTGCGGGTGGCTTGCATGGGATAAATGTGTGGAAGTCGCGCCGTGGCTGCCTCACTGCAACCGCCTGTTCGTGACAGGCGATGCGCCGTATCCGACCGTGGGCCGTCCGCAGCCGGACGGCACGTTTGCCTGGTGTCGGCTCGGTGTGCCCTGCCCCGGTGCCGGTCCCATCGCCACGCCGGTCTCGCCGCTGCCTGCAGGTGACAATGCGGACGACGATGCGGCACTCTCGAACGAAACCGAGGGACGGGACTATCTCGCCACCTACGTCAATGCATGGTGCGAGGAAGGCGGGCCGTCGTGGCCGGGTAACGAGTTCATCTGTAACGATGGCGACACCGTGATCGTCACGGGCCTGCCGCCGACGCCCGACCCCGAGTGGTGCGTGACGGGCGTGAACCTCTATCGCAGGGTGACGGGTTTTCGTACCGGGCGGGAACAGGTCGAGGAACACATCACCAGTTACTGTCTGGTTGCGACGCTGCCAGTGGGCACCCCGTCGTACACCGACTCGACGCTGAACATGGACCTGGGCGCGGTGCTCACCACGCTCGAATTCATGCCGCCGCCCGCGTGCCTGCGCGGCATCCTCGCGATTCCCGAAACCGGAACGCTGGTGGGCTTCTGCGGCTGCGACCTGTTTTTCAGTGCGAACGGCCAGCCGTGGAACTGGCCCGAGGCCGAGCGCATGACACTCGACTATCCCATCGTCTCGCTGCGTGCGCTCGACGTGATGTGGTACGGCGCGACGATCTTTGCCGCGACTACCGGCACGCCGTACACGATCCAGGGCACATCGCCCGGATGCAAAAAACGCGAGTGCCGCCGCGTGCGCCAGTACGTGATGCCGTTTCCGATGGTGACGTGCTGTTCGAACCGGGGGTCGGTCGTCACGCCAATGGGCATGGTGTACGTGAGCACCGATGGTCTCGTGCTGCTGCCTTCGTGGGGCCAGCCGAAAGTCATCACCGACCAGTGGTTCGCGCAGGACGACTGGCGCAAGCTGCGGCCCGACACGATGCGCCTGGGCTGGTATGCGGGCACATTATTTTGTGTGTCGGACAGTGACGCGTTCATGCTGACCATCGATACCGAGGCGTACAGCAACTGGGAAACGTATCGCCTCTCGTCGCTCTCCGACCGTCCGGTGTTTCTCTGCAGCGCGGGCAACGGCGAGCTGTTCATGCTCAATGAAGACGGCACGGTATCGCAGTGGAATGCGGGCACGACACTGCGGCCCTACGAGTGGGAAAGCAAGTGGTTTGAATCGCCGGGGCAGACATATTTTCTGGCGGGCCGGGTGTGGTGCAACGGGGAACACGCTGGTGGAAACTGCAGCAGCGCGAGCGCCGATTTCGCGTTGAAGGCTGACCAGCGCATCGTGTTTCACCGCATCGTCGCGGGACACGACTACTTTCGCATCAAACCGTATGGACGCCATATGATCCATGGGGTTATCCTTCGCGGTACGGGTACGGTGTGGGCGGTACACGTGGCAACCAGCCTGCGTGAGCTCGCCCTGGAACAGCATGGCCGATGAGCGCGTCGTGATCCGTCCGGTCTGGATGCCCCAGGCTGCGGCGGATTCAGGAACGGTGCTTGGCGAGCTGGGACCGCTGCTGCTGGCCTACTGGGCCGAGGCGCGGCCACCCGGCTACGGCGAGTTCGCGTTCAACGTCGAAGGCTTTGTCCGTGTGTGGATGAGCCGTGAACTCGTTCCCTTCGAAATACGACTGGACAGTACGTTAGTCGGATTCCTTCTGCTGCTGCGCCGTCAGTCGCTGTTCTGCCGCGACGGCGTGGCCGATATCGCCACCGTCTATCTCAAGCCTGAAGTGCGCCACCGTGGCCTCATGCGCGAGGCCGTCCAGCGCGTGCGCGAGCTGGCAGGCGTGCTCGGTATCACCCACCTGTACCGCAGTGTCGATATCCAGGGCAGCGCGACGCATCGCATGCGGCGTGAGGAACTGCCATGTCGGTAGTCGAAGGCACCGTCAACACCGGCTCCATCGTGCAGTCGCAGGACGCGCGCACCGATAACGGCTGGGTGTCGTCCACCACCATCGCGCAGCTCGCGGCGACCGCTGTTGCCGTCATCAACACGCTCGCCGCGCTGGAGATGTCCGCGCGTGAATACCAGATCGCCAACGGCTACTACAACCTCGCGCTGCAGTTACGCAATTACTGGAACAACACGTTCGTGCCGTGCGAGACGGCAGCGGTGGCCTACGCGTGTTCGCAGCCCCTCTACCAGCCGCTCTACAACGAGACGGCGGGCCGCTACATCGCAAGCGTGAAGCAGCAGTTCGCGGATGCACTGAACAATGTCGTGAACTGCGCGAACCGTTTCTGCACGGGTCTGACGCAATCCATGATCAAGGACATCACGATTGCCGAGGCGCAGGCCATTGGCGACGCGCAGAACTACGCGTACCGCTACGAGGAAGCGCGCGAGGAAGCGATGGATGACCGCCGCTGGGCACGCATCATGAACGCGCTGGGCCTCGGGCGCAACCTGCTGGGTGATGCGGCCAGTTACGCGAAGACGGCGGCGGGCCTCTACGGGCTGCTGGGCCAGCAGGCGGGTGCAGGTGCAGCGGGTGCGCTGTACGCGCTCGGTTACGAGCGCAACCGCAACCAGACGGTCTATCCGACCCGTCCACAATCGTCGTGGACACCGAACCCCGTGTCCTCGATGCAGACCACCAGCGACCAGGGCGGCGTGATGGTGGGTGCTCCCATGGACATGAGCATGCCGCAGTCCTCACCGCTACCCGACATGTCACCCGCGCCGTCCACGCCCATCATGGGCTTCGCGCCTGTGAACCAGGGCGCGGACGTGACCATGGCGGGCACCGACGTGAACGCGTCGTGGACTGCGGGCAAGGCTTGATGTTTTCCGGTTCTGGAGGCTGTGATGCTGTTCATGCCCGTTGACCTGTTCAAACCCTGGGTGCAGGGCCAGCAGCAGGCCGTGAAGGATAACTGGGACGACCTGTTCAATTCGGAAAAGCTGCGTCAGGATTACGTGAAAACCAACGAGGCTGAAGGCACCGAGGGCAGCGATATCTTTGCCACCAATGCGCGTAACCAGTATCTCGGCGACACGGCCAACCGCCAGGACGTGCTGGGCGCGGCAGCACAACCGGGCAAGCTTGCCACCACGCAACTGACTTCCGACACGCAGCAGGCAGCAGCACAGTCGCTGCAGGACCAGGGCTATCCGGCCCAGTACGGCAGCACCATGGGCGCGCGGGCGATGAGTAATCTCGCCATGACGGGGCTGGGCACCACCGAACAGAACGCCGCTATCTCGGCACTCACGCCGCAGGCGCAGAACCTGGGCACGATGGCGGGACAGGACATCATCAACACCGCGAAGTATAAAAACCAGGCGGGCGCGTTCCAGCTCGCGCAACAGCCGGTGATGCAGCAGGCTCAGGCGGCAGTCAACACCGGCAACGCACAGCTCATTCCGCAGCGCGTGCAGCTTGAGAGCGCGACCAACGCCGACCAGCTTGCGAACGCGCAGTCGCTGCGGCGGGCGCAGCTCCTGCAGCAGAATGCCACGCAGGTGGCGAACCTGATGAGTTTCCGGGGCGATTCCTCGACACCCGACAATGCACTCGCATTGCAGCAGCATACCGATTCCACCAACGCGTGGCTGCGCGGTCAGGGGTTGCTGGATGCGAACCAGCAGGTGGTCTACCCGCCTGGTCAGGAACCGGTGATTAACACCTACAACCCGAACGGCTCGATCCTCTCGACCGTGCCTGCGGTGCCCACCTTCGACCGCTGGGCTGCGTACACGTCGCCTGCCGCGTCTGCCAGCACGCGCACGGGTTCGCGCGGTGCAAAGACAACGGCACCGGTTGCGAATCCCCTGGTGGGTGGCGGCGATGGTGGCGGCATCATCGGTGGCGCGGGAGGTGGCATGGGCGGCAGTGCGGGTGGGCCTGCCCCCCGCGCACCGGGTACGTCCCTGCCGACCGGTTCCGACTGGCGGCGCGGCCAGCAGCAACCCGGTACGACGCCGAATCCCCTTGCACCACCGGGTTCCCCAGGCACTACGAACCAGCCTGGCACGCCATCTGTTCCTGTCACGCAGGATCAGGTGGACCAGGCCAGGACCGCGCTCGATACGCTGAATCGCCGCAAGCTCGTCCTGTTCCAGCAGTACCCTGGCCTGCAGAACGCGTCGCTGGGCTTTCACCGTCTGGACATGCCGTTCGAGGGTGGCGGCGAGGCTGATGTACCCGCGCCTGCCATCAAGGCACTGGCGAAGCTCGACAGCGACATCACTGCCGCCAAGCAGGGTTACGACCTGATGCGCCAGCGCTTCGGCATGGCCGAGCAGGCTCGCCAGGCGGCGGCGGATAACCAGGCGGCAGAGGACATTCTGAGGAACCTGAAATGAACCTGCCTGCCGACCTCCAGCGCTACATCGCTACGGCCCAGCAGGCCGGAAATCAGTATGGCGTGCCGCCCGAACTGCTGGTGGGCCAGATGCACCAGGAGTCGAACTTCAACCCGAATGCGGTATCGCCTTCGGGCGCGGTGGGTATCTCGCAGTTCATGCCCGCCACGGCGAAAGAATATGGCATCGACCCGCGCGACCCGGTGCAGTCCATCGGGTCACAGGCGCAGATGATGCGCGGCCTCTACAACCGCTATGGCTCGTGGCGCAGCGCCCTGCAGGCGTACAACTGGGGGCAGGGCAACATGGACAGTTACCTGCGCACGGGCAAGGGGACAAAGGGCCAGCCGATGCCCGCCGAGACGCAGGCTTACCCCGACCAGGTATTCGGCCATGCGCGCACGCATGCGGGAGGCCGTCTGCCTGCATCACTTGCCTCGGCGGCGCTTGAATCCGACATGGGCGGCAGTCGTGATCTCCTGGGTAGCTCGGGTGGCCTGGAAGGCTTCAGTGGTTCATCGGGCATTCCGTCGTCGCTTATCAGCACGCCGCGTGGTCCGCATGTCGCGATGCCCTCGACGCAGGAGGAACACGACATGATGTCCTCGATTGCCTCGCGCGGCTACGCGCCCGATGTCGAACAGCAGATCGTCAAGTCACTTGCGCAACTGCTGCCCGCACGTGACTCGCTCTCTGGGCGCGACATGCTGGGTGACGGTGGCCTGCCCGATGACCTCGATCCGGTCATCCGCGACATCGTGGACAAGGCATGACGGGGCACGGCCATGGGCGTCATCTCGGACCTGATGGCAGGCGCAAACGGGACCCCGAGCGGGCCGCGTACCTATACTCAGCTCACCAGCGACCCCGGCTTTCTTGGCGCGTCGTATGAGGAACGCCGCCGTCAGTATGCCGAGTGGCTGAAGAACGACGCGCCGCAACTGCTGCAGGCCACGCCCAGTCTCAGCGATAAACAGAAACACCAGTTCCTGAGCGAGGTGAACCAGCGTTTTACGCAGGACGTGCCGCGCCCTGCTTCGGGGGGAGTCTTTGGCAACGACCTGTTCAATCGCGCAACGATTGGCCTGAACGAGGGGATTGCGTCGCTCGCGGATGCGGTGCATCCCGGCAGCGACTATTCGAAGGCGATCCGCGACGAGAACGCGCGTATCCGCGCCAGCATGTCCCCGGCTTCCCAGGACGAGGACCTGGCGATGCAGGAGCGGCTCGCGAAGGCCGGTGGCGATCTGGAACGCGCGAAGGTCTACGGCCAGGAGTTCCTGCGCCATCCGCTCGACACGATGGCAGGATTCGGCGGCAGCGCCATTCCTGCCCTGCTGGGTGGCGCGGTGGCCGCACCGGTTGGCATCGCGGCGGGTGCCGCGCAGGCGTTCGGCGGTTCGCGCGGCGCGCAGTACGAGCTGGCGCAGACGGTGCCGCTGGAGCAGCTACGCCAGAATCCGCAGGCCGCAGCCATGCTCGACGCGGGCATACCCGAGGAACAGGTGCGTGACCAGCTTGGACGCCAGATCGGACCCGGCAATGTCGTGGCCGGTCTCGGTGGCGCGGTCAGCGGTTCATTTCTCGGACGGTTCGCGGGCGGTGAGCTGGGCGAAGGCATCGCGCAGGCACTTGAAAGCGGCTGGCGTGCACCGGTTGCGGGTGCACTCGAACAGGGACTCGCCGGGGGCGTCATGCAGCTCGGCACAAACCTGGCCGAACAGCAGGTACAGCCCGATGTGTCGGCGGGCCAGGACATCCTCTCGGCGGCGGCACAGGGTGCCTTGCCGGGTGCCGTGCTCGGCGGCATGCACGCACTGCGCGGCGAGAAAGCCGCCGCACCCGCGCCCGAACCTGCATCTGAAACCGCGCCTGAAGTTGCGCCCACCACGACGGAAGCACCCCCGCCTGCCCCGCCCACTACGGGTGCGGACCTCGCCCACCAGGCCGATCTGGAAGACCTCACGGCGATGTACCAGGGCACCGCGGAACAGCCCGTGCGTCCACCCATGACGCAAGAGGAAGCTTACGCGCGCATGAGCCAGGCTCCCGAGCCGCCACCCGCGCAACCGGCCTGGATCGACCCGGACGAGTTCGGTACGCACATGGATGCACTCGACGCGCAGCGTCAGGCGTCACGCGACGACTACGAGAACTGGTGGTCGCAGCGTCTTGCCCAGCTTGACGCGCAGCCCTGGCGGCAGGACCTGCGGCCCGACGAGTCTGCCACGGCGGACTACCAGCAGTGGTGGCATGACGGGATGATGAACCAGGACAGCGCGCAACAGGTGGCGGCGCGGGCCAGCCGTGAAGCCGCCGAGGCTGAGGACACGCGCAATGCGCTCGCGCAGGCGTCCACCGATGAGCAGTACCAGGCCATTGCGCAGCGTCTGGACAACGCCCGCCAGGAGTCGCTGCGTGGCGTGGTGGACCGCGTGGCCGACCGTGCCGTGACTCAGGCGCTGGCCGATCCGTCCTCGGGCCAGTCCGCCAGTGACCGTTTCAACAGGCTGCTGGAAACGGAGATGGCGAACTATCCGTACTCGCGAGCGCAGATGACGCCCGAGCTGATGGAACAGGGCCAGCGTCTCGCCGCCGGACGGCTGGATCACGCACAGGGGCTGCTGCAGGATACGGCGGACTACCTGCGGGCGATCCCCGACATGAGCGCGCAGGAGACGGCGGCATGGATCAATGACGCGATTCCCGAACGGCGCGCGCCCTCGCCCACTGCGCTCACGCCGCGCATGCCGCGTGTGCCTGGTCCGAACCGTGCCGAGCGCGGGCAGGCTGCGAACCGCGCCTTCGCTTTCGATCCCACCTCCCCCGCGTATTCGCGTGCCTCGCCCACCGAGCGTGCGCAGGCCGCGCGTCGCACCTTTGCCTTTGGAGAACCCCGTGAACGCACCGAACCTGCCGAAACCATCCGGCCTGCCGAAGCCGCTGAAGGCATCGAAACTGCCCCAGGTGCCGAAACCACCCCGCGTGCCCCGCCTGCCGGACAGCAGCAAGCCGTCACCCACGCCGTCGAGGCGCGCGCAGAAACTGGTGCCGGTGGCGGTCGCGCTCGGGGCAAGTGGCCGGCCCGTGCCGAAGGCATTGAGCCAGCGGCTCACGCCGCAGGAGTTGCGGCAGGTGGTGAATCTGGTGTCGCTGCTGCGCGGCCAGCACGCGTTCAATACCGGCCAGCAGATACCGGATACGCCCGAACTCCAGCGCCAGCAGCAGAGCATCCAGACCTACGGCGGACAGCGCGCGCCCGTGAACCCGACACCGGCCCAGGTGCTGCAGACCTTGCCGCCCGCCGAGCGCGCGAGGGAGCTGGCGGTGGAGGCGCAACTGATACAGGGGCAGCAGGCGCAGCAGGCGGTGAACCAGCGCGCCGAGCTGGCCGAGCGGCTGCAGGGCAACGTGACCTGACCGGGGAGAACGATCATGCCATTCAGGAGCAAGGCGCAACTCGGGAAATGCTTCGCGGCGAACGACCCGAAGTGGAACTGCACGAAGTGGGCGAAGGAAACACCGGGCGGCGTGAAGGCGCTGCCGGTGAAGCTCAGGTCCTCCCCGCCAGCGGCGGCGAAAAAGGCACGTTCACGCGCCACGAAGCGCTAGGCCGCATCATGTCGGAGCTGTCGTCCATCGGGAACACGCACACGCGCAACCGTGAGCGCACGTATTTCCGCGAGCAGCTTGAGAACGTGGCCGATCCGCAGACCGGTCATGTGGACAGCGCGGATGTCGAACGCTTCGTTGCCGAGGCGCGCGAACATCTGGACGACAGGCGGCTGCGCGTCGCTCAGAACCGCAGGATTGCGCCCGGGCGCGACCTGTCGGCAGATGAAAAGCGCGTCACCGACGAGCAGGCGGGAGCCGTCAACGAACGGCTCTATGCGCGTGATTTTCCGTTCGAGGATCGCGCGTATTTACAGGACGTGGCCTCGGACCACGGTGTGGCCTCGCCCGCGAAATTCGCGCTGCTGGCAAAAGAACATGAAGCGAACGGCGACGCCCTCTGGAACAACCTCGATGCGCGCGCAAAGTCCCTCGTCAATGAGGTGACGCGCTCAAACGTCTCGCCCGAGTTCGACCTGTCGCACGACGAGGCGGCGATTGACGATAAAAGCGCCGCGCCGGTTGTGGAGAACGTCAACCGGCTCACGCCGGACGAGCGCAGTACGCTGCAGGATGCCGCCACCGCCCATGGCATCCGCTCACCGGCCAGGTTCGCGATGATCGCGAACCTGAACCGCGAGTTTCCCGGCAGTATCTGGCACAACCTGAGTGCGCGCATCAAGTCACTTGTGGACAAGGTGACGAAAGGCATCGGCATCGTCGCGGCGGCGGTAGCGCTGAATCACGCGCTGCCCGTGCACGATGCGCGCGCCGCGAGCGGGCATGGTGACGTGACCATTTCTGCGCGGGCGCATACGGCGGGACTCGAAGGCCGCAGCGATATCGTCAGCCAGTGGGTGCAGCGCTCGGGCGATAACAACGGCGGCGGCTACGTGATCGCGGACAAAGGGCGTGGTGAGCTGTATGTGATGTCGCCACGCGGCGAGGTGCAGGAAACCATCCCCGCGCTCTTTGGTGCGAAAGCCGGTGACGAGGCTGTGCCCGGCGAAACGCCTGCGGGTGCGTTTCGTCTCGACTGGTCGAAAGCCCCGGACACGAAAGCCTACGGCGATTCGATCCAGTCATTCAGCAGCACCGACCGGGGCACCTTCGCTATCCACCGCGTGCTGACCGGTCGCCCCGAGAACCGTGAAGCGCGCCTCGCGTCAGGTAACGCGGCGCAGCGGCGCATCACCAACGGCTGCATCAACATTCCCGCCGACACGTACAACCGCCTGTTTGACCGGCGCTTCAGCGGCAAGCTCTATGTCGTACCCGAGACGGGCGAGGTGCCGGGTCGGCATTTTCCCGGCATGCCTGATCAGCCTGCTGCCGCCAGTACCGGCATGGGAGGGACCACCCGCCTGCCCCGCCGCCGTCGCGGTGCTGCCGAACCGGCTGCCGAAGATGCACGCGAAGCCACTGCCGATGTCAACCGCGCCGCGCGTGAATCGGCGCGTGCACCGGAACCTGCGGCGTCGCAGGCTCCGCAGCCTTCGCGCCTCGCGAGCCGCGCCGCGAAACTGGCGTCGATGCTCTCGCGCGACGAGAACCCGATTCCGCGCACCCACGAGGAAGCCATGCGCATGCTGCGCGGCGAGCCGGTCCGCGACGCGAAGCCGCCCGACAACGACACGCTCTCCTACAAGCTCTGGCGCAACCTGCGCGAGTCGCTGAATTTCAGCGACACGCCGTTCCTGTCGTGGGCGCGGCAAAACCTCAAACGCGACGGCGGCGAATACGACTCCATTCCGGCCTACCGCGAGTGGCGGCTCATGAAAGGCCGCGCACGCGCCGAATACCACGACCTGCTGCACGACCAGGGTAGCCGCCTGATGGACCTTACCAGCGAGATTGCAGGCAGGCATGCCGATAGCGGGCGCGACCCCGCGCAGATCGCCCGCGAGATTTCGTATTACCCCACCTGGTCGCACATCGCGGGCAGCGCCACCGACGTAGCCCGTGCGGGCCTGCATGATGCCCTGCAGAACGCGCAGGGGAAAATTGACGAGGTGGTGAAGCGCGGCGAGGTTGCCACGCCCGACATGATGCGCACGCGCGACGCGGCACGCGATGCGCTTTCGGAATTCGACCACGCGCAGGCGCATGGCGGTCTGACGGAATCCGGCGAGCAAAGCCGCCTGCTGCCGGGTGGCATCACGCGTGCGCAGGCCCGTGAAGGCATGGCCGCGCTCGAAGCGCGCTACGGCAAGGCTGACCTGCAGCGGCTTGCTGCCGAACACGTGAAAGTGCATGGCGAGCTGCGCCGCGCCGGGATCGACGCGGGCGTGTACGACAAGTCACTTGAAGACAGCGCACTGAATAAGGATTATGTGCCGCTCACGGGCGACCCCGGCATCGACACGACCGGCGAGCGTGACGTGTTCGGTGCATCCGCAATGAATCACGACATCATCCGCTCGCGCGAGGGTCGCGCCTCGCTCGCGGACGATGCGCTCACCGCCTTTCATGCGCGTGCCTCCGAACTCTCGCGCGCCATCGCCAAGCAGCCGTTTGTCGATGCGCTGGCGAAATCCATCGAGGAAGAAAAGCCCGCTGGCGCGCACATCGTGCCGGACAGCCAGAGCGTAGGTCGGCCGGGTATGGCAACTTCGGTGATCCGCTACCGTGATGAAAACGGTAACCGCAGGAAGATTTACTGGGACGATGAACACGTGGGCGAGGCGCTGCGCGCCGGGATGGACGACACGCACAGTGCCGTGCTGCAGAAGCTCGGCGCAGGTACGCGCGGCTATTTCCAGTTGCTCACGCGCTTCACCCCCATGTTCGCGCCGCTCATGCGTGCGCGCGACGTGCTGGAGCGTAGTCTGAACGCCGTGTCGCGCAATATCCTGACGGTGGACGGCAACGCTATCAACCGCACACGGTTTCTCTCCGATGTAGCGCGTTCCCAGGTCAGTCCGCAGATGAACGGCGCGATACTGAACATGCTGCGCGCAGGTCCCGGCAAATTCGCGGACATGTCGAAATTCGGCCAGTACCTGAAGGAACTGCACGAGGGTGGCGCGCTTACCACCTACACCAGTGAATACGCCGCCTCGCGCGATTCGATCATGCGCGAGGCGGCGCGTGCGAAAGACGTGTTCAAGGCGGAAAGTTTCCGGGAAGGCGCGTTCACGGCACGCGATGCGGCACTGAACTATGTCAACAAATACAACGAGTTTTTCGACACCGGCTCGGCGCTGTCGATCTATTCGGCGCTGCGCGACCAGAGCGTGCCGAAGCAGGAGGCGCTGTTCCGCACGCTCGACCTCTTTGACCTGAACCAGCACGGCACCAGAACCGGCTGGGCACGTGCGTTCTTTCCGTTCACCAATTCCACGCTCAAGGGCGGAGCCAACTTCGTGCGCTCGCTCTCCACGCGCCGGGGTCAGGCCGTGTTCGCCACCGCCTTTGTCGGCGCGATGATGATGTATGCGATGGCGCGCGGCACGGGCAACGACGACCCCGACATGGGCAACGAAATCGACAACCTGCCGATGAGCACGGTTGCGAACGGCATCCCCGTCAAGGTGGGCGACCATTTCATTTCGGTGCCGGTTGGCTACGGCATTCCGAAAGTCGCCTGGGAGCTGGCGGTGCTCGCCTCGCGCGGTGCGGCAGGCAAGGCCGACATGAGCGACGTGGTGTTCGGCGCGGCGAATTCCGTGCTCAAGGAAACCACGCCGCTCGCGCTGCCCGAAGGCAGCAGCGGCAACCTGCTGAAGGACACATTCCTGTCGGCTACACCGGGTCTGCTGCGTCCTGCTGCACAGGTGGCGATGAATACCTCGACGTTCGGCTCGCCCATCACGCGCGACCTCTCGCCCGATCAATACCGTTCGATGCAGGGGCAGATGAATACCGAGGAATCGTACAAGCGGCTGGCGAACAATGTCCGCGAAGTCACGGGCCTTGACCTCGCGCCTGAAGAATGGAAAACACTGGTCAACGGCTACATGATAGGGCCGCTCACCGGTCTGGCATCCCTCTTTCGCGAACCGGGCGCGAAAGGCAGGCCTGGGAGCACGCGCGACGAGCTGGGCCTCGCGGATGCGTTCGGCCTCTCGCGCGTGCTCAAGAGCGATCCCGGTGAATTGCAGAGCGTGTTCTACGACACGCTGAACCGTGCGCAGGCGCAGCAGCGCGCCGCGAAGGCGGGGGATGCCGACGCCAACCCCGTGCGCGACGACGCGACCACGCGCGCCACCAATGCGCTGCGCACGCTCTCGAAGGAAGCGAACCAGGCGTACCGGGATGCGAACGGCGACACCGACGTGATCCGCCCGCAGCTCGAAGCGATCCAGGCACAGCGCGAAGCCATCATGCGCGACTACCTGCGCGAAGTGCAGTGAGGTAACAGCGATGCTCGTCCAGAAGCTCATCGTGCCGGTGGTGCCGTACCGCACGCTCAAAGCCTGCTTCGCGCTGCGCAGTCCCGTCTGCGAAGGGGCACCCGCGTGCGCCTCGGGTCTGGTGCTGCGCATCGAGCGCATCCACTGCCCTCGCCCGCCGCTGCCGATCCGCCAGGTGTGGAATGGCTGCTGCCATGTGCCCTGTGACGGGGCGGTCGACGCAGGACCGCCCCCGTGTGCGTCTCCCGTGATCGAGTATCCGGTGTTCGACACGGACAGCCAGGGACGTGTGTGCTTTTACTTCGACCGCCTCCTTTACACCCAGCCCGAGGGGCGTTACAAGGCAGTGATCCTCCACGGCGAGCGTGAGCTGCTGGCCTTCGGTCTCGCGCTCGAAGCGCCACCCCCGCTCGTTGAACAGGTGGCGATGGTCGAAGCTCAGGAGTGCTGTACGGAGTGTCCATCATGCAGGTTTCAGTAACGGGATTCTTTGCGACGCTGGCCGCACCGCTTGCGGCCACCGACGCCGCGCTCGCGCTGAACCCCGCCGCGCAGGCCGAGCTGCTCGCGCGTCTTGCGGCCAGCGACGCCAACGAGGCCCCCTACGCCTACCTGTATGCGTGGGACGGCAGCGGTTCCGAGGTGCTGCAGGTATCCGGTTATGGGAGCACGCTGGTCCTGGAGCGTGACCAGGATGCCGCGCCCGCCGCGCCGAATCCGCGCAGCTTCCCGAAGGGGGCCTGCGTGGACGGGCGCGTGACGTATGCGGGCGTGAAGGACCTGATCTGCCACTACGACTGCTGCGCGGGGGCCTGCCCGTGCGAGGCGGTGGCTGCTGCCGGCATGATGCTGCCGCCCGCGAGCGTGGGGGTGGCGTGGCAGGGCATGGTGGTATTCAGCGGCGCGCTGCCGATGGCGCTCGTGGTCGAGGGTCTGCCCGCCTGGATGAGTGTCACGGCAGGAGCCAATTTCGTGACGCTCGCCGGGACACCGGCTGTCGCAGCCAGCTACCTGCTGTCGGTTGCGGCAACCAACTGTAACGGCGCGCTCGCCTCGCAGGCCGTCACGCTTGAGGTAGGGGGATAGGCCATGGCAACGCTCACGCTGGGCCAGAAGCAGCGCAAGTTCACGCTGATGGTCGCGAAACTGATCGAGTGGATTTACGCGAATGGCTACGAAGCATCGTTTGCTGAAGCGTACCGTCCACCCGAGACCGCCGCACTGTATGCGAAACAGGGCAAGGGCGTGGCGAACAGCCTGCATACGTCGCGCCTCGCCGTTGACCTGAACCTGTTCAAGGACGGCGTGTATCTGACGAAAAGCGAACAGTACCGGGGACCAGGCGAGTATTGGGAATCGCTGGGCGGTTCATGGGGTGGACGATTCCGGTCGCCGGACGGCAACCACTTCAGCCTGGAGCACAACGGTGTGAGGTAATCCATGACCACGCAGACTCCCATCATTCTCGGCACCAACCAGCACGTGCCGCTCGCCTCCGGTGACAGGCTGGCGGGCAGCAGCATCCAGGTTTCGACCGACACGGGCAACGTGCTCGTAGCGGGTTCGGACGGCGGGCTGTTCGTGCCGCCCGTGACGCCCACCATCCCGACGCTGACCATCGAACTCGGCCACAGCCAGCAGGCGGGCAATGGCTATGGCATCGACCAGGGCACCTATTACGAGCTGAGTTTCAGCATCGGCGTGACCGCCCGCAACGGCTTTCTCTACTCGGTGAACAGCGACGGCACGCTCGCGCTGGGACTCGCGGGCACCTACCTCGTGGTGGGCTGCAGCAAGGTCGTCGCCCCAGCCGCCGACACCTACACGATTCCCGGCCAGATCGTGCTTGCAACCGGCCAGCAGTATGCGTGGCCCGGAATCTACCAGTACGCGGTACAGCGCTATCCCGACCTGTCCGAAACCTCGGTCAGCGTGGCAGGTGGCGCGGTCCTCGGCACGGTAGCGCTTGCTGGCTCGATTGCTTCGTGGACGGCAGGCACGTCTACGTGGCTCGGCTTCACGAAAATCAACGGCCAGTCGGGCAGCAATCCGCTGAAGCTCCAGGGCTATCTGACCTACGCAAAGATCGCGTAAGCCTTCAGCGGATCGCGTGCAGCGAGGCAGTCTGCACGTGCAGGTCGGTGGCGTGGTCGAGCTGCCCCGCCACCCACACCGCGCGCTGTGCGGTGGCTCCCGAGGCCAGCGCCCCCACCGCGAAGCGCCAGCCGCTGCCGATGGCCCAGAACTTCTGCGGGCCGATGACTGACCTGTCCTCGATGATCGTATAGAGACCCGTGCGGTTTGCCACCAGCGCGTTAAAGTGACTTTCTTCTGTCTGCGTCGCCTCAAACTCGGGGCGGATGAGCGCCGCTTCCCTGAGCATCATGTGCAGCGCGCGCAGCGTGTCCATCAGCGTGTGGTTCGAGCCGGAAAGTGGATAGCGTGCCGCCTCGACCTTGGCACAGCGCTCCACGTGCTGGACTACGGCGAGCGGCCCTGACAGGCCCAGCAGCCACCCGTCACCGTGCAGTATCTTGTGCACCGGATCGGCATAGGCGAAGTCGCTGCCCGAGAGGCGCGAATCTGCCGCCATGGTGATCGCACCATCGTCATTCCGTGCTGCTATCGTCGTCATCGCCTGCTCCCAGCATGTCGTCGGTGATCTGCACGCACAGGCAGTCGGTGCGCAGTTCCGCGCTGCCATATTTCGCGAGTCCTCGCCCCAGCGCCGAGCGGCAGCGGGCCTTCAGGAGCTGGCCGTTGCGCCGCATGTCGGCCAGCGTGTCCTGGTAGTCGATGTGCCGCCGCTGGCACCAGTTACGGAAAGCCTTGCGTGAAATATAGGCACGACGGCTTTTCTGCTCAAAGCGCACCTTCAGTGTCCCGCCTGGCGCGATGTCGCGCACCACGTAGTCAGCGGCAAGCGCCGGGTCGCGAGGCTCATGGGATTGCATGACGATCACGGTGCTGCCGATGTTCTCGTTCAGAAATTCGGCCAGCCACGCGCCCCTGCCGCTGCGGCTTTCCTTCACTTCCTGCCGCTGCGCGGGCAGCAGCATGTCGATGACCCAGCGCTCGACGCGTGCAACGTCGATGTCGTGCAGGCCCGCCGCACGTGCCAGTTCCGCGCCGGTCAGGATGGCCGCCAGTGCCGTGAACCACATGCGCTCATCGCGGTTTGCCTGCGCATGACGCATTAGCACCTGCAACCGTTCGCGGATCAGTCCGGCGAGCTTTGAGGCGTTGGCAACCATCCATTGCACGTAAACCTGCCCCGCGTGACCATAATTGTCTGCTGCCAGACTCACGACAGGCTGCTCGGCTATCCAGCTCTGGTCGGCAGGATTGATCGGCGGCAGATGGATTTCCAGCAACCGGTTGAGCACCGCCGCGTGTTCTGCGTCGTTCGTGCCGGTGAGCATGTCGCGAAGTGACCGGTTGCCTGCCGACAGATAGACCGACTGCCAGAAACGCCCCTGCGAGAGGTCGAGCGCCGAGGTCATGCGGTCGCGTTCCTTGCCGCTCGCGAGTGCCAGCAACAACGGAAACACTTCCTCGGGCTTCGTCATGGCGACTTCATCGAACATCAGCGGAATGTTGCGCAGTACCCCCAGTGTTGCCATCAATGCATTGCGTGTATTGCCGTAAGGCGTGAGCGGCGCATGCGCCACCAGAGCGCCGGGTTGCCCCCATATGGCTGCCGCAATACACATGACCGAGGTTTTGCCTGTGCCCGACTCGCCACACAGGTGCACCAGCAACCCCGCACAGTCGGTGAAGTGCAGCAGCGGTGCACCGAACGCCGTAAAGAGCGCGAACGCCATCGCTTCCTGCCCCGGCTTCGCGTAGAGGTTGGCGGCACGTTTCCAGTTTTCCAGCAATCCTGCCGTGGTGAGCCAGCGCGCTACGCCCGCCGCTGTGCGCGTGAGGCGCACGGGTGTAATCTCGACACGCGCCGGGGTATCACCAGCGGGCGTGACTGCGGTATACATGTTTGTTCCCGTCGTGAACGTGTCCGCACTCACCCACCCTTCATGCGCGTACTGTGGCACCGGATGGTTCCTGCGGCGAATCTGGCGGACATAGGCTCTCATATACTCGACCGTGTGATGTTCCTGTCCGGGCGCAAGGGTGACGCCACGGGTATACAGTTCTCCGACCAGATCAACCGGGCGGCTCAGCAACGACCCCGACAGGTCAAAGGCATACCAGAAGTGGCGTGGCGAATCCCAGGCCCGCACCCAGTAGCGGAAAGTTTCGCGTCCTTCGTCATCGTGGCCCTGCACAGCTTCGGTGACGTGAACGGGCTGGTGCATCATCCGCACGCGCTGCGTCTGTTCGTTGCCATTCCCGTCTTTCACGCGTTCGAGGAACCAGACACCCATGGGCCGTCGTTCGTCCATTTCATCGGGCAGTACCAGTTCAAAACGCGGATCACGCAGCGTCATGACCGGTGCCATCGCAGGCACGACGGTGTGCGGCATCACGAGTCCCGCGTGAAGCTGGCCGTCCCCCCTGACCAGGTGTTCCGGTCTTTCGCCGCAATCCGCAGGCAGTAACCGGTCAAGACCCAGCACGATGGGAGAGCGGATCAGCCCGTGATGCGGGCAGGTATCGCACACGCCGGGTCGCCGGTCGTTGAAGGTGGCGCAGGTCATCGGCATGCCGCCCGCGCCCTGCTGGTGCGCGAGCGTGGCGAGCTTCGCATCGGTGTCCTCGCGCCGGTAACGCGTGGTGTCGCGCGCCGACAGTGCATGGCACCAGCGCTCGCCCTGTACACACAACCGCACCACCGACAGCATGCCGCGCCACACGTCCTCGCGTGCAAACGCGGCTTCGCGGACCTGGCGGCATCCGAGGATGACCGGTTCGGCGGACTTCGGCAACGACGCATCGAGCGCGGCCAGTAGCCCCTCCGTGTGAGCGGCGTTGCCATTGATCCTGCCGCTGGCAGGCGTCAAGTCACTTGTGCGGGCCTGCACAAGCGACATCAGTTGCGTGCGGAATGGTTTTGCTGCCGCTACCAGCCGCTCCACCAGCTCGACACTGGTATAGGCATCGTTCACGCGCACCAGCTCCACCGGTCGCGGCCTTAACGGGTCCTTGCGGTTCAGGGTGCCTACAGGCCGCAGGATACGCGCGGCATCGGTGGTGCAGGCGTGATCGGCCTTGAGTCCCAGCCCCTGGGTGATCACTTTCAGCAGCGTCGCAACGCTGCGCCAAGTCGATACACGCAGGTCCTCGGAAAACGGCCAGTAGAGGTGGTAGCCGTGGCCGCTCGCGACGACGAGCGGCCATGGCAGGTTCGCGTCGTGGATAAAACGCGTGATCGCTCTGGTGGCTTCATCTGCCGTGGCATAGGCATCGTCCCGCTCCGGTTTCACGTCGATGTCGAGCCACAGCGAGCGTACCGTGTCCACGTTGTCCTGGGTGCGATAAAAGCGCTTCACGCCGCGTGCGGCTTTCGCGGGATTTTCGTGCGCACGTTCAGCATCGCGAAAACCCGCGAGCGCCATGTAGGCGTCGCCCCCGGCTGCGTCGATGGCGGCAAGGTTTGCTGCCAGCGCATCCACGTCCGCGTGGGGCGTGTTGCGCCAGTAGCTGTACTGTGTCCGCCGTATGGGTCGGGCGGCACACAGCCACCCGCGACGCGGCAGCACGCGTCGCAGGAAGCCGCCCATATCATTGCGGTTCATGGCTGTGTCCGGCCACGTCCCCTCAGTCGTCGGTGCCGTTCAGAAGGGACTCGATCTTGCCCTGCAGGAACGCATCCCCCAGGCCCGACTCCGCGCCTGGCTCATCCTGCACGCCGCCTTCATCGTCGTTCTGTGCGTCACCGTTCATGCCCGTGAA
The DNA here is from genome assembly GCF_003837865.1 of Paraburkholderia dinghuensis. Classification (GTDB taxonomy): domain Bacteria; phylum Pseudomonadota; class Gammaproteobacteria; order Burkholderiales; family Burkholderiaceae; genus Paraburkholderia; species Paraburkholderia dinghuensis. The sequence goes on along the minus strand of NZ_RQIS01000007.1, from coordinate 275,235 downwards.
ACCACGGGCTGTGTTCACCGGTTCGGCAGGTGCGACGAAGCCGCCCGAACGTGGCCGCCCGCGTGGCCGCGTGGTCTGTGCCGTCTGCGGCGCGACCGGCGCACCACCCATGGCATCGTTGGCGGCATCCTTCGGCGTGCGCCGTGCGCGCCGCGCCGTGCCTGCTGCTGCACCCGCTGCGGCAGACGGCGGCGGGGGCGGTGCAACAGGCTTCGGCGGCGGCGGCGGCGGGGCCTTGGGTTTCGGCACGTCGAGCGTGTGCGGATAGTTCGCGCGCAGCTCGTCCAGCACCATCGCTTCCGTCACCATCGGATGCTTCGCCCACTCGCGCAGCGCATCGGGCACGTCCGGGTGATCCAGTCCCAGCGGCTCCTGCGGTGGTGGCTCGAACCGCGTTTCCTGCTGCGTTTCCTGCTGCACCGGCTGCGGTTCGCCGTGCAGGTCGTCATCCGCGGCAGGCTCCACCGGCACCGCAGCCGCGTACTCCTGCGCATCGACGTTCAGCAGATGCAGCACGTCCGCGTCGCGCGAACGCAGCGCCGCCGCCGAAATCTGCGCAGGACTCAGGAATGACGCGCGCTGTTCGGTGTTCAGCGCGACGCCAAAGCGCACCACCGGCACGGCCTCGCGGTCATCGAAGGTCAGGCGCGTGATGATCGCGTGTGGCGGAATGCCCTTCTCAAAACCAGACCGGGGTGTCGCCAGGAACGTCACGTAGTCTTTCAGCGAGCGCGCATTGTTCGCCGGGTCCGGGTCGCCGAACAGGCTCATCGCGTTGATGTCGAACGCCCAGGCATCGCCCTCGATGTCATCGGGCGACACCACCACGATACGCTTCTTGAACGCACACGCGCGCCCCACGCCCTGCGGCCCCGAACCCTTGATGTTGTTCGGGCATTCGGCGCAGGAGTTGACCGTGCGCCAGCCCTGGTTCGTCTGCACCTGCGGAATCTGCTCCATGGGCGCATCGGGGGCGACGCCATCGCGCGACCAGCAAGTCGGACGCTGCCCTTCCGTTTCCTTGCTGTAGCCGGTCCTGTACCAGATGCGGCCTACCTCCGGGTGCGCGGCGATGATCACCACGTCGAGCCAGTGTTCGCGACGCACGCCCACTTCCGTGCCGCCCTTGAAGAAGCGGAAGTGCTTGCCACGGATCGACATGCGGTTGATGCCGCCCGCCAGTCCCCCGCCGAGCGCCGCACCGATGCCGCTGGTGTCGCTTTTCAGCAGTGCCAGCGTGCGTGCATCCGGTGTGCCAAAGATTGCCAGTTCATTCATTTCCCTCTCTCCCGGTAATTAACGGTTGTCCTTGCCCAGCCACATCTGCGCCTGCTTCAGGTACGCCAGCGCATTGACCTGCGCGGGCGAGCGACGCGCGCCCAGCGCTTCCAGTTGCGTGAGCGCCGTGCTCACATGCGCGGCGGGTGTCAGCTCGCCTGCAGGTAGCTGCTCTGCTGCAGATTCCCCTGCTGCGGTTTCCAATGCGGGTGCCGCTTTCGCGGCGCGCTTTCTCGTTGCCATATCAACCTCCTTTCCACGTTGCCTCATGCTGCTGCCTTCGCCGCCTCCGCTGCGCGGCGACGTACCGATACCGCGTACTCCGACAGGACGGTGATCGAGGGCGGCACCCGCCCATTATTTGCCGCCATGTACGCCTGCACCGTTTCCTTCGTCACCCGCTTGTGCAGGTAGGCGAATACCTGCGTCGGGTCGGCGCTCGCCGTCTTGAGGCGATCCGCCTCGCTCAGGAGCCACCCGTAGAACTTCGGCCAGCCCTCCGATGCGCACGACACCATGACGTTTTTTGAACGTGTAACAGTCGCATCCGCCGTCCTGAAGCCGTCCGAATTGCGCCGCTGCATGCGCGCGAGCATTTCGGTTTCGATGTCGCCTTTGGTCGCCTTGATACGCTTGAGGGTCTGGTTCAGCTTGTCTTCCTGCGCGCCGAGCATCCGGTAGATGCGCGTGAGTTCGCTGTCGGTGGCCTGCGGCCAGTTGATTGCGTTGCTGTTGCTCATGGTTTCTCCTGTAAAGTCACTTGCCGGTTAGGGGCGCTACGCTGTTTCATGAACGATTTCGCGGAACAGCTCGATGATCCGTTCCTGCAGGTCCACGCCTTCACGCAGTGAGCGGAACAGCCGCCGCTCGGCTGGCGTCGAATGCAGATGCACGATAGCGGGCGTTTTCGATTTCTGCAGGCCCGAGTTGATGCGCTCGCACGCCTGGCTGTAGACGAATGCGCCGTTCATCGGCGGGCCGAAAAACACGATGGTGTCTGCTGCCGCCAGCTCGACCGAAAACGCCGCCGTCCTCGGGTGCAGCACCAGCACATGCGGAGCGGCTTCGGACTGGAAGCGCGTGAAGATGTCGCTGCGCTTTCGGCCCGTCACGTCACCGTCGACGCGCGCCACCGTCCAGCGCTTTTCCAGATGCGTGACAAGCGCATCCATCGCCGCCCGGTACGGCGCGAACACCACGGTCTTGAACTCGCCCTGCCCGATGATGGTGTCCAGCACCGACAGCCGCTCGTGCATGTCGAGCATGAGCGCCGCACCCGTATCGGTTTTCACCGCCCCGGTTGCCACCTGCAGGAGCTTGCCCACCAGCACGGCTGCGTTCGCTGCCGTGACCGTGTTGCCGTCGTCGGTCGCGACCAGCATGTCGCGCCGTAGCGCCTCATACAGTTTTTTCTGTTCGCGCGAGAGTGGTGCTTCAAACTCCAGCGTCTGCAGCGGCGGCAAACCCAGCACCTTGTCCTTCTCGTAGCAGATCGCCGGTTGCATCGCCTGGCTGACGAGCTTTTCCGAACCCGCAAGCGGCAGGTACTTGCGCCGGTTGCGGCTCTGGTACATCGTCATGTTCCGCCATGCCGTGCGCGAGGCCGGAACCTGCTTCGGGTCGATGAGCTTGACCTGCCCATACACGTGCATCGGGTCGCCCGGTGTGCCCGTCACGCCCCAGGCGTAAGCTGCGAGGCGCACCACCTGCTCCGCCGCGCCCCAGCGCTCCGTCTCGGGGTTCGCAAAGTCGGTGATTTCATCGACCACCACCACGCCGATACGCCCCGAGCGCACCGCCCCGGCCAGTTCCTTCGCGATCACGCCAATGCCGTCCGGGTTGATGATGTACAGGTCGTAGTCCTGCGCCAGGAGCTTGAGCCGCCGCTCGCGCGAGCCGGTCAGCACCGCCGCCGACCAGTGCGGAAAGAGGCCGAACGCTTCCGCTTCCCACGTCGTGTGCAGGCCCGACACCGGCGCGATGACGAGCGCCGCGCGCACGAGACCCTGCGCGCGCAGGAAATCAATCGCCAGCAGGATCGAGGCGGTCTTGCCCATCCTCGGCGGATGCAGCACGAAGGCACGCGTGCGCTCGGTCAGGAACGCTGCCGTGTCGGTCTGGTGCGCCATGACGCGGTGACGCCCCCTGATCAGGGGCGCACGGTAACGGTAGCGGTAGACCTCGTGGCCCTTCACGTTGATGCCGAGATTGCGCAGCACGCGCATCACGTCCATCGTGTGCGGCACCTTCACCAGCGCATGGCCCCGGTACGTGAAATCGTGGCACGACGGGATCAGCGCGCGCACCCGTTCGGGGTGGCGCAGGTTGAGCACCATTTCGTTCTGCTCAGGAATGACGACGGGCATGTTTGCCTTCCTCGGGGTTCTGCCTCATGCGGCGGCACACGGCCTGCCAGGCGGTGCCACTGAGCGTGAGCGGGTTGTAGTCGGTCCAGGGCTTGAGTGTGGCGAGCGCCACGCCGCGCTCATCTGCAATGCGCTGCATCGCACCGCCCACATGCCGGTGCACCGCCAGCAGCATCTGTTCAAACACCACAAGATTGCCGTCATGCACGATGAACGCCAGGCCGCCCGCCTGGCGAATCTGCTTCAGGCGCAGACGCTGCAGGGCTGACACCGGGCTTTTCGCGGTTGCCTTGGTCTCCACGCCAATCAGCGCCCCGTGCAGGCAGACGAGAAAATCGGGATGCCCCGACTCCCCGAAGCCGAACGTGACGACCATGGCGCGGTACGCGCCCACGCGAGTGAACAGCGCCTTGCACCGTTGCTTGACTTCACCTTCGGGCGTGCCCATGTCAAGTCACTTGCCGATATGTCGTCCGTTATGGACGCAACTCAGAACGGGACAATGCGCGCGGCACAGCCCGCACGGCGTGGGCGAATAGCGGCCACTCGCCTGCACGGCCTCGTAGCGCTCGAATTCCGTGACCAGGTGCACGGGATGAAATGTGCTGCGCTGCGCGCGAAACGGCACCATCTGACCGGCGTTCAGGAACACCAGTGCGCTGTCGATCACCTGCACCTGCGGGTAATGCGCGAACGTCAGCAATGCCTGGATTTCGAGCTGCTGCACGTCGCGGCGCAACTTGCCGGACTTCCAGTCGAACGTCACCGCGCGCTCGTCCATGAGCACCGTGCAGTCGTCCTTGCCCTGGAGGTACTTCGCTTTGGCGTTGTGCGCGCAGGGCTGCATCTGCCGGTCCACCGCCATCCAGTGTTCAACCTCGATGACGGCCCGCCTGCGCAGGACATCGAGCGTCCGGCCCAGCCACTCCAGATGGGCAAACTCCTGCGGCAGGCTTACTTCGTCGCGGATGCGGAACTCCAGCGCCCGGTGCAGCCGGTTGCCGTCGTCCACCGCTTCGCTGGGTTCGAACACGGCTTCCTTCGTCACGTACCTGCCCTCGAACATGCGCGGGCAGTTCTGGAACGTCGAAAGCGCGGTCTGGCTAATGGGGATGAAGGTGCCCATGGTGTTCACGCATTCCCGGCTTCCAGGCGTATCACCTGAAGCCACTGGAATACGTCCTCCTCGCGGCCCCGGAAGGTGCCGTCCCACTCGCCCGCGAACGGCTGCAACAGCGTGCGGGCGAGCGGCGCTTCGCGCGGCGAGACGTGAAACGAAATCTGGCGACCGGTGTACGGCGTCAGGTACACCACCGTTTCGAACCCCGTCGCCGCCTCGGGGTCCACGCCCCAGCCGACAAACGCCACCGTATTGCGCACGTGCTTCACGCCCTCCAGATATGCGCCCATGAAGATCGCCGCGAGGATCGCCAGGTTGTTGCGTTCGCCGTACACCCGGTCAAGCTGTTCACGCAGCACACTGCATTCGTCCTTGTCATCCGCATTCATCTCAGCAACTCCCATAGTTGGGGCCTGTCCCGGCCTTACAGTCGAGCGGCAGACCCGGCACCCAGTCAGGCACATCACGCATGCAACTGCGCACCCAGGCCAGCGCTTCACCGGCCTGTTCCTGCGGCACCACCATCACCCAGGCGTCGTGCTCGTTGAGCACCACCGGATAGCATTTTGCGATGCGCCGTGCCTGCCACTTCATGATGGCGAACGCGAGCGCCTGGGTCAGGTTCTCGCAGAGCTTCGCCCCGTATAGCCGCCTGCGCTGCACGCTGTGCCCCCTGCGCCGGTCGTACACGGTTTCATCGGACATCTCCCGGTTTCCATCATCTCGAACCAGTTCCCGGCGCAGACGCGGATAGTTCAGCCACAGGCCATCGGGCAGACGCACGCCCGGTGTAGGCACGCCAAACAGCTCACGTGCGCCGTCATAGAAGAAAAGTTTTTCATCGGGTCCGCCGAACCAGCCGCTGCCGCCTTTGAGCATGGCTTCGAGTACGGCGTCGCAGCGTGACCAGAATTTCACGATGCAATGTTTGGTCCGCCGGTAAACCTCGATGACGTGCTGCGCCATGTACGGCTCCATCACCACACCATGCTGGGCGCGCGCCATCTTCATGAAACGCTCCCAGCCCATGCCGAAGCCTGCACCGAGCACCACGGCCTTGCCGGTCTGCCGCCATCGCACCATTACCGGGTCCCCGGCCTGCACGCCCTCGCGGATGGCCTGTGCGTCGAGTCCGCTGATCTGCACGGCCATGTCGGCATAGGGGTCACCGCCCGTGGCGAACAGATGCAGCAGGTCGAGCTGGTTCGCCTCGTAGGCGAGCGTGCGGGCCTCGACCTGTCTTGAATCACCTGCCACGACGACATGTCTGGCTGGCGCTTCGATGGCGACGCGCATCGCGTTGCTCTGGCCTTCAACACGACCTGTGGGAAGATTCTGGATTCCGACGCCATCATCACTGGCGAGGCGGTGCGTGTGCGCACCGCTGACCTTGACCGGCACGCTCAGGCGGTCGAACTCCGACAGCACAATCAGTTTCTCCAGACGCGATTCCTCGATGGTCGATTTCGCACCGAGACGCGCGGCCACCAGCGCCTGGAGCTTCGGGTCGTCACACCCGGCCAGCGCCATCAGTCCTTCATCGTTCTTTGCATAGGCAAACGTCAGCTTCGACGCATCAGAGGGTGACGGCTTCACCGGAATGCCAAACGCCACCGGTACACCGCCCGTGCGTTCGTTACGCTCCTGCAGGTACGTGAGGTAGCCGGTTTCATCGGCAAACCACTTCATGGGCAACCCGCCACCCAGCAGTTCCAGTATCCTTGTCATCCTGGCGCTGGAAGCCAGCGCCGCTTCAAGCTGGGCCACGGACTGCACATGAAGCTGCCGCGCGAGCGTCGCCACCAGTTCCGCCTTGCGCTCGCGTACCCGTTCCAGCTCCGTCTGCAGCACCGCGCGATTCAGATGCAGCAGCGGACATGCGGCCATCCTGATGGCAATGTCGTGCCATCGCAGTTCCCCGACCGGCAGCAGCGGGAACATCACATGGAACAGGTCACGGCAGAGCACCGTATCGTTGCGGCAGTACGCACCGTATGCAGCCAGTTCATCCGGTGTGAAGTCGGCGCGACGCTTGCCCTTCGCCCGTACCACCTCGTCACCCTTGCGCGGAATGTCATAACCCTGTGCGCGCAACAGGTCGGCCAGCGCCGCGAGCGACGCGCCCGCCGTATGGTCGATGCCCAGCGCGCGTGCCATCGACAGCGTGCAGACATAGCGCCCCGGCTCGATGCCGAAGCGCCACGCGAGCACCAGCGCATCGAAGAAGGCGTTATGCGTGATGAGTACGGTGTCGCGCCACCATGACGGCTCACCGAGCGACTGGCGCAGTTCCCCGGCGTCGCCGGTATGCCAGGACACCGGCCCATCGCCCACGGCCATCGAATAGCCGATGGTCTCGAAGCGCGGATCGCGCACATACGCAGCGGTCGGCATGCGCGACAGGGAATAGTCGTCGTCATATGCCGACTCAAAATCGAGAAACACGAGCTTCATGACGCCCTCCAGGAAAATCACAGGGTGTGATTCCTGGACGCGTCATACCGCTCGACCACGGTGAAGCGTCGGCATACGATGTTCAGCCGGTCGAGCATCCAGCGTGGCACCGGACGCTGCTTTTTCACGATCATCTGTGCGTAGGAGGGGGTCATGCCCAGACTCATCGCCATGTACTCGATGTTGCCGCCGTAATGACGATCAAGCCATGCCATCAGCCGCGTGTGTACCTCGTCATCCGTCAGGGGATGCCGTCGCCCCCTGCCGGGGACGCGGGGTTCATCGGCAACCGGTTTTTCGTCCGGTTCAAGCGTGACGTTTTCCATGGCAACCTCCAGCTTAGTCAATTAGCATAACTAATATAACAATTCGTTAGACTCCCCCGTGGTAATCGCCCATCTCAGTTATTACGTCCCCGGTTGCGCCGCACCGTCATCACACGCAGGTTCGACGGCGCGTTGGTGCCGCCTGATTTCAGGCGCTGGATATGGTCGATGTCACGGTTGGCGATGGCAGCAGGTCCCAGCCTGCGCGCCATCGTGCGGCGTGCGGCGTTGCGTGCGGCGCGGTCCTGCTTCTGCGTCGTGGACGCGTGGTCGCGCCGGTATTCCTTGCGGTAGTCGCGGTCCTTCGGGTCCTGTCCCATCGTCATCTCCATGTTGTCCACCGTTACGCAGCATTCGCGAACGTCAGGGGCTGCAGCAGTGCCCACGCCTCCATGAACGCATGCACCTGCGACGGTGCGACTTCAAGCGTGTACACATGGTCATTCGCCGCCTCGCCCGCATCCTCACGCAGCTCGGCCAGCAGTTCGTCGCCGCCCAGCACGCGGGCAAACGCATCGACCGCCACCGCCACCTGCTGAAGCTGTACAGGCGTGAGACCGGTCCGCAACGGCGGCGTGCTGCGCTGCTTTTCTTCCAGCTTGCGGATTGCTGCTACCGTCACCTTCGGCGCTTTTAGTGGTTTCGCGGCCTTCACACCACCCTTCGGCCTGCCGTTCTCGGGCGCGGTCTGCGCTTCCTGCTTCACGGTTTCGCGCAACCCCTTGAGCACCTGCACCAGGTTGTCCCCGTGCTTTCGGAAAAGGGCGATTGCTGCCTGCGCATCAACCTGCCCGTCCGCAACCATCGTCTTCGCTTCGCTGGGTATCCTCGCCAGTACGAGGTACTGCTCGACCAGTTGCGGCGTGCGCGCGATGCGCTCCGCGATTTCCCGGTTGGCGAGGCCCCGGTTCTTCATGCGCTGGATCACCACCGCGAGGCCCAGCGGTGTGTGCTTCAGGCCATCCTCTGCCGTGAACACCCGCGCGTCGCGGTCGTTGTCGTCGCCCGTGAACGGGAAACCGAACAGCCAGGGAATCTCTGCACCTTCGGAGCGCGCCAGCAGTGCACCACGCCGCCGCTGGTGGCCCTCGACCACGAGCACGTGGCCATTCATCACGCGGAACTCGATGGGCGGCACATAACGGCCCGCCTTGTACGCATCAGCGAACGCGCGGATTTTCTCCACGCATTCGGGACTGTCATAGTCACGCGGGTTGTAGCCTTCTTCTTCTTCCAGCAGATCGAGCGGAATCTTGTACGAGCGGTCTTCCTTGATGACGCCTGCATCCGCAAGCGTGCGGATCGAATTCGTGGTCCTGGCGCGTTCGAGAAGGCTGGCTTTGTTTACAGGCATGGCTATGGCTCCTGGGGAAAAAGGATAAGAAACGAACAACAAAAGGGAATCGGCCCACCGTGAACACGGCTGGCAAACGCAAGCTCGCTGCCCCGATCCGGAGAGGACGGGTCAGACGCTATCAGCTAACGCTTCGTGTCATGCACTCGGGGTGATCAAAAGCAACCCGCCACATGCAGCCAGGGCAGATAGCGGACGGCGTACCCCATACGGAAGGCCGTTCGATCAAGTTAGATGGGCGACGTGGTGACGACGTACCGTGCTGCTGGGGCCAAATTAGGGGTGGGACGGCCCTGGTGTCAACGCGTACCTGGCGACTGCAACCTGGTGAGAGAGAGGATCATCGGTGACGACCGGGCGTCACTGGTGCTTCATGAGCCTATGCCTTGTACCCGATGTGAACGCCAGACGCGTGCATGGGATATTCGGCAATGTGGTCATTATGTACGCCCCATACGACGAAATCAAGCAAGCTCGCGCTTACGCATTATCCTGCACGACCTCATAAAATGACCGCACCGATTCCGGCAATACCATGAACTGGTTACGTAAATCCCCGGTAATCAACGCGGACAGGACCGACTCTGCCGCACAGCCCAGCGCCATGGCAGCGGTTTCATCGCCCTGCTGCTGCAGCGTCTGCGCACGCTTGATGCAGTGCTGTATCCGGCCAATCAGCGGCATGGATTCGACCAGCACACCGTTATCAACAGTTGTTAATTTCTTCATGATTTTTTCCAATCAAACGAATTAATTCAATTAACAAAACGACAAAGAGAATTCAATCCCATTTTAATGTGGGGAATGGCTGCGGGGATTAGCAAGGATTTGCACTGCAGCGCAGAACAACCAATCCGTCAATGACAGACAGAACGTATTAATATTCACACCTTAAAACCGGCAATGGCACCGGTTTATTGCACCGATAAAATGGCAGTACAACGCGATAAAATGACCGTACAAAATGTATTGTTCATCAGCGGCATGGAGGCGGGCGAGGTATGCTGTTCCCCGCGTCGCACCGTGTGGGGAATTGTGGGGGAACGGATTTCCCCACGTCAAGCAAGCTCCCGCCTGGCCGGTTCCCCACGCTCACAACAACACAGGCAAATTCCGTGCAAACCCAAGCCACACAACCGCCTCCGCTTCATGGAGCGAAACTTGTTTTCGCAACCATCGCGGTGTCAATGGCAACCTTCATGAACGTGCTCGACACGTCGATCGCCAACGTCGCAATCCCGACGATCTCGGGCGACCTCGGCGTTTCCGTCGATGAAGGCACATGGGTCATCACCGTGTTCGCGGCCGCCAACGCCGTGTCGATTCCGCTCACCGGCTGGCTCACGCAGCGCTTCGGCCAGGTTCGCGTTTTTGTCTCGTCGATCCTCTCGTTCGTGTTGGCCTCGTGGCTTTGCGGCATCGCGCCGAGTCTGCCGTTCCTGCTCGTTGCGCGCGTCCTGCAGGGCGCAGTCGCGGGTCCGCTGATTCCGCTGTCGCAGGCCATCCTGCTCGGTTCCTGGCCGAGGGAAAAATCGGCCACTGCGCTCGCGTTCTGGGCAATGACGACGACAGTCGGACCGATCGCGGGCCCGGCGCTCGGCGGCTGGATCACCGACAGCTACAACTGGTCGTGGATCTTCTACATCAACATTCCGGTGGGCCTGTTCGCGGGCTTCGTGACGTGGATAATCTACCGCCACCGCGAATCGCCGACGCGCAAGCCACCCATCGACGTCGTGGGCCTCGGTCTGCTCGTCGCGTGGGTCGCGTCGCTACAGATCCTGCTCGACAAGGGCAAGGACCTCGACTGGTTCAATTCTCCCTTGATCGTCGCGCTGGGCATCACCGCCCTCATCTGCTTTTCGTTTTTCCTGATCTGGGAACTCACCGAGGAACATCCGATCGTCGATCTGCGGCTCTTCGGGCAACGTAACTTTCTCGGCGGCACAATCGCCATTTCAGTCGCTTACGGCGTGTTTTTCGGCAACCTCGTGTTGTTGCCGCAGTGGATGCAGGAGTATCTGAACTACCGCTCGGTGGACGCGGGCCTCGTCACCGCGCCGCTCGGCGTGTTCGCCGTGATCCTCGCGCCGGTGGTCGGCCGCATCCTGCCGCACTCGGACGCGCGCGTTATCGCAACGGTCGCGTTCGTACTCTTTTCGATGATTTTCTTCATGCGCGCGCAGTATGTGCTCGAAATCGACACATTCCACCTCGTGCTGCCGACCTTGCTGCAAGGCATCCCGATGGCGCTCTTCTTCGTGCCGCTCACCGCGATCATCCTCGCGGGACAACCGCAACATCGCATACCGGCCGCCGCGGGCCTCTCAAACTTTGTGCGTGTGTTCTGCGGCGCGGTCGGCACCTCGATCGCAACGAGCGCCTGGAACAACCGCACGATCCTGCATCACGCACGGCTCACGGAGCAGGCTTCCGTGAATAACCCCGCGTTCAACCAGTCGATCGAGAACACGCAGACGCTTCTGCATATGAGCGAGCCGTCGGCGCGCGCGCTGTTCGATTTCGATGTGACGTCGCAGGCCGCGATGATGGGCCTGAACGACATCTTCTACATCTCGGCGATCATCTTCCTCGCCATCATTCCGCTAATCTGGGTCACGAAGTCGACGAAGGGCGCCGGCGGCGGGGGCGCGGCGGGCGCGCATTGATCGGAGTCCACGTTTCATCTCCCATTGGAACGTGTTCCGAATCATAGGAGCAGAGACCATCCGCCCGTACAGAAAGGACGTTGCCCGAATCGCGCACGAAAAGAAACCATTGCTCGTACGTCGGATCGTCGTCATACGGCCAGGTTTTCAACTCACCGCCCAGGTCGAAAGTGAATACCCATGCGCCCGGCGTCTCGCCCCATGAGACAGACAGCAGCTTTTGGCCGTCGAGTCGCTGCACCGCAGACTTGATGTCATCGTCCGGCGAGTCGCTGTAGGCGGCCTCTTTGCCGTTCAGCGTGATTGACCAGTTGCAGCAATAGATCCACAAGTGCCACCTGCCAGTCACATTCACGTCCCGGCGGCTCAAACGTTCCCGGACACACTCAGACGCACCGGGTGCAGCAACTCGCGGCTCTCTGATCTGAAGCTCAGGCTGTCCGAACTCGAGCGTAAGAAAGCTGCCGTGGCCGTGCTTCACAGACCAGGCGGGATGCCCGTAGACAGCGGACCATATCCGGTTGAAGTCGGCAATCTCCAACTGTCAATCCTCGTCACCGCGCTGCTCACCTGGCTCTTCGCCCGCGTCGGAAAGCAACTCCGATAGCTCAAATGGGGAGAGCTGCTTCATTTTCTTTTCAAGCTTGCGATCGTACTTCCGGTCATTCGGATCCAACGCGTGTGCCTTACGGGCGTACTGCTGGACAAAGAGGCCGAGTTCTCCCGCCAGCCGGGATTTGCTGCGTTTCGTGGTCATGCTTCGAAAATGGCATAACCGCATACTCGGTGTAAATCATGCCAACTGAATCCGATTTGATCGCCGGCAACGATGGGCCGGTCTCCGATTAATCGAAGGCAACGGGCGACGACAATCACGCCACTGGCCACCCCGCCGACATGCGCTGCTTTGGTTCAATATGTCTTTCGGGTCAACGTTCCCGTGCCACGCGGGTACCGTCGAGCATGAATCGAAAAGCGCGAGCCCACTCGCGCCGGCGCGGCTGACTACCCGCACGGCGCACCCGATCCTCCGGTTCGTCCGATACAGTCGCGCGCCGGGGCGCACCGGATCAGATCGCGCCGATCAGCACTTCCGCGGGAATATGCAGACCCGCGTGCAATCGACGGATCATCGAGAGGCTCAGCGCGCGCTTGCCGTTCAGCACTTCGTAGACGCGATTCGTATTGCCGATATACGGCTTCATGTCGGAGGCTTTCAGCCCCTGCTGCTCCATCCTGAACTTGATCGCTTCGACAGGATCGGGGCTCGCGAGCGGGAAGTGCGAGTCTTCGTACCGCTCGACCAGCAGCGACAGAATTTCAAGCCGATCGCCCTCCGGCGTGCCGGGGGCCGGGTCGGCATCGACAAGCGCGGATACGGCGGCGAGTGCAGCCTTGTAATCTTCTTCAGTGCGCAGCGGACGAATATCCATTCCCATTACTCCATTTCCACGTTTGCCGCATCTACCTTGTCATACTCGGCGTGGGTGCCAACAAACTTGATATACACCACGCCAATCCGGTAAGCGACCGCGACGATCAGTCGAAAATCGTTGCCCTTGATGTTGAACACCACCCGATTCTTGCCGACGAAACTCGCCGAACCGTAGTCATTCCTGATGTCCTGGGGTGTTTGCCAGGCAGCTTTGACTGCTTCGGCGTGCCACGACAACAGCGCCTGTTCGGCTCGTGCGTGATTTCTGATGAAGTCCAGCAAGGCTTTCTTGGCAACGATACGCATGGGTTATGGTAGTCCCATATTAGGACTTTCGCAATGGTTTCTGGCTCCGGCGAAAACAAAAACTAAACGCCGCCTGTCCTGCTTGCGGAGGACACATCCGTTCTGGGTGCCAGAACGAATCGCTCCATCGTCGAAGTCTATCTTCCCGGGCGCGAGACCAATAGCTGCCGAATGGCTAACCGTGTGGGTGCCCCGTTAGCTTTCAAGCCGGGAGCCCGCTGCAGCGCCCTGGTCATCACCCATTTGCCCCCCAAAATTCACTTTGACAAACACTCTTACGATATATATCTTAAGACATGTTTTACGATATCGAAAAGGAGGCGACATGCGCCACCCTCATTATTTCGGCCGCAACGGCTGCGGAGTTTCGAGCCGTATGTCCACCCTGCACGCGTTTTGGCACGCCATGGGCCGGCACCGTTCACATGGCGAAGGAGCCGGCGGCTGGGGCGAGCGCTTCAGCCGAGGGTTCGGTGACGGCGACGGCTATGGCGACGGTTTCGGCCGAAGCCGCAAGTTCACGTCGGACGACCTGCAACTCATGCTGCTCGCGCTGCTCGCCGAGCGCCCAAGCCACGGCTACGAGCTCATCAAGGCCCTCGACGCCCGCTCGAACGGCTTCTATAGCCCGAGCCCCGGCATGGTCTATCCGGCCCTCACCTGGCTGGAAGAAGTCGGCTATGTAAGCGTCACGGTGGAAGGCAACCGCAAGCGCTATGAGCTGTCGCCCGAGGGCCGCGCGCATCTCGATGCCCACCGCGAACGCGCCGACATGATCCTCGCGAGGCTCACACACTTCGGACGCAAGATGGACTTGATGCGCCGCGCGTTCGCGGGACAGGATCTGGCCGACGAAACAGAAGGTGGCTGGGTGCGCGAACTGATCGAAGCGCGGCGTGCGCTCAAGCATGCACTGCTGCGCCGCACCGATGCATCGCCCGATGAGCAGCGCCGCCTCGCCGCAATCCTGATGCGCGCCACGCAAGAAATCGAACAGGTCGGCGCCTGATCCCGCGCGGACAGCCCGTCTCAACCGGAGAGCCATTTATGCAAAACCCGTCAGCGCTTGAAGTCGTCCGTGTGCGTCATCCGCTTAAGTTCCGGCTGCTGCGCGTCGCGCGCGTCGAGCCGCTCTCGCCCTCGCTCGTTCGCGTCACCCTTACGGGCGACTTGAGCGACTTCGTTTCGGCGTCGTTCGACGATCACGTCAAGGTGTTTTTCCCGGCCTCAGGCGCCACAAAACCTGCTTTACCAGCGCCCGGCCCGGATGGCCCGATCTTCCCTGAGGGCGCCGGGCGCCCCGTCATGCGCGATTTCACGCCGCAGCGCTTCGACGTCGAAGCGGGCGAGCTCGACCTGGTGTTTGCGCTGCACGAAGCCGGCCCGGCAACCACGTGGGCAACGCAGGCACAGCCGGGCCAGTATCTGGGCATCGGTGGTCCGCGCGGGTCGATGGTGATTCCGTCCGGCTACGACTGGCATCTGTTGATCGGCGACGAAACCGCCCTGCCCGCAATCCAGCGGCGCCTCGCGGAATTTCCCGCAGATGCGCGTGTGGCGGTGGTGATTGAAGTCGCGAACCGTGCCGCCCGTATCGAACTGCCGACCGAAACCGACTGCTACGCGGTCTGGTGCTATCGCGACGAAGCGATTTCTGACAACCCGTTGCTCGACGCCGTCCGCGAAATCTGGCTGCCGCCCGGCGTTGGACACGTGTGGGCGGCAGGCGAGGCGTCGGGGATCCGCGCCGTGCGGGCGCACCTCGTGAACGAACGCGGCGTCGATAAAAAGTGCATTCGCGCATCGGCCTATTGGCGGCGCGGCGCGCAGGATGCGCACGAGGCAATCGAGGACTGAGCCGCAAAGCGTGTGGCGCAAGTGGGCGCAGCGTTTCATCGTGCGCGCGTCGCGCCGGATGTATCGACCATCGGCGCGACGGTTTGCGGGGGATGCGATGCCGCCTTCAGCGGCTCCGGCGTGCGTGCGACGCTGCGTATAGCATCGCATCTGAGTTATCGCCCATTTCCGCTCACGGACGCCACGCCCATGCCTTCCTCAGTACGCAACTCGCTCGACTGGATACTCGAAGCCCTCGAACGCGACGCCGGCTACTTGCGCAAACGGATGTTCGGCTGCGACGCCGCCTACATCGACGGCCTGTTGTATCTCGTCGTCGCCGATCGCGAGGAGCCGTTCAACGGTTTGCTGGTCTGCACGTCGCACGACCGTCACGCCGCGCTCATCGAGGAAATGCCCGCTTTGAAGCCACATCCGGTGATCGGAAAATGGCTGTACGTCCGGCAAGCCGATCCGGCGTTCGAAGACATCGTGGAAAAGATGACGGCGCTTGTACTCGCGCGCGACGAGCGCATTGGCGTCGAACCGCCCCCACGTAACCGCCGCAGCAAGAGCGTACTGCCGAAACCGTGAGGCGTCGGGCAGCGAGCGAAAACGTCGCCGCCCGCCCGCGTCTCAGGCCTTTCTGCGCGCGCGTACGGCCTGCGCCAGCGTATCCAGCACCGGTGCGGTCTGCGCCCAGCTGATGCACGCATCGGTGATCGACACCCCGCGCTTGAGCGGCACGCCCGGCTTGAGATCCTGGCGCCCTTCTTCAAGGTGACTTTCGATCATGACGCCGACGATCCGCCGGTCACCGCCGGCAACCTGACCGGCGATGTCGCTCGCGACCTCGATCTGCCGCTGATGCGCCTTGTTCGAATTCGCATGCGAGCAGTCGATCATGACCTGCTCGCGCAAGCCGGCCTTCGCGAGCGCCTCGCAGCATGCCGTCACCGACGCCCGATCGTAATTCGGCCCCGTCTTGCCGCCACGCAGGATCACGTGGCAATCGTCGTTGCCGCGCGTTTCGAAGATCGCAGCCATGCCCATCTTCGTCATGCCCATGAACGCGTGGCTCGCACGAGCGGCCACGATGGCGTCGGTGGCCACCTGCACGCCGCCGTCGGTGCCGTTCTTGAACCCGATCGGGCAGGACAGCCCCGACGCCAGTTGCCGGTGGCTCTGGCTTTCGGTCGTGCGCGCGCCGATCGCGCCCCAGGCGACGAGGTCGGCGATGTATTGCGGGCTCAGCAGGTCGAGGAATTCGGTGGCGGTCGGCAGTCCGAGCGCGTTGATGTCGAGCAGCAGTTGTCGCGCGGCGCGCAGGCCTTCGTTGATGCGGAAGCTGCCGTCGAGACGCGGATCGTTGATATAGCCCTTCCAGCCCACGGTCGTGCGCGGCTTCTCGAAGTAGACCCGCATCACGACGAGCAGATCGTCCTTCAGCGCGTCGGCCTTCTCCTTCAGCAGCTTTGCGTACTCGATGGCCTGGTTGTGGTCGTGGATCGAGCACGGCCCCACCACGACAATGAGGCGGTCATCGCGTTGTTTGAGCACGTCGGCGATCTGCGCGCGGCTCGTTTCCACGAGCGTCTGCCTGTCTTGCGGTACCGGCAGTTCGTCGAGCAACAGTGCGGGCGAAATCAGCGGACGCACGGCGCCGATGCGCACGTCGTCGATGCGGGTGGAGTCAACGGTGGCGTCGGCAAAGCCAACTTCCTGATCGTGCTGCGGATTGTCGATGCGGCTCAAGATGCTCTCCTGCCTCGCGCATGGCGCGGGTCTTGCGGTTCGGTGCTGGGCGATGCCAGGAACAGGCAGGATTATCGCATCCGGCGGCGCACTGCGGCGCGGCGCGCCCGGACGCCGGTCAAGGCGGCCTCGCGCCGCCTCGCGAGCGGGCGTTCAAAGGCGTTGAAGAGCATTGAAATGCTTTGACATGCGTTGAACTGCACAAGCCGGACGACCGACGGGACCGCGGCCCTCACAAGCCACGCGTCAGGACGCTGTTCCCATCGGATCACGCTTGCCGCGCAAGCGCCGCGCGATGCGCACGAGCGCGTGCCACTGCTGCGCGATCACGCTCTCGCCGTAGTCGAGCCCCTCGCCTTGCGGCGTGGGAAGCTGGTCGCGGATACCGGTGGGCTCCAGCGTCTTGTTCCAGGAAGCGCTGCCGAACAGCGTGTCCCACCACGGAAACAGCACGCCAAAATTGCAGCCGTAACGCGTGCCTTCGTGGCCGTAGCCGATTGCGTGATGGCGGCGATGGAACGCCGGGCTCACGACGATGCGCTCCAGCACAGGGCCGAACGGCAGCCGCACGTTGGCGTGCTGCACGCTCTGCATGAAATTGCCGACAGCCACAAGCACGACGTACTGCGCGGGCTGCACGCCAATGAAGAGCGCGATAGCCGCGAAGAATGCTGCGTTGATGATGTCGTCGAGGAAATGATTGCGATCGTCGCACCAGAGCGACATCTGCTGCTGGCTGTGATGGACGGCGTGCAGTTCCCACCAGATGCCAATGCGATGCTGCCAGCGGTGATACCAGTAGCCCGCAAAGTCCAGCACGACGAGGTAGATCAGGAACGACACAATGGACTTGTCGGTCACGCCAGGCCAGAGGCTGTCCACGTCGATGTTCGGCACGTTGTAGATCGCCATCAGGCTCTGCAAGTGGCTGAACACCGGCTGCAGCATGAAGAAGAACGCGAGGTTCAGAATGCCGAGCTTCGCGATCCACGTGTACCAGACGTCGGCGCGCACCGCCTTGCGGTCGCCCCAGGCTTCGACGGGCCGAAGCGCTTCGAGCGGGCGCAGCACGATGTAGCTGAGCCCGACCTGGAGCAGGCCGACGATCACCCAGTAGAGCGCGTCGTAGGTGTCGTCGTCGTAGCCCATCAGGCCGACCTTGTAGTAGACCGGCTGGAACACGTCCACGTAGACCAGCGTCTGCAGCCACGATACGGCGTTGTCGAGCTGCGAGATCAGGGTGTCAATCATCGAGTCTCTCGAATGAGTTCTTCGGGGCCTGCACACTCAGTCCGGATTCGGCGCCACGACCGGCGCCCGGTTGGCGAAATAGATGCCGTGCGGCGAGCGGCCGACGGCGATCGTGTCGATCAGCTTGTGCGTCGTGAGATCGATGATTCCGACGTGCCTCGCGAAGCGGAACGTCACCCACAGATAGCGTTTGTCTGCGGAAAGTTCCATATCGTCGGGGCCGGGACGCAGGCCCGTGATATCGGCCGTTTTCGTGAGCGTCGTGTAGTCGAGGATGCTGATCGTGCTTTCAACCCGATTCGACACCGCGACGTGCTTGCCGTCGTCGAGATTGCGGAAGTTGTGCGCGCCGCGCCCGGTCTGGATTCGCTTCACGACCGTGCGGTTGCGCCAGTCCACCACGGCCACGTCGTCCTCGCCCGTCATGCCGACGAGCAGATACTTGTCGCCGGGCGTCATCCACAGGCCGGCGGGGGTGCTGCCGACCGGCAGTTTCCACAGTACGGTCTGTGTGGGCAGATCGATCGCGGCCACTTCACCCGTGTCCTGCAGCGTCACGAATGCGGTCTTGTTGTCGGAGGCGAACGTGATGTGGCTCGGCGTCTTCGCGAGCGCAATGCGCTTCACGAGCGTGACGTCGTGGCCGTTGTAGCTGTAGATGTCCACACGGTCGAGGCGCAGACCCGTCGTCACGAACCACTTGTGATCGGGAGAAAAGCCGAGTTGATACGGGTCCTCGATGCCCTCCACGCGACGCTGCACCTTGCCCGTGCGCGGATCAAGGAACATCAGGTCGTTCGATACGGAGTCCGCGACGATCAGCGACTGCCCGTCGGGCGTGATCATCAGGTGGTGCGGCTCCTTGCCGGTGGGCTCGGTGCCGACCACGGTGCGACTCGCTTCGTCGATGAGCGAAAGCTGCGCCTCGCCGGAATCGAGCACGATGACCTTGTCGTCGGCGTGGGCGAGCGTGCCCCACGCGAGCGCGCCCATCAGCAACGTCGAAGCGATGCGGGCTTTCGTAATACGGATGATCGGATATTCAGGCATTTCGTAAGGGAGAGAAGCCGGTTGCAGCGCGAGCGCCCGGTTTGTGCTGAGATAGGCAGGTGCGGCGGCGTGTCGCGCACGGATTGTCTGCTTAACGCGTGAGCCCCCCAATCCGATGACGCGTTTTTCGCGTCGCGAGCCTTGCCGCGCAACGCCGCGCGTCGTTCCGCCCCCAACTTCGAGGAGCCGTGCATGCATCAGCGCATCCGCGAAGAACAGTTGCCCGAAGGCCTGACGAAGAGCACGACGGCTGCGGTGCGGGAAGCGCTCGAAGGACGCCGCCGCGGCGCCGCGCTGCTGCTGCCGCTGGCGGGCCCGGCCGTGGTGGTGTCGGTGGCGTACATGGACCCCGGCAATTTCGCCACCAACATCCAGGCCGGCGCGCGCTACGGCTATGCGCTGCTGTGGGTAGTGGTGCTCGCCAACGCCATCGCGATGCTGTTTCAGGGGCTCTCGGCCAAACTCGGCATCGTCACGGGGTCCAATCTCGCCGAACTGTGCCGCGAACACCTGCCCGCACCCGTCGTCTGGGCGATGTGGGGTGTGAGCGAAATCGCGGCGATGGCAACCGATCTCGCCGAATTCCTCGGCGGCGCGATCGGGCTAGCCCTGCTCTTTCACATGCCGCTCCTCGCCGGCATGGTGATCACAGCTTTGGTGACCTACGGCCTGCTGCTGCTTGAAGGCGCGGGCTTCAGGCCGCTCGAACTCGTCATCGGTGCGCTCGTCGGGATCATCACGCTTTGCTATCTGGTCGAACTCTTCGTCGCGCCGATCGAGTGGCCGAGCGTCGTGCACGATCTCGTCCGACCTCGCCTTCCCGATGCACCGGCTGCGATGATCGCCGTGGGCATCGTCGGCGCGACGGTCATGCCGCACGCCCTCTTCCTGCATTCCGGCCTCACCCAGGCGCGCGTCGTGCCGCGCAACGACACCGAACGCACCCGCCTGTTGCGCTTCTCGAACATCGAAGTCGTGATCGCTTTGACCGTCGCGGGACTCGTCAACATGGCCATGGTCATCATGGCTTCCGGTGCTTTTCACCAAGGCTTTCCCGATGTCGCCGAAATCGGCAAAGCCTATCGAACGCTCGTGCCGCTGCTGGGCATTGGCGCGGCGGGCGTGTTCCTGCTCGCGCTGATCGCCTCGGGCATCTCCAGTTCGGTCGTCGGCACGATGGCCGGGCAGATGATCATGCAAGGCTTCATCGGCTTCCGGATTCCCGTGTGGCTGCGCCGCCTCGTGACCATGGTGCCGAGCTTCGCAGTTGTCGGCTTCGGCGTGAACGCCACCCAGGCGCTGGTCGCAAGCCAGGTCGTGCTGAGCCTCGCGCTGCCCGTGCCGATGGCTGCGCTCGTCTGGTTCACGAGCCGCGCCGACGTGATGGGCACGTATCGCAATCGTCGCTTCACGGTCTGGCTCGCGGTGACCGGCGCGGCTATCGTGCTCGCGTTGAACACGGTTTTGCTGCTTGGTATCGGCGGCGTCGCCGTGCCCGGCCTCGGCTGAACACACCGCACGCGTGCAAATTCACGGGAAACCATGCACCATTAGCTTTTTTGGCCGCGTCGCGCCGTCTCACCGCTGCGACGCCTTTTACAACCGGCACGCCACTTGCGCGCCACCAAGCGCCTTCCGGATACCACCAGGCAACACCAGGCAACACCAGGCAAAACCAGGTACGACGAGGCGCCACATCCGATCTGCCATGACGAAACAGCCTGTCCAAGCTGCGCCCGACGAAAGCGTCGACATGATCATCTTCGGCGGCGGAGGCGACCTGGCCGCGCGCAAACTGCTGCCCGCGCTTTATATGGCGCACCTTCACGGCAACCTGCCCCCGGAAACGCACATCATCGCCGTGGGCCGCAAAGACTGGACGATCGAGCAGTACCGCGCGTTCATGGAGGAACAGTCGCGCCCCTTCGTTGAAGCCAAAGCTTTCCATAAGGAGGCATGGGACCGTTTTCTTGCCTTGTTCCAGTATGTGGTCATCGACGTGAACGTCGGCCGCGACTACGCTCGCCTGCTGGAAGCTTCCCGAAAGGACGCGCTGCGCGTGTTCTATCTCTCGACGTCGCCCGAGCTCTTCACGACGATCTGTGACAACCTCGAGTCCGCGAAGCTGCTGGACGAACGTTCGCGCGTCGTGCTGGAAAAGCCGCTCGGCCACGACCTCGCGTCGGCGCAGGAAATCAACGAGTCGGTCGGCCGCCATTTCGCGGAGTCGCAGATCTACCGTATCGACCACTATCTCGGCAAGGAGACGGTGCAGAACCTCATGGTGCTGCGCTTCGGCAATCCGATCTTCGGGCCGTTGTGGCAGGCGCCGTACATCCGCAGCGTGCAGATCACGGTGGCGGAGACTGTGGGCGTGGGCAGCCGCGCGGGCTTCTACGATCACACCGGCGCGCTGCGCGACATGGTGCAGAACCACCTGTTGCAATTGCTGTGCATCGTCGCGATGGAGCCGCCCGTCTCGCTCGACCCGGATGCCGTGCGCGACGAAAAGCTCAAGGTCCTGCGCTCGCTGCGCCCGATGACGCTGGCCGACATCGCACGCGACACTGTGCGCGGCCAGTACGGAGCAGGCGCCGTGGACGGCGCGCCGGTGAAGGGCTACCTCGAAGAGGACAACGTGCCGCCGGGCAGCCGTAACGAGACATTCGTCGCGCTGCGCGCACACATCAACAACTGGCGCTGGGCCAACGTGCCGTTCTTCCTGCGCACGGGCAAGCGCATGCAGACGCGCCAGTCGGAGATCGTGATCGAATTCGCCGATCTCCCGTTCTCGATCTTCCCGAGCGGTCCGCGCAACTACGGCAACCGCCTCGTGATCCAGCTTCAGCCCGAGGAATCGATCCAGTTGCAGATGCTGGCCAAGGAGCCGGGCAGCGGCATGAACATGCTGCCGGTGAGCCTGAACCTCGATCTGCAGCAGGCGATCCCTGAGCGCCGCGCGGAAGCCTACGAGCGTCTGCTGATCGACGTGATTCGCGGCCGTCTCACGCACTTCATGCGCCGCGACGAACTCGAAGCGGCGTGGACATGGGTCGAGCCGATTCTCAACGGCTGGGATGAGCTCGGCGACCGGCCGCGCACCTACACGTCAGGCACGTATGGACCGGCCGCTTCGTCCGCGCTGCTGGCGCGCGAAGGGATGTCGTGGGCGGAGGAAGCCTGATCGGGATGCATCGACCGCATCGACCGCATCGCGCGCGTCACGCCGCCCCGCGCGGGGCGCCCACGCGCGCGTGCATCATCGCTTCGAATGCGTCGGCGATGCGTTGCACGTAGTCGTTCTTGTGCGCAAGTTCGCCGCCGGCGCGCTCGCGATGCACGAGCATCGTCGCGTTCGCTTCGAACACGAACACGCTGCCGTCCGGCAGCAGCGTGAAATCCACACCTGCATAGTCGAGATCGAGCCGCTGCCCAATGGCGGCGATCGCCTTCGCGGCGCGCTCGCCGAGTGCCGCAGCGGGATCGGCGAGAAAGCGCGCTTCTTCGTCGAGCTTCCAGCGCACGCCTTCCATGCCCGCGGAGAAGTAGTGGACCATCCAGTGCGGCGAAATCGCGAGATGGTAGGGATACGGCTTGCGATCGACGAAGACCACGCGGTACTTGCGGTATGAGTCGTCGGCGTCGCGCGTGTCGCGAAATGCGCTTACGTAGAACGGGCCGGATTGCGCGGCGAGCGCCGCTTCGAGTTCGACGGGCGTGTCGCAACGAACCAGCCCTTCTCCCCCATGCGTTGCGACAGGGCGCACGAGCAGCGGCAGTTTCAGACCGGCGGAATCGATGCGCGCTTGCGCGTGTGCGTCGGCGGCTTCGATGCGGATGCAGGGCGCAGTCTGCACGCCATCCAGACCGTGAAGCAACGCGGGCAACCGGTCACGACGCGTGGCCGATACACGTTCGGGCACGTTAAGCACCGGACGCGATACAGCGCGCGCGAATCGCTCGACGCGCGTCTGCAGTGGCGAGGCGATATCGGCGTCGCCGATTACGTTGAACACAACATCGAAGGGCGGCAGCAGCGCGTCTTCGTACGGTTGGGCGTAGTCGATGGCGTATTTGATGCGCGCGTTGTGCGGTGTCGGCACGAGCAGATCGAACGGAACGTTACCGGCGGAGCGGCCCGCGCACAGCAGCAATACCCGACGCACCGGCTCGCCCGATGATTCCACGTAGACACGTTGCAGCGCGTACGCGCGGTCGCGGCAATGATCGGCGATGTCGTCGCGGCCAGCCGTCGTGTGTATCGCAGCGAGATTCTGCCAGGCAGCGGCCTGCGCTGCGTCCAGATTGAGCGCGAGTTCGTACCAGCGCTGCGCGCTCGTGTGATCACCCTTCATGAAGTAGCCCGTCGCCACCATGGCGATGCGGGCCGCGCCGTCCGATATGGCGCCTGCCGCGTGCGCGTCGAGCGCCTCGGCGGCGATCAGATGTGCGAGCGCGGCCAGTTCATCGCCGTTGGCGCGCGCGCGCTGTGCCTCGTCGCGATGTTGTGAAGGTGTATCGGTTACAGCGGAAAACAGGGCGTCGGTCATCGGCATGCCCGCGTCTCGCGGGCCGGCAGTGGGCGAAGCGTGAAGTCTAACGGCCCGCGCAGGAACCACGCAAAATCCGCCAGTTCGCCATCGCGCTGCACTTAAACGTGCCGGAACGATCAGCCGAAGTCAGCCGAAATCAGGGACGAAAAATGTCCAGACCCGCAAACGCCACCACGCCGCTCACCGCGATCATCGGCACTGAATGCTGGCCAAGGAACAGGATGGCTGCCGCCAGCCAGGTGCAAATGCAAAAAGCGCCGATGCGCCGCATGATGAAACCCCGTACGTGTAACGCGCCATTAACTCCCCGGATCACCCTCATGCGCAGGCGCGAGCGCAGCGAGTCGGCGTTTAACCGGGTGGTGTGCGGGGTACGAAAAATGGTAACAAATGGACCACATGGGAAAAACGCGGCAAATCCGCCCTGTCACGGGACGGTGCCTGATCGCCGCTCGCCGCCTTGCTGGAGGAAACCAATAACGTGAATATGCGCAACGAAGCCAATGCACGCCCCGCGTGGATGCCTTCGCCCGAGACGGTCGCACGCGCGCGCGTCACCGGATTCATGCAATGGCTCGCGAACGAGCGCGGTCTTTCGTTCAACGATTACGACGCGCTCTGGCGCTGGTCGGTCGACGATATCGACGCTTTCTGGTCGGCGATCTGGGACTGGGCCGGCATCGCATCGGACACGCCTCGCGGCAAGGCGCTCACCGATGCCGCCATGCCCGGCGCACGCTGGTTTCCCGGCGTGCAGTTGAATTACGTCGCACAGGTGTTCCGCCACGCGACGGCCGCGTGGCCAGCCATCGTTCATCGCAACGAGGCCGGCCGGGACGGCGAGATGAGCTGGGCCGAACTGGAGCGCCAGGTGGCCGCGCTCGCCGCCACGCTGCGCGGCATGGGCGTAGAGCGCGGCGACCGCGTTGTGGCGTTCATGCCCAACATCCCGCAAACCGTGGTCGCGTTCCTAGCGACCGCGAGTGTCGGCGCGATCTGGTCGGTATGTGCACCCGACATGGGCCGTCTCGCGGTGCTCGACCGCTTCCGCCAGATCGAGCCCGCGGTGATGATCGCCGTCGACGGCTACGAATACGCCGGCAAGTCATACGACCGTCGCGCACTCCTGCACGAGTTACTCGACGAACTGCCGAGCGTGCACCACGTCGTGCTCGTGCCGAATCTCGATGCGAACGCGAATGTCGGCGAATACGACGCCGAATTCAGGCACACGGTCGCGTGGGCCGACGCCATCGCGGGCAATGCGCGGCTCGAACCCGTCGCGCTCCCCTTCGACCATCCCTTGTGGATCGTGTATTCGTCGGGCACGACCGGGCTGCCCAAGCCCATCGTTCACTCGCATGGCGGCATCGTGCTGGAGCACGTAAAGATCGCGGCGTTGCATCTCGATCTGCGCCCCGGCGATCGCTACAACTGGTATTCGAGCACCGGCTGGATCATGTGGAACCTCCAGGTGGGCGGCCTGCTCGTCGGCGCGACGCTCTGCCTCTATGACGGCAGTCCGGGCTACCCCGACCTCGGCGCGCTCTGGCGTTTCATCGGCGATGCGCGCGTCGATTTCTTCGGCGCGGGCGCTGCCTTCTATCAATCGTGCCTGAAAGCGGGCGTCGAACCGCGTCGGGTATCCGGACTGTCGCGTTTGCGCGCGGTCGGCTCGACCGGCTCGCCGCTGCCGCCCGAAGCGTACCGATGGATCCTCGATCATGTCGGCGACGTGTGGATCGACACGATAGCGGGCGGCACCGATTTCGCCGGATGCTTCCTGGCGGGCGTGCCGACGCTGCCGGTCTGGCTCGGCGAGATGCAGTGCCGCTGTCTCGGCGCGCGCGTCGAAGCGTTCGACGACGCGGGCAAGCCGGTGATCGACGAAGTCGGCGAACTGGTCTGTACGGCACCGATGCCGTCGATGCCGCTGCGCTTCTGGAACGACGCAAACGACGCACGCTATCGCAACAGCTATTTCGACGTCTGGCCCGGCGTGTGGCGCCACGGCGACTGGGTGCGCATCACGGCGCGCGGCGGCGCGATCATCTACGGCAGATCCGACGCGACCATCAATCGCCACGGCATCCGCATGGGGACGAGCGAGCTGTATCGCGCGGTGGAGGACCTGCCGGAGGTGCTGGACAGTCTCGTGGTGGACCTCGAATACCTGGGCCGCGAATCGTACATGCCGCTCTTCGTCGTGCTGCGGCCCGATCACGTGCTGACACCGGAACTGGCGGCAACGATTCGCGAGCGCATCAAGGTGGCGCTTTCCGCGCGCCACGTACCCGACGAGGTTTTTCAGGTGGATGGCGTGCCGCGCACCCTTTCTGGCAAGAAGATGGAGCTGCCGGTCAAGAAGCTGCTGCTCGGCCAGCCGCTCGACAAAGTCGCCAATCCGGGAACGATGGCCAACCCGGAGACGCTGGCCTGGTTCGATGCGTTCGCACGAACGATGGACGAGCGTCGGGCAAAACGCTGAAGCGCTCAAGCCCGAGCGCCTCTTTCGCGCGGCGGGCAACGACACACGCACCCCGCATCGCCCTTCGCGGCGACGGCTATCCGGCTCGACAGCGCGTGTGCGAAGCGCATCGACCGGGCCTACAGCATCGACCTTCAGCCCGTCGCGATCGACGCACTTGAGGTCGAAAACGCGGCAGAGTGTAAACTGCTGCCTTTTTTCCTTTCGTAACATGGTGCAAGCCCCCCAGCGTGCCGCGCCGAGCGCACCGGCGCTCGCGCGCCTGCTCGCGCAACTGGCCGACACCAACGTTGCCGAATCGTCGCAATCGCTCCCGGACCGCCTGAGCCAGTGGCTCGGCTGGACCGATGCCATCGCGCTGTCCGCGGCGCTGACCGGCGAGCCGCCGGCTGTCGCGCCGCACGCACGCGCGTTCGGACGCGATGACGCGAACCTGTGCGCAAGCGTGCGCAGTGCCCTCACGCGGACGATCACCCGCGAGAGCGCGCCCGCCCTGATGCGGCGCGACGCCCGTGCACCGGCTCCGGCCGCCCCGGCGGACGAGCGCGCCGACTACGCGGAATATCGTCAGCGCTATCTGTCCCTCCAGCAGGCGATGGAAACCGATATCGGCCAGTTGCGCGCCCGCCTGCGCGTGATGCTGGCCGCGAAGACGCCCGCGCTCGCCCGCCTCGCCGCAGTGGACGCGATCATGGAGCGCTCGCTCGGCGCGCGTGAGCGGAGCCTGCTGGCTTCGGTGCCCGCGTTGCTCGGTGCCCGCTTCGAACGCCTGCGCGCAGCTGATGAGGCACTGGCCGCCGCGCAGGCCGGCGGGGAATCCGCAGCGTCCACACCCGGCGCGTGGCTCGACGGGTTCCGCAGGGAAATGCAGAACGTGCTGCTCGCCGAACTCGACGTTCGGTTTCAACCGGTGGAAGGACTGCTCGCAGCCCTTCGCGCCCGCTAACCAAGACTTTATGTCCCGATTCCGTTTCGACCTCGTAGTTTTTCTGGCCGGCTTCGCCGCCGTCTGCTGGATCGCCTTCGGCTATCTCGGCTCGAATCCGCTGGCGCTTGCCGTCACGCTACTGATCGGCGCCTGCTATGTCGCAGGCGCGCTCGAACTGCGGCGCTACGCGCAGGCGACCGCCACGCTGCAGCAAGCCGTGGCGTCGCTCTCCGAACCACCCGCGACGCTCGACGCCTGGCTCGACCGGCTTCATCCCGGACTGCGCGGGCCGGTGCGCCTGCGCGTGATGGGTGAGCGCGTCGCCGTGCCCGGCCCCGCGTTGACCCCGTATCTGGTCGGCCTGCTCGTCCTGCTCGGGATGCTCGGTACGCTGCTCGGCATGGTCGCGACGCTCAAGGGCACGGGCGCGGCACTTCAGAGCGCGACGGACCCGCTTGCGATTCGCGCCTCGCTCGCCGCGCCGGTGAAGGGGCTTGGCTTCGCCTTCGGCACGTCAATCGCGGGCGTCGCGACGTCGGCCATGCTCGGGCTGATGTCGGCGCTTGCCCGCCGCCAGCGCAGCGAGGCAGCCGAGCGGCTCGACGCAAAGATCGCGACGACCCTGCGCGTCTTCTCGCATGCGCATCAGCGCGAAGCAAGCTTCAAGCTGCTGCAGCGGCAGGCCGAGGCGATGCCCGTTCTCGTCGATCGCCTTCAGTCGATGATGCAGGCCATCGAGCAGCAGAGCCTCGCCCTGAACGAACGTCAGATCGCCATGCAGCAGCACTTCCTCGGCAAGACCGAGGCGACTTATGCCGAACTCGCCGGCTTCGTCGCGCGCTCGCTCAAGGACAGCGCCACCGAAGGCGCAAGAGCCGCGAGCGCCGCGATCCGGCCCGTCGTGGAGACCACGATGGCGAGCCTCAAAGCCGAAACGGCCGCGCTGCACGGTGTCGTGACGCAAGCGGTCGATCGCCAGCTTGCCGGACTCTCAGGCGGCCTCGAAACGACGACCGCCGCCGTCTCGACGCTCTGGCACGAAGCGCTCGCGGATCACCGCCGGTCGAACGAAGCGCTCGCCGCCGATCTGCGCACATCGCTGGATCGCTACGCCGAAACCTTCGAGCAACGTTCGGCGGGCCTGCTCGACGGCGTGGCCGCGCGTCTCGACACCGCGGCGGGTACGGTGTCGGAAAAATGGAGCGCTGCATTCGCGCTGCAGTCGAGCGCCAGCGAAAAACTCGCCGCCGGCCAGGCGCAGGCGCTGTCCGCGGTTGCGGCGACGTTCGAGCAACACGCGTCCACATTGCTGCGCACCGTGGACGAATCGCACGCGCAGTTGCAAACGCGCCTCGCGTCCAGTGACGAAGCGCGGCTCGCCGCGTGGCGAGACAGCGTCGCCTCGATGAGCGCGACGCTGCGCGAGCACTGGGACGGCGCAGCCGTGCAAACCGCCGACCGGCAACAGGCGATCTGCGACACGCTGGAGCGCACCGCAAACGCCATCACGGCGCAGACGCAGGCCCAGGCGCGCGACACGATCGACGAGATCGCCCGGCTCGTACAGGCGGCGTCGGAAGCCCCGCGCGCCGCCGCCGAGGTTGTCGCCGAACTGCGTCAGAAGCTTTCGGATAGCATGGCGCGCGACAACGCGATGCTCGAAGAACGCAGCCGACTGCTCACCACACTCGAAACCCTGCTCGATGCCGTGAATCACGCGTCCACGCAACAGCGCAGTGCAATCGACGCGCTCGTCGGCACGTCGGCTGACCTGCTCGAACGCGTCGGCAAACGATTCACCGATCGTGTGGAATCCGAAGTAAGTCAACTCGACGGCATTGCCGCGCAGGTCACGCGCGGCGCCGTAGAAGTCGCGAGCCTCGGCGACGCGTTCGGTGCGGCCGTGCAGGCATTCGGCAAGTCGAACGACAAGCTCGTCACGCATCTGCAACGCATCGAAGGCGCACTCGACAAGTCGCTCGCACGCAGCGACGAGCAGCTTGCCTACTACGTCGCGCAGGCGCGCGAAGTGATCGACCTGAGCATGCTGTCGCAACGGCAGATTATGGAAGACCTGCAGCAGCTTGCGGACCGGCGCGCCGACACGGCCATCGCAGCGGGAGCCGACGCCGCATGAGCGAGGATATCGACGGCGGCGTAGAGCCGACGACGCCCATCTGGGCCGCCTTCAGCGACCTGATGTCGGTCCTGCTGGGCGCATTCGTGTTGATCCTCGTGGCTGTGATCGGCGTGCAACTCGAACTCTCGACGAAGCTGGACGATGCGGTCAAGCAGCGTCAACTGGAATCGCAGCGGCGCAAGACGCTTGAAGACGCGTTGGCGGGGCCGCTCGCGTCCGGACGCGTCACGCTGGTCAATGGACGCATCGGCATCAGCGGCAGCGTGCTGTTCGCGCAGAACTCCGATCAACTGCAACCCGAAGGCCGCGATCTGCTCAAGAGCCTGGCCGGACCGCTCGCAGCCTACCTGAAGTCGCACGACGAGATCCTGATGGTGAGCGGCTTCGCGGACGACAAGCAGGTGCGCTCCGGCAACCATCAATTCGCGGACAACTGGGAGCTGTCGGCCCAGCGCGCGTTGACGGTGACGCGCGCGTTCGTCGATCAGGGCGTGCCGGCTTCGTCGGTGTTCGCGGCCGCATTCGGCTCGCAGCAGCCTGTGAGTTCGAACGCCGACGCGAACGGACGCGCGAAGAACCGACGCGTGGAAATCGCACCGGTCCCGCGATCGACCGCTTCCGGCGGAGAGCGCAGTGAGTGACGAAACGATTCCGGATGAGGCGCAACCTGACTCCCCCGGCGCATGTGGCATGGATCGGGTCGGGCCGGCGCACTTGCGCTTCATCGAAGCGCTGGAGCGCCGCTCGACGAATCACAGCGGAAAAGCGCGAGCATTGCTGGATGCCAGGTTGTCCGAATTAAATGTGCAGCGCGGGGTTCGATCTGAACTCCGAGCGCCTGCCGAGGACACATCAGAGCGCAAGCCCACTCGCGGTCCGCTGGGCGAACTGGCCGATTCGATGTCCGGCCACGCACGGCCGTCGCCGCCCGAGATGCTCGACTACTTCCGCAAGATCTGGGCAAGCCTGCGCACCGAGAACCAGCTGCGTCAATCGCTGGGCCAGGTTCCGCAGAATGCCGGCCCTCTCAATTCAAGCAGTCTCGTGCATCGATCGCTTTCGTTGATGCGCGAGCTGTCGCCCGGCTACCTGCAGCACTTTCTTTCCTACGCGGACTCGCTGTCGTGGATGGAACACTTCGGCGGCACCGAAGCTCCGGCAAGCAAGGAAACGCCACGCACCGCAGGCAGCAGGAAAAGCGCGCGAAGCAAGTCGCGCTAGCGCCGCGGGCCCTTCGATCGCCAACACGCCTTCGCTTCCTGCTGCAGGGTGCGCCGCAGCGCACTTTGCCTGCGAAGCAGCGCCGCCAGCGCGAGCGCTGCCTCCTGCTCAAGCTGCCTCGCCCTCATCTCGCCATACGACGAGCCGCGTCATCGCTCACCACCTGAGCCGGTCGCGCACTGCGGCAACGCGACGGGTTCCATCGACGAACTCGAACTGACGTGAAGGCCCAGACACCCCACATGACACGCATGCGGGATTTTCCCTGACTCAGGACTGAACGCGCGGACTTGGGGTCGGGTATCCGTTATCATGCGATCGGATCCTCATCGCTTACCCGTCGTCCCCTCAATCATGGAGAGACCGATGCAGATGCGTTGTTTTTGCGTGACCCATCACGGCCAGCCGCTCGAACTGATGCACCAGGACATCCCTCAACCGCAGGGCACGGAAGTGCTGCTGCGCGTGAAGGCGGCGGGCCTCTGCCATTCGGATCTGCATATCTGGGAAGGCTTCTACGATCTAGGCGGCGGCAAGAAACTCTCGCTCACCGATCGTGGGATCAAGCTGCCGCTCACGCCAAGCCATGAAATATGCGGTGAAGTCGTCAGCGCCGGCTCCGAGGCGGGTCCTGTTCAAACTGGCATGGTCGCCGTCGCGTATCCGTGGATCGGCTGCGGCAAGTGTGCGGCCTGTCTGCGCGACGAAGAGAACATCTGCGTGAAACCCCAATCGCTCGGCATCATGCGCGCGGGCGGTTTCGCCGACTACGTGATCGTGCCGCACCCGCGCTACCTCGTGGACCTGGGCGGTCTCGATCCCGTGAAAGCCGCCCCGCTCGCCTGCGCGGGCATCACCACGTATTCGGCCATCAAGAAGTTCGGCGAGCGCATTCACGAAACGCCGGTCGTCGTGATCGGCGCTGGCGGCCTGGGGCTCATGGCCATCGAAGTGCTCAAGGCCCTTGGCGGCCGTGGCGCGATCGTCGTCGATATCGATGCGGGAAAACGCGAAGCCGCCTTGAAGGAAGGCGCGCTCGCCGCGATCGACGCCCGCGCGAGCGACGCTGCGAAACAGATTGCCGATGCCGTCGGCGGCGGCGCACGCGCCGTGCTCGATCTCGTTGGCGCGACACCGACCGTGACGCTCGCACTCGACGCGTGCGCGCGTGGCGCTCACATCGTGATCGTGGGTCTGATGGGCGGCGACATCACGCTGCCATTGCCGACCATCCCGATGCGGCCGCTGCGGATCGAAGGAAACTATGTGGGCTCGCTGGCCGAGTTGCGCGAACTGGTCTCGCTGATGCGCGACGGCAAGATCCGTCCCGTGCCGGTGTCGAGCCGGCCGCTCGACGAGGTCAATGATGCGCTCAAGGCGTTACACGAAGGCCGCGTCGTCGGACGGCAAGTGCTCGTGCCGTGAGTTGCTGCGACAACACGAAAGGAAGGTTGAAAGGGGATCCTAGTCCCAGAAGTTGCGAAACGCCACCGCGACGATCACGGGCACGCAGAGCACCAGCGGAATCGCGAAGTACGGGATCTCCAGATCGACGATCCAGCTGTAAACCAGCCAGCCGACGCCAACGCCGAGCGTAGCCAGTCCCACCAGCGCGGTGAGGGTATTCAGCAACCACTTGGGCGGCTGCTTGCGCCTGGGTCCTTGCTTGGGCTCTTGCGTGGGTTCGTTCTTCGGTGCGGGATTCATCTTCTCGGCGTTGGCAAAAGCGTTTTGATCCGGGCGTTCAATCGCGCACATTTTACTCCCCCGTGCGATGCGCCCTTCCCGTTCTCGCACACCCACGGAGACGGCAACCGGACGACTCACGCCATCGAGTTTGCGTATGCGCGAGGGTCGGACAGACGCAGCCGCTACGCTGGCTGACGTGGCTCGTCCGCCGCCAGCAGCACGCCCTTCTTGAAAACGAAACACCCGTAGCCGCGCTGCTCGCCGGTGGCAATCACGCAGTACGCGCGCCGCGCACGCTCGTAGAAAGCGAAGCGTTCGAGCGATGCGAACGGCACCTCGCGTCCTTCGCCCGCATTGACTTCGTGTTGCGCCTCTTGCTGCACTGCGGGCACCGCATGCGGATCGCCCACCACTTCCATGCGCAGCGCCGGATGATCGACGAAACTGTCCAGCGGCAACACCGAGAGCACCGCGCGCACGGCGCGCGGCGAATCCACGCCGTCAAGCCGCAGCAATCGGCCGAGCACGGTCTCGCGTGCGAGCGCATCGGCTGGGAAATTCGCGTCGCAGATCACGACTTCGTCGCCGTGCCCCATCGAAGCCAGCGCGTGCAACACATCGGCGTTGAGCAGCGGATCCAGATTTTTCAGCACGGCGTCGCCTCCATCGAGTTTGATCGCGGTTTTGACTGCGGATTTGATCAGCAACGCTGCGCGTGCGTCTCGCACGCATCGTACCGCGCACCTCGTTCGCGTCACAAGCTGGCATTCTCCGGCTTGCATCCTGAAAGCAGCATGAATTCGCCGCGCCGCGAACAAACATGCAGCGGCGCACACCGTCCACGCGCGATGCCCCCGGCGATAGCAACGCCAGCAGCACGCGCGAACCGATGGCAAAATGACCGGTCTCCCGTTTCTGGCGAAGCTTGCACGCGCAGCTATGCGCGTGCGCCCGCCTCACTCCACCGTTGAAGAGGATCGCCCCATCATGACGTCCAGCGTGAAACCCTATCCGGATACCCAGATTTATATCGACGGCGCGTGGCGCGCCGGCGAGCGCACGATTGCCGTGGTCGACCCCGCCACCGAAGCGGAAATCGGCCGGTTGAGCCTCGCCGGCGAAGCGGATCTCTCCGATGCCGCGCAAGCCGCCGCGCGCGCATTCCGCGAATGGCGCAAGGTTTCGCCGCTCGAGCGAAGCAAGCTCATGCGTCAGGCAGCGCAATTGCTGCGCGAACGCGCCGACGACGTCGCCGCGGTCATGACGCGCGAACAAGGCAAGCCGCTCGCCGAAGCGAAAGTCGAAACGCTCGCAGGCGCCGACATCATCGACTGGTTCGCCGAAGAAGGCCGCCGCACCTATGGCCGCGTGATTCCGTCACGCGCCGACGCGGTCCGCCAGATCGTCACGCGCGAGCCCGTCGGCCCGGTCGCGGCATTCACGCCGTGGAATTTCCCGCTGAATCAGGCGGTGCGCAAGGTGTCGGCGGCGCTGGCCTCGGGCTGCACCGTCGTGCTGAAGGGACCGGAAGAAACGCCTGCGAGCTGCGCCGCGCTCGTGCAGGTATTCATCGACGCGGGCGTGCCTGCCGGCGTCCTGAATCTCGTGTTCGGCGTGCCTGCTGAAGTATCGTCGTATCTGATCGCGCATCCGGCGATCCGCAAGATCTCGTTCACGGGCTCGACGCCGGTGGGCAAGCTGCTCGCCGCGAAGGCCGGCGAACATATGAAGCGCGTCACGATGGAACTCGGCGGACACGGGCCCGCGATGGTATTCGCGGACGCCGACGTGCCGCGCGCAGCGAAACTCCTCGCGCTGGCGAAGATCCGCAACGCGGGCCAGGTCTGCATCTCGCCCACCCGCTTCATGGTGCAGGATGCCGTGTACGACGAGTTCGTCGAGCATTTCGTCGCCACCCTGCGCACGGTCAAGGTAGGCAACGGATTCGACGAAGGCGTGCAAATGGGCCCGCTCGCCAACGACCGCCGGCTCGCCGCGATGGAGCGCCTCGTCGGCGACGCGCGCGAGCACGGGGCGAAAATCCTGACTGGCGGCGAACGCATCGGCCGCGAAGGCTATTTCTTCGCGCCGACCGTTCTGACCGACGTGCCGCTTTCGGCCCGCATCATGAACGAAGAGCCGTTCGGCCCGCTCGCGCCGGTCTCGCGGTTCTCGAGCTACGAAGACGCCGTGGCGGAAGCCAACCGGCTGCCGTGGGGTCTTGCCGCCTACGCGTATACGCGCTCGAGCGCGACTTCCGCAGCGCTGTCCGGGGACATCGAATCGGGGATGCTGTCGATCAACCACCACGGCCTCGCACTGCCTGAAACGCCGTTCGGCGGTGTGAAGGATTCGGGTTACGGATCCGAGGGCGGTAGCGAAGCGATGGATGCGTACCTGGTCACGAAGTTCGTCACCGAACATCGTTGATCTCGCGTTGATCTCGATGTGTCACTGCGTGCATATGCACGCAGTGACACGGCCCATCATGACTCTGGCCACGCGCGCGGATGTTGAGGAAGCCCGTCCGCGATCTGCACCCAGGCGAGCTTCTGGGACGTCCACGTGTGATGCGCAGGCGGCGCGTCGCCGGGCCGATCGAGGCTGCCCGTCGCGACATCGATTTCATCGGCAAACGTAGCGTGCCGATAAGTCAGCGGCGTGCCGCAATCCGTGCAAAAGGCACGCTCGACTCGCGGACTCGATTTATAGAAACGCGGCGTCCCCGCGACGAAGCGAAAATCAGCTGAACGCACGCTCAGCCACGCGGTAAACGGCGCCGCCGACGCACGCCGGCAATCGTTGCAGTGACACGCCGTGCAGTCCACAGGCTCGCCAGCGATCTCGTAGCGAATCCTTCCGCATAGACAGCCGCCAGTCATCATTATTTCCTCCGTTTCCAGACGTAATGCAAATCAGCGCGCGCTGGCAACGAGCCGCCGGCCGTCATCGAGCGCTTTCGAACCGGCAAAACAGGCGCCGGACAGCAGCGAAAAAAACCTGGAATAGAACGCGTGGAGAGACTGTTTGCGTCAGTGTCGGCCACCGAGGCCTTTGACTGGACCGATCATGTCTTCTCGTTTACCACATCTCCCGTCCGTACTTTCGATTCGGCCTCGCGTCGCGCCCGACCGCGCACGACACGGAGCGCGATCATGAATCGTCCGACCATCTGCATCCCCTGCCGGCTCGCGGCCATAGCAACCGTAACAGGGTGTGCAGCGCTCGCGTTCGCCTGGACCGCGGGATGGCTCACGCCCCGACGCGTCAGTGCGCCCCATATCATCGACACGTTCGAAGCAAACTATGGCACGCATCCGGGCTACCGTCGCAATCATGCGAAAGGAATCTGCGTGGAGGGCCAGTTCGAAAGCAATGGCAACGGTGCGAACGTGTCCAGCGCCGAAGTATTCGCGCCGGGCCGCACGCCCATTGTCGGGCGTTTCGCGATTCCCGGCAGCAACCCGTCGGCACCCGATAGTAGCGTCCCCGTGCGCAGCATGGCGCTGCTGTTCCAGTTGCAGGACGGTGAACAATGGCGCACAGGCATGAATTCGACGCCGGTGTTTCCCGTGCAGACGCCGCGGCAGTTCTACGGGCAACTCGTTGCATCGAAGGCCGATCCGGCCACCGGCAAGCCCGACGCGGCGAAGCTCGATGCGTTCAACCGGGCGAACCCCGAAACACTGCCGTTCCGGCAATGGGTCAAGACGCACGCGCCGTCGTCGAGCTTCGCGACTACAGCGTTTTACAGCATCAACGCGTTCATCGCGACCGATGCAAGCGGGCAGCGCCATGCGATCCGCTGGCAGACGATCCCTGAAACGCCTTACGCCCCCGCATCCGCCGAAGATATGACACGCCCCGATTTCCTCTCCGACGATCTCGATGCACGCCTCGCGCAGGGCCCGCTGCGCTGGCACCTAGTGCTCACGGTCGCGCAGCCTGGCGACCCCGCGAACGACGCGACGCGAGCATGGCCCGCGGGCCGCGAGCAGATCGACGCCGGTACGCTCGTGCTTCAGCGCGCGTCGGCGCAGAGCGAAGGCGTATGCCGCGACGTGAACTTCGACCCGACCATTCTCCCGGCCGGCCTCGCGCCCTCGGACGACCCATTGCTGGCCGCCCGCTCCGCCGCCTATGCCGTTTCGTTCAACCGCCGCACGCGAGAAGAAGCGAAGTCCGCGGCATCGCACGGAGACGCACAGCCATGAAGCAGCCACAACGTCATTTCAGCGCGATTGCGCGCCTGCTTCATTGGTCGATGGCAGTACTGATCATTGCGATACTGTTCGTCGGCGTGGGAATGGTGTCGACCGTTTCGCGGCCGCACACGATGCTGCTCGCAGTGCATCGGCCGCTCGGCATTGCGCTTCTGGTGCTCGTGATCGTGCGTGCGCTCGTGCGTCTCGTGCGCGGCGCGCCGCCGTTGCCTCGCGATCTCCCCACCTGGCAGCGCGTCGCCGCGCACGCCTCGCATCTCGCGCTCTACGGCCTGATGATGGCGATGCCGTTGATCGGCTGGTCGATGCTTTCGGCGGGAGGCTATCCGGTCGTGATGTTCGGCAGCGTACACCTGCCGCCCATCGTGCCGCACAACGTCGCGCTGTACGCGTGGCTACGCGCAGCCCATACCTGGTTCGCGCTGGCGCTCTTCTCGATCGTGCTATTGCACCTGAGCGCCGCGCTCTTCCATGCACTGATCCGCCGCGACGGTGTGCTCGCGAGCATACTGCGGGGCGAGGCTCGCGCTCAAACGACGCGTGCCTGATGCGCATGCACCGCCGCCCATTGGATAGCGGGCACGGGGCTTATGCCGTGCCCGGCCGGACACGTTTCTCGTGCTATTCTGGCGCGCAACACCCCAAAAGAGGCCCCGCCATGTCCCCGTTGGCCGCCGTCGTCAGCATCCTCGCCGCCGTCCTGCTCGGCGCCATGAGCCCCGGGCCGAGCTTCGTGCTCGTCGCCCGCAACTCGATCGGACTGTCGCGCCGCGACGGCGTCGCCACCGCGCTCGGCATGGGCACTGGCGCGATCTGCTTCGCAGGCATCGCGCTCGCCGGCCTCTACACCGTGCTCGCCACGGTCGCATGGCTCTATGCCGGACTCAAGATCGCGGGCGGCGCGTACCTGCTCTACATCGCCTCGCGCATCTGGCGAGGCGCGGGACAGCCGATTTCGATGAGCGGCACAGCCTTGACGGACAGCCGCCCCGGCAAGTCGTTCTGGGTCGGCCTCACCACGCAACTGAGCAATCCGAAAACGGCCATCGCCTACGGCAGCATCTTCGTCGCGCTCCTGCCGCACCATCCTCCGCTGTGGTGCTATTTCGCGCTGCCGCCGTTCGTGTTCGCGATCGAAACCGGGTGGTACACCGTCGTCGCGCTCTGTTTTTCGAGCCAGCGTCCGCGCGAGCTTTATTTGCGCGCCAAGCGCTGGATCGACCGCGCCGCCGCCGGCGCCATCGCCGCACTCGGTCTGCGGCTCATCTTCACTGCGGGCCACCGCGGCCTTTGACTGCCGCACGCCCGGCGCGACAACGTTCGTTAGTGGTGGCCCGATAGTCGCACGCGGGCGTGCATGCGATTTTCCTGTTTCTTCGCGAATTCCCGGGGAGACTGCTCGGAAACTGGCAGCAGACGGCCGTGGAATCAACCGATCGAAGCGCGGTCCGACGAAACGCAAGTGCATTCCCAGTATCGCTCCCGCGCACTGACGAAACTGGGACAGGGCTGTGACGATATGCCCGGGAAAGTCGAAATGGTCCCGCCGACGCAAATCATGTGACATAAATTGCGCGATTGCTGTTCATAGCCGTCTGCGGGCATGCAAAGAAGCGAACAGGCGCTTCTGACTGCACATCGGCACGTGCGGGCGACAACGGCCAATCCCTCTGTCCCCGCCGGCAGTTCCCGTGCAAATGACGCGCTTCGATTACAATGGAGGGTCTACTCCTCTTCGCACGGCGCCCGACAAGACGCGCGTTGGCTCGTCGCGAATCATCCTCTGACTCATCGCCCAGAAAGGCTGGCGGTAGAAGCACCCGTTGGACTGCCCCCCCGACGCCCGTCCGACCAGGGTTGCGGACCGCTGTGTTTGACCCAATCCCCTCGCGTGCATGACTTGCCGCCCGGACAAGGCGCTATCCAGACTTCCAGGACGCGGGGGCCGCCCACCCAGCCCGTTCCCGCACTACGTGCGAGTGCGTGTCGATTGACGCTCGCGGCTTTTTTTCTACGCGGGAGATCGCATGCCGATGTCCTGCAAATTAATACGGATCCTTGAATGGCAAAAGAAGAATTGTTGGAACTCGACGGTATCGTTGACGAGGTGTTGCCGGACAGCCGCTACCGCGTCACGCTCGACAATGGCGTGGTGGTAGGTGCCTACGCGTCCGGCCGTATACGCAAAAATCATATTCGCATCCTTGCGGGCGATCGGGTAACGCTGGAACTCTCGGTGTATGACCTGACGAAGGGAAGAATCAATTTTCGGCACAAGGACGAGCGCAGTGGAGGCGCATCACCAAGACCGGCGTATCGCCGTCGTTGAAGCGGCAGTACACGAACGTCCGCTGCGCCTCTTTTGCATCATAACCCTGCGCGGATGCTCGTCGTCGGCTCATCTCACGCGGTTCGCGTCCAACGCGGGGGTCAGGAAACTTTCGCTGTACAAATCGCGCAATGGGCGTAGCATGAATTCGTTGATTGACCCACGCCCGTTCCCGGCGCTTCCCAGGCTGCCTTTTCAAGCGGAATCGGGCCGCTCACTTTCATCGCAGGCCGAACAACCCGGCCGATCGTGTGGAGACTGAAATCAGTTGTCCACACGCCTTCTACATTCTGCCGCATGGTGATGCGGCTTCAAAGGTTTGTCATGACAACAGATTTCCGTCTCTACCGTGGACTGGAAGTTTATCCATTGGTCTATCCGCATCGTGCCACCAAGGCAGGAAGCGGGCATAACTACGACGAAGGGTTCGACGCTGCCGTGCGTATCCAGGAGCCCGGAAGTTCAGAGGGAGTGCCGCGCAGTCGCGTATTCCGGCTCGCGGTGACGAAACCCTTCCAGAACGCCGGCGACGCGCGGCGTGCATCGACTGCCTATGCGGAACACCTCATCGACAAGTGCTCGCACGACACGAACATCCTCGATCTGGAATTGTGATTCGCGCCTCGTTCCACGCCGGAACCCGACGGCAGGCGTCTGCGGCAGGACAGGCAGGCAACACGGGAGTTTGATATGGACAGGGGCGACCTGCTGAACTGGATTCGCTGCGACGGCCCCGGCATTGTCGACCGGTTTCTGCCGCTGGGTGCCCGTGCCGACCTGGAAGGTGTTATCCGCGACGGTCGTCACGAGGTCGATGCGGATGCTTATCTGGTGTTCGTATCGATTCGCGCACTGCTACGCGAAGACGGTATGGCGAGTTGTGATTCCGACCGTGAGGCCGGGCAGATCATGGCTCTTCTGAATGCGTGATGCTGACCTTCCTGTCCATCAGACAGTCCGCCACGATCATATCCGCGTGACAACCGGGCAAGGAAAGACAATGCGCTTCAATTCGACACGATTCATCATCGACCCGACGCCACGCAGAGCCGACGGCGAGTACATGGCCCATGCCCGCATCAGCACCAACCGTGCAGACGGGAGCGAGCATGACATTCACCTGAGTGGCGATCTTGCGGGCTTTGACGTACGCGAGGACGCAATTGCCTACGCGAAAAACTGGGCCCAGGAGTGGTTAGGCGCGCGCTTTGGCTAAGAGGGGCCTCACGGCATCGAAGGGCGAAGACGGTGTGGACAGCGTCGTAACCGATGGGTGTAATCAGCCGCGCGTATCGATCCAGTCGCGCGCCCATCGGTCTGAATAACCCAGTGCGTCTTCTTCGCTGCTGAAATATCCGAGCGAATAGAATTCGTAAAGCGCGGGCCCAGCAAGGGTGTCGGACCGCGCGAGCGTCACGTTCGAGGAAAAACAGCCGTCAGGCAGAGAGTGAGTAGACGGTCGGACCGCATAACCGCGGTATTGTCTGGTGACAGGAATTTGCATTGTTACCGGTGGAATTGAAATGAATATAGGACTCCGCCGTCCCGCAAGGGGACGCTGATCCGTTCGGATGCAAGAGCAAGCGTCGGGGAGGAATACAGACTGGGAGACGCTCCAGCCAACCGAAAAAGCTGGCCGGTGCGTTCATGCGGCGGGGCGGCGTCCGATGCCTGAGGCAGCGGACGCGTAACTGACTTAAAGCGGCTTGATGTTAGATGCCTGAAGACCCTTCGGGCCACGCTTCGTTTCGTAGCTGACCTTCTGGTTCTCGGCCAACGTCTTGAATCCGTCACCCGTGATTTCTGAAAAATGCGCAAACAGGTCGTCCCCGCCCGCATCAGGAGTGATGAATCCAAAGCCTTTACTATCGTTGAACCACTTGACGGTACCGGTATCCATAACGAATCCCTCAAAAAAAGAATAAATTGATCAATCCCGTTCCGGATGGAGACGGGGAAGCTTCAAGAGGGAGAAAGAGGACAACGAACTCCGCGCAAGTGGCGGACATTAGACGGGCACCAATTGAACTTCCTGAATACTTCAGTTGCCCACGATACGCGTATACATCGATCCGGTCAACCGTTTTCGTGATGCAAAACGTAACAGCAGGATCTGCGCGGGGATCGCCCGTCATTGAGTGAGAAATGCCGTTACGCAACGGGGAATCACGCGTATAGTGGCCGCTCGCCGGCCGTTGTGCTTCACCCCATTCGATCGGGAATTCGAACTATACCCAATACGATCGAGGGTTATCGTACGCACCATCAGCGCAAAAATAGCGGCCTACAAAGAGCCGATCGGGTCTTTACCCCCTTCATCAGACGGCATTCATCGGCAACGGAATAGAGCGGCGAGGACCGTCGCGGACGTCAGGATGATTCAACATCGCCACCTCACAACCAGGAAAAGAATTGACTACCGTAACCCCCAAGCTGAACGAGCCGCTGGAAGTCGCGTTGCGCCGCTTCCGACGTGCGATTGAGAGCACCGGCCTGATAAAGGAATTGCGGGCCAGGACGGCTTATGAAACACCGACCGCGAAGCGCAAGCGGAAAAAAGCAGCGGCTGTGTCTCGATTGAGAAAACAGATACGACGGTCATTGCCACCGAAAAAACAGTACTAACCGGAAGTTGCCAGAGGGCATGCCGACGCGCCTGTCCAATGAACTGCCGGGTTTCGCGGATCATTCGAGGCAAGCAGCCAGGTAGGGCCGCAGATGCGCAACCGAAATGAGTAGTGAACGGCCGTTGTCGGAGCGACAACGGCCAGTTCGCGTGACGGTGCGAGGGGCGGTTGCGGGTCGACATGCACCGGTGATTCATCCGTCCCGGTGCGGCCACAATCGACATTCACCATTTCAGGAGCGCGCCTGGATCGTGCGGAAACTGTTGCGCGAATGCGTTCGGAATTGGAGGTGGGTGCATTGCTTCCCGAACTACACGCCGTTGCGCTCCGCACGCAGTGGCTCGACATCGTC
Source organism: Paraburkholderia dinghuensis (assembly GCF_003837865.1). Lineage (GTDB taxonomy): Bacteria > Pseudomonadota > Gammaproteobacteria > Burkholderiales > Burkholderiaceae > Paraburkholderia > Paraburkholderia dinghuensis. The sequence continues at coordinate 233,485 of NZ_RQIS01000007.1, read as the reverse complement.
GGGGCGCTCCTTAGCGAAGTGCAGCCGCCACCGCCTCATGAATCTGCAGCGCAAAGCGCGCTTCAACATCAGGCACCGTGTAACCAATTGACAGTTCCAGATACGCGTCACCTGGCACCAACTGAACGAATGTCGCTGCCCGCAATGCAGCGGTCGATCCGTCAAATCTCTTTCGCAGAATGAAGCGGTGGTTGAGCGCTCCAGGTCGCGTGCCGCAGATCGCCGGTTTATCCGCTATGGGCAGCGGTCCCCATGCATAGATCTGTATGCCGGCCAGTTTCCCGCACTCGCCCGGGAACGCACACGGACGCTCGAACGGCCGCTCAGCGTCTGCCATCTGACCTTCGACGGATCTCTCGATTTCTTCTGCATCCAACGCCACGTTCGAAGCATCAAAGCCCAACTTTCCCGGCGCTCGTACGCTCGTACATTAGATGACTAACCGTTTCGGCTCTTCAAAATCCGGAACGACATCCCGATCGCGCCGATCCTTTCCTTTAATCGATGCCAGCAGGGACGCAAGGACGATCAACCCGCCACCGATCGACGCAAGCACAGTTACCCTCTCCCCAAGCCATACGCTCGCAAACAAGGCGCCAAAGACGGGCTCGCTGCCCATCAACAGCGCGACGCGTGTCGGGGTGCTACGGCTGACCGCGTAGTTCTGCACGAAGAATGCGAACAACGTGCAGCCCGCGACGAGGTAAACGACGATCATCCAGAAACGCTCATACCCGGCGAATGCAGGCAAGGGCTGCCATTCCGATCTCGCGACGGTCAGAGCGAGCACGGCGCAACCGAACGACACAACGCCGGATTGCACGGCCGTCATCGCTAGTGGAGAAACGGCGTTGACCTGCATGACGCGCTTCGTCGCGCACACGTTGATCGCGCGCAACAGTGCGGCAAGCACCACCAGCGCGTCCCCTGTTGTGAAATTGAACTGGCCGCCACCGAGCAGAAAGGCGCCCAGGAGGGAAAGTCCAGCTGCCACCCATTCGACGCCGCGCGGCGTGCGTTTGAGCCATGCCCATTCGACCAGCGGCGTCATCACCACGCACAGGCTGATCAGAAACGCCGCATTCGACGCGCTCGTTATCCGCACGCCGTACGTTTCAGCCAGGAAGATCCCGAGTAGTACGCACCCTGCGCCGACGATCCTGACCCACTGAGATCGCGACAATCCGCGCATCGACCACAGCGATGGCGACAGCAGCACGAACGTGATGCCGAAGCGCAACGCGAGAAGGCCTAACACCGGATAGACGAGCAATGCGCTTTTCACCACGGCATAGCTCGTTCCCCAGATGAAGGCCACAACGAGAAGTAACAAATCAGCAGATGTACTGGACCGGAAGCGCATGACGAACCTCCCGTAACGAAAGGTCCTCATTGTCCGATGATGCATTGGCGGCGATAATCCGGTCGGCAAGAACATCTTTTGTGCATCGGTTGCACAAATAGACCAGAAATGCAGGTCAGCCCGGATACGTCCATGACACCGACCGAACTTCTCCCGTTGCTGCCGGACCTCGCGACCTTTGTGCAGGTGGTCGAGGCCGGTAACTTCTCGTCAGCAGCCCGCCCGCTTGGCACCACGCCTTCGACGATCAGCCGGCAAGTGCAGCGGCTCGAACGGGCACTGGGCACGCGACTGTTCGAACGCTCGACCCGACGCATCCGGCTGACGGAGTCCGGCATGCAGGTCTATCGCCACTGCCGGGACATGATGGACGCGGCGTCCGGAGCCGTCGATGCCGCCAGCCAGCTGACAGCACAACCGCGCGGCCGGGTCAGCATCAGCGCGCCGATTTCGCTCGCGAAAAGCCTGATTCACCCGAAGATTCCAGGCTTCCTGCGTACCTACCAGGAAGTGGACGTACAGGTCGTATTCGACGATCGGGATATCGATCCGATACGCGATCACGTCGATCTCGTCGTGCGGCCCACCCCGACACCGCCGCAAGGCCTTGTGGCAAGACGGCTCGGCACCGTGCGATGGATGCCGTGCGCCTCTCCGGGCTATCTGCGTGCACGAGGCACGCCCGTCGTTCCGGACGATCTTGCGCAGCATGATTGTCTGTATATCGGGGATACGCCGGACGACAACCGGTGGACTTTCCGGCAAGGCAGTCAAACGCAGACGATTGAAGTTCGGGCCCGCTATATAGCGAACGATGTGAGTGCACGGCGTGAGGCCGCGCTGGACGATTGGGGCGTGGCAAGCCTGCCCGAGTTTGCCGTAGCGGACGACCTCCGTGCTGGCAAGCTGGTGCAGGTACTGCCCGAATGGCTGTTCGAGCCACGCGCCTACAGCGGGCCTGTCTGGCTGCTGTATCCGCCGAACCGGCTCCTTCCGCCGAAAGTGCGAGCGTTAATTGACTGGCTGGTGGAACAGTCCGGTTGTTGATCTAGCTGAGCCCGCACGCCGAAAAGCCGAAGCACGCGGTGTGCAACGCCGGCAAGCAAAAAGGTACCTCGTTAGTCGAGCAGCAAGCTGGCCGCCTGTATCGCCGATGTACAGTGGAAGCGGCCCTTGTGGTGAAGCCGGGCCGAACGGCAGGAGTGCGTCGAACAAAGCCTCTCCTCCCGAAAATCGGCGAAGAAACATTTTCTTTTGCGTCGTCCTTGACAATCTACCTTCCAGTAGATAAATTCCATCCCATGGAAACGAAATCGACGGTTCGCGAACAACTTCTGGATCACGCCATTGCGCTGATGATGCGGCGCGGCTACAACGGGTTCAGCTATCGCGATCTTTCAGAGCTGGTGGGTGTGAAGACGTCGAGCATCCACTACTACTTCCCTTCGAAAGACGATCTGGCGCTCGAAGCAGTGCGCCAATACAGCGACGAAGTGATGGCTGCCCTGCAAGCGGTCGATGCTGCACTACCAGCGGATGTGAAGCTCACGGCGTACACGAAGGCGTTCGGCAAGACGCTCGGCGACGGCAATCAGATCTGCCTGTGCGGCATGCTCGCCGCGGACATCGATTCGCTGCCCGATAGCGTGCGCAAAGCGGTACAGGCGTTCTTTCGCGCCAACGAAAACTGGCTGGCGAAGGTGCTCGCCGCCGGCGTCTCAGAAGGGACGCTCGCGGTCAACGGCAGCGCCGAAAGTTCGGCGCGTGCGCTGTTCGCTGCCCTGCAGGGCAGCGCGCTGGCAAGCCGCCTGTTTCATGCGAAATCGCGGCTGGAAGATGTGGACGCAATGTGGAGAAAACGCGCGTCCTGATCTTCCCGCAGGAACGCGAGGCAAGGCGGTGCTCCGCCTTCTTTTTGGGGTCAGTTATCTATCTTCTGATAGATATATGCAGATTTGCAGGAACACAGCGCCGGCCGTCATTTCGCATCATCATTTGACTGCCGCCAGATTTGCTTATGAGGGCGAGGATCATGTACCCGAAACGGATTGAGGCATGTGTCGTCACGAGTGGGCAGGCGAAAGCCCTTCGCCACGAGAGCGTTTCGGCGCCGGTCTACTGCGCTTCAAAACAAGGCAGCACACAAGCGATCGATATCGATCTGCATAGCTAATCATCTTCCCAACGCAGTCCCGTTCTACAGCAACACCCACCAGGAGTCCGTCATGTCGATCGAAAAAGTGCTCTACACCGCTCACGCTCACGTCACCGGGGGCCGCGATGGCCGTGCCGTCGTGCCTGAAAGCAACCTCGACCTCAAACTCACCACCCCACGCGAACTCGGCGGCGCGGGCGGCGCAGGCACGAACCCGGAGCAACTGTTCGCGTCGGGTTACAGCGCCTGCTTCATCGGCGCGATGAAGTTCGTCGGCGCGCGCGACAAGATTGCGATTCCCGCCGACGTCGCCATCGACGCCAGCGTCGGTATCGGACCGATTCCGAACGGCTTCGGCATCGAAGTCGAACTGAAGATCTCACTGCCCGGCATGGACCGCGCGGCCGCGCAGGCGCTCGTCGACAAGGCGCATATCGTGTGCCCTTACTCCAACGCGACGCGCGGCAACATCGACGTGACGCTGACCCTCGTCTAAGCCGCGCCCGGCCGTTACGCGACAACGGGCGGGGTGCTCACGCAGCCCGCCCGTTCGTCTCGTCGTCTCGTGCTTCGGCCAACCGTGCGTCAAGCCGTGCCGGCATCCTCAGCGAGTCCCGCCATCAAACCGCTTGCGCGCTGCACTTTCGCGAGTACGGCGCGATCGAGCACCGACCGCCCTTCGGGCAGCACGAGCGTGAAATACGCCCGCGCGCGCGTGATGCCTGTGTAGACGAGTTCGCGCGTGAGGACGGGGCTGTACGTGTTGGGCAGCACTAACGCGGCATGCGTGAATTCGGAACCCTGCGATTTGTGCACCGTAAGCGCAAACACGGTTTCCACGCCTTGCAGGCGGCTCGGCGACACCCACTTCACACCACCCGTTCCATCGGCGGCCGGGAACGCGACGCGCAGCATCGGCGGCTCGCCGTCGCACACGGGCAATTCGAGTGCGATGCCGATATCGCCATTCATCAGCCCCAGTTCGTAGTCGTTGTGAGTGACGAGCACAGGTCGCCCGGCATACCAGTCGCCTCGCGGATCGATCAGGTTTTCTTCGTGCAACAGCCGCGCGACGCGCCGGTTCAATCCTTCGACGCCCCACGGACCACGCCGCAACGCACAGAGCAACTGGAACTCGCCGTGCGCCTTCAACACGGCGGCCGCCCATTGCGCGAGTGCTTCGGACGACGTGCCGGACCCGGGCCGTAATGCGCGCATCGTCTCCAGGTAGTGTCGATAACCGTGACGCCGCGAGAGTACGTCGTGGTCCGCACCGGCGTCTGCCGCCCTGCCGTCGACGATCAGCGCACGCAGCGGCGCGTCGTCGGTGCTGGGGCACGTGAGGCGCGCGAGATCGGCGTGACCGCGTGTCCAGATCTTCGCGACGCCCACAGCGTCGCCCGCATTGACCAGATCCGCGAGCGCACCGATACCACTGTCCGTTGCGAAGCGATGACTCTCGCGCAACATCGCGACCGCCTGATCGAGCGGCGTGCCGTGCGCGTCGAGCATCGCGGTGTCGATGCGCTCGCCGGTCGCCGCTTCGAGCCACGCGCGCGTGGCCTCCGTATAGTGCCCTTCGCGCGCGCGGTCACACAGTTCGCCCAGCACCGCACCCGCCTCCACCGAAGCGAGCTGGTCCTTGTCGCCGAGCAGAATGAGCCGCGCGCCGGGCGGCAACGCATCGAGCACCGCCGCCATCATCTCGAGATCGACCATCGACGCCTCGTCGATCACGAGCACATCGACGGGCAGCGGATTGGCCGCGTCGTGGCGAAAGCGCCGGCTGCCGGGCCGCGTGCCGAGCACGCGATGCAGCGTCGTCACGACAGTGGGAATGGCGGCGCGCAGCGCATCGCCATTCGCCAGATCGTCGAACGGCAAGCGCGCGACGGCGCCCGCGATCGATTCGTTGAGCCGCGCCGCCGCCTTGCCCGTGGGCGCCGCAAGCCGGATACGCAACGCACGCGCGCTGCCGCTTATTCCGCTTGTGCCTCCCTGCCCGAGAGCAAGCGTCTGCAAGAGCGCGAGCAGTTTCACAACCGTCGTCGTCTTGCCCGTACCGGGTCCGCCCGTGACGATGCTGAACGCGCTTCGCGCCGCGAGCGCGCATGCGAGCTTCTGCCAGTCGGCACGCGGCGGCTCGCCCGCCTGCGCCCCACGCGCGGGGAACAGCGCATCGAGCGCGCGCCGGGCCGCGCCGGGCGGCAACGCAGCCTCGAATTCGGCACTGCGCGCGAGACGCCGCACGATTGCGGCGCGCACGTCCTGTTCGTATTGCCAGTAACGCCGCAGATAGAGCCGCGTGCCCGCCAGTACGAGCGGCGTGTTGCCGGCCTCGGTGCCGACGAGCCCGGGCGCGTCGAGCGCCGCACGCCATTGCGCGAGCGTCACGCCCGCGAGGATTTCGGCAGGCGGCTGCGCGGGTTCCGCGTCGGGTGACGGTGGGCCGTCGGGGGGCAACGACAGCGCGAACGCGGGATCGTCGAGCGTCGCCGCGAGGTCGAGACACACATGACCGCGCCCGAGTTGGTGACTCGCGAGCGCGGCCGCGAGCAACAAGAGCGGCGTGGCCTCTCGCGCCTCGGTCCAGAGAAAGCGCGCGAATGCGGCATCGAGCGCGCGTAGCCAGCCACGCTCGACCCAGCGGTCGAGCAAAGCCAGCATCCGTGTCATCGATTCGCGCGCCGCAGCGGCTTCGCCCACCATTCGTCGCGGCGTGTCCTGCGCGGCCGCATCGATCTCAAGTTGCGCGAACAGGTCGCCGGTCACGCCGATCGTGTCCTTCGTGCGTCGCCTCGTCATGCCATGCCCTCTATGACGTCGTGACGCGCGAACAGCGCATCGAGTCGTTCAATCAGCTCGCGCGGCGGACGCTCGATATGCAGCCCCTGCCCCGGCGCGCGCATGCCGCGCAGGAAAATATAGACGGCCCCGCCCACGTGACGGTCGTAGTCGTAGTCGGGCAAGCGCGCCTTGAGCAGGCGATGAAGCGCAAACAGATACAGCACGTACTGCAGTTCGTAACGCGAATGCAGAATCTGCGAGCGCATCTTCGCGGCGGTGTACGAGGCGTCGTCGGGGCCGAGCCAGTTCGACTTGTAGTCGGCCACGTAGTAGCGCCCCTCGTGTTCGAACACGAGGTCCATGAAACCCTTGAGCATACCGTTCAGACGCGTGGCGTCGAGCGCGGGGCGTGCTTGCCCGTCGAGCGTCATCGACGTGACGAGCGCATCGAGTTCAAGCGTGTCGACGGTGTGCGCCGCCAGCCAGAATTCCATTTCGGCCATATACGACGAGAGCTTCGCGAACGTGACCGGCGGCACCGCCTCGCCTTCGACGGGGGGGAGTCGCAGCGGTGTCTTCACGAGATCCAGCAGCCATTCGGTGAGTGGCTCGACCCAGTGTGACCAGCCGCGCACATTGCAGCGTCGCGCGACCATGTCGCGCACCCGCTTCAATTCGGAATCCTGTGCAATTTGTCCGAACCCTTCGTTGGCCGCCCACTCCATCAGGTCATGCAGGAAGCTGCCCGCGTCGGCCCCGCGTTCGAATCCGTGCATCGTCTCGCCCGCAGGAGGCAGAGTCTGCGCGAGATCCGTGTCGTCTTCCGGCGGCGTCGTGGCGTCGAGCAGTTCGAGGAATACGTCCTCGCTGCGTGTGTCCGGCGCGGCGCGCGTGCCGTCGGGGTCCAGCGCGGCGAAAGCGCCCGGCGCTGCTTCGACCGTCTTCAGGCTCGAATAGCTCGCGATCCACCAGCGCTCGCGCACGCGATGGGGGAACGTGCGCGAGCCGCCGCGCGTCGCCGCGCTCTCGCGCATGGCGAAGCGTTCGTGCCCGGGCTCTGGCGCAGGCGCGATATCGATGTCGATGGAATCACCGCGCAAGGCATCGAGGCAACCTTCCGTTTGCCCCGCCGGCACCGGCTCGCCGCCGCTCACGAGATAACCGAACGCGCTCGACTCCACACCCTGCAGCGGCGCATAGCCGACCCAGGTCGCGTAACGCGCCCGCGTGAGCGCGACATAGAGCTTGCGCAGATCCTCACCGAGCCGCTCGCGATCCGCCTGCTGCAGCACGCGGCCATCCGCTTCGAGCGTAACGCGCGGCTCGCCCGCTTCGTCGTGCCATTTGAGCGGCACGTCGTCGGGTTTGACCGCGCGAAACGCGCACGCGAACGGCAGGAATACGAGCGGATATTCGAGTCCCTTCGATTTGTGGATCGTGACCACCTGAACGAGCGCCGCGTCGCTTTCGAGACGCAGTTGCCGCGCGTCACCACCGCCGCCCGCGCTCTCGTCCTCGCGTTGCTCGTCGAGATAGCGGATCAGCGCGTGCTCGCCGTCGAGTTGCGTACTGGCCTGTTGCAGCAGTTCCGCCAGATGCAGCAGGTTCGTGAGCGCACGTTCGCCGTTGGCGAGCGCGCCCGCCGTCTCACCGAGCAGCCGCTGTGGCACGTGAAAATCGTTGAAGAGACGCCGCAACATCGGCAGCACGCCCTTCTTGCGCCAGCAATCGCGATAGCCGCGGAACTGCAGCACGCGCACGTCCCACGCGATCTCGTCGCGGCCCAGCGCATCGAGCTCATCCCAGCCGAGCCCGAGCAACGACGTCGCCAGTGCCGTGCGTACGCGTCGACCATCGTCAGGCTCGGCGCAGGCGGCGAGCCAGTAGCGCAGCTCCTGGGCTTCCGGTGCGAGGTACACGGAGTCGCGATCGGAGAGATAAACGCTGCGCACGTCGCGTGCGTCCAGCGCTTTGCGAATCGCTCGCGCTTCCTCGCGATTGTTCACGAGCACGGCCATGTCGGACGGCTTCAACGCGCGCAGATCGTCCGCGCTTTCGAAGCCCGCCGCTTGCGTCTCGCCGAGGTTCAGGAGACGCGCCATTTCCGTCGCACAACTGTCGGCCATGCTCGCGAGGTATGCACCCTTGCTGGCGAGCGGCTTGCCGTCGGCGGCCGGCGGCAGCCACCAGACGGTGAGCGCGGGCACTTCGGCGTCGCCCGCTACCAGCCTTTCGGGGCGGCCGTTCGCCTCGGCAGGAACGAACGGAAGCGGATTGGCTTCGCCCCCGGCGCTGCGGAACAGAAAAGCACCGCGACCTTCCGCACGTGACTCCGCGGCGCCGAAACAGCGGTTGACCGCGGCCACCATCGCGCGCGTGGAGCGATAGTTCGTCTTGAGCGTATAGAGCCGCCCTTCGCACGCGCGCCGCGCACGCAGGTACGTATAGATATCGGCGCCGCGAAACGCGTAGATGGCCTGCTTCGGGTCGCCGATCAGGACGATTGCCGTATCGGCGTCGTTTTCCTCGATCCGATAGACCTTGTCGAATATCTGGTACTGAACCGGGTCCGTGTCCTGGAACTCATCGATCAGCGCCACCGGATATTGCTTGCGGATGATTTCGGCAAGACGCGCGCCGTTTTCCTTCTTGAGGGCAGCTGCGAGACGCGTGAGGAGGTCATCGAAACCCATCTGCGAACGACGCGCTTCCTCTTCTTCGAAGCGTTGCGCGACCCAGCGCGCTGCGTGGCACAGCAGCGCTTGCCGCGCTTGCGGCCGTGAGTCGAGCGCTTCGCGCAGCGTTTCTATCGCAACGAACGCCTCGTGCGCCGGCGGCTCGCTGCCAGGCTGCCAGATTTCCTTGAGTCCGGCGGGCGTGAGACGCGTCCAGACGGCGGCCTTATCGTCGAAGCCAGGGTGCTCCAGTTCGGGATCGTGCGCCCAGGTGCGCAGCTTTTCGATCCACGTATCGCAGTTGCGCGTGTTCAGCTTCCTCGCGTCGAACTGCTTCTTTGCGCGTGCGTCGTCGAGCAGCGCCTTGACTTCTTCGATCCACACGCGCCACGGCGCCTTGAGGTCTTCGAGTTGCGCGCGCGCCTTCACGCGCGCATCGAGCAGCGACGCGGCAGGCTCGGATGCATCGGGCAACAGGTCCACATGCGCGAGCAAGCCACGGATCGCCTTGTGCAATTCATCGGGATTCCTGAACCACGCGCGCACTTCCTGCGCCGATTGCACGTCCAGCGACGCCATGTACGTGCGCCAGTAATCGCGCACGACCTCCGCGCGCAATTCGGTCTGGTCGGTGACGAGCGTCTGCGAGAAGAGACTGTCGCTGTCGAACGCGTGCTCGCTGAGCATGCGGTTGCACCAGCCATGGATCGTCGACACTGCGGCCTCGTCCATCCATTCGGCCGCGAGCTGCAGGCGCCGCGCGCACGCGGGCCACTGCTCCGGCGGATAGTCCTCGCGCAGTTCGTGCAGCAGGTCGCCGCCTGCGTCGCGAGACAGAACCTCGTCCGGATCGACGCGAAAGGCATCGGCCGCTTCGATCAGACGCGCGCGGATACGCTCGCGCAGTTCCTTCGTCGCGGCATCCGTGAACGTGACGACGAGAATTTCGGGCGGCGTAAGCGGCCGCGCGCACGCACCCTGGGCGCCGGTCTCGCCCGACGCGCCATGGCCGAGCACGAGCCGCACATAGAGCATCGCGATGGTGAAGGTCTTGCCGGTGCCCGCGCTCGCCTCGATCAGGCGGCTGCCGTATAGCGGAAAGCGCAGCGGCTCCAGTGCTTCGGCCGTAACGTCCTGCACCTGGGTCATGCGGTTTCTCCAGCAGGGGCCGCGTCGCGCTTCGCGCGCGAGGCCGCCAGCGGCGCGCGCTGCACGGGCAGGAGCAGCGTCGTCGCCAGCGTGATGAATTCGTCGTTCTCGACGAGCGTTTCGAAGTCGGGAAATGCGCGGCGCAACCACGGGTTCGTCTCGCACTCGCCGGGCGAACGCATCGCGCCGTCGAATGCCGTGCGCGCGTCGTCCCATGCTTCAGCCGGAACAGCCGACCGGCTGCCATCGAACGTATCGGGCAAGCGGCGCAGCCACGCGAACGCCGTCTTGATCGCGAGCGGCAGCGGCCTGCGCGCGCCCTCATCCCAAGCGCCGAGCAACGCAATCAGCCAGGCTCGAGCGGTATCCTGCGCAATGGGCGAAAATTCCGCCACGCCCGCCTTGCTGACGATCACCGTCGTCACTTCACCCACAGCCAGTTGCGCCGCGACGTGTGCCACCCAGTAAGCGACGAGCCGTTCCCCCCGATACTTGTTGGCCTTGATAAGCGTGCCCGCATCGAGAATCACGCGACCGCGCGCGCCGTCGGGCCCCGCACGCAGATCGTCGATCCAGTCGTCGACGGTCAGCGTGCGCCCTTCTACCTGCGATTCGAGACGGATTTCATATTGATGCTCGAGCGGGTCCGGCCAGCGCGCGAGCGCCTTGCGATATTCGATGAAAAGTTCGCCCATCGGCGCGAGCAACTCCTGGCCAATCACCTCGCCGAAGCCGCCCGTCGCCAGATCGCCGCTGCGGTGCATCCGTTCGAGTCGTTCGAGTGCGGCCGGTTCGAGATCGTCCTCGCCGCGCTCCATCGCGGCGACCTGCGCGCGAATCAGTTCGCCCTGGAGTTGCCAGGCCTGCAGCGCGTCGACTTCGAACGGCTCCTGATTCTCGCTCGCCGCATCCTCGGCTTCGAACCCGACGCGCAGACGCTGCCGGAAGAAGCTACGCACCGGATCGCGCAGGAACTCGGCGAGTTCCGCAATCGAGACCGGTTCATCGCGTTCGGGCGGCGGCAGCAACGCGGTTCGCGCCGCGGCGCTGCGCAAAGGCGCGGGCCTGTTCCATTCGGACGCGTACGTATAGAGCGGCGATGCATCGGGCTGCACCGGGAAATAGTCGGCGCTGAAGGGTTGCAGACGATGCTCGATCGTCAACGCATCGACGAGCGCGTTCGGGCGCCCCTCAGCGCCTTCGAGGCGCCAGCCCGACTTCAGGTGGTCGCGCAACTGCCCCACCAGCACCGACGGCGGACGCGGCGTGTTGTCGGTCACGCTACGCCCGATCCACGAAATGTGCAGATGGTCGCGCGCGGAAAGCAGCGCTTCGAGGAACAGATAGCGATCGTCCTCGCGACGCGAACGGTCGCCGGGCCGGTAATCGCGGCGCATCAGGTCGAAGTCGAGCGGCGTGCGGCTGCGCGGATAGTCGCCATCGTTCATGCCGAGCAGGCACACGTGGCGAAACGGGATAGCGCGCATCGGCATCAGTGTCGCGAAGGTCACCGCACCCGCGAAGAAACGCTGCTGCAGACCGCCGCCATCCAGAACGCCGAGCCAGTTTTCCGCGACGATCGCAAGCGGCAGCTTGTCCGTGAGCGCGGCCTCCGCACACGCCTCGCGCCAGGTTTCGAGCGCGGCGTCGAGACGCTCTAGCGTGTAGGCGTCTTCGGGATCATCGGTGGCGAAGAACGTCGTCTTCAGCGCGCGCAGGCGTTCGCACCAGACGTCGACCGTTGCATTCTCGCGCAGCGTCTGCCACGTCGAATCGAGCGCATCGACGAGACGCGTGAGCGGACCCAGCAACGCGGCATCGAGACCGCCGATCTCCGCGTAGGGCTCGATGCCCTGCCACGCGCTCGCGCTTTCACCCGCCGCGTAGCCGAGCAACATGCGCCGCAACCCAAAGGACCAGCTATTCGGCGCGCTGATCTCATCGGCCTGCGGCAGCCCAAGACTCGCACGCTGCTTCGCGTGCAGGCCCCAGCGAATGTTCGCGCCGTCGATCCAGTTGCGCAGTGTCGGCACATCGTCGGCGTCGATTCCGAAGCGCGCGCGCACAGCAGGCACTTCCAGCAGGTCGAGCACGTCGCTCACCGTGACGCGCGACTGAGGCAGCGCGAGCAGCATCTCCAGCGCGCCGGTCAGCGGATCGAAAGCGCGCTGCGCGCGGTCCGCCACGCTGAACGGGACGTAGCGCGGATCGTCCGCATCGACGAGTCCGAACACCGCCTGGATGTGGGGCGTGTAGACCTCGATGTCGGGCACCATGACGATCACGTCGCGCGGACGCAATGCCGGATCGGCCTCGAATGCCGCCAGCAGCCGGTCGTGCAGAATCTCCACTTCGCGTTGCGCGCTATGGGCGATGTGAAAGCGGATCGATTCGTCCGCGACCGGATCGACCGAGGGCCATTGCTCGCGCGTTTCGTTCAACGGGCGCAGATCGCGGATATCGTCCTGCAACTGTTGCAGCAGCGTGAGCGGGTCGTCGCCGTCGAACAGGTCGATGCGCTGGCCGATGCGCGTGAAATGCGGCGCGTAGTTCGCGCGCGCTTCATCGCTGTCGTATTCGTCGAGCAGGCCGATGAAGTCGCGACCCTGCTTGCCCCACGCCGCGAGCAGCGGCTGCGCGTGCAGATGCAGCTGCGAATCGTCGAGCACGGCGGGCGCGCCCGCGCGGCGGCGCTGACGCGCGTGCCGTGCGCGCAGCAGGTCCTGGTCGGCGACGATATCGGCCCAGTAGTGCATACACGGGTTATGGACACACAGCAGCACCTGGGTCCAGCGCGCGAGCGCCGCCAGCACTTCCACCGACTGGCGCGGCAGGCTCGAAATGCCGAACACGACGATGCGGCGCGGCAGGGCCTTTGGCCGTTCGTCGCCTTCATGCCAGCCTTCGGCGAATCGCATGAACGACTCGTGGACGGCCGCACGGCCCGTCTGCCGCAGATCGATTCCGTTTTGCGCGTGCGTGCCCACGTCATCGAGCAGCGCGCGCCACAAAGCGGCCTGCCAGCGCGCATCGTCGGGCAACGGGATGCGCTGGTTGCGTGCGTCGATCACGACGTCTTCGTTTGCAGCCCACGCGGCGAGCCAGTCCGCGCGATAGACCTGGTACTGGTCGAACAGATCGGCCACACGTTGCGCGAGCTGGAAGCGCTTGCGCTGATCGTCGTCCTGCGCCATGAAGCGCTTGAGCGGTGCGTAACCGGGTGCGTCGAGCAGCGCTGGAAGCATGCGCATCAGGCGCCACGTGAGCCGCGATTTGTCGAACGGCGAGACGGCCGGCACTGCCTCTGGACCGAGCACCGCACGGTACACCTGCCACAAAAAACGCGAAGGCAGCGACATTTCGAGCGCCGCCGCGATGCCACAACCGCCCTCCTCGGGATCGGCGGCGAAGGCCAGCTTGAGCCACTGCGCGATGCCGTTGCTCTGCACGAGCATCACTTCTTTTTCGAGCGGAGCCACCGCGTTCTGGCCGATCCATTGCACGATCAGATCGCGCAACCGCTCGGGCTGATTACCGTGGACGAGCATCAGCCCCGTTGGCAGTTCGCGCGCGCTCAAGCGAGGCTCCTTCGCGGCGCAGTCGCGCACGAGGCTGGAGTGGAGTGGATGTGGTGTGCGGCCATGTCGCGAAGGGTTGTCCGGTGACGATGCAACGCGGGCCGGCAAGCCGGCCCGGTGTCACAGTTTACGACATTGGCGATGAAAATGAGGCGGTCTCACGTCGGGAACGTGCGCCGGCGGCACTTCGACATTTTTCGCAGAAATTCCTTCGCCTTTCGCTTTACGGTTGTGCGAGTTTTATTGCACCGGGATGGATGCGTGCGGTGCAATGGTAGGATTTCGGCAAATGAATCGAATTAATTCCACGCCATGTTTGGAGACCTCAGGGCCACACCCTTACCCGTCACGCACAGCGCAAGCCTGGCCGGTTATGCGGAGCTTGCACGCAGCGTTGGCCTCGACGCCAACGTCATGTTGCGGTCCGCGGGGCTGAACCGGCATGTCCTCAGCGATCCGGACGCTTCGGTCGGTCTGGAGGCGGCCTGCAAGTTGCTCGAGGCAAGCGCCGAGGCATGCGGCGTTGAGGACTTCGGGCTGCGGCTCGCGGCACTGCGCGATCTGTCCAACCTCGGTCCCATTGGTCTCGTGGCAAGAGAAGAAACGACGGCCATGCAGGCGCTTGACACGGTCTGCCGGTATCTGTGTTTGATCAGCCCGTCATTGATGGTGCGCATCGAACATCAAGATGGCCTCGTTGCGATTCGGGCGTACTTACTGTTGCGGCCCTCCACCCGCCGCAGGCAGGCGATGGAGCTGACGGTCGGGGTGCACTACCGGATCATCGCCGAACTGCTTGATACGGCGTGGAAGCCCGTACAGGTGTGCTTCACTCACAGGTCGCCGCAAGACAGCAGGCCCCATCGCAAGTTCTTTGGCATCCCCGTCACGTTTAACGCCGGATTCGACGGCATGGTGTGTCGCGCGGCTGACCTGGGCCGGCCGCTGCCGCGTGGCAAGCGTGACGCGACCCGCTTCGCGGTCCGGTATCTCGATCAAGTCCTGGCGCAGCAACGCCCAAGCTCCAGCGCGACGGCCCGCCAGTTCATTGCCGCGATGCTCGCAAGCGGCCGCTGCACCGCGTGGCAACTCGCCGAGCATCTGGGGGTCGATCGCCGTACGGTCCACCGACATCTGATTAACGAAGGCGAATCGTTCCGCGGGCTCCTTCAATCGACCCGGATGGAACTGGCGGAGCGGCTCGTGGCGGACAGCGACCTCCCGCTATCAGAGGTCGGCACACTACTCGGGTTTGCAGTACCTAGCGCTTTTTCCAGCTGGTTCACGAGGACATTCGGCAGCAGTCCCTCGCAGTGGCGGAGGAACCGCTAGCGAATGCCGACATGGCCCGACGCGTTGCCCTGCGTCGGGATGGTCGGCGATGTCGTCAGGCGTGGAGCGTGAAACCGCGCTGGCCGGGCTTGCGATTCGGTGCGAAGCCGACTTTGGCCAGCGTCTCGTCAATGCCGTCGTAGAACTCATCGACCTTGTAGATCTGGCGCGCTTCCTTGCCCGTCGCGATCTCCCGTCCGAATTCACGGGAAATGCGTACGAGTTGCTCGACCTGCTTGACGGTGCTCATCTTGCTCTTGTGGTCCTGCGTCCAGATGTTGTCCTCGATGCCACAGCGCACATGCAGGCCCATCGCGATGGCCATCATGTTGATCGGCAACACGTGGCGCATCGACGACTCCAGCGTCAGGATTGCGCCATCCGGCACATGGCGGATGAAGTTCATCAGCGTGTACGGATTGGCGCCGTCGAAGCCGCCGCCGATCATCACATAGGTCAGTTTCAGCGGCCCACGGTAGATACCGCGGCGCATCATGCGCTCGACCGTCTCGAGCTGGGAGACATCGCCAAGCTGAAACTCCGTCTGGATTCGCTTCGCCTGCAAACGTCGCAGATGCTCCTCCATCCACGCCGGCCCGGCTGGAATGGTCATCTCGCGATACGCCTCGTACATCTTCGGCTCGCTTAGCGACGTGCCGGCAACATCAGCCGCCGTCATCTTCTCGCAGACATTCATCTGGTTGGAGTTGATCGCGATGGTCACCTGATCGGGCTTCGGCAGCAGTTCGGCCAACATGTGACGGGTATCGTCACTCAGCCACTTCGCCGCGTCGCCTTCGTTCTCAGGTGCGAACGAGATCGAGCCGCCAACCTGCAGAATCATGTCGGGCACCGCCTCGCGCAGCCCGGCAAGCAATTCGTTGAACTTGGACAGGCGCTTGGAGCCCTTCCCGTCGTCCTCGCGAACATGCACGTGCAGCGCGGTTGCGCCGGCGTTGTAGCAATCGACGGCCTTCTGCACCTGCTCCTTGATGCTGACCGGAATGTCTTCCGGAAAATCCGAGGGGAGCCACTCAGGCCCATAGGGCGCGGCGCAGATGCACAGCTTTTGTTGATTCTCGGGGAACCACGAATCGTCCATGAAGTTCACGACTGTCTCCTTGTATGGGCCCGACAGGTGGTCGGGCCGGAATCTGGTTTTTGGGGTGTTCGATCAGCCCGCGCGAATCACGCCGGGCGCTCGCCGGGACCGAAGGGACGGTCACCGATGATGCCGGCGCGTTCCATCTTCCGGTGGCAAGGCGGATAGTCCATAACCGCGTAATGCTGGGTCGAGCGGTTGTCCCAGATCGCCATGCTGTTGGGTTTCCAGCGCCAGCGCACCTGATATTCGGGAATGAACGCCTGGCTCACCAGATAACGCAGCAGATCGCCCGCGCCGGGGTTGGCGTCCTGCCCATAGCGCACGTTCGCCGCCGTGTGGAAGTTTGTGAAGTGCGTGGTGAAAGCATTCACGAACAGGATGTGCTCGCCGGTTTCGGGATGCTCGCGCACCACCGGGTGTTCAGCGTCCGGAAACCGCGACTTGAGCGCGTGGCGTTTCTCGATCGGCATCGCAGCACCGAAGCTGGCCTCGATGCTGTGGCGGGCACGCAGCCCCGCAATCTTGCGTTTGATCTCTTCCGGCAGCTTCTCGTAGGCGAGCGCCATGTTGGCCCACGTCGTGTCGGCGCCGACGGTCGGTCCTTCTACACAGCGCAACACGCAACCCATCGGCGGCGCTTCGCGCCACGTGGCGTCGGTGTGCCACGCGTTCTCATATCGGTCGACAGGTTGGTCAGGCGATTTGTAGATCTGCACGAGGCCGGGCGCGTCCGGATGAGACGGCGCCACCGGATGATCCTCGAGTTCGCCAAACCGGCGGGCGAAAGCGACGTGCTCGGCGCGGCTGATGCTTTGATCGCGCAAAAACAGCACGTGGTGTTTCAGCAGCGCAGCTTTGATCTCGGCGAACAGGCCGTCGTCGTGGACTGCATCGGCCAGATTGACGCCGGTCAGTTCGGCGCCGATCGCACAGGTCAATGGTTCGATTCGCATCGTATTCCTCCTAGGGTCTCAGGATCAGGTTGCGAATCGTTGAATGCCGCTCCTCAGTGAAGGCCATGCGTAAGCTCCTTGTCTCCGTTCGTTTTGGGCGCGAGTTTGATTCGCGTGGAAGAAAGTTAAGATTTTCTGCGCGGATATACTTTCTCAATTGGGACAGTTACTTTCTCATTTGGGACAGCCCGCTACGCACCCCCGCAGCGTCTTGATGCATGTCAAAAATGAACGTTGGGTACCTTGTGTGGCTGGACAGAAAAACCGCGAGGTTGCTGACAACAATCACATGTTGCGAACGGCGCTGATCGTCCAGCGAATTACGCAGCGATCCGTGCAATTTGAATTGACTGAGGCAACGCGGTCTGCCATCGGCGCATGGTTCAGGGATGCAGCGTTGAGGCGGATTGATGCGGACATGCGACCGGCGATCCAGTCAAGCGTTACTGCTGCCGGTTGTGAACGCGAAGATTGGACTCGCGTTCTCAGCGCGCTGAGATACCGTGCAATGAGGTGAGTGCGGAAGGACTTCTGTTCTATGCAAACCGGTCGGCGGCCGCGAGAGTGCTGCAGTACAGGGCGGAAGATGACGCCATTCCGCCTGCTTGATCAAACTGCTGTAGTGCGGATTCGCACGAGTGGTGATCAATTCACCAGCAAAGCTCCGCCGGTACCGAGGCCAACGGCGGAGCCACCCTGGGATGTTCGGATGGCTCGAACAAACCCCTCGCGCGATAAGTCTGGCACGTCATATGGGGCGTCTGAGCCGGGTTTTTCAACAGAATCGACCACGTGCAGACACTCGCGTCAAACCCAACGATGACGCTCGTCCGTCCCATGAGAAATCGCAAGCGGCCACACTCGGCGCGTTACCAACGCGGCTGCGCAGCCGTGCACCGGCGTTACTTGCCTGCCGCGCTCTTCACGGCGCATTGCGCCACGATCTTCTCGCCGTCGCTGAAGTTGAAGGTAACAGGGATCGTCGAGCCGACTGTAAGCGGCTTCTTCGCCATCTCGAACATCACGTGATAGCCACCGGGAGCGAATGCAAGCGTGCTGTTGGCCGCGACTGTCGCTTTGTCGATCGGGACCATCTTCGACGTGCTGCCGCTGATCTGCGTCTGGTGCAGCATCGACATGCCGAACGCATCCGTGCTGACGCTTTGGAGATTGATCGGCTTGTCGCTCATGTTCATGAGTTTGAAGTAGCCGCCCGAGGGTGTGTCGCCGGGCATCGAGCGGATCCAGCAGTCGGAAACCATCATCGAGTCGGACGAAGCGGCAAACGCGGCAAACGAGACTGCCGCCAGCGGCAGCGCAATAGCAAAGTGGCGGAAGGTACGGTGCATGACATGATCTCCAATTCTGTATTGACAAAAAAACGCGACTCGTTGGCGGGATGAATGCGACAGTGCGAAACGTGACGGTCATTCACCGCATCAATATCGCGCGTGGTCCGAATTTTCCGCGTGCTAGCCACCTGTCGGCGACGTGTGGCCTAACACTGCAGCTAGCGCGAGGGTAGCCAGCATGGCAAGCGCTTCAGCCGAAAGAAGGCTGTCGAAGCGGCGCTGCACAGCAGGATAAGCCGGATCGCGTCGTTCAGCGCGAGCGTGCAGATCGGGCAGAACCACCATCCGGTTCCAGCCACCCAATGCGGTCGCAAGGGCTACGAATGCGAGCTTGGCGGCGAGCAACCGGCCCCACGCCGTTCCGAAAAGTGGCGCGCCAGCGTGTGCGGTGTCCTGCATTGCGTTGTAGAAACCGGTGACGAGGACAACCGCAAGTGCGACCGTCGCCAGATAAGACAACGCGGAGCAAAAGGCAGCCTTTTGGCCGGGTGAACCGCCCGCTTCGCGCGAACGCCGGTACAGCACGATGGCCGCGACGATCACGCTGCCAGCCCAGAGGCCAGTTGCGACCAGGTGCACGGCGTGAATGATCTCTCTCAGCGAGAAATCGCCCGAGTCCGCCGCATGGCTGAACGCAGCTTTGCCCGCCGCATAGACGAGAAGACCTATGACGAACAGCGGGAAGCCGCGCCGCCCGAAACAACAACTCAACGCCGCGACCAGTGCGCCGAGGAATCCGACTGACCATGCAAGGCCGAAGTGAGACGCTGTGAGCACGGCGCCCACTGCTGCACCGGCGGCGGTGAGCGGCGAACCGCTCATCACCGCGGCCTGGAGCCAGAGATACGCGAATGCAGCGATGGACAGCGCCGTCGCAAGGACAGCACGCCAGAGGCGCAGCGTAGCCTGCTCGAACATGCCGCTGCGTTCTCCCATTACGCCGCACGCAACCAGGCCTGTTGTCGTGGCAAACAATATGTTTTGCACCGCTGCCAGCGTGATCTGTGCGACGACGAGCGGCTCCACCGTTATTTCACCGTGAACGCATAGTGTCCCTGCGTACGGTGCCCGTCAGCAGCGACGGCTACCCACGCGACGGTATAAAGGCCTGGCGTCAGCGGATTGAGCCCCACGGACATGTGCTTCCTGTTCGATGGCTCAATCGCCGCCTTGCCGCTCGTAACGGCGTTGCCTTTCGCGTCGGTAACGGCGATCGAGCTGAACGCGGGTTCGAGCGCGTCGTCGAAGTCGATCGCCACGTCGGTTTGCGCGGTCGTGACGGTCGCTCCGGCTGCCGGCGCCTGGTGAGTCGGATGGGCGTGCGCCAGCGCGAACTGGCAACTGGCGATCATCAGCGCGGCCACAGCGGCGCGCGCGGTCGTGTGAAATTTCATGAGACGGTCCTCGCTGGTCAGAACAACGGTTTGCCGAGCGTTTTCGGCGCAATATCATCGAAGAAAAGATGGGCCTGTACGAGGATGCCCACATGCGAACCGCTCGCGCTGTTGATGGGTATCTGTGCTTCGACACCGAACTGGCCATAGCGGTTGATCCAGATGAAGCCTGGATTGATTGTGCCGGTGGTTTGGCCCTGGCTTCTCGATAGCGGAAACTCGACGACAGGAACAATGTTCGACAGCGGCTGCGGCAGTCCGAAATCGTGCACCTGCTGCTGCAGATACGGCAGGCTGTACTGGACCGTGAACCCGTAATCGAAGGAGTTGGGCTGACCGGCCCCGGTCGTCAAGGATGGCCCGGCTTCGGCGGTAATGGCAACGGGTCGCAGATAAGCCAGTGAGTCAGGCAGATCGCCCATGCCCTTGCCAACGAAGAGTGTCGGCGAGATGGCCGAAAAACTGTTCGCAATCGCGCGGCTACCGGTTCCACCCAGTTCAGCGTGCACCCCGACTGACGTCATGAATTCGTGCGGGGCGTTCACGTACAGCAGATATTTCAGGCCGACCCCAAAGTTATCGAACCCGCGGGCGGTCGGATTGTTCTGCATCACATAAGCGCCATCGACAGACAGGGCAAGCCTCGACGTGATCAGCTTGTCATACTCGAAGCTGAACGTATTGATACTTTGATCGCCGTTGTCTCCAGGAACACGCTGATGCCCGTATTCGAAGTTAGCTTCATCGCCGACACCTGGATCATCGACAGCCATCGTAGACGGAAAGACGCGGTCGCCCGCAACGGCGTGGGCAGTGGCCGGTGACGAGGCGAGCAGGAGCGCGGTCGCGGCGAAAGAGAGGGTGGCCGCGGCGAAGAAGGGTTTTCCGTGGCGAGAGGTCTTGCTATTCATGTTCATCCATCGAATGAGGTCGTCGTCGTGCCGCCGCGAGTCTACAAAGACACGCGGCAACACCTGGCGATGCGTTCGTGTATGGCATCGCCACCAGGGCTCAATTCAGAATGAAACGGGGGGCGCGCGTGGTTGGGCCGACGCGAGCGGATCGACGCGGCGCACACTCTCGAACCGCGTCGCAACGCGATGCTGGATGGCCCAGACCGTGACCGCAAACGCGGGCTCCACACTCGGTAGTGCCGGCATGTGCGCCAGCAGGTTGCAGTAGCCGCAAGCCTGCCAGTGGCCAGCCAGAGCGTGCGACGAGCCTGCGTTATCCGGCGTGTTGCCAAGCGTCGAATGGGCAGCGCAGTGCGAGCCTGGATGAAGTCCGGCCTCATGGGCGCCGGGCAGTGCCTGCGAAACGGTCGGCGCGAGCGTCGCCATCAGGATCGCCAGCAATCCCAAAAAACAACCGAACTTCTGGCGGAAGCGGCTCAGCATCTTGCTGACGTTTCGATATCGAAATGGTGGTGGAGAATGCGCAGAATTATGCCATGGGGGGGTTGACAGTTCACCCGCACGACGATTTGACGCACCACCTGACACCTCGCGTCGCCCAGGGATGAGATGCTCGCCGGCCTGGTCCGGATGACTCAGAAGGGATGGTTACAGCTGACTGCATCGGGTAGCTGTCGGCCATGAACGGACGGTTGATGAATCCACACAAATCGTGAGCCTATGCCCCCACCTGTCGGGGCCATTGTGGACCCCGCATAAATGATGTATCGTAAATGCATGTTAAGCAAACCCGCACCGTCCTTCGACGAACCGCTTGAAATGCTTAGGGCGTGTCATGAGCGAATTGCCGCACAATGCGCCACGCTTGAGAAACTGTCAGCGCACCTGCTGTCGCACGGCGCGGACGAGCAGGCGCAGCAGGCGGCCAGAAACATCATGCGCTACTTCGACGTGGCCGGACCACATCACCAGGCTGACGAGGAGAACGATCTCTTTCCAATGCTGATGGAGGTCGGCCAGCGCCAGCGTTCGTCAATAACCGAATTGATCGCGTCGTTGCTCGAAGAGCATCGATCCCTGGATGCAGGTTGGGCGCAGTTGCGAGCGGAGCTAGTCGATATCGCCCAAGGGCAGGTCAGGCCGCTCGAGCGTGCGTGGGTGGACAGCTTTGTCGGTGCCTACCACCGTCATATAGCCGTGGAAGAGGGGCAGGTTCTGCCATTTGCCGAAGCGTGCCTGGATCGACAGAAGCTGGAAAAGCTAAGCGCGGCAATGGTGGCTCGACGCACCATGCCGCTGCAGTGAAGCTCGCAAGGATGTTGCCTCGATCCGATTACGAATTCGTGGACAGAGCAAAGCATGCCGACCGCAAATGAATCTACTACCGGTGTACCGCCGCGTAAAACGCTCTTTTCTACGCAGTCTGCGTGCGCCGTTGCATATCGGCGTGCGCGATCGAACCTCAATCTAGCCTTAAAGGAGTTTGCATGAACGAAACCGGTCCTGACATCTACCAGTTCGATGCGCGCGGTGTCGCGAAGCGCTTTCGCCACGCGGCGATCTTCGGCGCTCTCGAATCGCTCGATCGAGGTGAAACGATGCGTTTCATCAACGATCATGATCCGCTGCCGCTGCTGCAACAGATCCAGCAACGTTATGGCAGCCAGGTGCAGATCAAGTACCTCGAGCGCGGTATGCAGGGCGTTGTCATCGATATGGTGATCGCTGCCCCTGATGCGCACGAGGAAGCTTCGACTGCAGGTGCTGCGTCGTCGTGTTGCGGCGGCGGTTGTGGCGGTTAGCCTGATCGATCGACATGGCAAAGCAATTTCCATTGCACCCTAAGCACCCCGAGCGCATCTGCTGGGGGTGCGACCACTACTGTCAGGCCGATGACATGCGCTGCGGCAACGGTCAGAGTCGGACACAGCATCCATGCGAACTGCTCGGCGACGATTGGTATGAAGTGGGTGACTGGGGCATTGAGGTGGACGAATCCAAGAAGGTGGTGATACCAATAGTCCCCCAGGCTCAGCGGTAGCGTCCGTCGCGTGAGCGCAATCAGGACGCGTCGCATCGAACCGGACGCGAGGCGATTGTTCGGAAACACAATCTGATGTGGTCTCTGCGAAGCCTTGCATTCGGTCTGGAAAGACCGTTACCGTGCCAGCCTGTGCGCGCAGCCGCTCCCCTCCACTTCACTCCTTCGTTGTCGGGCCGGTTGGCGTGATCCTGCCAGTCGTTTGCCCTCAAATCCCCATTTCCGCCCGGCGACTGGAATAACCCACTGCCGACCGGCGGTCGTATGCGTGGATCATCGTCAGATCGTCGCGCTCAGAATGTGGCATTGCGAGTCATATTGACCGATTTTGTTGCAACACGTAAAGTGTGCCTCCGAAGAACCCCACGCACGAATTGAGCGTTCTGGAGAAATCGGAGATGACCCGTCCGACGCATTTCAATGAGATCACGTTTGCAGAGGACCTCCCAATGCATGCGGCCTTCTCAGCGACAGCCAACCCCTGCATCGCCCCCCGTGAGACGGTACGCTCATGAGTACCCGCGCCCTACCCGCCAGCAATGTTGCTCAATCGGAGAGCGACACGAATCTCACTGACCGTCGTCGCGTGTGGCAAGAGCGCGCACTCGACGCAAACGCTCGCGCGCTCCTCGCGCGCGATTCCGCGGCGTTCGTCCACCAGTCCGTGTCCACTCCGTGCCTGAATGCAATCGCCAAGGCCGAAGGCATCTGGATCGAGGACGTCCAGGGACGCCGATACATGGATTTTCACGGCAATAACGCTCACCACATTGGCTACGGTCATCCGCGCCTCAAGCAGGCCATTGCGGCGCAGATGGACGCACTGCCGTTCGCACCGCGCCGATACGCCTGCGAGACCGCGGTGGAACTCGCGGAAAAACTCGCGTCGATCTCGCCTGCCGATTTATCGAAAGTACTCCTGACGACTGGAGGCTCCGATGCGATCGAAGTCGCGATCAAACTCGCGCGCGCAGCGACCGGACGCTTCAAGACGCTGTCTTTCTGGGACGCTTTCCACGGTGCGGGAACCGGCGCATCGGCGTTGTCGGGAGAAGCCCTGTTTCGCGCGGGGCCGGCCGCGCCGCTCGTCGCGGGCGCGCAGCACGTCGCGCCATTTGCGTGTTATCGGTGCCCATACGGGCACGCCTGCGACGAGCACGGCGCGCCCAAGCTCGAAGCATGCAACATGGCGTGCGCAAACATGGTGGACTACGTGCTCGCGCGCGAGGGCGACGTCGCCGCTGTGATCGCCGAGCCCGCGCGCTGCGTCCCCTACCTGCCGCCGCCGGGCTATTGGCGGCGCCTGCAGGAGATATGCCGTCGCCACGGTGCACTGCTGGTCTTCGACGAGATTCCGACCGGACTCGGGAAGACAGGGAAAATGTTCGCGTGTGATCATGACGGCGTCGCACCAGACATACTGGTGATGGGTAAAGCGCTGGGCGGCGGAATTCTCCCCATTGCCGCGTGCATCGCGCGCCCGGATCTGGACGTGGCCGGCGACTGGGCGTTTGGTCACTACACGCATGAAAAGAATCCGGTTACGACGCGCGCTGCGCTCACGACGATCCAGATCATCGAGGACGAAGGTCTCGTGGAGAATGCGGCGCGCGTGGGCGCACTCGCGCTCGAACGTCTGGATGAGATGAAGCGCCGGCTGGGCGCGATTGGCGACGTGCGTGGGTGCGGGCTGCTGCTTGGCATCGAACTCGTGAAAAGCCGCGCGGACAAAACACCTGATAACGAACTGGCCGAGGCCGTGTTGTATCGCGCGCTCGACCGCGGCCTGTCGTTCAAGACGACAATGGGCAACGTGCTGACGCTTACACCGCCGCTCACCGTCACGCCCGCCCAGATGCTGGATGCCCTGGCGGTTATCGAAGAGGCGATCGCGGCGGGGACATAGGATGATCGAAGATAACCGAACGTACGCCTGCTATTTGGATCCTGCTGTTGGGTGCGCGAGGCGGTAGTTAAGTACGTTTGCTCGCAATAGAACGTGCGTGACTCGTGTGATTCCGGTCAGCACGCAATCGATGAAACTTCAAAAGAAGATCTCATAGAAACCCACGCAAACAAGGAGGACGCCAGCGAGCACGCCAGCCGATTTCCCCACGCGATGCACGCCCAATTTACCGAGGTAAGTGCCGAACGAGATGGTGATAATGCTGACGACAAAAACTACCGCGGTCATCGCGTAGATATTCAGGCCCAACATCCCGGCACCGGCGCCATTGGGAATATTGTTGATCGTTAGACCGAGGGCTAACGCAAGCGCCTCTTTCGAGTCGATATGGCCCGAGAAGTCCCAGTCGGCGACAACAGGATTGTTGAGAATCTCCGCGATATGGTGAACACCGTATGTGGAGCGCGCCGTTTTCGTGACGAGGTCTGCTTCCCGACGCTCCCGGACGCAGTGCATGAACTTTTCCTGGTAGATGACCCAGAGCCCCGCCAGGACAATGACGCCGCCACCGAGCAAGGTGTCCATCCGCAGGTTTATGAAACGGTAAACGCTTTGCCCGAGAAGAATAGACAGAAAGGTCCCGGTGGCAGTAACCGCCGCGATCAGGACGTTGGAGGTGATGGGGATGTGGATCTTCCGGAAGCCGTATGAGGTCCCTACCCCGATGTTGTCGAGATTGCTCGATACGGCGATCAACAGGATGGGAAGAATCGAGGTGTACAGGACGGCTTGAATCATGTTCTGGAACTTCTTGTGAAGACCGGAAAATCCACCTTCAATTCCGGTTCAATCGCCGTGGCCAATTACGTGGTCACGATAAGGAAGGTAGCAGTGACCTTACCTTTGTCTGGCACATTCCTTGGCCGAGAGGGGCATCACATCAAGCGGCGGGCAGCCCGGCGAATCAGCTCTTTTCAGACTCCATGCGACTGGCATACCGGAGGTCGGAGTGTAACCGATCGTCATTACGGAAACGCAGCCACTGCCTGGCACCGAGCATATTACCCGGCTCCGGCAGAAATCTACGAAACCCCCAAAATGCCAGCGAGTGCGCACCGCGCAGCCGCGTTGGCGCTCAGGCCGGAGCCGCGGCCGATCGTCGCCCCTTACTGCCCACCCGAGGAAATAAGCGGCCCGATCACCCCCATAACCTGCTCTGGCGTAATCGCCGAGGTGCACTCAAATCGCCGGTCATCGCCCGCATGGCGCGGGCACCAGGCGAAGTCGCTGCTGTCGAATTCGACCGTCGTGTCGTTGTAGCAGCTATTGCACACGCGAAAATTGATCACCCGCCACGGCGTATGAAACTCGGCCTTCGGATGCGAATGGCCGCTGATCAGCACGACCGGTGTCCTGACTGCCCATGCAAGCCAGGACAGACCGCCTGCGACCCCAATGAAGAAGTCAGCGTGCGCAAGCAGACTGGCCCGCTCCGTTAGCGGCCGATCGCCGGTGAAGTCCTCGGCGCCTTCCGGGATCGTGTTCAGCGCGCCCGCCAGGCCGTGTTCGCGGTCACGGTCGATACACAGCACGCGGTATCCACACGCCCTCAAAAGCGCGATCAGCGCCGGCCAGCCACCCGCGTTGTTCCAGTATTTGCATTGCGCAGACGCCTGCGTGCCAATACACACATAACGCTCGCGGATTGTGCGCTCCCGGTTGGCCACGACGATATTCGGGCGCCGCTCGATCGCGGGAACGCCCAGCATGTACGAAGCAAAGTCCTGCTGGTTGCTCACGCGCGCATCGGTCGGCTGATGGTCGCGGTCCGTGTACGGCAGGTAGCGGTCGAGCCGGTACGACGCGTAGAACGGCTCGCCTTCGGCCTCGATCTCGCCGGGTAGGCCGTCCACGAACTGCAGCGCCGGATAGGCGTCCTCGAAAAGCGGACGCAACCCCGGCCTCAGTTGCACGGTCACCTGGCATTCGTGCTGTTGCCGGAACGCCTCGATCGCCGGCATCCACGCAATGGCATCGCCCAACGCGCCCGAACCGACCTCGATCAGCACGCGCCGCCATGTCGCATCGAACGCGTGAGAAAACACGACGCGCGCGCCATCGAACACGTCGAACTGGAAGCGCACGAAGTATTTGCGGCGGCTCGAAGCAATTTCGCCCGCTTCGAACGTATCGAGCGAGATGACGTTGTTCGTGTCGAGGTCGCGCATCCGGACCCGCCAGCCCGCCACCGGCACCTGCACGCGGCAGCCGTAGTTGAAGTCGTAACGCACGCCCTCCCGGCCCAGCAGCGCTGGCACGTCGGGACGGGCGGACGGATTCGCCTCATGGCCGGGCAGTGTGCGCTCGCGTAATGCATTGCGCGACGGGGCAGGCGTAGCGGTCAGACGCCGGTCGGTCGTGTTCATCGTGCGGGACTCGTCTCATCTATGGGCGTACCGACGCTGACTTGCCGCGTCGGGCTTGCGCCGCGAACCCGTATACGGAGCGGCGCCGCCAACGATAATAGTCCGCCGTGCGAAGGCGCACGGCTACGCACATCAAGAGATTGTGAGATATGCAGCGCGTCAGGTCAGCGCGGCCGCCGCAAACTTGCCGAGGTCGATCGCGGGATCGTGCAGCGCATCGACATCGAGTTTCGCTCCGGACCCCACGAGCTTTTTGCCGCAGAGGAAGTCGGGCATCGAATTGACGGCGTCGATGGCGAGCAGCGACCGGTCCTTCAGATACCAGACCGCGAAGCGCCGCGCCGCCGGATCGCCACGCACGACGGCCTCGTCGTAGCCCTCCAGCAGGCCGACCGTCTGCAGTTTCAGATCGTATTGATCGGACCAGAACCACGGTGCATCGCAGACGGGACGCGGCTTGCCCGCGATGGCCGCCGCCGCGAGCTTCGCCTGCTCCACCGCGTTGTGCACGCTTTCGAGGCGCGCCGTGCGGCCATAGTGCGCGAGCGGCCGGTTCGAGCAGTCGCCGATCGCGAACACATCGGGGTCGGACGCCCGGGCATCGTCGTCGACCTGCACGCCGTTTGCGCAGGCGATGCCGGCCTCGAGCGCCAGCGTCACGTTCGGGACGACGCCGACGCCGACGAGCGCGAGCCCCGCCGGCACGACCTCGCCCGACGCCAGCTTCACGCCGCTCAACGTGCCGCCCTCGCCCACAAACGACTCGATTTTCGCGTCGAGGCGCAGATCGACACCCTTCGCGCGATGCTCGTGCGCGTAGAACGCCGAGACGGTTTCGCTCGTCACACGCCCGAGCACGCGCGGCGCGGCTTCGAGCACCGTGACCTCATGGCCGAGCTTGCGCGCGGACGCTGCCGCTTCGAGGCCGATATAGCCCGCGCCGATCACAACCAGCCGTTCGCCGGGCTGCAGGCGCGCGCGCAGCACGTCGGCATCGGCGAGCGAGCGCAGCGCCACCACCCCTTCCAGGTCGTGCCCGGGGATGGAAAGCACGCGCGGCGTCGAACCGGTCGCAAGAATCAGCTTGTCGTACTGCAGGTGGCTGCCATCGGCGAGCGCGAGCGTGTGGGACGCGCAGTCGAGTGAGCGGACTGCAGCGCCAAGCTTCAGTTCGATGCGGTTGTCGTCGTAGAACGCGCGCGGCTTCAGCCAGAGGCGCTCGATATCGGCCTCGCCCAACAGGTAAGCCTTGCTGAGCGGCGGACGATGATACGGCGGCACCGGCTCGGCGCCGATCAGCACGACCCGTCCGTCGAAACCGTATTGCCGTAACAGCGCCGCGGCGTTGCCGCCCGCGTGTCCTGTTCCGACGATCACCACCGTGCTCCCCGATCCGTCCATGTCCCCTCCCGTTCGTTTGTGCGCCCGGCTCATCGATTGCGGTGTTTCATGCGTGTGCCGCAACGATCGCCGCTGTGGCCTCACTGTGGCCCGCTTTGCCCTTTCGGCGCTGGTCTGGACGCGATCATCGCATGCTTTGGCTCCGGCGCTGACCATTGTCCCTGGCGAACGATTGCGTTCCTCATTGCGCGGCGCAGCCTCCGATTTCATTGAACCGCTTGCCGTTATTCACAACGTGGCTAGAATCGCGCAATCGCCCCTCACCACATAACAAGAATCCAGGAAACCGCCATGTCCAACGCCCCAGTTCCCCGCCCGCCGCGCGTCTACCTCGCGGGCTTCGACGTGTTCCGCCTCGATGCCCGCGCGTTCGGAGATCGCCTGCGCGCCATCTGCGCCGAATACGGTTTCGAAGGCGTCTATCCGCTCGACGCCGAAGTACCCGACGATCTCGACGGCCCACACAAGGCCGCCTGGATCTATCGAGCCAACGTCGACGCAATCCGCTCCGCCGACATCGTGATGGCTAACGTCGATGACTTTCGCGGCCCGGGCGAGCCCGATTCCGGGACAGCATTCGAAATCGGTTTTGCGGCCGCGCTAGGGAAAAAAATCTGGGCGTATACGACCGATGCGGGAACCTTGATCGATCGCGTGCCGTCGCAGCCGTCCCCTCAAGGACGCACATGCGCACGCGGTTTTCTGGTCGAAGACTTCGGACTCCAGAAAAATCTCATGATCGCGTGTTCCGCCCGAATCATCCGCGGCGACGCGCGCGCGTGCCTCGCGGTCATGGCACAGGACCGCGATAACCCGGACGCAATGCCGGCTGGTCAGTGATGCATCGTGCTCATCGTGCTCATTCGCTGCAGGGCGCGAATGCGCGCGACGGCTGGCCGGTCCTTCACCGCGCCCTGATACAGCTTCGCCAGATCGGCCTTGAGGGCAGTACGTGAGCCGTTGTCGAGATAGACCATGTGCCCCGAAGGGTAGAAGCGTGCACTGAGGTTGTCGCGCACCTTCTGATCGACGAGCGGCATCTTCTGCAGATCGATCACGGTCTGATAGAACGGCGTCACGAAGTCGTAGTAGCCGTTTGCCGAAAGCACACGCAGATCCGGGTTCAGCGCCATCACGGCAGCCAGATCGCCCGCCGTGTAAAGCACGATATTGCCCTGCGCGTCGATTCCCTTCTGGGCGCCCGTCGGGTCGATGTGGCTGAAATTCCAGTTATGGAATACCTGGTCGTTGAGATCCGTGAACGAAGAATTCGAACGGAATTTCAACTGCTCGTTCAGGTAGCTGTTCCACATCGCCGTATAGACGCCCGTCACGGCGGTCATGGTCGGATCGTTGCCACCCGAGTTCGGGTCGATCTTTCCCGCAATACCCGTGTCGATTGCCGTCACACGGCCATCGTACGCACCGAGCGCCACGCCTTTGTCCTTGAGCAGCGTCGTGAGAAAGAGTGAATTGCCGCGGCTGTCGTAGGCGGCGATGTCGAGGTTCCAGGACGAAAGCGTCTGCGTGTCGATGCCCGTGTATTTCGAAAGTGTGCTGAGCGCGGCCGCGATCGCCGGGTCCTTCGCATTGGGGAATTTCGCGAGCGCCTCGCGATAGTCCGCGCGCGCGAATTGCGCTACCTGCTCCGCGAACACCTGCAGGTCTTTCGGCTTCGGCTTCACGCCGACGCGATCGTGATACCACGCATCGGCTGCGGCGGTCGGGAGCGCGCCCACCGGATTGCCGCTTTGCGCGTAGTCGAGAATCGACGATTGCAGCGTGATGCCGTTCAGATCGACGCCATCCTCATGCAGCCGGTACGCGAGCACGCAACTGCGCGCCGTGCCATACGATTCTCCGAAAAGAAACTTCGGTGAATTCCAGCGATCGTTCGCCGTGAGATAGCGCTTGATGAACTGCTTGAGTGAGTCCGCGTCCTGATCGACGCCCCAGAATTCGCGGTTGTGATGCGGTGCGATCGCCGCCGAGTAGCCTGTGCCCACCGGATTGACGAACACGAGGTCGCTCTTGTCGAGCAGGCTGTCCGGGTTGTCTTCGAGCGTATAGGGCGCGGGTGGTGTGAAGCCCGGCATCGACGTCTTGATGCGCTTCGGCGCAAACGAGCCGAGCAGCACGAACACCGACGACGAACCTGGCCCGCCGTTGTAGAAGAACGTGACGGGGCGATCCTGCGCCTGCACGCCGTCCTTCGTGAACGCCACGTAGAAGATCTTGGCATTGGGTTGCGAGCTGCCCGGATCGACGGTCACGAGATGCCCCGCCGTCGCCGTATACGCGATCACCTCGCGTCCGATCTGCATCGCATGGTG
This sequence comes from Paraburkholderia dinghuensis, assembly GCF_003837865.1. Classification (GTDB taxonomy): domain Bacteria; phylum Pseudomonadota; class Gammaproteobacteria; order Burkholderiales; family Burkholderiaceae; genus Paraburkholderia; species Paraburkholderia dinghuensis. The sequence goes on along the minus strand of NZ_RQIS01000007.1, from coordinate 202,621 downwards.
CGTAATGGCGGCGTTCTCGGTCATGTCGGTGACGAAGTCGTCCGGACCGTTGCCGTATGCGGTGGGATCGAAACATGGGCGATCCGCGGGGCTGCGGTGTTTGCCGTTTCCACTGGATGCGTGGCCGTTGCCCTGCGTGGACCGAGCCTGATCGTTCATATCGTCTCCCTGCTCGTGCAGTGTGTGACGTTTTCGAATTCTTCCGCTTGTCGCCGTTGTCCGCGCGCGCGACGCCGCCTCATGCTACGCCGACGCGAACACCGCCGCCACTTTGGCGCCCACCGGTGTACCGAGGCCCGTGCAGGCGTCCCAGCCGGGCGCGGCAGAATAATCGCCGTTGTTACCGCTCGTGATGTCGTTGAATGCACCAGGCTGTGCGTAAAGCAACGCATTCACGAAGCCCACGGGTTTGCCGCGCGTGGCATTGATGCGCGCGATCAGCGCAGCCCACAGCGGCGCGACCGCGCTCGTGCCGCCCACCACCGTATCGCTTCCGCCGATGCGCACGACATAGCCCGTGGCAGGATCGGCATCCGCGGACACATCGGGGACGCCGCGACGCGCGAGCACGCTTGTGCTGCCGTCGCTGCCCGCGACCGAAAGGCCCTTCTGCCAGGCTGGCAGCGTGAAGGTCGCACTTACGCCGCCGCCCGTTGCCCCGTCGCTGGCGCTGCTCCACACCGTCTCGCGCTCGATCTTGCCATTGGCCGCCGTCACGCGCGTTCCGCCACAGCCGAGTGCGTAAGGGCTCGACGCAGGGAAGTCCACATGATCTGCGCCGTCGCCGACGCCATCCGATGAGCCGCTGTCGCCGGACGCAGCGCACACGGTCACGCCGAGCGCCACGGCCGTCTGCAGCACGTCGTTGAGCGCAGTGAGCGTCTGCTGTGTCCAGGCCGATTCAGGCGCGCCCCAACTGATCGAAATGACCGAGGGATTGCGTGTGCTGTCGTGCAACGCTGCGCTCACGGCATCGACGAAACCCACCTCGCTGTTTGGCGCGAAATACACGGCGATTCGCGCCGCCGGCGCGAGCGCACCCGCGATCTCGACGTCGAGCGTGACTTCGCCATCGGGACCATTCGGATCGCCGGTGGGGGCGTTCTTCGCCTGATCGACGGACACCGATTCCACTATCGGAAACGGCACGCTAAGCGCGCTGAAATACGCCTGCAGGTCCGTCTCGCTGTAGCCGCCGCCCAGTTCGACGAGCGCGATGCACTGCCCGCGGCCATCGCCGGACGGGAAGCCATAGAGCTGTGCGATCTGCAGTGGCGTGAACGAATTGCTCACGGCGCGCGCAGCGCGAATGGGCGGACGGATTGTCGGGTTGGTGCGAAAGTGCGGACGCGCCTTCGCCCGATTATCGAAGCCAAGCACGGCCGTGACGATTTCGTGGACGTCGTCGGGCAGATGCACGGGATGGCCCGGCTGGTGGAAGTGATGCGTGGCGTTGCCCACCTGATGCTCGAAGTGCTGCAGTTCGACGCCGAACGCAGTGTTGTACTGCTCCACCGTGCCGGAGAGCACGACGCGCCGCGCGGCCGGGTCCGTGTTCACGACCGTGAGTCCATGCGACGCGGCGAATCGCTCGACGCACTGGACATCGGCGGCAGAAGCGCCGAAGCGGTGTTCGAATTCTTCGCGCGACACCGGCTGTGCCGACGCGTCGCCTGACTCGAGCCGCTCGACCAGATCGCGGAAGCCGGCGCCGTTCTGGCGGCGCAGCATCACCACGATGTCAAAACGTTCTGCGGGGTCGCACGCACCCACGCACTTTGCATCGGCCGGTGCCGGGTGGTTGCTGCCTGCCAGGGTCCGCCTCGTCATGGCTTTTCTCCTCGCTCCAGCGCTTGCGTTGGACTTCGCACACGCTACAGTTTGCCGGAGTTCCGGATTGCTCACACATTTACTGCCACGCGTCGACGCATTTCCGGCGTCGGCTCATGACTTGTCGCGCAAAGTCGTTGGCGGCGAGCAAGCGATGTTCCCGGGAATAAACGCAATGCGACGCGCATCGCGTATATTCATTCCGCTATTTCATTCCACTATCGGCGCTACACACACTCACATTGTCCAGGGGATCTCATCCATGAAGCCTCGCATTCCGCCACCCGTCCTGATGCTGGCGGCGGCCGTCATCATGTGGGTTCTGCACCGCCGGTTTCCGCTCGCTGTATGGGTCGCCCGTCCATGGAATCAGTCTGGCAGCGTTGTGGCAGCCATCGGGGTCGCGATAGGCGTGGCCGCTGTCGTGCGTATGCATCAGGCGCATACCACCACCTCTCCGATGGACCCGGGCAAGGCCTCATCTCTCGTGACAGACGGGGTTTTTCGTATTAGCCGCAACCCGATTTATCTGGGCATGGCGTTGCTCCTGACCGGCTGGGCAATCTGGCTCGGCAGCGCGAGTCCATGGATCATTCCGCCGCTATTCGTGATCCTCATCACCGCCGTGCAGATCATTCCGGAGGAACAGGCGCTTGACCAACGCTTCGGGGAACCGTACCGCGCTTATCAGAAACGCGTCGCGCGATGGATCGGTCGCCCCGTGTGACGCACTCGTCGAGTGTGGCTGGCGTGGCTAGCGTGGCGTGATCACCCTGGCGCCGGATCGGTGCTAACCGGCGCGCGAGACGCGCCGGCTTCCCCCTTTCACGCCCTGTCCCAGGGCGGCACGCCAGCAAACGCATTGACCAGAAAATCGATGGCCGCGCGCACCTTCGCACTCACGTGACGACGGCTCGGATATAGTGCGAGCACATCGATATCCGGCAAGCGGTATTCAGGCAACACCCGAACGAGTCTGCCGGCGCGCAGGTCGTCTCCGATCAGAAACGTGGGTTGCCAGATCACGCCGTGCCCAGCGAGCGCCGCCGCTCGCGCTGTATCACCATTATTCGTGTGCATGTGACAGTTGACCTCGACAGCGCGCACCTTGCCGTGGCTGTCCGTCAATTGCCATTTGTCTGCCGTCGCAGCGTACGTGTATCCGATGCATCGATGTCTGATCAGGTCGGCCGGTGATTCCGGATGTCCCCAGGCATCCAGATAGTCTGGAGAAGCGCACAGGAAATTTTTCGACGTCGCCAGTTTGCGGGCTGCATGGTCAGCCGTACCCGCGCGCGAGATACGAATGGCCAGATCGAAGCCCTCCTCCACGATGTCGACGACGCGGTCGATGAGCGCAATGTCGAGTTCGACATCGGGATATCGCTGCATGAACTGCGGCCACAACGGCGCGAGATGCCGGACGCCGAAACTGACTGGCGCATTGATGCGCAGCCGTCCGCGTGGTTCGATCGACGTTGTCGACACCAGCCCTTCCGTTTCGGCGACGTCTTCGAGAATCGTCTTGCAGCGCGAATAAAGGGTCTCGCCGCCTTCGGTGAGAGACAGCTTGCGTGAGGTGCGATTAAGCAGCCGCGTGCCTAGATGCGCCTCGAGTTCATTGACATAGCGCGTGATGTTGGCGGGCGACGTTTCGAGCGCATCGGCCGCGCGCGCAAAGCTGCCCCGGCTAACCACAGTAACGAAGACTTCGAATGCACGCAGGCGGTCCATATCGAGCTCCGATCCTTCATAAAAGCTGAATGATACCGCCATTCAGATCGTCTTTTTCGAGCAGATTGGAAACCCTATAGTCAGGTTCACGGAGCCGGGGCATTGGGCATCGGTCCACAACTGAAGCTGGAGATAGACATGCAACGCTTGACAGGAAAAGTCGCCATCGTGACGGGTGCCAGCGCAGGTATTGGCCGTGCCGCTGCGAAGTTATTCGCTGCCGAGGGTGCCAGGGTCGTCGTGGCTGCGCGCCGCGAATCCGAACTCGATTCACTCGTGACCGAAATTACCCGTGAAGGTGGCACGGCCGTGTCACTTGCGGGGGACGTGCAATCCGAAGACTTCGCGAAAGCGCTGGTTGCACTCGCGGTCGAGCGCTTCGGCCGTCTCGACATCGCCTATAACAATGCGGGGACGCTCGGTGAAATGGGCCCGTCCACGGAGGTCTCGGAATCGGGCTGGTCAGCTACGCTAGCCACCAACCTGACGAGCGCGTTTCTCGGCGCCAAGCATCAGATTCCCGAAATGATCAAGCACGGTGGCGGATCGATCATCTTCACTTCGACCTTCGTCGGCTATTCGTTCGCGTTTCCGCAAACGGCTGCCTATGCCGCCAGCAAGTCCGGTCTGATCGGACTGACACAAGCGCTCGCTGCCGAATTCGGGCCGCAAGGTGTGCGCGTGAATGCCATCCTTCCGGGTGCAGTGGACACCGACATGTATCGCGGTATGAATAACACCGCCGAATCGCAGGCATTCGTGACGGGACTCCACGCGCTCAAGCGCGTCGCGAAGCCGGAAGAACTCGCACGCGCGGCGCTGTATCTCGCGTCCGACGATTCGTCGTTCGTGACCGGTACGGCTTCGCTGGTCGATGGTGGGGCTTCGATTACGCGCACGTGACGCGTTTGAAGGTAGCGTCTCGATAACGTCGTAGCGGGTCGACACCTTGACGGTGTCGGCCAGCGTTTGGGTGGCCGTCAACGGGCAAGGGAAAGTAATGCAACGTGAATGTCGAGACGCCGCCCTGGCTGTGTTTTGCTTTCCACACCGCGACGAACAATGCGCCTGTTTCAGGCCAGACTTGAGCCGGGACGGGTGAACGTGGAAAACGCGTAACGCGCCCCCTATGACGCTTGATGGCCGCACACGGCTTTGAGTCGAGATAAGTGCAACAATTAACCCGTCGCACGCTTTGAAACGCATCCTGGAAGACGGAGGCGGACATGCTGGAGATAGCGAGAGGACGAATCGTGGCGGCAATGATGAGTGCCATGCTCGTCATCTGCTCCGCGCAGGCGCAGGCGCAATCGCCGTCGTTCGATTCGTTCGCCGTGCCCACCGGCAGCGCACCGCACGACGTCGCTCCGGCGCCAGACGGCAACGTATGGTTCACCGCACAGGCACGTGGCGCAGTCGGGCGACTGGACCCGCGCAGTGGCAAGATCGACTTGATCCCCCTCGGCGACGGAGCGGCGCCGCACGGCGTGATCGTCGGACCTGACCACGCAGCATGGATCACGGACGGCGGCCAGAACGCACTCGTTCGCGTCGACGCGAAAACACTCGCCGTCACGCGTTTCGCGTTGCCGAAAGACCGCTCGGGCACCAATCTGAATACGGCGGTCTTCGACAAGCGCGGACATCTCTGGTTTACCGGGCAAAGCGGTATCTATGGTGAACTCGACCCGGCGACCGCCAGAATGCGCGTTTTCGATGCACCGCGCGGCCCCGGACCTTACGGCATCTGCGTCACCCCCGACGGCAGCCTGTACTTCGCCTCCCTGGCTGGCAGCTATCTCGGCCGCATCGATTCCGCGAGCGGTGCGGTTCAGGTCATCGAGCCACCGACGCCCGATCAAGGCGCACGCCGTGTATGGTCCGATTCGAAGGGGCGCGTCTGGGTCAGCGAGTGGAACGCGGGGAAAGTCGGCATGTTCGACACGGCGACGCATCAATGGCGCGAATGGCGACTGCCGGGCCAGGCCCCCCATCCATACGCGATCTTCGTCGACGACCGTGACATCGTCTGGCTCAGTGACTGGGGCGCCAACGCGCTTGTGCGTTTCGATCCACGAGCGGACCGGTTCGACGTATTTGCCCTTCCACGCCCGCATTCAAACGTTCGCCAGATGATGGGTCGACTGGGCGAGGTCTGGCTGTCTGAATCTGGAACCGATCATCTGCTGCGCTATAGACCTCGCGCACCGGACGTCGGCAACCAATGACATCGAGATTGCAGTGGCGCTGTCCAGCACTGCGAAATCCGCGAAATGGGCGGGATCGCTACAGGAAGCCGCGGACTCCACGCTAGCGACGATGCTCGTTGCGAGTCGACTCGTTGGCGACGCAAACGGATCGAGACTCCATTGCACCGAATTCGGCTTGCAAGAAAAAAACCGCACCTGCAGTCCACGAATGGAACTGCAGGTGCGGTCTTCAGGATAATCCCGGGGCACTTCGCCCGACGTCGGCGTCAACGCCCCGACGGGCGCAACACCCGCGCGCCGGACGACGCTCAGGACTGGTTCGGACGGATCGTCAGCGAGTTCTTGACCGACGTTACGCCTTGCACGCCCTTGGCGACTTCCGTGGCGTGCTCGATTTGCGCCTGCTCGGGCACCGAGCCCTGCAGTTCCACGGCGCCGTCACGCGCACGCACGGTGATCTTCGCTACGTCAATCGTCTTGTCCTTGGCGAGGACGCCGCGAACCTTGCGGCTGAGCGCGCGGTTGGCCGCCTTGGCCTGCTTCAGTTGCGCCTGAGACTGGTTGACCTGATGCTGCGCAGCCGCAGTCGGACCGCTAGCCGCGGGAGCAGCGGATGCCGCATCACCCTGCGCATAGACCTGAAACGAAGCAGCCACAAGAGCCGTGGCTGCGGCCAGCTTGAACACTTGAATAGCCTTCATGCAGTTTCTCCTGTTGTTACTGTCTTATTGCTGACCCACCAACGAGCCGGTGCGCTACACCCGGTGTGTACACCATCTACTACGAAAAAATCGCATGCGAAAAACGGCACCAGGGAAGTGCCGTATTCTGTCGCGTCAACGTGTCCATTTGCGCTAGCGAGCGGCAGGCCCGCTCGATTTCCTCGCGCAATTCGTCCAAAGCCGCGCTTATTTTTGACCGGATTCGATTATAAGAATGTAAACCAAACGGTGCGGGGCAGGGAAAACGCGGCTGAATCACTAGCTTGCAATCGATCTCGTCATGGAGTAGGCGCGCGATTGGTAGCCACGGCAATGTGGTCAGATCCCTGTCGTTGCCTTATGGAACCGTCAAGGAACCGTCAAGGAACCGTCAAGGAACCGCCCAACCATTGAACGCATTCGGCGCGCGCCCACGCGTGTTTTCCCCACTACGCGAGAAATCGGGCGCATAGAAAGCGGATAGCCAGTGGCATAAGCGCAAAAATATGTGCCAGGTGTCGCGAAATCGCGACGCAGATTCCGCCGTTCGGCGTGTGCTCTGAACAACGGGTAACAGGCACCCCGAACCGGACGCTCCCGACGTCTAGACGAACGACTGCTACGCGACGAGTCCGAAGAGATAATCAAGGAATTAACGCGCACAACGCACCGTTCGTCTGGGAGTGGCAGTCTCAGGGAAAGCGGGGGCTTGATATGAAACTCGAAGCAGCACATTTTTAAAACTCGTCCGGACCACAACGCGTCTCCAGAAATAGATTCGGGATTAATTGTCGAGGGGATAAATGCGGCGAGTTGACGGGATAGCTAAAAAAACAAGGCCACGATTGGCGAATTTCCAGGGCTAAATGTGGCAACCGTCCCAGGTCCAGCCACCGCGTGCCCACGCAGCAGCTGGACACGTCGCGAGTACGGTCCAGCGGTCCATCAGTCTCCGGCCAGCCATTACCGGCCGTAGTACGCTGTAAAGGACGCTTTACCCAGCAGCTTGTCACCCAGCCCCTTGTTCAGGGCGAAACCGTGTAGCGCGGCGGTACCGGTCTTCGGAATACCGGCTGCCGCGTACAGATCGCTCACGGCGAGCGCAAACAACGTAAAGACATAACGATGCGGCTTGTCGCCCACCGGCGGGCAGGGGCCGCCGTAGTTGCCATTGCCACCCGTCGTGCCCGTGTCCTGGTAGTCGTTCATACCGCCATTGGCACCAGCCGGAAGGCCGGACGCCGAATTGCCGGCCGCCTGCGGCAGGTGCGTCACGGTCGCGGGAATGTTGTAGACCGTCCAGTGCCAGAAGCCGCTGCCTGTGGGCGCATCCGGATCGTAGACCTGTAGCGCGAATGATTTTGTACCTGCCGGCACACCCGTCCACACCAGGGCCGGCGACACATTTTCGCCCTTACAGTCGAATCCTTTCAGCACGAACTTATCGGCAATCTTGCCGCCCGCAGCGATGTCGGGGCTAGACAGAATGAACTTGTCGCCGGCCTGCGCGAAGGCAGGAGACAGCATTAGCGCGGACAAGCCGGCGAGAAGCAGAGCCTTTGACGAAAGACGGTATTGGAGGTTCATGACGTTCCTTTTGTGTCAGTGGCAAAGAGACTGCAGTGAGGGCTGAAGGTAATACAAAATCGCCATCATCACGTCGATCCGACTCAAGAGTAACGAAGTTAAAGACTCCTGCCAAACTGATGATGCGCTCGTCGCTGGATAGCTGAATACTTCGGCTGCCGGGATTCGTGCGCTAACCGTGCTTTATTTTCCGATTTCTCGTTGCAGGTTACGCTGGCGGCCCCTTCCAGCTATGCGCCCAGGCGCAAATTTGTTCGCGCTTTGAGTAATCGCCTCGACACGCTCCGGCTCGACCATGTTGTTGCGGGTGGGTACATATCGACCCTCAGCTGCCGTCCGGTCACGCCTGACCTCGCCGACCGATTACGAATGCGGATTCAAAATGGCAGATCGCGAGGCTCCGCAATGAAAATGATCTCGCGCCCTATGACGCGAAACGAAAAGCCCCGTGGGCCGCGCGAAAGCCTGACCGCGCGAATGCCGAGCACGATGCGAGCGACGCGCAGCACCGAAAATATGCAGCAAGGCACCTGTTCGTCAAGCGATGGGTTTCGTTTGGGAAATTTGTTGCTGGCGCAACGTGATGAGCAACTGACAAGCGGGGAAAAGCTATTTAACTACATAAAACACGTTTGTGACAGCGTCGGAAGCACGACGAAAAAAGAGCCGGTGTGCCTGGGTGGAGGAACTTGACACACCGGCCTCTTCAACTGAAGAGTCAAACGGGTACTACCTGGAGTCTCTGGAGAATCACACTTTCGACCACGTCAAACGTGATCAGAACTGGGTGAAGATACCGGCGATTGCACCGAACTGGCCCTGGCCGAAATTCGGGTTGCCGCCACCTTCGCCGACGCTCGGGTTGCCGCTGACCGAGAAGTTGGCCGTCGAGCTGTTCTTGGCATAGCCAGTTTCCACGTACAGGAACGTACGCTTCGACAGGTTGTAGGTGCTGCCCAGCGTGAACAGCGTACCGTTGCCGTTGCCGTGGTTCACGTTCGAGTGGTAGATACCAGCCGTCACAGCCGTAGCTGCGTTGACTTGCCAGTTTGCACCGATCCAGCCGTAATCCACGGCAGTCGGTGCCGAGGCGCCAGGTGCCAGAGTGGTCGGGTTGAACGTCGCCGTGTTTTGTGCCGCCTGCGGTGCGCTCAGGTGTTCATAGCCGTAGTACGCACGCACCGGACCGAAGGTCAGCGTGCCGCCAACCATCGCCATGCGCGACGTCGAGAAGACGTTGCTGAACTGGCCGTTGATGTCACGCACTTCGTCGTAAATCACGCGAACGTCGCCCATGCCGAACGTGTAGTACGCGCCGATACCGTTGGTGCGGCCGCCAGCCGAGACGCCGGCCGTGTTGACGCCCGTACCGACGTTCCAGCCGCCCGTGCTGCCGAGCAGCGAGTATTGAGCCTTGAAGCTGAAGCCCGACCACGTCGGCGACGAATATTCGGCTGCGCTCGTCGTCTTCGCCCAGTTACGGCCGCGCACCATCGAGAAGATCGAGTACGCCTGCATTTCCTGCGGGTCGGCACCCCAGGTATCCTGCGTGATTTCGCCGTCGCCGAGGTTACCCAGCTTGAACGTACCGTACCGGTCGTTGCTCAAACCGACCGTCGCATGACGATTGAACAGAGAGCTCGTGTTCGCCAGCGAACCGTTGGTCGTGATAATTGCGCTTTCCAACTGGAAAATCGTCTTGGTGCCGCCGCCGAGGTCTTCAGCGCCCGTAAGGCCCCACCACGACTGACCCCAGAGGCCGCTGCCCATGCCAAACGAGTGGCCGTTGCCGTTGATGTTGTTCGTGTAGCTCAGACCGTTGTCGATACGGCCATACAGCGTCACGCTGCTTTGCGCGTGGGCTGCTGCTGCGATTGCGAACAACGAAATCGCTAGAACCTTCTTCTTCATTCGTCCTCCTAACCTTTGTCAAATGATCTCACCGCTTTTTTGAGTTCCCAATTCTTGTTGGTGTCTCAACCGCAGCTCTGTAGTTAAACAACGAAATGTCCTCGTCACATTTCGAGACAATTATAAAAATGCATACGCTCTTGGCGGAGGCAGGGAAAACGCTGCCAAGAAATACTCTTGCAAGCGCTTTCATCATGCAGTAGCGCGCCTCTTGTAGCCATGACTCAATGGTCATATCGCCATCGACTCCCAAAGGATTCGTCCCGCGCCGCGCAGGTATTTCGCGGTTGTGCGAGAATGGCCCGCATGCTCCCGTGCACGAGCACAAGAAAAAAAATCCTCGCGTTGCCTAAAAACCACATCCCTCTATAAAGACAGCAAGCGGCTCGATGCGCGGTCCCGTTGTCCGCCGCAGATGCCGTTTTCCCGTCCCTGTCCGGGCGGTCAAAATGCAAACCTGTGCGCGCATCGACTTCCGCGGAACCCGCCTTTCCGGTTGCGCGGGAAGAACGAGTGCCGGATTGCTCCGGCGCCCCGATTTGTCGATAAGGAGGTAAATATGAAAACTGCTTTTGCATCGTCTCTCGCACTGGCCATTTCATGCTCGATCGTCCCCGCAGCACACGCCGACACCAGTCTCGCCAATCAGATCTACAGCGCCATGGGGAACGCGGGCGTCACCACTTCCCACATGTTTGTATTGACGCAGGGGGGCGATGTGACGCTCGTCGGCCGGCTGCCGGAGCTCCGGCAGGTGCAACTGGCCGACCAGGCGGCACACAGTGTTCCGGGTGTCACGTCGGTCAACAACCAGCTCACGGGCCTCGGAGGTGGGCGCACCCACTAGCAGCACCGGCTCGCACCAGACCGACCGTACTGGATGGCCGTGCAGCAGTCGCGAAAGCAAAAGGCCGGATCAGCCCCCAAAGGCGTCCGGCCTTTTTCTCATACGCAACACCGCCAGTCAGCGGGTATCCCCAGGGCCATTACCAGACGGTCTCCACGTGCGCTAGAGCGCGCAATCTGGCGTCCGGCGTAACCAGCCTCGTGCCGAACGTGCGGGCAGTGGCAACGATCAGCCTCTGCTCACAAGACAGATCCTGGGAAAGGGAGGCGGCCCTGAAAGCGATCTCAAGATCCGGAGGCACCATCGTCACGTAGTCGACCGATACGACGGTCGACAGCCAGGTCCGGGTATCCATGGAAAGCTCAAGACGGCCGTCAGCGACGAACCGGATGACTTCGAGGACGCTAATCGTCGAAACGAGCATCTCGCCGCCGTTCTGTTCATCGTCCATGGCGGAGCGGGCAGCCGGCGTTAGAGCCTTGTCGTCACTCAGCCAGTAGATCAGCGCGAGTGTATCGACGGCGATCATAAGGCTTCCTGCGGCTCCGGCAGCCCCTCCGGAACGCCCTTTGCGTTGAAATGCACGATCGATGCACGCACGACTTGCAGCGGATCTCGACGTTTGCTTCGATACGGGCGGATTTCGACAGTGGGATGTCCGCGGTCGGTGACCACGACGCTCTCCCCCAGCATTTCCACCTGCCTGAACAACTCACACGCATGCGCTTTGAACGCGGCCTTCGATACCCTCTTTTCCATTGCTCATCTCCACCCACAAGAATTGATTTATTCGTTATATGAACCGGACGGCATTCGAGGCTGCCGATTTAGTATGTCGTGCGAACTGCCAACAGCTTTCAACCCACCGCCACTGCCTGCTGCTCCTCGTGCGCAAATGCGATGGCCTTACCCTCTGAATCGAACAGCGTGACCGCCGGGATAGTGAGCGAAAGTCCAATTTGCTGTCCAACTTCAAGATTCGGCGCACGACCGTCGACTCGCACTGCAACCGTCCTGGTCGAATCGGGCAAACGGGCGTGCAGAATCGACACGTCGCCGAGATGCTCGATCAGGTCAACCGTCGCGCCGAGACCCTGCCCCGGCTGTGTGATGGCGATGTGCTCGGGGCGTACACCGAGGGTCAATTCGGTTCCGATACTGCCCTCGGCCCGTCCCCACAGCGAGATGAACTTGCGGCATTCGGCCAGTTCGATGACGGTCTGCGTATCGCTTTGAGAAACCAGGCGTGCCGGCAGCAGATTCATCTTCGGCGAGCCGAGAAAGCCGCCAACGAAGAGGTTCGCGGGCTTGGCATAAAGATCGAGTGGCGCGCCAATCTGCTCGATGCCGCCCTTGTTGAAGACAACGATCTTCTGTCCAAGCGTCATCGCTTCGACCTGGTCGTGCGTCACGTAGATCATCGTCGTGCCGAGTTCGCGATGCAGCTTCGCCAGTTCGATCCGCGTCTGCACACGCAGCGACGCGTCGAGATTCGACAGCGGCTCGTCGAACAGGAAGATGCGCGGCTTGCGTACGATGGCACGGCCGATCGCCACGCGTTGCCGCTGTCCGCCCGAGAGCGCCTTGGGCTTGCGATCGAGCAGATGCGTGATCTGCAGAATTTCGGCCGCGCGTCCCACCGCCTGCTTGATCTCGGCCTTTCCGGTTCCGGACAGCTTCAGCGAGAAACCCATGTTTTCCGCTACGGTCATGTGCGGATAGAGCGCGTAGTTCTGGAACACCATGGAAATTCCCCGATCTCTCGGCTGGAGATCGTTGACCCGCACGCCGTCGATGAGAATGTCGCCCCCACTCGTCGATTCGAGTCCGGCGATCATCCGCAGCATGGTCGATTTTCCGCATCCCGACGGACCCACGAACGCCGTGAACTGACCATCGGGCACATGCAGATCGATGCCGTGTATCACCCGCGGCCCCTCTCCATATGTCTTTTCGACATTGCGCAATACAAGCTCGCCCATCTCTGTCTTCTCCTCATGTTCCTCTGCTGCAGCCCGCAAGACTCTCTTCGCCGTTCCCGGTACGGGCTGCCGCCACGGCCATCTTCAGTGGCGCCGGCCAGACGCTTGCGCGTCGGGCCGGCGCTCAGGTCACGCCTGCACTGCGTTTGCTTGAGCCACGTGCTTCGCGATGACGTCCCTGTACCACAAAGCACTATCTTTCGGCGTGCGTTGCTGGGTCGCGTAGTCTACGTACACCATACCGAAACGCTTGTCGTATCCCGACGCCCACTCGAAGTTATCCATCAGACTCCAGGCGAAATATCCCGCCACATTGACGCCCTGACTGGCAGCTTCATCGAGCGCGGCGAGATGGCGATCATAGAAGTCGATGCGATCGTTGTCGCGAACCCGACCGTTCTCCAGGACATCCTTCGCAGCACAGCCGTTTTCCGTAATGAACACCGGCGGCAGCTTGTAGTCGGCATTCAGTCTGGTCAGCAATTCAGTCAGACCTTGGGGATAGATTTCCCAGTCCATGTCCGTGAAGCCGAGTTCGCCCGGCGGCCGCTTCTCGCCCGAAGCGCTGGCAAAAATGCGGGTGTAGTAGTTGATCCCGAGGAAATCCATCGGCGTGCCGATGATGTCGAAGTCACCGTCGCGAATCACGCCTTGCGGGCCATTCTCCCCGTACCACTTCAAGGCTTCTGCCGGATATTCACCCTTGAAGATCGGATCCATGTACCAGCTCACGAACTTCGAATACTCGAGCGAAGCGGCGGCCTGGTCTTCAGGCGAATCCGTCGCACCGTGCGCGGGCGACTGGTTGAGGACGATTCCAAGCGGCGCCTTCACGCCATCGGCGCGCAACGCCTGCAACGCGAGACCGTGAGAAAGCAGCAGGTGGTGCGCGACATTTGCCGCCTTCTTCAGGTTTGCGTTGCCGGGTGCGAAATAGCCGGTGGCATTACCGAGCCACGCGGTACACCACGGTTCATTATGCGTGGCAATCGAAGCGACCCGATCGCCCAACAGGCTGCCGATCTTGCGTGCGTAATCCGCGAAACGGTACGCTGTGTCGCGATTTTCCCAACCTTGCTGGGTCTCCTGCAACGCAAGCGGAAGATCCCAGTGATACAGCGTCGCGAACGGCTGCATGCCGCGCTCGAGCAATCCGTCGACGAGACGCTCGTAGAACGCGAGACCCTTCTCATTGAACGCGCCCTTGCCGTCCGGTTGAACACGCGGCCAGGCGATCGAGAAGCGGTAAGCCTTGATGCCCAGCTCCGCCATCATGTCGAGATCCTGTTCGAGCCGATGATAGTGGTCGCAGGCCACGTCACCGTTTTCGCCGTTCACCACCTTGCCGGGAACCCTGCAAAAAGCATCCCAGATCGAGGGGCCACGACCATCGTCGCGAGCGGCGCCTTCGATCTGATAAGAACTCGTGGCAACACCCCAAACAAAGTCGTCACTGAATTTGTAGCTTTTCATTAAATTTGTAGTCCAAAGTTGTTTAACTGGATGCATAACCTGCATGAATTCAGGTAAGCGGCTTCAGGCCTTCACGGCACCCGCCGTCATCCCGTCGATCAATCGGCGCGAGGTGAAAGCGAACAGGATCAGCAGCGGCAATACCGCGACCGCTGAACCCGCCATCACCGCGCCCCAGTCGGAATTGGTTGGACTCTGGAGAATCCGCAAAGCGAGCGGCAAGGTGTACATCGAGGGCGAACGCAGCACCACGAGCGCGGAGAGGAAGTTATTCCACGCCTGAATGAAGCTGATCAGCCCCAGCGTTCCCAGTGCCGGACCGAGCAGCGGCAGCACGACAGTCCAGTAGATGCGCAGCTCGCTGCAACCATCGATACGCGCTGCCTCGACAAGCTCGGACGGAATCGCACTGGCGATGTACTGACGCATCAGGAAGACGCCAAGCGCGGCTGCCGCTCCCGGCACGTACAGTGCGCGTGGCTGGTTGATCCAGCCGAGCAGGTCCATCGTCATGAACGTCGGAATCATGCTGAGAAACGGCGGCACCAGCATGCCGGTGAGTGCCACGGCAAACAGCGTCTTCTTGAAGCGGAATTCGTACATGGCAAACGCATAACCTGCCATGGACGTCACCAGCAAGGTCAGAAGCGTCTGCAGCACCGACGTATACAAGCTCCAGCCCAGATTGCGCCAGAACGGAATATGACGCATCAGCGACGCCATATTGTCCAGAAACGCATTGCCGAACCAGAGCGGCGGCGGCATCGAGAAAATCTCGGAGCTGCTGTGCGTGGCGAACACGAACATGAAGTAGAACGGCGAGAACATCAGCACGGCGCCCGCCGACACAATGGCATAGCCGACATAACGCGCCCGGTTGCGTGACTGTTTCATTATTTCCCGGCCTCCTTCATGCCGCCGCGATTGAAGATACGCGTGTTGATCCACATGAGCCCGGTGATAGCCACGAACAACAGCCACGCGATCGAACTCGCGGTGCCGAAATCGCCGTCGTGAAAGGCCGTGCGATACATGTAGACCGCAGTGGTCAGCCCGGATTGGCCGGTTCCCATGCCATCGTTTGGCAGCAGGATGAACGGCTCTTCGAACAGTTGCAGCCCGCCGATGATCGACAGCGTGACGGCGAGGAAGATCATGGGCTTGAGCAGCGGCAGGATGACGAGCCTGAATTGCTGCCAGCCGTTCGCGCCATCGATCTTCGCGGCTTCGTAGAGCTCGCCCGGAATCGTCTGGAGCGCGGAAAGATAGAGCACCGTGTTCCAGCCGACATAGCGCCAGAAGATCACGACCGAAACCGCGGGCTTCACGTTCGACGCGTTATAGAGCCATTCGATGTGATGCTCGGGTACGATCCAGTGCATCCCCGGCAGCTTCCCGATCTCGGCAATTGCAAGGTTGATCATGCCGAAGTCGGTCGAGTACAGCGACGAGAAAATCAGCGCGATCGCTACGCTCGAAGTGATGAACGGCAGAAAATACAGACCGACGACCAGATTGCGCCAGCGGCGAAAACAGGTTTGCAGAAAGAACGCCAGCGGCAGTGCGATCAGATGCTGCGGCAAGCCCGACGTGATCGCCATGAATGCCGTGTTGTACAACGACTTCCAGAACCAGTGGTCGGTCAGCGTGAAAGTGAAGTTCGACAGGCCCACCCACTTCATGCCTGCGAGACCCGAGGTCGCGTCCCAGCTCTGGAACGACAGGAACAATGAAAACAGAAGCGGAAACGCGATAAACGTCGCAAACAACAGAAAGAACGGCGCGAGAAAGAAATATGGCGCGACTTTCTGTGGATCCGCAAACAGGCGGCGGCGGCCGACGGCCGGCAATGGAAGCGCCTCGCCGGGCTGCAGCACGTTTGCTTCGGGTTCGGACATCAAGTCACTCATCTACGACTCCAACCTGACTGGCGCGGCCGGCTCGGTACGCCGGCCGCGCGAGTTTCCCATCGGAAAATGCACTTAGTGCGCGGCTATCTTCAACGGCGGACGCGGTGCGCGATCTCGTCCTGGGCTTCCTGCAACGCGGTGTGGATGTCCTCGTTGTTGTCGACCACCTTGTCGAGCGCCGAGTGGACCGCTTCTTCGGCCACCTGGTCATACTTGCTGCGCTGGATCGACGGGATGTGCGAAGCGGCATCGCGCCAGATCACGCGAGCCTTTTCGCCACCGAGGAACGCCACGGGCTGTGCGAAGAAGTCGGACTTCTGTGCGGACAGGAGCGCCGGGAAGGCATCGATCGACTGGAACGAGTCGAGCTGGATGTCTTGACGCGTCGTCAGGAACTTGATGAATTCCCACGACAGCGCCTTCTGCGTAGCCTTCGTCGGAATCGAGTAGAACGTGCCGCCGAACGAAGCGTAAGCACCGTTAGGCAGATTCGTCGCGCGCCACAGTCCCTTCGTGTCCGGTGCGAGCCAGCTCGACAGGTGGCCGCCGAGCCAGGCGCCCATCATCTGGGTCGAAATGCTGCCGCGCTTGAAGCCCTCGGCCCATTCGTTCGACCACGGCGTGATCTTCGCGTCGAGGCCCAGTTCGCGCGTCTTCTTCGCAAGCTCAAAGGCTTTGATGAAACGCGGCGAGGTGACCACCGGATTGCCCTTTTTGTCGAAGTACACGCCATCGCCTTCCTTGAGGTCGGCGCGGATGTAGATGTCTTCGATGTCGCGCGCCGAAGCCAGCAGATAGGCGCCCGTGGCCTTCTTGATCTTCTGGCCAGCCGCCAGATAGGAGTCCCACGAACGCGTCAGATCCGCTTCGGTCACGCCGGCCTTGTCGAGGATGTCCTTGCGATAGAAGAGCGTGCCCGGACCAATGTCAGCCGGCATGCCCACGATCGTGCCGTCTTCCGTCGTCGCTTGCGCGAACGTGTAGTGGATGAACTGATCCTTATACTGGCCCGCGTTATAGGGCGCCTTCGCAAGATTCTCGAGACCGCCGCCAGCGGCAAAACGGCCAATGAAACCCACTTCAACGGCCATCACGTCCGGCAGATCGGAACCGGTTGCGAGTGCGGTCGTCATGGCGTTGTGGTGATCGCCGATCGCGAGCGCCGACACCTGGACGTCGACGTCCGGATGAAGCTTCTTCCACGCAGGCAACGCGTCCTTGATTTCCTGATCGAGCTTCGGGAAAACCGCGACCTTCAAGGTCGTGTTGGCGTTGGCGCTCGCCGCAGCAAATCCAAGCAATGCAGTGGTAGCAAGCACCGAAAAGCGATATTTCATTGACTGTCTCCTGTCGTTGACGAATTGCTTCTTCTAGGTACAACTTATATGAAAGCGCTTTCATAACAATCACATGAAAGATTTGAAAGCGCTTTCACGGCTGGGCGGCTGTCGCCCGCGGCGGAATGAACCGCCACAAAAACTAACCTGATGATGCTGCTCTGGATTCAGCGGAACGCGGTGCGCAAGTGGTTTCGCGCACGATCAAACTCAGCGGGGCCGGACTCGAGGTAACGGGTTCCTTGCGGATCAGCCCCACGATCGCCTCGGCAGCCTGCCGGCCGAGTTCATAGATCGGCTGACGTACTGTCGTAAGCGGCGGCGTGGTGTACAGCGAAGTCGGCACATCGTCGAAACCGACTAGCGAAACGTCTTCCGGCACGCGCAGGCCGCGTCGGTAGAGCACGAGACGTGCGCCGTAAGCGGTCTGGTCGTTCGCGCAGAATACGGCTGTAAAACCGACTCCACGGTCTATCAGGCGCTCCATGGCCGCTACGCCGCCGGTTTCGACAAAGTCGCCCTGCTCGACACGAATTGCGTCGAACGGAATACCGGCCTCCTCTAACGCCATGCGATAGCCGACCAGGCGTTCGAGCGCGTCAGTGTGGTTTGGGGGGCCTGCAATAAAAGCGATTTTGCGGTGACCTTGCGCGATCAGATGATGAGTCGCATCGAACGCGCCCTGCACGTTATCGATCGGAAAACCCGCAAGCGTTGGCCCTGCCTCGAGCGAGCGCCCCAGCACGACAATGGGCGTTTGCCGCGAGAATTCCTCAAGGCGGCTCTCGTCAAGCTGACCATGCAGGATGATGATGCCGTCCACACGCCGCGCGATGAACTGCTCGACGCGCGTGCGCTCCTCCTCGACGTTCCAGCGGCTGCTGACGAAAACGGGTGTGAGCCCTGGCTCGTACAGCGCCTCTTCGATGCCGCGCAGCCACTCTGCGTAAAACGGGCTCGCGACAGTTTGCGTCAGCACGCCAATGGTGTCCGTCCTGCCGCTGGCGAGACTGCGTGCCAGCACGTTCGGCCGATACCGGAACTGGGCGATCGCCTGCTCGACCGCCTGACGTTTCTCAGACGAAACCCGCACCGTGCCATTCAGGATCCGCGACACCGTGCTCGGAGAAACACCCGCAGCGCGCGCGATCTCTTCGAGCGTGACGTTGGGCGGAGTGGGGTCGTCGGATATCATGGAACGGAGAATACTCGGCGTGAAAGCGCTTTCAAACGAGGGAAAACCCTCGAATCTCAAAAATATTGTGACCGGTAACACGACGGCCTGTTACGGGCCGGCTCGCCGGTTCAGGCCCTTTCTGCACCGTGAAAAGACGTCATGCGCGCGGAAAGCGCCGGTGCGCGGCGCCCACAATCCCCATGCAGCCCAATGCAGCCTGGTGCATGCGCCCGAGGCTGCATCCCGCGCTGTTATCAGGCCGCCACGGGCAATGCCGCAGGCAACTGGTTCTGCAGATACGCCTCGAAGTCGTCCCTCACCTCGGGGTGGCGCAGCGCGAACTCCACCGTCGCCTTCAGGTAACCGAGCTTGCTGCCGCAGTCAAAGCGCGTGCCCGTATAGCGATAGGCGAGCACCTGCTCATCGGTGAGCAGCGACTGCAGTGCATCGGTCAGCTGCAATTCGCCGCCCGAACCCGGCTTGAGCGCACGCAGATGATTGAAGATCGTGGGCATCAGCACGTAACGCCCCACCACGCCAAGATTCGACGGCGCTACCTCGGGCGCGGGCTTCTCCACGATGCCCGAGAGCTTGAATACGTCCTCTTCCCACTCGCGGCCATCGACCACGCCATACGAAGCGCTGTCCTCGCGCTCGATGGTTTCCACGCCCACCACGGAGCTGTGATAGTGGTTGAATGTATTCACGAGCTGCTTCATGACCGGCGTCGGACTGTAGAGCAGATCGTCCGCGAGGATCACGGCAAACGGACTTTCGCCCACCAGTTTTTCCGCACACAGCACCGCGTGGCCAAGACCCAGTGCCTCTGCCTGACGAACGTAAAAGCAGTCCACGTTGGCCGGCTTGATGCTGCGAACGAGATCGAGCAGCTTGTCCTTGCGGCGCGCTTCGAGTTCGGCCTCGATCTCGTACGATTTGTCGAAATGGTCTTCAATTGCCCGCTTGCTGCGACCGGTCACGAAAATCATTTCCGTGATCCCCGCCGCGATCGCCTCCTCCACCGCGTACTGGATCAGCGGCTTGTCGACGATCGGCAGCATTTCCTTGGGGCTAGCCTTCGTCGCGGGCAAAAAGCGCGTTCCGAGGCCTGCAACAGGAAATACCGCTTTGGTTACTTTCAGCATGATGTTCATTCCCAGATCGATCGTTTGAGTAACGGCCTCGCAGCAAGGCAAGCCCGGCGTCCCCGAAAACTCTGATGGTGATGGTGCAACGTTTTTTTATTGAAAGGGGTCGATTCCCGCTCTCGATCGGTGATAGCCAATAGCTAACCGATAACGAAATGCACATGGAATTCAATTAAATGTGTTCAACGCGATCGGCGGCAATTATTTCCATTCACTCCGTATACCCGGAACGAATTTCCTGCTTCATTGCCGCATGCATTGCCGCGATCGGATGGCGATCAGATAGCAATCGCGTGCGAATGAAGCCCAAGGTCAAGGCGGTGAGTCTACTCGACGTCATCGACGGTCGGCAACTTGCCGGAGCGTGCGCGAACACGCCGGATTGGCTCATTTCTCAGGGCCTCGCGGTACGCAGACACCGCAGCCAGTATCAACAGCACGGCAACGCCGGCAAGCAAATGCAGATTCATCGAAATCTCCAGCGACCATAAAAGCCGCATCAAAAATAGCACCACAAATTGGTCAAATAAATGCGTTTTACCGAATAACGATTTATTTCCCTGTTTTCATTTTCCAGGTCGGCATTCAATCTGACGACGTCGAATACATTTTGAAAATCTTTCGCATAATTTCGGCGTGGCGCATCCCTATGATCGCGAGGTAACTTGACGAAACTGCACACCGATGAGCGATCCCGCACTCGAAACCGCCCTGCTGCCAGCATCCTCCGTGCCTGCCGCACCTTCGCATCACGTCTCCCGGGCCGCCGGGGTGATCTCTGGCGAGCACCTGATCGACGCGCTGCGCGGCTTCGCAGCCGTGCTGGTCGCGTATTTCCATTGCCGCCAGGTCACGTGGATCGGCATGGAGGCCTTCCACCACTCGCATGCGAGTCTCGCCAACCCCGGCTCGATCGCTGCATGGCTCACGCTGCCAGTGGCATGGGGTTCGGCAGGTGTGCCGATTTTCTTCGTCATCAGCGGCTATTGCATCCATCGCAGCGGCGCGGCTCGCCTCGTCGTGAATCCGGATTTCCGCCTCGATGCGCGGCAATTCTGGCTGCGCCGATTCGTGCGAATCTATCCAGTGCTGTTCGCAGCGCTACTGCTGACGTTTGCCGCCGACTCGATCAGCCTCACGCTGTCGCCGGTTAGCCACAAGATTCTCGATATCGGACCGCGTGCCTTTCTCATCAATCTGTTCTCGTTGCAGGGCCTGGCTGGCAAGACCTACGGCTCGAACGGCGCGCTGTGGACGCTATCGCTCGAAGTGCAGTTTTATCTGCTCTACCCGCTCGTCTTCGCGCTGCGTCGCCGCTTCGGCCTCGCTGCCATAATCACCGGCATTGTCGCGATCAACGTCGTATCGGCATTGACGCTGCAGCGCCACGACCTCACGTTCTTCACGTCATACTGGTTTTCGTGGATCCTTGGCGCGTGGATTGCCGAAGCGCGGCTGCGCGGCTCCCCTGGCATTCCATTCGCCTACCCCGCCGCCGCGCTGCTCGCCGCGGCCGGGTGCGTAGCGTTCCATTTCGGCCAATATGGCGCGTTCCAGCTGTGGTCGCTTGCCTTTGCGTGCTATCTCGTCAAGGCACTGTCGCATCCCTTTGCGCCGGGCCGAATCGTGACGCCGATATTCTCGAAGATCGGCAACTTCAGTTACTCGCTCTACTTGATCCACCTGCCGCTCTTCGTGCTGCTCGCCTCGCTGCTCTATCGCTCGGCGCTGCAGCCTTCTATCTGGCCGTCGTTCGGCTTCACGCTGAGTGTTTTGCCTGTGGCGTGGATCTTCTATCGCCTGTTCGAGCGGCCAGCGCAGAACGCTGCTGCGCGGCTGCGGCGGCGCAGTGCTTGACGCGCCACCTGAAGGCGGCGCGCCTCCTTAACCTTGACGGCGGCGGCGCTTCGCGACCGCGTCCAGCACGCGCTCCACGGCCCCGACGTACTGCGCCTTGCCGAAACGCGCACGCGCCGTAGCCAGCCCGCAAACCGCGAGTCGCGTGCGTAATTCAGGATCGTCGTGAAGCGAAGCGAGTGTGGCGGCCAATTCGGTAGCGTCGCCAGGCGTGCACAGCAGACCGCTCTCGCCATGGTCGACGATTTCGGTCACGCCGCCATCACGCGAAGCCACCACCGGGCGCTGCGCCAACATGCCTTCAACCACGACGCGGCCAAAAGGCTCCGGCGTGATCGACGTGTGGGCAATCACATCGACCGCACGCATGCAGGCCGCAATGTCGCGACGAAAGCCGAGGAAGTGCACGCGCGCCGCGAGGCCATGCGTTTCGACGAATGCTCGCAGCTCCGCCTCATAGGCGTCTTCGCCGAAAAGCGGCGCCCCTACCAGCACCGCGTGCATCCGCGTGTCGACGAGGAGCGCTTCTAGCAGGACATGCTGCCCCTTCCATCGCGCGAGGCGACTGAATGCACCTACCAGAAAGGCGTCCTCTGGCAGACCGATATCCTTGCGCAACTGCCGCTGCGAAACCCGTTCGATTGCCATGAACGGCGCTTCGTCCACACCGTTGTGCACGACATCGATCCGGCGAGTATCGAAACCGGTCAGTTGCTGAAACACGCGTGCAGACGCGTGCGAGTTCGCAATCACATGCGCGAGGCCGAGCTTCGCGCACACCTTGATGACCGAGCGTTGGACACGGCCGAAATGCTCCGCGCTCACGATGTCACGCAGGTGCCAGACCACGGGCTTGCGCGCGAACCGCCCGGCCAGCACGCCAATCACCATCGCACGCTGCGTGTTGGCGTAGAGCACGTCCACATCGCGTGCGCGGCGCCGCGTCTCGCGCACGAGCGAAGCGATGCCAGCGAGCATGCCAAGCCGCGGCCCCGCACCGCCGTCGCGCCGCAGGTGGCGCAATGCGCCGGAATCCAGCACGTCGACACGCGCGCCTGCGGCGGCAAGCGCTTCGCGGAAAGGTCCATCGTTGAACAGCAAAACGTCGATGCGCGTACGTAGCCCCTTCACCACTTCGAGGAGCGAAAGCTCCGCACCGCCGAGCACGCCGCTCTGGTCGATGGCGAGTACACGCGGTGCGTCGTCGGCCAAATCGTCGGAGCGCGCCGGGGGCACCGGAATCGCACGCGCGACATCGCGCACGGAGATCTCCGGCACCACATCTCTCACGCGCGCCAGCAATTGCTCGCGGAAATGCGCGGCGGAAAAGCGCTCCGCATTCGCGCGGCAATCCTCGGCGCGGATACGGTCCGGCTCGCGCTCGAATGCATTCACGGCCGCGATGATCGCCTGGGCACTCTGCTCCGCGAAAAAGAGACCCGTGGGCCGTGAAGTGTCGCGCACTGTTTCCAGTGCGCCGCCCTTGCCGTAGGCGATGACGGGCGTGCCGCACGCCTGCGCCTCGACAACGGAGATGCCGAAGTCCTCCTCGGCCGCAAACACGAAAGCCTTCGCACGCCGCATGCGATCGTGCAGCACCGCAAACGGCTGATACCCCATGATTTCGACATTCGGCGTCGCCTTTGCGCGGACCTTGTTCATGTCGGGGCCATCACCGATCACGACAAGCTTGCGCTCCGGCATCCGCGCGAACGCTTCGACGATCAGATCGATCTTTTTGTACGGTACGAGCCGCGACGCGGTTAGATAGAAATCCTCCTTCTGCGTCTCGAGTTCGAATGCATCGATGGCGACCGGCGGATACACCACAGCCGCCTCGCGCTGATACACCTTGTGAATACGGCGCGCGATGAAGTGCGAATTGGCGACGAACTGATCGACCGAATTCGCGGTACGCACGTCCCAGTTGCGGATGTAGTGAAGGATGAGCCGCGCCATCGCGGATTTGGGTCCGCGTGTGAGCTGCGATTCCTGTAGATACTGATGCTGGAGATCCCACGCGTAGCGGATCGGCGAGTGGACGTAGCTCAGATGATACTGGTCCGGTCCCGTCAACACGCCCTTGGCCACGGCGTGGCTACTCGATATCACCACGTCGTAGTTCGAGACGTCGAGTTGCTCGATGGCCAGCGGCATCAGCGGCAGCCATGCACGGTATTTCTTGCGCGCAAACGGCAGTTTCTGGATGAACGACGTCGTGACCTGTTTGCCGCGCAGAAACGCGCGGTCTTTTTCGTCGACGAAATCGACGACGGCAAAGAGATCGGCCTCGGGAAAGCAGGCGATGATCTGTTCGAGCACGCGTTCCGCGCCGGCATACGTGACGAGCCAGTCATGCACGATCGCCACGCGCGGCGCTCGCTTCATGCGTGCAGGCCGTAGCGCCGTCACAGCGGCAGCATCACCGCGTTTCGATGCGGATGTCACGCGCCGCATCGCAGGTGCGGCACTACGTTCGGACGGTGCCGCTTCGTCAATCAGTTCGTGACTCATGCGCTTTTCCGTGAATTCAAACGAAACAAAAGAGAACGGGCGTAGCCGCGCAACATCGGCGTGCTAGCCACCGACCACACAATATTTGCCGCCGACAGCACCACGCCCGTGCCGATTGCGTAGGCCGCGCCCGGCAACCACCACGCAATCGCAAGCGCGGCTGCG
Source organism: Paraburkholderia dinghuensis (assembly GCF_003837865.1). Lineage (GTDB taxonomy): Bacteria > Pseudomonadota > Gammaproteobacteria > Burkholderiales > Burkholderiaceae > Paraburkholderia > Paraburkholderia dinghuensis. The sequence goes on along the minus strand of NZ_RQIS01000007.1, from coordinate 178,238 downwards.
AGGAAACTCAGATGCGCGAACATATCGACGAGAATCGTGCGGGTGCGAATGCGCGCCAGACATAGCAGCACGAGGTAGTCGAAAAGCGCACGCGCGAGCACCGCTGCAGCCGCACCGGGCAGACCATAGTGATCGATGCCGAACCAAAGCAGCCCGGCGAACAACGGCAACTCGACGAGCCCGACACGCGCCGTCGCAGCCGGATTGTTCTGCGCCTGGATCAGCACGCGGGTGACGCTGGCCTGCCCGACCAGCCAGACAGCGACGATCAGCACGCGGCCAACGGGCGCGCCGTGTTCCGCGAGCACGGGTCCAACCCACGCGCGCAGGAACGGTTCAAGCACGACGATCGCGCCGATTGCGACAGGCGTGAATACGGCGTTGAGAAACTGCAGCGATTGCGCGGCGATCTCGTCGGCATGGTCACGACGCAGCGCAGAAAGACGCGGAAACAACGTGCGCACGAGTGCGTTCGGCACGAGGTTCAGACGTGTGACGAGGTTTTGCGGCACCGTGTAGTAGGTCACGAAACGCGCGCCGAGACCCGCACCTAGCATCATGCGGTCGAGCGAATCAGCCACCATGCCCGTGACGCTGGCCACCAGCATCCAGCCGCCAAAGTTAAAGAGTGCCTTCGACGTATCGAAGCGCGGACCGCGCAAAGTACGGATGTTGAGCACGCGCAGTGCCGAGCGCCCCAGCAACACGCCCGCGACGAGCCGCGCGAACACGGCGGCAGCAAGCACGGTTTGCAGGTTCGGCGCAACGGCCCACGCGGCGGCGAGCGGCAGCAGCTGAAACAGGAACGTCCCGAGCGTCTGATTCGTGTTGTAGATGCCGAAGCGCTCGGCGCCATTGATGGCGCCCGCGAACACCCACGAGACATTCGCCACAGGAATCGCCACGGCGAGCCACGGCAGCGCGAGAAAGACCTCATGACGCAAAGCAGAAGAAACGTGCGAGAAATACGCCGTATAGAGCGCGCCGCCCGAATAGATCAGCAATCCGCCGATCGCGCCGGTCGTGAAGTTGAGCCAGAAAGCACTCCAGAACACGCGCTCGCAGGCCTCGGCGTCGCCGGATGCATGCGCCTTCGAAATGTGATTCTGAGCGGCCATGCTCATACCCAGATCGAGCACGCTGAAATAGCCGATCAGCGTCCACACGAGCGCGACCACGCCGTAGCGCTCGACGCCGAGCAGACGAATATACGAGGGCACCGTGACCAGCGACACGAAAGTCGGCAGCACGAGGCCGAATAGATTGATCGCGACGTTGCGCAGTATTGCCTTGTCCATGCAGTTTCCAGTGGCAGCGGTTGCGATGCGGCGTCAGGCCGGCTTCCAGCGATACATGAGCACCTTGCCGCGCGCATCCTCTTCGACGAAGACGAGGTATTCGCCATCGGGCTGCCGGTGCGCACTGATGCCGAATGGCACGTCGACCCAGCCCGACGCATTACCGACTTCCGGGCCGGGTCCGAAGGTGCCGATCTCTTTCGCGCTGGCTTTGTCGTACACGCAGACGGTCCCCGCGGGTTCGACCACGAAAACGTATTGCCCTTCCACAGTGAGGCCGGCAGGCGTCGCGGGTGGCGTCGCTTTCGGGTCCCACGGCAAACGCAGCGAATAGCGCTGTTCCGGCTGCCCGCTCGACCAGTGGTCGTATCGCACGAGCACGCGGCCCGCCTCTTTCGGGAAGCCCGGATCGTGCGGCGCGTCGGCGGTGTAGCCCGTGACGTACATCGAATCGGAATCCGGTTCGTAGATCGCGCGGTGTACTTCGATAAACGGCGCCGGCACCGCGTATTTATCGAGCTTGTCGTAGGCGTAGATCGGGTTGCCCTTCGCGTCGAGACCACCAAAGCGGAAACGCCAGATGCCCCGGTTGTCGCGCGCGCGCCAGATATCGCCGCGCGTGTCGATCCACCAGCCCCAGCCGCCGGGCAGCTTGTCGGGGCCCGGATTACGCGTGAACTCGTCGGCATCGAATGCGCCGTTGCCGTTTGTGTCGCGCCACATCCAGTCGCCGCCGGGGGGCGCGTTCGGTACATGCAATACGCCCCGCTCGCGGCCGGCGATGAGACCCGAAGGAATCGCCGTTTCGCTATCACGCTGCCGATCGAAGCGGTAGATCTTCAGATGATCGGCGTACATGTCGGTCAGGTAGAGAAACGTGTGACCGTCCAACTGGCGCGCGACCGGCAGGCCGGGCCACTGGTCCGTGTGGAAGACCGGATCATCGGGATAGCGGAATCGATTGTTCAGGAATCCGGCGTATTTCCACTCCTGACCGGGCGGCTTCGACAGATCGAGTTCAAAGCGCTTGTTGCCGGTATAGACGCTGTTCGGGCGCGACGGATCCATCCACGCACCGTCCACGAAAAGCAATCCCTCTACGATCCAGTTACGCTTGCCCGCCAGCGTATAGCTTTCGAGCGACGCGCCAAGGCCTGCGCCGATATTCTCGTAGCGCGGCCCGATGCCGTTCGTCGAAACGTAGATGTTGCCGCGCGCGTCGGCGGCCACACCGGTCAAACCGTTGAATCGCCCTGGACCGGGACGCCCCGCTGCGCCCGAGAAAATGCCGCCGCGTTCGCCGAGCATGCCGCTTAGCGTGTAGTCCTGGCTGCTGCGCGTATAGACGAGGATCTGCTGGCGCGGTCCGTTGTCGGCGATCAGGATGCGTTGCACGGGATCGACGGCGATATCGACGGCCTGCGTATCGGTCGGCAGTGTGAGCGCATCGGCGCTCAGCAGCTTTCCCTGTGCGGAGTAATGCGCAACACGCGGAGCGTGATCGGTGAGGGTGCCCGTGAGCACCCACACCGAACCATCGCCTGCGAGTGCGATGCGGCCAGGCTCGTGAACGTCCCACTGCGACTGGCGCTGCATCGTGATCGCGTCGTAGACCTCGACACGGTTCGCCGTGGTGTTGCTCACGTATAGCGTCGAATCCGATGCAGCGAGGCCGCCGATATCCGCGTGCGCTCCGCTCGTGACATCGTTGACCATGAGAAATGCGCCCGAGAGCTGTGCGTGCGGATTGAGTGGATCGGCAGGCGGCTGGAAGGCTGCCGCGCGCTTCGGATCGTCGAGCGACCGCCGCGTAACACCGATCCACTGATGCCCCTTCGGCGGCCAGATGCCGTTGCCGACCAGGTGCCCTTTTTCGTTTCCGACGCCCACAGCCGCATACAGATACCGGCGATTCACGGCGACCGCATTGCCGCCGCTACCACCCCAACCGTGCGTGCCACCCGCGAATCCGAGCGCCTTCCCGTCCTGATATGCGGTGATTTCTCCGCCGCTTTCGTCCCACGGGGCATTCGTGAACACTTTGCCTTCTGGGGTGACCGCGATCGCGGTGATGTTGATCTGCGTCCACGTGCCCTGCCCGTACCCATACGTATTGCCGATCCACGACGTGGTCACGTTCAATTGCGGCGCGGCCACAGTCTGAACCGACGACGTGCACACGAACGCACACAGAGCGGAAAGTGCAAGCGGCCTGCAAAGGCGGTGACCGCGACTCGATGACGGCAAGGCAATTCCTCCGTTGGCTTCTCGGCAATCTGTCCGGATCATGCCGCACAACGGTTGAGAAAAGTCGCCGCTGAAAAACCGAAAATAATTCAAAAATATTCAAAGCTTTATCGTCGACACAACATCCTTGCTAGTTTGCTTTAAGTCCAGAAAATGCGGTCATAAGTGCCAGCAACCATGTAAATCAGGGCGTTTTTCCCGATCCATGTCAGCACGAGGAACCAAGGCGTTCGCATTCAGCTCGATACGCCAGCGCATTTTCGTCTTTGTATCGCGCTTAAAACCGGATTAAGCAGCGGATATATTTCGCGGTTTTGGCTCAATTAATTCTTTCTAGAATGATCCGGACTTTCTGCGCATGCATCCACCCGATACCTGATGACCGTAAAGAGCCTCGCAAGTCAAACCGCACCTTCACACCGCATCGTCCAGCTCGACGGCCTGCGTGCATTCGCCGTGATGGCCGTCTTCGCACAGCACGCGCTGCACGCGCCGCTGTGGATGGGCGTCGACCTCTTCTTCGTGCTCAGCGGCTTTCTGATCACCGGCATCCTGCTCGAACGCAAGGCGCGCGGCCAATCGTATTTCAGCTACTTCTACGCGCGACGCGTACGCCGCATCCTGCCGCCGTATTTGTTATTGCTGGCCGTCTCGTCGATGCTGTTCGGCCTCGGTTGGACGCACTTCTGGCGCTGGTATGCGTTCTTCGCCACGAATATCGGTGACGCGGTCGGGCAGAGCGGCCACGACAGCCTCAATATCCTGTGGTCGCTCGCCGTGGAAGAGCAGTTCTACATCGTCTGGCCATTCATCGTTCTGCTGCTCCCCGAAACGCTGCTGGCTATCGTAGCCGTTGCACTGATCGCGATCGCGCCGGTGCTGCGAGCGATCGCGACGCCGTGGTTCGACTCTTTCTGGCCGATCTACTACCTCACGCCATTCCGCATGGACCTGCTCGCCGCAGGCGCCCTACTCGCTGTGCTTGTGCGACGCGACCGCGAAGCACTCGAACCGTTGAAGCTGCCCGCGGCGTTCCTCTTCTTCGCTGCGCTTGCCGCGCTCGCCTGGCTGCATCTGCATTACCCGCGTTTTCGCGCCGAAAACACATCGCTTTCAAACGCACTGCTCTATAGCATCTCGCTCGTGCTCTGTACGTCGCTCGTCGTAATGGCATTGCAGTCCAGAGGCCTTCTGCTGCGCGTCCTCTGCAATCCCGTACTCGTTTATCTGGGCACGATCAGTTACACGATCTACCTCATTCACCTGACGATCCTCTACGCCGTGTGGCCGTTCGTTCACGGCCGCGCACAGAGCGCCGCAATCGCACTCGCATTAACGCTCGCCTATGCGAGCGCAAGCTGGTTCCTTTTCGAAAAGCGCCTGACCCGCGGCCCACACGCGCGGCAAACAACGCAAACGCCCAGCGTCCCCGTGGCAAGTGCATCCGGCACGCAGCCCTGAACGTCCGGCCACCAGTCTCCCAATCCCCGTTTAATTCACAGAAGGCCAATTCCATGAATGCACGACGCAAAGCCATCATCACCGGCGTATCCGGCCAGGACGGCGCATACCTGACCCGCCTGCTGCTGGACAAGGGCTATCACGTCAGCGGCACGTACCGCCGCACCAGTTCCGTCAATTTCTGGCGCATGAACGAGCTTGGCGTGCTCGAACATCCCGAACTCGAACTCGTCGAACACGATCTCACCGACGCAGGCTCCACGCTCCGCCTGATCGACCGTTCGAACGCCGACGAAATCTATAACCTTGCGGCGCAAAGCTTCGTCGGCGTGTCGTTCGACCAGCCCGTCACGACCGCCGAAGTCACGGGCGTCGGCGCGCTGAACCTGCTCGAAGCGATCCGCGTCGTCAATCCACGCATCCGCTTCTATCAGGCGTCCACCTCGGAAATGTTCGGCAAGGTGCGCGCCGTGCCGCAATGCGAAGAAACGCCGTTCTATCCGCGCAGCCCCTATGGCATCGCCAAGCTCTTCGCGCACTGGTCCACGGTGAACTATCGCGAGTCATACGATCTCTTCGCGACGAGCGGCATTCTCTTCAATCACGAATCGCCGCTGCGTGGCCGCGAATTCGTGACGCGCAAGATCACCGATGCGGTCGCGAAGATCAAGCTCGGCAAGCAGCAGGTGCTCGAACTGGGTAACCTCGACGCAAAACGTGACTGGGGCTTTGCGTCCGAGTATGTCGAAGGCATGTGGCGCATGCTCCAGGCGAATCGTCCCGACACCTACGTCCTCGCCACCGGCCGCACGGAAACCGTTCGCGACTTCGTGAAAATGGCGTTCGCCGCGGCGGGCACGCAACTCGAATGGTCGGGCAGGGACGAACGCGAGACCGGTGTAGACATCTCGACGGGACGTACGCTCGTACGCGTGAATCCGCGCTTCTTCCGTCCCGCCGAAGTCGACCTGCTGATCGGCGACGCAAGCCGGGCACGCGCGGACCTCGGCTGGGAAGCGCGCACGACGCTCGAGCAGCTTTGCCAGATGATGGTCACCGCCGACCTCGCACGCAACGAACGTCATGACACGTTCTGATGCGACTCGCGCGCCACGCGCGTTCATCACCGGCGTGGGCGGATTCACTGGCCGCTACATGGCGGCGCGTCTTGCCGCCAGCGGCTATCGCGTGTGGGGCACGGTGCGCGGCCAGGACCGCGTACCGCCCGACACCACGCCCATCGCCGCAGACCTGCTTGACGAACGCGCGCTCGCCGATGCCGTGGAAACCGTTCAGCCCGACGTCGTCGTGCATCTGGCGGCCGTCGCAAACGTCGCGCACGTCGATGTTGCCCGCATCTATACCGTCAACGTAGTCGGCACGCGCAACCTTCTTGAAGCAGTGGCGCGCATGGGCAAACCACCGCGCGCGGTTCTGCTTGCGAGCAGCGCGAATGTCTACGGCAATGCGACAGAAGGTGTTCTCGACGAATCCGTTGCACCGCAGCCCGCGAACGACTATGCGGTCAGCAAACTCGCCATGGAGTACGTCGCAAAGCGCTGGCGTGACCAGTTGCCGATCGTGATCGCACGCCCCTTCAACTACACCGGCATCGGTCAGTGCGACGACTTCCTGCTACCGAAGATCGTCGCCCACTATGCACGCGGCGCGCGTACGATCTCGCTTGGCAACATCGACGTGAGCCGCGATTTCTCCGATGTTCGCGACGTCGTCGATGCTTATGCACGACTCATCGAGACGCTAGCGCACGGCGAAACCTTCAACGTTTGCTCCGGCACCGGCTGCACGCTGCACTCCGTGCTCGACTCGCTCGCCGGCATCGCCGGTTATGAAATCGACGTGAAAATCGATCCGCAATTCGTGCGCAAGAGTGAAGTACGGCAACTCATCGGATCGAATGCGAAACTACGCGCGGCGATCGGCGAAACGTCGCGCATTGCGCTGGAAGACACGCTGCGCTGGATGTTTGAAGACGCGCGGCGGCGCCTCGCATAGCGAGGCACCGCCTCCGCGTCAATGCACGCCGCTATTTGCGGCGGCGATCGCTTCGCCATAGATCTGCGCGACCCGCTTTGCGACCACCGCGTTATCGAAGTGATTGCGTGCGTACTCACGGCACGCTTTTTCATCAGGCAGTTTCAACCGGCCCGAAAGCGCAGCGTCGACGCCATCCGCAATCGCGCCCGAACCCGTCGAAGGCAGCACGAGATCCTGCGAGAGCCCCGCTACCGCTTCAGGCAGACCACCTACCGGCGTCACGAGGACGGGCGTTCCCGCTGAAAGCGACTCCACCGTAATCAGGCCAAATCCTTCTAGCGCTACGGTGGGCACCACGCTCAGATTCGCGGCGCGATAGAGTGCGGGCAAATGCGCATCCGGCACGAAGCCGAGCAATTTGACGTTGTCGACGAGGCCGGCGCCGTCGATACGCTGCTGCAGTTCGGCCTCCAGTCGGCCGCGACCTGCGATCAGCAGCAACACGTCGGGATGGCGTGACTTCAATTGCTTGACGGCATCGATCAGGTCTTCGAGACCCATGCGGCGCACAAGCCGGCGAACTGCCAGCACGATGGGCCGCCCTTGCGGCAGTTGCAGCCGCAGCCGCGCTTCCGCCTGTGTGCAGGGCGGATCGAATTGCGCGGTATCCACGCAGCCCGGCACGACACACACGCGCTCCGGCGAAATCGCGTAGCGTTTGGTGAGAATGTCGCCGAACGCACGTGACAACACGATTAGCCGAGACGAGCGCTCATACACCGACTGCTCCAGATAGTGCTTGATACGCTGGCTCAGCGACGCAGCGCCCTCGACGAAACTTTCGTCGGCCCACGGCCCCTGGAAGTGGGAAACCTGCGGAATACCGCGCGTCACGTCGAGTCCCGGGAACGTGTAGAGCGCAAAGTGCGATGAAATGACATCGGGCCGATGCCGGCGGATTTCGCGTCGCAGCGCCTGACGCGCGGCCAGGAGGCGAAGCGGCAACGCACGCGAAGCGAGACCGAAACCGTGGATCGCCCCGCCGCTGTCGTGTGCCACGTTCGGCGAGCCGGCGACAACGCCGCGAACCTGTACACCTGCGCCCGGCAGTGCACCCACGAGCGAGTAGTACATGCGGTCGAGGCCGCCTGCGCGCTCTGGAAACCAGTGCATGCCGATCTGCAGCGACTGGATGGATTGAGTCGTCATTGCGTGTTTCCTTTTAATGCTCGATTACTTGAATCCCGGCCTCAGGGAGTGTCCGCGTGCTGCAAGGAATGACCGCCTGACACCGCAGTTTGTGCGATATCCCGCGCACTGCCCACGGGTTCGGTCGCGTCTCCCGCAAGTTGCCGATACAGCGCGATGTATTGCGCGGCCATGCGCGCCCAGCCAAACTGCCCTGCGAGCCGTGCCGCCGCTTCGCCCATTGCTTGCCGCCATGCGGTGTCGTCGGCGAGTTGCTGCACCGCCCGCGCGAGGGCGTTCGCGTCGTCGGGATCGTCGAGCACGATGCCGCACTCGGGCGTGATGATCTCCGCGCCGCCAGCCGTACGCGCGGTCACAACAGGCAGGCCCGCCGCCATCGCCTCCAGCAACGAAAGGCTCATCGCTTCGTAGCGCGACGGAAAAACATAGGCATCGACGGAGCGCATCAACGTCGGCATCTCGCGCACGAGGCCAAGAAAATGCACGCGAGAAGCGATGCCCAGTTCACGCGCCATAGCCGGATAAGGACTGCCGGGCAGATAGCCAGCCACCGCGAGATGCACACGTTGGGGCAAGATTTTCAACGCGTGCAACACCGTGCCGAGGTTTTTGCGCGGCGTGCGCAAATCGCCGACAAAGAGCAACAGGCACGCGTCGGCCGGCAGATCGAACGTCGCCCGGTCAGCGGTTGCCGATGCGAAACTGCGCGTATCGACGCCGTTGTAAATCACGTCGAGCCGCTCGATCGGCTCGCCGCCCGACGCACGAATCTCGTCCGCCACCTTGCGCGACACTGCCGCGATCACGCGCGAGCGGCGATACGCCCACCGTTCGAGTACCGCATTCGCGCGCGTATAGACGAACTGATAGGCGGACCACACGCCACGCGTGAGGCCAAAGGGGTAGTACTTGCTGCGCGCCCAGCCGCCATGCACGAAATGCGCCGTGTTGACATCGGCCTGCGCCCATGTAATGAAGCCGTTCACATGGAGCACATCGAACTCCGTGCGATGGCGGCGAAGCCAAAGTGCGCTCTTCACCGCGAATACCTGTTGACGCAGCAGATTGGTCGGCCACGCGCGTGAGGCCTGCACGCGCACCCACTTCACTCGCGGATGGGCGAGCAGTTCCGGCGCGACATGGGAGGCAACGAGCGTGACGTCGAATCCCTCATCCAGCGCCGCGCGCGCGATCTCGTGATTGACGCGGCCCTGGCCGTCGTTATGGCGCACGACATGCGTGACGATTGCAACTCTCAATCGGTAACCTCCGTGATACGGGTTTAGCGTCGCGTCAGCTTGCGCCAGTGTCCCGCGCTGAGTATGGAAAACACGCTGGAAAACAACAGCAGCCCCCCCGTGCCGACCAGCGAGTTCGTGAACACGAGCATCGCGAATATCGAAAGTGCGAGACTCAGGCACGCGCACACGTAGCGATCGTCGGGCATGCGCAGCGCCGCGCGCACCGCGCGCGCAAGCAGCCACAACACGCCTGACATGTACAGCAGCGTGCCCGGCCAGCCGAGCACGAATGGAATGTTCATCACGCCGCTGTCGAAGCTGCCGTACTTGCCGAGTTCTCCGTTGTTGCTCGATAACTTCGTTGAAGCGCCCGTTGCACCGAGGCCCTCTCCTGTTACGTCGGTGAACGCAGTTTTAGCGAAGTCGGCGTAGAACTGGTTACGCGCCGCATAACTCTGGTCGTTGCTGAGGTTCACGAGCGTGTTCAGACGCTGTTGCATGCGCTCCGCGACGGGGCCTATGGTGAGGAGCGGGACGCAGACACCCGCCAGAACCATCGCGCTGACGATGATGCGCACGCGCACGCGGTTGCTCGATTTCATCAACTGGATCAGCATCGCGATCGCCCAGCCACCCCACGTCGAGCGCACGAGCGAGAGCGCAAACGCGAAGAAGCCGAGGGCGGCCGCGATCCAGCGTACCCGGTGCTTCGCCGCCATCACGAGCACCATCGCGCCCATCATCGCGAATGCAAACGGCCCCGACGAGTTCATCGTGCTGAACACGCGCACGCCATAGGGCACAGGGTCGCCCTGAGAGTTCATGTTAGAACCGATCATCCACATTGCATCCCACGGCGGCATCACGAAGAACTGCACGAGGCCATAGGCGCCCATGACGAGCATGCCGTAGATGAAGGTGTTGACGATGGTGTCCCGCGACTCGGGATACTGGCGCGTGAGCACCATGATGTGAAAGCCGATCAGGAGCGGATAAACCCAGTTCGCCAGATCGTAGACAGCGGCAGCAGGCCCGCTCGCGACCACACCCACCACGAACGCATACGCGATACCGGCGAGCGCAAGCAGCAGCGGCAAACTGCGACGCTGTGCAAGCAACGGGTAGTAGCGCAGCAGCGATATGCCGCTGATCATCGTGACCGCCAACGGCGCGACCTGAATCATGCTCGTCGGCGTGAATCCACCCTTGCCGTAATCGGCGAGGCGCCGCACTTCAGGACTCAGGAACCACAACCACCACATGAAGCCGATATAGCGCACCGGATTCACGAAATAGAGCCACAGGCCCGTCATCACTGCGAGCACGGGAAACGCCAGCGTGAGCACCGCGCCCTGGCGCGCGGCCACGAGCAGCGCCGTGATAAGCCAGAGCGCAAGCGGAGGAAGCGTATCGCGGCCCAGCACGCGGCGCAGACCCGAACGCCCGCGAGCTGCGGGGGCAACGGGCGCGGCTGGCGCTGGAAAAGGACCGGGCATAGCGGACGGCAAACGCATCGTCACATCCCTCGCCCTAATTCGCGAGCCGTTACCGCCGCGCCTGCCGCCGCCGCACGCGCACACTGTGCCTCGCGCTGCAGAAGCATTTCGCGCGTGAGTTCCACATGCTGCTCGGCGAAGTGCTGCGTCGTCAAATCGCGCGCGCGCAACTGCTCGCATGCTGCGCGCGCCTGATCGAGCGCCTGCGCCGGTTTCGCAGCCAGCCTGCTCACGGCGTCGCGCAATTGCTGCGGATCGAACGGCTCGATCCAGGAGACGGCTGCTTCGTCGAAGTAATCGTCGAGCGCACCGACCTTCGTCACGACCATCGGCTTGCCGAGCGCTGCCGCCTCCAGCATCACCGTGATACCGGAGGCGTGCGTGTTAGGCCGCAACGGCACGACGACGAGATCGGCCCATTCATAGAGCGCGTGCTGCTGCTTGATGCCGGACACGCGTACGACTTCCACATTCGGTGCGCGCGCCGAGACCGGCATGCGCCGGCGCGTGGCGATACGCACCTGATAGCGCGCGTCGTGGCCCAATGCCGCGACCAGCGTATTCCAGTCACGGTCACGGTCGTTGCCGATGGCGGCGATACGCAACGGGTCATGCGGCTGCCAGCGTGCCGGTGGACACAACGGAAAATCTCCCGTGTTCAGGCCATAAAGCACCCGGCGTGCGTCGCGGCCGAAATAGCGCTCGCAGAGCGCAGCGTTCTCGCTTGCGAGCGTCGTGAGCAGGTCGGCGCGCGCGATCAGCCTGCGATAAAGCGCGCGACGCAGTGCGCCGTAACCGGCCCAGCGATCCAGCAGCCACACGCTTTGTGCAAGCAAAAGCGGCTGCTCGCCGCCCTTGCGTGCACTAATCAGCAAGAGGAGCGCCACGGCCAGATGCTCCTGTTCCGTATGCGTCCAGATCACGTCCGAGCGCAGGATTGCGCGGCGATTACGCCACGTATGGATGAAATCGAAGCCGAGCATCGCCTTCAGCGCGCGTCGCGCGAACCGCATCGGAACGATTTCGTGCTGGTCGCGCGAGTAATCGAGCGTGAATTCGTCCGATTCAGCATGATGGTAACCATACAGGCAGCCGATGTTTTCACCCTTGCGATAGCGGCGCGGATCGGCGCCGTAAAAAAGATGAACGTGAACTTGCGTGCTGCTCATTCAGGGTCCTCCGTGTAAAACGTGGGCGTCGTCTATGCCAACGCCCGGCGCGCTTCGCGTGCGCCATTTCGCACCGCTCGCCAGCGCGCGACCGCAGCCTGGGGCGGCCCCACGCGGAAAGCGCTCAACCCCGCGTGCAGGAGCCCCGGATAGACGCGTGTGCCGATCAGCGCGTACCACCACCAGGCGATCTCCCGACGCAGCGGCGAAAGATGGCCGCGCAGGATCAGATGCAGATTGAACGCCGCATTACGCATCGACGTGAACGTCTGCGCATTGCGGGGGTCATCGCCTGCGCGCGGCGCGGGATAGTGATCGACGGCGACGAGCGGGTCGTAGACCAGTTTCCAGCCCGAGCGCTTCACGCTCATGCTGAAGGCCATATCGTTGTGCGTTTGGGCACCGGTGCCGCGCAAACGCCGGTCGAAGCGCAGATCGCCGATGGCCGCGCAGCGATAGCTCATATTCGCGCCCTTGAGCAGATCGACTTCGCGCGCGTCACCCACGCCGAGATGATGATTCCCGACGATGCGGCCCGAACGCTGAACCTTCCCGACCATTTCGCACTCGCCGTCGAGCACGCGGCCCGCCTCGTGGACCCAGTCGCGCCCGCCCAGTGCGCCGAGTTCGGGGTCGCGTTCGAACGCGGCGGCAATCCGCGCGACCCAGTCGCTGCGTGGAGCGGCGTCGTCGTCGGTGATCGCAATCACGTCACCCGTCGCGGCTTCGAGTCCGCGATTGAGGGCGGCAACCTGTCCCGGCTCGTCGACCAATGCGACATCCACGTTCAGTACGCGTGGCGTGACGTGGTCCGCAAGGCACGCGTGCGTGGCCATGTCGTCGGCGCGCGCCACTACGACGACCTGCTCCGGCGTGCGCTCCTGGCACAGCAGCGCGGACAGGCATCGAGAAAGATCATCAGGACGACGATACGTCGGCACGATCACGGTCACTCTCATCGTGCATGCTCCGCTTGAATGATATCGATCCATAAGTCAGGCACTCAGATATTCCTGCGCCGCCGTGTAGCCATAGGCGTAGCTGCCGCGCGCCCGCTGCGGCACCGCGTTGAAAATGCCGCCCTGCACGCGCACGCCCGCATTGCGCAGCCGCTTGAGCGTATCGGTGATCTCGCCTTCCGAATGCATGCCTGAGCGCAGCACGAGGAACGTCGAGCCTGCATGCCCGCCGATGATGGCGGCGTCCGTTACGGCCAGTACAGGCGGCGTATCGATGAGCAACACGTCATAGCGTTTTGAAAGCCCTTCAAGGTACTGACCGAGACGCGCCGACATCAGCAGCTCGGATGGATTGGGTGGACGGCGCCCGCACGAGATGAAGTGCAGGTTATCCACTTCCGTCGAGCGAATCGCTTCGTCGAGTGAGATCTGACCCGACAGCAGTTCGGAAAAACCGTTTTCCTGCCTGCTGCCCAGGTGTCGTTCGAGCGCACCGCGCCGCATGTCGCCGTCGATCATCAGCACACGCTTGCCCGAGTGCGCGAGCAGCATGGCCAGATTCACCGTGAGGAAGCTTTTTCCGACGCCGGGCACCGAACCCGTAATCATCACCACGCGATTACGCGCATCCATTACGCTGAACTGCAGCGACGTGCGCAGGCTGCGCAGACTCTCGACAGTGAGGTCTTTCGGGTACGCGTTTGCGAGCACTTCGCGCATGCGGGTGCCACCACGCACCGGAGCGCGTTTTTCCAGCGCCATTTGCTCCGACGACAACGGCACGAGCCCATAAACCGGCAGATGGAACGCACGCTCGATCTGGTCCGCGTCGACGATACCCTTGAAGAGGTTACGGCGCATCAACACGAAACCCGTACCGAGAATCAAGCCGAGCAGCGACGCCGCCGAAATGATCAGCAGCTTCTTCGGCTTCGACGGATTGCCGGGGCGCATTGCGGCGTCGACGATATGTACGTTGCCGCCGGTGCCTACGCGTTGAACGGAAAGCTCCTGAATACGATTGAGCAGCAGGACGTAAATGTCTTCGGCCACCTTGGCATCGCGCTGCAGCTGCACCGCTTTCACTTCGGTTGCTGGCAGGTCCCTGAATTTCGTATCGTATTTGGCCCGTTCCCCTTGAAGCTCCGCGAGCTGTCTGCGCGCAGCAACGAGCAGCGGATGCGCGTCGCCGAAACGCTGTTCCAGCGAAGCGATCTGCAACTGCATCGCGGAAATCTGCTGCTCGTACTGCACGCTGCCTTCGAGATAGATCTTCGCTTCGTCGCTCGCGTTGATCGATCCCGACTTGCTCTGATAAGCGGTCAGCGCGGCCTCGGCGTTTTCGAGGTCGGACTTCAGGCGTGGTTGCTCGCTGCGCAGGAAGTCGAGCATCTTGCTCGCGTCGGCCTGCTTGGTCGCTACGTGAACGCGCATATACGACTGTGCGATTGCGTTCGCGATCTCGGCGGAACGTGTGGCGTCCGAGTCCGAAAGCGAAATATCGATCACGCCCGTCTGCTTGCCCTGCTCCTGCACCTGGATCGCGTTCTGGAACGCGCTGATCGCATCGAGGTCATTCATGCGGATCACGGTAAAGCGCGTACCCGGTCGCGCAACCAGCTCGTTGACAAGGATGGTCACGCCGTTACCCTGTGCGGTCTGCCCGGCTACGCCTTCAAGCAGTCGCTCCCCGTTCGGGCCATCGAGCGCATAGCGTCCGTTCGATAGCGCGGTCAGCGTGAGTTTTTTGCCTTCGAGCGAAGGATCCACGTTGACCGAATCGACGTCGGCGACTTCTCCGCCCCACGCGAACGTATCGAGCCCGAACCAGGGCCTCGCGGGTGTGCCAGGCGTAGCCAGCCGGTTCGCCAGATTGCCGAGCACCGGGATCGAGACCGGCGCAACCGAAAAATTCAGCTTGTATTGTTTGACGACCGGCTCGACCACGCTGCGGCTCTTGATCATTTCGATCTCGGCGTCGGTCGGCAGTGAAGCCGACGACCCACTATTGATCGACGCGCCCGTCTGCGTCTGCGTAAGCGCCTGCGACGTGTAGTCGGCCTGCTCGACGCGAACCTGCGTATCGGCCGTATAGACCGGCTTCGCCACGTAGCAATAGAACACGGCAATGGCGACAACGGCCGCTGCGATGGCGATCAGCCAACCGATGTCGTCGAGAATGACGCGCAGCAACTGGCCGAGGACCACGTCCTCTTCTTCGGTGCGGGCCGCCGGGGCCGCCTGCGGGGTGATTTGCATGCTCACGTTTCTTTCCCCTTGAGTGAGTGTTGCACCTGACTGTTTTCCCTTTCGTGAATCTCGTGAATCGATCGATACGCGCGTCAGCGTGTGATCTGCTTCAGGTAGAAAACGGTCTGGATGGTCGGCAGCACCTGCTGCAACAAGCGGTTGAAGGTAGCGGAAGCTGCCGTGCCGACGTACACGACATCGAGCGGCTTGAGCTGGAATTGCGACGACAACACGATCGAGTTCGGCTGCGTCATATCGAGCCGGTAAATCTCCGGCTGCGTGGGCTTGTCTTTCATGCCGCGCATCACGAAGATCTGGCGCGGGTTCGCATCGGTGTTGAGAATGCCCCCCGCCTGCGTGAGCGCGTCGGCAATCGTGTACTTTCCGCGGACCATAGTCGTCTGCGTCGGCGTCTTGACTTCGCCCAGCACGAATATTCTGCTATCCAGATGATCCGGCACGTTGATGATGTCGCCGTCCTGAAGCATGACGTTCTGGGTCGCATCGCCTGCATCGAGCAGGCGATTCGCGTCTAGCACATAGAGCTTGCCGTCGCGCGTGAGACGCACGCGATCGATGTCCGCGTTATCGGTCGTGCCGCCCGAACGCGTGATCGCATCGACGAGCGTAAGCGGCACGTCGCTCATCGCGAGCGGGCCCGGTGTCTTCACGTCGCCGGTGACCTGCACTTTCTGGCTGCGATAGGCGAGCACGCGCACATCGACCTGCGGGTTTTTCACATAAGGCCCGAGACCCGACGCAAGCTGGTCGCGCAACTGGCCCGGCGTCTTGCCTGCCGCGTGAATGCGCCCGACGAACGGAAAGTAGATCGTCCCGTCGGCGGCAACGGTCTGACCGTAGGGATCGGCCTCGCCGGGTAACGCGGTCGTGTAGGGCTGCGTCAGTGCCTGACCGACCGTCTGCGTGGTGGTGCCACCGGCCGAGAACGTCGAGCCCTGCGGCGTCGAAAGTTCCGGATGATCGAAAACGGTCACGCCCAGAATGTCCTGCGGCGCGATGTGATAGACGTAGCTGGCCGCACCGGCGTAGCGCGATGGCGGCAACGCCCGGTGCGCCGCCGCGTCCTTCGCCGCAGCCTGCTGCATCACAAGTTGCGCGTCGATCAGATGCACCGTGTACTGCTGCTGCGGCTGGTTCGACGGCTCTTCGTGCAGGCTCGACGCGTCGAGGTAATTGCCGGGCGCGGTCGAGCACGCGGATATGAAGGCGCTCAGCGCCAGTACGGCAGTCAGTTTCGTTCTCAACATATTCGGTTCAACCATCCCTTCACCAGACGATCCATCAACTCGATACTGTCGCGATACGCAACCTCATCGAGGCCGTACGGATCGGCAACATCCGAGTTCTCCCATTCGCCGAGCGCGTACACCTTGCCGCGCGCGCTCGGTTCCATACGCTCGACGGCCCACACCTGCTGGCGCTCCGTAACGAGCACAAGGTCGGCATTGCGCACGAGCTTGCCCGTGAGACGCCGTGCGTGGTGCTCGCCCACGGCCACGCCGCGTTCTGCGAGCAGGCGCTGCATGACCGGGTCCATGTCCGCGCCCTCGCGTGCGCGCAGGCCCGCAGAATGAAACGCGCTCTT
The DNA here is from genome assembly GCF_003837865.1 of Paraburkholderia dinghuensis. Classification (GTDB taxonomy): domain Bacteria; phylum Pseudomonadota; class Gammaproteobacteria; order Burkholderiales; family Burkholderiaceae; genus Paraburkholderia; species Paraburkholderia dinghuensis. Next base: position 161,304 of record NZ_RQIS01000007.1, on the reverse strand, counting down.
GCGCGCCGGAGCACGTTCGCGCAGGCGGGCGCGAAACAGTTGCTCCGCCGTCGGCGAGCGGCAGACGTTTGCGTGACAGACAATCAGCACGTCCTTGAACATGGCTGCACCCTTTCTTCCCTAGTCGCTGCGTTTTATGCAACGGCCTGCGTGCGCACGGCGGCCGCGGCACGCGCGTGGCTCGCCTGCGTCGCACTCGCGCGGCCCACGGCGTGGTATTCGATACCGATCTCCTGCAACGCGGACGGATCGTAGAGATTGCGCCCGTCGAACACGATCGGCGACTTCAGCCGCTCGATCAGCGCTTCAAAATCTGGCGCCTTGAATACTTTCCAGTCCGTCGCGACAACGAGGGCATCGGCGCTGTCAGCTGCATCCATCGCCTCGTCGACGAACGTGAGACGCGACTGCTGCTCGGGCACATTCGCCAGATCGAGCGCGAGCACGCGCTGTGCCTCGACGGTTGCGACCGGATCGTAGGCGCGCACGTTCGCGCCGCGCGCGAGCAGTTCGGCGATCAGCGTGCGGCTCGGCGCTTCGCGCATATCGTCCGTGTTCGGTTTGAACGCCAGACCCCAGACACCGAACGTAAGCCCGCTCAGATCCGAGCCGAAGCGCGAAACGATCTTCTGTGCGAGCACGAGCTTCTGCGCGTTGTTGACCGACTCGACGGCGCGCAGAATCTGCAGCGGCTCGCCAAAATCCTCTGCAGTTCGCATCAGCGCCTTTACGTCCTTCGGGAAACACGAGCCGCCATAACCACAACCCGCATATAGAAAGTCGTAACCGATGCGCGGGTCAGAGCCCACGCCGCGGCGCACTGACTCGATGTCGGCGCCTACGCGGTCGGCGAGATTCGCCAGTTCGTTCATGAACGAGATGCGCGTCGCGAGCATCGCGTTCGCGGCGTACTTCGTAAATTCGGCAGACGGCACGTCCATATACAGCGTGCGCTCGTGATTGCGGTTGAACGGCGCATACAGGCGCTTCATCAGATCCTTCGCTCGCTCGCCGGGCACGTCGTCGGTGCAGCCCAGCACGATGCGGTCGGGCCGCGCGAAGTCCTCCACCGCTGCACCCTCTTTCAGGAACTCGGGATTCGACACGACCGAGAACATGTGCGATTGCCCGCGCTTACGTAACTCGCTCGCAATAGCCTCGTGCACGAGCGCTGCGGTGCCCACGGGCACAGTCGACTTGTCGACGATCACCTTGAATCCGTTCATGTGCCGGCCGATATTGCGCGCGGCTGCGAGCACGTATTGCAGATCGGCCGAACCGTCCTCGTCGGGCGGCGTGCCCACGGCGATGAACTGGACGTCACCGTGCGCGACCGCGGCGGCCGCGTCGGTCGAAAACGTGAGGCGTCGTGCGCGGCGATTGCGTTCGATGATTTCCTGCAGGCCCGGCTCGTGAATCGGCACGACGCCTTGATTGAGCATGTCGATCTTGCGCTCGTCGACATCGAGGCAAAACACGTCGTTGCCGATGTCGGCAAGACACGCACCCGTTACGAGACCCACATAACCGCTGCCAATGATCGTCAGATTCATGCCCACCTCAATAGTGATTACCTGTTGCCACGCGCGAGCCGCGCCGCGTCATGCAGCACACCGCGCGCCCGAGCGATTCAAAATGCGTTTTGTCCTGCGAAGCCTTTCCACATCGTCATCGCGACGATCTTCAGATCAAGCGTGAAGCTCCAGTTCTGCATGTAGTGCAGATCGAAGCGGACGCGGTCGCGCATTTTCTCCACGCGATCCGTCTCGCCGCGAAAGCCGTTGACCTGCGCCCAGCCCGTAATGCCGGGTTTGATCCGATAGCGATGCATGTAGCCGCGCACGAGGTTCTTGTAGATGTCGTCGTGTTCGAGCGCATGCGGACGCGGGCCCACCACCGACATTTCACCCTTGAGCACGTTGATGAACTGCGGCAGCTCATCGAGACTCGTGCGGCGCAGAAATGCGCCCACACGCGTAATCCGTGGGTCATTGCGGCGCGCCTGCGTGACCTGACCCGCCGTTTCGGCGTGGACCTTCATCGAGCGAAACTTGTAGATTTCGAATTCGTTGCCGTCGAGGCCCTTGCGCCGCTGGCGAAACATGACCGGCCCCGGCGACGAGCACTTCACTGCGATGGCGATGGCGGCCAGAAGCGGGGCGAGCGACGCAAGCACGCACGCAGCGAAGAGCCAGTCGAAAACGCGTTTGGGCAATACACGCAAATCAGTGATGGGCGACGCAGCGAGATTCATCGCCGGCACGCCGAGGAGGTCCACCACCGGCTGACTGAAAAGGGAAAGGCTGCGCACGTCCGGAATGAAACGGATATTCACGAAGTCGTTGCGCAATTCCGTGACGATGCGATGAATCGTGCGCTCCTTGGAAATCGGCAATGCGAGCCACAACTCGCGTATGCCGTGCTCGCGCACACGCTCAATCAAGGCCTCGATATTGCGCTCCACCGGCACGCCGTCCACAGTCGTTTCGCCATGCGCGTCGTTGTCCTCGTCGAACAGCAGCGTGGGGCGGAATCCCGCTTCCGGGTGGTGGCGCATCTGTTCGATCAGAAAGCGTCCGTAGCGATGTCCGCCCGCCACGGCCACATCGCGCTGGTTATAGCCTTCGCGGCGCAGGCCCTTGAGCACCATATAGACGAGCGCCTTCGACACGATCAGCAGGGCAACCGAAGCGACGGCCCACCAGCCGAGCCACAGCCGCGACAGCAAATCCGCGCGATGCACGCTGAAGCTGAGCAGAACGCCCGTGGCTTCCACGGCGATCCACGCGATGCACACGCGTGCGAACAGATTCTGGAGCGACTTGCCCCGCCACGACTGATAGATGCCGAATGCGGGGAACATCCAGATCGCGAGCAGGCAGTTGAAGGCTAGCGCGACACTTTCTGCGTCGCTGAGCGCAACGAACTCGCCGTGGTGCAGAGCGGCCGCGACAAGCGCGCCCGTAGCGATCGCGACGATGTCGATGATTCTGGCTAGAACGCTAAGCATGTCCGGCACCTCGGGTTAAAAAAAGATCGCGGCCACGCACCTTTGTCGTGGTTGCAGCGTCGTCAATTGGGGAATCCGGTGCCGCTCACATGTCGGCACCGTTAAGTCGAATCCGAATTAACCCTAATAAGGCGCGATAAAAATTCATCCCGCAAGACACAAAAATATCTCCAAATGTATCGAGCGGAACGAGGCGTTTTTTATCGAATATTTTCGGCAGATTTTTCCATCCCGGATACCGATGGAGCCGATCCGCAGTGCCGTTTCCGGCACTTTCTTCCTGATTCGCACCAGTTCAGCGTTCGTGCCACGCATCGCCTTGCGCTCCAGTGACTTTTTATTCTTCAATTTTTTATCGTTCGACCCAGTTAATAAAAACACCCCGTCGAATTAGAAAAATAATATTTTCACGTTTCTTAATTGCCTTCGTTTTATTGTCGAATTTACGCATGCTACAAATCGCTGAACCGAAATCCATTCACAGGAGAGCGATATGACGGATACGGGCTCCATCACGGCATCGGCGCGCACGGAGGCAACGGGCACCGGGTTACATAGCGCCCTGCAGGTCTGCCCCGTCGTGCTGGCAGGCGGCGCGGGTTCGCGGCTGTGGCCCCTGTCGCGCGAGCAGTACCCAAAGCAGATGATCAACCTCGTCGGCGAGCGGTCGCTGCTCGCAGAAACGACAGGACGCCTCGACGCACTTGCGGACAGCATTACGCTCGCCGATCAATTGCTGATCGTGTGCAATGAAGAGCATCGATTCACGACTGCCGAGCAGGTCCGGCGCGAAGGCAAACGCGCCCGCCTGATCCTCGAGCCAGCGGGCCGCGACACCGCGCCCGCGCTCACCATCGCCGCGCTTTCGGTCGTAGCGGAAAAGCAGGACGGCATACTCGTGGTCATGCCGGCCGATCATGCGCTCACAGACCTCGACGCGTTCCAGTCCGCCGTGGCCGAAGGCGTCCGCCACGCTGCAGCGGGGCAGATCGTGACGATGGGCATCGTGCCGGCGCGCCCGGAAGTGGGCTATGGCTACATCCATATCGGCGATCCCGTTGCCGCCGACGAGCCCAACGGCGCGCGGCACCTCAACGGCTTCGTCGAAAAGCCCTATTTCGAACTCGCAAAACAATACGTGGCGTCGCAACGCTATTGGTGGAACAGCGGCATTTTTATCGTCCGCGCGTCCACATGGCTAAAGGCGATCCGCCACTTCCAGCCCGCGATTTACGAGGCATGCTTGAGCGCAACCGAAAGCGGCAGCGAGGACGGCGACTTCTTCCGCGTCGACCGTGAAGCCTTCATGCGCTCACCATCGAACTCGATCGACTATGCGGTCATGGAATCGCTCACGGGCGACCGATCCGTGGCCGCCGGCGTGGTCGTGCCGCTCGCCGCAGGCTGGACGGACCTCGGTTCGTGGGACACGGTGTGGCAGGTCTCGCCGAAGGACAACAACGGCAACGTCGCACAGGGACATGTGATGCTCGAAGGCGCGAGCGACACCTTCGTGCACTCGGACGGCCGTCTGATTGCCTGCGTCGGCACGCAGGATCTTGTCGTCGTGGAAACGGCGGACGCCGTGCTCGTCGCGGATCGCTCGCGCGCGCAGGACGTGAAGAAAGTCGTGCAGCGCATACGCGAGCAGCGCGGCAGTGAGGCCCTCACGCATCGGCTCGTGCATCGTCCGTGGGGACACTACGACTGCGTCGACGGCGGCGAACGCTTCCAGGTGAAGCGCATCGTCGTCGAGCCGGGCGCGCGTCTTTCGCTACAGATGCATCATCATCGCGCCGAACACTGGGTCGTCGTGCGCGGCACCGCGCTCGTCACGCGCGGCGAAGAACGGTTCATCGTGTCCGAAAACGAATCGGCCTACATTCCGCTCGGCGTTGCTCACCGGCTCGAAAACCCCGGCAAGATGCCGCTCGAGATCATTGAAGTGCAGTCGGGTTCGTATCTCGGCGAGGACGATATCGTTCGCCTCGACGATCAATACGGGCGGCAATGAACGCGGGCGGCGGATCTGCTGCCTGCGGGACGCGCCCCATGAGGGCGCACGTCAACCGGCGTGCGTCCTCGAATGAGGCCTGTATTGCGGTTCGGCGGGACTGCTCACGGTATCGCTATCATTGCCCGGCCGCAGCGAGCTTGCGGCCGTGTAGCGCTGCAACGGGGCAAGGCGCACGTTGCCGGGCGCACTCGTCGCCACACTAGTGGCATTAGCAAGCGCAGGTCGCGCAATGACCGCGTTGGGCGCGCGCGTGACTGTCGTGCCCGCCGGACGCTGGCTGCCCTGCGTCAATGGCGTAGCAGACACACCGCGGCACTCGTGCTCGATCCATTTACGCGCCCAGTCGTAAGCGAACTGTTTCGCCGAGTCGCGGTCCTGGAATCGCGGACCAATCAAACCGGAACGCTCCACGCGCTGACCGTCTTTGAGGATCTCCACCGACGCGCGATACATGCGATTGCGCACCGGCTGCACGGTGAGGTTGATCGCATAGCCACGCCATTCCGCAATCTGCACCGACTGCATACCATCGCTCGTCCATAGCGTGCTACGCGCCGCCGAAGGACTCTCGTCGCGCGGCATTTGCGAACCGGCAGGCACTGGAACAGCCGTGGACGTTATCGCCCGCGCAGGCAAGGCGGAGACCGCTTTCCGGGTGACAGCAGGCACGCTCGGACTCGCGAGTTGACGCGTCATGCTCTCGATAGCATCGGCGGCAATCGGTGCATCGCCAGCGCTTGCGGACACCTGCCACGTTTCCGGGCTCTTCCAGTAAACGGCAGGCTGTCCGTCGTCGTCCGCCGATTCTTCGACCACTGCGGCCTGCTTGACCGACGATGCGGAAGAAGTAACCGATGCCGGGTCAACCGGCTCGGGCACATAGACGAAACTACGCCCGACCTGCGTGAGCCGTTTGACGATCTCGATGAGCGTGCCGCTCACGTGCCAGTCGTCGAAACGGCGGCGACATGTGGGCCCGGATGGATAACGCGCGGGCAAACGCGACCACGATTCGCCAGTGGTCAGGATCCATAGCACTGCATTGGCAACGATCCTCGGCTCCGCGCGAGGGCGACCACGGCGATTGAGTCGAATGGGCGGATCATCGGATACGAGCGACGACACCAACATCCACTCGTCATCGTTCAGTTCTTCGAAATTCATGTTGTTCTCCACACAGCCGGACCGTGGCTGCCGTGACTGGGTATTCACGCGCGGATCGTGTCTGCCCGCGTTGGAATACCCGGTTGCACCATATGCTTTTCTACCTGGTTCATTTACGTCGGACGCCGCACTCGGGCGGTGCGCACGTCACGAAATTGACGCAAGAACCGTGGTCTCACTCGTGCAGGGGAGAATTTGTGCAGGAAGGATACCACCTCAAACCAGTCACTGAGGCGGACCGAAATAAGTGTTACGGTTAGAAACAAAGTTGCGCATCGAACGGTGCGAATTTTGCGCGATTGCGCCTGAATCTGCGATCTTTCTTCCGGAAACGCAATACATCGCCGCAAGGTTGCGGTATGCAAGTGGCCTTGTTCGCGCGGTGCAATACACCCGCTTCGAACCATCAAATCCACCGGTTCCGTTGTTGCCGCAACAAATGACATGGCGATGACACGGTCATTACGTCACCGTCTGACTGGGTTGCACCTCGCATTCCGCACTGCATGCCGCATTGAGTCGCGCTTTATACAGCGGTCATCCTCGCAAGCAGCGAAAGCGAATGCATCTATAGTAGAAAAGTACCTGCCCACCTCGGAGGTCCGTGTATGCAAACTTCTACACCGCGCACCGCCGCCCTTTTCGCCATTGGCCTGCTTCTGACCTTTGGCGTCGCGCACGCCCAGTTCGGCAATCTGCTGAATCAGGGCGGTAACAGCGGCACAGCCGGAAATGCGCTCGGCAATCTCGGCGGCCTCAGCAGTTCGCTCTCCGGGGCGTCGGTCACTTCGAGCAGTCTCGGCAATGTCACCGGCGTGCTCAGTTACTGCATCAAGAACAATTTTCTGAGCGCCGGTTCTGCAAGCAGCGTCCAGAACTCACTGCTCAGCAAGTTGCCCGGCGGCGCAAACACTACGGATAGCGGCTACCAGCAGGGGACCAACGGCATTCTTACTGCAGGCAACGGCTCGCATATCGATCTCTCGGGCAGCGGGCTCAAGGAAGCCGCCACGCGCGAGGTCTGCGACAAGATCCTCACCCAGGCGAAGTCCATGCTCTGACGCCATCTCCGGCCGCGCCAGCCTGCGTCGCGCGGCCCAGCGACCGCATGCCGCAATCCACATGTACGCAAACACAGACGCTGCGCAAGGGACGTGCCGCGTCGGTTGAACGTGAATGCTGTTCGGGTGTCGAATGGTTTTTCCGGGTGATTCGGTTGTCACAGACATGAGCAAGCACAGAGCTCCCGTCGTCACGCTTGTGGCAGGCGTCGCTGCAATGCTGGTCCCGGCATTCGCGCATGCCGAACCTCATGACCAGCAGTTCGATTGCACGTCGAGTCCGCATGCGTTCGTTTCATCGTTTATCAACGAACGATGGATCGATCCGAAACCCAGCCGGGTGGAGTCCAATTCGGTCAACGCATTCCGGCCCGTTCAGAAGGGCCAACTCAGCGCGTTCGGCTTCCCGATCTATATGGTGCTTGGCTACGAGCGCGACGACGCGCTCTTTCACCGCGGCTCGGGGAAGGAAATCGATTCGCCGCTTTACGGCGTGATTGTGTCCGCCCCGGAGGATTCGGTGCGGCTGCGGCTGCGCGAGGCCAACAGCGATGCGACGGTCGAAACCGTCGTACCGTTGCTGTTGACGGCCATCGTCTGCGGCGGTTGAGTCGCTTGCCTCGATCACGTGAGGGGGCCCCCGGGCCTGCCCGTGCGAATATCAGGCCCTGCGCGATTCAGATTGACGAGAACGCCAGAGCGCCGAGCACCACGCCCGCCGACGCCATCCCCATCGATACATAAAGCAGCCAGCGGCGGCGCGTCAGCAGTGTGATCGCTGTGAGCGCAATCGAGATCTGGATAGCCGTCGTGGCCTGCGCCCAGCGGTGATGACCGTGCATGAGCGCTTCGCTGCGTTCATCGTCTAGCGCCACGGCCTTTTCGATCGATTCGGCTTTCGCGCGGATCGGCTCCTTCTGCTGGCGATAGCGCTCGGCATCGGCGGTGAAGCGGCGCTGCGTTTCACTCGCATTCGCCGAGAGTGCTGCACCGAGTTCGGCAAGATTCTCTTTCTCGCCTTTGGCCTGGTAGTAAGCCCACTGGTTCGCAGCCTCGGTCTTGCGGATCGCCGCCTCGTTTTTGTAATAGAGCGCGAGATTTTCGCTCGTCCCGCTCTGGTAGGCGAAGATCGCACCGATCGACGCGAGGATCGCAGTGATCACAGCCATGCGGCCGGCAAACGGATCGCCCTCCCCGTGTCCGCCGTGGCCGGCAGCGGCGTGCTCCACAGCGTGATCGTGCGGCCCGTGCACTTCGTACTCTTCAGACATGCAAAAACTCTCCGGTAAGGCTCATTCATGCGCGCCGCGATTCTTGCATGGCCCGGCAGGCTGGCTGCGTCGCGTGTCGCGTGTTGTGCGTGGCGTGCCATTTTCGGCACGCGACCCGATTTCAGGACGCTCCATTATCGTGAGTCCGGCCCGCTTGTCCAGTAGTCGATTTCCATCGTTTCAAAACGAAAAGCGATTTGCAACTTTAGAAAGCAAAACGTTGGATTTATCGGCTGTTTATTAATTTATGGAAAACGAAAATGTTGCATCGCATTGAGCGGCTCAACCGCATGCAAATATCGCTCTGGCGCCACACGGGTAGCACCAGAGCCCGCATCGCAGCATTTTCCGCAACCGTGGGTCCGGGTCGTCCTGCGTTCGCCTGTACCACAGTCCTCGGACCATTCGGGTATGGCTGGCTGCATGCCGGCAGCCACGGACCTCGCAGGTCTGATCGACTCGATCCATCGCAAACGAAACCGCCCGCAAGATCGCCGTTCAGGGAACGGCGATCTTGCGGGCGGAGGCATGCCGCTTTTGAACGGCGTGCGGGTTTTCGGTGAGCCGGACTAGCCGCCGAGATAGGCGCGCTTGATGTCGTCGTTTGCGAGCAGATTGTCCGCGGTGTCGGCGAGCACGACGCGTCCCGTCTCCAGCACATAGCCGCGATCGGCCACGTGCAGCGCCTTGTTCGCATTCTGCTCGACGAGAAACACCGTCACACCCTCATCGCGGATCGTGCGGATGATGTCGAAGATCTGCGCGATCACGAGCGGCGCGAGGCCGAGGGTGGGCTCATCGAGCAGCAATAGACGCGGACGGCTCATGAGCGCGCGGCCAATCGCCAGCATTTGCTGCTCACCGCCCGACATCGTGCCGGCCCGCTGTCTCGCACGCTGATTAAGGCGCGGAAACAACTTGAACACATGCTCAAGGCCCGCCTCGATCTCGTGCTGCGACGCGAAGAAACCGCCCATCTGCAGGTTTTCGAGCACCGTGAGGCTCGGGAACACGCGGCGGCCTTCGGGCGAAATCGCCATGCCGAGACGCATGATTTCGTGCGTCGCCATGCGCGTGATGTCTTCGCCCTCGAATGTCACGCGCCCGGACGACGCGCGCGGCGTACCGCACACGGTCATCATGAGCGTGGTCTTGCCGGCGCCGTTGCTGCCGATCAGCGTGACGATCTCGCCCTTGTTCACTTCAATCGACACGCCCGACAGCGCTTCTACCGCGCCATAGTGCGTATGGACCTTTTCCAGCTTCAGCATCAGTCCTCTCCGAGATACGCCTTGATCACGCGCGGGTCGTTGCGCACTTCGTCAGGCTTACCGATCATGATCGGCTTACCGTGCTCCATCACGAGAATGCGGTCGGACACACCCATCACAAGACTCATGTCGTGTTCGATCAGGAGTACGGAAATACCAAACTCGTTTCGCAATCCGTCCACCATCTGCTGCAGCTCGATCTTCTCCTGCGGGTTCAGACCCGCGGCGGGTTCGTCGAGCATCAGAAGACGCGGCTCGGTGATCATGCAGCGGGCGATTTCGAGCCGCCGCTGATGGCCATACGAAAGCGTGCCCGCCTCACGGTTCGCGACGCTCGTGAGACCCACGCGGTCGAGCCACAGCGCCGCGCGTTCCAGCGCTGCGCGCTCGGCACGGCGATACCCGGGCGTCGTGAAGAGGCCGCTCAGAATGTTGCGGTTGACCTTGAGGTGCTGGGCGACCATCAGGTTCTCCAGCACCGTCAACTGCTTGAAGAGACGAATGTTCTGGAACGTGCGCACGAGCCCGCGCCGCGCCACCTGATGGCTCGGCAGCCCCGTGATCGCGTGACCCTGCAGACGGATATCGCCCGCGGTCGGCTTGTAGAAACCGCCGACGCAGTTGAACACCGTCGTCTTGCCCGCGCCGTTCGGGCCGATGATCGCGAAGACTTCGTTCGCGCGCACATCGAACTCGATGCCGTCCACGGCGAGCAGGCCGCCGAAGCGCATCTGCAGACCCGATACTTTCAACAACTGTTCTGCGCTCATCGCGGCAACTCCACATGCGGACGGCTCGCGGGCAGCAGGCCCTGCGGACGCCACATCATCATCAGCACCATCACGAGACCGAAGATCAGCATCCGGTACTCGGCAAAGCCGCGTGCGATTTCCGGCAGCACGGTCAGCAGGATCGCGGCGAGCACGACGCCCAGCTGCGAGCCCATGCCGCCCAGCACCACCACGGCGAGAATCAGCGCCGACTCGATGAACGTGAACGACTCGGGCGTAACGAGCCCCTGTCGCGCCGCGAAGAACGCACCCGCGAGACCCGCGAACGACGCACCGAGCGTGAACGCGGAAAGCTTCACGCGCGTCGGATTCAGACCGAGCGAGCGGCAGGCGATTTCGTCCTCGCGCAGCGCTTCCCACGCGCGGCCCATGGGCATGCGCAAGAGGCGGCTCGTGACGAAGAGCGTGAATGCGACCAGCACGAGCGCGAGCAGGTAGAGGAAGATCACCACGTGATCGCCGCTGTATTCCCAACCCATGAGCTCATGGAACGTCTTTGCGCCATCCACACTCGCGTGGCGCGCCATCTCGAAGCCAAACACGGTCGGCTTCGGAATGCCCGAAATGCCGTCGGGACCGCCCGTGATACTCGTGAGGTTGTTCAGCAGGAGACGAATGATCTCGCCGAAACCGAGCGTGACGATCGCGAGATAGTCGCCGCGCAGACGCAACACCGGAAAGCCGAGCAGGAAACCAAACGTGGCCGAGGCGAGCGCAGCAATCGGCAGACACTCCCAGAACGTCAGGCCGAAATACTGATTGAGCAGCGCATACGTATAGCCGCCGACCGCGTAAAAACCGACATAGCCGAGATCGAGCAGACCCGCGAAGCCGACGACGATGTTCAGGCCGAGGCCGAGAATCACGTAGATCAGCGCAAGCGTCGCGACGTCCACGGCGCCGCGCGAACCGACGAAGCCGAAGCCGAGGCCGAATGCGAGCAGCACCCAGATCGCCACGCGCTGGCCACGCGCGCCGGGCACAGGCAGCGCGGGCAGACGCACGCCGCTCGTCGCGCGCTGGAATAGCGGCTTGACGAGCTGGAACACGAATACGACCGCCGCCGCGATCCAGACGGGTCGCCAGTGCTGCTGCAGCACGACCTGATAACCGTCGAGCGTCAGTTGCAGGCCGAGAACCGGCGCGGTGAGGATGATCGTCGCCAGCGCGGCGGCGAATGCTCCCTTCACTGTCTGCGAAGAGGACGCGCCATGTGCGCGGTTGCTGCCGATGGAAACCGGAATGGGTTGACTCATGACGTCCTCACACCTTTTCGACGTCCGGCTTGCCGAGCAGGCCGGTGGGACGGAACAGCAGCACGAGCACGAGCAGGCCGAACGCAACGACGTCCTTGTACTCAGCCGGCATGTAGCCCGAGGCGAACGTTTCGGCGAGGCCGAGCAGCACGCCGCCGAGCATCGCGCCCGGAATGCTGCCGATGCCGCCGAGCACCGCCGCCGTAAACGCCTTGATGCCCGCGATGAAGCCGATATACGGATTGAGCTTGCCGATCGTGAGACCGATCAGCACGCCGCCCACGGCGGCGAGCATCGCGCCGAGCACGAACGTGAACGAGATCACGCGGTTCGTGTCGATGCCGAGGAGATTGGCCATCTTCATGTCCTCGGCGCAGGCGCGGCAGGCGCGGCCCATACGCGAGCGACTGATGAAGAGCGTGAGCGCGATCATCAGCACGAGCGTCACGCCGACGATCAGCATGCGTGCATACGGGATCGTCACGTCGAAGTTGCCGCCCATGTTGAATTCGATCGCGCCGGAGATGAGCTGCGGCACCGAGACGTCGCGCGCGCCCTGCCCGATCTGCACGTAGTTCTGCAGGAAGATCGACATGCCGATCGCCGAGATCAGCGGCACGAGGCGCGGCCCGCCGCGCAGCGGCCTATACGCGACGCGCTCGACCGCAAAACCGTAGAGTCCGGTGACGAGCACCGAGACGATGAGCGCCGCGCCCAGCACGAGCGGCAGCGGATAACCCGCGGAGATGCCGATGGCCGTGAGCGTGACGAGGCCCACATAGGCGCCGATCATGTAGATCTCGCCGTGAGCGAAGTTGATCATGCCGATGATGCCGTAGACCATCGTGTAGCCGATGGCGATCAACGCATAGATCGCACCCAGCGTGAGCCCGTTGACGAGCTGCTGGGTAAATTGGGGAAGAAAATCGTTCATGCAAACACCTCGCGGCAATAAGACCGATCAGGACCGCTCACAGCGGTCAGACCCGGATTCGACACCGCCGGATTTGAAAACGCCCCGCCCGTCGAAACGAGGAGCGGGGCGTCCGGTTGACGCGCCGGGATTAGTTAGCGGCGGTCTTCGTGGCGTCCTTGTGCCACGTGAAAACGACGAAGCGGAACGACTTCAGGTCGCCCTGTGCGTCGTATTCCACCTTGCCGATCGGCGTGCTGACTGCGTTCTTGTGGATGTAAGCAGCGACCTTGGTCGGGTCGATGCTCTTCGCACCCGCGATACCGTTGGCGATCACTTCGACCGCGGCATACGACGGCATCTGGAACGGACCGTTGGCGTCGCGCTTCGCGTCGGCAAATGCCTTCACGAGCTTCGCGTTCGCGGGATCGGCGGAGAAGTCGGCGGGCAGCGTGACGAGCATGCCTTCCGAAGCCGCGCCGGCGATGGCCGTCACGTCCTTGTTGCCCACGCCTTCAGGTCCCATGAACGTGGCCTTCACGCCCTGTTCGCGCGACTGGCGCAGCAGGAGGCCCATTTCCGGGTGGTAGCCGCCGAAGTACACAAAGTCCACGCCCTGCGACTTGAGCTTCGTGACGATTGCCGAGTAGTCCGAATCACCTGCGTTGATGCCTTCGAACACGACGACCGGGATGTGCGCCTTGTCGAGCGCGCCCTTCACCGACGTCGCAATGCCCTGGCCATACGACTGCTTGTCGTGCAGGATGGCGACCTTCTTCGGCTTGACCTTGTTGATGATGTAGGCAGCAGCGGCGGGACCCTGCTGGTCGTCACGGCCGATCGTGCGGAAGATGAACTGGCGCTTCTTGCCTTCCGTGAGCTGCGGTGCGGTAGCCGACGGCGTGACCATCACGACGCCTTCGTTCTCGTAGATGTCCGATGCGGGAATCGTCGAGCCCGAGCAGACGTGGCCGACCACGTACTGGATGTGCTGCGAAACGATCTTGTTCGCGACGGCGACGGCCTGCTTCGGCTCGCACGAGTCATCCATCAGGACGGCTTCGAGCTTGTTGCCGTTCACGCCGCCAGCGGCGTTGATCTGCTCGATAGCGGTCAGTGCGCCCGCCTTGACCATGTCGCCGTACTGGGCGACCGCGCCGCTGAACGGACCCGCGATGGCGATTTTCACAGTGTCGGCGTGCGCAGCGGCTGCACCCAGGGAGAGCAGCGCGGCAGCGACGGAAAGGGAAGTAAGGCGAGACGACATCATCTGGAGCTCCTCGTTTGTTTTCGGGTCAACCGGCCAGGCGGGTTGACGTGCGCAAACGAACAGCACTCCAGGACATCGGTCATGGAGAACGACCATGACGGGCCAAAAAAAAGACGTGACGGGGCCCGGCATGTATCGGCCGCCTTGTCGCGACCGAGTTCGGAGAGATTGCACGGAATACAACCTCTAATGCGCAAGCGATCCGCCTGCCCCGTTCGCTGCATTTCGTACCGGATAGATGGTCCAGCCTGAATCAGCGATCGGCGGATAATATCAACAAACACTTGTGAACGCAACTATGAGGTTTTCAAACCTTGATGCGAATATGGGGTCGCATTGAATTGACGCGACGGGTGGAAAGTCTTTGAAAATGCACGAAAAATCGTGCCCGTATGCGGCCCTGGTGGATCGGCATGCCGAAGATGACCGGCTGGTGCGGCTCTCCGGCAAATGTTTTCAAAACCTTTCCGGCGGAATATTGCGAATTAATTGTAGATAAATGGACTCCATTAATGGCCAGATTATATATAGCCTCCCGTTTTATTTACGATAGCCGACAGATCACCCGCCATATCGCAAAATAAACCCATGGAAAACCCTAAATCAAGGCCACGCCATCATGTTGATTCACAAAGAAAATCGCCTCGCAAAACCAGTTTCCAGGATGCCATTGAACGTCAAACCAACACGATAATCCTCCCGTTGAGCATCGTCATGACATTCCGAAACGAAACCCGGAAAAAATTCTCTCCCACGTCGGATTACCGGAAAATCAAGCCGGAATACCCGCTCGCGAGGCGTGAACAAAGCGGCGCGCCGCCGCGGCAAAATGACCTTCCAGCGCCCCGATAGCCCATCCGAAAGTGGTATCCTCGCACCCTCGCCGTCGGACCACTGCACCATAACGCGCGCGCCGCAGAACATCCGGGCCGCGCGGGATGACGGCGACGCCGCGCTACGCGGCAATATCATCCAGACCTGAAGTTTCGGGGGAGATCCCACGCATGAAGTCGTTCAAGCTGGCCGCCAGGGCCGCCACCCAAACCGTTATCGGCAGCGCTATCGCACTGTCGCTGTTCTCCGGCGCCGCTCACGCGCAAACCGCCACCGTTGAAGTGCTGTCGATCGTCGAGCACCCCGCGCTCGACGCGATCCGCGACGGTGTGCGCGACGAACTGAAGGCCGCCGGCTACGATGCAGGCAAGAACCTGAAGTGGGAATACCAGAGCGCGCAGGGCAATACCGGCACCGCCGCGCAGATCGCCCGCAAGTTCGTCGGCGACAACCCGAGCGCGATCGTCGCGATCGCCACGCCTTCGGCGCAAGCCGTCGTCGCCGCGACGAAGACCGTGCCGGTCGTGTACGCGGGCGTGACTGACCCGATCGCCGCGCAACTCGTTAAGGGCTGGGCGCCGAGCGGCACCAACGTCACGGGCGTCTCGGACAAGCTCCCGCTCGACAAGCAGGTCGCACTGATCAAGCGCGTCGTGCCGAATGCGAAGACCGTGGGCATGGTCTACAACCCGGGCGAGGCTAACTCGGTCGTGGTGGTGAAGGCGCTCAAGGAACTGCTCGCGAAAAACGGCATGACGCTCAAGGAAGCCGCCGCACCGCGCACCGTCGATATCGCACCGGCCGCCAAGAGCCTGATCGGCAAGGTCGACGTGATCTACACGAACACGGACAACAACGTGGTCTCGGCGTATGAGGCGCTCGTGAAGGTTGCCAACGACGCGAAGATCCCGCTCATCGCCTCCGACACGGACAGCGTGAAGCGCGGCGCAATCGCAGCGCTCGGCATCGACTACAGCAACCTCGGCCATCAGACCGGCAAGGTCGTCGTGCGTATCCTGAAGGGCGAGAAGCCCGGCGCGATCGCATCGGAAACGAGCACCGACCTGCAACTGTTCGTGAACCCGGCCGCGGCGCAAAAGCAGGGTGTGACACTGTCCGCCGATCTGCTCAAGGACGCGACCTCGGTCGTCAAGTAACGCCGCTTCGTCGCGACAAGTGTCCGCCGCATGCGGACGCGTGTCGCGAACGGCTAGCAGGCCAGTAGAAAAAAACCGGCGTACCCTTATCGGGTACGCACGGACGCGAAGTTTCCCGGCCCGGGCGCGTCGTCCCTCGGCAAGTCCGATACACCCCGGCGGGAGACCGCAACAGGATTTTTGTTCCCATGTCCCTTTACTCGCTTCTGGGCGCCCTGGAGATCGGGCTGATCTTCAGTCTCGTCGCCCTGGGGGTGCTGATTTCGTTTCGCATCCTTAACTTCCCCGACCTCACCGTGGACGGCAGCTTTCCGCTCGGCGGCGCCGTTGCTGCGACGCTGATCTCCGCCGGTCACGATCCGTTTCTCGCGACCGCCTGCGCGATGATCGCGGGCGCGATGGCCGGTTTCGTCACGGGCTGGCTCAACGTGCGCCTGAAAATCATGGACCTGCTCGCCAGCATCCTGATGATGATCGCGCTCTACTCGGTCAACCTGCGCGTGATGGGCGCGCCGAACGTGCCGCTCATTTCCGAAGCCACCGTCTTCACGATGATTCAGCCGACCTGGCTGCCCGACTACGTACTGCGTCCGCTCGCACTGCTCGTTATCGTCATCGTTGCGAAGTGCGGCGTGGACTGGTTCTTCTCGTCGCAATACGGCCTCGCGCTGCGCGCCACGGGCGCGAATCCGCGCATGGCGCGCGCCCAGGGCATCGCCACGGGACGCGCGACGCTGGCCGGCATGGCGCTGTCGAACGCGCTCGTCGCAACGGCCGGTGCGCTCTTCGCGCAGACCCAGGGCGGCTCGGACATCTCGATGGGCATCGGCACGATCGTGATCGGTCTTGCTGCCGTGATCATCGGCGAAAGCATCCTGCCCGCGCGCCGTCTGGTGCTCACGACGCTCGCCGCCGTGCTCGGCGCGATCCTTTATCGCTTCTTCATCGCGCTCGCGCTCAACAGCGATTTCATCGGGCTCAAGGCTCAGGACCTGAATCTCGTGACTGCCGCCCTCGTGACGATCGCACTCGTGCTGCCTGCGACGCGCAAGAAACTCTTCGGCCGCAAGAACGGGAGGGCATAAGCCATGCTCAGCGCAAAGGACCTCAGGCTCACTTTCAATCCCGGCACGCCAATCGAAATGCGCGCGCTGCGCGGGCTCTCGCTCGAAATCCCGACTAGCCAGTTCGTCGCCGTGATCGGCTCGAACGGCGCGGGCAAGTCGACCTTCCTCAACGCGATCAGCGGCGACCAGATGGTCGACGAAGGCTCGATCACGATCGACGGCCAGGACGTCACGAAGAAGCACGCATGGGACCGCGCGCACCTCGTGGCGCGCGTGTTCCAGGACCCGATGGCGGGCACCTGCGAAGCCCTCACGATCGAGGAAAACATGGCGCTCGCCATGGCGCGCGGCAAGCGTCGCGGCTTCGGCCCGGCGCTGCGCAAGCAGGACCGCGAACTCTTTCGCGACAAGCTGAGTCTTTTGAACCTCGGCCTCGAAAACCGGCTGACCGACCGCATCGGCCTGCTCTCGGGCGGACAGCGCCAGGCAGTGAGCCTGTTGATGGCTTCGCTGCAACCGTCGCGCATCCTGCTGCTCGACGAGCATACGGCTGCGCTCGATCCGAAGACCGCCGCGTTCGTGCTGGAACTGACCGCGCGCATCGTGGAGGAAGCCAAACTCACGACGATGATGGTCACGCACAGCATGCGCCAGGCGCTCGACTACGGCGAGCGCACGATCATGCTGCACCAGGGCCAGGTCGTGCTGGACGTGTCGGGCGACGCGCGACGCGGACTCGACGTGCCGGACCTGCTGCGCATGTTCGAACAGACGCGACACGAAAAGCTCGACGACGACGCCCTGCTGCTCGGTTGAGCGTCGCGCCGCGAGATCGGCAATTCCGATCCCCACTCAGTGAACCGCACTGAGTGGGGATTTTTCTTTTTGGGGACCATTGCGCACACGCTTGCCCTGACTGGCAGCTCCCTGAGCCAAGGCTGGAGTTGACCTCTGGGCAGGATGCATTACGTATGCGCAACCCATTGATTTGCTTGACCACTTTGTCGTGTGCGCCCTCGGCCAGTTGCCTATGGCTCATCCGGCAGCGCGATTGCGGGAGTAAGTTGAAAAAACAACCGTGGCTCCGCAGGACCAGGGTTTATCCCTGATAGCGGCTAGCAGCCGACGTCTATCACCCATCCCGCGGGCAGCCGGAAGCCGCTCCGGGCGGGCTTTCCGGGTTACGGAAGCCAACGCCGGCGAGCCAATACTTGTTTAACCTTACGGTTTTGTTGTTTGACAACTATTGCGCTGTAATTTTATGATCAGTCGCGAACGCTAGTCCGGATGCGAACGGGCTCACTGAGCCCGTTCTCCGCCCGGCGAATTCGCGGGCAGTGGTGCAAACGTCGGGGGACATGGAATGACCGGCACACGCACCAGGGAAAACGCTTAGTTATGCAGAATAATTTCAGGCTATTAGAAAGGCCGATGCGCGGCCCGGAGACGATTTGAAGAAGAAGGACAAGACGGCGGCCGTTGCGGACAAGCAACCGGCCAGGAACACGTCCCCCACGCCCGACGTCAAGGGCAATTTCGTAGCGCCGTCCGCCGCCCCGACCCAGCAAGGGCCGAACGGAATCCGTTACGACTTCAATGACGGCTGCCGCGTCGTCCTGCCCGAAGCACGGGACGACTGGTTCGTGCGCCTGCGTGACGTGACGACGAATAACGTGCTTTTCGAAACCGCGCTCAAGTCCGGTTTCGTTGCGAGCAGCAAGAAATACTACGTTCCGTTCGAGATCGAGGTGCGCAACGGCGATGCCGAGGTGATGCGCCACCAGTTCGACCTCAACGGCCAGTGCGTGCTGATCCAGTTTCCCGTCGGCACGCTCGGCGATCTGATCGCCTGGTTTCCGTATGCAGCGAAATTCGCACGGCAACACCCCGGTTGCGCCCTGACCTGCTCGATGGGCGCGCCAATGATTGCGCTCTTCAAGACACGTTATCCGCGGATAACGTTCGTGACGCCCGAGGAAGTCGATCCGGCGCAGTTCTATGCGACGTACAACATCGGCCTTTTCTTCACCGATGAGGCGAACGTCAGTCAGCCCTGCGATTTCCGTCATGTGGGCCTGCACCGCACAGCGGGTTACATCCTCGGCGTCGATCCCGACGAGACGCCCCCGGAGATCGAATTGCAGGAGACCTCCCGCCCTATTCCCGAAAAATACGTCTGCATTGCCGCCCAAAGCACGACGCAGTGCAAATACTGGAATAACCCCACCGGCTGGCGCGAGCTTGTGCAGTTCCTTAAGGACCACGGCTACCGCGTGATCTGCATCGACCAGAAAGCCACACACGGCACCGGCACGGTCTGGAATCACATCCCCTATGGCAGTGAGGACGAGACGGGCGACAAGCCGCTTGCCGAACGTGCGCGGTGGCTCAAGCATGCCGACTTCTTCATCGGCCTCTCCAGCGGGCTGTCGTGGCTCGCGTGGGCCATGGGCACGCCGGTCGTGATGATCAGCGGCTTCACGCATCCGACCAACGAGTTTCACACGCCGTTTCGGGTCATCAACTACCACACGTGCAACAGCTGCTGGAACGACGTACGGGTAATGTTCGATCATAAGGACTTCTTATGGTGCCCGCGCCATGCAGGTACGCCGAGGCAGTTCGAATGCACGCGCCTGATCACGACCGAGCAGGTCAAGCACGTAATACGCCGCATTCCCGGGTTCGGAGCGTAAGGCATCGGGGAAGGCCAGGCCAGTTTCGTTGCCAGTCCGTGCTGGGCAGATTTCAGGCTGCAAATAAAAAAAGGCGGGACACCCCAAGACCAGGTGCCCCGCAGACACATTGGGGATACGTAGATGAAACGGTTGACCTACCGTCGCAAGTATTGCGTGCATCGTTTTGGGTTCAGGCGCGCGGGGTTGTCGCGGCTCGTCAGGCTGTTGCTTGGCTTCGCAGCGGCACAGGGCGTTCCGATGTTGGCTCACGCGCAAGCGGTGGCATGTGCTGTTGCGACATCGACGGACACGAGTTGCACGCCCGATGGCGGAACTACCACCGTCGCCCTGACGTCGGCCACCGTGTACCTGAATACTTCGGCAAACGTATCGCCGGCGGGCGCAGGAACAATTAACGCCGTGGTGGATGGAACGACCGCGACCAGTGCGGTGCAGACCGTGTCCGGCACGAACACCGTGTCCGTGGACACCTACGTCGTCGCTTCGGGCGGCACGGCGAAACAGGTCGTCAGCAAAGGCGGCATTGCATACGGCACCGTCGTGCTCGGCGGTCTTCAGAACGTGGTGTCCGGCGGAGTCGCGTCCGGCACGATCGTGGAGAGCGCAGGTGCAGCCACCGTCAATGGATCGAACTATGTTGCCAACTCCGGCGGCACGCTCTACATCGGCGGCTCCGGCGGCGGCTATAGTGCGGGCAGCGCCTATGACACGACTGTCGAGGCCGGCGGCAAGATGGTCGTGGCCTCTGGCGGTGCCGGCGGCTATGCGCAAGGCACACTGGTGAGCGGCACGGGCGCGCAGATGGCCGTGCTGACGACCGGCGTTGCATCGGCGACTACGGTCGAAAACGGCGGCACGGTATCACTCGCATCGGGGACGACGGCCGGCGGTGTGGCTTCGTCGACGATCGTCGATGGCGGCGGCGTATTCGCCGTGTCTTCCGGCGGCAAGTCGATCGGTGCGACTGTCAATAGCGGCGGTGCCGAAACGGTGTATGCCGCCGGCACGGACCAGAACGCCACCGTACAGGCCAACGGCACGTTGAACGTCAGTTCGGGCGGTTCGGCCTCGGGCGCCGACGTCGACGGCGGCACGCTCAATGTCTCGTCCACCGGCACCCTCCAGGGCGCGACTGTCTCGGACGCCGGCAACATCAAGGTGAGTGCGGGCGGCGTGGCCGCTGGCACGACCGTGTCGAGCGGCGGCACACAAAGCCTGCTCGGCACCGCTACTGCCACCGCGATCGCAGCCGGCGGTACGGAAAATGTTTCGTCCGGTGGCGTCGATACCGGTGCAACGGTCAACGGCGTGCAAAACGTCAAGTCGGGCGGCAGCGCCGCAAACGCCGCCGTTGCAAGCGGCGGTACGCAAAACGTCGCGGGAACGGGTGGAGTCGTGAGCAGCACCACCGTCACTTACGGCGGCACACAGATCGTTTCGTCGGGCGCAAGTGCGTCCGGCACGACCGTGTCGAGCGGCGGCACACTCAATGTTACGTCGGGCGGCACCGCCACCGGCGTGACGCAGAATGCCGGCGCCGCGCTGATTACCGATACCGCCGAGACACTAACCGGTACGTATGGCGCAGGCAGCGCTGCATTCTCGATTTCCGGCAATGTCGCGACAGGCCTCGTGATCGAAAATGGCGGCTCGTTGGCCGTACTGACGGGTGGCATGTCGCTCAACTCGCATATCGGCAACGGCGGTCAGGAAATTGTTTCGATCGGCGGCACGGCCAACGACGCGACGGTAGCGAGCGGCGGCAAACAGACTATCGACGGCGGCACCGCAATCAGCACCACGCTGAATAGCGGCGCCGAACTCGACGTCAGTTCGGGCGGCACCGCCACTGGCGTGACGCAGAATGCAGGTGCCGTGCTGGTCACCGACACCGCCGAAAACCTGTCGGGCAATGTTGTTTCGGCCGGGGTCAGCAGCGCCTTCTCTATCCTGGGTGGCGTTGCCTCAAACGTTGTGGTCGAGAACGGCGGGGCCCTGACCGTGCTGGCGGGCAACACCTCGCTCGCTACGCAAGTGGGCAACGGCGGCACGGAAACCATATCGGCTGGTGGTGTGGCGAGCGGCACCGTGATCAACAATGGCGGCGCACAAAACATCCTGAACGGCGGCACGGCCATCAACGCAACCGTCAATAGCGGCGGCACGCAAAACATCCTGACCGGTGGCGTGGCCTCGGGCACGACCGTGACCAACGGCGGGCTGCAGAGTATTGCCAGCGGCGGCACATCGGTCAATGCGCTGGTGGACAGCGGCGGCACTCAGTTCGTGTCGTCAGGCGGCGTGCTGTCCGGCGGTACCGTCGAAGCGGGCGGTGCAGTGTATCTGGTGTCCGGTTACGTCAACAGTGGCGAAAGTACGTCGGCCGGTGACGTGAGCGTACTGGACGTCCCGCAGACCTTGTCGGCAGGTTCCACACAGACAGTCACCTCGGGTTCGACCGCAATCGGCACGGTGGTGAGCAGCGGCGGCACGCTGTATGTGCTGGGCGGCACCATGGCGGGCAATACCGACATCTCGAGCGGCGGCGTGCTCGTGGTCTCCTCGGGCGGCACTGCAACCAACACGGTGCAAAGCGCCGGCGGCGCGCTGGTACTGAACACGGCGGATACCGTGACCGGCAATGTGTTCTCCGTCTCGGGCACATCGAGCGCCTTCACGATTGCGCAAAACGTGGCGTCGGGCGTCGTGGCCGAGGATGGCGGCAGCCTGACCGTGCTGTCGGGCGGCACGTCGCTCACGACCACGGTCGGCAGTGGCGGCGCCGAAATCGTATCCGCGGGCGGTCTGGCTAGCGGCACGGTCGTCGGTTCGAATGGCCAGCAGACCATTTCGGCCGGCGGTCTCGCCGTGTCCGCGCAGATCGGCGCAGGCGGCGCGCAGAACGTCATGTCGGGCGGGTCGGCGGTGGCTGCGCAAATCGGCAGCGGCGGCACGCAAACAGTGTCAGGCGGAGGCCTCGCGACCGGCACGCAGATCGGTGCGAGCGGCGCGCAGATCATTACCTCCGGCGGTTTGGCGACCACCACCGTGATCAGCGCGGGCGGCCTGCAGTCCATCCTTTCCGGCGGCACCGCGGCCGTTACAACCGTGGCTTCGGGCGGCACGCAGGATATTGCGAATGGCGGCACGTCGTTGAGCGCAACCGTGACGAGCGGCGGCACACAAAACGTAAGTACGGGCGGCATCGTCATCGATTCGACGGTGATGTCGGGCGGCGTGCAGAACATTACCTCTGGCACGGTGACGAGCGCCGTCGTGTCGAGTGGCGGCAATCAGACCGTGACGGGCGGTGTGGTCAGCGCGACCACGCTCGGCACCAGCGCGACGCAGACGGTGTCGGGCGGTGGCGTTGCCATCGGCAGCGTGGTCGATGGCGGCACCCAGTTCGTCTCGGCCGGTGGCTCGGCGTCGGCGACCGTCGTCAATTCGCAGGGCTCGCAGGTTGTGTCTGCCCTGGCCGTGGCGAACGACACCATCGTCAACAACGGCGGCGCGCAAACGGTGCTGACGTCCGGCACCGCCAACGCAACGACAGTGAGTGGCGGATTGCAGATCGTGTCGGGCGGTGTCGCCAACGGCACGATCGTCAGTGGCGGCGGTACGCAGTCCGTGTTGTCGGGCGGTGTCGCCAGCGGCGGCCAGATCAATGCCGGCGGCAGTCAGGTGCTGAGCTCGGGCGGCACGGCCACCAACGCGACCGTCAATCAGGGCGGTACGCAGTATGTGTATGGTGGCGGCCTCGCGATCGATACCCAACTGAATTCGGGCGCCACGCAGATCGTCGATGGCGTGATTTACGGTGTCGCTTCGGGCACGACGGTGGGCCGCGGCGCCTTGCAGGACGTCACGAGCGGCGGCTCGGCGGTCAATACGCTGGTTTCGGGCGGTACGCAGCAAGTCGATGGCGCAGGCAACGGCATGGGTACCGGAATCGCCACCAGCACCACAGTCGCGAACGGCGGCGTACTGCTGATGAACGGCGGCATCGCCACGAACGTCACGATCGGCTCGGGTGGCGCGACGGTTGAAGGTATCGGCTCGATCACGCCGGGCCTGACCATGACCAGCGGCAGCACGCTGTACGCGAACCAACCCGGCACGGGCCTGAACATCAGCGGCACACTCTCGTTCAATAGCGGCGCGACGTATGCCGTCGCGATCACGCCGACATCGGGCGGTGTCACAACCGTGCTCGGCAACGTGACGATCGGCAGCGGCACCACGCTGCAACTGATCTCGTCTGGCAGTGGCTACACGCTGGGCACCACGTACACGGTTCTGAGCTATTCGGGTCTCTTGTCCGGCGCGTTCAGCAATGTGACGACGAACCTGGCCTATATGGACAGCAGCGTTAGCTACGGAGCGAGCGGCGCCGTGACGGTCACGCTGGCCGCACCGTCGACCATCAACTTCGCGCTGCCGGTCGATTCGATCAACCAGAATCATGTGGCCGCGGTGCTGAGCCGGATCTACGACAACGGCGGCAACGCCGTGACGCAGGCGCTCATCCCGGCCACGCAACGTCAGGCCTATAGCGCGATGTCCGAACTGGCCGGCAGCGAAGCGGTGCCGTTCCGCCAGATCGCGCAGGACCGCACGGGTGAGGCGCAGAACACCATCGCCTCGCATCTCGTACAGGGCAGCGCCCTCGCCCACGGCCTGTGGGTGAGTGCGGATTATCAGCACAACACGGCCCGCAGCGACGGCACCCTCGGTAGCGACGGTTACGACGACAACTCCGCCGCGCTGACCGTCGGCTACGACCAGGCCGTGCTGCCCGACGTTCGTGCCGGCGCCGCGTTGATCGCCAACAACGACAACGTGGACTTTGCGGACAATCCGGCAAACGCGCGCATCAACGGCGTGCAAGGTCAGCTGTATGGCACGTGGTCGCCGTCGGCTCGTCCGTTCTACGTCACCGGCATCGCTGGGCTCGGCTACTGGAACAACCGCCTGACACGCACTGTGACCGTCGATACGCAAAGCGAACAGAACACCGCGACGTTCAATACCACCAGCGAAACGCTGTATGGCGAAGCGGGCCTGAAACTCGCCACGGCCGCCGGCACCCTCGAGCCGTATGCGGGCCTGACGGTGGGTCACTTCGGCCAGCAGAGCGCGACCGAAAGCGGCGGCGTGAGCGCACTCTCCTATGGCCCGGCGAGCACGAATGCCGTGTTCAGCGTGCTCGGCGCACGCCTGCTCAAGCAGGGCGGCGTGCTGTTCGGCCATTCGGTCGACTGGCACGTGGATCTGGCCTGGACGCATAGCCTGACCGGCGTGGACCAGTCACTGACGGCTTCGTTCGTGAACGCGCCGGGCCAGGCGTGGCAGGTCTACGGCACGCCGACCGACCGAGACGCGGCACGCCTCGACGTAGGCGCCCAGATGCAGGTGACACAGCGAGTCAGCCTGTTCGCGAAGCTCGGCGGCGAAGTCGGTACGCATACCCGCGCTTTCGGCGGCCAGCTGGGCGCTCAATGGCAGTGGTGATGGCGTGATGAGCGGGCCGGCGCCGACCCGCCATTGGTCCGTTACCGCCCACAAAAAGATTTCGTTTGGAGACCGAATTGATCAGATATCCCCATAAAACCACGGCAGCAGGCTTGCTGGCCTTGCTGCTCGCCGCGTGCGGCGGCGGATCGTCGTCGAACCCTGGTGGTTCGGCGGCGGCTTATCCGGCAACAGGTACGCCCGCGGTCGCATACCGGGTCGGCCTGAATCCGTCCGACGCGGCGCTGCAGCAGTACCAGCCCCCCCAACCGGCGGCCGCAGCAAGCGGGTGCCAGTTGTCGGCCAAATACTACTCGTCGGGCAGCCCGGCGATCCCGACGTACGCACCGGGCGGCTCGACCAACGTCGACGTAACGCTGGCCAACGGCGATTCGACTCTGGGCGTGACGGCCTGGAGCACGTCGACGACATGGGCGGCCAACAGCACCACAATTCCCACCGTGCTCGGCCTCGGGACGAAGAGCGGCACGACCGAAGTCGCACTGGCGGCGAATGGCCTTAACGTGCCCGATGGCTATCCGACCGCGCCGGACACCGCGCGTATCCAGCAGGCGTTGTACGCGTGCGCGAATGCGGCGAATGCCTACGACAACGCAAATGACATCGCGACCAACACGGTGGTCGAGTTGTCGAAGGGCGCGAACGGGCAGACGGCCTATGTGACCGGCCCGCTGTCGATGCCGGGCGGTGTGACGCTCGTGATCGACCAGGGCGTGACGTTGTTCGCGTCGCGCGATCCGGTGCTGTACGAATCGGCGACGGCCTACAAGGCGTCGAGCTACAGCTCGCCGGGCGGCACGTTGTACGGCACGCCGAACAGCACGCAACAGGGTGCGAACACGTACGTCGTGGGTGCGGGCGGCACTCAGACTGCAACGTTGACGCCCGCCTCCTACGGCTACGGCGCCGATCCGACGAGTGCCGGAGGTACGAGCGGCAGCGGCCCGACCTATTTCTGCGGTCAGATCTACCCGAACGACGACGGCTGCAATCCGCTGATCAGCAACGTGATCTTTACCGGCCCGGCGATGAAACCGTCCAAGGTCTACACGAGCAACAACGCCGTGATGGGACCGGGCGTGATCGACGGACAGGGCGGCCAGCCGCTGTTCTCGCTGCTCGCGGGCAAGACCTTGACGACGCCGGCGGGCAATTATCTGTTTCCGGCACTCCTGACCCGTGCCGACGGCACCGCCATGAGCTGGTGGGATCTCGGCTGGGAAGGCAACGAAGCACTGAGCGGCGAAGACCAGAACAATCCACGTATCGTGTGGCCGCAGTACGGCTACAACTTCACGCTCTACAACATCACGCTGCAGAACGCGCCGAAGATCCATATCTCGCCGACCGGGGTCAATGGCTTCACAGCCTGGGGCCTGAAAATCTTCACGCCGAGTAACGACTACACCCAGAAACAGAACTACTGGGGCGCCTACTACGACTACGCATCGGTGAAAAACACCGATGGTCTCGATCCGGGCAACAAGGGCGCAACGTCGTCGAGCACGCCGGCCGCGCCTGCCTTCGCGGGCGGTTATAGCGGCTCGCTCGGCAGCTTCAACGGCGACGTGAGCAATATCGTGCTGGCGTACTCGTACATCAGCGACACCGACGACAACGTCGCCATCAAGGGCGAAAGCAGCAGCGACGGACCGTGCGGTCTCGATGGCTCGTCGGGCGGCTCGGGCTGCGTGGACACGCCCAACGCGAGCGGCACCGGCTACACGAAGGCCGATGGCGCGGTCTACAACCTGATCTTCGCGCACGATCACTTCTTCTACGGCCATGGCATGTCGATCGGCAGCCAGACCTCGGGGGGACCGGCCATCGGCATGCCGAGCGCGACGGTGATGGCCCAGACGACACCAATGAGCTACACCACCGGCACCGCTGCGTATCAGACCAAGGGCGCCTGGTCGGCCACCAACCAGACTTACGCGACGCAGACGCTGTACCCGAGCGTGTCGAACATCAACGTCTATGACCTGGCACTCGACTACACGGACAACGGCATCCGCATCAAGACGGACTGGGGTCAAGGCGGTCTCGTGTCGAACGTCAACTACACGAACGTGTGCATGCAGGGCAACCCGATGCCGAGCACATACGATGCTTCGCCGCAGAACGCGATCTACATCTTCTCGTCGTACGATGTCGGGCCGAATCAGGGTGTGCTGCCGAGTTATCAGAATATCAACGTCAATGGTGTGCATGAACTGAGCGCGGCGAACTGGACGCTCACGGGCTTCAACTCGGCGACGCTTGCTACGCCGGCTGCCGTCGCGGCAGGCTGGACCGGCGCGCCGGCCACGACCATCGTGAACCCGCTCGGCATCACGCTGAACAACGTGGTGGCCGACCAGCCGCCGGTCAATCCGGTACAGGCGTCCGATGCCAGGATCATGCTCGGCAACAACGTGAGCAACAACCTGGGTCTGATGGCGCTGAACGGTACCAGCAATGTGAACGTGACGGGCAGCAGTGCATTCAACGCCGCCGCGACCGTGGATTGCACGAAGGCTTTCGCAAACATCCCGGGTAATACCGATGTCAATGGCAACGCAATCAACTCGCCGTTCCCGGGCCAGATGTGGCCTGAGTCGATCCCGAGCCAGCAGGTTCCCGCGCAACAGTGAGTGATGGTATTTCGATGAGCGTTTCATCCGCTCGTGACGGTGCCGCTGCGAAGGCGGCCGGCACCGTCGCCGTGAATCTCGCCAACCAGCCGTTCGTGCAGCTCGGCGCCCCGTTGTTCGAGGGTGCACCGGGGGTACTTTACGACTTCAACTATGGTTGCCGCGTCAAGGTCGAGGGCCGCGCGCGCGTACGCCTGCTCGACCGCGACGCCGATGTCGTGCTGTACGACAACGAAGTCGTCGATGCGATGGTCACCAGCACCAAGCGTTACTTCGTCAACTTCCGAATTGAGGTATTCCGCGAGTGCCAGCTCGTATTCGAGCACGACTACGCCGCGCGCGGCCGCAAGATCTACGCACGCCTGCCGGTCTCGACCATCGGCGATGTGCTCGCCTGGTTCCCGTACGTCGACGAATTCCGCAAACGCCATGGCTGCGAGATGTATCTGTCGATGGGGCCGGAGCTGTGGTCGCTGTTCGCCGATGCCTATCCCGATCTGCATTACATCCGGCCCGAGGACGAGGACGCGGCGGCCAGTGGCTTCTACGCGAGCTACTTTCTCGGCATCTTCTTCCCGAGTACGGATCGCACGCACCAGCCCGTCGACTTTCGCCTGAGCGGCCTGCAACGGACCATCGCCACGCTACTGGGCCTGCCTGCAAAGGAGTGCCGCCCGCGCATCGGCGTTCGCGATACCGCTCGGTGTATTGCCGAACCGTATGTGTGCATCGCCGCGCAAGCGTCCTCGCAGTGCAAGTACTGGAACAACCCGTCGGGCTGGTACGAGACGGTCAAGTTCCTCAAGGCCCAGGGCTACCGTGTGCTCTGCATCGACCGCGATGCCACGGCGGGCGAAGGGATGCACTGGAATCACATCCCGCACGGCGCCGAAGACTTCACCGGCAACCGGCCACTGCAAGAACGCGCGAGCCTGCTGATGCACGCGGAATTCTTCGTCGGCCTGAGCAGCGGCCTGTCATGGCTCGCCTGGGCAGTCGGCACGCCGGTCGTCATGATCAGCGGCTTCACGCATCCACAGAATGAGTTCGATACGCCCTACCGCGTGATCAACTACCACGCCTGCAACAGTTGCTGGAACGACATGACCGTCGAGTTCGACAACAAGAACTACCTGTGGTGCCCGCGCGGTGCGGGTACGGAGCGTCAGTTCGAGTGCTCGCGGATGATTACGCCGGGCCAGGTGATCGGCACGATCAAGCGTGTGATCGATGATCTAAAGTCCTGCGTGGCCGGTCCGTGACTGGCCATCGGATCCAATAAAAACACCGGGGGCCGCGTCATGCACGGCCCCTTTCTTTTGATCAATGCAACATCGGCGAGTCGACATGCAGACCGACGATCTGCCATTTCTCGCGATATCGCAGCACGATCTCGATGCGCGCCGGCGCGCCCGCCTGGAATTGCGCATTGAACAGATAGCGTTGAACCATGCCGTCGCGCGGCACCGGCACCGTGACCGGCATGGGGTTCGCCATCGGGTCCTTGCCCGGCAGCGGCGGGCCGTTGTCGCTGACCGGCGCGCTCAGGGTCGTGAGCTTGCCTAGTTTCGCGTTCAGGCGCGCGTAGGCGTTCGGCAATTCCTGTTGCACGAATGGCGTCATGATTTCGGGCGCGGCCCGCGTCATCATCTCGCGCGGGTTCCATGTCCCGGCGATGGCATGCACGCTGGCAACGGCAAACGCCGGTGCGTTCTGATCGAGTGTGGCTGCCCTGTGCGACACAGGCGTATGGGTCAGCGCCTCGGCCGATGCGGGAACACCAACGGCCAGCATCAGGGCCAGCAACGCGCCCGGCGCGGAGAAGAAAAGCGGCTTCATGAAGTCATGGCCCGGAGTCCGGGAGTCGTCTTGAAAATGGTGCATTGTCCGATAACCGGGGCCGCGTGGCGAGGATTTCCGTACGCCAGCGGCGACTGTCCTTCGCGCTCCCGAATTCGACGCCCGACATCGGATACCCCCGAAATGCAGGATCGGCGCAAAGCGGCCGACGAGCGCCACCGCAAGCCCGGCGCCAGAAATGATGCCGAAATCGGCACGGACACGACGCGGCGCAAAGCCACACTACTGTTCGGCCAAACTCGCCGCAACTGTATATGGTCAGATGTATACATCCGGGAAGACACTGTATTTTCGCCATCGCGCCCGCACCTTTCGCGAAATCCGCCGCAAACAGGTACCCACATGAACGACACCCCGCTCCACCCCGACTCCATCGCTACGCCTTCCGTGCAAGCGGCACCGGTCCCCTGCCCGGTCGTCGAGTCGCTCGACGGCATCCTGCCCGACGAGCCGCTCCTGATGATGGGCGCCGGCCCCGTGCCCATTCCGGCTGCGGTCGCCCAGGCGAACTCGGTGGTGATCAATCACCTCGGCGACACGATGGCACGCGTGATTCACCAGGTGAAGGAGATGGCGCGCTACGTGTTCCAGACGCGCTCTAACTGGGTGCTCGGCGTGGCGGGACCGGGATCCGCCGCCATGGAAATGGCTGTGTCGAATCTCGCGTGGCCTGGAACGCGTGTGCTTTCGATTGCAAACGGCTTCTTCAGCAGTCGCATGGCCGAAATGGCGCGGCGCGTCGGGGCCGACGTCACGACGTTCGACGTGCCCGACCGCGAAATCGCCTCGCTCGAAGCGCTGGCGCAGGCCATCGAGCGCACGCGGCCCGAGGTCGTCACGGTCGTCCACGGCGAGACCTCGAACACGGTATGGAACCGGCAGATCAGGGAAATCGTGCAGGTCGCGAAATCAGTCGGCGCGCTGGTCGTCGTCGATGCGGTCTGCACGCTGAGCACGATGCCGCTGGACATGGACGCCTGGGGTATCGACGTGGTGATCACGGGTGGCCAGAAAGGGCTCTCGTCGATTCCTGGCGTTTCGCTGATCGCGTTTTCAGATGCCGCGTGGGAGCGCGTGCGCACGCGCACCGTACCGAACACGCACTGGTGCCTCGACGCTACGCTCGCCGAGAATTTCTGGCACAAGGCGGGCTATCACTACACGGCGCCGGTGTCCGGTGTGCTCGCGCTGCACGAAGCATTGCGGCTCGTGTGCGTGGAAACGCTGGAAAAACGCTTCGCCCGCCATCAACGCTGCTCGCTTGCGCTGCAAAGCGCCGTAAGCGCGCTCGGCCTCGCGCTCTACACGCCCGAGGACTGCCGACTGAACTCCGTCGTAGGCATCAGGCTCCCGCAAGGCCTCACACCACACGACGTGTGCGATCGCATTTCGCAGCAGTATCAGGTTGAAATCTCCGGATCGTTCGGCCTGCCGATCGTTCGTATCGGCCAGATGGGCGAGCAGTGCCGCGAACATAACCTGTTCCGCACCGTGCATGCGCTCGGCCGCACGATCCGCGATCTGGGCGCGAAGGTCGATCTGCCTGCCGGCGTTGCGGCGCTCGAAGAATCGCTTTTGGCCGGCGCGCGCGAGACGCGGCGTTAAAGACCGCTACGAATGCGGCGCGCGGGTCTCACGCGCGCCGCGCGCGTACGCAGATAAACGCGGGCGACTGCTCCAGTTCGGCATAGAGCGCGGGCGCCACCGACTTCATCTCCGGCAACGGTCTCGGCTCGACCAGCCGATCGAGTATCCAGCCGTTTTCCGTCAATCCATTGACGATCTCCGCCAGCGGCCGCCGGAACGCTTCAATGTAGGGTTTCGGCTCACCGAAACCGCCCCAGTGCAGGCCAAAACGCGTCGTCTCGAAGTAGCTGCGCGAACCGCGCGTGCGTGTGTCGATCCAGTCGCGCATCGGGTGCGCCATCGAGAAAACCAGCAGCGCGCCCGGCTTCGCCACGCGGTGAAATTCCGCGAAGGTCGGCGCGAGTGTCTCAACATAGTCCAGCGCGAGCGAACAGACGATACAGTCGAACGTTTCGTCCGCTAGCCAGTCGAGCGGCTGGCCCAGGTTGCCGGTCGTGATTTCGACGGGTAACCCCAGGCAGTGCGCCTGCGCGAGTTCGACCATCGCGGGCGTCACGTCGAATGCATGGACGCGCGCCCCTTGCGCCGCCAGCATCGCGCTGAGAATGCCCGGGCCGCATCCGGCATCGAGCACCGTCTGGCCCGCCACATCGCCGAGGAGTGCGGCCGTGGCCGGACGCTCGTAAAGGGCGTTATGCGGCTTCTCCGGCACGCGTTGCGCGTAGCGGTCCGCGAACTGCGTGTAGTTCGCGCGGCCTGGAAGCTCTTTAGAGTCGGCGCTGGGAATTGGCTTGTCGGCGGGCATCGGGGGTTTGTGCGTGGCGGAATTTCGCGGGAACGCTATTGTCCGTCGTTTTCCGGGCTTTGTTCCAGGCTTCGCTGAAACTGTGCGGGCCGGACGTGGCTTACAGTGAGCCCGGCACGGCGCACACCAGACCACCCCACAGCGGCAAACGCACGAACCCGACAATTTCCGGGCGTGCAGACTTATCGCCAGAACGGAATACAAACTTTCAATTTCCTTCCACCGCCACCACCAAGCCCCATTTGCCGGCGAGCGCCACGCGTTGCACGCTGTCAGGCTATCATCGCGCTCTTGCGTAACACGGGCGCCCCCAACCCCGTGCCACACCCAGCTACTCCACACAGACGATGTCCCACATTCCCTTCGATGCCGTGCTCTTCGACTGCGACGGCGTACTGGTCGACTCCGAACGCATCACGCACGTCGTGCTCGTGCAGATGCTGGGCGAGCTGGGCTGGACGATCTCCGTCGAGGACGCGATGGATATTTTCGTCGGGAAAATGGTCAAGGACGAGGCGGCGCGCATCGAGGCCCACACGGGCGTGATGATCGACGACGCCTGGCTCGAGCACTTTCGCGAGCGACGCAACGAAGCCCTCGCGCGCGATCTCGTCGAAATTCCGGGCGCCCCCGCCGCCGTGCGCGCCGTGCATGCGGCGCTGGGCGGGCGCATCGCGGTCGCCTCGGGCGCGGACCGTCGCAAGGTGGAACTGCAACTGCGCAAGGTGGACCTCCTCGACTGCTTCGACACCCACATCTACAGCGGCCACGAAATGCCGCGCAGCAAGCCGCACCCGGATGTCTATCTCGCCGCGGCGGCCGGCCTGCGTGTCGCGCCCGCGCGCTGCGCGGTGATCGAGGACACGGTGACCGGCGCGCGCGGGTCTCGCCGCGGGCGCGACCGTGTTCGGCTACAGCCCGTCCGGACCGGGCCACAGCAGCGCCGCGGCGCTGCGCGAAGCGGGCGTCGCGCACGTCTTCGGGGACATGGCCGATCTGCCTGCTCTGCTCGCACGCTGGGGCACGCACGGAGGCGCTGCATGACCGGCGCAAAACGCTCGTAAAACACGCTAGTAAAAGCGCGTTGCTCACCTGCGAAGCGCGCGAAGGCTGACTCGAATACCATCCGATGATCGCGTCGTCAGCCAGAAAAGATAGTTTGCTACCGAATCGCTCTGGGCTATCATCCCGCCGATGTCTAATCTTCATACTTTACGTCGTGCCGTCAGCAGTACGCTCGTCGTCGCCGCGCGCAAGTGGCGTCGGACCACGCACGGCGCACTTTCCGCCTATAACGTCTCGGAAGCCTGCGCGGCGCCGTTGCTCACCGCGAGCCGGCTCGGCGAAGCGGTGCACCAGGTTACGCTCGCCGAACATGTCGGCATCGAAGGGCCGTCGCTCGTGCGCCTGCTCGACCAGCTCTGCGCCGCGGGCCTCGTGCGCCGCGACGAAGATCCCGAGGACCGCCGCGCGAAAACCATCTCGCTGACCAGCGAAGGCCGCGCCGTCACGGCGAAAATGGAGGACGAACTGCGCGCGCTGCGCGAGCGCGTGCTCAAGGGCGTGACGCGCGCCGACCTCGAAGCGACGCTGCGCGTGCTGAACGCATTCAACACGTCCAACGCGGCCGACCCGTTCAACCCGGCATCCCGCGAGTGAACGGCGCCATGACCTACCCCTCCCTGCGCGACTGGCTGTTCTCGGTGAAAACATTCGCCGCAGCGATGCTCGCGCTCTATCTCGCGCTCTATTTCGAGCTGCCGCGTCCGTACTGGGCGATGGCGAGCGTCTATATCGTGTCGAATCCGTTCGTCGGCGCGACGCGCTCGAAGGCGCTCTATCGCGCACTCGGCACGGCGCTCGGCGCATTCGCCGCTGTCATGCTCGTGCCGCCCTTCGTCGAAATGCCCTTCACGTTCAGCGTGATCGTCGCGGTGTGGACCGGCACGCTGCTCTACTTCGCGATGTCCGACCGGACCGCGCGCAGTTACGTGTTCATGCTCGCGGGCTATACGATGCCGCTCATCGCGCTGCCTACGGTCACCGATCCCACCACCATTTTCGACGTGGCCATCGCGCGAACGCAGGAAATCACGCTCGGCATCGTCTGCGCGAGCGTGGTGGGCAGCGTGGTGCTGCCGAGCCGTCTCGCCCCCACGATCGTCGAACGCGCCGACATGTGGTTCCGCGACGCGGCGCTCTACGGCCGCGAAACGTTGTCGGGCCACCTCGCGGGCACGGGGCTTTCCGCCATTCGCCAGCGGCTCGCGAGCACGGTCTACGGCCTCGAATTCCTGTTGAGCCAACTGGCGTACGACCACACGCATCCGGAAATCCTCAAGCGCGCCGAAGCGCTGCGCGGCCGCATGCTGCTCTTCCTGCCGATGATCTCCGCGCTTGCCGATCCGTTGATCGCGCTGATGCGCGATCTTCAGGTGCGCCCCGCAGGCCTTGACGCGCTGCTCGCCGACACCGCGAAATGGTTCGACGCGCCGCTGCCGACGCGCGCAGCCGACATGCACGACGACGCGGGCGACCCCGTGGCCGATCGCCTGCGCGAGCGCATCGCCGCCTTGCAGCCCGCGCGCGAGTTGATAACAGGCTGGGAAGGCGCGCTGTTCTCGAATGCGTTGTGGCGGCTTCGTCAGGTGATCGACGTCTGGCAGGACTGCCGGGCGCTGCGCGCGCTCATTGCGCACGAGGCGGGCACGTGGCGGCCCCGCTATCGCCACTGGCGTCTCGGCGGCACCGAACGATTCTTCGACCGCGGGATGATGCTCATTTCGTGCCTCGTGCCGGTGAGCGCGATTATCGTCGCATGCATGTTGTGGATCAGCTCGGGCTGGCATGACGGTGCAGGCGCGGTCTCGCTCGCGGCGGTGGCGTGCTGCTTCTTCGCGGCGCTCGACGAACCGGCGCCCATGGTGTTCCGCTTCTTCCTCGCCACCTGCGCGAGCGTGGTGTTCGCGGGCCTCTATGTGTTCGTGGTGCTGCCGCACGTCCACGACTTCGAGTTGCTCATCGTCATTTTCGCGGTGCCGTTCATTCTGGTCGGCACGCTGATTCCGCGCCCGCAGTTCAACATGGTGACGATGCTCGTCGCCGTGAACACGGCCACCTTCATCAGCATCCAGGGCGCTTACGAGGCCGACTTCCTCGTATTCCTGAACAGCAATCTCGCGGGCGTCGCGGGCCTGCTTTTCGCGTTCGTCTGGACGCGCGTGGCGCGCCCCTTCGGCGCCGAACTCGCAGCGAAGCGGCTCTTGCGTTCGAGCTGGCAGGACGTCGCGCTCTCGGCGTCCTCAACGCCGATCGCCGACCAGCGCAACTTCGCCTCGCGCATGCTCGACCGCCTCATGCAGTTGATCCCGCGCCTTGCCGCCTCGGACGAGCATCGTCAACCTTCGATAGAGAGCTTCCGCGATCTGCGCATCGCACTCAATGCGCTCGATCTGCGCCGCTCGCGCCACAAGCTCAGCGGCGACATGTCCGCGGCCGTCGACCGCGTGCTGGCAGGCGTCAGCGCCCACTACGCGCAGTGCGCCGAGGCCAGCGAGCGCCAGAATGCACCGCAGGCGCTGCGCGACACCATCGACGACGCGCTCGGCCGCATTGCCGGTGCTTCGCGCGACTTCATCGCGACGCACCCTGCACCCGAGGCACCCACGCCCGCCGGGGAACCGCAACACATCGGCGCCTCACAGCGCTGGCTGCGCGACACGCGGCACGCACTGGTGGGCCTGCGGCTCTCGCTCTTTCCGCACGCCGGCGCACAGCCGCCCGAACTCTCTGGGGAGGCCAAGGCATGAGCCCCTGTATTTCCGTTCTTCTTTCGAGGCTCGCACCATGATCGGCGAAATCGATATCTTCGGCGTGTTCGTGCCGACCGTGCTCGTGCTAATGCTGATCGCGTACCTCATCAACATCGTGGTCCGCAAGGTGCTCACACTGATCGGCTTCTACCGGTTCGTCTGGCACCGTTCTGTTTTTGATCTCGGCATCTACGTCTTCGTGCTGGCTGCCGTCATCGTCGTCTCGCATCGCTACATGCCAAATTAACGTGAAAAAGACTCTGTTCTCCGCAGGCAAGATCCTGCTGACACTCATCGTCGTCGTGGTCGCCGGCATCGTGCTGTGGCGCATCGTCAACTACTACATGTTCTCGCCGTGGACACGCGACGGGCGCGTGCGCGCCGACGTAATCCAGGTCGCGCCCGACGTGGGCGGACTCATCACCGCCGTGAAAGTGACGGACAACCAGCAGGTCAAGCAAGGCCAGGTGCTGTTCGTGATCGACCAGGCGCGCTACGCGCTGACGCTGCGGCTCGCGCAGGCCGCACTCGAACAACGTCAGGCGACGCTCGCCCAGGCGAAGCGCGAGTACGCCCGCAATCGCTCGCTCGGCAATCTCGTCGCCAGCGAGACGATCGAAGAGAGCCGCACGCGCGTCGAACAAGGCGAGGCCACCGTCGCGGACGCGCAGGTCCAGGTCGACACCGCGCGCCTGAATCTGCAGCGCACGACGATCGTGAGTCCCGTCGACGGCTACCTGAACGATCGCGCGCCGCGTGTGGGCGAATACGTGTCGTCGGGCCGTCCGGTGCTGTCCGTCGTGGACATGCACTCGTTTCGCGTGGAAGGCTACTTTGAGGAAACGAAGCTGCGCGGCATCCATATCGGCGAGCCCGTGGACATCACGGTGATGGGCGAGCCGCATGCGCTGCGCGGCCATGTGCTGAGCATCGTCGCCGCAATCGAAGACCGCGACCGCACGCAAAGCCAGAATCTGCTGCCAAACGTGAACCCCGCATTCAGCTGGGTGCGGCTCGCGCAGCGCATTCCGGTGCGCGTAGCGCTCGACGAAGTGCCCGAGGACTTCCGTATGATCGCCGGCCGCACGGCGACCGTTGCGGTGCGCGTGTCCGGAAACGAGAACAACCGGGCCGCAGCCGGTGCAGCAGCAGTGAACGGTGCGAGTGGTGCAAGCGGTGCGGCGGCAGCCGGCAAGCAAGGCGCCAGCGCCGCAGGAGCCTCGCAATGACACGCCGCCGTAGCTGGCGCGCGTTCGCGCTCGCGCCGATGGTGCTCGCGCTCGGCGCGTGCATGACCGTCGGTCCGAATTACAAAATGCCGGACGACGCGCTCGTCAACGCCCCACTGGCGCAGGGGCCGATCGCGGGCGCGCAGAACGCCCCTGTCGCGTCAGGCGACATGCCTGTCGACTGGTGGCGTCTCTACGACGATCCGGTGCTCGACACGCTCGTGCATGACGCGCTGCAGTCGAACACGTCCCTGCGCGTGGCGGCCGCGAATCTCGCGCGCTCACGCGCGGCGGTTCAGGTCGCGACCGAACAGGGCGGATTCTCCGGCGGCGCAAGTGCTGCCTTCGAGCGTGCGCAGGAATCGGCGGAACAGTTCCTGCTCTTCAGCAAAGTGCCTGTCGTCAACGAAGGCGCGCTCGGCGTGAACATCTCGTACGAGATCGACCTGTTCGGCAAGCTGCGGCGCGGCGTGGAAGCGGCACGCGCCGACGACGACGCCGTGCTGGCCGCAGCCGATCTCGCACGCATCACCGTTGTCGCGGACGTCGTGCAGGCTTACGTCGAATCGTGCTCGGCCGGTGAAGAACTCGCCATCGCACGGGATTCGCTGAAGCTGACGCAAGAACGCGTTGCGCTCACGAAACGGCTGCGCGACGCGGGCCGTGGCAACCAACCCGACGTGACGCGCGGCCTGACCCAGGTCCAGACGATCGCTGCCGACATCCCCCGCTTCGAGGGCCGCCGCCGCATCGCGCAATACCAGCTTGCGATGCTGCTCGCGCGCTCGCCCGCCGACCTGCCGCAAGGCGCGCTCACGTGCGCGCGCCTGCCGAAGCTCACGCAGCCGATCCCGGTCGGCGACGGCACAGCACTGCTCAAGCGCCGCCCTGACGTGCGTGCGGCCGAGCGCCAGCTTGCGGCATCGACTGCGCGCATCGGCGTGGCGACAGCGGCGCTTTATCCGTCGATCAGCATCGGCGCGGGGGTCGGGACGCTCGGCGTCGCGGAGGACCTGTTCACGCCGGCGACCAATCACTGGTCATTCGGACCCCTGATCAGTTGGTCGTTTCCGATCAATGGTCAGCGCGCACGCGTGCGCGAAGCCGAAGCGGCGACGAACGGCGCGCTCGCTCACTTCGACGGCGTCGTGCTCAACGCGCTGCGCGAAACGCAGACGAACCTTGCGGCCTATGCCGCCGACGACCAGCGCGCCGAGGCGCTGCGCGCGGCGTACGCAACGGCGAAGGAGTCCGCCGATGAGACGCACCGGCTCTATGCCGCGGGACGCGACTCGTTCCTCTCGGACCTCGACGCCACCCGCACGCTGACGTCCTCGCGAGCACAAGTTGCAGCGGTGGAGGGCCAGGTGGCGATCGATCAGGTGAAGCTGTTCCTGTCGCTTGGCGGCGGATGGGAGCAGACGCAGACTCAGACGCAGGCGCAGTAACGCACGGAGGCGGTCGGGCTCGGTGCGACGACCGCATCACTCCGCTTTGCATTGCCGATGAAGGTGGGCACATGCCCGCGCAACGCGGGCGTCGCGTTAGTGGTGAAGCACCACGACGCCATCTTCCGGAAAACACAGTGCCGCACGGACTGCGATCCGCGCGGCACTCAAGCAATCACGAGCCGGCGCACCGGCCCGTGACGTCAATACATCAACGGATCAGGCCCGTTAGTGGCCTCCCTTATACACCGACATCGGGGCTGAATAGCTGGTGACCGGGCCACCGGCTTGCGTCGTGCCACTCGTCGCCGGACCGTAGCCACTCGCCTGTCCGCCGTCTTGCGCGTGAACGCGGGCCTCTGCGGCCTGGATGTTGTCCGGATAGTTCTGCTCGTTCACGTTCGGCCGGTAGCCGGCCTTTTCGAGCTGAACAAGTTCCTCACGCACCTGGGCGCGCGTGACAGGTCCGTTGCCCGGTTGCGCTTGCGCGAAAGAAACGGCGGGTGCCACCAGTACGACCGCGAGTGCAACAGCTTTGACGAGCGACTTCATAAATAAACCTCCAAAAATCTGAATGTCGGAGCAGCGCATTTCTGCATCCGTTGAATACAGTTTAGGAAGGTGAGGCGCACAGATAAATGCCGACTATCTGAAATGACTGTTCTTGCAGAGCATGTCAATCACGCCACCGCGTGGCGTATCGCTTGCGGTCAGGTGCTTCATCCACAAAGGAATAAGGGACACTCGCCATACGCCACGCAGCCGGGTGGATCATGGCAAAAGCCTTCACCGATGAGGGGAGCGCCATGGCTACCTGGAAACCGGATCCGACCTTTTATCCGTCCGCCCGCATGGCGGCAGACGCGCCAAAAGAAACGCTCGCGTATGTCGCGTGTTTCGACCCCACGCGTACCGTGCCCGATACGCTCGACGTCGTCGATCTGGATTCCGCCTCCGTGGATTTCGGGCGCGTCGTTCACCGGCTGTCCATGCCCAACGCCGGCGACGAACTCCATCACTTCGGCTGGAACGCCTGCAGTTCGTGCCTGTGCCCCGACGCGCCGCACCCGCATTCGGAGCGGCGTTATCTCGTCGTGCCGGGGCTGCGCTCGTCGCGCATTCACATCGTCGATACGAAGCCCGACCCGAAGCGTCCGCACATCGTGCGCGTGCACGAACCCGAGACCGTCGCGCACCGCGCGGGCTATTCGCGGCCCCATACCGTGCATTGCGGCCCGGAGGGCATCTACGTCAGCGCGCTCGCGAACGCGGCGGGCGATGCGCCCGGCGGTCTCTTCCTGATGGACCACGAGACCTTCGACATTCGCGGTCAGTGGGAAATCGATCGCGGCCCGCAGCAACTTGCGTACGACGCCTGGTGGCATCTCGGCTTCGATACCGCCGTCACGAGCGAATGGGGCCTGCCCGCGGCGTTCGAGAACGGCCTCGTCCCCGAAGTGCTTCTCGGCGGGCAATACGGGCACCGACTGCACTTCTGGGATCTGCATACGCGTCACCACAAGCAGGTGGTCGATTTCGGCGCCGAAAACCAGCTCGTCTTCGAACTGCGCCCCGCGCACAATCCCACGCGGCCCTATGGCTTCGTGAATTCGGTGATCAGCCTGAAGGACCTCTCGGCGTCGATCTGGCAGTGGTATCTCGATGGTGACGCGTGGGCCGCGCGAAAGATCATCGAGATTCCCGCCGAGCCCGCCGATCCCGCGCAATTGCCGCCGATGCTAAAAGGCTTCGCGGCGGTGCCGCCGCTCGTCACCGATATCGCGCTCTCGCTCGACGACCGCTTTCTCTACGTTGCGTGCTGGGGCACGGGCGACATGCGCCAGTACGACGTCTCCGATCCGGAGCACCCTCGCCTCACGGGCTGCGTGCGTATCGGCGGAATCGCCGCGCAGGCAGCGCATCCGCGCGCGCCGGACCGCGCGCTCAACGGCGGTCCGCAGATGGTGGAAGTGAGCCGCGACGGACAACGCATCTACTTCACGAACTCGCTCTACGGCGCAATCGACCCGCAGTTCTATCCCGAGGGCATCGACGGGTGGATGGTGAAACTCGACGCCGCGCCGGACGGTGGCATCACGTTCGACGAGCGCTTGTTCATCGAATGGCCGAAGTCGCACCGGCCCCATCAGATCCGGCTCGAAGGCGGCGATGCGTCGTCGGATTCGTACTGCTACCCCTGAACGCGGAGCGCAGCGTGAACAGCCTCTTCGCTACACACTGGAGCGCCTGGGCGACGGTCGTGGGCAGCGGCGTCTTTCACGGCCTGAATCCAGCGATGGGCTGGCTCTTCGCGACCGCGCTCGGCTTGCAGCGCGGCACCCGCACGGCGCTCCTCACCGCGTTGCCGCCCATCGCGCTCGGGCACGCGGCGGCGATCCTGCTTTTCACGAGTTCGGCGGCCGCGCTCGGCGCGTGGCTGCCGGCTTCCGGTCTGCACTGGTTGCTCGGTGCGCTGCTGATCGGCTGGGCCGCGTGCCTGCAGGTGTTTGGGCACCGGCATCGGGTGCGCGTGGGCATGACGGCAGGGTTCACCGGACTCGCGGCATGGTCGGCGCTCATGGCGATGCTGCACGGCGCGGGTCTGATGCTGATGCCCGCCATGCTGCCGCTGTGCGGCGGCAGTTCAGCGTCGGCAGCGGCGACGGACTCGCTGATCGTCTCGCTGCAGTTCACCGCGCTGCACACAATCACGACACTCGCCACGACCGCCGCCATCGCGCTCGCGGTCTATGAGTATCTCGGACTCGGGCTGCTACGGCGCGGCTGGATCAACTTCGACTGGCTCTGGCGCGGCGCGCTCGTGGCGACCGGGACGCTGATGATCGCGACGGGCTGACACCGAACGGAATCGGGAACGCAATCTGTGCAACCGGCGTTTGCGCGTAAGCACTGGCGAGCGCTAATATCGCCGCGCTCCGATGGAGCGCCGTGAAAGACGCGAGGCGCTCGCAGCAGGTTCGTTTCATCCATGCGGTGACAGCCACTTCGGCCTTTCCACCTCCCGGCGCATGCACTGCAGCGGCAAAACGCGAGCACATGTACCATACGTCGCCTTGCTAGCTGCGACAGCCGGGAAGCGCCCGACACACCCAATGCGCCCGGCCGCATGTTGTCGTGAACTGCGGTCGCGAACGGCGCGCGCCGACCGGCGCGCCGCACCGCATGAATGGGCGCGCGCGAGCGCACCGATATCAACAACACCCTGATTCCAAATGGGAGAACCGCATATGAAAGTCGCCGTCATGGGCGCAGGCGCAGTGGGCTGCTATTACGGCGGCATGCTCGCGCGAGCGGGACACGACGTCGTGCTGATCGGCCGCCCGCAGCACGTCGAGGCGATCGAGCGCGAAGGCCTTCGCCTCGAAACGCAGACGTTCGACGAACAGATCGGCCACCCGCATCTCACGGCGAGCGTCGATCCGGCCGCGGTGACCGGCGCGAACCTCGTGCTGTTCTGCGTGAAGTCGACCGATACCGAAAGCGCAGGCGCTTTCATCAAGCCGCATCTCGCCGCCGATGCACTCGTGCTCACGCTGCAGAACGGCGTCGACAACGCCGAGCGCCTGCGCGGAGTCATCGATCAGGACGTGGCTGCGGCGGTCGTCTACGTCGCCACCGAAATGGCCGGTCCCGGCCACGTGCGCCATCACGGACGCGGCGAACTCGTGATCGAGCCGTCGCCGCAGAGCGCGGCGGTCGCGCAGACGCTCGCCGCGGCGCAGGTGCCCGTGGAGATTTCCGCGAACGTGCGCGGCGCACTGTGGGCCAAGCTGATCCTCAATTGCGCGTACAACGCGCTTTCGGCGATTACGCAGTTGCCCTATGGACGACTCGTCACGGGCGAAGGCGTTCGCGATTCGATGCGCGACGTCATCGACGAATGCGTCGCGGTCGCGCAGGCCGACGGCGTAACGCTGCCGTCCGACGTGGATGTCGCCGTGCGCCGAATCGCCGAGACCATGCCGGGGCAATACTCGTCCACCGCGCAGGACCTGGCGCGCGGCAAGCGCAGTGAGATCGACCACCTCAACGGGTACGTCGCACGCCGCGGCGCGGCGCTTGGCGTACCTGCGCCCGCGAACCGGCTGCTGCACACGCTCGTGCGTCTCATCGAGGACAAGGCGCGCCAGGTCGTGTAGCGATAACGGCACCCGACCGCGGCACGATTGCCCCGAGGGCGCCGGCTTCTTTGTTGTCCGCCAATTCGAAGGACGTCTGAAAACGTCTCGGGCGTCAGCGTTCGAATACGAGCAGCGTGGACGTGGCCGACGCGTAGATCTTGCCCGCCGCATCGGTGATCGTCGCTTCGGTGAAGGCCGCGCGGCGGCCAGACGAAATCACGCGGCCTTCGGCGCGCACCGGTCCGGTATCGGCCGTCATCGCGCGGTGATACGACACTTTGAGTTCGAGGGTCGTGTATCCCTGTGTGGGGCTGAGCCGTGTATGTCCGGCGCAGCCGCATGCGGAGTCGAGCAGCGTGGCAGCATAGCCGCCGTGAATCGTGCCGAGCGGATTATAGGCATGCAACCCGGGCGTGCCGGCGAACACCGCACGGCCGTCCTCCGCTTCGACGAGCCGGAAATCGAGCGTCTGGCCGATCGGCGCGACGCCGCCAAGTTCGATCATGTGCTGCAACTGTTCGAGGCCGGTCAGGCCCGGCGGTAATTGTGCCAGGAGGTTCATGGCGTTCAGGCTCCATTGGGTCACGCCGGTCAGCACACGCAACACCCGCGATTCGACGATGCATGTTCCGGCAATTCGCGCATCCTACCGCGTTTCGAACGATCGTGCTAAAACCGCATTAAACCGGCGAAGCGCCCTGCTTCAGTACGTCTCCAGGTCCGGCCGACCTTTGCACTTCAGGTGCGCCCGGAATGCGTCCCTGCCATGACCGTGGATATTGGCAACCTCCCGCTGCGCGCCGTGCTTCACGCGCTGTGGTTCGAAAGTGGCGATGCGCGTGTTGGCGCCCTTGAGCAACTGCGCGACATCCACAGCGCGCTCACACAGGCATCCTGCAAATAGCACCTCAACTCCGGCGCCGCGCGTGAAAATGCGACATTCAACTCGATGAAATTCTTCCGCATATTGATCAGTGATACGAAATAATTAAATGCCCAACGCCTACGCACATTAATAAAACATCGGCCTGGGTGCCGCACCTAACCCGCACCCGCAAGACATCTTGTTCGCCGATGACCTGCCGAAGACCGCAACGGGTAAAATCCATCGTTTCCGTCTGCGCAAGCCGTTCCAGCCGAGCCGTTGAAATCATGACACCGAGCGAATTCGCCCACCTGCCCGCTACCGCGACGCGCGGGACCCTCTCCATCGAATACCGCTGGATCGGTGTCGAACGCGCCGACGCGCCGCTTGCGGTCTTCCTGCATGAGGGCCTCGGCTCGATCGCCATGTGGAAGGACTGGCCGCAAACGCTCTGTGAGCGGCTCGGCATGCGCGGACTCGTCTGGTCTCGCCCCGGCTACGGCCGTTCGACGCCACGTCCGCACGATGTGAGGTGGCCTGTCGACTACCTGGCGCTGCAAGCGCGCGACGTGCTGCCCGCGCTGCTCGACACACTCGGCTTAAGCGCGCTGCAACGCGAACGCATGTGGCTCGTCGGCCATAGCGACGGCGGCACGATCGCGCTGCACTACGCCGCATTTTTCCCGCATGCGCTGGCCGGCGCAGTCGTGATCGCACCGCACGTGTTCGTCGAGGACATCTCGGTCGAAGGCATCGCTGAAACGAAGCTCGCCTACGAAACG
Source organism: Paraburkholderia dinghuensis (assembly GCF_003837865.1). Taxonomy (GTDB): domain Bacteria; phylum Pseudomonadota; class Gammaproteobacteria; order Burkholderiales; family Burkholderiaceae; genus Paraburkholderia; species Paraburkholderia dinghuensis. Next base: position 116,822 of record NZ_RQIS01000007.1, on the reverse strand, counting down.
ACGAATCTTCGCAGCAAGCTCGCGCGCTATCACGACGACGTCGATTCGGCGTTCTACGGCTGGTGCGACATCTGGCTGAGTCCGGCGTTCCGGGCCTGGAACATCGTCGATCAGATTGGCACGATCCGCGCGCCGCTCCTCGCGGTGCAGGCGCTCGACGATCACTACGGAACGATGGCCCAGATCGAAACCATCGGCGCCGCAGTGCCGCACGCGCGCGTGCATGCGCTCGCACACGGAGGCCACTCGCCGCACCGGGACGCCCCGCAGCCGCTCAACGACGTCATCGCGCAATTCGTGCTCGAACAGCGGCAACATGCTGTTTCGGCATAAAATTGCCGCTATAAGCACCCCAACCGCGCGGCACGGTGCCTGCTCACCCCGATGCCACACACGACGCGTCCGCGTCTTCCCGCCGCCTGATCGTCGATCGCGCCAATCGCGAAATTGAACTGCAAAGCCGGTGCCCCCACGGTGGCCGTCACTAGCGTGGTCAGCGAATAAGCGTTGGTGGCGTCGAAAACACGATGTCCTCCGGGCGTGCGCAGAGGAACGAGACCAGTGCCGTGGCGACCCGCCCGGGCTGGCGAAGTCCCCTCGCAGACACTTCGTACCAGACGGTAAGCACACACAACGCAGACTCATTGCGGCCGAAACAATGCATCCCGCATGAAACACGCACAGTCACGTAGAGGTACTGGGGTGCGACATGCCATTAGCACCGTTCCAGCGACACGCATTAATGATATTGTCTGTATTGGATGCCGCCTGTTTATGTCACGGCGGCCTGCGCCGGCCAGCGCGCGGCCGGAAAGCACCATGCCAGTAGCGAGCGGGGTATCGCGGCATGGGGCAAAGCACTCGGCAACGACGCAGCGACGATGACCTGGCGGCACGCGACCGCTGGCTTCAACAATGAACGATTTCACGCAGATGAATGGACCGAGAGTTTCGCTGCGGCTGCGGATGCGGCTGCGGCACGCATGGACGTCGATACGTCCGCGCATCCTGCGCGCCTTCGCGCCCGCGCTGCGCAACCTGCAGTATGTGAAGCGGCGGATGCGGGTAATCGCGTTGGTGGCTATCGTCGGTTTTCCGCTTTACTACTACGTCTGGAAATTCCTCTTTCCGCAACCGTACGAAAATCTCACGTTGCGGCTGATCGGCTCCGCGCTGTTCGTGCCGGCGCTCGCGTTCGAACGATGGCCCACCTGGGCAAAGAAGCTGCTGCCTTGGTACTGGTATGGCACCACGCTCTATGCGCTGCCGTTCTTCTTCACGTTCATGCTGCTCAAGAACAACGGCAATGACGTGTGGGTGGAAAGCGCACTGATCGCCGCGTTCGTGATGGTTCTGCTGCACGACTGGAGCATGCTCGTCCTGCATTTCGTGACAGGGATCGGCCTCGGCATAATCGCGTATTGCCTGACCACCGACCCCGTCGTGCTAGGCACCAATTACCTCATGCACCTCACGATCTTCTCGTTCGCGGTGGCGCTCGGCGCAGCGTCGAACTACGACCAGGAGCGCATCCAGATCGAACAGGAGCGCGCGATGCTCGCCACGGCGGGGAGCGTGGCGCACGAACTGCGCACGCCGCTCGTGGCGATCCGCGTGGGCGCCGCCGGTCTCCTGCGTTTTTTGCCGGGTCTGCTCGACACCTACCTGCTCGCGCAACGCCACCGTCTGCCGGTGCCGCGCATCCGCACGGCACATCTGCGTTCGCTTCAGGGTGTCGCCGGCCGCATCGAGCAGGAAGCGAACTACTCGAACGCAATCATCGACATGCTGCTCGCCACCGCGCGCTTCACGGGCGGGAACATGCAAAACGCAGCGACGTGTTCGATCGTGCATTGCGTGGAAACGGCACTCTCGCGCTATCCGTTTCGCGAAGGCGACCGGCCCCGCGTGCACTGCAATCTGCGGCCCGATTTTTCGTTCAATGGCTCGGAAATGCTGACTGTGCACGTTCTCTTCAATTTGCTCAAAAACGCTTTCCGGCATATGGGCAGTAATGAAACCGCCTGTATTTCGATTCGCCTTGAATCGGGATCGACGGACAATCGCCTTATTTTCAGCGATACGGGTAGCGGTATCGCGCCTGACATCTTGCCGCACATCTTCACCCGCTTTTATACTTCGTCGAGCACCACCGAGGACGTCACGCTCGGCACAGGAATCGGACTCGCATTCTGCCGCGACGTCATGCAGGCGATCGGCGGCGCGATAACGTGTTCTTCGGTGCAAGGTGAGTACACTGAGTTCGTTTTGACATTCCCAGCGCCATGACGAAAGCCATCAAACCGTTCGCGTACCCCACCACTGTCGCCTTTGTCGACGACAGCACGGCGTTTCTGGCGAACCTGAGTCTCCAGCTCGATCCGCTGCTGGCATTCCGCATGTTCGGTTCTCCGGTGGAGGCGCTGAAATTCCTGAATGAACGCCCCGCGCAGCATCAGGCCGCCGAACACATATTCAGTCCGTATCTCGATCGGACCGAGGAAAACGATGCGCAACAGGTTGTCGCGATGCGCGTGGATGCGATCCGCAGCCTCGTGCATCAGCCCGGGCGCTTCGAATCCGTATCGGTTGTAGTGGTCGATTACGACATGCCGGAGCTGAACGGACTGGAGTTTTGCCGACGCATCACCGATCCCACGGTGAAGAAGATCATGCTCACCGGCAAGGCAGACGAACGCGTTGCCGTGCGCAGCTTTAACGAGGGACTTATCGACCGCTTTATCCGCAAGCATGAAGTCGATGCCGACGAGGCGCTCAATCAGGCGATCCGCGACATGCAGGACGCGTATTTCGAACACGCGGGCGCCTCGGTCCGCGATGCGCTCTGCGTTGCGGAATATCGCTTTCTCAAGGACAGCGCGCTGGCCGGGCATGTGAACGACATATTCAAGTCGCTTGGCATTGTCGAGCACTACCTCACGTATCAGCCGCACGGCCTCCTGATGGTCGATGAAGCGGGCACGGCGTACCTGCTCGTGATCCATACCGACGAAACACTGCGCGGCGTGCGCGAGATCGCCGTAGAACAGGGCGCGCCGGAAAGCTTCCTGGCCGAACTCGACAGCCATCGCAGCGTGCCCTACTTCTGGCGCACGGACGGCTACTACCCGGCGCAGTGCACCGAGTGGCAGCAGTACATGCATCCCGCCTCGGTATTCACCGGCGAGCGCCGCTATACGTATGCGATCGTGAAACAGCCAGCGGGGCTGGCGCTCGATACGGTCCTCCCCTACGACACGTATCTGCACCAGCTGGACGGCGAAGTGCCGGCGGCGTGAGACTCGCGCAAGGCGGTCCCACGCCGCGCTGCCATCAGGCCAGCACGGCCTCCATCGCCATGCCCACCGCAGGCTGCGCCTGACGCACGCGCATGCGGGACGCACCGCGCGTAGCCAGACGCCGCGTGGACGGCCAGTTCCACATATCAACCTCATCGCGGATCTCGTCGCACACCTCGACGATTCGCTCCAGTTCCTGATCCGAGAGCGCAGCATTCACCGAAAACCGCACAATCGACCGGTTCTGCGCCGTCGCGGGCGCACAGAAGATGGAACCGAAGATGCCGCGCGCTTCGAGCGCATCGCGCAACACGATGGTCTGCTGTTCGGGGCCCGCTTCGAGCGCAATGATCTGGGCCTCGCTGCCGTTGAGGTTGTAGCCGAGTTCCGTGAGCCGCATGCGCAGATAGTGCGCATTCGAGGCAAGCCGCATGCGCCGCCAGTCGTCGCGTTCGATCACGTCGAGCGTAGCCGCGAACCCCGCTACTTCGTGCGGCAGCAGCGTCGAGCTGAAGATCGCGGGCAGCGCCTCGAACTTGAAGTACTCGTGAAATCGCTCCGAGCAGGCGACGAATCCGGCACGGCCCGCAAACGCCTTGGCGAGACTGGCGGTGCGGAAGTGGACACGGTCAGTGAGCCCCAGTTCGACGACGAGCCCGGCACCGTGCAGCCCGTGCGTTCCGAGTGAATGCGATTCGTCGACCACGAACACGCAGTCGTGCTCCGCGCAGAGGTCTGCGATGGCGGCGAGCGGCGCGATGCTGCCGCTCGTGCTGTATACCGAATCGACGATCACGACGCCGGGGCCATTGCGCTGAATGCGTTGCTCGAGATGATCGACGTCGTTGTGAAGGAAGCTGATCGCGCGTGCCCCGGCACTGCGAATGCCTTCCCACAGCGACGCGTGCGCCATCATGTCGATGTAGACCGGCGTCTTGTCATTCGCAATCGACTGGATGAGCCCTGTATTGGCTGCATAACCCGACTGGCACAAAACTCCGGCTGGCGCGTGCATATACGCGGCAAACCGGTTTTCCAGCTGCAGTTGCGGACAATCGTCGCCGTGAAGGAAAACGCCCGACATCAGAATACCGTTGCCTTCGGCCCGCATGCTTGCGCACACCGCGTCGATAATCTCGGGATGGCGCGCGATCGACAGATAGTCGTTGCTCGAAAGTTGCAGCGCATCGCTCCCCGGTATGCGTCCCCGCATGATGTTCCCGCCAGCCCAGGTCTGCTGCACGCGCTCCCTGTAATAGCGCTCGACGCGGGTTGTGACAAACGCCGGCAATGCTGCGTCGTTGTTACGTGCACGATTCCAGTTGTTAGCAACTTTCATTTCACTCTCCTTGTGGTTAAAGACCGCCATCCCTCAGGTGAAGCGTGTGTCTGGAATTTCGTGGGAATGGCTGGCCGAAAAAACGCCCATGCGGCAGCGCCACGCGCGATGAAACATCGTGCGTGGCGCCCCGGTCACAGGCTGAAAAAAACGGATAAAACGAAGACGGACGACAGCGTCCATCGCGATGCGCGACAGACGGAATTCATGCCTGCAGCACCAGTGTGAGTTCGTAAATACGGAGCGGACGTGCGCGAGGCCGCGCAGCGGCGTCATGAAGCCAGCCCGGCCGAGCGAAAACGGCAATATCGCTCGCGGCCGTTGGCCACCATGAACGGACGCCCCAACATCCGCACGAATCCCGCCTCTCGTGATCGCCAGTGTTGACGAAGGAAGATGCGCACTGACGATGCAACGGGTACACCGGCATAGCTGCGCCAGCCAAGCGCGAAGCACTACGTTCCGGGTGGAACGTAGTGCTTCGCGTCAGATGCAAGTTTGATAATTATCCGTGAAAAATGAGATGAGACTATCGACTTCTCGCCCGCAAATATGCGCGTCGCATCGAGAAATTTCTCGGATAACGAGTTCGAGTTAAGGTTGGCGACGTCGAGCGATTCATTACGCATAACGTGTGATTCGGCACGCGCCAGTCCGTCATGAAATCGCGACGCGCACAGTAACGCGCGAAACGCGTATCGCGACAACGGAGGACCGTGGCTTCGCGCGAATGACACAATTTTCCGGACACTGGCTTTTATTTCGCAGTGCAATATATCTGCGATTTACTGCGAGCTGTTATACGGTATAACCCCACCTATTTGACGCCGAGCGCCTGATCCAGCGACAGCCAGCCGCCACCGCGAGCGATCATGTAGAGCAACAGACCGGCCCACGAAAGATGCGTCGGCCATGCGTCGGGATAGACGAACACCTCGATCACCGTTGTCATCCCAAGCAAGGCGAGCGCCGCGCCCCGCGTGAACAGGCCCAGCACGAGCAGCAACGAGAAGAGGTGCTCCGAGTACGCGGCGATATGTGCCGCAATCTCCGGCGGAATAAGAGGGATTTTGTATTCGTCGCGAAAGAGCGCGTATGTGCCCTGCGTGATCGTCAAAAAGCCGGTCACCTTCGTGCGGCCCGACATGAAAAAGATCGCTGCAATAGAAACACGGCAAATCAGCGCGAGCAGCGAGTGTCCGATGCATCGGCTGACCAGATCGGCGGCGGCATTCCAGCCCGCGCGCAAATGCGTGAGCGGCGAAGCAGCGATGATGCGGATCGTGTCCATTTCAGTCTCCGTTCGATTCGAAATGCCCCTTATCAGGGCCAGTGATGGCGGCGCCAAACGCGCCATCGGCAAACAACGCGGCCATGAGGCTCGCCAGATCGAGATCCGGCTCGATGCCGAGCGCGCGCTCGAGTGCCTCGCCCATTGGGGCCCCCGCCGCGCACGCGTCGAGCAGCGCACAGCCGCCCTTTCCGAGCGCTCGCCACGTCACGTTGCCGCCCGTGCGCAGCAGCAATGCGCCCTCGCCGCGCCAGTCGAGTTGGTCGGGCAACGCCACAGCTTCGCGGTGCGCACGCCAAATCGTATAGACCGGTTGCGCGTCGAACCACACCCAGCGCGCACTCGCGTGCGGACGCAGGACTGTGCGCATGAAAGCCTCCGGCGAAAGACACGCGACGTCGGCGGAAGCGAGCGCAGTCTCATCGCGTGCGACATGCGCCTCTATCCACAGACGGTCGAGGCGCGCCACACCGGAGAGATAAGTCAGTTCGCGCGCCGGTTCGAAGGCTTCGAGAAACGCTGCAAACGTCGCGCCGTAGAACAGCAGACGCGCATCGTCGGGCGGCGTGTTCTGCGCATAGATGGCCGCTGCTGCGCGAAAAAAATCCGCGCCGACGAGTTGCAGAACGGTCGGAAAATTCGCCTGCAAGGCGTCGACGCAACCTTTGATCACCGTGTTGCGATAGACGGCAAACCCAGGCTGCGACGCGACCGCGGCCGCACGCGGATCGTTTGCCGGAGCGCCATACAGCGCGCGAACGAAGCCCTCCTGGAAAGCCGCCAGCGAGGTGTTCATGCCGCCACCTCCGCGCTCGCCAGGATCGCCTGCGCACGTGCGCGCTCGGCTAACAGCACCGGGAATGCGGGGATGTGCTCGTCGCGCTCGATCAGCGTGGGGCGCGGCCCGATGCGGTCAATTACGTGCCGATAGAGTGCCCATACGGGGTCGGCTATGGGCGCGTCGTGCGAGTCGATCAGGAGTGGCGGCTGCGAATTCACATCGACGCTGTGACCCGCGAGGTGAATCTCCGTGACGGCCTCGCCTGGGAAGGCGTCGAGCCATTCAATTGCATCGAAGCCCATGTTCCGCGCGCTCACGTAGACGTTGTTCACGTCGAGCAGCAATCCGCACCCCGTTCGCTGCACCAGTTCGGCGAGAAAAGCCTGCTCACTCCACTCGTGCCCCTCGACGCGCAGATAGTGCGAGGGATTTTCAATGGCGATGCGCCGCCCCAGTACGTCCTGCGCGCACGCGATATTCGCCGCGATGCGCGAGAGCGCTGCGCCGTTTCGCGGGAACGGCAGCAGGTCCGGATGGTAGTGGCCGCCCCACGCGGACCACGCCAGATGCTCTGACACGAGTGCGGGCTGCACGCGATCCGCGAGCGCGCGCAGGCGCCGCAGATGCGTCGTGTCCGGCGCGCGATCAGCGGCGAGCGACATCGACACGCCGTGCAACGACAGTGCATGCCGCTCGCGCACCGCGTCGAGCCACGCGATTCGTGGGCCGCCCGCGACCATGTAGTTTTCGGGGTGCACCTCGAACCACAAGCCGGGCGCATCGCACTTGCGCGCTTCGTCGAAGTGCTGCGGCTTGAGGCCGAGTCCGGCGCCGCATTCGGCTGACGTTTCCATGATCGTCGGGCGGCGGTGCGTCAGGATTCCATCGGCGCGAGCGAGCCGTGGCCCTTCGGCGTCGTGATCGTCGTGCAAGTACCGGTCGGGACGTTCTTCCAGTGCATGCCGTCGTAATCCATTTTCTGCGAACCGGCACAGGTCGTCCCGGCGCCCGCCTTGCAGTCGTTGTGGCCGGCCATAGCGACGCCGTAACACTTTTCGACGCCACCACCCTGAGCCTGTGCAACGGTGGCGCCCGAGGCGAGCGTTGCGAGAATAATGGCGGCTGCAGACACTTTAAGCGTGCTCATGATATGAACTCCATCGATTGAAAATCGCGTTGAAAATCGGACAGTATCCAGATCGTCCTCGGCTTCGCGATCGTTGCACGAGCGATCTGCCTGTAAATTCGGCGTAGCGCGTGCAGCGGTTACATCGAAATGCGCGTTTTCATCGAGATTTATTTTTGCGGCGCGCTGTAACTGAAAGCGAACGCCGAACGAGTGGCGTGCACAATCGACACACAATCGACGCACAAGTACCCTGACGCCGCGACCGAAAGCCATCGGAAAGAAAAAAGCTGAACAGCCCGCACTTGACGAACGACTCGAACGACCGCGACTATTGATGATGATGTTTCCCCACCCCGTCACCGGAGCATCGCCATGACCCGCCACGCGCTATACGTCGAACTGAAAGCCCGTCCCGGCAAGGAAAACGAACTGGCCGCCTTTCTGGCTGGTGCAAAACCGCTCGTCGATGCCGAACCCGCGACGCGCGCATGGTTCGGGGTACGCTTCGACGAACAGACGTTTGCAATCTTCGACGCCTTCGATGACGAAGCCGGCCGCGACGCGCATCTGAGCGGCAAGGTAGCCGCCGCGCTGATGGCAAACGCCGCGGAGTTGCTCGCGCAAGCGCCGCAGATCCGTCGCGCCGATGTCCTCGCGGACAAGCTGCCAGCCTGACGCGCGTTGCGCTGCGTTGCGTCAACACCCGCACTTTGTTTCGTCCACGCTGTAACCGGAGTTCGCAATGAACCGAACTACGGACAGTGAGGCTGTGCGCAAAACAGAGGAACGGCTGAAGGCCCTGTTCGTGCGTGGACTCAACGGCGACGCGAACGCTTATCACGCATTTCTCGCCGATCTGAGCGCGCACCTGCGCGGCTTCCTGCGCAAACGCCTCTACGCGCTACAGGACGACGTCGAGGATCTGGTGCAGGAAATCCTGCTGGCCGTGCACAACGGGCGAGCCACGTGGCGACCGGACGAACCGCTTACCGCGTGGGTCCATGCCATTGCTCGCTACAAGCTGGCCGACTTTTTCCGCGCGCGCTCGCGACGTGAGGCGTTGCAGACACCGCTCGATGAAGAACTGGAGATCTTTGCGACTTCCGACACCGAGGCCGCCGACGCGAGCCGCGATCTGGGCAAGCTGCTCGAACAGTTGCCCGACCGCCAGCGTCTGCCGATCGTGCACGTGAAGTTGCAAGGCCTTTCGGTGACGGAGACGGCGAAACTGACCGGGCTTTCCGAGTCGGCCGTGAAAGTAGGCGTGCACCGCGGACTCAAGGCGCTCGCCATGAAGTTTCAGAACGCATCATGAAAACAGAGGACCTGATTACATTGCTTGCCACCGGCGCGGCGCCCGTGGATCGTCACGTGGTTGCGCGCCGCTTCGGCTGGGCGCTGATCACGGGCGGCGCGGGTTCTACGCTGCTGATGTCGCTCGTCTTCGGCGTGCGCGACGACATCGCGACGGTTGCCGCAACGCCGATATTCTGGTTCAAGATCGCGCTACCGTTTTTCATCGCACTGGGTGCGCTCCTGGTCACTGCGCGCCTCGCACGGCCCGCCGGCAAGGCAGGTATCGCGTGGGCCGCCACGGCGTGGCCGGTGGCCGCCGTGTGGATCGGCGCGCTCGTGCTCCTCTGGCTTGCGCCGCCCGACACACGCCTGCCGCTCGTCATGGGGCAGACATGGCGCGGGTGCCCGCTCAACATCACGTTGCTTTCGGTGCCATCGTTCATCGCCGTGATCTGGGCGCTGCGCGGCCTTGCGCCAACACGCCTGCGCGCCGCCGGCTTCGCAGGCGGGCTGCTCGCGAGCGCCACGGCCACGCTCGCCTACTGCCTGCACTGTCCCGAGATGGCCGTGCCGTTCTGGGCCGTCTGGTATGTGCTCGGGATGGCAATTCCGGCTGCCATTGGTGCGTGGCTCGGGCCGAAGCTGTTGCGCTGGTGACGCGCGCGCTTGTGCCGGTTCTCGCCCGTTCGCGACAGTTCGGCATCGCTGGGCGCATCGGCCACATGCTCGCGGTCTGCGGCGATCGAAGTGTTTCCTTCCGATTTCTCCCGTTAGCGAACGACGCAAAGACGTAGCGATTTGTCCCTCGTCCACAGCGACGGCCAATCGCAGGCACAGCGCTTGCGGTTTCTCTTACGAACTCCGGACCCGGTACGAATCTACGCGCGCAACCACCGGCATCGGATTTTCGACGAACAGGGACGCATCGATATGCGCGTCCTCGCCACCTCAGGTAAAGACGAATGGTTACCGTATTGCTCGTCGACGATGACGCGAACGCACTCAATGCCCTAAGGGAACTGGTTGGCCAGGAAGGCTACAAGGTCACGACCGCAGCGGACGGCAGGGATGCGTTGCGCTGCGCGCTCGCCGATCCGCCCGACGTCGTGATATCCGACTGCTCAATGCCGCGCATGGACGGCCTTGCGTTGATGCGTGAAATGCGCCGCAATCGCGTATTGGCGAACGTGCCGCTCGTGCTGGTGTCCGCGCTGGTGACGCCGCCGCCGGATGCCCAGCTTGCCGGTTTTCTGCGCAAACCGTTCGCCCGTTCGCAGTTGCTCGCCATCCTGCGCCGGGTGCAGACACAGTGAGCGGCGCGCATCCATTTCTGGATTCTTCAACTAGTCTTTTGAGTTGTATTTCGTGATTACATACCGTGAGCCCGGAGAATCAAGGCACGCGCAATGCATCAATGGAAGTGCAAAAGGTTACTGGATACAAACATGAAATCTTCACACCGATCCCATCCGGCGCTGATGAGCGTGATTTCATTGACCGGCCTCGTGGCAATCGAATGCGCGATCGTGGCGGGCGTGTTACTGGTTTTGCATATTGAATCTATCTGACGACGACGCAAAAGGAGAGCCATCGTGAACGTCTACGCAGGCCGCTCGCAGGATGAACGTGTAGCAGAGCGCAAGCGCGAAATTCAACGTGCCCAGGAGCCGCCTGGCGGCGAAATGGCTGTCTATGGCACCGAACCCGACCGCGAACATAGCTGCGGCGAACTCTCGCCGCGCGGCAAGGACGTCTGGCATCGCGGCGCCGGGCTGGACGGCGGCGGCAAGAGCAATTGAATGTACGACGCGTTCTTTGCCGACCGTACCGGTCGCGCCTGGAGGAACTTAGCCGCTCGCAAACCGGTAAAACCCGCAAACGTAGCGCACAGAACCAGAATCACGCCCGTGTGGACTGCTGATACCCGCCGTTACGCCGGAACGCGTTGGCGAAGAACAAAACCTGATAGCGAATCGCGTTTGACCAGTAAGCCCAAGTGTGTCCGCCGGTACGCTCGGCATAGTCATGTGGAACGCCGAGTTCGACGAGCCGCTGGTGCAGCGTGCGGTTCGATGAGACGAAATCATCGCTCACACCGCAGTCGATGGTCAGATCGATATGGTCGCGTTCGAAGTCGCGCGCGCGCACGATGATCGCATTGCGGTTCCAGTACGACGCGTGACGCGCAGGATCGCCGAACACGTGGGCGATGCCTGGCTCGTCTTCGCACGCGCGCGGATCGACCGCGCCGCTGATGCTACCCGCGGCGCCGAATGTTTCGGGCCGGTCGAGTGCAATACGCAGCGCACCGAAGCCACCCATGCTCAGGCCCGTGATGGCGCGCCCCTGTTTCGTGGCGATCGTGCGTAAATGCGCGTCGGCCCAGGCGACCACTTCGTTGCCCACGTAGGTCTCGTACTGGCTATCCCGATTGAACGGGCTGTCGATGTACCAGCTTTCATGGCCACCGTCCGGCATCACGAGAATCACGTGATAACGATCCGCGAGCCGGCCGATACGTGAGTTCGACGTCCAGTCGGTGTAATCCCCACCCGAGCCGTGCAGCACATAAATCACCGGATAACGCCGCGTGTGATTGCCGCGCGCGTAGTCGTCGGGCAGCACGACGGTCGCGTCGAACGATTGCCGCATTGCGGCGCTCGGAATAGCTACGACCCGGGACTGGAAGGCCCAGACGGGACTGGAAAAGAGCAGCGCCAAAACGATCCAGAATGCGCGGACTTTATTCATGAAAGGTCGCTCTCGTCATTTTCTGCCTCTGCGCCTGGACACAGCACGGGGGCAGTCGGTAAAACGCCTGGAACGACTCTAGCAACGGCGACTTACAACCAAATTTCAGGCAAGCCTACGAATTGTCAGGAAAACACGCCGGTTCATCGCATACGATTGAATTGCGCTTTCAGCGCCGTCGCTTCACGCGCCCCCCCCGGATTTACCCCGATTGCCCAGATCTTTTTGACCCGGTTTGCGCAGATCGGTCGTTTATGTCATTGCTATTTCTGAATACACAGTCTCGCCGCGGTGTTCGCCGTTAATACATCAGTGCACGGCGCGACCCGCTCCGATCGCGCGCAGAATATCGCCTGCGGAGCACATTACGCCCCGCCACCCGGCCCCGACGGCACGGAGAAACGCCATGAGCATTCTGGTAGGCACCGCATCCTGGACCGACCCCACGCTCATCAAGAGCAAGCGGTTCTACCCGAGCGGCTGCAACAGCGCGGAGGCGCGCCTGCGCTTCTACGCGAGCCAGTTCCCCATCGTCGAGGTGGACTCCAGCTACTACTCAATGCCGAACGGCTCGAATTCCGTGCTCTGGGTTGAACGCACGCCACCGCACTTCGTCTTCAACATCAAGGCGTTCCGCCTTTTCACCGGTCATCAGACGCCGCGCGACATGTTCCCGAAAGACATGCAGGCGGCACTGCCCCAGAACGGCAAGGCCAATCTCTACTACAAGGACATACCGGACGCGATCCGTGACGAACTCTGGCGGCGCTACCTCGAAGCCATCGCACCGCTTCACGATGCGGGCAAACTAGGTGCCGTGCATTTCCAGTTCGCGCCGTGGGTCACGTCCGGGCCGGACGGGCACACACACGTCGCGCACTGCGCGGACCGGTTGCCGCCCGGCTACCGGATGGCCGTCGAATTTCGCAACCGTTCATGGTTCGATGAAGCCCACACCGAATCAACGCTCGCGTTCGAGCGCGAGCGCGGCCTCGTGCACGTCGTAGTCGACGAACCGCAGGGAGGCGCGAATACCATTCCCGCGGTATGGGAAGTCACGGGCGACGACCTCGCGCTGGTTCGTCTGCACGGGCGCAATCACGAAACGTGGAATATCAAGGGCGCGACGGCGTCGAGTGAACGTTTTAACTACGACTACAACGATGACGAACTGGCCGGGCTCGCCGAGGAAATTCGAAAGATCGCCGCTTACGTTGCGCAAACGCATGTGCTCTTCAACAACAACTACGAAGATCAAGGACAACGCAACGCGAGGACGCTGATGAGCCTTCTCGGCGGGACGGTGGTATCAAACGCCGTATGAGCGGTCATTGGCGGACGGTCAGATGCAGCCTTTTATGGCGAACGAGGGGGGCCATCTGCATGCTTTGCACTCCTTCAGATATTGCCCGTACAGCCCAGCCTTGCGGCAACGGGTGTCAATGCCGCCACGAGGCAGTCAGGAATCCGGCGACCGGGCAGATCACGTAGATCGCGAGGCGTGCTGGAGCCGGTTCAAACGTGCCCCGGCCCCAGCATCGTCCTTTGCTACGCGCACTCCTCTCTCAATGCTTGAGGCAAGTCTCTACGTTCTTCCAGGTGCAGACGTCGAGGCCGGTATGAATGACCGGAGGAACCGTCTTCCCCTGAGCGAGATCGCGCATGACCATCGCGGCCTTATAGCCCATTTCCTCCGGTCGTTGACCGACGAGGACATTCACCTTGTGATCCCTGAGCGCCTGCAGTTCCGGTCCGAGCGTGTCAGCCGAGACGATGACGAACTTGCCGCTCTTGATCCTGTCCATGATCGGCGCGACGACCTGCGCATACGCCTGCGGGGCAAAGAGCGGCCAACCGCCCGCGAGCAGGAAAGCGTCGAGACCGGTGGGGTTGGCGGTCAACGTGTCCTGCATCATCTGGTTCGCCTTGGCGGCGTCGTCGTTCACGTAGAGCGGACAAGCGCTGATTTCATGCCAGCCGTTCTCGCCTGCGAGCTTTGCAATTCCCTTCTTCCCTGAAAGCGCATCGCGTGCGCCCTGGGCCCGCTGGTTGATGTTATCGGCCGCGGGATTGCCCATCACGAGGCAGACATTGCCCCCCTTCGGCATCAGCGCCTTCAACTCCTCGCCGAGCTTGACGCCCATTTCGTAGTTGTCGGTGCCGACGTAGCTCTTGCGCAGCGAGGCATCCTTCGGCAGCAAGTCGGCGTCCGCGGTGATGATCGGGATCGGCGAGTTGCGGCGGCGCAGCACTTCCGCCACCGCTGGCGCATTCGCAGGCGAGATCGCGATTGCCGCCACGCCCTTCGTCAGCAGGTCGTCGATGATCTGCACCTGCGCGCTCTCGTCCGCCGCCGTCGCCGGACCCGTGTAGTAACAGTTGACGCCTTGCTTGCTGAGCTCCTTGTTCGCTCGCTCGCATCCCTGATGCATGAGATCGAAAAACGGGTTGTCGAGACCCTTCACCACCAGCGCCACGGTCTTATCGGCTGCAAAGGCCGCAGAAGCCAGCATCGCGAGGCCTCCGATCGCAGCAAGACACATCCACCTTTTCTTCATTGTTGCCTCCTGTTCAGCACCGGCTCGCGGTGCCCATGTCTGCCCGCTCGATTTTCACAACGATCTCAGGGAAAGCCCGCAATCGGCCTTTGTGCCTTTTGCGGAATTCGCGGGCTCCTGAGCCTTGCGTCCGGCAGTTCCGCGTGTCGCCCGGGCGCGCCCGCTTCGCGCGGCACTGGCCATGTCGCGGCCGGTGCGCCCGAAGCCATTTCACTCTCCTTGCCGCTCGCCGCCGAGCCGGTTGAAAAGCACGGCGACGACAATGAACGTGCCCACAACCGTCCCCTGCCAGAACGCATCGACGCCGAGCAGGATCAGGCTGTTGCGGATAACTTCGATGAGCGCTGCGCCGACAACCGTCCCGAACGCACTACCAACGCCGCCAGCGAGATTCGTTCCGCCGACCACCGTCGCGGCGATCACGCGCAGTTCATCGCCGGTGCCGAGGCCCGTCGTCACCGCGCCGAGCCAGCCGACTTCGAGGATCGCCGCGACGCCCGCCATGAGGCCGCAGAGCACATAGACGGAGCAGATGATGCGGCGCACCGGAACGCCGGTGAGATTCGCTGCGTAACGGTTGCCTCCGATTGCGTAGACATAGCGGCCCCAGCGCGTCCAGCCGAATGCGAACCAGAAAAGCACGGCAAGGACAATGAGAAACCACACGGGATTGGCAACGCCCAGTGTCGAACCGCCGCCGAGCGCAAGCAGTTTGCTCCCGTCGGGGCCGAATTCGAAAATGGTGCGGCTGCGGGAAATCACGAGCGCGAGGCTGCGGCCGACGCTTAACATCGCGAGCGTCACGACAAAAGGCTGCATGCCTAGATAAGCAATCAGCACACCGTTCACGAGACCGACGAGCCCTGCGGTCAGGAGCCCCATGCCGATGCCGGCCCAGATCGGATAGCCGGCATTCATGACCACCGAGAGCACGATGCCGCTGATGCCGATCGTCGAGCCGACCGAAATGTCGATGCCGCCCGTGACGATGACCGCCATCATGCCGAGCGCGACGATGGCGACGAAGGCAAAGTTGCGCGTGACGTTGAACAGATTCTCCGGGGTCGCGAAGGTCGAGGTCGCAATCGAGAGCGCGATGCACGCGATGAACGTCGCCAGCACCACCCAGAACACCTGGCTTGCGAGAAGGCCCGTCCAGCGCGTATGCGTCTTCTCGGCTTGCGGATCATCGAGCGATGTCGGCATGGAAGTGGGCCTTTGGGGCGCGTCGTTCAATTTCGTGGCTCCCGGACGAAGCAGGTTCAGGCGGCGGCGATGGCGCCGGTGATGAGACCGGTCACCTCTTCCGGAGAAGACGATTCAGTCTTCTTGTCTGCAACCTTGCGCCCGCGCCGCATGACGACCACGCGGTGCGCGACGGCAAAAACGTCAGGCATGCGGTGGCTGATGAGAATGACCGCGATGCCGTGTTCGGACAGGCGTTTGATGAGCTCGAGCACCTCCGCAACCTGCCGGACGCTGATTGCCGCGGTCGGCTCGTCCATGAGAACGAGCCGCGCTTCGGACAGGCGCGTACGGGCAATCGCCACAGCCTGGCGCTGGCCACCCGACATTTGTCGGACGAGATCGCGCGGCCGTGTTTCGGATTTCAGTTGTTTGAATAACTCACCGGCGCGCCGATACATCGTCGCGTGATCGAGAATGCGGAACGGTCCGAAACCGAACCGTAGTTCACGACCGAGAAAGACATTGGCAGCCGCCGTAAGGTTGTCGCAAAGCGCGAGGTCCTGATAAACGACCTCGATCCCGCGGGCGCGCGCATCGATCGGCTTGGCGAAGTGCACCGGTTTTCCGTCTATGAGCATTTCGCCGTGCGTGGGAGGAAAGTTACCGGCAATGACCTTCACCAGCGTCGATTTCCCGGCGCCGTTGTCGCCCATTAGCCCGAGCACCTCGCCTGGCTCGAGACTCAGCGTCACGTCATTCAGAGCGTGAATCGCGCCGAAGTGCCTGGAAACACCTTTGAGTTCAAGAAGACTCATGGACTGTCCGCTCGCCCCGGTGGGAGCGCCGTTTTCGTGGCCGGACGACTGGACGACACGCAGACCTGGTAGCTAATTTTTTAGTGCACGATGGGGGTTTTAGCAAGGCGCTTTACGCGCCTTCTGTCGGTAGCAGGACTTCAAACGGAGAACTGCGACGCTTGCTTTAAATGTCGCCGACGACACGGCATAGACGGGCTGCTTCGGATAGAACGCAATGCACTGTCCGCCGACATTTGCGGGAGTATCGATAAGCCGTACGCGAATATCCGGCAAACCAGATTCGACCGCCTGGAGCAGACATGCCCGCGCAGCGTCGATCATCACGCCATCCGTTTCGAACTATTGCTGGCTTCTTGCCTGTCCACTCACACGGGCGGTCCGACCCCTTCAGCACTTCCATCACTTCTTTCCTATTATCTGGAGCGTCAGGGAGCCGCTCCGTCATGTGTTCTGAAGTGAAAAATTTGCAGGATTTGGAGCGTGGCAATGCCGGTAGTGGCAAGCCCGCCTCTGACTTCCCGCGCGACCTGCCGATTGCAGACCAGGCGCGAGGCACCATGACCCTGGCACCTGGCGGTATCGAATTGTTTGCCTACGTCCAGGCTTGTGGTGACATTGTGATTAGCCGCTTTCATTTATTAGGTATCCATATTTTGTAAAAATCTTTTTCGTTGCAGTAGGAGTACCGTGACTATGAACAGGATCTTCAGGACAATCTGGTGCGAAGCCACTCGCAGTTGGGTCGCGGTATCGGAACTTGCATCGGTAAAGGGATGTGGCGCATCGACTCGCAAAGGCATTGTGGCGCTGGAAACGATTTGGTCAGTGCCGCGCAGTAGCGTGCTGGCGATTGCGGCCGTAATTGGATTGACGGTGTTTCCAGAATCGCCGGCATTTGCGCAAGCCAACACTGTCTTTTGCGCGAACTTTTTCACGCCCGGCTTGTTTGGCGGCGTAAGTAACACCGGCTATGGAGCCAGTGGAAGTGGATCCTCGACGTGCAGCAGCGGGGTTAACTCCTGGGCGGGAGGGGTCACCGTCGGCAGCAGTTTTGACTGGGCTGGCATATCCGCCGACGATACCCAGATTGTCCTGAACGGCTCAACCGGGAACATCTCTTTTCGCGTCAGTGGAGATAGTGGAAACGTGCTGACCATGTCGAACGCGAGCGGCGGTGTATTGCTCTCGGGCGTAGCGCCGGGTGTTGCCGGCACCGACGCAGTGGACGTCAATCAGCTCAATTCGCTATCGACGTCCGTATCGTCGACATTGAGCACGACCAACAGTGCCGTCACTACGCTCTCCACTTCGACATCGACTGGCATCGGATCGCTGTCCACTGGGTTAAGCACCACCAATAGCAGCGTCGCATCGCTGTCCACCACTCAGTCGTCAACGGACAGCACGGTAGCCTCGCTCTCTACATCTACGTCCACCGGTATCGGCTCGCTATCTACCGGGCTGAGCACAACCAACAGCAACGTCACTTCACTGTCGACCTCCGCGTCCACCGGGATCTCGTCGGCCAGTAGCTCGATCACATCCCTGTCGACGTCGGCTTCGACTGGCGTCGGCTCGCTGTCCACCGGGCTGAGCACCACCAACAGCAACGTTACCTCGCTGTCGACAGGTCTGTCGTCGACTAACAGCACGGTTGCCTCACTCTCTACGTCGACGTCGACCGGCATCGGTTCATTGTCGACCGGCTTGAGTGCGACCAACAGCAACGTCACATCATTGTCCACCGCTCAGTCGTCAACGGACAGCACGGTGGCCTCGCTCTCCACGTCGACGTCTACCGGTATCGGCTCGCTATCTACCGGGCTGAGCACCACCAACAGCAACGTTACCTCGCTGTCGACCTCCGCATCCACCGGGATCTCGTCGGCCAATAGCTCGATCACATCCTTGTCGACGTCGGCTTCGACCGGCATCGGCTCGCTGTCCACCGGGCTGAGCACAACCAACAGCAACGTTAGCTCGCTGTCGACGGGTCTTTCATCGACTAACAGCACGGTTACCTCGCTCTCTACGTCGACATCGACTGGCATCGGTTCATTGTCGACCGGCTTGAGCACGACCAACAGCAACGTCACGTCCCTTTCAACTTCGACTTCGACAAGCGTCGGATCGCTATCGACCGGCCTGAGCGCGACCAACAGCAACGTCACGTCCCTTTCAACTTCGACTTCGACAAGCGTCGGATCACTATCGACCGGCCTGAGCGCGACCAACAGCAACGTCACGTCCCTTTCAACTTCGACTTCGACAAGCGTCGGCTCGCTATCGACCGGCCTGAGCGCGACCAACAGCAACGTCACATCCCTTTCAACTTCGACTTCGACAAGCGTCGGCTCGCTATCGACCGGCCTGAGCGCGACCAACAGCAACGTCACGTCCCTTTCAACTTCGACTTCGACAAGCGTCGGCTCGCTATCGACCGGCCTGAGCGCGACCAACAGCAACGTCACGTCCCTTTCAACTTCGACTTCGACAAGCGTCGGATCACTATCGACCGGCCTGAGCGCGACCAACAGCAACGTCACGTCCCTTTCAACATCAACCTCGACTAGCGTCGGTTCGCTGTCGACAGGGTTAAGCACGACAGCCAGCACTGTCACATCACTCTCGACCTCAACCTCCACCGGCATCAACTCGCTGTCCACCGGACTCAGCACAACCAACAGCAACGTCACCGCACTATCGACTGGCCTTTCGTCGACTAACAGCACAGTTAATTCGTTATCCACATCAACCGCCGCCGGCATCAACTCGCTGTCCACCGGTCTGAGCACCGCCAACAGCAACGTCACGTCGCTATCCACCGGTCTTAGCACCACCAACAGCAACGTCGCCTCACTCTCCACCTCGACTTCGACCGCAATCGCCGCCGCCAGACCGGCCTACTTCGGCATCAATTTCACGGGCACGCAGCAGAACAACTTCAACGGCGACGGTGCAACCGGCGCGAACGCGATGGCCATCGGCGTCAACGCATCGGCATCCGGCAGCAGCAGCGTGGCGCTCGGCACCAGCGCCAGCGCAGGCGCCGACGGCGCCGTCGCAATCGGTCAGCAAGTGACGGCAACGGGTGGCCAGGCCGTCTCCGTTGGCGTCGCCAATACCGCAAGCGGCAACGGCGCAGTGGCGATCGGCGACCCGGACGTCGCTACCGGCACAGGGGCAGTCGCGCTCGGCGGCACCAACACGGCGACGGGTCAAGGCGCAGTGGCGATCGGTAACGCCAACATCGCAACAGGCACAGGTTCGGTCGCACTGGGCAACGCGTCGAATGCAGCAGGCGCAGGCTCGCTCGCGCTCGGTTCGAACGCCGTCGCCAACAACGCCAACGATGTCGCGCTCGGCTCGGGCTCCGTGACCGCGGCGCCGACGCCGACGCCGAGCGCGACGATCGGCGGAATCGTCTACCCGTTCGCGGGGACTTCACCGACGAGCGTCGTGAGCGTCGGCGCGCCTGGCGCGGAACGCCAGGTCACGAACGTCGCCGCGGGTCGGCTCTCCTCGACCAGCACGGATGCGGTCAACGGCAGCCAGTTGAACGCCACGAACCAGGCCGTGAACAGCCTGTCCGCAGCGACATCGACCGGTATCGGCTCGCTGTCGACAGGACTCAGTTCGCTGTCCACCGGCCTCGCCAGCACCAACAACAACGTGTCCTCGCTATCCACCGGACTCAGCACGACCAACAGCACGATGGCAACACTATCGACCGGCGAGACCAGCATTGCGGCCACGGTGAACCAGCTCTCGACGACCATCAACAGCAATCCGGCTATCTCTGGCAACAAGAGCGGTATCGCCGCCGACATGAGCGGAACCGGCACCGCGCCTCCAACGGTCACACCCAGTTCGAACTCCGTGGCGGTCGGTGCTAACTCGAATGACGGCGGCCGTTCCAACGTCGTCTCGGTCGGCAGCGACACGCAGCAGCGCCAGATCGTCAACGTGGCCGCCGGCACGCAAGGCACCGATGCGGTCAACGTCAACCAGCTCAACATCCTGGCGTCATCGGTTTCGCAATCGATGCAGAATCAGCAACTCCAGATCAACACGCTGGATAGTGCGCTGCAGCAAACCGACCAGATGGCCCGCCAGGGGATCGCCGCGGCCACTGCGTTGACGATGGTTCCGCAAGTCGAACCGGGCAAGATAATCAACGTTGGTGTCGGCGTGGCGCGGTTCGCCGGTGAGTCCGGAATGGCATTGGCCGCGAGCGCGCACGTGACGACCAACGGCATTGTCAAACTCGGTATCGGCGTCGCCGGAAGCAACAAGACCTACGGCGCAGGATATGGGTATAGCTGGTGACGGACGACATCCACAGCCTACGTTTCGCTTCGGAAAACACCCGCCGGCGCCGCCCGGCGGTCGGCATCTCGCTGTTCGCGAGAGACGGCCAGGCGATCTGGGAAAACGGCATTCATCAGAACATCGCGTTCCTCGCGATGATGCTCAAGCGCTCCGATCAGATCGGTCCGGTCTGGTTCCTGAACGGCGGCGACGCCCGCACGTTGCCCGCCGGGCTCGACCTCGACGGTCTCGATGTGCCGCTCGTTCAACCGCACGACGTCACGCACGAAATCGACATCGTGATCGAAATGGGTGCGCAGTTGCCGCTCGAGTGGCTCAGGCACGTCAAGGCACTGGGTACGAAGCTCATCGCGTGCTTCGTCGGCCACATTTATTGCAGCCTCGCCGAGACGCCGATATTCGGCAAGCCATCGGGGCACATCTTCAATGGCGCGCCGTTCGACGAGGTCTGGGTGCTGCCGAAGGCAGCAATGACCGACGAGCCTCTGCTGCGCACGCTGACGCGCGCGCCGGTCTACACGATGCCGCACATCTGGTCGCCGTATTTTCTCGAACGGCGCATCGCCGCGCTCGCACGCGAAAGCGCAACGTTCGGTTACCGGCCGGGCCGCAAAACATGGCGGCTCGCAACGCTCGAGCCGAATATTTCAGTCGTCAAGACGTGCCACTATCCGATGCTCGTGTGCGACGAGTTTTACCGCGCCCAGCCGGAGGCAGTCGAGCATCTGTTCGTTGTCAACGCGATGCACCTGAAGGAACATCCGACGTTCCTGCATTTCGCAAACAGTCTCGATCTCGTGCGCAATCACAAGGCGACCTTCGACCCGCGCGTCGACCTGCCCGGCTTGATGGCCCGCCATGCGGACGCTGTCGTGTCCCACCACTGGGAAAATCCGCAGAACTATCTGTACTACGATGTTTTATACGGCGGCTATCCGCTAATCCACAATTCGACGCTGCTCGCCGACGCCGGCTACTACTATCCCGACTTCGATTCCGTCGCAGGCGGCCGTGCGCTCGCCCACGCATGGCACCATCACGACGCGCAACTCGACGATTACCGAGCGAAGGCCAACGCCCTGCTGAAATCGGTTTTCATCGAAAACCAGGCGAATCTCGACACCTACGTCGCTCGCCTCATCGCGTGAACCCGGAGGAAACGCATGCCCGACGCCAGATCCCTCCACACGCGCAATGCAGACAAGCGGCTCGTCGTCGGCGTTTCGCTTTTCGTGCGCGGAGCCGGACAATCGCTGTGGGAAAACGGGATTTTCCAGAACTGCCTGCTGTTGATTCTGCTGCTGCGCCAATCGCCGCTCGTGGCGCAAGCCGTCATGGTGAATGGCGGGGATCAGATCATCGATCCGCAGATGATGCTCGGAGAATGGAGCGTGCCGCTATGGTCGATGGATGAAGCGATGCAACGCTGCGATTTACTGATCGAGATGAGTGCGCAGCTCAATCGGGACTGGATCGCCGCATTTCGGCAGCGCGGCGGCAAAGCGGTGACCCTTCGCGTGGGCAACGATTACGTCATCGACATCGAGCGCGCCATGTTCGACAAACCCTCGGGTTTCCTGTTCTCCGGCGCGCACTACGATGGCGTGTGGACGATTCCGGAGTTCAGGCGCTCGTGTCTGCATTATTTTCAGACCGGACTGCGCGCGCCGGTGACGATCGTTCCGCACATCTGGCATCCCATGCTGTTCGACAAGGCGCGCGCGGCCTGCGGGCCGGACCTCGAATTCGGGTACAAACCCGGCAAACCGCGCTGGCGCGTAGCGATATTCGAACCGAACATCTGCATGGTGAAGACGAGCATTATCCCGATGCTGGTCGTCGAGGAAGCGTATCGAGCGAAACCCGATTTCCTTGAAATCGTGCGCGTGTGCAACACACTGCACGTCAAGGATCACACGACCTTCGTGCATTTTTCAAAACGTCTCGACATCGTCGAGCATGGCATCGCGACATTTGAAGGCCGCCATGCGGTGTACGAGTTGATGGCTGCCTATGGCGACGCCGTCGTATCGCACACGTGGGAAAACGCGCAGAACTATCTATATTATGAATTGCTGTACGGCGACTATCCCTTGATCCACAACTCGCCGTTCATGGGCGACGCAGGGTATTACTATCCGGACTTCGATTGTCAGGCGGGCGGACGCGCGCTGCTAAAAGCATTTGCCGAACACGATGCGAATCTCGACGCGTACCGCGAACGGTCGCGGCATGTGCTCGATTCGGTCAGCATCGACAACCCGGACAACGTCACTGCGTACTCGGAGGCTATCGCAGCGCTTTACCCGCACGCGTAATCCGGCTGGGCGGCACTAATCGCGAGCCGCGCGACGCGCAGCGCGTTGCGGAATCAGCAGGAGACACCCCGCAATGAACGCAACCAGAATGCCTGACGCGTAAAACCGGCTGAACTCCAGACCGCCTTGTGCGATGGGTTTGTCGAAAAAATCGCCGAGAGTCGCGCCAAGCGGTCGCGTCAGGACGAACGCGCTCCAGAAGAGTGCCGTGCGCGAAACGCGAGGCCAAAGCCAGAGCAGACCGATGATGACGAGCCCGGCACCGAAGATCGCCGCGCTCGTTTCATAGCCGAGGCCGAGACCGCCCCGATCTTCGCCTGCTACCCAGTCGCCGAGCGCCGTGCCGAGTGTCTGCGAAAACAGGATGGTGACCCAGTAAAACCACTCGACGCGCGCGCTCACGACACTTTCGACCGAAACGGTGCCCTCCACGCGATACCAGATCGCGAGACTGGCGACCAGCAGCGCGAAAACGATCGCGACGCCACCCGGATAGCCGACGCCGAGCGAGCGGTCGCAGAAGTCAGCAAGCGTCGTGCCGAGCGTCGTCGTGGCGACGATGGTGGCCCAATAAAGCGTCGACTGGAACTTGCGCGCGCGGATTTGCGCCGAAACCAGCACGAGAAACGCCGCAAGAAAAATTAGGGAACCGATCAGATAACCGAGATTGAGCGACATGGTCACCCAGTCGCCGCCCGTTTCACCCAGCGTGGTGCAGGCGATTTTGATGATCCAGAAGCCGAGCGTCACCGCAGGAACCTTGGTGACAGCGTGCTCGACCAGATCCCGGGACCTGGAATGCATTGGGAAACTCCTTGTGTCGTAGACCGACGAGACAAATGAGTTTCCGAATATAAACGCTCCAGTGTTAACAGACGCTTAACTCGCCCTTCGGATTCCGCAGCGTGTTGCGTGCAGTGTTAGGGGGGCCTGGTACGCGACGAAACTCACGCGATTGCCAGACCCGACACTATTAAATGGGTAGGCCCCATCATGCCGAAGATCCGTTCTTCGCGTCGTCGCGTCAGTTGCGGGTAACCGTGACTCGCAGAAATGTGGCCGGTATCGACGTGAATGCGCTGTTGTCACTCCGGTTCTCGGTCTCGAACACTTCGCCCAGCTCACGCTGAAGATCGTCGGCCCGACCGTTCGCTTGCGCCGCGGCGAAGGCGTTCATGGTTGGCCCATAGAAATCACGGAAGACGTCGAGCAGTTGCGCAGGAGGAGCTGGGAAATTAAAAAACCAGGTATCCCGTGTGCAATTAACGTTGTCCGGCACGATCCCCGCAGCACCGAACCGGTCTCTGACGATCGCCTCATTACCCCAGGTCATCGGGCTAATGAATCCTTCCGGTGGCGGCGGCGAATAGGCGCTGCTGATCTTGAGAACCTGTGCGACGAACGTCGGATCGTTCGGAATCCAGTTCCCCATGACTATCCGCCCGCCGGGCCGGGTCACGCGCACCATCTCGCGCGCGACATCGGCGGGATTCGGCGCAAACATCGCGCCGAAGATACTCACGACGAGGTCGAACGATTCGTCCGGCAGTTCGTGCAGATCGGATGCGTCGCCTTCCTGGAACCGGCAGTTCGTGAGGTTCGCCTCATGGGCGCGGCGGTTGCCCGCGACGACAAGATTGCTCGCGATGTCGACGCCAAGCACGTCCGCGCCAAGTCGCGCCATGGGCAGAGCCGTCGTTCCGTCGCCACACCCGAGATCGAGAATCTTGAGTCCGCTTGCGATGCCGAGGCTATTGGCGAGTGCTTCGCCACTCTCGCGCATGCTCGCAGCAACACGTGTGAAATCGCCCTTTTCCCACAGCGCTTTGTTCTGGTTCATGTCTCCTCCTTGCCGGGTTGAAACGACAAGTGGCATCGTAGGCGCGGCGATTCCCCTCAAATGTGGGCGAACGCACAGAGCAAAGTGAACGCGTTGCCCGGCATCTGATGCGGCGCAACGCTACCGCTTGTATCGGGAGAGTGCGGAAAATCGCGGTTTAGAAACGCGAAAATCCACTGCTGCTACGACCTCGTCTATCGAATCATCAACGGGCTTCCCCCCAAGGTCTACGCCCTGCGCGACTGGCTCGCTAACGAAAACCGGCGCTTTCCGGCGCGCGCGGATTTGAAACCGTTCCCGCCGCCCTTCACGCCGTCAAAATCATCATTCGCGACGAGAACCACGCGCTTCGTCGCAAGCACCTCGAAAACACCCCGGACACCGCACAAACTGCAGCCGTCGAGTTCGCTCGCCCGCTTCTGGAGCGCCGCCATGCCTGCCGCCGTCGCTGTCCATCTCGCCACTGCAACGCTTTCTGTCATACTCGGAACCGCCGTGTCGCTCGCCGAAAAAGGAAGCCTGCGCCACCGCTGGCTCGGGCGCCTGTGGGTCCTGGCCATGGTCGTCGCAGCGGTAAGTTCGTTCGATATTCGCGAACTGAATCCGGGGCATTTTTCCTGGATACACGGGCTCTCGTTACTGACGTTAGCAAGCCTTGCACGAGCCATCTGGGCAATCCGGCACGGCAACGTCCGCGGCCACCGGTTCGCCATGCGCGGGACGTTCGCGGGGCTCATGATTGCCGGCATCGCCGCCGTCGCCACGCCGGACAGGCTACTCAACCTCATCGTGACCCGCTGGATCCCATGATGCCTGGCACAACCACAAAATTCACCGAAGTTGCCGCCTGCTCCGCCGTCACGACGAAACAGCGGCTGGCCGGATTCGCACGCGAGGCGATCATCGTCGTCATCGGCAACGCGTTGATCGCGGCCGGACTGACTGCGGTCGGCATCGGCAGAAGCCTCGGCGAAAACCTCGTCTTTAGCCAGGCCATCGGCCTGTCGATCATCCTGTTGCTCGACGTCGGGCGCTTTGTCCTGGAGCGGACGAACGCCCTCACTGGCCCCCGGCTCGTGGTGGCGATAGCGATTTCGCTGGTGGCCGGCTCCTTGATCGGGCGCGCAATCGCGAGCGTGCTGCTCGGCCTCGACATCAGCAAGACCTTCGGCGCGCATGATCTGGCCACGACGGGCTGGGTGGCGCTCGTCGCCACGCTGCTGGCGACCTGGTACGGCTGGTCGCGCGCCCGGATCGCAGTCCTGAGCGAGCAGGTCGCGCGCGCCGCGTGGCAGAAAGAAGCCACCGAACGGACCGCAGTGAGCGCCCGTCTGCAGGCGTTGCAGGCGCAGATCGAGCCGCACTTCCTGTTCAACACGCTCGCGACGCTCGACAGTCTGATCGTGTCCGATCCGCCGCGCGCACGCGAACTGCTCGGCCGCCTCAATCGCTTCCTGCGCGCCACGCTCGAAGCATCGCGAACCGGGAGCGAAACGCTCGCGGTCCAGTTTGCGGTGCTCGACGCGATGCTTGCCGTGCACCGGATGCGCCTCGGCGAGCGGCTGGCCTATTCGCTCGATCTGCCCGGCGACTGCGCGGACCTCGCGGTGCCGCCGATGCTGCTGCAGCCACTCGTCGAGAATGCACTCAAGCATGGCATCCAGGGCACGGTCGTGGGCGGCCGCATCGACGTGAGCGCGAAACGTGACGGCCCGGACGTCGAACTGACGGTCACCGACACCGGCCCCGGCTTCGGCGCAACGCCGGACACACAGGGCACCGGCATCGGGCTCGCGAATGTGCGCGAGCGGCTTGCGGTGCTCTACGGCGATCGCGCTGCGCTGACGCTGGTCGAGCATGCGCCGCATGGCGTTGTCGCGAGAGTTCGTCTGCCGCTAGCCGAGGCGGACAGCATCAACGCAGAGACAGCCGCCCGATGAAACATCGACCGCCAGCCGACATGGCACCGAACCAGCACGACCGGCTCAACCGGCACGATAGCGCCGGAGCCACGCGCACCCCCACCGCCGTGATCGCCGAAGACGAGCCGCTGATCGCCGCCGCGCTCAAGCGGGAACTGGCGGCCACCTGGCCCGCGTTGAGCATTGCGGCGACGGTCGACAACGGTCGCGACGCCATCGAACGCATCGCGGCACTGCAACCGGACGTCGCGTTCCTCGATATCTCGATGCCGGGCGCGACAGGACTCGACGTTGCGCGTGCATGCGCCGCGCTCGCCGCGCCGCCGCAGATCGTGTTCGTGACCGCTTACAACGACTATGCGCTGGACGCGTTCGACGCGGCAGCCATCGACTATCTTCTGAAGCCCGTCGATTCCGCCCGGCTCGTGCGCACGGTCGAGCGGTTGCGTGCGCGTCTTGACGAACCTCGCGCGGCAGGCACGCACGAAACGCAGTTGCACGCGGATCTGCAACGCGTACTCGGCCAGCTCGATACGATCACGCGCACCGTCGCGCAGGAAAGCCGCACACAAAGCGGTGAACGCAACGCGCCGCTGCGTTATCTGCGCGCATCGAGCGGCAGCGAAGTCCGCATGGTGCCGGTCGACGAAGTGCTGTTCTTCGAGGCCGCCGATAAATACGTCGTCGTCACAACGCGTACCGGTGAACTGCTGATTCGCACGAGCCTGAAGGAATTGTGTGCGCAACTGGATTCCGCGCGATTCTGGCAGGTTCATCGCAGCACAGTGGTGAATGTCGATCAGGTGGACAGCGCTTCGACCAATGCGCTGGGCAAAATGACACTGAAGCTGCGCGGCCACGCGGGCGTCGTCGCGGTGAGCAAACAGTACGCGCACCTGTTCCGGCAAATGTGAATCGGCCCGGACCTGCGCTTGCGGGACGCACGCACCCGGACCGTCGCACCACCGTCAAACTTACAACAGCGTTTGCCAGAAAAAGTTGACGGCGGCAAACCGGATTCGGTACCCTCCGCGCTGATGGTTCCCGTCACAGGGATCAAATGGGAACGCAGTTGAAGCGTACGCGCTTCGAGTCTGCGGCTGCCCCCGCAACTGTAAGCGGCGAGTCCGTGCCAATCATGACCACTGGGTGACCGGGAAGGTCGGCACCGGACGGCGACCCGCAAGCCAGGAGACCTGCCATCGACCGAGGTCCAAGCAGCCGCACCGGGCGGGGTGTCCCGATGCGCCAGCACCGCTTTTGAGCGGTCGCGAGTTGCAAGGACAGCCCGACCTCAGGATCCGTCACATGTCCAACCATCTGGAACCCGCTTCCCGAAAGGAAGCGTTACGCCGCCGCGTCAGCGGCCGCCATTCCCAAAACGCGCCAATCACGCGAATTGCAAGAATCGCTCGCCGATCCGTTCTGTCTGCCTCATCTGCCTCGCCCGGCTGCGCCCCGCATTAGCCGGACTAGCCGCACCGGGCCGCGCTCCGCATGGCCGCCACGCCCCGATTCCGGTTCGGGATGGTGCCGCCAGTGCGCGTGCTTCGTGGCCCTGCCAGCCGCCGCAATCGAGCCAGACCAATAACGCATTCGAAGAGCCACACATGAAGTTTCGCCGTTTCATCGTCACGTCCGCCATGACCGCCTGCGCGTGGCAAAGCGCCCAGGCCGCGGACACTGCCACACTCGCCCAACAGGACCCGCCGGGCGCCGAAGCCCCGCCGCAGGACATTCTTGTCGTCGGCGACGCGCAGCATTTGCCGCAATCGTTCGACCAGCGCTATGCGACCACGCAGGTCCTCACGCGCGCGGATCTCGACCGTCTTTCCCCCGCAGACCCAAGCATCGCGCAGGCGCTGACGACGCTGCCTGGCATCACCGTTTCGCAAAGCGGCGGGCCGGGTTCGCTCGCATCGGTCAGCATTCGCGGCTCGGCGGGCAACCAGGTCGCCGTTTTCATCGACGGTATCCGCATCGGCTCGGCCACCACCGGCGAGGCCGAATGGGCGGATCTGCCGACGTCCGCGTTCGATCGCATCGAGGTGATATCCGGCCCGGCGGCGGCCTCGTTTGGCGCGGACGCCGTCGGCGGGGTCGTGCAGCTCTTCACGCGCTACGCGTCGAACCTGCCGAACCAGACCACGGTGTCGTTCGGAGGGGGTTCCAACAAGACGTTCGACACGCAGTTCCGCACTTCCGGCACGATCCCCTCGACCGGATCGCTCGCCGCGCTGAGCGGGCTCACCTACTCGCTCGGCCTGCACGACTACAACACGGCAGGCATCGACGCGACGAAGCCCGTGCTCTACTATCACGAGGACGGACGCAACCCGTATCACGCACAGAATATCGATGCGCGGCTCGGATACGCGCGCGAAAACTGGTCGATTTCCACCTTCGCGCTCTACCATCGCTCCGACCTTTCCTATGACAACGCGGGCTACGCCAACCGGCAACTCGATCACCAGTTGACGACCGGCGTTGCGTTCCATTGGGACATCACGCCGTTCACGCAGTTCGACCAGTCGGTCGGCTACGCGAACGACCGCCAGTTTCTGTATGCGAACGATCCGACAATTC
Source organism: Paraburkholderia dinghuensis (assembly GCF_003837865.1). GTDB lineage: Bacteria > Pseudomonadota > Gammaproteobacteria > Burkholderiales > Burkholderiaceae > Paraburkholderia > Paraburkholderia dinghuensis. The sequence goes on along the minus strand of NZ_RQIS01000007.1, from coordinate 87,374 downwards.
CCACGGATCAAATCAATTCGACACGCTTCTCCACATCGACGTCGATCACGCATCAGGAAACCGGCCACACGGTCTTCGGCGAGCGGCTGACCGGGGAAACGAAGCTCGCATACGACTTCACACGCGAGCAGGCCTACCTGCCGGTGGAGGTGCCGAGCGGCCTCCCGGCGCGCAACGATTCCGCGGTATCGCTTCATCAGTCGACTACGCTGGGTCCGTGGACGCTTTTCCTCGCGGGCCGCCATGAGATCGTGCAGGGTCAATCGGTCAACACGGGCAACGTCGCGCTCGCGTGGGCGATCACGCCGGTTTACACGGCGCGCGTCTCATATGGCAACGCGTTCCGTCTGCCGACGTTCAACGATCTGTACTATCCGGGGTTTTCGAATCCGGATCTTCAGCCCGAGCGCAGCAATTCCGTCGAGGTGGCACTCGATGCCACGACGTCGTTCGGCACGTTCACTGCGGCCGTCTACGACACGCGCATTCACGATCTCATCGCGTTCGACTCGGTGCTCCTTCAGCCTATCAATGTGGGACAGGCGCACATCCAGGGCATCGATCTCTCGTACAAAGGCTCGCTTGGCAAATCGACGCCCGTGAGTCTCGCGGTCGGCATTCTGAATCCACAGAACGTCACCAACGCGACCTGGCTCCCCCGGCGCCCACGGCAGACGGTCAGCCTGAACGTCGATCACACGTGGGATGAGTTGCATCTGCACGCGCTCAGCACCGGCTTTTCGGTGCTGTACGGCGGATCGACCTGGGACGACCAGTTCAACACGCTCTATCTGCCGTCGTATACGACGGTCAGTCTGCGTGCCACGTACGCGGTCAATCCGCATCTCACGATATCCGCGTCGCTGTCGAACCTGTTCAACCGGGATTACATGACCGCCTACGGTTACAACACGCTGGGAAGGACCGCGTTCGGAAAGATCACGTACACCTTCTGACGAACAGGCCGACATTCCAGTCTGTTTAGCGTCGATCAGGACCTGGACATCGCGTCGTAGACGAGTTTCGCCGCCGCGATGTCCTCGACCCCAAGGCCCACCGACTTGAACACCGTGATCCCCCCGGCGGGTTTTCGCTTCACGCCGGCAAAAATCTCCCCGGCTTCCGCGTAAACGGACGCCCCCGAGTGGATCACGTCCCCCGATTCCAGCAGCACGGCCTCACGCGAATCGACGATCAGCGTGCCGGCTTTCATCGCCTCGTCGTCGAGTTCAGGCGCGGGAACGTGCGTTTTGCAGGCACTTCGCGGAATCGACTGCGCCGTAAACGCAACGAGGCGCACCACAACGGGTGCGCCTCATTTACAGGAAACACGAGCCTCGCGAATGAAGGCGCGCTTGCCGTCACATCAGTTACATCAGAACTGATCTTCGCTCATCGCAAGCGCGCTCTCGCCGTTGCGCGCGGCGAGGATCGACGCTTCGAGACCACCCGCCTGCGGGAGGATATGTTCCGCGTAGAACTGCGCAATGGCGATCTTCGCATCATGGAACGCAGGATCGTCTGCGCGGTTCGCGTGAGCCGCCAGCAACGCGCGCGCCATCTGCCAGCCGCACAGCACGATGCCTGCGAGCTTCAGGTACGGCACGCTGCCCATGAACACCGCGTTCGGATCGCGCTTCGTGTTCGCCACGACATAATCGACCACATTCGCGAGCGACTCCGCGCCCTTCTTCAGTTGCGCGCCCATCGATGCCGCTGCGGCCCGGTCCACCTTGCCGAGCGCCTCGATCGTGCCGGCGATTTCCGCGAGCAGTGCACGCGCGACCGCACCGCCGTCACGCACGGTCTTGCGGCCGACGAGATCATTGGCCTGAATGGCCGTGGTGCCTTCGTAGATCGCGAGAATCCGCGCATCGCGATAGAGCTGCGCGGCGCCCGTTTCTTCGATGAAACCCATGCCGCCGTGCACCTGCACGCCGAGGCTCGTCACGTCGTTGACCATCTCCGTGCTCCAGCCCTTCACGATCGGCACGAGGTATTCGTAGATCGCTTGATGGCGCGCGCGCTCGGCTGCGTCGGGATGGCGATGTGCGTGGTCGCTGTGCGCGGCCGCCACGTACGACAGCGCGCGTGCGCCTTCGGTCAGCGCGCGCATCGTCGCGAGCATGCGGCGCACGTCGGGATGATGGATGATCGACACGGACTGCGAAGCCGAACCGTCGACAGGACGGCTCTGCACGCGTTCCTTCGCATACGTCACGGCCTTTTGATATGCACGATCGGCCACGCCGATGCCCTGCATGCCGACGCCGAAGCGCGCCGCGTTCATCATGATGAACATGTATTCGAGGCCGCGATTCGCCTCGCCGACCAGATAGCCCACCGCACCGCCGTGATCGCCGTATTGCAGAACCGCCGTGGGGCTCGCCTTGATGCCGAGCTTGTGCTCGATGGAAACGCAGTGCACGTCGTTGCGCGCGCCGAGGCCGCCGTCTTCGTTGACGAGGAACTTCGGCACGATGAAAAGCGAAATGCCCTTCACGCCCTCCGGCGCGTCGGGCGTGCGGGCCAGCACGAGGTGGACGATGTTATCGGCCATGTCGTGTTCGCCCCACGTGATGAAAATCTTGGTGCCGAAGACACGGTACGAACCGTCCGCCTGCGGCTCGGCGCGCGAGCGCACCAGCGCGAGATCGGAGCCCGCTTGCGGCTCCGTGAGGTTCATCGTGCCGGTCCATTCGCCTGAAATCAGCTTCGGCACGTAGCGCGATTTTTGCTCGTCGGTACCGGCCGTGAGCAGCGCCTCGATGGCACCGTCGGTCAGGAGCGGGCACAGCGCGAACGAAAGGTTCGCCGCGTTCAGCATTTCGATGCACGGCGTGGCGATCAGCTTGGGCAGCGCCTGGCCGCCGTACTCCAGCGGATGCTGCAGACCTTGCCAGCCACCCTCGACGAACTGGCGGAACGCGCCCTTGAAACCTGCCGTCGCGGTGACCTCGCCGTCACGCCAGGTGCTCGGCGCGCGGTCGCCTTCCACGTTCAGCGGCGCAAGCACTTCGCCGCACAGCTTCGCGGCTTCTTCGACCACGGCCTGCGCCGTTTCGAGGTTCGCATCCTCGAAACCCGGCAACGCAGCAACGGTGTCCATGCCAGCCAGTTCCTTCAGCACGAACAGCATGTCCTTGACGGGGGCGGTATAGCTCATGACGGTCCTTCCAGTGACGCGGTAATTGAGGAAACGCCGCGGCAGCCAACGGCCGGCAAGGCACGAGGGGCGCGCGGATTACAGCAGATCGTATCGCCAACGACGCTTCTATGGACTGTCCAAACCGGACCACCTGGTGACAAATTTGGCCACGCCGAGCCGTGCGGTTGCGCCTGCCGCCGCCTGCTTTCACCCGTGTGCCCGCTTGCGCCCGCCGGCTGCCGCAGCCGTGCGGCGCCCCCGCGGCAAGGGCCACGGCGATCAACCGCGCGCGCGATACGTGCCCGGCGTGCTGCCCGTCCAGTGACGGAACGCGCGATGAAAGGCGCTCGGATCGTCGAAGCCAATGTCGCCCGCGATGGCCGCAATCGTGTCCTGCGTGTCGATGAGCCGCTGGATGGCGATGTCGCGGCGCAGTTCGTCCTTGAGCGACTGAAACGACGTGTCTTCGGCGGCAAGGTGCCGGCACAACGTCCGAACCGAGCAATGGAGGTTCCCGGCGGCATCCTCGATCGTCGCCAGATCGGGCAGCGTCCCCGCGAGATATTGCCGGACGCGATGTCCGACGCGCTGCTCACTGAACGATTCGAAGATCCAGTCGCCCGGCGAGCGCGCGAGAAAGGTCCGCAGATTGCGCTTGCTCTGGCGGATCGGCATGTCGAGATACGCCGCGCCAAAGCGCATCAGCGTGGTCTCGCAACCGAAGCGCACAGGCCCGGAGAAAAAATAGCGGTGATCGCGGGCGTGCGGCGGCTGCGGGCAGGCGAATTCAACCTGCAAGAGCGGAATCTTCTGCCCGATCAGCCACGAACAGACGCCGTGGACGAGCTTGAGCATCAACTCCTGCCCGAGCGGGCCGATGGGCCCGAAGTCCGGATTCGGGCACAGTTCGACCTGCGCAAGCGGACCGCTGCGGCGCGACGCGACCCGAAAATCGTCAAGAACGATATGGAAAAACTGGCCAAACCGGTGCAGCGCCGTGTCGAGGTTGCGCGCATCGAGCAGGCTCAAACAGAGAAACTTGAGCGTGCCGCTACGGAACGGCCGGCTGAAGATGCCGGGCATTTCGTCGTCGAGTTCGATCGCGAGCGCTTGATAGAAAGCCGAAAACTGCTCTTCCGTGACGCGCGCGCCGGGTTCGCCCAGCAGTTCAGGCGCGACGCCCGCCTGCTTCAGATAGCGGTGAATGACATCGTCCTTCGCGCCCGCGGCCGCGAGAAAGCCATTGACAAGGGAGATGGGAACGGTTGCGCTCGGCGCTTGCATGCGGATTTCGGGTGTTGGAGTGAGCCGTCGGCGTGGGAATACGACATTTTAGGCTCTGTGCCTGAATGGTTCCTTGAATTTTCTGGAAATGCCGACTGAACTGGACGAACGCCCGGTCACCATCGCGCACACCGCGAGACACATTGGCCGCGGTCGACGTGTCTCGATGGCTTTTCGAGCTTGTCCGACCATGAAAGAAGGGTCTTCGCAGATTTCCGGGGAAGGGCTCTGTTCGATCCGAAGTTGCCCTCCAATACGTCGTCAAGACGGTCTGCTTTCGGACGCCAGGGAGACAGACAGCCTCGCAGACAGGCTCGCGACGCAAGGGAAGCATCGCTTATCTCGACGATGCGATAATCCGGCGCAGATTGAGTACTGTTTCGTGCCCAACAACCGTATCGCTATAGCGCCAGTCAGTCGTGTAAAAGATAAATGGACAAATTCGACGCAATGCGCGTGTTTTTGCGCGTGGTGGAATCGGGAACCTTTACGAAAGCCTCCGAGACCCTCAACCTCCAGAAGGCGACCGTCACGCGACTGGTCAAGAGGCTGGAAGACGATCTAGCGACGAAACTGCTCAATCGCACGACCCGGCGCGTCACCGTGACGCCCGACGGCTCGGCCTATTACGACCGGGCCGTGCGCCTGCTGGCCGACCTCGAGGAGCTGGAAAACTCCATGACCGGCGCAAGGTCCAATCCAAAAGGCCGACTGCGCATCAATCTTCCGCGTCCGCTGGCCCATTCGGTGGTCGCGCCTGCCCTGCCCGATTTTCTCGCGAGATACCCGGATATCGACCTGGAGATCGGTGCCAGCGACACGCCTGTCGACCTGTTCGCGGACAATGTGGATTGCGCAATCCGCATCGGAACCGTAACCGATCAATCGCTGGTGGCGAGACGGATTGGTCTCAGCCATTTCGAACTCTGCGCATCGCCGGATTACTGGAAAAAGCACGGCAAGCCGCAGCACCCGAGCGAGATCGATCTTCACCATACGGTGATCCACATGATCTCGGCGAGAACGGCCAGACCCTTCCCGATCATCGCCAGTCGCGACGGCGAAACCGTCGATATCCACGGCAGGAAAACCATTCTCTGCAACGATGTTTCGACCTGCACCGACCTTGCCAGAACCGGACTGGGCATCATCAGCGGCGGAACGTTCATGACCGCACCGCTGATTGCCTCGGGCGAACTGGAGAGCTGCCTCGCGCTTTGGCAGCTTCCGCCAATGCCGGTATCGATCGTCTATCCGCCGAATCGGCATATCAGCAACAAAGTGCGTGTTTTCGCGGACTGGGTCATCGAGCTATTTGCCCGGCATCCATCGCAGCAGTCGTCGTAATTCTGGTTCGATTCAGGGGGGTATTCGACAACAATCTTTTGATAAAGCAGGAGTTTCTCAGACGGGCCGAGGTTTTTAGACTGCTTTCGACGACGGGGCAACGCTCCGGTGTCCACATCCCACCCAGTTTTATGCGGAAGCAGATCATGAAAACGACAGACACAACGCCGGATCTACAATCGACGCGGTCGGCGAATTCGCAAATCCGTTTCCCCCCCGCGCTGCCCCGGGGAACGACCGCCGGCGTGGCCGCCGGCATTATCGTGCTGGTCCCGGTTTTAATCCTGCAACTGGCGCGAGGCATCGGCGTCATTCCGGAAATGCAACTGGCGGCCAGCAGCCTGATGGGCATGGCCGCCTACGGAGGCACCACCGGCCTTATTCTGGGTACCCTGCTTCACTTCTTTGTATCGATCGTTCCGGCAATCGCCTACGCTCTGGTCGCGTCGCGCCTGCCGATCGTGAACCGCCTGGCGTGGCTCGGCGGCCCGCTACTCGGCATCATCGTATTTTTTTTCATGGGCTTCGTCGTGTTGCCGCACAGCGCGTTCATCACACCTCCATCGGTATCGCCGATGCCCTTCCTGCCCGCCCTGCTCATCCATATGTTCGGCCTCGGTCTGCCGATCGCACTGATCGTACGGCGCGGATGATTCCCGCCTGAATCGAGAAACGTCAAGCCTCCCATACCACATCAAATACGTAGCAGTACATAATTTATTCAACGTCACTTTCTAGAAAAAAGGAAATACAAAATGATCGCCATTACCGGGGCCAATGGAAATCTCGGCCGACTGGTTGTCAAAGGTCTTCTGCAATCCGTCCCTGCCGGCCAGATCGTCGCGGCAGTCCGGAGCCCTGAAAAGGCCGATGACTTGCGCGCCCTCGGCGTCCAGATACGCGAGGCGGACTACGATCGTCCCGAGACGCTGGTCGAGGCTTTCAAGGGTGTGGAGAAGCTGTTGCTAATCTCGGCGGTGCAGCCGGGGGAGAGATTCCGGCAACATCGGGCTGTGATCGACGCTGCCAGGCAAACGGGCGTCAAGCTGATTGCCTATACCAGCCTGCTACGCGCCGACACGTCCAATCTGATTCTTGCCGACGAGCACAACCGGACCGAAGCGTATTTGAAGACCACTGGCGTGAACTTCGTGGTGTTACGCAATGGTTGGTACCTCGAGAACCACACCAGCGGACTTGCCGCAGCGCTCGCCAATTCGGCAATCACCGGCAGCGCGGGGCAGGGCCGATTTGCCTCTGCATCTCGCGCCGACTATGCGGATGCGGCGGTGACGGTCCTGACTCAACCCGGGCATGCCAACCAGACTTATGAATTGGCGGGAGACGAGGCCTATTCGCTGGCCGAACTGGCCGAGGAAGTATCGAAGCAGGCGGGCCGAACGATCGTGTATAACCACCTGTCCGCCGCCGATTATGAGGCCGCGCTGCTGGGCTTCGGTCTGCCGAAGATGATTGCCGATGTCGTCGTCGACGCCGACCTGAAGGCATCGGCAGGCGAACTGGATAGCGCCTCTCGCGATCTTTCCAGGCTTCTCGGACGGCGCACGACAACGCTGGCGCAGGCGGTAAAGGTGGCATTGAGGGGCTGATCTGGTTCCGACGCCCGGCTGGAAAACGAAGTGCCCCGAAAAACACCAAACTTCGATACTCCGGCCGGGCGATTTCATCAAACTGTTGCGTCGACCGGTTGAATCCACCGCCGACTACAGCCTGTCCCCACGCGGTCTCCCCCGGAAATCCGCGAAGCGCCAAAGAAAAACCCGGCCGCGCCAGCGCACCGGGCTTTCTCCTGCGTCGGGAGCGCAGCGCCGTCTATCCGGCGCCATCCGATCAGAAATTAAAGTTATCGATATTCTTCGCGTCGAACGTGGTCGGCGGCCCGAGGATCACTTCACCCTGCTTGCCGATCGTCCGCGTACCAAGCTTGCCCGCCTCGAAGGAATCGCCCTCCTTCCCCGTGATGGTTCCCAAAGCGATATTCGCCGCCGCATACGCCGCCAGATACCCAAGCGCACCCGGGTCCCAGAGCTGGAACGCCTGCACGGTACCGTCCTTCACGAACGCGCGCATCTGGTTCGGCGTGCCAAGCCCGGTGACCACCACCTTGCCCTTGCTCGACGACGAGGAGATATAACGTGCCGCCGCCGCAATACCCACCGAAGTTGGCGCGACGATCGCCTTGAGGTTCGGATACGCCTGCAGCAAACCTTGCGTCTCGACGAACGACTTCTGATCGTCGTCATTGCCATACGCGATCTTCACGAGCTTCATCTTTGCGTATTCGGGCTTCTTCAGTTCGTCCTGCATCCACTTGATCCAGGTGTTCTGATTGGTCGCATTCGGCGTCGCCGAGAGAATCGCAAACTCGCCTTCGCCGCCCATCAGCTTCGCGACGAGCTGAATCTGGCCGCGCCCGATGCCTTCGGCGTTCGCCTGATTCACGAAGATCTGCCGGCCCTCAGGCGCGGTGTCGGAATCGAACGTGACGACCTTGATGCCCTGTGCCATCGCCTTCTTCAGATACGGCACGAGCGCGTTCGCGTCGTTGGCGGCGATGACGATCACGTCCTGGTGCTGCGTGATCATCGTGTTGATGTACTGAACCTGCGAAGTCGCGCCTGCGTCCGATGGACCGACTACCTTGCCGTCACCCTTGAATTCCTTGATTGCCGCCATGCCGCCGTTATCGGCAATGACTTCATAGGGGTTGTTGATCTGCTTCGGGATGAAAACGATTTTCAGCCCTTCCTTGATGCCCGCGGCGTGCGCGGCTACGCCGGCCCCCAGAAGCATCGCGCACAGCAAGGCCGTGCCTATGTGACGTACTGGCTTGAACATAGCAAAGTCTCCTCCATGGATACCGGACGCCCGCCCGGATGGTTGACTGCGTTGTTGTGCCCGACTTTTCTCCTGATTGCTGCGACTAACCACGACATTCAAGCGGAGCGCGCCAGCGCCCGCCTTTCGCGCACCATTCGCCAGCGCGCGGCGAGATTGGGGATCAGCACCGAAGCGAGAAGCAATGCGCCGGTGACGATGGTGAGCGTCTCGCTGGACACGTCCGCCAGCGTAAGCGCGTTCTTCAATACGCCGACGATCAACAGCGAAAGCAGCACGCCGTACATCGACCCGCGTCCGCCGAAAATGCTCACGCCGCCAAACAGCACCGCCGCGATCACCGACAACTCGAACCCTTCCCCGTTGTCGCCGCGCGCGCTGGTGAAGCGCAGCGTGTAGACGACGCCCGCGAGCGCGCTCATCGCGCCCGACAACACGAAGAGACGTATCTTCAGCTTCGCAACGGCGATCCCTGAAAACAGGGCCGCCGTCGTGTTCGCGCCGATGGCGTAGAGGCTGCGGCCGAACACGGTGGCTTGCAGCAGCAGCGTGAACGCAACAGCGCATGCGGCCACGATCAGGAATGGCAGCGGAATGAACGTGCCTCCGAGCGTATTCATGCCGAACGCGGTAAACGCAGGCGGAAAATCGGCAATGGCGCGATCGCCGAGCAGCACATACGCGAGTCCGCGAAAAAACGCGAGCGTGCCGATCGTCACGGCCAGCGACGGCAGATTCAGCCGCACGATGACGAGCCCGTTGACGAGCCCTGCGAGCGCGCCCGCCGCGAGCACGAGCGCGATCACGAGCGGCATCGGCAGGCCCATGTGCCAGAACACGCCCATCAACGCACTCGATACACCCAGCACCGATGCGACCGAGAGATCGATTTCGGCAGCGACGATGATGAGCGTCATCGGCATCGCCATCAGGGCGACTTCGGAGAGGTCGGCGAGAACGTTGCCGAGATTGTCCCCAGTGAGAAAGACGGGCGACAGCACGCGCCCCGCCGCCAGCGACGCAATCAGGATCACGACGAGCAGCGTCTCCCAACTGAGCGGCAAGCTGGCCTTGCGCGTGAGCAGCGCGGAATCGGGTTTAGCCATGATCGCGTTTCCTCATCATGCGTTTGGCAACGGAGCGGGCGAGCAGCGTATCGACGGCGATGGCCGCGACGATCAGCGCGCCCTGGATCGCCTGTTCCCAGAACGGCGAGACGTGCAGCACGACGAGCGCGATGCTGATGACGCCAAGCACGAGCGCGCCAAGCGTGGCGCCGAGTATCGTGCCGACGCCGCCCGTAATCGCGACGCTGCCCACCACGGCCGCCGCGACCACCTGCAGTTCGATCCCCTTCGCGGTGCTGGATTCGACGGTGCCGAAGCGCGCGAGCCATAGCGCGCCCGCAAGCCCGGCAATACCGCCGCAGATCAGAAAGCCGGTGGCGACGCGCCGGTTCACGTTGATGCCCGCGAGCCTCGCGGCCTCGGGATTCGAGCCGATGGCGTAATACTCGCGGCCGGGCCGGAACTGTTTCAGGTACACCGAGAGCGCGGTCAGCAGCACGATCGCGATCAGCGCGAGCACAGGAATGCCAAGCACGGTGGCGCTGGCGAGCCGTGAAAATGCGTCGGGCAGGCTGGTCGCATTGATCTGTCCGCCGCGGACCCACGCATAATCTGCACCACGAAATATATAAAGTGTCGAGAGCGTGGCGACCAGCGATGGCACGCGGCCCACGGCGACGAGCAGCGCGTTGATCGAACCCGCGACCAGCCCGATGGCGAGCCCCGCACCCAGCGCAACGACCACCGGCATGTGCGGAAACGCGACGTAAAGGCTGCCAACCGCATAGGCACTGATGCCGACCGTCGAGCCCACGGAAAGATCGATGTGCCGCATCAGGATCACGATCGTCATGCCTGCGGTGAGCAGGCTGACGATCGAGACGTTGAGCAGGACGTCGCGCAGATTCTGCAGGTTCAGGAACTGCGGTCGTGCGAGCGCGGTGCCGCCCACGATCAGGAGCAGCACGACGAACAGCGTCGTCTCGCGGCTCTTCGCGAGCGTTTGAGCGAACGCACCCGCGTTGCGGCGCGCGGCCGGCGCATCGTCAGGTGACAGCGACGGGTGATGAGTCGTGGAATGGCGCATCATGCCGCGTGCCCCAGATGGATGTTGGCCTGCCCGAGCGCGGCGCTCATGATGCGTTCCTCGCTCGCGTCGGCGCGGGCGATATCGGCGGTAATGCGGCCTTCATGCATGACCAGCACGCGGTCGGCCATGCCCAGCACCTCGGGCAGTTCGCTCGATATCATCAGCACGGCCATACCGCCACGCACGAGTTCGGCGAGCGCGCCGTAGACCTCCGCTTTCGCACCCACGTCGATGCCGCGCGTCGGTTCATCGATGATGAGCACCTTCGGCCCCGTGGCCAGCCACTTGCCGAGCACGACCTTTTGCTGATTGCCGCCCGAGAGCGTTCCAACGGGCGCGTTGAGATCGCCGGCCTTGAGACGCAGACGCGTACCCCACTGACCGGCCAGTTGCGACTCGCGGCCCGCCGAAATGAGCCCGAAGCGCACGAGCCGGCCTAGCACGGTCATCGAAGCGTTGCGCGCAATCGAGAGTTCGAGCGCGAGCCCCTGCTGACGCCGGTCCTCGGGCACGAGCGCAAGCCCGGCCCGCACAGCGGCCGCGGGTTCGCCCATGCGCAGCGGCTTGCCGGCGATCTGCACTTCGCCGGCGTCGCAGGCGTCGATGCCGAAGATCGCGCGCGCCACTTCACTGCGCCCTGCGCCGACGAGACCCGCGAGCGCGACGATCTCGCCCGCGCGCACATCGAACGCAATGTCCTTGAACACGCCGCGCCGCGTGAGGCCGCGCACGCGCAGCAATACCTCGCCGGGCTGCACCTCGGCCTTCGGATAGAACGTCGCGAGATCGCGGCCCACCATCTTCGCGACGATCTCCCGCGTCGTGAGCGCGGACGTGGGCGCATCGAAGACCTTCGCTCCGTCGCGCATGATCGTCACGTGCTGCGCGAGCGCGAACACCTCTTCCAGCCGGTGCGTGATGAAGAGGACCGCCGCGCCGCGATCGCGCAGCTTGCGTGCAATCGTGAAGAGCCGCTCCACCTCGGGCAGCGAAAGCGCGGCGGTGGGCTCGTCCATGACGAGCACGTTCGCGTTCAGCGACAGCGCCTTCGCAATCTCAATCACTTGCTGATCCGCGATCGACAGGCCGCGCACGACACGCTCCGGCTTCAGGTCGACGCCAAGCGAAGCAAGTAGCGCCGCGACATCGCGATGCATCGCGTCGTAGTCGATGCGCCCGAAGCGATCGAGCGGCTGACGCCCCATATAGATGTTCTCGGCGATGGAGAGATCGAAGAAGAGCATCGGCTCCTGATAGATCACGGCGATGCCCGCATCGCGCGCCTGTGCGGGCGTTGCGAACTGGCGCGCGGCGCCGTCGATGCGCAACTCGCCGCCATCGGGGAGATACACGCCCGCGAGTATCTTTACCAGCGTCGACTTGCCCGCGCCGTTTTCGCCGAGCAACGCATGCACCTCGCCCGGCCACAGCGTCAGGCTGCCGTCGATGAGCGCACGCACGCGTCCGAACGACTTGCTCGCGTGCTGCAGTTCGAGCCTGGGTTCCAGCCTGGCCGTGCCGCCTTCTCTTGCATTCGATTCCACGCGCGTCTCCATGATCGTCGTGCGCGACTGCCCGCGCTAGATGCGGTAAATACGTTCGGCGTTACCGCGAAAGAGCGCGGTCTTCTCGTCATCACTCGCACCGCTCACGATCCGCGCAAACGCCCGCCAGAGGTCCGTATAACTCCCGAACTGCCGGTCGACCGGAAAGTTCGATGCAAACATCGCGCGCTCCGCGCCGAATGCATCGATCGTCTCCAGCACATAGGGACGCAGGCTCTCGATGGTCCAGTCGTGATCGAACATCGCCAGTCCGCTGATCTTCACCGTCACGTTCGGGCACGCTGCGAGCGCACGCAACCCGTCGCGCCAGGCGCGATACCCGTCCACGCTGTTGCGGTCGACGAACATGCCCGTGTGATCGAGGATCAGGGGGACATCCGGATGCTCGCTCGCCAGCGCGGCGGCCTCCTCCATCTGCGACGGATACAGTTGCAGATCGAACGACAGGCCATGGCGTGCTAGCAACGCGAAGTGCCCGCGCCATGCGGGATCGCGCATGTAGTGACGACCCACATAGTTGTAGAGCGGATCTGCGTGCACGTTGAGGATCTGCCGGATGCCGCGCGTATTCGGAAACGCCGCATGCGCTTCGAGCACGGCCTGCGCATTCGGCGCGCTCAGGTCCGCGGCGGCGACGATCGCATCGGGAAATGCGTGCGCGCCGCCCGAATCCGCGAGCCCTTGCAGCCAGCGCGTCTCCTCCACCGGATCGGCCGGATCATGATTCGCCTCGACGTGCACGACTTTCAACACGTCAATGTCGCCCGCGTCGTGCAGAAGGTCCGCGGGCAAATAATTGAAGCGCAACGCGCGCGCGTCGCCCACGAACGATACGCCAGGCTGCGCGAGCCACGGATAGTGATGCGTATCGAGGTTCCAGAAGTGAACGTGTGGATCGACAACCTGCATGGCATCTCCTGCGTTCAAGGCAGATGGAACAGCGGCACGAGCGGTTGCTGCACGGGTACATTGCCTTCTCCGGTCTCCATGATGTCCGCCATGTAATCCCACCATTTGCGCATGACGGGCAGATGCGCCAGCGCATCCATGGCGTGATCGTCGCGGCGCTTGAGCACGGCGAAGAGATGATGAGTCGTTTCGTCGAGAAAGATCCAGTAGTCGCTCACGCCCGCATCGCGCAGGGCTGCCGCCAGCTCGGGCCATATCTCGCGGTGCCGGCGCGCGTATTCATCGCGCTGGCCCGGGTTGAGCTTCATTCGAAACGCCACCATCTCCATCTCTATGACCAGATCTCCGTTCTGCCCTCTGGTTTTCGTGGATTCCTCTGCGGATTCAACTGACTATAATTCGTGCATCGACAGCCTGCCGGGCGATACTTAAACCGGATCGCAGAGGGTCATGCACTCATGAACCATCAGACGAACCATCAGACTTCCGCCGTCGCGCTCGTCAACCGGCTCCGGTTCAAGCACCTCGCCCTGCTCGTCGCGCTCGACGACACGCGCAACGTCCATCACGCCGCCGACACCGTCAACGTCGCCCAGCCGAGCGCAAGCCGCATGCTCGGCGACATCGAAGAGGCCTTCGGTTTCCGGCTTTTCGATCGCAACGCGCGCGGCATCGAGCCCACCGCGCTCGGCGTCGTGACGCTCGCCTACGCACGGCGCGCGCTCGCCGACCTCACGCGCTTTGCCGACGATCTCGACGTCAAGCGCCGCGGCGGCCACGGCCAGCTCACCGTGGGCGCGATCATGGGCGCCGCGCCCGACCTGCTTGCGCAGGCCGTCGCCATGCTCAAGACCGAACGCCCGCTGCTCAACGTGCGCATCCTCGGCGAAACCAGCGACCAGGTCGTGCAATTGCTGCATCGCCGCGAAGTCGAACTCGCACTGGGGCGCCTCACTACGCCGCTGCAGCACAACGATTTCAGCTTCGAGCCGCTCGCACGCGAAACGCTCGTACTCGTGGTTCGCGCGCAGCACCCGCTCGCGCGCCGCGAACACATCACGCTCGCCGAACTGATGGACTGGCCGTGGGTGGCGCAACCCATCACGAGCCCCGCGCGCGAGCTGTTCGAAGGCGAACTCGCGCGCGCTGGCCTCGGCACGCCCGTCAACCTCACGGAATCCGCGTCGATCTTCGCGACGCTGCAACTGCTCGAAAGCTTCGACGCCGTCGCCATGCTGCCCGAGTCGGTCGTGCGCGATCACGTGCGCGGGCGACTGCTCGTCGTGCTGCCACTCGAGATCGGCAAAAGCCTGCCCGGCTTCGGCGTGCTCACGCGCAGCAACGAACCGCTCGCGGAACCCGCCGAGCATTTCGTCAGCTTGCTGCGCCGGTTCTCGCAACCGTTCAAAGTGGACGAAGCCATTCATGACCGTGCCAGCGCCAGGGCGCTCCCTCCTCACTGAGGATCATTGAAGATTCACGAAGAGACCGCCATCCACGAGCAGCGCCGCGCCCGTCACATAGCGCGCGCGGTCGGAGGCGAGGAACACCACGCATTCGGCGACGTCGTCCGGCGCGCCGAGGCGTCCTAGCGGAATGCGTTTTTCGAAGTACGCGCGCTTTGCATCGTCGGCGAGGTCTTCGGCGTTCAGGTCGGTCGCGATCGTGCCAGGCATCACCGAATTGCAGCGGATGCCATACGGTCCGAGCGCGATCGCGCACGACTGCATGAGCGAATGCACGCCGGCCTTGGTCGGCGTGTAGTGCGTCTGCATGCCGCCGCCGACCAGCGCGCTGATCGAACTCGTCGCGACGATCGCGCCGCCCGTGCCCTGCTCCTTCATCTGCCGCGCGACGGCCTGCGTCACATAGAACGCGCCGTTCAGATTTACGCCGATCGTGCGTTCGAGCACGGCGGGCGGCATGTCGAGGAACGAATGGAACGGACAGATGCCAGCATTGCTAGCGAGCACGTCCACGCGGCCGAATTTGTCGACCGTCTGGCGCACGAGATCGATGCCGGTCTGCGGCGAAGCCACGTTGCCTTCCACCGCGATCGCGCGCCGCCCTAGCCGCGCAATTTCGTCGAGCACTTCGGAGATGGCTGCGCGCCGGCCATACGACGCGTCATTGTCGCCCCAGTAATTGATCACGACATCCGCACCCTCGCGGGCGCTCGCGATGGCAATCGCACGCCCGATGCCGCGCGATCCGCCGGTAACGATCACCACTTTGTCCTTGAGCAGCACGTCGTTCTCCTCGTGGCGGTGTGGTCAATGCGTGTAAGGCCGCGCCAACGCGCAATCCGGATTGAGCCGCACGCCGAAGCCGGGCGTGTCCGGCACCTTCATGCGGCCATTCACGGGCACCGGCTCGTCGAGCAGCAGCGGCGTGAACATCGGCACGACGCGATCGGCCTTCGGCGCCATCATCAGGAACTCGGCGAACGGCGAGTTATGACGCGTGACGACGAAGTGATAGCTGTACACCGACGAACCGTGCGGCGCGACCAGCACGCCATGCGCATCGGCGAGCGCGGAGATCTTGATGAGCTCGGTCATGCCGCCGCACCAGTTGACGTCGGGCTGGATCAGATCGCAGCAGCCCATTTCGAGCAGCATGCGAAAGCCCCAGCGCGTCGCTTCGTGCTCGCCTGTCGATACCATCATGCCGCGCGGCACATTGCGGCGCAGTTCGGCATAGCCCCAATAGTCGTCGGGAGGCAGGCATTCCTCGAGCCATTTAAGGCCGTATTCGTGAGCGGCCTGCGCGAGCCGCGTGGCGTAGCGCACGTCGAGGCTCATCCAGCAGTCGTACATGAGCCAGAAGTCGTCGCCCACGCGCTCGCGCATCGTCGCGAGCAGTTCGATGTTCTGGCGCAATCCTTCTTCACCTTCGGCCGGTCCGTGCTGCAATGCGAGCTTGCCGCCGACAAAGCCCATCTCTTTCGCGAGATCCGGGCGCGCACCCGTTGCGTAGAAAACAAGTTCGTCGCGCACGGGGCCGCCTAACAACTGGTACACAGGCTCCTCACGAAGCTTGCCGAGCAGATCCCACAACGCCAGATCGACGCCCGAGATCGTATTGAGCACCACACCCTTGCGCCCGTAATAGAGCGTCGAGAAATACATCTGATCCCAGATCTTCTCGAGATCGGTCACGCGCTGGCCTTCGAGGAAGCGTGCGAGATGCTTCTCGACAATGAACGCGCCGATCTCGCCGCCCGTCGTCACCGCAAAGCCCACTGTGCCGTCACTCGCCTCCACTTCCACTACGAGGGTGCCGAGCACATCGATGCCGAACGAACGCCGGCTCTGGCGGTACTCCGGATAGCGCGCCATCGGCGTGGCGATGTGATCGTCGATCCAGTGGCCTTCGGCCTGATCGTGATAGTCAGCGCCGCCACCGCGCACGGTGAACGCGCGCACGTGTTTGATGGTTGGCATTGCCATGAGGCGTTGCTCCTTGAAGTGGCTTACTGCTCGTGCCCTCGACGTGGTTCGAACCAGGCGGCCGTCCACGGGCCGCCGCTTCCGCGCGTAGCGTTCGACCCGTCAATAAGTCGAGCGTCCGCCCGAAAGATCGAAAACGGCCCCGGTGCTGAATGCGCAGTCCTCGGACGCGAGCCAGACGATCATCGAGGCCGCTTCATCGGGCAACAGAAAGCGGTTCATCGGAATTTTGGAAAGCATGTATTCGATGTGCTGCGGCGACATCGAATCGAATATCTCGGTCTTCGCCGCCGTGGGCGTCACCGCGTTGACGAGCACGTTCTTCGTCGCGAGTTCCTTGGCGAGCGACTTGGTGAGTCCGATCAGCCCAGCCTTCGAAGCACTGTAGTGCGAAGCATTCGGATTGCCTTCCTTGCCCGCAACTGAAGCGATGTTGACGATGCGCCCGTACCCCGCTTCGATCATGCGCGGCACGACGGCGCGGCACGTGAGGTAGCAACCGATCAGGTTCACTTCGATCACACGGCGCCACACGTCGACCGGCAATTCCCACGTGAGCCCATTGCCGCCCGTGATGCCCGCGCTGTTCACGAGCGCGTGAATCGCGCCGTGTGTCTCGATGGTCTGGCGTGTGGCGGCTTCGACGCTGGCATCGTCGGTGAGTTCGACCGTCACCACCGAGACCTGCCCGAGGCCGAGCGCCGAGAGTTCGCCACGTGAGCGTTCGAGCCTTTCGGCGTCGATGTCCCAGAGCGCGACGTGCGCACCCGAGCGCAGCGCGCGAAGCGCCACCGCATAGCCAATGCCGCGGGCGCCGCCCGTGACGACCATCACACGGTCCTTGAGATCGAGCTGGTTCATTGGGCCTCCGTTTGCGCCGTAGCGGTCACGCTGCGGGTGTGCCCGGAACATCTCGCTGCGACGGGCCACAGGACTGTCCTTTCCACTTTCGTGCTGCACCAGCGCGCGAGCGGCATGCGGCGTCTCCTGATATTGGAATCGGGCGTTGCCCAATCAATATAGGTGCGCCGCGATAGCGGAACAATTCGAAAGGCGCATGAGGCGATAGCAAAAGCGGATCGCACGCTGCGTCCGGCGCAGTGCGCGGGGGGCCTTCACGCGCACGCGGGAGCGCCGCGATCTCTCGTGCGAAGCTGTAGATCCACGATGGCCCGCGGCGCTACAGGGCTGAGCGAACGGGCAGAGAGCAAAGATGATTTCGGACGCAGTCAACCGGAGCGCCATATTGCATGGCGCCGGCTCAATTGCTATGGCCCTGCGCCGCTGACTGGCCAGCGGCGCACTGCGCATCAGCGTCCGATAAGGTCGACGGCCACGATTTCGTATCCGGGGTCGGCGTGCGCGTTTGCGGCTTTTTGCGCCTCCTCATACGAGACAAAAGACGTGGCGTCTTTAATTACCGGGGCCATGCCGATGTCGCCGTCCTCGGCGGTGCAGAGGAACTGCTCACCGGTCTTCACGACATAGACGGTCGTCATGTCTCCCTCCATGGATTGCATGGGGAGTTTTCAGTCTAGCAGGCCGGAAGCATTGCGGCCGGTCCGGCCCGTTTGCGTCGCCCTGAACATGGCCACTCGATACGTTTTGCTGGAATAGGCCCGTGCGCCTGGTCGTTTACGCGTTGGGGCGACGCATCCGGAACGGCCAGCCCCCTTCGCAAACCCCAATGCGTGGTATTGCGCAAGCACACCGATATGCCGGGGAGACGTCGACGATACGACGTCGAAAACCTCGGGGATTCATGTAGCCGCACATCATGAACAAACTGCTTCACGTAGAGACATTGCTCGTCTGTCTCGGCCTCACTACACCCGCACTCGCACTCGCGCAAACCTATGACGAGCAACAGGACTACGCCGATAGCGGGAATTGCAGGGAAGTTGTCGGGCAGGCCGAAATCGACGGAGTGACGCAGGACGTCGCCGAGCGGGCGTGCCTGCAAAGTGACGGAACGTGGCAGATCGTGCAAGGCTCGGATGGCAGCGCACTGTGGTACCCCGTCGCGTCCTATCCTTACCCTGACCCCTGGTGGTGGGGGCCGCCGGTATTCATTGGCGTAGGCGTGAGCTTCATCTTCGTCGACCACTTCCATCACGTTCACCACTTCGCCCACTTTCGCCCGTTCGGTCGCGGCCGGTTCAAACCAGTCGGCGGGGGTTTTCATCGCGCACCCTTCCCCGGCAGTGGCATGCATGGGTTCAGTGGCCCGCGTGGAGCCGGTGGCATGAGTGGATTTCGCGGAACAGGTGGATCCGGCGGTACGGGTCAGTTCCGCGGTATGGGCGGGTTCGGCGGAATGGGTCGGCGCTAGTATCGCGCAACGCCTCACATCATGCCGCCCGTGCTTCCAGTACCACCCGTTCCACCGGTCCCGGTTGTGCCGGTGGCAGGCGTTGTCGCAATCGGATTTGCGGCGCCCATCGTCGCCATGAGTGTGACGGCGGCTGCGTCCGGCTCGCCGTTGCTGTCGATTGCGCCGTGCGCCAGGAGCGTTTCAAGATCGCTGTCCTCGCCCGCCTGACCGACAGTGAATGCGGTGATCAGAAAACTGGGGGTGGAAAGCGTAACGCCGTACTTTTGCTGCAGATTCTGGACAACAGCGGTCTGCGCAGTCGTAACCTGAGCCTGATTCTGCAGCGTCTGCTGAAATTGCGTGTTCGTCGCGAAGCCTGCGATGAGCCCGCTTTCATTCGTGCCGAGTTGCGCCGCCAGAAACGTCAACAACAGATCGGTTTCCGGCGTGACATTGAACGTACCGCCAGCGAACGCCTCCGAGTGCAGTATCGTCCCGCCCGAAGTCGCAGTGATCAGGCACGGCACCGCTGCACCGAATGTCGCGTGGTAGTTTCCGTTCGCATCCGCTGCGACCGACATCGAACCCTGCACGCAGTCGATGGTAACCGTCGCGTTCGCGAGTGCCTTGCCCGTTGCCGCCGTACCCGTGATGGACATCGTCGGCAAGGTGCTTGCGCTGTTGCCACCGCCTCCGCCACCGCCACCGCCGCCGCAACTGGCGAGCAATGCCACAGAGCCAATTTGCAGCCCTGCACTGACAAAACGAAAGATGTGCTGTTTTCGAGTGCTCATCACAGTCCGCCGTGGGTTCGCATGTCGTCTAAACGATTTCGCGAGGCGTCTATTCCTTCTTTCGCGCGCTCCTTGATCCTGCGGAGGCATTGCGACGTGACGGCCCCGAGTGCGGTGGCGGATGTGCGCCGGAAGGCTTCCTGAAAGACAGATTCAAAACGGCTGCCCCGTCCGTCAGAAGATGTTCCACCCTCGCCGCCATGAGTACGGCGTTTGCCTCGCGACCTGGCCTGTGCCATATTGCGGCTCATGCACGTGAACACAGTCCTGCGCGACCATTTTCTGGAATTCGGCAAAGACCTCCATGTCGAGGCCAACAAGCCACTGTTGCGTGCGGGCGAGGTCGCCAGATACGTTTACCTCATCCGGTCTGGTGCCGTGCGTCTCTGTGTGCGCAATGCCGAAGGCGGGGAAACCAGCGTTCAGTTCTTCTTCGAAGGTGACATGGTCAGCTCGCTGGAAAGCATGGTGAGCGGTTGCCCTAGCGGATTCGATTTGATCACCATGGAAGCATGCCAGTTGCGCGCGCTGGATCGGGATACGGTGCTGACCAAGGTTCAGCCCGATGCAGCGATGCCATCCCAACTACTGGAACTCACGCAACAGCGCCTCGTCGACTACATCAATCTTTACACCAGCGCCATCGCCCAAACGCCGACTCAGCGCTACCAGACCATGCTGGCAACACAGCCGGACAAGCTCGCACGTATTCCGCTGCACATTCTGGCGGGCTATCTGGGTGTGACCCCGGTGCATTTGAGCCGCATTCGGCGAAAGCTGAAATCGGGCTCTGAATCACAGGCGCTCTGAACATTTGTAAATGACAGCATTGCATCGACCACGCACCATCGGCCGATCATCACTTTCGTTGGACCGCAGCGTGCGTATCACCGCAACGGAAGTGGAGTGACGGCATAGCGACTTCCCCCATATTCCGGAGGACCTTCGATGGCGATTGATGCATATGTTGTGCTGCAAACAGGCGGCGCAGCACTTTTGATCTGGGCGCTGGCCAATCTGGCCCGCTGGCTTTGGCTCTATCTTTGGCTACCGCAGCGTTTGACTGGAGAGCGCCTGGCCGAGCGTTTTGGTCCCGGGAGCTGGGCGCTCATCACCGGAGCCAGCGACGGATTGGGCAAAGCCTTCGCGCAGGAACTGGCGCGCTACGGCTTCAACCTGATTCTCGTATCACGCACGCAGTCCAAACTCGACCGATTGAAGGATGAAATGCAGGCGCTGGGCGTTCAAGTTCGCACGGTGGCAGCAGACCTGTCGAACACCGCTCCCCAAACCTACGAGTCGCTGGCCGCTGCCGCGCGGGATGTGGACTTGTCTGTGCTCGTCAATTGTGTGGGCGTCACGGTGCATCGGCGCTATGGCGATGTACCGGCCAAGACCCTGCGCTATCTGCTGGCCGTAAACGTCAGCACCACGGCCATCGTGACGCACACACTGCTTCCGTTGCTGCTGCGCCATGCCGCATCCACGGGGCGTCGTGCGGCGCTGCTGAATGTGGGCTCCATCGTCGGCCGCTTTTACTGGCCCGGCACGCAGCTCTATGGCGCATGCAAGGCATTTATCGACCACCTGAGCGTTCCATTGGCCTATGAGTATCGCGAACAGTTGGATGTGCTGTCCTTCCAACCCACCGTCATGGCAACGGCCATGGCGGCGGGCACCGAACCAGCGGCCATCACGATCCCTCCACAACAGGCCGCACATGCTGCACTGTCCCACCTGGGGCACACGCAGACGTCCCACGGCCACTGGCGCCATGGCCTGCTGGCTGCGTTCCTGGTGTTCTTGCCGTGCAGGATGCGCGATGCACTTTTTTTGAAAGAGGCACTGGCAATGGGGGAGGTAGAGCTGGCGAACGGCGAGTAAGCGACGGATTCAGAAAGGCTGCTCCGTCCGTCAAGCAGTGAATGGGAGGGCAAACGGAATTGTGTCGGCAAACCGGCAGACTGGTACCCGACATTCAGGAGGCACACCTGGGTGGTCTCAACTCAATCAGACCTCACCCTTTCGTGCGCCGATCTGAACGTCGGCTTTATGGCGTTGAGCAAAAGCCACCCTCAGAGCGATGAGGGTGGCCACGAAGAAGCGATCTAGAGAATACGGCTCAACGCCGTGGCGAATCTGGCGACCGCACCATCGACGTCATGCAGTTTGTCGAGGCCAAACAGGCCGATGCGGAAGGTCTTGAAATCTTCAGGTTCGTCGCATTGAAGCGGTACGCCCGGCGCGATCTGCAAGCCGGCATCGGCGAACTTCTTGCCGGACCGTATGCCGTCGTCGTCCGTGTAGCTGACTACGACGCCCGGTGCCTCAAATCCTTTGGCGGCCACGCTTCGGAAACCGTTCTCAGCCAGCAGCGAGCGAATGCGCGTGCCGAGTTCAAGCTGCTCGGCTTTCACCTTGTCGAAGCCGTATGCCTCGGTTTCCTTGATCACGTCGCGCAGCGTCGCGAGACTGTCCGTGGGCATCGTGGCGTGGTATGCAAACCCGCCGTTTTCGTAGGCCTCCATGATCTGCAGCCATTTGCGAAGATCGCAGGCGAAGCTGGTGCTCGTCGTCGCATCGATTCTTTCGCGAGCAAGCGGGCTGAGCATTACCAGCGCGCAGCAGGGCGACGCGCTCCATCCCTTTTGCGGTGCGCTGATCAGGACATCGACGCCACTAGCCTGCATGTCGACCCAGATCGTACCGGAGGCGATGCAATCCAGTACGAACATGCCGCCGACCGCATGTACGGCGTCGGACACGGCACGCAAATAGTCGTCGGGCAGCATCATCCCGGATGCCGTTTCGACGTGCGGCGCAAACACCAGATCCGGCTTGTGTTCCCTGATCGCGGCCACTACTTCTTCGATTGGGGCCGGTGCGTAGGCGGCCTGCCTTCCTTGTTCGACCGGACGCGCCTTCAACACCGTCGATTCAGACGGAATACCGCCCATGTCGAATATCTGCGACCAGCGGAAACTGAACCAGCCATTGCGGATGACCAGACACTTCTTGTTCGTCGCGAACTGCCGCGCAACGGCTTCCATACCGAATGTCCCGCTGCCCGGGACAATAACGGCCGACTTCGCGTTGTAGACTTTTTTCAGGGCGCCCGAAATATCGCGCATGACGCCTTGAAAGAGCTGCGACATATGATTGATCGATCGGTCGGTGTAGACCACCGAATATTCGAGGAGCCCCTCGCGGTCGACATTGGGAAGTAAACCTGGCACGCTCGCCTCCGTTAAAAGATGAATACCAGTATCGGGGCGAGCGGTATTTGTGGTTCGATACCGCCGCAACAATGCAAATATGCCTTGCGCCTCGACGAAAGCTGATTCTAACGAAAGCCGCCTGCAACCTGGGGCCTATTTTGTTTGCTAATTGACGCACGCACGACGTTGTGCGGCCGCCGTAACGGACCTTTCCGGCTGCTGGCTGTGTTGGCAGCGGACCGCGTCGGGTCGCGAAAAGCCGCCCGCGCGGGTGCGCATACGAAATTCGCCCAAACATTCCAGCCGCCCCGGCGTCACCCGCCTTTCGCCATCAGCCGCACCCCGCGCTCGACTCGTGCGATAACGTCCAGGTAATCGGCTGGCGTATCCATGTCGACACAAAATCGATCGTGCGCCGCCGCGTGGAAAAACACCTCATCGCCATGCCCGGCGATCAGTTTTCGACAACCCGGATTCATGCGCCCGCCCACGACCTCCGGACAATGACTCGACGAAAACACTACGGGATTGCCGCGTGTACCGTCGAACATCGGCACGAGGATCGACCCGTGCGGCATCATCGTGTAGGCGTCGATCAGTTCACGATAGTCAGCAGTTTCAATCAACACCTGGTCGGCGAGGCAGATCATCACGGCATCGCACGGTGCCTGCAGCGCGGCAACGCCCGCCGCAACCGAAGTCGGCTGCCCCTCCCGATAGCGTGCGTTGTGCTGAAAGCGCACGTCGAAACCGTCGAGCGCTTCCACGACGGCATGTTCATTGAATCCGGTCACGACAACGATTTCCTGCGGCTTCGTCGCGCCGATCGCGCGGACAACGCGGCGCACGACAGGCTCGCCGCATATCGGCAGGAGCAGCTTGTGGCGGCCCTCCATACGCGTCGAGAGACCGGCCGCCAGCACAACCACCGAAAAGCGCGCGCTGGTCATTGCTCGTCCGTGGGGTGGTCGTCCGGGTAGTCGGGGCGATCCGACGCAGCAGTCATGTAGCGCTCGGGTGTCCGTTCGAACTCGGTCTTGCAGCAATCGCAGCAGAAGTACACCTTCCGGCCGCCATAGTCGGCAACATGCTTCGCAGTCGCGATTTCGATACGCATGCCGCAAACAGGATTCACGTAATAGCCCGCCTCGGGCGCAGCTGCGCCGAGCGCCTCACACGGTGGCAACGGCGGCACGGCTTCAGTGGCGACGATGGTCCGCGCCACGCCACCCTGAGCGAACGCAACCGATGCTTCCATTTCATGCCGCACGGCGACAAGTCCCGCAACAGCGCCTAAAGCAATCTCTTGTGGCGTATGAGCGTGGATCGCCGGCCCGGCCGGTGCGAGTAACGCCGCGAGCCGGGCCTCTTCGATGCCGCGCACGCGCATCGCGGCGCGCAGCCGATCGGCCTTGCGATGGCTCGCGATCAGCAGCACAGCCGCAGCGGCGCTGCGTAACGCTGCTTCGAGGGCGTCTTCGTCGCCGTCGCCTTGTGTCGCGATCAACACGAACGATGCGCCGGCGCGGTCCACGGCGGCAGCGTCAAAGCGCGGCTCCCCTGCTCTCGCAGCGCTCTGGGCGAGGATCGCGCGAAAGCCGACGCGCCGTGCAAGCACGCAGGCTTCGTGCGCCGCAGGCGTTGCACCGAACACGACCGCGAGCGGCGCTGGCAAGGTGGGCTGAATAAACAGCTCCAGCGCGCCATTGCTCGCACATGGCATGGCATGCGCTTCGACTTCGGCGTCGGGCGCTGTCTGCTCGTTGCTGATCCGCACGCGCCGCGGTTGCCCCGTGCGAATCGACTGGCGCGCGGCCTCGATCACGATCGTCTGCGAACAGCCCCCGCCTACCCAGCCGTGTAGCGCCCCGTTGGCTTCCACCAGCGCCTGCGCGCCGACGTGCGTCGAAGTGGGCGGCGCAGCACGGATCACGGTGACGACGGCAAACGGTGCGCCTGCCTCGATCAACTGCTGCTCGAGCAGCAACAGATTCGCGGCGTCCGAACCGGTCTCGGTGGTTTCGTCGTGGGCATTCATTGCAGCGCCTCGATAATTTGAGGAAAGACCCGTTCGAGGCCCGCGAGATCGCGTGCACCAGCAAACAGGTCGAGATGCGGCAGCGCGGCTTGCATGCCCGCGCTGACCGGCTCGAATCCGGGACGATCGGCGAGCGGATTGAGCCAGACAATCGAATGGCAGCGCCGCCGCATTGCGGCAAGCGACTCGCCGAGCTGGGAGACATCGCCCGCGTCATAGCCGTCACTGACGATCACGACAGTGGTGCGCGCATGCAGCAGACGCGGCGCGTAGTGCTGGTTGAAACCGGCGAGACTCTCGCCGATGCGCGTGCCGCCGGCCCAGCCTTCCGAGATCAGGTGCAAGCGCTCCTGGGCGCACCTCGGATCGGGATCGCGCAGCGCTTCATCGACGCAAACAAGCCGCGTATGGAACACGAAGCTGTGAATGTCGCGCAAGCGAGAGCCCAGCACGCGCGCAAGCCGCAGGAAGAAAAAGCTGTAGAGGCTCATCGAACGGCTCACGTCGAGCATCAGCACGATACGCGGACGCTGCCGCCGCTTGCGCCGCCAGCCAAGCTCGACCGGCAGCCCGCCACGCGAGACGCTGCGTCGCAGCGTCCAGCGCAGATCGATCGTGCGTCCATGGCTCGCGCGCTGCTCGCGGCGCGTTTCGATCCCGCGAAGGCGTTGCGCGAAGCGGCGAATCGCGGCGTCGATGGCGAAGAGTTCGGTGCGATCGTTCAAATGACGGAAATCCGCTTGCACACGCGACTCGGCGCGCGTGGCGCCCTCATTGGCGACGGCGCCCTCACCCGGCGCCCCGTCGCCGCATCCTGCGATCGAAAGCGGCGTGCCTTCGCTCGCATCTGGCCGCACGGAGTCCTCATCATCGCGCGCGAGCGGGCCGGCGCCGCCAGCGCGAGTTTCGACGAGCTTGCGCCGGTTCGGCACGAGGAAATACGCATCGAACAACTCGTCGAAACGTCGCCATTCCTCCGCACGCGAGCACAGCAGTGCACGCAGGCTCCAGCGCAGCATGTCGCTGTCGGTCTGGCCCATGCGCTGCGCCACGTCGAGCGTTGCGGCGATGTCCGCGCTCGTTACGCTAAACGCGTTCGCGCGCAGCCAGTGCGCGAAGCCCGCATAGCGCGCGACGAGCGCATCGGCGAGATCCTGCAGCGGTGCGGCAGATCGGGTGCTGTCGATGCCGGTCAGCATGATGCCACCAGCTTTTCGACAACCGGCCGCGTGAGCGCGGCCTGATCCTCACGCGTTTTCACGAGCGCGGCGAGCGAATCCATCACACGCTCGACGCCACCCTCGTCCAGCGCGCTCACGCCGAGGCGCAGCAATGCGGCCACCCAGTCGAGCGTTTCGGCGAGACCGGGCTTGCGCCGCAGCGACATCGCACGCACCGCGTGCACGAATTCCACGATCTGGCGTGCCAGGGCCTCCGGCACCTCGGGAACCTGGGTCCGCACGATCACGAGTTCGCGCTGGAACGTCGGATAGTCGACGTACTGATAAAGGCAGCGGCGGCGCAGCGCATCGGAAATTTCGCGCGTGCCGTTCGAGGTCAGGATCACGTAGGGCCGCTCGATCGCGCGAATCACGCCAAGCTCCGGGATCGAGAGCTGGAAGTCCGAAAGCAGTTCGAGCAGATAGGCCTCGAACGCTTCGTCGGTACGGTCGATTTCGTCGATCAGCAGCACAGGCGCGGGCGTGGTCGTGATCGCTTCGAGCAGCGGGCGCTTGAGCAAATAGCGCTCGGAGAAGATGTCGTGTTCCTTGTCGCGCAGCGACCTCGCGTCCTGCTCGAAGAGCTTGATCGCCAGCAGTTGATGCGTGTAATTCCACTCGTAGAGCGCCGTGTGCGCGTCGAGCCCCTCGTAGCATTGCAGCCGGATCAGCGGCACGTCGAGGAGGCGCGAGAGCGCCTTCGCAACCTCGGTCTTGCCGACGCCCGCCTCGCCCTCCAGCAGCAACGGGCGGCGCATTTCCATCGTCAACAGCAGCGCGGCAGCGAAGCTGCGCTCGACGATAAACCTGTGGCCCGCGAGCTTCGCCTGTAGCGCGAGGACGTCCGGCATGCGATCGGTCGACATCACGGCTTGCCTTTAGCGGCCTTGCGCCTTGTGCGGGAAGTGTCCGCGCAGCCAGTCGCGGATCATGGCCCAGAGAAACGCAATGCCATTTAGCTCGGCGGCTTGCGAGGGCTGCGAAGCAGACGCGTTTGAAACCGTCGCGTCGGACGACGCGTCGTCTCGCGCGACGTCGGCCGATGCGGCTTGCGGCGTCGCCATCGCATCGAGTCGCGCCGCGAAATTCGCGACGAACTGCTTGAGCAACTGCTCCGACACCGGCACCATGAGCCTCCCGCCGATCGCAGCGGCCTTGCCGCTCATCGTCACCTCGCTCTTGCCAGCCAGGGTGCAGGTTTCGCCGGTTGGCTGCACGCTGGCCGTGAGATCCATCGTTGCCGCCGAACTGCCGGTCGAATCGGTGCCCTTGCCCAATAGATGCAGGCTGCGCGACGCGGCATCGAGCGCGAGCACTTCGATGTCCCCCTTGAACGACATGGTTGCTGGACCGAGCCGCACCGTGATCGTCCCTTTGTAGTGGGTATCGTCCACGCGCTCCGTGATCTTCGCGCCCGGCATGCAGCCAGCCACCGCCTCGATGTCCTGCATCAGTTGCCACGCGCTCTGGGCGCTCGCGGAAATCGGGAAAGCCTTATCGATTACGACTTTCATTATGGATTCCTGTGTTTTAAACGCCCCGCCTCACGCGGGCCGCGTCAGCCCAAGGTCGCGGCATTGCTGCCAGACGCGGTACGCGTTGTGCGGCATGTTCATGTGCGTGACGCCGAGGTGCGCGAACGCATCGACCACGGCCGACGTGAAGCACGGAATCGAGCCGACGTGCGGCGATTCGGCCACGCCCTTGGCACCGATCGGATGATGAGGCGAAGGTGTCACCGTGAAATCGGTCTCCCAATGCGGCGTTTCAACCGATGTCGGCACGAAGTAGTCGAGCAGCGTCGCGCCAAGCAGGTTGCCCGTTTCGTCGTAGGGCATCTCCTGCCCAAGCGCGACGGCGAAACCTTCTGTCAAGCCGCCATGGATCTGCCCTTCGATGATCATCGGGTTGATCCGCGTGCCGCAGTCGTCGAGCGCGTAGAAGCGTCGCACGCGGATCTCGCCGGTATAGCGGTTGACGTCGAGCACGCACACATACGCGCCGAACGGGAAGGTGAAATTCGGCGGATCGTAGTAGTCGACTGCCTCCAGGCCCATTTCCATCCCTTCGGGGACGTTGTTGTACGCGGCCCACGCTACATCCTTGACGGTCTTGAACTGATCCGGCGAGCCCTTCAGCACGAAGCGGTCGAGGTCGAATTCGACGTCGTCGGGACTCGCTTCGAGCAGATGCGCGGCGATCCGGCGCGCCTTCTCGCGGATCTTGCGAGCGGCACGCGCAACCGCGGCGCCCGCCACGGGCGTCGAGCGCGAACCGTACGTGCCGAGCCCATACGGCGCCGTTGCCGTATCGCCCTCTTCCACCGTGATCTTCGAAGCCGGAATACCGGCCTCCGACGCAATGATTTGCGCGTAGGTGGTCTGGTGCCCCTGGCCCTGCGTGATCGTGCCCATGCGCGCTATGGCCGAGCCGTCCGGATGCACGCGGATTTCGCATGAATCGAACATGCCGACGCCGAGGATGTCGCACATTTTCGACGGTCCTGCCCCGACGATTTCGGTGAAGTTCACGACGCCGATGCCCATGAGCCACTCCGCATCCGGATCTGCGCGTCGCTGTGCCTGTTCCGCGCGCAGCGCGTCGTAGTCGACTGCGGCCAGCACCTTTTTCAGCGCGGTTTCATAGTCGCCCGAATCGTATTCGAGGCCGAGCGGCGTCGAATACGGAAACTGGTCTTTGGCGATGAAATTTCGCAAGCGGATCTCGGCCTTGTCGATGCCGAGCTTCTGCGCGAGCACGTCCACCATCCGCTCGATCAGATACACCGCCTCGGTCACACGGAACGAGCAGCGGTACGCGACACCGCCCGGAAACTTGTTCGTATACACGCCGTCCACGGACACGAACGCATTCGGGATCGCGTACGATCCGGTGCAGACATGGAACATGCCGGCGGGCCACTTCGTCGGATCGGCGCATGCGTCGAAGGCGCCGTGGTCAGCGACGACATTCACGCGCAGCGCCTTGATGCGGCCGTCCTGATCCGCCGCGAGTTCGCCGGTCATGTGATAGTCGCGCGCAAACGCGGTAGTGGAAAGATTTTCGCTGCGCGACTCGATCCACTTCACGGGACGGCCGAGCACGATCGACGCCACGATCGAAGTAACGTAGCCCGGATACACGCCGACTTTATTGCCGAAACCGCCGCCGATATCGGGCGAAATAATGCGGATATTCGATTCAGGAATCGATGAAAGTAGACCAACCACGGTGCGCACGACGTGAGGCGCCTGCGACGTAATGTAAACCGTGAGATCACCGCGCACTTTATCGAATGACGCAACACAACCGCAGGTTTCGAGCGGACACGGATGCACACGCGGGTACACGATATCCTGCTTGACCGTAACGGGTGCGCTTTCGAACACGCGGTCCGTCTTGTCGCGATCGCCCATCGTCCACGTGAAAATATGATTCGGATGCCTGCGTGTTCCGTGCGCGCCGATTTCCTTGTCGCGAATATCCTCGCGAATAACGGGCGCATCGGGTTCGAGCGCTTTCAACGGATCGACGAGCGCCGGAAGCTCCTCATATTCGACTTCGACGAGTTCAGCCGCATCGGCAGCGACGTAACGATCGTCGGCCACGACAAACGCGACTTCCTGATTCTGGAAGCAGACTTTTTCGTCGGCGAGCACCGCTTGCACGTCGCCCGCGAGCGTCGGCATCCAGTGCAGCTTGAGCGGCTTGAGATCGTCCGCCGTGAGCACGGCGTGCACGCCCGGATGCGAGAGCGCGCGCGACTTGTCGATTCGCTTCACGCGCGCATGCGCGTAGGGACTGCGCACCATCACGCCGAACAGCATGCCCGGCATCTTGATGTCGTCGACGTAAGTGCCCTTGCCCTGGATAAAGCGCGGGTCCTCGCGGCGCTTGCGCGAACAGCCCATGCCTTCGAGCGCGGCAACACGGTCGAGATTGGCGTCTTGATTGCCCATGACCTGTCTCCCGTCGCTCAGTGTGCTTGAGCCGCATCCGCCGCGATGAGCGGGTGCGAGCTTTCGGCCGTTTCGCCACGCAGCTTGCGCGCGGCGTATTGCACGGCCTTCACGATGTTTTGATAGCCTGTGCACCGGCACAGGTTCCCCGCCATCCAGTAGCGAATTTCAGCTTCTGTCGGGTCCGGATTCTCTTGCAGCAGGCGATACGCGCGCATCAGCATGCCGGGCGTGCAAAAACCGCACTGCAAGCCGTGTTCCTGCATGAAACCTTCCTGCAGCGCGTGCAATACGCCGCCCTCGGCGAGACCTTCAACGGTCCGGATCTCCGCGCCCTGCGCCTGCACGGTCAGCAGCGTGCAGGATTTCACGGACGTGCCGTTGAAATCGACTGTGCAAGCGCCGCAATGCGACGTCTCGCAGCCGATGTGCGGCCCCGTGTGCTGGCACTTTTCGCGCAGCGTGTGGATCAGCAACTCGCGCGGCTCGACGACGACGTCGACCTCGCTGCCGTTGAGGCTGAACGTCACCATGGTTTTGCTGGCCATTTCGCGTTCTCCGGGGGATCAGGGACGAGCCGGGTTAACGGCCCTTTCGTGGGCCGTATTGAGCGCCCGGCGGGTCATCTCGCCCGCCATCGCGCGCTTGTAGTCCTCGTCGCCGCGCAGATCCGGCGCCGGATTGCACGCCGCCATCGCGAGCCGCACGGCTTCGTCGAGCGCGTGCTCGTCGAGCGGCTTGCCGGTCAGAACATTCTCGGCGTCCGTCGCGCGAATCACCGTGTCGCCGACATTCGTCAGAGCAATGCGCACATGTTCTACATTGCCGCCGGCCAGGCGCAGTGTGACGGCCGTCGCCGCGGTCGCGAAGTCGCCGGTCTTGCGCTTGAGCTTCGCGTAGCAATAACCGGTTCCGGGCGGCGGCATTGGAATGCGTATACCGGTCATGATCTCGCCCGGTTCGAGCAGCGTCGCATAGGTGCCGATGAAAAAGCCGTCGGCCGGCACCACGCGCTCGCCCGCCGCGCTTTGCAGCACGAACGACGCATCGAGCGCGACCATCAACGCCGGATGGTCGTTGCCGGGGTCGCCATGCGAAAGATCGCCGCCGAGCGTGCCGCGATAGCGGACCTGCGGATCGGCAATCTGCCGTGCGCCTTCGCAGATGAGCGGGCAGCGTGTTTGCAGCAGCGTGGACCAGATCAGCTCATTCTCGGTCGTCATCGCACCGATCCACAGTACGCCGTTTTCCTCGCGAATGCCCTTGAGGTCGGTGATCCTGCCGAGATCGATCAGATGATCGGGCGCTGCAAAGCGCAGCTTCATCATGGGCAACAGGCTGTGGCCACCTGCGAGCAGTTTCGCCGAGTCGCCGTGCGCGCCGAGCAGTGCGAACGCCTCGGGCAACGTTTGTGGCGCGTGATATTCGAATGGGCGCGGAATCACATTGGTCTCCTGTTGACCTGATTTGGCATGTCGACCAGAGTTGGCGCTTCAGCGCTTACTCTGGTCCCATGCAAAGCTGTCGACCAGAGTCAGCGCTTTAGCTGTCGGCAGGAGTTGGCGCTTTAGCTGTCGGCCGGAGTTAGCGCTTTAGCGCTTACTCCGGTCCCATGCAGAGCACTTACTCCAGCCCCACACGGAGCGCTTACTCCTGCCCCATGCAGAGCACTTATTCTGGTCCCATAACGCCTTCCGCCGGATCCAAAAAAACACTGCTGTTGTCATGGTCCTGAACTTCAGGATTTCACAATGCAACGCAGCAATTCAACGGTATTTCGCCAACGGCGGACTGGCTGCGCCGGGAGCGGTAAAACTTGCGCGAAAGGGGGAAAGGACCTAAAAAGGAGGCAGCGTCCCGGCGCGTTAGATGCCGCGCACAAAGCCTCGGATACATCGGGGAGAACCCTGAATGAAACCGCTCGAGCACACCATGCCGACCACCGAAGCGCGCCGCACAGAGACCTTCCAGCACAGGCTGGAACAATTCAATCCGGGTGTGGTGTGGCTGGACGCTCAGGGGCGAGTCAGCGCATTCAACGACGTCGCGCTGCAGATTCTCGGTCCCGCTGGTGAACAATCGCTCGGCGTCGCCCAGGACAAACTGTTCGGTATCGACGTTGTGCAGTTGCACCCAGAGAAAAGCCGCGAGAAGCTACGCTTCCTGATCGAGTCGCGCGATGCCGGCGGCTGCCCGGTGAAATCGCCGCCGCCCGTTGCGATGATGATCAATATTCCCGACCGGATTCTCATGCTCAAGGTGTCCCGCATGTCGGACATGAACGGTACGTGCGGCACCTGCATGATTTTCTACGATCTCACCGACATCACGACTGAGCCTTCATCCGAGTCGCGTGAGTCGCTTGCCGGCACGCCTTCGCCGCCGCGGCGGCTCTTCAAGATTCCGGTCTATCGCAAGAACCGCGTGATCCTGATCGATCTGAAAGATATCGTGCGATTTCAGGGCGACGGCCACTACACGACGATCGCAACGAAGGACGATCGCTACCTCTCCAACCTCTCGCTCGCGGATCTGGAGCAACGCCTCGACAGCAGTATTTTCCTGCGCGTGCATCGCAGCCACATCGTGAGCCTGCAGTACGCCGTCGAACTCGTCAAAGCCGACGACAGCGTGAACCTCGTAATGGACGATGGCGAGCGCACTGTCGTGCCGGTGAGCCGGTCACGGGCCGGGCAACTGAAGGAGTGGCTCGGCGTGGTTTGAGGGAAGCCATTCAGCCGCGATCGAATAGTCATTCGAAGGGCGCCGTTGTAGCCGAATCGAAAGGGACAATCGCGATTTCCGGATTTCCGGAAGCGGTCGTTCATTCCGGATGCCGCAGGGGGTGCGGAACGTAATTCCGCCGCGGTATACGCCATGCAGATGCCGCGCTAGCATGACGATTCGTCTCATCGATTCCCCTCTGGAGACACGATATGAGCAGCAAGAACACCATCTGCTTGTGGTACGACGGCGATGCTCTTGACGCGGCAAAATTCTATGCCGCGACATTTCCCGACAGTGCTGTGGGCGCGGTGTTCAAAGCGCCGGGCGACTATCCCGGTGGCAAACACGAGAACGTCCTGACCGTCAATTTCACTGTCATCGGCATTCCCTGCCTCGGGCTGAACGGTGGCCCGCATTTCAAACACAACGAGGCCTTCTCCTTTCAGGTCGCAACAGACGACCAGGCGGAAACAGACCGCCTGTGGGACGCGATCGTGCGCAATGGCGGTCAAGAAAGCGCCTGCGGCTGGTGCAAGGACAAATGGGGCGTGTCCTGGCAGATCACACCGCGCGCGCTTATGGCGGCGATAAGTGATCCCGATCGCGCAGCATCGAAGCGTGCATTCGATGCGATGATGAGCATGAAAAAGATCGACATCGCCACAATTGAAGCGGCGCGGCTCGGACGCGATTCGGTGTGATTTCAGCTATCGGCGGTCTTCAGACACAAAAATATTTCGAGCGTCAATGCGAGCGCTTGCGCCGGCGTGCATGCACTGCTCCAGGGCGATCGCATTGTCCCGTTCGAAACGCATAGCGAAGCCGCTGCGGCCGTCGACATATCGCTGCGTTCAACATCAAGCAGACATCACCCTCTGCAGGGAATAATCGAAGCACCTCCTCGTTTACGCAGGACGCGAGTCGCGCGAAGCAACGCCGGCGCTGATGCTACGCACCCTGACGACTCGCGCTGTCCGCGCGGGAAGGAGGTGTCAAGTGGAAGCTTCGCGTTCGTTGTCTGCATTTATTTCATACACTGGCTTTAACAAGCCAGCGAAAGTGGCACGCACATATCGCTTTGTGCGCCGCGCCGTTTGCGGAACCGGTCTACTGGCTTTGTCGGCAGGAACTTCCTGGGTCGATGCGCAGGAAACGATCCTGCCGCCACAGTCGGCCACCTCATCGACTGTTCCGGCCAACGGCGATGTCAACCCGTACGGCATCGCGTTCGTACCCGCCGGCGTGCCATCCTTTAGCACGCTCAAACCCGGCGATGTGGTCGTATCGAATTTCAATGCGCAGTCGAATCTGCAGGGCACGGGTACCACCATCGTCAAGCTCGTACCCAACGGCAATCCGGTGACTTTCTTCGAAGGAAGCCATCTCGGCCTCACGACGGCGCTCGGCGTGCTAAGAAGCGGATTCGTGCTGGTGGGTAATGTCCCGACCAAGGACGGCAAAAACGTCATTGCGCCAGGCTCGCTGCTCGTGATCAATCCGCAGGGTCGATTGATCAAGGAACTGAAGGATCCCAACCTGCTGGATGGCCCCTGGGATCTCGCCGTGATCGACATGGGGCAAACCGCTAAAGTCTTCGTCTCCGATGTGCTGAGCGGAAAAGTCGCGCGCCTCGATCTGGCTATCGGCGCGAACGGTGTGGAAGTGCTGCCCACCTCGACCGTCATCGCATCAGGCTACATGCACCGCACCGATCCCGCGGCACTCGTCGTGGGCCCGACCGGGCTTGCTTACGACCCACTGCATGACGTGCTTTACGTCGCGTCGACCGGTGACAACGCCGTGTTCGCCGTTTTCGGCGCAGCCGGTGCGAGTCATGATGGCGGCGTCGGCAGGATGATCTATCACGACAACACGCACCTCCATGGCCCGCTTGCGCTGGCGCTCGCACCCAACGGACACCTTGTTACCGCAAACGGCGACGCGGTCAATCCCGATCCGCAGCAGCCCAGTGAAATCGTCGAGTTCACGCCGGAAGGGCAATTCATCGCGCAATTGTCGGTCGATGCCGCGTCGGGATCCGCGTTCGGCCTGGCGTTCGGTCTCGATAGCAAGCGCCATTTGCAGTTCGCGGCGGTAGACGACAACACGAACACGGCGACAGTCTGGACGTTACGCACGGACAATCCATAGTCCAACGCATTGTCCAACTCAGGACATGCTCCGGATCGGTCGCTGGCCGTATCAGGCTCGTCGGGGCATGTCCGACAAATGCGGTTTTTGAGCCGTGAGGTACGCAATGCGCGACGCGCCGAACTGTTGTCCACTTTCGAATACAGGTCGGAGCCGCGATTCCAGGTAATGGCGTTCTTCAGGTGTGAATTGTGTTTCGAGTATCCATTCGAGCGGGGGCGCCAGTGGATGAGGCGACGTACGCAGGAACGTTTCCCACGAAGGCGAATCACTTCTGCACACGTCGATATGCAGTTCGAGGTGAATATCGGTAAATCCAGTATCGATCGCAAATCGCACAAGATCGCGTTCGCCGTAATTCGTGATCGGTAGAGACCGGATCTTTTCGGCGGTATCGGGAAACTGTGCGGCACGACTGCGAAGCAGCAGCGAGAAGAACGGATCCTGCGGATTTTCGCCTTCCGCATCGACGATCTTCTTTAACGCGCAAACCTCCAGGGCTTCGTCGCGAAGGATCGGCTCTGCCATCGCGAGGCGCCCGCCGGGCTTTAGTATCCGGAATAGCTCCCGCATGGCCGCAGGCTTGTCCCCCACATAGGCGAGCACGGCGCGCATCACGATAGCGTCGACCGATGCGCTCTCGATCCCTTCGAGTTTTTCGGCAGAACATTGAAGGAATTCGCACTGACCACTTATGGCAAGGGCACTGGCGCGCTCACTGGCGTGCCAAAGCATGGGCGCCGAGATATCCGTCATGAGCACCCGCAAGGCGTCACCCGCACGCTCGATGGCTCTAAACGCGACCAGGCCGTCGCCGGTCCCAATGTCGGCGAGCACCATGTGAGGCTCAAGACCCACGAAATCCAGCAGGCGATCCGCGTATCCCGTCATTTCCGCGCGCAACTGCGGTTCGTACCTGGGATCGCCGCCGTGTCGATGATTGAGAAGCCAGTTTGACCAGATATCGGATTGGGTGTCGTGCACAGGAACCTTGGGGCGTTATTCACATTTATTTGCTGCGCCGAGGATCGTACTGTGTGAAGCTGAAGGAAACCTTAACTGCGCTCGCAGCTATATTTTCCGTTGATCCCTGATGAAAAAAAGCGGCCGCTTACGCGCACCGCCTTTCGTCAAACTCGAATCATGCTTACGATCTGGTTTCAGAAACTTCCAATTAGCCAAATTCTCGCAAACTCAGGCCGACCGCGGACGCCAGATTTACGTTATATGCGCGTGGCGTATTGGTTTGATTTAGGCTACTCAGTCAAACGCCCAACCTTCAACACCGTTACCCGAAACACTTAGCGGGCGAGGAAATCCAACACCATCCTGTTGAACTTCTCCGCGTGCTCCCACTGCACCCAATGTCCACAGCGGTTGAACATGTGGAACTCTGCCTCCTGCAATCCGGATAGCAGACGCAACCCGATATCGTAGGGCAAGAATCGATCCTCCCTGCCCCATACGATCAGCGTCGGACACTTGATCTCCGGCAATCGCAGTTGGTAGTCCGTGAACTGCTTCGGATTTGCTGCCATACTCGCCACCCAGTTTTCAAGGTGATGCTTGTTGGCTTGCATGTTATCGACCCGCTGTTGCAGCAGGTCATCGGTCAGCGCCGAAGGATCATAAACAAACACATCCATCATGCGTTTGACGTTTTCCAGCGTGGGCTCCCGATAAACGAAATTCAGTAGCTTGATCCCTTCTGTCGGCTGGGGAACGAACGTGCTGGGCCCACCGGTACCGCCACCCATGTAGACCAGACGATTGACGCGATCCGGATTGGCAAGCACAAACGCCGTAGCCGAATGCGCTCCCATCGAGTTTCCGATCAAACTGATTTTATCGATTTCAATTTGATCCAGAACTGCACGAATAACGTGACCGTTGAATTCCGACCGCGAACCTTGAGCAATTACAACCGGATCACTCTTGCCAAATCCGGGAACGTTGATAAGCAAAACGCGATATCCGGCGCCGGCAAAGGCATCAATATTTCGGTGATAATTAGCCCATCCGGTCGCCCCGGGGCCTGAACCATGAAGCATGACAACGACAGGACCTTCAGCGCGACCCACGTCGTTGTAGTGCACCCTGTAATCGGTATCATGCACTCGAACCACAACCTCGTGGCTGGTCTTCGCTTCATTGAAAAGCAAACTCATATCTGATCTCGCATCGAAGTCAAAACACCGGATGGAGTTGCCCCCATCCGGTTCTGAAAACTCAGGCAACCTTGAAAACTGCAACCGTCTGCGACAACTGGTTCGATTGATCCCGCAGTGCTTGTGCCGCCGCTGATGCCTGTTCGACCATCGCGGCGTTACTCTGCACCTGCTCGTCCATCAGCGTCACGGCCTTCGAAATCTGATCTATGCCCGAAGCCTGTTCCTGAGATGCAGAACTGATTTCACCCATGATGTCCGCTACCCGGGTGATGCTCTGCACTACCTCGTTCATTGTTGATCCGGCTTCGTCCACTAACCGCGTGCCGGCACCGACTTTGGTAACCGAATCGTCAATCAGGTCCTTGATCTCCTTAGCAGCATTGGCTGAACGTTGTGCCAGGCTCCTCACTTCCCCGGCCACCACAGCAAAGCCACGCCCCTCTTCCCCGGCTCTAGCGGCTTCAACCGCTGCGTTCAACGCCAGGATGTTGGTCTGGAAGGCGATGCCCTCGATAGTGCCAATGATGTCGCTAATACTGTTGGCGCTCCGATTGATATCCTGCATCGTTTCCACAACGCGTGACACGGCTTGACCACCACGCACGGCTACCTCAGCGGCATTGCGAGCCAAGGTGTCCGCCTGAATCGCATTTTCAGCGTTCAAACGAACGGTCGAACTCAATTCTTCAACCGAAGCCGCAGTTTGTTCCAGAGAAGCCGCCTGGGATTCGGTACGGGTCGATAGCTCCGCATTGCCCTGTGCGATTTGCGAACTCGCGTTCCTGATCTCTTCCGAAGACTGTCGCACTTCACCGACGATATGGCGCAGGCTACTGCTCATGTCGCTAAGTGCGCCTAGAACACGACCCGTCTCATCCTTTGCGCTGGCATCGATTTTCTGGGTCAAATTGCCATCTTTCACGCTTTGTGCAACCTGCACTGCAGTATTCAGTGGAGTCGAAATAGCACGAATCAGCCATACGCCGAATCCTAATGCCAGTGCGAACCCACTAGCCACGCCGAGAATACAAATGATCCGTACCGCCTGGTAGTTGGCTTGCGCGCGTTCATACTCGCCTTTAGTCAACTCATTTTCCATAGCGATCAGATCGTCCAATCCATCTTGTATCGGTTTGTATTCTGACTCCAGGGGCCCTCTAACGAGTTCGCCAACAGTGGCAACATCATGAGCCTCCATAGCTTCCATAGCAGGTTTGATCGCCACCGTGAAATACTTGCCAAAGGACTGCGAGAACGCATCCGCCCTCGACTTTTCCTCAGGATCGATATCGGCAACGAAGTCAGCCCATGCCTTGTTCCCGAGCGTCAAATCCGCCTGAAAGCTTTTGAGTTTCGCCTCGACGCTTTCCGGCTTCGTATCCAGCGAAGACGACGCAATGGAATAACGTAGGCGATTCAGCGCCTTGGTCATCACATCCACGCGCTGAATCGCCGCTAATCGCTTTTCGTATACGGTTTGAAGAGACGAATTTACGTTCCAGGTGCTCCAGAGCCCCATCAGGCCCCCAGCTAGCAGTAGCACGCTCAATAATCCCATGGAAAGGATAAGTCGAGCCTTTATAGTGAGGTTCATCAAAATTAGATTCCTATTAGAACAATGGACCCACGCCAGCCTTCCAACTGCCCATCATTAAACGCGAGTTAGCCCTTATTATTAAATTAATGGCATCCGATGACTAACCCTCGCGTCCTATCGGCGATATATCGTCCCTGAACGATTCTAGATACTCATGCCACCGTCCACGGATAACGTGGAACCCGTGACATATCTGGCTTGATCAGACAGCAGCCACAAGACCGCATTTCCAATCTCTTGCGGTTGACCGATTCTGCGCATAGGAATCATTTCATCCAGCAGATGCACGTCGCCACCGGTCGATCGCATGTAGTTCGGCGTTTCGGTGGCCCCTGGGCAGATAGCATTGACCCGAATATTGGATTTCGCATACTCCTTCGCTACTGCTTTGGTCAACCCAACCACCGCGTGTTTCGACGCTACGTAGTGGGCGATCCCATCCATGCCACGAAGCCCGAAAATCGATGCGTTGTTGACAATGGAACCGCCGCCCGAGCGAAGCATCGCTTCAACCTGATACTTCACGCCGTAGTAGACGCCCTTGAAGTTCAGATCGATTACCCATTCTGCTTCTTCAATCGAAGTCTCATGGATGGGGTGGAAGTCGCCATGACCGCCCGCGTTGTTGAACGCGAAGTCGAGACGGCCGAAGCGGGATTCGGTGAACGCCACCAGGGCTTCGTTATCTTCTCGCGACGCTGCATCCGCGACATAGATCTCAGCACTCCCACCTTGGGAAACGATGCGGTCGCGAACCGAAAGCAATTTGTCTTCTGTGCGGCCCGACACAACCACAGTGGCACCCTCTCGCGCCAATTCCAGCGCTGCTGCCATGC
This sequence comes from Paraburkholderia dinghuensis, assembly GCF_003837865.1. GTDB lineage: Bacteria > Pseudomonadota > Gammaproteobacteria > Burkholderiales > Burkholderiaceae > Paraburkholderia > Paraburkholderia dinghuensis. Next base: position 47,628 of record NZ_RQIS01000007.1, on the reverse strand, counting down.
CCATACCCGAGCCGCCGCCTGTGATCAGCCCAACTTTGCCCTTCATCAACATCTAATATTCTCTCCGTTTTTTTAACAACACCGCTTAAGCGGCTTTGGCGTCTACTTCGTAATTCGATTCACTGCCCGGAATCCGGTCTTCATGCACTAAATTGCGCCGCAAAACTACTGCCTGTCCACCATGCGTTTGGCCGTTAATCCACGCGGAGAGCGACGAATCCATATAGTCGGCGTGCCCCGGAAACCAGTCCATCAGGGATTGTGCAAGACGATGAACGGCCCCCAAGCCGATCTGACCAATAGCGGCCAACTGATGTACCTGAAACACCGAGGCGAGGACCTCATCGTGTTGATCGCGATGGCACCTGGAATAGACATCAGGAAATGCTGTCTTATCCATCCATTCATGTTCGAGATCGAAGTGGGCAATCAGATGTGCTTCCACCGCCGCGAGAGCCGTCAGTGCGGTTTCCACCGTACTGTTCCTCAGTGCCATGACAACGTGCACGAATTCTCTATGCTCGTCATCCATCGGCCCGTGGCCGAGAAGCAGGCCGTCATTCCATTCCAGCTTTTCGACATGCCTGGTCGTTCGCTGTGTATGGTGTGCGTGATGTTCGTTCGATTGCAGATTGCTCATTCTGACTTCCCACTACGATTCTTGACTAATGGTTACTTGCGCGGGGCGCCGAGAAGAACCGAAGCCATCACAGCCGCTTGCGGGCTGCGATTGCGCCAGGCGTGTCTCGTGCCATTCTGAATCACGATGTCACCCGCCCGAAGATCACGTGTTTCACCGTCATCCAGTTCAAGCGTCAATTCACCGGCCAGGACGATATCGTAGTCAATCGAATCGGTGATGTGAAATCCCGAACCATCCGGCTCGAAGCACTCAGCGAGACCCGGCAGCACCGTGGCATATTCGGCACCAGCAGCGGCTCCGTCGAACCCAGGGTCCGCCATCACTGAATCCGGCGGAAATTGCACGATCATGAATCGCGAACCATTCAACGCGGGCAGCACTGAAACAGACTGTCCAACCGGATCACCACCGGTATGCGGCAAAACGTTTGACGGATCGGTAGCCCACACCTGTGTGGTCTTGAATCCCGGCACCGCGGCGAATTCATGGCCTTGCGCTTCACCATCACTGAGGATCACAGACTTACCGTCTTTTTGACCAGTAACAACACGACGTACCATCTTCTTACTCCCGGTTACTGAGTGATGACCACATTGACGAAACCACCGGCTCGCTTTTCTGCATCGCGCAGCGCTTCGTTTGCCTGATCCAGCGTGTACGTGTGGTTCTCGAAAACCGATACGTCAAGCGTACCTGCTTCGATCATGTTCACCAGATCCTGGCCTTCACCGACCGTGAACCACAGTGACCCGATGACCGACAGCGCGGAGCACATCATTTCGTGCATGTTGATCGGCACTTCATTGATCTGTGCGCCAATTTCCACGAGGCGACCACCGCGACGCAGGCAACCCAATGCGTCTTTCGTCACGTGCATGTTGGTCGGACTCGGGGCGATTGCGTCCACCACTGCGTCAACGCCAACGCCGCCCGTCTGCTCCTTGACCCATGCAGCCATGTCGCCCGAACCGGATGCAAACGTGGAGATTCGCCGGGGATCGATAGCCATTACGCGGGCCAGTGTTTCTTCGTTGCGGGCAACGACCAGGATTTTGGTCGCGCCCATAGCCCGTGCAATCAGCGTTGCGCCCAGACCCAGCGTCCCCGTACCGCCGATGATCAGAACACTCTTACCAGCTGCAACACCAGCCTTGCGCAGACCTGCGTATGCCGTGCCCAGATAGCCGAAACGTGCGCCGGTTTCGAAGCTGACTTCGTTACCAAGCTTCACCAGGCCATCCGCCGGTGCCGTAGCGTACTGACTGAAACCGCCATACGGGTATTGTTCGTACACTTTCTTCGACTTCGGACCGAAGCCGAAGTAGCCCTGGAACGTATAGGCTTCGCAGAAAATGCTTTCGCCTACGCGACATGCGTGGCACGAACCGCATGAGCGACCCGGATTGATGTATACGCGATCACCGACCTTGAGGCCCGTCACTGCATTACCGACTTCGGCCACGACGCCTGATGCGTCCAGACCGAAGATTGCCGGCAGATCGGGCAGCGTCAGATATGCTTTGTCATTCGCATAGTTGCTGATGACGTTGCGCAGATTCGGAACCACACCCGATGCCTTCAGCTGAACGATCACATCCGTGGGACGCTGAAGTTTCGGATACGGAATAGTCTCAATAGTGAAGCTACCCGATGCGTCGTGAACGCGTGCAGCGCGCATCGTTCGATTGTTGCTCATCTCTGTGTCTCCTTCAGATGGTTCCTGATGCTCTGCGCGTCAGGAACTTTCATTACAGGTCTGCCGATCCAGATCAGAACGAGTGGATAAGGCCGAGGCTGAACGCGGTTTGACGGCCGCCTGATGCGGGACCCGATGCCATCAGAATCCATGCCGGTCCACCGGACGACTGCTGGAATGCCAGCGTCGAGTACAGGCTCGTGCGCTTCGACAGCAGGTAGATAAGCGACAGCGTTTCCTGATTCACGTGTTGCTCATTCAACACGTCGTTGCCCTTCTGGTACTGATACGAGAGGTGGGCATGCAGCGGAGTGGAAAACGCGTATGTGACGTCCGCTTCGTACACGTTAATGCGCGCACCGTTCTGCGTATTAGCCGTGTTCGTATACAGGGCGGCAAGTTCAGCAGCGCCCAACATCCACGATGCGCCGACACCAAAATTCCGGATACCGTCGTTACCGTTGTTCAGTTCCGGATACTTGATGTACGTATAGGCACCGTTCAGCGAGAAGCCGCCATTGTGATAGTTGACCCCGAAGCTTTGTGCCGAATTCGTACCGAAGCTACCCGCAACACCGCCAAAGCTATACAGGCCCCCGAAGGAGAAACCGTCGTACGTCGGGCTCTGGTACTTGATCGAGTTCGGCACCGCCGAGCCCAGGAGACGGTCGAAGTCGAACGAACCGTTGCCCGGAATACGCGGACTGTTCAATCCCTGGAACGAGCTCTGACGCAGATTCATTGCGTTGACGATCGGAAATGCAGGGCCCCACCGGTCCACAACCAGCGAATCGAACATAAAGTCGATCTGATTGCCGGCCGTCAGCTTGCCCCACTTTTCGTCCTCGACGCCGACGTAGGTAGAGTGACCGAACAGTCCGTTCACCATCGCACCGGTGTTCATGTTGAACTGACCTTCGAGCTTGAAGATCGCTTTGGTGCCGCCACCCAGATCCTCAGTTCCGAACAAGCCGAACAGATCAGGCGCTTGACTATCCGGATCGATGGAGAACAGTTTTTTACCACCGACATTCGAGGTGTACATGACACCCGAATCAATAAGCCCGTACATTGAAACGGATTGTGCGTTGGCGGTGGCTGCCACCATCACACCGATAAGCAGTGCAGATTGTTTGATTTTCACTACCTGATTCTCCTCACCTGTCAGCGCTCGCCCTTTGCTGCGGCACTGTGATTTACGCTATGTCCATGGGGACCGCGATGTATGACTCCCTCTACTTTGGAGGGAGTCGCCTCCTGCAGCGAAGCCTGAGCGTCACCGTTTTTAATTTTTCACTTTGAGCAAATCCAAAGCCACGTCCACGATCATGTCCTCCTGACCGCCGACCATACGACGCTTGCCCAGCTCGACCAGGATATCGACCGTGCTCAAGCCGTACTTTGCAGCCGCGACTTCCGAGTGGCGCAGGAACGACGAGTAGACACCTGCGTAACCCAGAGCAAGGGTCTCGCGGTCCACGCGCACCGGACGATCCTGAAGGGGGCGCACGATATCGTCTGCCGCATCCATCAGCGTGTAGAGATCCGTGCCGTGATTCCAGCCCATGCGTTCGGCGGCGGCAATGAACACTTCGAGCGGGGCGTTACCCGCACCGGCACCCATACCCGCCAGCGACGCATCGATACGATCGCAGCCTTCTTCCACTGCAACGATGGAGTTGGCAACGCCCAGCGACAGGTTGTGGTGAGCATGCATACCCGTTTGCGTTTCGGGTTTCAATACAGCCTTAACGGCACGGAACCGATCCCGCACATCATTCATCGACAGTGCGCCACCGGAGTCGACAATGTAAATCGTGGTAGCGCCGTAGCTTTCCATCAGCTTCGCTTGCTGGGCCAGTGCTTCCGGCGTCGTCATATGCGACATCATGAGGAAACCCACGGTATCCATACCGAGTTCACGCGCGTACTCGATATGCTGTTTGCTCACATCCGCTTCCGTGCAGTGCGTAGCGACACGAACCACACGTGCCCCAGCGTTATATGCCGCCTTCAGATCATGAATGGTGCCAATGCCGGGGAGCAGCAGCGTGGCGATCTTCGAGTACGTGACGACATCGGCTACCGCTTCGATCCACTCCAGATCGGAGTGAGCACCGAAGCCGTAATTGAAGCTCGAACCTTGCAGGCCGTCGCCGTGTGCAACTTCAATCGAATCCACCTTTGCCTTGTCCAGCGCACGTGCGATGTCCTGCACGTTCTGGATCGAGTACTGATGGCGAACGGCGTGCGAGCCGTCGCGCAGCGTCACGTCGGAGATGTAGAGTTTCTTGCCTTGATTGCTCATTTGCGATGGCTCCTTACGCGTTCATCATGGATTGAGCCATGCGCTCTGCAGTACGCATACCTGCACTGGTCATGATGTCCAGGTTGCCGGCATAGGCGGGCAGATAGTGTGCGGCGCCTTCCACTTCGAGGAATACCGACGTCTTCAATCCGCTCAACTTGCCCAACCCCGGAACGTTCAACGGTGCCTCGGGACTGATCACGTCGAACTGCACTTTCTGTTTCAGACGATAGCCCGGGACGTACGAATTCACGGCCTTGACCATTTCTTCAATGGAGGCCTCTACAACTGCCTGATCTGCGAGCTCCGACAGGGTATAAACCGTGTCGCGCATAATGACCGGGGGTTCGGCCGGGTTCAGAACGATGATGGCCTTACCCTTCGATGCACCGCCCACGACTTCGATAGCCTTCGACGTGGTCTCCGTGAACTCGTCGATGTTCGCCCGGGTACCGGGGCCAGCCGACTTGCTGGAGATCGAGGCAATGATTTCGCCGTAGTGAACCTTGGCGACCCGGGAAACCGCAGCCACCATCGGGATCGTGGCCTGACCACCACACGTCACCATGTTGACGTTAAGTGCATCGACGTTTGCCTCGCCGTTCACCACGGGAATACAGTACGGACCGATTGCCGCCGGCGTCAGGTCGATCATCCGGATACCAGGCTTCAAGGCGCGCAGAAACGCGTCGTTCTTCACGTGAGCACCCGCCGAAGTCGCATCGAATACGAAATCGATATCGGCGAACACCGGCAGACGAGTCAGTCCTTCGACGCCTTCATGGGTGGTGGCAACGCCCAGACGATCCGCGCGAGCCAGACCATCCGACTTCGGATCGATACCGACCATCGCACCCATCTCCAGGTACTTGCTGTTGCGCATCACCTTGATCATCAGGTCGGTGCCGATGTTGCCCGAACCGATGATTGCTACTTTGAGTTTCTTTGTCATATTCTTTACTCGATGAAAGTTGCGCGAACGCTGCCCAGACCTTCGATCACTGCGGTGTAAGTACCCGGTTTGGTGACTGCAACCATGGGACCCAATGCGCCGGTCAATACCACGTCACCAGCACGCAGCGGCGTACCCAGTGCGGCCATACGATCAGCCAGCCATATTGCAGCGTTCAGCGGATTGCCGAGGCATGCAGCACCGCTTCCCGTGGATAGAACCTGACCGACCGATTCGAGCCGCATTGCGCAACCGGTGAGATCGATTTGCGACAGCGGTATCGGACGCGAGCCCAACACGAAAGCCGCAGAACTAGCGTTGTCCGCAACGGTATCCACGAACTTGATGTCCCAATTCTGAATTCGGCTGTCCACGACTTCCAGCGCGGCCACTGCGTAGTCCGTGGCGCCGATCAGATCGGCAAACGTATGGCGCTCGTGCGTCAGATCACGATTGAGCACCAGTGCGATTTCGGCCTCGACTTTTGGCTGAATCAATTTCGACAGCGGGATCGGCTGCGAGTCGCCGTACGTCATGGAGGCGAACAGCGCACCGAAGTCCGGCTGATCGACACCCAACTGCTTCTGCACCGCCAGCGATGTCAAGCCGATCTTGCGACCCACGATTCGCTCGCCCTGAGCGACCCGCGCATCCACGTTGATCTGCTGCACCGCATAGGCAGACTGCATGTCATCCAATGCGATTTCACCGCGCACTGGCGCGATAACCTGGCGGCTGGCTTCGGCTTCCTTAAGGCGGGCCGCAATTGCCTTCAGTCTCTCTTGTTGCATCCGTGCGCTCCTTAGGCGTTAGGCGATGCGTGCATGCACGCAAATCCCGCGATCCATTCAGGAATGGCGCGATAAAAATCGATCTCTGCGGTGTAATCGCCGAACGCAGACAGCGCGGCAAAGGCCGCAACCCAGGTGCGGATCTCGTGTGCACTCTTGCCTGCGTCCCTCGATACATCGTCATTACTCAACCGGTCAACGGCCAGCAAATCGTTTTGCATCATCTTCAGGAATGCCATATCCCACTCAGGATTCAGCGCCCGCATGTTCGGGGCCTCTCCTGCTGTGAACGCCTTGGCTGCGTTGATCACCCGCTCCTGTCTGGCATCCCGGGCCTCAGGGCTGAGATTGCGCCCGGTGTAAATCAGGCGATCAGAAATTTCCTGAGTAGCGCCCTTCAACTCGGGAATCGGTGGTTCATGCGATATGCCACCCGAACCCAGGATCAGCACGCGTTTGCCGGTCGACTTCAGAAACTCGCCAATGGCCTGCCCCATCATGCGGGACCGTCGAAGCGTCGACATCGGTGGAGCCACCGAATTGATGAACACCGGAATAACTGGGTAGTTATCGAGTCCACCGGTGACTTCTTCCAGGGCTTGAGCTGCGCCGTGATCCACCGACATACGATAGGAAATCGCCATATCGATATCGCGGCTCAGCACATACTCGACCATTGCCCGAGCTTCTTCTGCCGGAACGGGAAGCGTCCCCGCCAGGCTCTTGTAGTCGCCAATGGCCTCGGCCCTCGCGCCAACACAGAAGCTGGGCATCAACTCATAGAAAAATCCGTTGTAGTGATCGGGAGCAAACACGACCACCAGCTCAGGATCGAAGGCACGAACACGTTCCCGCGAGGCTGCATTGACCCGGGCAACTTCGGCCACCACTTCGGGCTTAGGGTCGAAATACCCATGCAAAGGCGTATGGGACAGGCACTCAAGAATAGCTGGCATACGTGTGCCTTAAACGCGTCTGAACGTCAGACGGGCAACGCGGGCTTCCGACGTCCCTGCTTCCAGCTTGTGCGTGGTCAACGACAACTGATCGCCGTCGAGTTCTGCATAGCGCTTCTGTTCACCGCCTACCCAGTTCGGAAACAGGCAATGCTTGACCTTGTGTGTCACTACGTTGCCTTCGACGTTCCAGTCACCGGCATACGTCAGATAAGTGTTGTAGGCGCCGGCCTTTTCCGCGTCCGACGCGTTCCATTGGCCCCCGGTCGTAAAGTTCGCTCGATCCTTCCTGGTGATGGCACAGAACATGCCGTTCGGACCGTACTCCATGAACCCTTCCAGTTCCCGGCCCATCGGATAGGTGACGCGACCATCGTCGAAGATCTGTTCCCACGCGAGGATTTGCCAGCGGCCCTTAACGTCGAGATTTTCCATACTGTTTCTGGCGCCCCGTTAGTTGCCGATCAGAAAATTCGAAACCAGCTGCGAAAACTGCTCAGCCTTTTCAATTTGTACCCAGTGGCCGCACTCGCCGTACGTGTGCAGTTCAGCATGGGGAAGCAGACGAACCATGCGCTCCGACCATTCGACCGGAATCACCTGATCGTTCAGGCCGTGGATGAGTAACGTCTTGTTCGTGATCCCCTTCAAGTCGGATTCCGCAAGGGCCAGCATCTCCACGCCGTTTTGCCTCGGCGCCGGAAACAGACGGGCGAATCGCTCTTGTACGTCGGCACGAATCGAGGCTTCGTAGCGCATGCGAATCAGGTCTTCGGTAATGATCGAGTGGTCGTAGGCGAACACTTCCATCAATCCCTTCATGGCTTCCAGGCTCGGCGTATAGCCCCACACTTTCTCAAGCCCTTCGCTGATTGGAGCATTGATACCCGCCGCACCCATCAGAACCAGACGATTCACACGCTCCGGGTGCGCCTTGGCCAGTGCCAATGCGATGGCACCGCCAAAGCTATTGCCCACCACTGACACCCGGTCGATTTTCAGTGCATCGAGCAGGGAAATCAGCGACTGCACCCACGTGGCAGGCGTGAGCACCGCATCGGGGGAGCACTTCGTATAGCCAAACCCCAGCATATCCGGAGCGACGACCCGTGCTTTCTGGCTCAGCGTGGGAATGATGCCGCGCCAGTTAGCCCATGCGGTAACGCCAGGACCTGAACCGTGAATCAACAGAATCGGTTCGCCGTGACCTTGATCGTGATAGTTCAGCGTGAACTCACCCAGTTCAATCTGATTCGCAATCTCGGGGCTTACAGTGGCATTCATCTTCAATCCTTCGTATTTTGTTTCAGCTGCGTTTGATTCTCGGGGAGAACGACGGGCGCTCGCATACCTTCGGCTGCCAGATCCCTCAGAATTTGTCGTGCTTCTTCGCGCTTGTGATCGGGAAGCCATGTCCGATCATGGCCCCACAAGCTCATGCCCTTCAGTTCTTCGACTTCCCAGTCCGGTCCCACGGTGCGAGTGGCCCAGCCGAGTTCGAACATCCAGCCATCAGGATTCTTCAGATAGAACGAGGTCGCGTGATCGTTGATATGGCGACCCAAAGTGACACCGATGGAATCCGGATTCGGCAACGCGATGTCGTAGGCCCTGCCCACGTCATCGAAGTCGTTGTATTCCAGCATCAGGTGATAGATCTTTGCTGGCTGCCCCGTATGAGCAATGCCAATCGTGTGATGTCTGGGATTGCAGTGCAGGAACTCGACCTTGAACGGCTTGTACGTGTAATCGGTGAGCTTCATGCCCAACACGTTGCGATAAAGATTCGAAATCGCTTCGAAGTGCCCGGTAATCAATGCCACATGGCCGAGGCCCATTTTGCCGGTGCGGAATCCACCGATAGGACGACCGGGTTTGAATTCAGTCGATGCATCCTTCAAGCCATGGGCGATTTCCAGCCTGAGACCATCGTTGTCCACGAAGTGCACCATGTCCTGCACACCACGAAATTCGATTTCCTCAGCGGTACCCGGCGTGGTTTTGTACCCCGCGGCTTCAAGTGCCATCGTGCAGGCCGCCATGGTCGGAGCATCCGGCACTTCGAAGCCCATGCCCATCGTCGACTCCCCGCTGGTTGCAGTGACGACGAATCGCTGGATCTTTTCGTCCGCACGAATGCGCATGGTCTTGCCAGCTTCGAGTACTTCGACCTGCATGCCGATGTGGTTTGTCACCTGATCGATCCATGCCTGCATATGCGGTGTCTGCACCACGATGTAACTCAGCGCGTTAATCATCTCTGTTCAATCCCAATAGAAGCAACTCACAGGTCCGTCACGGGGCCGGGATGTGCTCGGGCACCGCAATCAACTCCATCGACAGAAATTCATCAGGGTCGCGAAATGCAGCCCAAAATGCTTTCCAGCAAAATCCCGATGGCCAGGAGGCGTCGATCCGAATTCGTGGGGCCATCGAATTCCATTCCGACGGGAAGTCCTGAACTCGAACCCTTGCCCACGGGCAGATTCAATCCGGGGAGCCCCGCACTGGCCATCGGCTCAGTGTTTTGAATGAGGCGACGGAAGTTCTCTTCCTCGTAAATGCTGTCATCAGCTGCGGGTGCCACGCAGGCGGTCGTGGGGAACATCAGCGCATCCAGCTGATGTTGCTCGAACAGTTCGACGTAGCGAGAGCGCAAGGCATCTCGTCCGCCGCCTGCCTTTTGTGCCTGTTCGTACATTGGGGCAACATCCGCGAGTTCGCCTTGTGCATTCGGGAACCTCCCGGGCAGCACCCAGTTTTCGTAAATCCACTTTACGTCTGGGCTATCGATGTTCTTCGCCAGCGTTTCAATGGTCATCGTGTGACCATTCTCTTTCAGGTATTCCTCCATGCTGGATCGCGACTCGCCAACCACGGCCTGGAAGCCAACGGCGTTGTTCAGCTCCATCAATCCCGTACGCCCCAGATCAACGAAGGTCACACCCAGCTGAGTGAGTTTTGTAACGACCGATCCCGCTACCTCACGCGTATCCTGATCGAGGTTTTCCCAGAACTCAGCGGGGAGCCCCAACCGCAGTTCACTGAGTTTGACGGAGGGCATTGCGTAGTCGTCGGTGATTACGCCGTCAAGCAACGCTACGTCGTTCATATTCAATGCCATGGGGCCGACCGTATCCCGGGTCCTGGCGATCGGAATCACACCCAGACCCGAGTAGCGTCCCCATGTCGGACGCAGCGATGCCACGCCGTTCAAGGCCGGGGGAATACGCATCGAACCACCCGTATCGGTACCCAGGGCGCCTAGCGCCATACGAGCGCCCAAAGCCGCAGCCGAACCCGAGGATGAGCCACCGGCAATCTTCGACTGGTCGTATGCGTTACGAACGCCACGACCCACACCGGTATTGAATGCCCCGTTATAGCCCGTAGCGCCATAGGCCAGTTCGTGCATGTTCGTCTTGCCCAACACGATGGCCCCGGCTTCACGCAGTTTGCGCAATGTCGGCGCGTCCGCAGCAGGAACGAACTTCTCGAAAGCGGGACTACCCGCAGTGCAGCGAAGACCCGCGCTATGAATGTTGTCCTTCACGACGATTGGGATACCGCTCAAAGGCCCCATGGGCTTCCCCATCTTCCGGGCCTGATCTACCGCTGCAGCCGCCTTCAGCGCACCTTCGGCGTCGACGGTAACGAACGCATTCAGGTCTTTACCTGAGTCAATGCGTTCCAGACATGCCGACACCAATTGCGTGCTTGTCATCGAACCGTCGTGAAAAGCCCGTGCGGCGTCTGCCATCGTTAAATCGACGAACGGCTGATCCTTGTCGTTCTTCATCTCTTGTCTCCGTTCTCGTTTTCTGGCTCAGGATTACGCACTTACAGACCAAGCTCACTTCGATCGCGCGTAAGCGTATCGACCACTGCGTACAGAATCTTTTCAGCGCAGGGCATGAGATCTGGCACGTAGGTGGCCCCCATACCACCCAACCCTTCAGCGACCGGCATCGGAGCGCCAGTAGCTGGCCACGGCCAACCGATGCGCGCAGTCGGCACACCGTAGCGACGGAGCGCTGCGCCATCAGTCTGGCCAGCCAGATAATCAGGCGTACCGTGCGGACGACCTTCTATATGCTCCCAACCGCGCTTGGCCGACTGGATGATCCAGTTGTCCGGATCGGTGGTACCGCCAGGGACCGAGCCGTACATTTCCCAATCGAGTTCGAGTTCGGGCTTGCGAGCTTTCAGATCGGCAATGAACGCTGCGAACTGCGCCTTGACATCAGCGGGGCTGACTCGCGGATTGACGCGCACGTCGAAGAAGATGTCGGTTACAGCCGAAGGGAACGCAGGCCTTTCCATCTGGCCACCGCGCACCCCTGCAATCCAGCCATGCGGGGCGATGACGCCCGAGGTATTGCGCTTCGTGTACTCGGGGAGCCAGGCCTGCAATTCCTGAATCACCGTAGCTGCGGGAACCACGGACGACCGGAAGCCCGGAACATCATGGGGAATGCCTGCGTAGCCCATGGTGCCGCGCACGCGAATCTTGAACCAGGCCATGCCCGGCTCTTCGTGGTAAACCCAGTTCCACGGCTTCATGATGATCGCGAAATCGGGATACATTCCACGATTCAGCAATCCCAGCACGCCGTTGGACATACCCGAATGGCGCTCTTTGATATCGACAGGCATGCCGCCATCCGCCATACCCAGCAGGAGATTGCCCTTCAACGGGATACCCGCTTCGAGCAGTGCCGTGCACACCTCGGTATGCGTAGCGATCATGCCCTTGGGATTCGAAGCCCCGAGGCCAAATACCCAGTCGTCGACTTGCTGTGCGTAGGGCTGCACATCCGCCTCCTGCCCCTCACCAGAAAGAATCTCTTCCTCCTTCGTGCGATCCAGGTGCGTGTCGAGCGGAGCGTAGAGGAGCAACGATGCGCCGCCACCCGAACCGCGATATTCCCCCATCACGGAACGACTGATCGGCGACAGATCATGAGTCTTCGTTTCGAGGCCGACCGTTTCCATGTGACGCTGCATGTAATCTGCAGCATCACGCGTTGCCCCCGTAGGACTATGGATATTCGTCAACTCGAACAGCAGTTTTTGCAGACGCTTCGGGTTCAGCCTGGCTTTCGCTTTCTCATACCATTCGGTCTGCTGAGCTGAAAACGGCACTTGTTTCGTAGGGTTGAATTCCATCTTCGCTTCCTTAGTTCGACGCGACAAACTGCTCTGCGAAAATCAATTCCGGTTTCATTCCCAATTCAATCAATCGCGTCGTTGCTGCGTCGATCATCGGCTGGGGGCCGCACAGGTAGGCCACGGTATTGGGGTCCGTAACGTCCTCCTCCTTGAGTGCCGAGACCGGGGAACCTTGATGCAGGCCTTCCGTGGCATTACGGTCAACGCAGACGCGGGTCCTCAGCGTGGGCAACCAATGCTGCCGCAACTCGATGTCCTCCAGACCGAAAAGCGCTTCCGGAACCGCACAGCCGAAACTGAGCAGCATCGGCGGCTTTTTACCCCCCGCCTGCCGGAGACTATCGATCATGGACATGATGGGGGCCAGTCCCGTGCCGCCGGCAACGAAGATGTGTGGGCTACGCTTGTGTTCTTCGCGAAGGAAGAATGCACCGTACGGACCCTTCAGCTTCAGCACTTCGTCAACCTGCGCCTGATTTTCGAGGTACGTGGACATCGCGCCGTTGGGCAGCAGACGGACCAGGAATTCCATCTTGGGCAGCGTCAGCGACGTAGACGACGGCGAGTACGAACGAAGAACGCCCAATCCCGGCACCGTGATCTGCATGAACTGACCGGGGCGGAATTCAAGCCAATTGCCTTCAGCCAGTTCCACCGTCAGCCGCATGACGTTCGAACCGATGCGCTCGATAGAGTCGATAAAAACGCTGACCTCTTGTGCAACGCTCGATCCCACTTCGCTGCTGTATGCGACCTGGAACGTGCAATCGGAATCGGCCTTGGTAACGCACAGCAAACGGTTGCCTTCCGCAAACTCCGAAGCCAGCAGCGTCGAACTCGCGCCGGCAATGTTCGTGGCCTCGCCTTCTGCGAGCTTGCACGTGCAGGAGGCACAGGCACCGGCCCGGCATTGATACAGCACGGGCACTTCGGCCCTGATAGCAGCATCAAGAATGTTTTCGCCCGGTTCAGCGGCAAAGGTATGGCTGACACCATCAGCGAAATTAACAGTGATCTGGTGGGCTTGGGTCATGACTAAATCCAGAAATAAAACGTATTCAAAAACAATCAAGCCAATCCAGGGGGGACCTGACGATGCCAATCACTGTGGCTCTGCAGTACCATGCCTACCATACATAGCAGGTCATCTTGATACTTGCGGCCGATTAGTTGCCCTCCGATGGGCAATCCAGGTTCTGTAAATCCGATGGGTACCGACAACGCTGGATGACCCGAGGCGTTAAACGGCGACGTAAATTGAATCAGCCTTCGATTAGCTTCCGGGTCGGAAGCGAGGCCCGCCAACTGTTCGTAAGTCGGAGCCGCATACGGTTGTACCGGAGCCAATACGATGTCCACGTCGGCGAATACGGCGTCCATCTCTCGCGTGAACTGTCTGGCATCGCGAATGATTCGCTCGTAGTCGACGGCCTTGAGTTCGCGTCCCTGATCAATCAACCGGGCCAGTGCGGGACCGTATTCACCGGCTTTGGCGGGGTACGTCGCCTCATGAGCAACAGCCGTTTGAACCCCGCAGTGAAGCTCCCAGTTGGAACTGGTTTTGCGTGTATCCGGCACCTTGATGCTCTTGATCGTCCCGCCTGCTTCGGCAAGGATGACCTTCACCTGTTGAATCGCGCGCTGGATCACTGGATCGACGCCATCCGAAATCCACGACTCATCCATGCCAATTCGCAATCCCTTAAAGCCCTTCAGGAAATCAGCGAATCGTTGCTCGTCGATGGTGGCGAGCAACCGTTGTGTATCGTGGCCCCCGATAACCGCAAGAAGAAGAAGCACATCGCGGGCAGAGCGAGCCATGGGACCCACGTGATCCAGCGACGCAGCCAGCTCCATCGCACCGTGACGGCTGATAGTCCCGTAGGTGGTTTTTAATCCAGTCAGATTGTTAGCTGCACTAGGGAAGCGCACCGAACCACCTGTGTCCGACCCAATCGTGCCATAGCACAACCGAGCCGCGGTAGCGACGCCGCAACCCGACGATGAAGCGCCGCACCAATGCGCGCCCCCCCACGGATTGACGGGATCAGGGATCGTCGGATGGTGGATGGCAAATGCGCCTTCCGTCATTTGAAGCTTACCCAGCATTACCGACCCTGCATCTTGCAGGCGCTGCACAACCGTCGCGTTTTCCGCAGGCACGCGCTGTGCGTGAATCGGCATACCGCCTGCGCTAACGACGCCCTGGGTATCGAACAGATCTTTAACTGCGAGCGGAATGCCGTGCAGGGGACTTCTGACGCTCCCGGCTTGCAGCTCTTTCGATGCCTGCTGCGCTTGCTGCATCGCTACTTCCGGAGTCACGCGCGCGTAGCTTTTCAAATCCGTATCCAGCGCTTCTATGCGGGCCAGTTGTGCCTTCGTGACTTCAATCGGGCTGACTTCGCCATTGCGAATCAGCAGCGAAAGATCATAGATTTCGAGGTTATGCAGTTCGCCTGGAATGCTGCTCATTACGGATTAGAAGGCTAAAGATAGTTAAGTCAGGTCCAGGCCCTGACGCACGCAGAAATGTGGATGAAGACCAGGGATGGAGTGAACTTCACTCCATCCTCATCACCGGGCGTCAGGGGTGCTACGAGGACCGCTTTGTTAGGGGTTCGAGAGTCGAACCCCAGTCAATACACGCTTAGAACCAGACCTGATTCACGAAGTAGGAGGGGCGCTTGCCGTCAGCCGTGTCCTTGAAGCGTGTGCTGTGGGTCTTCACCGAGCCGTATGTGCCCTTGCCCGGCTTCGCGATGCCACGATTGTGGCGCGAGGCCAGCTTGCGCCACGTGACAGGCGAAATATCGGTAGACACCAGCTGCTCGTCGTCCCAGCCCGTGCCGTCAGCGTAGAAGTGCTGCATGGCTTCGCGAGCGTAGAGATCGCAATCATTGAACCCGTGCAAGCAGAGTTCCTTGTAAACGCGATCGAAACGGTACTTGAACTTTTTGCGATCTTCCTCGGTCGGGCAGACGCGGACCAGCACTTCCCAGTACTCGTGCGTGTCGTCCGTGATCGGAACGTACCACTCGTACTGAACGACGTGCTCTTCCGGCCAGTTTTCGACCATGAGGACGCCGGGGAGAACCACCGACGTACGGTAGAAGCGACCTTTCAGGTTGTCGATCTTGAGGCCCAGTTCCTTGTTCTCGAGGACTGGCATCCACTTGTCAGTGAACAGCCATTGCATCATGCCCTTCGGACCCGTTTCGTCCTCGATGACTTGAATGCAGTCGTCCGCGACCGGCAGAATGCCCAGCGGGAGCACCCAGTCGTTCACGTGAACAATCGAGTTATCCTTGTGAACCAGGATGTGTGCGTTGTCGAAACCGTTTTCGCACGCGATACGCCAGTTGCCGAATCCCGTACGGTGCATACCGTGCGCAACGGCACCCTCGTCGAGGATCGACGGAGCTGCAGGCCACAGCGGGTGCGGGAAACGCTCGGAGTTTTCCGGGAAGCGGAACGGGAGGTCGTCCGACAACGGGGGAACGTCTTCGAGCGGGAAGTCGTCTTCACGCACGAAGACGAAGATCATGCCCGCGACTTCTTCAACCGGATAAGTCGTGATACCGGTCGTGCCGATCAACTTGTCTTCCGGATTGGCGACGATGGTGCTGAGCTTGCCGTCGTCCAGATTGAACGTGAAGCCGTGGTACCAGCACGTGATCGTTTCTTTATTGAAGCACATCGGCTTTTCGGACAGGCGAATGCCGCGGTGCACGCACTGATCCTTGACGGCGAAAACCTTGCCGTCGACGCGACGCAGCGCGATGGGAACGCCTGCGATCTGAATGCCCTTCACACTCGGGATGATATCTTCATCACCGCCTTCGCCGTCGACAACTTCCACGAGTTCCTTGCTGAACATCGCCGGGTACCAGTGGTTGATGAAGCCCCATGCCGCGTCCTTGTAGGGCTGATATTGCGATTGCGACTTTGCATCGTTGTAACGATTGTCGCTGATCGAATGTTGAACAACGCGACGACGAACAGCCGGCTGATCGGACATCTATGTGTCTCCTGGATATCTAGGGGGCGTGTGTTGAACACACTTTATTACCGGTACGGTTTTGCACCGGATCTTTTGCGGACCCGGTAAAGAGTGACCGCAAGGAAATACTATTTCCTCACCCAGATTCAGACACTCCAATGACTACGCGATCTATCCCGTCCGTGCATTCAACATACATTTCCAGGGTTTATCCTGATAAGAGAAAACGGGGCTTCTGCGAGGCGTTGTTGCGCAAATAGAACGCAAAGGCAAAGTGAACATTCTGTTTTCGATCTCAGGCGATACGGCGGACAGCGGGTGCGCGAGCGACATCGTGCGGTTGAACACGCCCGCACTAATCTATATGCAGATCCGACCGGCGTTCACGTCCACCTCGATATGGACCTTGCGCAAGGTACGGCGCCTGGACCAGCCGCGCTTGCCTACCTTCCACGCACCCTCGACGCAGACCGTCAGGCCAGTGCTGTCGAGCACGAGGTGCATGGATTCATTCGGACGTTGCGCTGGAAGCGCGACCTTGAGGGTCTGCGCGCGACGGCTCAAGGTCGTGCAGTTCGGCACCGGCAGTTCAGCGAGCGCCAGCTTGTTGGCGTCCCCGCGGATATTCCCGCCAAAGAGCAGGAATATCCGCAGAGTGCGTCGAAGTTAACAGCAATTCAAGCCGGCGACCGGGTCGGCGTCTGCAGAGAACCGTTGCGATTCAAGGATCAGGATATAGAGCCGGACGGGCAGTGCCCTGATGACCGACAAGCCCATGGTGCAATGGTAGTCAGCCCGCTTGTCAGCATGGTCCGGGAATCGTCGGCGACAGGGGTGATCGACGCAAGCCGCATCCTGTTCTGCGCATCGAGTCAATAGCGACGCTTCCCACTGGATTGCAGTCCGCCCACGATGACGAGGCAGGCGAAACGCAAGCGCGAGGACAGTCCCGAGGTATTTCCGGATGCAGCGGGGACCGATATTGGCAGTTGCAGTCAGTGGGTTTATCGACTTAGCGGGCCAGGGTTTCACCCGGACTCTCGCCAAACCAACGTTTGTAGTCAGTGGTGAAGTGCCCTAGATGGGAAAACCCCCACTGGTACGCTACTGCTGTAACTGTTGTGTTTTTGGCATCAGACTTCAACAACTGCTCCCGCAC
The DNA here is from genome assembly GCF_003837865.1 of Paraburkholderia dinghuensis. Taxonomy (GTDB): domain Bacteria; phylum Pseudomonadota; class Gammaproteobacteria; order Burkholderiales; family Burkholderiaceae; genus Paraburkholderia; species Paraburkholderia dinghuensis. The sequence goes on along the minus strand of NZ_RQIS01000007.1, from coordinate 29,948 downwards.
CCTATTGAGTCTGATGCTCTTTAACAGGTGCATGGGTGATGTGTTTCTATACTTACGGAATCCTGTGTATAACGAACTGGTACTAACTCCCACGTGCTCCGCAATGCTCCCTACGGTAATCGACTCATGCGCCCGCTCTTCGATGAAAAGTTCTGCTTTCCTGATAAACGACGGGGTTATGGAACGAGAGCGATCTTCATTCAGTGCCGAGCTATGATTGCTTGCCTGGCTGATGAGCAACAGCGAGCCAATCATGTGCTCGATTTGTGCCGTCAACAAAGGCGATGGCGATTGAGTTCCCCCCAGGTAGTCAAACAACCATTGCATGGTGGAAGCCCACCGCCTGCCGGATTCGGAATCCAGTGGCATAGCAGTTTCAAATTCCACCTTCGTCTGCGCACCGTTACCGAGAAGCTGCCCACACAAACGTTCCACCAAATCGCGATCAATACGGAGAATCAATTTCTCAGTACCCGTCCTGTGATTGATTTCGTGTTGTTGCCTGGCATTGAGTACCGAACCGACAGTGGGCGACGAGTTGATAGTCTCGTTGCCATGGGTGATGCGCTCACCACCACTCAGCGGCACTTGCACTAGATAGAAATCATCGAACGTATCAGGTCGGATTGTGACTTCGCCACCGTAAGTCATTCGTCCGATGCCGATGGAGCCATACTTCCGATATAGCAGGCGTGCATTCAGCTCGCTGCGAACGTCAATGTGTCGAAGTTCGTTTTCGCAAAACGTACGCACCCCCCATTGCCGGGCTTGCTCTATGTCACGTGTCTGAAACAGCTCGGCAGCAAGTAAAGGGTCGGATTCGTCATTGGATTCAGCTTGCAACTCAGGTCCTCTCTTTGTGTCACCTATTTCACAGTTCAGAAATGTCCGACCAGAAGCTGGACTGAAATGTTAGCCAGTATTGCATTCCGACCAACAATCAAACCATGCATTTCCCCAATCAACAATGCGGAATAGTCCTGATCAATTGCGCTGACGGAAGTCCGCTGCTTACGCAAGGCGAACTATGGAAAGTTACCCGTCAATATCTCAGGCAACTCACAGAAGCGCACGTGTGGGCAGCGTCCACAGGTAGATCGGACGGCTTTGCCAGGTCCAATTCGAGGACGTGACTCGTCGCCGTCAGATACGCTCGATGGGGATAGACCACGCCCCTGGGATTGCCAGTCGTACCTGACTTGTAGTCGAACGCGATGGTGTCCCCCTTATCGAGGGCAAGCAGATACTGGAAATTCGCATCGCCATGGGCGATCAGGTCGCCACAGCTCTGAGCCTCGGCTACGACCTGCGCGACGGATGCGTACTCGGTATCGATGTCCAGTGCGCGAACCAAAAAGTCCACAGCTGTCAGCGGGGTGTAATTGGCATTGCGGAGCCGCATACCGTCTTCGTACATGTGCATTCGCACCGCCTCCATCTTTTCGACCGCTCTATTTTAGTGCCTGATCACCACTTGATCGAGATCAAGATCGTTCCGCGCAGACTATTCCACCGTCCTTTAGTGAACTATCCAATTCGTGCATCAACTATCCCAATTCTGCAAGAAACGGCACTGTAACGTTGCCGAACTGGTCGAGCAAGATTGCGTCATGAAAAAAGTAAAATCGCTTTCCCTGTACGTCACGGCTGCATCGCTTAGGGCCCGACCAACGCCAGCAGCCGCGCGGCGTCGCCGCCTTCCTGCCAACCAAGCGTTAGCTCAAACCACCTGACATAAACGGTCTTGTCGCGATACTGACGAAAGAGTACGTTTTATCCTACGCGCGCAGGATTTTTTATATACGCAACGAGTCGAATTGCGGCGCGGCTGTTCGCGCCATGCCATCGCCCTGCATCCGCCCCTTCCTGATCACAGGCATCACTTCGATATTTGAGTTCGAGGGTCGTCACAACCGGTCTCCTGTAGTTGTTGTCTCGTCAACCTGCTTTGCAGAAGAAGAACGAATTAAACCCGATGCAAATCAGGTTGCATCCAATCGCGTTGCCGCGCACGCGTGGCGCGTGCCGGATAGCTTTGTCTCCAGGCTGGCTGGCGATTCCAGATGGTTCCAGGAAGGTGCGTCGTCGGCCGAAATTTTTTTCGGCGATGTGCATGGAATGCACACGGCGACGAATAGTCTGTTTGCCACACGGTAGAACCGCGCTGAAAGGGCCGGAAGAACATCGCGATGCCCACGAGTTGACGAACCGGCAGTCCGTCAAAACTCGCGTGGCGAAGGGTGTTGCATTGCGCTATGGGGCGGATGTCCGTCGAAACGGCTAAACGGCCAAACGTCAATCGAGAGATGCGCGCACGCGTTGCGGCGCTGGAATCGGGCAACATTTCGCGTCGCCCTGACTTCTGAGAACGATATTTACACTGCAGTCACGCGGCTCTACGTTCGCCACCCTGCCAAAGCCACGCGCAGGCTGGCTGCCTGATCGCGCAGCGAGTGCGCAGCCGCGGCGGCCTCCTCGACGAGCGCCGCGTTCTGCTGCGTAACCTGATCCATCTCGCCGATCGCGCGGCTTACCTGTTCGATACCCGCGCTCTGCTCCTGCGACGCGCTGCTGATTTCCTCTAGGATGGCGTGCACGCGTGTGACCGACTGCACGATGTCGCCCATCGTCGCGCCCGCATTCGACACCTGCCCGGCACCGATTTCCACGGCGTGTGTGGATGCGCCGATCAGATCCCGGATATCGCGCGCCGCCGCCGCCGAGCGCTGTGCGAGGCTGCGCACCTCCGCTGCGACCACGGCGAAGCCGCGTCCGGTCTCGCCCGCGCGCGCCGCCTCGACCGCAGCATTCAGCGCGAGAATATTGGTCTGAAACGCAATGCCGTCGATCACGCCGACGATATTGGCGATCTCGCGCGAGCGGCTCGTGATGTCACCCATGGTCAGCACGACGCCATCGACGGCCTCGCTGCCGCGCCGTGCCACGTCGGCGGCTTCGCTCGCAAGGCGCGCTGCGTGTCCGGCACTGTCGGCATTACGCTTCACGTTGGCCGTCATTTCTTCCATGCTTGACGCCGTCTGCACCAGTGCCGCCGCCTGCTTTTCGGTGCGGCTGGAGAGATCCGTATTGCCCGCCGCGATTTCCCCGGCACCTACGTTTATGTTCTCCGCACTCGCCTGCACGCGCGCAACGGTCTGGACGATCCCGTCACGCATGGTGGAAAGCGCCAGCATCAGGCTGGGCCGCCCGGCGCTGCGCACGGGAACGCTTTCCACGAGATCGCCTTGCGACATGCGCGACGCCGCCGCTACAGCGACCTCCATTTCACCGCCCAATGCCTGCAAGACGCTGCGCACCACCAACGCCATCACCAGCGTGCAGCTGCCGCCGAGCAACGCGGTGACGACGAACCAGATCAGCAGGTCTTCATGGAACTGGTGGTCGATGTCGTCCATGTACATACCGGTTGCGATGTACCAGTCCCACGGCTCGAAATGCACGACGAAGTTAGTCTTGAGCGCCTGAATATCGCTGTTCGGCTTGCGGCCCACGTAGTCCGCGAAGCCGCCGCCGGGCTCGTTGCCTGCTGCCACGAGTTTCGGAAAGAGCGGCTGCCCGGCGCCGTCCATCATGTGGCTCACGTCCTTGCCGACCATTTGCGGCAAAAACGGATTCATCACGATCACGAGATGCGAATCGATGATCCCGATGTAGCCGCCCTGGCCGTAGCGCAATTCTGCGAGCGCCGCGAGCGCCGCTTTGCGCGCCTCGGCGTCGTTCAGAGCGCCCTGCTGCGCGAGATTGTAGTAGTGCGTGGTGAGCGTCTGTGCCTGCTGAACGAGCGTCTTCAACTGTTCATGGCGGTCGGCGAGCATGGTTGAGCGCGTTTTCCACGCGCCGAACCCGCCGATTGCCCCGAGGCCAATCCACAGCACGACGATCATCGAAAGGAGTTTTCGGTTTAACGTCATTTTTTCTTTTTTAAGGCTGACGAAAATACTTCGGAAGATGTCCCGGCGCTTTGCAGTGCGCGCGCGGGCCTCAGCGTGCGACGATCATGCACACCGCCGTTGCCGTTGCGAGAAGGCGGTCGTCTTGCCACAGCTCGCCGTTGACGTTGCAGACGCCACGCCCGCGGCGTACTAGCGTTGCGCGGCCAGTCAGCGTTCCGGGCTTCGCGGGCCGAAGGAACGATGTGCTCAGATTCAGCGTCGCACAATGCTCGCCAACGGCTAGCGTCGAAGTGACGAGCGTTGCCGTCACATCGTCGAGCATCGCGCAGAGCATGCCCCCCTGTATCTGACCCGCGGGATTCAGAAACGCCGGCGTGCCCACGTACCGCGCTTCGAGCGTGTCCTCGCTCAGCGACACAAACGTGGCACCGAGCGTCGTCGTGATGGGCGGCGCGCCGTTTTCACCGTACAGGCGCGCGAGTGTCGGCTTTTCGCTGGTCTCCACCTATGCTCTCCATTTCTTTTTTTCAGGCGACTTATTCACCGCGAAACACGGGCTTGCGCTTTTCTTTCCAGGCCAACGCGCCTTCACGCAAATCGTCCGATGCGTCCGCCTCTGCTATGTCGCGTTCAAACGCGGCCGCGTCGAATGTGCCCACCGCAATCCGGTTCAGATGCTTCTTCATACCAAGCAGCGCGAGCGGCGCCATCGCGGCCAGCTCGCCGGTCAGCCGGTCGGTCTCCTCGCGCAACGCCGACGGCGCCACGACCGTGTCGAGGAAGCCGCACGCGAGCATTTGCGCGGCATCGAATGTCGCCGCCTGAAGCAGCACCTTTTTGGCGACGTTCAAGCCAAGCCGCGACACATAGCGCTGCAGCCCGCCGCGATAAAACAGCAGACTGAGCCGCGCGGCCGGCACGAACATCTGAGTCGTCTCGACGCCGATGCGGAAGTCGCAAGCCAGCGCGAGATCGGTCGCGCCGCCATACACGCCACCGTTGATCGCGGCGATCGTCACCGGACGCGCCTGCTCCAGTTCATTCGTGAGCGCCTCGAAGCTCGCCCCCGCATTGCCGTCCGCCATGCGGCCGATGTTGAAGCCGGCGCAAAACTGCCGGCCCTCGGCGCAGAGCCGCAGCACGAGCACTTCGCGCTGCGCATTCACGTTGCGAATGTAGGCGCGGATGAGATGCAGGTCCTCGGGTTCGAGCCGGTTCGCCATGTCGGGACGGCGCAACGTGATCGTCGCGATGGGCCCGGCGATGATCAATTCCGGCGCCAGGCCGACCGAATGCGCTGCCGAATGAGCGGAGGGTTTCGAGGTCATCGTTTTCTCAGTGGAAGCTGTAAATCTGCATGGTGGTCTCGCCAGCCTCGATGCGCTTGCAGATCGCGGCCTCGTCCGTCTCGCGCTTCGCGGCCTTCTCGACCACATCGGCTGCGCGCGCACGCGGAACCGCGACGATGCCGTCACGATCGCCGACGATCAGGTCGCCCGGCGACACCACCACGTTGCCGATCATCACCGGTGCGTTGAGCCAGCCGATCGCGCCATAGTCCTTGCCGGTGCCGCGAATCGACAAGCCGCGCGAGAAGACCGGAAAACCGATCTGTTCCAGCAGATCCGCGTCACGCACGCAGCCGTCGATCACGAGACCGTTAAGGCCCTTCACCTTCGCAGCCGTGGTCATGATCTCGCCCCAGTAGCCATGCTCGTACACGCCGCTCGCATAGACCACGAGCACGTCGCCCGGCTGCGCGAGGTCGATCGCGCGGTGCAGCCACAGGTTGTCGCCACCCGGCGAGTGAACCGTAAAGGCCGAGCCGCAGATCCTGAAGTTCTGCGCGACCGGCTTGAGCGCCATCGGCAATGCGCCGATCTTGCCGCCCGCTTCATGCAGCGACGCAGCCGGAAGACGGCGTGCGGCCTCGATCACGCGCGCGTCGAGGCGCTCGATGTCCGCGCGGATCGTGGTCGACGAATCGTGTTCTTTGACGTTATTCGCAGCGCTCATTACTTCCCCCTGGTTTGCAGCTGGTGGTACTTGAACTGTTTGCGCGCTTCGTCGAGGCGGACGCCGCCACGGCACGCTTCACGAATCGCTTCTTCGGTGTTGTGAATCGCCTCGGCCACGTCGAGCACCGCGTCCTCGTGCTCGCGAGGGATCACGACGATGCCGTCAGCATCGCCGCGCAGCAGGTCGCCCGGCGCCACACGCGCGTCGCCGAGGTTCACCGGGATGTTGGTCGCCTCGATCTGCACGCGGTCCTTGCCCGTGCGCATCCAGTGATCGCGGCTGAACACGGGATAGCCGAGCTTCAGGCACAGCGCGACGTCGCGGCAGATACCGTTGATCGCCGTGCCGGCGATGCCGCGGCGATGCGCGATCTCGGTCATGATGTCGCCCCACACCGTGCAGTCTTCGCGGCCGCCGTTGTCGAGCACGACGATGCTGCCGACCGGCACGTCGTCGATGAAGTCACCGACGGTGCCCACCGGTGTCGACGGCGGGCCGTACTTGATCGTGAACGCGCGGCCCGTGGTGCGGAAATCGGTGCTGCGCGGCTTGATTTTGTAGCACTGGCCGACGATGCCGAGCTTGTCCAGTGCATCCGAAATCGTCGCGGTATCGAGCTTCGATGCGCGCTCGACGTTATTGTCCTGAGTGGTCATAAAGTAAGTTCCTGCGTGAATTCGTAAAGTTGTCCGAACTTTTATCAGAGCGCTTACTTGAGCATGTGCTCGTAGTTGCCGCCCATCACCTTGCCGACCGGCGTGCCCGACTGGATCGCCTTGGCCATCGCGGCTTCCTTCGCGACGATCATTTCGGCAGCTTCGAGCACGACTTCGATATCCGCGGCACCGATGAAGATCACCGCGCTGTTGTCGGCCACCACGTAGTCGCCCGCTTGCACGGTCACGTCGCCGATCTCGACCGGCACGTTGGTGCCCTTCTCGACCACGCGGCTACGCGCGGTGCGCGCGGTGGTCGAGCGGCTGAACACCGGCAGTTCGTAGGCAATGGCTTCGTCGATGTCGCGCACCGGGCCGTCGGCGACCACGCCTGCCACGCCGCGCACTTTCGCCGCCAGCGAAAGCAGGCCGCCCCAGCAGCCCGCTTCCACGCCGCTGCGCTGCTCGACCACGATCACGTTGTCGCCATCGGCCTGTTCGATCGCCGTGCAGCCGAGGTGTACCGGCGGTCCCGGCGGCGCTTCGCCCGTGCCGAGCTTGACGGTGATGACGCGGCCCGCGACGCGGCCGGCGCCCGCGCGTTGCGGGAGGCCGCTCACGACGCCGCTCTTCTTCAGTTTGTCCAGCGCGTCCGACACGGCGCAGCAGTCGAGGCGGCGCAGACGGTGTACGTTTTGGTCAGCCATGATGGAATTCTTCTTTCCGTTGAATGCGAAGTGATGTTCAGCCCAGCGCTCAGTCCAGCGTCTTCCACGACGCGAACGCGAGACCGGTGCCGGTGAGCGCCGCAGTGCGATAACCCGGCACGTAAGTGACCCATTCGAGGTCGAGCGATTTGAGCGTCTCGACGCCGATGATCCAGTTGCGGATTTCCGAACTGCCGGCCTGGAGTTTTTTCGGATCGAGCGCGGCGAGCCAGTCGCTGTCCTTGCGGCGGATCGCGTCGATGATGTTGTTGTCGAGTTCCTCGTCGACGACGAAGTGCGACAGGCCACCCGAAGCCAGCACGCCGACGCGCAGATCTTCCGGATACGCCTCGATCAGCTCGCGCAGCGCGCGGCCGAGCTGGATGCAGCGGCGCGGCGTCGGCTGGTTCGGATCGTCGAAGGTGTTGATGATGACGGGAATCACCGGCAGGTCGGTCGCGCCGCCCATCAGGCGACGGTGTACGAACGAGAACGCATGGCCTTCGTACTGGTCGCGCTCGAGGCCGTCCATCGCGGCGATGTCGAAATCGCGGTCGCACAGTTCGCGGATCAACCACTTCGCCATGTCGGCCTTGACCGGGTAATGCACGTCGGCGTCCGGCTCCTGGCGCATCGTGCGGGCGCGCGCGTACCAGCTTTCGTTCGGGCTGTTCACGCGCTTCGCGTTGCGGATCGTCTCGCCGTAGTAGATCGCGAAGGCCGGGTTGTTCGTCGTGCGAAACAGTTCCGTCTGATCGTCGCCGACGACCAGCAGCACGTCGAGCTTCGCCGCGCGAATGCGCTCGCCCAGCTCGTCCATCGCGGCCTCTGCCTGGTCGTAGCGTTCGCCCATCTTTTCGGCGGTCACCATCGCTTCGGAGTCGGCGGGCGCGATCTTGAGCAGTTCTTCGTAGGTCGTGGGATTGCCGAGGCGATCGAAGTAATACGGGTTCTTCGGATCGACCTGCTTGAAACCGTGCTGCCAGTCCTCACGCTGGCAAACCAGCATGATGCTGTGCGACGAACCGAAACCGGCGACCAGTCGTGCCATTTCGTCTATCTCCTGTTGATCTTCTTTCGTGAATGCGCGTCAGACCACGTAGGCCGAGCGCCACTCGCCAATCTGCTGATCCGAGTAACCCAGCTCGTTCAGGATCGCCTGCGTGTGCTCGCCCTGCTCCGGCGCGAGACGCGGTTGCTCCGCGCGCGGATAGCGCGACAGACGGAACGGCGTGCCGACGAACGCCACATCGCCCTTGCCCGGCAGCGAGGCCGGCCACGCGACGCCGAGATGCTGGACCTGCGGATCGTCGAACACTTCATTGATCTTGTAGATCGGCCCGCACGGCACGCCGATCTTGATCAGCACGTCGGTCCATTCGCGCGTGGTGCGCGTGAGGAACTGCTCGCTCACGGCCTCGTTGACCGCATCGCGGTTCTCCACACGCGCCGGGTCCGATTCGTAACCGGGCTGGCCGACCAGATGCTGCAATCCGAGCGCTTCGCACAGACGCGCGAACATCGAGTTGCCGATCGCGGCCAGGTTCAGATACCCGTCCTTCGTCGGGAACACGCCGGTCGGCACGGTCAGCGGGTGCTCGTTGCCGACCTGCTGCGGCACCTTGCCGTCCACGAGCCATTGCGCGGCCTGGAAGTCGAGCATCGCGATCTGCGCTTCGAGCAGCGACGTCTGCACCCACTGCCCTTCGCCCGATGCCTCGCGCTCGAGCAGTGCCGTCATGATCGCCTGCGCGCAGAAGTGGCCCGAGCACAGGTCGGCGATCGGAATGCCGACGCGCATCGGACCTTCGCCCGGTTTGCCCGTCACGCTCATCAGACCGCCCATGCCCTGTGCGATCGAATCGAAGCCGGGCCAGCGCGCATACGGACCGTCCTGGCCGAAGCCGGAGATGCTTGCGTACACGAGACGCGGATTGATCGCCCGCAGCGCCTCATAGCCGATGCCCAACCGATCCTTCACGTCGGGACGGAAGTTCTCGATGAACACGTCCGCGCGAGTGACCAGCTCACGCAGGATTTCCAGACCCGCCGGGTCCTTCATGTTCAGCGTCAGGCTTTCCTTGTTGCGGTGCAGATTCTCGTAATCGGCGCGATTGTGGTCGCGGCCGCCGATCATGTCGTCGCCGCCGGGCGCGCCGGGCGGGATTTCGAGCTTGATCACGCGGGCGCCCATGTCGGCGAACACGCGCATGGCCGTGGGGCCCGCGCGCACGCGCGAAGCATCGATGATCGTGAAGCGCGACAGCGGACCTTTCTTCGGGTCGTGCCGGCTATGTTGTTCCCTGAAATCGGCAGGCATGCCTTGTCTCCTCCCTGAGTCTCAGACCGGCGTGAACATCGGCACCGGATAGTCGCCCTCGCTCGGCTTGAACACGAGCTTCACGCGCTGGCCAATCGCCAGTGCGGCGGAATCGCAGTCAACGAGATCGGTCAGCATCGTCACGCCTTCGTCGAGCGTCACGTAAGCGAGCGTGTAGCGCGCCTCGTCCTTGCCCATCGTGCTGAACGAATAGATCGTGCCCTCGCCCTTCGCGTCGATCCACCCGGTGTTCGAGCTCATGCAGTGCGGGCAGATGTCGCGCGGGTAGTAGTGCGTCTCGCCGCAGTCCTGGCAGCGCTTGATCAGCAGGCGGCCTTCCTTCGCGGCTTCCCAGAACGGCATCGCCTCGGGCAGCACGCGTGGCGCCGGAATGCGGCGCGGACCGGCCGGCTTCGCGGCGGGTTTCGCACCGGCCGCGAGTGTGGCGCCCTGAGCGGGCGCGCCTGCGGTCGATTGGTTCGTCGTGCTCATGATTACTCCCGCTCCATAATCAGCGTGCCTGCGGTGTGACGCGACGCGAGCGCGCCGCCAATACCATTCGCGAGCGCGATGTCGCAGTTCTTGACCTGCACGGCCGGATGGGCCTCGCCACGCAATTGACGCACCGCCTCGATCACCTTCGTGACGCCGCCGCGGTTCGCCGGATGGTTGTTGCACAGGCCGCCGCCATCGGTGTTGAACGGCAGCTTGCCGACGCCCGAGATCAGGTTGCCGTCCATCACGAACTTGCCGCCTTCACCCTTCTTGCAGAAGCCGAGGTCTTCGAGCTGCATCAGCACCGTGATCGTGAAGCTGTCGTACAGCGAAGCGTATTTGATGTCCTGCGCGGTCAGGCCTGCCTCGGCGAACGCCGCAGCGCCCGACCACTTCGCCGCCGACCACGTCAGGTCGATCTTGCCGCCAGCGGAGTGCTTCGGCGCCTCACCGGTGCCACGCACCTTGACGAGCGGACGCTTGAGTTTCTTCGCGATCTCCGGGCGCGCGACGATCAGCGCACCGCCGCCGTCGCTCATCACGCAGCAGTCGAGACGATGCAGCGGATCGGCCACCATCGGCGAATTGACGACGTCCTCGACCGTCACGACGTTGCGCAGCATCGCGTTCGGGTTGTGCTGTGCGTGATGCGACGCGGCCACCTTGATCCAGGCAAGCTGCTCGCTCGTGGTGCCGAACTCGTACATATGGCGCTTCGCGACCATGCCGTACAGGTTCTGCGTGGACGGGCCGAACGGCAGTTCGAACTGCACTTCGGGGGCGTCCGGGTCCGGCGCCTTGAGCGAGAGTGCGGCACCGGCCGCGCGCGGACGGCCCGCCAGCGTGATCAGCGCGACGTTGCAGCGGCCAGCCTTGATGGCTTGCGCCGCGTGCGCGACGTGCAGGATCGGCGCCGAACCGCCGCATTCCGTCGAATCGACGTGACGCAGTTTGAGGCCCAGGTACTCCGCCACCGTCGTGGTGCCAAGGCCCGGGGCATCGCCCGCGCAGAAGTAACCGTCGATATCGTCCTTGGTCAGGCCCGCGTCTTCGAGCGCGCCCTTTGCCACATCGGCATGCAGGCGCAGCACCGAAAGGTTATCGGCCTTGCGCGTCGGGTGCTCGTAGGCGCCGACGATGTAGGCTGCTCCGTTCAGCGTCATGCGGCCTCCCGTTGCGCAAGACGTTGCTCTGTGAAGCGCTGCAGATGCCAGCTGGCATCGCCGTAGCTCATGTTGATCGCGAACATGCGCTTGGCGTAATGGCCCGCGCGGCATTCCTCGGTCATGCCCATGCCGCCGTGCAACTGGATACCCCATTCGCCCGCGGTGCGGCAGGCATCGCCGACATAGGCCTTTGCGGCCGAGACAAAGCGGCGGCGACGCCTGGCATCGTTCTCGTCGATGGCCATCGCAGCGGCGCAGGCCATCGACTTGCTCTGCTCGAGCGAAATCAACATGTCGGCGATGCGGTGCTGGAGGCCCTGAAATTTGGCGAGCGGCGCACCGAACTGGGTGCGCGTCTTCAGGTGCTCGGCGGTGTGATCGAGCAACGCTTCGAGTGCGCCGACCGACTCCGCGACCAGCGCGGCGTTCGCACGGTCGAGTGCGGCTTCAATCAGTTCGTATGACTGACCCGCTTCGCCGATCAGGTCGGCGTTGCTCACGGCCACGTCCTTGAACGCGACGTGCGCGGCCTCGCGTGCGTCGATCGTTTCGAAGTGGCGCAGGCTGATGCCCGGCGTCTTCGCGTCCACGAGGAACAGCGACAGACCCTGCTCGTCGCCGCGCTGCCCCGAGGTACGCACTGCCACCACGAATGCATCGGCGATGGCGGCGTCGAACACGATGGTCTTGGTGCCGCTGATCTTCCAGCCATCGCCGGTTTCGGTCGCCGAGACCGCAATACGCGCCGTGTCATAACGCGCGTCGGCCTCGCCGACCGCGAACGCCAGCACCTTCTCGCCAGCGGCGACATCCGCCAGCCACGCGTCCTTTTGCGCATCGCTGCCGGCCGCGCCGATCAGCGCCGCAGCAGGCAGGCCGCTCGCGAGCCAGCCCGCGCCGCCCAGCGCGCGGCCAAGTTCCTGCGCCACCAGCATCGTCTCCACGGCGCCATAGCCGCTGCCGCCATGCTCGTCGTCGATCGTCAGGCCCGTCACGCCGAGTTCGGCCAGCCCCTTGCGGCGCAGCGACGCAAGCGCCGGGTCTTCCGCATTGCCCCGCAGATGCGCGGGATATTCGCCATCGCAGAAGCGGCGTACCGCATCCTGCAGCGCGACGTGGTCTTCAGTCAGAGAAAAATCCATGTTCGTATTCCGTGTTCCGAATCAGGCATTGAAGAACGCGCGGCTGATCAGATTGCGCTGCACTTCGTTGGTCCCGCCGTAGATCGACACCTTGCGTGCGTCGAAATAGTTCGCCGCGACTGCGATCAGCTCATCGGGACTCGGACCTTCGTAGCCGGACTCGTCCTGCATCGCCTGCTCGTCGAACGGCAACGCGTATGGACCGGCGATTTCGGTCAGGAGTGCATAGATGCCCTGACGCAGTTCGGTGCCGCGCACCTTGAGCATCGGCGCCTCGACGGCCGGCACGCGGCTAGCCTGATTCGCGCTAAGCATGCGCAGGCCCGTGAATTCGAGCGCCATCAGTTCGACCTCGAAGCGACTAATGCGCGACTGAAGCAGCGGATCGTTGTCCAGGCCCTGCTGCTTCGCGAGATGCCTGGCGCGCGCGAGCTGCTGCTTGCAGGACCCGATGCCCGCGATGCCGGTGCGCTCGTGGCCGAGCAGATACTTGCCGTAAGTCCAGCCCTTGTTGAGCTCGCCGACGAGGTTCTCCTTCGGCACACGCACGTTGTCGAGGTAGACCTCGTTGAGATCGGTGCCGCCCTCGAGCATCTTGATCGGACGGATTTCCACGCCCGGTGCATGCATGTCGATCAGCAGGAACGAGATGCCTTCCTGGGGCTTGGCGGCCGGATCGGTGCGCACGAGCGCGAACATCATGTCGCACCAGTGAGCGTAAGAAGTCCACACCTTGTGGCCATTGACGACGAAGTGATCCCCATCGAGCACGGCCGTGGTGCGCACCGAAGCGAGGTCCGAACCCGCGCCCGGCTCCGAAAAGCCCTGCGCCCACCAGGTTTCGCTGCGGCGGATGGCCGGAATGTATCTGGCTTTTTGCTCAGGTGTGCCAAACGCGTTGAGCACCGGTCCGAGCATGTTGATGCCGCTCGCGACGATACGCGGGGCGCCGCCCAGCAGCGTCTCCTCGTCGAAGATATAGCGCTGCACGTGCGTCCAGCCCGGACCGCCGTGCTCCTTCGGCCACGACGGCGTGATCCACCCCTTCTCGTACAGTCTGGTGTACCACTCGACGTAGTCCTCGCGCTCGATGCGCAGGCCGAGTTCGACCTTGCGTTTGAGGCGCGGCGACAGGTTGTTCTTCACGAACTCGCGCACTTCGGCGCGGAAAGCCTGATCCTCTGCGGAGAATTCGAGCTTCATATTTTTGTGTCCCCTCTCTCTGCAGTATTCAGTGATGCGCCGGACCCTGCGCGCCGCACACGACCAGTGCGTCGAGCGCCAGCACGCGATCCGGATAGGCGACCAGCGGATTCACGTCGATTTCGGTGATCTCCGGGTTGGCGCGCATCTGGTCGCCGATAGCGGCCACGGCCTTCGCAACGGCCCGCACGTCGACACCGGCTGCACCGCGCACGCCCTGCAGCATCGCAGCGGCCTTGAGACGACCGAGTTCGACGACAATGTCCGCCTCGGCCATGTCAGCCGGAATGAGGCGCACGTCCTTCAGCACTTCGATGAAGATGCCGCCGAGGCCGACCAGCACCACCGGGCCCCAGTCCGCGTCGCGCTTCGCGCCGACCACGAGTTCCAGACCGCGCGGGCCCATCGCTTCGACGAGCGCGCCGTCGAGTTTCAGTTCGGGACGATGCGACGACACGCTCGCGTGCAGCTTGTCCCAGCCGGCTCGCAGCGCGGCCGCATCGGCGAGACCCACCACCACGCCGCCCACGTCGCTCTTGTGCGGCAATTCGCTTGCCTGCGCCTTCAGCACGACCGGATAGCCGATGTCGCCGGCAATCTTCAGCGCCTCGTCGATCGAGGTGGCGAGGCCGCCCTTCGGCACCGGCAGACCGGCAGCCGCGAGCCAGCCCTTGCCCTGGTATTCGGCGAAGATGCCGTTGGCCGGCACCGCGCCCGGCAGGGGGATCGGTTTCGGCTCGTCCTTGCGGGCACGCTCCGCGCGGGCCAGCGATTCACCGTAGGAGGTCACACGAGCGCAGGCACGCAGCGCACGATCAGGAGAACGGAAGAACGGCACGCCGCTCGCCGCAATCGCGTCGGTGAAGAAATCTTCGAGCTGGTTGTTGTCGCCCATCACGGCGAGCACAGCCGGCTTGGTGGCGCGCGCGAGCGCCGGCACCAGGTGGTCGGCCTTGTCGCGCTGCGCGATCGACGGACCGCCCATGATCGACAGCACGAGGCTGCCGATATTCGGATCGGCGAGCACGGTATCGATCAGTTCGCCAATCAGACCCGGATTGCGCACACCGATCGTGGTGTAGTCGAGTGGGTTGTCGGCCACCGCGTAGTCGGGCAGCAGATCGGTCAGCTTCTTGATGGTCGGCTCGGTCAGGGTCGGCAGCACGAGGCCGATATCCTCGGCAAAATCGAGCGTGATGTTCTTGACTGCGCCCGAGGCCGTCATCACGGCCGTACCGGCTGCGGGCGGCACCGGGAAACGCGCCAGAATCGTCGTTGTATCGAACAGTTCGTCAAGCGAATCGACCACCACCACGCCTTCGCGCGAGAGCAGCACGCTTGCGGTGGCGTGGTCGCCGGCCAGCGCGCCCGTATGCGACTGCGCCGCTTCGCGGGCGCGGGCGCTCTTGCCCGGCATCAGCATCACAATGGGCTTGCCGGCCGCGCGCGCTTCGCGCGCCAGTTGCAGGAACAACTGCGGACGGCGGATCTGCTCGGCATAGACCGCGATCGCGCTCGTCTGCGGATCGGCGACGAACCACGCCAGATAGTCCTCGATACCGAGGTTGGCCTCGTTGCCGGTCGACACCGTGGCTGTGAGCGGCTGGCCGCGGCCCATGAAGGCGTCCCGCAGGTTAGCGGCCATCGCGCCGCTCTGCGCCACCACGCCCACGCCGCGGCGTCCGCCGGCCGGGTACGGGTTGACCGCCTCGAACGTCACCGGCACGCCGGCTTCAAAGTTGGTGAACCCCATGCAGTTCGGGCCGATCAGCGCAACACCACCCTCGGCGGCCACACGCGCCAGTTCTTCCTGTTTGGCACGGCCTTCATCACCGGCTTCGGCATAGCCCGACGCGAAGATCACCGCGGCACCCGCGCCCAGCGTACCGAGCGTGCGCACCGTATCGAGCACGCCCGCTTCCGGAATGCAGAGCACCGCCAGATCGATGCCCCTGGGCAATGCCTCGACGCTGTTGACACACGGATGGCCGTTGATTTCCTGGCTGCTGCGCGAAACGAGGTGGATCTCACCAGCGTAAGCAAACCGTTCGAGGTTTTGCAGCACGAAATTGCCGAACGCACGCGGGTCGGCGGAAGCGCCGACGATCGCAATCGATTTCGGCTTGAGGACTCGCTCCACAGACTGGACGCCTGCGGTATCGGGTAATGACTGACTCATCGGATCTTGCCTCTTCTTGACTTGATAGGGACCCCGGCGCTGGCATACCAGGATCACGTCGAATGAGGAGCATTCTGGCATACCAGAAGCTGGTTCTCAATACACCAGAGGCCAATTTTTGCGGTTAGCGTTTTCCCCTATCTCCGGCTTGGCGAATGTATATATCGCCGATATCCAATTGATTTACAACATATTAGTCGGAAATGGCGAGCTCCTGCCCAGCCCAAAACCTGCGCATAAGAAAAACCCGCTATTGAATACCAGCAAGCCACATTGGTATATTTAAGCCATCAGAACACTAACCCCGCCTTCCATGAAACCTGTAGACGACCTTTCCGTCGAGCGCGACAGCGAAACGACCGATCTGCCGGCAGCGGCGCCGCGCATGCGCGCGAGCCTTGCGAACGACATCCGCGAGACGCTGCAGGCGGAGATCGAGACCGGCGTCCTCGCACCGGGCACGCCGATCGACGAACGCGCGCTCGCGGCACGTTTCAACGTGTCCCGCACGCCGGTACGCGAGGCGCTGCAGCATCTGGCCGCGCGCGATCTCGTCGTGATCTCGCCGCGTCAGGGCGTTGCCGTGTCACGTCTGTCGATCGCAAAGGTTCGCTCGATGCTCGAATACATCGGCGAACTGGAAGCGCTCTGCGCGCGCTTTTGCGCCCGCCGCGCGAGCGATGACTTGCACGAAGCGCTCGACCGCGCGCTGATTGCCTGCCAGCAGGCTGCAGTAGAGGGTGACGCCACCGAGTATGCGCGCGCCAACGCGCTCTTCCACAACACGATCTACGACGGCAGCCGCAACGAATGCCTCGCCGACCAGATCCGCGCAGCGCGCCGCCAGTCGGAGCGCTATCGCGTCGCCGACTTCCGCAACCGCAGCCAGATCAGCCGCTCGCTGCAGGAGCACTTCGAGATCGCCCGCGCGATCCAGGCCGGCGACGAAAAGAAAGCCGCCGAGGTGATGCTGCGTCACGTACCCGCCGGCACCACCGGCTTTTCCGAATTCCTCGCGGCCGTGCCGCGCCACTTTTTCGATTTCGGCGTGGATCGCGATTCCAGGCCGTCCTGAACAAACCTAGATACGGAGGAGACTCCATGCCCCGCTCCATCGACGTCCCCGGCCTCGCGCACAATGCCCCGATCCCTGTGGGCGCGCGCGTCGCCAATGTGCTGTGCTCGTCGGCGATCGCCGGCAAGGACCCGGCAACCGGCAAGCTCGCCGCCGTCCCCGCCGACCAGGCCCGCCTCGCGTTCGACAACCTCAAGCACTTTCTCGATGCCGGAGGCGCGACGCTCGCCGACGTAGTGAAGCTCACCATCTACGTCAAGGACGATTCGGTGCGCGAATACATCAACGCGCACTGGCTCGCCTTCTGGCCTGACCCGGCGCAACGGCCGGCGCGCCACATCGTCGTGCACGACCTTCAGCACGGCATGGCGCTGCAACTGGAAACCCTCGCGGTCATCGCCTGAACGGCGCGATCGATCGCATCACTGAACATCCCCGTCACGATACCCAAGGCTCAACCATGATCATCGATTCCCACGCCCACGTCGTCATGCCTCCGCAAAGCTTCCGCTACATGGCGGAACTGGTCGGCGGCCGCGCCAACCCGTCGACGAACCCGAACATCCCCGACGAGGCAGTGCGCAAGCAGGCCGAGGAACTCGTGCGCAGCATGGACGCAGTCGGCACCGATA
Organism: Paraburkholderia dinghuensis; assembly: GCF_003837865.1. Taxonomy (GTDB): domain Bacteria; phylum Pseudomonadota; class Gammaproteobacteria; order Burkholderiales; family Burkholderiaceae; genus Paraburkholderia; species Paraburkholderia dinghuensis. The sequence goes on along the minus strand of NZ_RQIS01000007.1, from coordinate 12,440 downwards.
TCCAGTTCATCTCGCCGCGCCCGTACCTGCAGATGCACTCGGTAAAGCCGGCGCGCGTGACCGAACTGTGGACGCGTCACTGCAACGACCTGATCAAGCGCTTCGTCGACATGTTCCCGGACCGTTTCCGCGGCGTGGCGGGCCTGCCGCAACACATGAATGAATCGCCGGCCGAGAAGTGCGTCGCCGAACTGAAACGTTGCGTGAACGAACTGGGCTTCGTCGGCACGCTGCTGAATCCGGACCCGACCGAAGGTGAAGGCCCCGCGCCGGCCGGTCTCGGCGACCCGTTCTGGTATCCGCTCTACGAAGCGATGACCGAACTCGACGTGCCCGCGCTGATCCACTCGGCCGGCAGTTGCAATCCGCGCGAGTCGTACACACTGAAGTTCATCAACGAAGAAAACATCGCGGTCATTTCGCTGCTCGAATCGAAGGTGTTCGAGAAATTCCCGAATCTGAAAATCGTCGTCGCGCACGGCGGCGGCGCGATCCCCTACCAGATGGGCCGTTTCCGTTCGTGGTCCGTGCGCCGCAACAGCCCGGTGACGTTCGACGAACAACTGAAAAAGCTCTACTTCGACACCTGCAATTACTCGAAGGATTCGATCGAACTGCTGCTGAAGGTGGCGGGCACCGACAACGTGCTGTTCGGCACCGAAAAGCCGGGTACGGGCAGCGCGCGCGATCCCGTTACGGGCCGCGACTACGACGACATGAAGCCGGTGATCGACAGCATCGAGTGGCTGACCGAAGAGCAGCGCAAGAACATCTTCGAATGCAACTGCACACGCGTCTACACGCGCGCGTTCCGCAACTACAAAGGAGCGTGATCATGGCGATGACCGCTGAAGACAACGTCCTGCTCACGCGCGTCGACAACGGCGCGCCGATGGGCGAAATGATCCGCCAGCACTACTGGATTCCGGCCGTGCCCTCGGTGAAGCTCGTCGCGGACGGCGCGCCCGTGCTCGTGCGCCTGCTCGGCACCGACTACGTGGCGTTTCGCGGCACCGACGGCCACGCCGGCGTGATCGACGAGCGCTGCCCGCACCGCGGAACGTCGATGATGGTCGCGCGCAACGAGGACAACGGCCTGCGCTGCATCTATCACGGCTGGAAGATCGACGTCGCGGGCAAGGTCGTCGAAGCGCCGAACCAGGTCGGCGACCAGGAGCAGTTCTGCAAGCGCGTGAAGACGAGCCAGTACCGCGTCGAGGAACGCGGCGGCATCGTCTGGGTGTGGCTCGGCAAGGGTGAGACGCCGCCGCGCTTCCCCGACCTGCCGTTCACGAACCTCCCCGCCGAACAGCGCTCGGTGACGAGCGTCGAAGTGCCGACGAACTGGGTGCAGGGCGTGGAAGCGTCGATGGATTCGTCGCACGTTGGCGTACTGCACGAATCGACCACGCAGATCACCGCGGGCGGCGGCAATGAGCGCATGCACATGACGAAGGCGCTCGCGCCGCGCCTCGAATTCGAGGACCGTCCGTACGGCTATCGCTATGCCGCGCTGCGCGATCTGCCCGATGGCAAGACCTATGCGCGCGTGAACAACTTTGTGATGCCGTGGTACGGCATCATCTGCGCGCCCGATGCGAACAGCCCGAGCACGGTGTTCTTCTCGACGCCGGTCGACGACGTCACGCACCGCGCATGGTTCGTGCACTTCAACCCAACGCGCAAGCTCGGCATGACCGTCATGTCGGCGACGCCGGACGTGTGGAACTTCCCGCCGCTGCCGCCGGGCACGCGTGCCGAGAACTTCGGCCAGAACCGCGATCTGATGAAGCGCGGCCACGCGACGGGCTTCTACCAGCACCTCGGGACGGAAGACTTCGCGATGTTCCTCGGACAGGGCCCGATTGCGGACCGCACCACCGAACAGCTCTGCTCCGCCGACGGCGCGGTGCTGCGCGTGCGTGCGCTGCTGCTCAAGTCGGCGCGCGAGTTCATGGCCGGCAAGACGCCCACGCTCGCCGACAACCCCGAGCTCGACTACGCGCGCGCGGTGTCGATCGGCGGCGTATTGCCGACCGGCACCGACTGGCGCGTCCTGACCGAAAACGCGTAACCGGGAATGACTTCGATGCTTGCCCCCTTGTTGCTCACGCTGCGCGTCGCCGCGGTCGACACGACGACTTCGCTGATCAAGTCGTTCATGCTCGAAGCGGCGGACGGCGCACCGTTGCCCGGCTACGAGCCGGGCGCGCACCTCCAGATCGAGATTCCCGCGAGCGCGGGCGGCGTGCCGCAATGGCGATCGTACTCGCTCATCAATCTGGACGCGTCCGTCGATCCGCGCGATGGCGTACCTGCGTACCGGCTCGGCATCCGGCTGGAAGACGACGGGCGTGGCGGCTCGCGCCACATGCACGCCCTCGAGGTCGGCGCGACGCTCAACGCGCGCGCGCCCGTCAATCACTTCCCGCTCGCCGCGCCCCCGCGCGTGCTGCTCATCGCGGGCGGCATCGGGATCACGCCGATGGCGTCGATGGCCGCCGAACTCGCCGCGCAGCAACGCGACTACGAACTGCATTTGAGCGGCCGCACGCGCGACGCACTGCCGTACGTCGAGGAACTGCGCAAGCTCGCGGGCGAGCGTCTCGTGCTGCACGCCGACGACGACGCGGCCACGCGCCTGTCCATCGACGCGCTGCTCGACGACGCGCAGGTGAACCAGCCGATCTACGTGTGCGGCCCGGCGGGGATGATCGACGCCGTGCTCGCGAGTGCGCGCAAGCGCGGCTGGCATGAGTGCGATCTGCACTACGAACTGTTCACCGAGGCCACCCCGCAGGAAGGGGACACTGCGTTCGAAGTCGAACTCAAGTCGTCGGGCAAGCTGCTCACGGTGCCCGCCGACAAATCGCTGCTCGACACGCTCATCGAAAACGGCACCGACGTCATGTACGACTGCCGCTCTGGTTATTGCGGGCTGTGCACGGTCCAGGTCGCGAGCGGCGAGATCGATCACCGCGACACGTACCTGTCCGACGCGGACAAGGCGAGCGGCAAGGTCATGCAGGTGTGCGTGTCGCGCTGCAAGAGCGGCCGCGTCGTGCTCGACCTGTAACGCACGGCCATTACCCCACGCATTCAGCAAACGGAATTCAGAATGAGCGACACCCTGGTTACCTATGAACTCGACGGCGCCGTCGCGATGATCGGGCTGAACCGCCCCGACAAGCGCAACGCCATCAACGAGGATGTGATCGCGCAACTGCGCGACGCCGTCAACCGCGCCGGCGACGAAGCCATGTGCGGCGTGATCTTCGGCCACGGCGGCAACTTCTCGGCCGGCCTCGATCTGCGTGAAGCGCTGTCGCGCGCCACCGGCCAGACCGCGCCGCCGAAAAAGCGCCGCCGTCATTCGTGGCACGAAGTGTTCGACATCATCGCGCGCGGACCGATCCCGTTCGTCGCTGCACTGCACGGCGCCGTGGTCGGCGGTGGCCTCGAACTGGCGACTGCGGCGCATGTGCGCGTTGGCGACACCACCTGCTTCTTCGGCCTGCCCGAAGGCCAGCGCGGCATCTTCGTGGGTGGCGGCGGCTCCGTGCGCATCCAGCGCGTGGTCGGCTACACCGTGATGGCCGACATGATGCTGACGGGCCGTCTGCTCAACGCCGAAGAAGGCCAGCGCGAGCACATCATCACCTATGTGACGCCGGAAGGCGGCGCACTCGCGAAGGCGAAGGAAATCGCGGCGAAGATCGCCCAGAACGTGCCCGACACGAACTGGCGCATCACCAACCTGCTGCCGCGCGTCAACGATCTCTCGCACGAGGACGGCCTGTTCCTCGAGTACATGAGCTCGAACATGATGCGCTCCCCCGAAACCGCCGCACGTCTGCAGAATTTCGTGGACGGTAATGCCAAACTCGTCAAGCCGGAGTGACGCCCGCATGAACGCACCCGCAGAACTCACTTTGCAGGAAAACGCCGCGCTCGCGCACGTGAAGGCCGCCGAAAAAGCCGCCGCGAAGATTCCGGTCGGTGTTGACGTCAAGCCGCTGGAGATCAGGCAGGCCGCCGTGATCGGCGCGGGCACCATGGGCGGCGGTATCGCCATGGCACTCGTGGCGGCCGGCATTCCGGTTGTGCTCGTCGACGCCAACGATGAGGGCCTGCAACGCGGCCTCAGGCGAATCCGCGACAACTACGACGGCAGCATCAAGCGCGGCAAGCTGGACGAGGCCATGCGCGACCAGCGTATGGCGCTGATCACCGGCACGACCGCGATCGCGGACGTCAAGGACGCCGACATCATCATCGAGGCCGTGTTCGAAGACCTGGGCCTCAAACAAGGCATCTTTCGCGAGCTGGACCAGCACGCCAGAACTGGCGCGATTCTCGCGACCAACACCTCGGGTCTCGACATCGACGAGATCGCGGGTGTCACGAAGCGTCCGCAGGACGTGGTCGGCGCGCACTTCTTCAGCCCGGCACACGTGATGCGCCTGCTGGAAGTGGTGCAGGCCGACAAGACCTCGGACGAAGCCGTGGTCACGCTGATGGAACTCGGCCGCCGCATGGGCAAGGTGTCGGTCTATGCGAAGGTGTATCCGGGCTTTATCGGCAACGCGCTGTTCCGCAACTACAACCGCGAAGCCCATTTCCTCGTTGAAGACGGCGCCCTGCCGCACGAAGTCGATGCCGCACTCAAGGATTTCGGCTACGCGATGGGTATTTTCGCGGTGCACGACATGGCGGGCAACGACGTCGGCTATCAGACGCGCAAGGCCCAGATGGCCACGCGTCCGACCGACCGCCGCTGGAACGACCTGATCATGAAGCTGACCGAAATGGGTCGCCTCGGCCAGAAGAGCGGCAAGGGTTGGTACCGTTACGAAGCCGGCGACCGCACGCCGCATCGCGATCCGGAAGTCGAGCGGTACATCGTCGAGGAATCGGCTCGCATGGGCATCACGCGCCGTCCGATCTCGCAGGAGGAGATCATCAAGCGCTGCATGTACGGCATGATCAACGAAGGCGCGAAGCTGCTCGAACAGGGCATCGCACTGCGCGCCAGCGACATCGATATCGTCTATGTGACCGGCTATGGTTTCCCGGCCAGAAAGGGCGGCCCGATGTACTACGCGGACCAGATCGGCCTCGCGAATGTCTGTGCGGACATCAAGCGCCTGTACGAAGAGTACGGCTACTGGTGGAAGCCGGCCCCGTTGCTCGCGAAGCTCGCAGCGGAAAACGGCCGTTTCGCCGATCTCTGAGCACCTGGCTCTTGCCCCCGGCATCGAAACGTGGCCGGGGGTCCACGTCGCTCTCCCTCCGCGGCGAAGACCTGACTCAAATCAGGCGCCCCCAAATGAAAAAACCCGGCAATGCCGGGTTTTTTGTCGGGCCCACGCAATCATCCGCGTGATCAATTCACGTGCGACCCGTTATTTTCGTGGTCACCTTCCGCCGTCGACATTTCGCGCGGCATGGTGACCGGCGCATCGTTGAAGAACTCAGCAGGCAAGGTGGCGAGAAACTCGGAAAACCCGGCATCGCCGCCCGGCGAATGCTCGGCCATGATGGCCTCGGCGGTGGCCTCGTCGCCCGAAACCAGCGCCTGAGCGAGCTTCTGATGGTCCGCGATCACCTTCTCGCGCCGGCTGGGCGCAAGAAACGGCTTGGGCCGGTAACGCGAGATCAGGCGACGGATCGAACGGATCTGATCGGCCAGATATTCGTTATGGCATGCCTGGCAAATGACCTCGTGGAATTCCGCGTTGCTGCGGGCAAACCGGCGCGCGTCGCTTTGATTCAGGGCATCGACGCCTTCTTCGATAGTCCGTTGCAGTTCGACGCGCTGTGAATCGCTCATGCGCCGTGCGGCGAATCGCGCCGAGACGGCCTCCAGCTCATTGAGCAGCTCCAGCATGTTGCGCAGCTGCGGCACGGTCATCTTGGTGACGAACACACCCTGGCGCGGCACGATCTGTACGTACTGCTGCGCGGCAAGCTGTTGCAGCGCCTCACGGATGGGCGTGCGCGACACGTTGAAGCGCGCTGCGAGCGCTCGCTCGTCGAGCGCCGCGCCGGGCACAAGGTCACCTCGCTCGATTTCCGATTCCAGGAGCACCTTGATTTCGGCCGAACGGCTCATTTTTGGGGGCTGACTCATCGAATGGCGGACATTGGGGTTTGAGAAGGCTGCAGGCCAGCCAGTGGCCTGCAGGGATATTGAAAGTCCATATGATACCGCGTTGGTATACCCAACCCAAACGCGACCCAATCCTGTCCGTATGACGCGGCGCAGAGCACGCCGCAGCGGGTACCGGGCCGGGTTGACCGGCACCGGCACCCGCAGCGCAGGCGCGCTTAGAAGGTGTGGCGGATACCCACCTGGACGGCCAGCTGATTGGCCGTGGTCGAAGCGTTGTTGCCGAACAGCGAACCGCCCGCGCCCGGCACCGAGTACGGCGTCGAGACGAGGAAGTTGTCGGCGAACTTCTGGCCCGCGAATGCGTGCTGGAAGGTGCCGAACGTGTACACGTCGGTCCGCTTCGAAAGGCGGTAGTCGATCCCGGCGCTGTAGAGGTTGTATTTGCCGAGCTTGCGCTGGTCCACATACGTGAGACCGCCGCCCAGCGTGAGGAACGGCGAGAGCTTGTAGCTCAGGCCGGCCTCGTACGCGTTGACCACGACGACGCCAAGCGGGCTCTTCGAAGCGTTCGTGTACGTGTACACGCCGTTCAGCGCAAGCTTGTCGGTCAGGCTCACCATACCGCCGACCGCGACCGTATAGATCGATTGAGCATCGAGCGCGACCTGGGCCATCGTCCCGACGCCGCGTGCCGCGTTGCCGCCATCGGTCTTGGTGATGACCGCAGCCATCGAATACGGCGCATTGAACGAGCCGGTCGGGCTGTACTTGACGCCCGCGCTGATCACGCGCGGGGTACCGGACGGCGTGCCGGCGAAGGCGCCCGGGATGTTGCTGAAGCCATACATCACGCCGGCGCCAAAGCCGTGCCAGTTCGGCGTTTCATATCGCACCATGTTGCTGACCGGTTCGCCCGCGAGGCGGTCGATGTCGTAGGCACCATGGAACGAGTAAGACGGCGCGAACTGCGCAACGTTCGTGTAGTACGACACATAGTCGTAAATGAAGTCGTAGTCGTAACCGGCGATCAGCGTACCGAACGTCTCGCTTTGCAGTCCTACGTAAGCACGACGACCAAAAAGCGCGCCGCCGTGGCCGGCCTGCCCCGTGTTGAGCGAGAAGCCGTTTTCGAGGGTAAAGATTGTCTTCAGGCCGCCGCCGAGATCCTCGACCCCGTGCAAGCCCCAGCGCGAAGCCTGGTTGATGCCGTCATCCATGCGGAACAGCGAGTGTCCGCCAGCGTTGTTCACATAGGTGAGGCCGTTATCGATGATCCCGTACAGCGTCACGCTGCTTTGCGCATGTGCGGTTCCTGCCAATGCGGCCGCCATCGCACCCAGAACGAACTTCTTCTTCACTTTATGATCTCCATGTATCGCGGGCTATCGAGCACGCTTTATTGCTATTGATCTACGTTTACCTCTTAGGACTGCTTATTGCGATAAAAATGACGTGAAGCGCGGAAGTAGTGCACTGACGACCAGACGAGCGCGATGCTCACTGCCAGCATCGCGTAGCGGATTCCATTGGCCGACGCATCGTGGCAGGCTGCAGCGAGCGGACCCTGCATTTGCACCGCCGGACCATGCGCGCCGTGAGGGCCAGCGACTGCACAGGACAGGTGGAACTGGCCCTGTGTGAAGAGACGCGAGGCGAAGCGGTCGCTCAACATGCCGACCGTTGCCGGGCCGAGGCCCTGGCCGACCAGGTTCATGAGGAGGAACACGAATGCCGATGCCGTGGCACGCATGCGCGGCTCGACGATGCTGTGCACGATTGCGAACGTGGGGCCGTTCCACATGCTGAGCGCGATCGTGGCGACAAACAGCAGCGCAACGGCAACCGGCCACTGGTTCAACATGAACGCGGTCGCGACGAGCGGAAAACCAATCCCGGTGCCGATCGCGGGGACCCAGGCATACCAGCGGCGGTCCTTTGCACTGGCCCAGTCGGCCAGTGGGCCGCCGAGCAGGTTGCCGATGAGACCACCCACGCCGATCACGAGACCGAAGATCAGACCAGCCTCTGCATAGCTCAGACCGTAGACGCGCGTCAGGTAGACGGGGATGAACAGATTGATGCCGTACTGGCCGAACCCGCCGATCATGGTTCCCAACAGCATCTGGACGAACACCCGGCTCTTCAGCAATACCTTGAGCACATCGCGAAGCGGCGGCACCGTTTCCAGATTGCGCGCGGCGCCTTCTTCGGCACCGCCCCGCTTCGGCTCGCGCAGCGTGATCCAGGCCAGCAGACCGAATACGAGACCCGGCAATCCGACCACAAAAAACACCGGACGCCAGCCCATGTGCTGCACCACCCAGCCGCCGCCGAGCGCGCCGAACAGCACGCCGATGGGCGGACCGAGCGCATAGATCGAAAGCGCGCTTGCGCGGCGGCGTGGACCGAACTGGTCCGAGATCAGCGAGTGGGAGGTCGGCGTGCTGCCCGCTTCGCCAATGCCAACGCCAAGGCGATAGAGCAGCAACTGCCAGTACGCGCCGGCCGTACCGCACAGCGCCGTCATGACCGACCACGCGGTGATCGAAATTGCGATCAGCGCAACGCGATTGAAGCGTTCCGCGAGGCGCGCGATGGGCAATCCGAGCAGGGAATAGAAGATTGAGAACGCGAGGCCGTTCAGCAGCCCGAGTTGCAGGTCGCTCAGGTTCATCTCCACCTTCATCGCCTGACCGACGACGGCGATGATGATCCGGTCAACGAAGCTCGACGCGTAGATCAGGACCAGCAGCAACAGGAACCAGCTGCGGTACAAGCCGCTACTCGACCTGGCTACCCCGCTCTGGGCTGTCAATTCGTTCATTGTGGTGTCTCCAGTTTGACGAACACGCGGCCATCTCGGCGCTTTGTGTATGCCACGATGTGGCTCGTGGAATTTTTTGTAGATTCTCCAGCATAACTTTTCGCCGCGCAAGAATAACCGTCGCGAAACGCATCATCGTTTTCACTAGGGATATACCTCAGACAAAACGTCGCAGAACACGACCGGATCGTCCTGTGCGCCGTTGCAGGCGGCCCGGCCCCCTTGCCTTCCCTGATGCGCCGTGCGGCTTCGGCTCAATGTCGACGGACCAGCGTGTCCGTGCAAAGCGTGAGCAGAAATGGGAACGGTCCGCCGTGCCTTGCACCCTCACGTGTGCCTGAACACGCGTGAGGGGTGCACGAGGCCCTGACTGGCCAAGGTGGCTACCGGGAGAAGAGCAGCCGAGGAGTTTTCAAGACAGGAGGTGCGGCGAGAAGTTCCACGCTCGCCGTAATGAAAATCTCATTTGCTGTAAGAGGAGCGGAAAACGTTGCGCGGACAACCAAAACGGGCCCGATCGCCAATGCGATCGGGCCCGTTATATAGGTACGACGACTAGAACTGGAGCAGGACGCTTACTTACCGGATTCGGATCCACCGTGTTCATCCGGCCCGTAAGCCGCAATCCCGTTCTTCTGCTCAGCCAGGATGGCTTCTGCGCGCTGCAGGTTGGCCGGATAGTTCACATCGTCCCTCGCGTTGTAATCGCTCTTCTCCAGTTGTACGAGTTCGTCCCGCACTTCGGCGCTGGAGCACTCGCATGACGGCGAGCCCAACCACATCGGTTTGACGGCTTTCAGGTTCGCTCCGAGGCCCGTTTGAAATATCCGGAGACCGTTGTCCCTCAATCGAACTTGACCAGGTCCTTGAAGATCAGGTGACCCCAGCTATTTCCGCGCGCATGGACAAGCAGCCCACCTTCCGAAAGCTCACCAAGTTTGATCGGCGCGAAACCGAGCTTTTCCGCAAGCGCACCGATCTCGGCTGCGGCGCCGTCATCGTCGCCCGCCAGGAACACGACTCTCCTGCCACCTTGCACGGCCGGGTCCTGGCCAAGGACGGCAGCGACTAAATGGTTGAAGCCTTTCACCAGCCTGGCTCCGGTGAACGCCTTCGCGACGACGGCAGAGGACGGGAGACCGTTCAGTTCCTCAAGTGGGGCTAATGTGTTCATCACATCGACGATGGTCTTTCCCTCCCAGCTGGGGAGCACCTTCGCGACCTCCGGATGCGACTCGAAACGGACAGCCAAAAAGATGATGTTTGCCTCGACGGCTTCCGCCAGGGTTTTGGGAATGATCTCGGGTCCGATTGCGGCTGCGTCGGATGCAAAGCTTGCAGGGTCGCGCGTGGTCGCAACGGATACTTCGATGCCGTTGCGGGCAAACGCCTTGGCAAGTGCCTGGCCGATCTCGCCGAAGCCGATAATTGCGTAGCTCATATAGTTTCCTTGTCTGTCACGCACTGCGGCTCTCCGAACATTCGAATTGAGCGCCGTAGCGCGTAGCGCATCAGAGTTGAGCAAGGCCGCCGTCAACGGCGACCTCGCTGGCGGTCATGAAGCTGCTGTCCGGCGATGCGAGAAAGGCAGCCGCTGCCCCGATCTCCGCCGGATCGGCCATGCGCTGGAGCGGAGTCATCGACGCGAAGACCTTCTGGCCCTCCTCGCCCAGCGCTTCCTTCGCGAGTTCAGTCGCCGTCGCCCCGGGCGACAGCACGTTGACCCGGATGCCGGTGCCCTTCAGATCCTCCGCCCAGGTCCGCGCGAGATTGCGCACTGCCGCCTTGCTCGCGCTGTAGGCGCTGAATGCCGGGGCGCCTGTGGTGCCCGCGCTCGATCCGGTCAGGATGATCGAACCGCCGTGGCCCATCAGAGGCAGCGCCTTCTGGACCGTGAATATCGTACCCTTCACATTGGTGTCGAAGGTTTCGTCAATGTGCTCGGCGGTGATCTTGCCGAGCGGAAGCGGGCTTCCCGTGCCGGCATTGGCAAAAACGATGTCGAGGGTTCCGCGCTCAGCCTTCACCGCCGCGTAGAGTCGGTCGAGGTCGGCCAGATTGGAGACCGAGCCCTTTACCGCGCGGGCATTGGACCCGAGGTCGGCCACAGCGGCGTCGAGCGCTTCCTGCCGGCGGCCGAAGATGAAGACGAAGGCGCCCTCCTCGATGAAGCGCTTTGCTGCGGCGCGACCGATACCGGTAGCGCCACCGGTGACCACGGCGGTCTTTCCATTCAGTCTGTTCATGTCATGCATCCTTCGAAACAAAAGCGACAAGCACGATTCTGAATCTCTTGATTCATGAAGCCAATTGACTAAATATCTATACTTTCCATCTAGTTTTTAGATAGCCATGTTGGACCACGTCACCATTAATCAACTTCGGGCGTTCGTCGCCGTGTGTGACCAGGGAAGCTTTTCCGGGGCTGCGCGGGAGTTGAGGCGTGCACAGTCGGCGATCAGTCACGCGATCAACGCGCTCGAGAGCGCCTTTGATGTGTTGCTGTTCGAGCGCAACACTCGCAAAGCGACGCTTACTGCCGCGGGCCGCAGCCTCCTGCCTGATGCTCGTGGGGTGATCTCACGCACCGAGGAAATGAAGATGCGCGCGGTTTCGATTGCTGAAGCCGGGGTCCCACAGGTCTCGATTGCCGTGGATACCTATTTTCCGCGTGCACACCTGATCGAATGCCTGCGTACCCTGCAGGCGGACTTTCCAACGGTTGCAATTAATCTGCGAATGACGACCATGCAGGGTGGCGAGCGCCTGGTTCTCGAAGGCACGTGCGCATTGGCGGTGACGATCATGGACGTGCCGGAACTGAGCCCCAGCACCATAGAAAGGCAGCATTTATGCGAAGTGCAAATGGTGACCGTCTGTGCGCCATCGCATCCGCTGGCCGCAATCGCGGGGCCGATCCGGCGGGAGGAATTTGGCCGGCACATCCAGCTCGTCGTAACTGACAATCAGCCCGATGCGGAAAAGACACAGCAAGGGGTAGCGAGTGAACGCCAGTGGCTGGTGAACGACCTCGGCGCGAAGCACGATCTGCTCAGGGGAAGCATGTGCTGGGGGCACATGCCGCATCATCTGGTTGCGGAAGACCTCGCGAACGGCACACTTGTTGAACTCAAACGGCGCGCATGGCACATGCGGCCCCTCACGTTCATGATCTCGCAGCGGCGCGGGTACTCGTTTTCCGAATGCGAGACACGGCTGGTCGAACTCGTTGGCAATCGTCAGCGCTCGTCGAAGGGTGCCAGCAAGCGCGCCGTCTCACGCAAAGGCAAAACGAGCGTGGAGGGCCCCGCTCGTGAGCAACAGTCAGTACGGCCAGCCGCTCGTCGACGGATGTCCGCAAAGTAGATTAAACAGCCGTCTGCTTTCCAGAATCTTCAATGGCTGCAACGGGTCCAGCCTGTGTGAAAACGTGTTGATCGCCTAAACTGAATCAACGCACTGAGACCGGGTGACTCATGAAGCGATTCGTTGAGGGCGATG
>NZ_RQIS01000006.1:237450-333288 GCF_003837865.1 Paraburkholderia dinghuensis | reverse complement strand
CTGCCTGGTGTTAGTCAAAAACACAGTCTTATGCCTACCCGTTATTTTAAGTGGGTCACTGTGTCCGGTGTTTCAGGGGGCTGCTCCACCTGCATATCGTGGAGAGATATCCGGCGGGGTACAGAACATTCTTGATAGTCACTGCAGGCGCTGCTCACTTCCCGGCGCAAAGTCCCCGCAAGCGTGCATTCAGGCAGATTGTGCGCGTTCGGACCGGTAGTGCGACCGGCGCGGCCACTCGATGCCATTCGGTGGCATTCGTTGCGGATGACGAAGCCGTCCGTTTCCGGTGTAACGCATATCGGGGTTATTCTTGTCAGCGATATTTTTAGTTTATTGCTGTGAGAGATATTGGCGGATTATTGCTGACGAGCATATACTTGGTTTATGCCTCACAGGAATATTGAATGAAGATCATCGTCCATACGCCGGCGGGCCTTGCCGAGATTCTCCAGTCGGCCAGAAAGGCCAGCGGGATGACTCAGGCTCAGGCGGCGGCGCGCGTCGGCATCGGACAGCCGCGACTCTCCGCGCTCGAGACCATAGGCACCGCCAGCATCTCGCTCGACCAGATGCTGGCGTTGCTCGCGCTCTACGGACTCGAGTTGTGCGTACAGTCGCGCGGCACGACGGCCGCCGGCAGTGCCGAACAGCCGGAGTGGTAGCCGATGGGGCGCAAATCGCATTCGCGCGCGCTGTCGATCTGGGCCAACGGCGAGCACGTCGGCACCTGGGCCGTGACGCCCACGGGCGACATGGAACTGCGCTACGACGCCGCCTGGAAGCAATCCGCCGCCGGGCGGCCATTGTCGCTGTCGCTGCCGTTCGGCGTCGGCGACCGACCGTTGCGCGGCGAACGCGTTCACAACTACTTCGACAACCTGCTGCCAGACAGCCCGCAGATCCGTCGCCGCATCGCAACCCGCTTCAGCACCGAGACGGTGGAAGCGTTCGACCTGCTCAAGGCGATTGGTCGTGACTGTGTCGGCGCCGTGCAATTGCTGGGCGAGGACGAGTCGCCGGAAAACGTCGGCGCGATCGAGGGTACGCCGTTGACCGACGCGGCCATCGAGCGTCTGCTGCTCGAAACGTCCGGCGCCGTGTCAGGTGTGGGCGAAACGGGCGACGAGTTGCGCATCTCTCTGGCGGGCGCGCAGGAAAAGACCGCACTGCTTTTTCACGATGGCCGGTGGTGCCTGCCGCACGGCGCCACGCCAACTACGCACATCCTCAAGTTGCCGCTCGGCCTGATCGGGCACAGGAAGGTCGACTTCCAGACGTCCGTCGAAAACGAATGGCTTTGTCTCGCCGTGCTGAAGGCTTATGGGTTGCCGGTGTCGTCGGCGCAGATTCTCCGCTTCGGTGAGCAGAAGGTGCTATGCGTCGAGCGCTTCGACCGCGCGTGGTCGCGCACCGGTGCCTTGTTGCGTCTGCCGCAGGAGGATTTTTGCCAGGCGCTCGGCGTGCCGCCGCACCGCAAGTACGAGTCGCAGGGCGGGCCGGGCATGCGCGAGATCGCCGATATCCTGCGCCAATCGCAGCGTCCGCAAGAAGACATCGAAACCTTTCTCGGGGCGCAGATCGCGTTCTGGATGCTTGCGGCACCGGATGGCCACGCAAAGAACTTCAGCATCCGTCTGCTGCCAGGCGGACGTTTCCAGCTCGCGCCGCTCTATGACGTGATGTCGATCTGGCCCGTCGAGGGCGATGGCGGCAACCAGTGGTCGTGGCATAAGGCGACGCTCGCCATGGCAGTCTGGGGACGGGCGCGTCATTACCGGATGCGCGATGTGAAACGCGCCCATTTCGACGCGACGGCGCAACTCTGCCACTACGGGCGGGAAGCCGGGCCGCTCATCGAACGGTTCGCTGGACGTACGCCGGAAGTGATCGAACGGGTTGCTTCGTCGCTGCCCGCAGGTTTCCCCGAGCGTATCGCCGAACGTTTGTTCGATGGGCTGAGGCTATCCGCGCAGCGGTTGGCGGCTGGATAAGAGGGAAAAGTGAAAAGCGGCGCGCAGCACGCGCGCCGCTGTGCTTCGGGTCCGGCCTCGGCGGTTGAAATTCGCCGCGGCCGCCGAAGGGGATGCCAACCCGCACATTCGCAGGCCGCTTGCCTCAGGCCTGCTTCGTCGATTTCAGTTTCCAGACCCAGTTCGACGGATCGGCTTCCTTGCCGCGCTGGATGCCGGTCAGCAGCGTGCGGATACGGCGCGTGACCTGGCCTTCGCCACCGTCGCCAATCGTGAACTCGCCGCCCGCGTGGCGCACTTCGCCGATCGCCGTGACGACCGCTGCCGTGCCGCACGCGAAGGCCTCCTTCACTCGGCCGCTCGCGGCGTCTTCACGCCACGAGTCGAACGCGTAGGGCGTCTCCTTGACCTCGATGCCTTCCTTGCGTGCGAGATCGATAATCGACGCGCGCGTGATGCCCGGCAAAATCGTGCCGGAAAGCGGCGGCGTGACGAGCGAGCCGTCGTCCATCACGAAGAACACGTTCATGCCGCCCAGTTCTTCTATCCAGCGATGCTGGGCCGCGTCGAGGAAGACCACCTGGTCGCAGCCTTTAGCCGAGGCTTCGGTCTGGGCGATCAGGCTGGCGGCGTAATTGCCGCCGCACTTGGCTGCGCCCGTACCGCCGGGCGCCGCGCGCGTGTACTGATCCGACACCCACACCGTGACAGCCGACTTGCCCGATTTGAAGTACGGGCCGACCGGGCAGGCGATCACGCAGAACAGATACTCCGCCGAGGCGCGCACGCCTAGGAAGCTCTCGTTGGCGAACATGAAAGGGCGGATGTAGAGGCTGCCGTCGCCGCCGGGCACCCAGGCCTGGTCGATGTCGACGAGGGCCTCGATGGCCTGCATGAACAGCTCTTCCGGCAGTTCAGCCATCGACATGCGGGCCGCCGACGCGCGGAAGCGCTTCGCGTTCTGATCGGGGCGGAACAGGGCGATCGAGCCGTCTTCGCGGCGATACGCCTTCATGCCCTCGAAAATTTCTTGCGCGTAATGGAGCACCGCGCAGGCCGGGTCGATCTGGAAGGGACGGCGCGCCTCGACTTTGGCGTCATGCCAGCCGCTTGCTTCGCTCCAGCGGATCGTGACCATATGGTCGGTGAACACGCGGCCGAAGACCGGGCTCTCCAGACGAGCGGCGATCTGTTCTGCGGGCGTGGGATTAGGGTGCTGTTCAACGACAAACTGCATGCGACTGCTCCTATTTCACGGTCTCGAAGTTGTTGATGGCGGATAGCCTGCTATTTTCGGCCTTTTTCGACGTTTCGTGCAGATTTTCCGGCAGTACGCCGGGTCGGCGGTACTTTCGGGAAGGGGAAGTGGGCGCGCAGGAGGCGGCCTTGCCTGTCTGAGGGCGCGCGCCCGTCATCCCCAAAACCGTGGTTGGCCGCGCCTTGCTTCGCCGTCGCGCTGCGTTATCCGGGCGCTACGGGCGGCCGGCGATAGACGATGGTCATGCGCAATTGAGGATACAGTGCGCGCCGTCGCTCGTGCAAACCGCGTATGGGCGCCGCAAGCCTGGCGTGGAAAACGGGGCCCCGCTAGTTAGCCGGATCTGGTCCTGTTAATGAGCCAGTTTCGATTCTAGTATCGGCTCATTGACCGCTTCCAGACGGAGCCCTGTCATGTCGCCAGTTGATTGGCGCCGCGCTGCGCGTGCTCATGCAGACGCTGCCCGCATGAGCACGCGCCGACAGCTTGCTGGCGGAGCATCGTCGTTTCGCGGCGGCTGGCGGCCGGCGTCCGAGGCGAGGCGGGAGGTCTGGCGTTGCGGTGAGCCAGGCCGCGCCCGCCTCCGCGTGATATAACCGCGCGGCGAGCACACAGCCGTCGAGTCCGCCGCGCAGACCGTCGACGTCCCGCTGCCCGACCGAAAATCGAACAACCCGCGAACAACCCGCGAACAATCCCACCTGGCAGCGGCCACCCGCCGGCCAGGTCTGCACACCGAGGCACCGTGAACGTCCATACCGCCTATACCGTACTCGACCTCGTCGGCACCTTCGCGTTTGCAATCAGCGGCGCCGTCGCCGCTCGCCAGAAGCGGCTCGATCTGTTCGGAATCGTGTGCGTCACATTCCTGGTTGCGTGCGGCGGAGGCATCATTCGCGATATTTGCATCGGCGCCGTGCCGCCCGCCGGTCTCTCGAACTGGCGTTATCTTGCCGTGTCGCTCGCGGCGGCGGCGATCACCATCGTCGCTTATGCGCCGGTGCGCCGCCTGCGCCAACCCGTCCTTTTCTTCGATGCGATCGGCCTCGGGCTCTTTGCCGTCTCCGGCGCGGATAAAGCACTTGCCTATAACCATAGCGCCGAACTGGCGATCCTGATGGGCATGGTGAGTGCCGTTGGCGGCGGCGTGCTGCGCGACGTGCTGCTTTCGCGCGTACCTGCGATTCTCGAGCGCGAGATCTATGCTTCGGCCGCGCTGCTTGGCGCAGCGCTCGAAGTGGGTCTGACCGAGGCCGGCTGGTCGTCGATCTGGACCGCCTGGGTTGCTACCATCGGCTGCGTTCTGCTGCGCCTCTCGTCCCTCTATTTCGGCTGGCGACTGCCGGTGTTCCACGCGCGTGAAAGTGGTAATCGCTCAGAGCAATGACTGGAGCGTGTGCTTGTCCGAAGCGGCTCGCGCATCCTGTCGGGTCGAGTCATTTCTTTAAGCAGAATGGCGCAATCCGCACGACTCCGATGCCGCGCGCTTCACTTCGTTCGCGCCAGGTCCGACTGCAATTTGAAGCCGTTCGATGGCATCTGAATCGCAGGATCAAAGCGCGAAATGCGCGCCAGCCGGCTGTGACGTTACTCGTCCGGGACCTGCCGGGCCTTGTGCTGCGCCGCGAGCCGTTCCTGCTGCGCCGGAGGCACCGGGTCGTAGTGGCTCAGCTGGATGCTGTAATTGCCGTGTCCGCCTGCCAGCGCATTAAGGCGCGACTGATAGTCGTCGAGTTCGGCAAGCGGGACCTTGCCTGCGATGACCATCGCATCGCCACCCAGCGCGCGCGTGCCGTGGACCTGGCCGCGCCTCGAGGACAGATCGCCGATGATGTCGCCCATCACCGCTTCCGGTGTCATCACTTCGATGTCCACGATCGGTTCGAGCACGATGGGCTGCGCTTTCATCACCGCATCGATGAACGCTTTGCGGCCCGCCGTGACGAATGCCACTTCCTTTGAATCGACCGGATGGCTCTTGCCGTCGAACACGGTGACGCGCACGTCCTGCATCGGAAACCCGGCGAGCGGTCCGTTCTCGATGATCTGCTGAATGCCTTTTTCCACCGCGGGAATGAACTGCGAAGGAATGGCGCCGCCCTTGACCGCATCGACGAACTCGAACCCCGCGCCACGCGGCAGGGGCTCGACGCGCAGCATCACTTCGCCGAACTGTCCGGCACCGCCCGTCTGCTTCTTGTGGCGGCAATGGCCTTCCGCCTTGCCGCCGATGGTCTCACGCCACGCAATCGTCGGCGGCCGCGTCGTGACCTCCAGCTTGTACTGATCGGTCAGACGCTCCAGCATGTACCGCAGATGCAGTTCGCCGAGTCCGCGCACGACCGTCTCGTTGGTGCCCGCCGGGTGCTCGATCACGAGGCACGGGTCTTCGGCCGCAAGCTTCTGCAGGATTTCCCATAGACGCTGTTCGTTGCCCCGGCGCGCGGCCTCGATGGCCAGGCCATAGATCGGCTTGGGGAAGTCGAGTGGCTTGAGGTGGATGTTGCCGTCCTCGGGTGCGTCGTGCAGCACGGCGTCGAAGCCGATGTCCTCGGCCTTCGACACTGCGCAGAGGTTGCCGGGTCCCGCCCGCTGGATCTCCACGTGCTCCTTGCCCTGCAGCATCAGCAGATGGGTGACCTTGAACGGCTGGCGGGCGTCGCCGATATACAGCTGGCTGTCACGCACGACGGTGCCCTGATGAATGCGAAACACCGCCATCCTGCCGATATACGGATCCATCACGATCTTGAATACGTGCGCGATGACGTGCTTGTCGGCGTCCGGCTCCGCACGAACGGCTTCCACCTTTGAGTTGACGTCGCGGTAGAAAAGCGGCGGGTTGCCTTCGGTGACGTTCGGCAGGAGATTGACGAAGACGTCGAGCAATTGCGCGATGCCCGCACCTGTAGCCGCGGACGTGAAGCAGACCGGCACCAGATGGCCTTCGCGCAATGCGCGCTCGAAGGGTTCGTGCAACTGCTCCGGGCGAATCGCTTCGCCCTGCTCGAGGTACAACTCCATCAAGTCAGGGTCTAGTTCGATCACCTGATCGATGAGCGCGTTGTGCGCGGACTCCACGGAAAGAAAATCGGCGTCACCTGCAGGATTGAAGAAGCAGTCCACCACTTCGCGACCGCCCTGCGCAGGCAGATTGATGGGCAGGCAGGTCTTGCCGAACATCTCCTGAATTTCCGCGAGCAGACCTGGGAGATCGATCTTTTCCTCATCGATGCCGTTCACGATGATCATCCGGCACAGCTTGCGATCCTGCGCATACGCCATCATCCTGCGCGTGGTCATTTCGATGCCGGTGCGGGCGTTGATCACGATGGCGGCCGTTTCGACGGCGGGCAAGGCGCTGATCGACAGGCCTGCGAAGTCGGGATAGCCGGGTGTGTCGGTGAGGTAGATGCGGGTGTCGCGGTAATGCAGGTGGGCGATGCAGGAAGTGAGGGAGTGGTGATACTTGCGTTCGAGTGGATCGAAGTCGCACACGGCGGTGCCGCGGTCCACACTGCCTTGTGCTCGCAGTGCGCCGCCCTGATACAGCAGCGCTTCGGCAAGAGATGTCTTGCCGCATCCGGCGTGCCCGACCAGGGCGATGGTTCGGATGGCTTCGGGACTGTAGTAATCCATGTTCGCCACCGTTCAGTGAGTGTTCGGGAATTATTGGCGAAAATCCGCCGTTCTGCCACATTCCATCGAGGAAGCATGCTGAACCGGGGACGCCGTGGCGGCCTTTAATACCGTTGCTGCCCCGGCACTCCGGACGCATGCCGACGTGCATCCTTCGGGTCGGAACGCTACCCGCACTGCACAAATCGAAGATCAGGGACTGGCGTTATCGACGATGCGTCCTTCCGCCCGCCAGCGCAGCATCCCGCCCGCAAGATTGGCAATCGCAGGAAATCCGGCCTGCCGCAAGATCGTCGTTGCCTGTGCGGAGCGGCCCCCCGCCCGGCAAACCGTCACAGTTGGCCGGTCACGTTCGATCTCGCCGGCACGCTGCGCAAGCTCGCCTAGCGGGATGAGCACGGCGTTCGGAATCCGTCCGAGCGGGCCGTTGAATTCGTCCGGCTCGCGAACGTCGACGATCTGCACGCCGGCAAGTTGTTCTTCAAGCGATTGCGGGCTGATCTCCCATATCCCCGCGAAGGTGTAGGTCAGTCCGGGCCAGTCGGGCTCGGCGATCTGTGTCGGGTCCTTTGCCGCAGCGCCGCATTTCAGATTGGCGGGCACCGCAATATCGATCTGCCGTGGATGCGGCAAATTCAGGTGCCGCATGTAACCGGCGAAATCGTCTTCGCAAAGATCGCCGCCGAGGCGCGGATTGAAGCGCCGCTCTTCGCCGACGCTCGTGACCGTCAGTCCGCGGTAGTCGTGCGCCGGATAAAGCAGGGTGGAGGCGGGCAGCGTAAATAGCTGGTCGTGGATTGATCTGAACATTGCCCGCGAATCGCCTTGCTGGAAGTCCGTCCGGCCAGTGCCCCTGATCAGCAGGCAGTCGCCCGTGAACGCGATGCTTTCGTCGTCGAGCACGAGACTGATGCAGCCGCTCGTATGTCCTGGCGTCGCGCGCACCGTGAGATGACGTGTTCCGAAAGGGCAGCGATCGCCCGGCATCAGGTAGCGATCGGCGCCCTGGGCCTCGCTGGCGGCCGATATGGCGATCGAGCTTCCGGTTAGCCGCTTGAGCATCCATGCCCCAGTGACGTGGTCGGCGTGAACGTGGGTGTCGATCGTAAGGACGAGGCGCAACCCGAGTTCGGCGAGCAGAGCCGTGTCACGGCGCGACTGCTCGAATACCGGATCGATCAGGATCGCCTCGGCCGATTCGCTATCGGCGAGCAGGTAGGTGTAGGTGGACGATTGCGGGTCGATCAACTGGCGGAAAATCAGCATGATCCCACTCCCTCGTAGTGGCTCGCGGCCCGTGATGAGCGCACACGGGCGAACTCGCGGGCGCTCGACGCCAAGTCTTATGTACCCGATGCGCAGCCCTTCGCCGGCGGGGTGAAACGGACGAGCCCCAGATGGCGTTGTTCTTCGCGTTGTTTTTGACGTTATTTCCCGCGCTGTGTCTCGAATCGTGTGTCTCGAAACGTTACGCACGCGTTTCGTACGACCGTCGATTTCGTCCTTGTCCGATTGATGCCTGCTGGTATGCGCCGGTAGCTTAGCAAGTTTTGACGTCGGCTGGGTTCTCGCGGCTTCTTTGGCGCGTGAGTCTTGAGCACCACCGCGAGCGCACATACCACCGCCTTGCAGCAAGTTTGAACGGGCGTCGACATTTGAGCGCGCTCACGTCTTTGCAGGTCATCACACGGCAGACGAACCAGCCGCTGGTCGGGTACGCAACGGGAACGCAGACATGCAGGATCAATTCCGGAAAGCAGCCGTAGCTGCAGTGATACTCGCCGCTTCGAGCATTGTGTGGGCAAATGACGAATTACTGCCTGTTATCCGCGACATCGACACGCCGTCAGGCTGGCAGCTGACCGGGACGAGCAGCGAAGCGAAGCGTTCGTCCAGTTGTGTGCTGACGAGCATCCGGCTGCCGTTCGACGCAGCGACAGGCTACTACTTCCACCTCGGCGGATTGCGCGACGTCAGTTCCGTTTCGTTGTCGTTTTCCATCGACGAAGTGAATGGCGATGACATTCACGACGCAACGTATGAGACCTTGACGTTCACGGACGAGGCCGGTCATGCCGCCGTCTACGGACAACCCGTACCTGACGTACTCCGGAACGTGCGTAGCAACGATTTTCGTTTCAGCCTCAGTCTCGATCACGAAGCGCGGGACACGTTCCTCAAGCGTCTCGGTGAGGCGGTCAGCGTGACAGCGACCGTGGAGGCGTCGCCGCCTCGGA
This sequence comes from Paraburkholderia dinghuensis, assembly GCF_003837865.1. Classification (GTDB taxonomy): domain Bacteria; phylum Pseudomonadota; class Gammaproteobacteria; order Burkholderiales; family Burkholderiaceae; genus Paraburkholderia; species Paraburkholderia dinghuensis. The sequence continues at coordinate 324,181 of NZ_RQIS01000006.1, read as the reverse complement.
CGTGGACACTGAACCTGGAAGACAGCACGCCGGCTGTCGCAGCATTCGATCGGTGCCTGAAGACCATCCGGGGTCGAGGTTAGTCAATCTGGGCGCCGATCGTCGGCCCGGCCAATTCACTAAAGAGGACAAGCAGAATGCATTTGTTGCGCCGCACTCGATTGAAAGGGTTTCGCCTTCCGGACTATGTTTTTTGTGCTGCTGCATGCGGTCTGCTGGTCGGCGCATTACCCGCATGGGCGGCAGAGTGGAAACCGCTCTCCAAGAATGCCGCGTCCGTGATGTCTGTCGACATGGAGTCCATCGTGAAGGAGGGGGCAATACGGAAAGTGTGGGCACGTTACGACTATTTCGCGCCGCTGCGGGAGCCGAGCGGTGCAGACACCGTGAACGTCACGACGCTTCATGTGCTGGACTGCAAACGGCAGATGGTCGGCACAGAGCGGGAGACGCACCGTAACCTGCAAGTGATCAACCTGGAAGCGGCGCCGCTTCCGATGACGAAGGTCACGCCAGGCACATTCGACGCCGTGCTGATGAGAACGGTCTGCCGGTCCTGACCGCGCTTTGTCTACGTTCGTCCCGCGCTTAGCCACCTCCAATGCACGAGGTGCCCCGTGCCGGACGTCCTCTCAAGCCGCAAGCGCTGCATCGACCGCGGGCAGGTAGTGCCGAAAGCCTGTTTCCCGCAGCGTGGTTCGCACTTGCTCCAGTTCGCGCTTCGTAGCTTCGTCGGCGGTGCCCTGCAGAGTCCTGGCGAGCGCGCGACCGCGCGCCGTGAACAGGTCGGCCCACGGCAACGGCTCCCGCCGCGTGTAGTTTTCGAGTGCCGCCGAGTAGCGCAGCACGCCCGCTGCGTCGCCTGCTGCGAGCATCGCTTCGATGGCGTCGCGGTAAAACCAGAGGTGGTTGTGACCGACCGCGCCGAGGCGCAGTAGTTCTTCGCCTTCGGCCAGGCGTCGCGTGAGTTCTACGGGGTCGTCGAGCGCCAGGCACAGCGCACCCATGGTCTTCGGCGCGCAGAACTGCATGCCCACTTCGCGCGACACCGCGAGCGACTCGCGAAACGCTTCGATCGCTTCGCGGCGACATCCGCTGTCCAGCAACAGGCGTCCCTGCATCTCCAGATTCTGTGCCTCGAAGCGGCGCGCGCCCAACTGCCTGATCAATCGCACTCCCTGCGCGAGATGGACTCGCGCGGCCTGTTCGTCGCCGATCTCATAGCAGACGAACACACCGAGCGTTTCGCCGAGCAATTGCGCGCGTGGCTGCCCGATCAGCGCGGCCGTGCGCGCCGCTGCGTCCGCGTCCTCGCGCGCCTGCCGGGCATCGTTCAGGTACATGCGGCTAAAGCCCTGCATCGATCGATTGGCGACTTCGATGCGACCGAGTCCGTGTTCGCGGCTCAACTCGACGCAATCGCTGAAATGGCGGAACGCCGTCCGCATGCGTCCTTGTGCGTACGCGGCATCCGCCAGCCCGCCGAGTGCGCGTGCCTGTGCCTCCGGCAGGCCGAGGCGCCGCGCGTAGGCCAGGCCTCGCTCGTGTTCGGCTCCGCAAGCGTCGATTTTTCCGAGCGGAAAAAGGATGTTGCCGCGCAGATGGTGAAGGTTCGCGAGGTCGGCCACCCGGTCGTCGCGCTCGGCGACCGGCTGGGCAGCCGCGAGCAGGTCGAGTGCTTCGTCGAGACCTTCGCTCACGCGCAGGCCTTCCGCGAGCCCGAGTTGACAGCGGCACCGGGCGGCATCGTCCGGGGCGGCCGCCAGCGCGGCGCGGTACGTGGCGATCGATCCTGCGATATCGCCCAGGTCGCGCTGCAGTTCGCCTTTGCAGCAGATCAGCTCGTGGTGGTCCATGTCCGTGCGCGCGAGTTCGAGGCCTCGCTCGGCGAGGCGCAGCGCCGCCTCGATGAGGTGGGCCGCGCGCAGCGCGAGCGCGGCGGCCAGATAGGCAGCGGGTGCGCGCTCGTCCTCGGCGCGGTCGAGATGTTGTGCGTGCAGCGTGGGATCGCTGTGCGCGAACCACTCGGCGGCGCGCTGGTGCAGTTCGCGACGGCGCGCGCGCAGCAGTGTCGAATACGCGCTCTCCTGAATCAGTGCGTGGGCGAACAGGAAATCGTCGCCTTCCGGGACCACGAGCGCGTTGACGATCAGGCCGTCGCAGACGTAGCTTCGATCGTCGACGAGTCGTCTCAGCAAGTCGATGCCGAAGCGCTGGCCGATCACAGCGGCTGCCTGGAACGCCACGCGATCGCCCGGCGCGAGCCGGTCCATGCGCGCGAGCACGAGGCTCCTGATCGAGGCGGGCACGGCGCTGCTGCCTTCCTCGGCGTTACGCAACAACTGCTCAAGGAACAGCGGATTGCCGCCGGCGCGGTCGATGCACGCGAGGGCGATGCGCTGGGTCGCATTGATGAAGTTGCCCGCGAGACTCAGGGCTTCATCGTTGCGCAACGGCCCGAGATCGATTGTCGCGAACGGGGTGTTCCGGCAACGCGCGCGCCACGCCGCGTCGAGCGGATCACCTTCCACGCGCGAGGTTGTCACGAGCAGGCCCGGACCGTCGGCGATGCCCGACGCGAAGGCCACGACGTAGTCGAGCACTTCGGGATCGGCCCAATGCACGTCTTCGACGACAATCAGCGTCGCCGTCTGCCCGCACGTGTGTGCGGTCAGCGTGGCGGCGAGCTTTTGCTTGCCGCGCTTGCGTGCGCCGTGATCCATTGCGTCGTAGAGGGATTGCCATTCGCCCTCTTGAGGCAGGTCGAGGAGGTCGTGAAGAAACACGATTTGCTCGGTATTCAGGATTCCTTCTGAAGTGAGGCGCGCGACGGCGGCTTGCCGCATATCGATCGATGCGCTGTCCTGCAGGCCGAGCAAGCTGCCGACTATCGCCCGCACCGGATCCTGGCCCTTGCCCACGCCGAAGTCGAGCACGAGGCCCCGATGGATCGTGAAGCCCTGCGTCTGGGCATGGCGGCGCATTTCGTCGACGAGACGCGTCTTGCCAATGCCCGCTTCGCCGCGAACGTGGATGACATGACCGGTTCGCCGTGCGACGCAGGCGTGGGCGATACCGTGAAACTGCTCGAGTTCGGCATCGCGTCCGACGAATCGACTACGGCTCGCCTTCGCCGGCTCGTTCGCGACGGAGCAGAGGCGCCACGCTCGCACCGGTGTGTCGATGCCCTTGAGGTGCTGCTCGCCGATGGGCTCGCAGACCGCCGCGTCGCCGAGCACGCGTGCTGCGTCGTCCGAGAGCCAGGTCTCGCCGGCACCTGCCGCCGCCACGAGTCGCGCGGCCAGGTTCACCGGATCGCCGTGCACGGTGTAGTCCTGTGCGTCGGCGCGGCCGAGTGCGCCTGCGACGACCTCGCCGCTCGCGATGCCGATATGCGCGCGCAAGGGCCGCGCGGCCTGCACGCTCAATTGGGCCAGCGCGTCATGAATGTCGAGCGCCGCGCGGGCCGCGCGCAGGGTGTCTGTTTCGTGCGCGCGGGGGGCGCCGAACAACGCCATCACGGCGTCGCCGATGTGCTTGTCGATCGTTCCGCCATAGGCCAGCACGATGCCGTCGACGAGCGCCGTGTAACGGCCGATCAACGCGCGCAGCTCTTCCGGATCGAGCGAGTGCGACAGCGCTGTGAATCCGCACAGATCGGCAAAGACGATCGTGACCAGTCTGCGTTCCTGCGTCTCGGCGCACGCCTGCGGTGCAAGGGCGGCCGGTGTGGCGACGGCAGCGAGAATGCGCTTGCGATGGCCGAGCGACAGCACGCCAAGCTCCTTCAGGTCCGCATCGGTCAATTGCGCGATCAGCGACACGTCGATGTCGTTCGCGACAAATGCACTGACGTACTGGTCGAGGCCCAACCCATGCAGCCATTGCTCGATGTTCATATACGTTGCCTGCATCCGGTGTTGTGCGGTGCATCGATTTGTGGTCCGTACTTTTTCAGGTCGCATCGCAGGGGCTGAAAAAGCAGACAAAAGGCGCCCAGATATTGCCGTTGCGAACGGCCCGGAGCGTGTGCGGGATCGTACCGCGCAAATCGCCACAATAGCGAGTGTAGGCCGACGTCCGATACGTCGTATGGCGTTTGACAGGGTTTCGGGCGTGGACGGATACTGGACCGCACCCCATCGCGCGAACGTATTCCTCTGGGAATTCAAGTGAAGCCGGGCAACCCTGTTTCCGTCTCCAGCGCAGTTCCGTTGCGCTCGCGCGTCGCGGACCTTTCCGGCGATCTCGCGGCGGGCCTGGTATCGACGCTCGTCATGCTCTGCTACGCGATGAGCCTCGGCACGATGATCTTCAGCGCCGATCTCGCCCGCTACACGATGCTCGGCGTGCCGACCGCGCTGGTCAGTTGCGTCGTCACGGCGCTCGTGATCGCGTTGACGAGTTCGATGCGCCTGAACATCGGCGGCCCGGACAGCAATGCCGCCGCGTTTCTCGCGGGCGTCGCGGCAGGCGTCGCGAGCAGCGTGCGCGCGGATGGCGGCTCCGCCCAGACCGTCCTTCTGACCGTGCTGTTGGCGATCGCGCTTTGTTCGGTCGTGACGGGGATCATCCTCTACGCGATTGGGTCGTCGAAACGCAGCCGCTCGCTGCAGTTCCTGCCTTATCCGGTGCTCGGCGGATTTCTCGCGGGAACGGGCTACCTGCTCCTCGCTGGCGCGTTTCGCGTGATGACGGGCGAGTCCCTGCACTGGGACTCGCTCGCGCTGCTCACGCGTCTTCATTGGCTCGCGTGGATGCCCGCTATTAGCGTCGGCGTGCTGTCCACGCTGTTGATGCGCACCTGGAAGCATGTCGCCGCGCTGCCGCTCACGCTCGCCTTCGGGATCGTCATGTTCTACGTGCTCTTGCGGGCCGCCGGGCTGTCGATCGACGACGCGCGCAACATGGGGCTCCTGCTGCCGCGTGTCACGATGCATCTTGTCGGGATTCCCGAGTTGCACCTGACGACACGGCTCGTTCAAGGCGGAATCGACTGGCCGGCCATCGCCGCGCACCTTCCGGAGAGCCTGGTAGTCACATCCGTTTCGGCGGTCACGATCCTGATGAATTCGACGGCGATCGGCGCGGCGACGGGAGAGGAGGTCGATCTCAATCGCGAGATGCGGGCCGCAGGTCTTGCCAATCTCGCAAGCGGGTTGCTCGGCGGGATGGTCGGCTATCAGTCGTTCAATCGCTCGATGCTCAACGCCCGCGCGGGAGCATCGAGCCGGATGGCGGCCGTGTTCGCGTCGCTCGCGTGCCTCGGCGTGCTGGCCGCGGCGCCGGGGCTCGTCGCGCTTTTTCCCGTGCCGGTGCTCGTCGGGCTCCAGCTGTTCATGGGGCTGCGCCTGCTCGTGCATTGGCTCATCGGCGCCTACGCGAAGCTCAACTGGTACGAGTATCTGCTCGTGCCCGTCATTCTCGGTGCGATCGCAGCTTATGGTGTGATCGTCGGGGTGGGCGTTGGCGTCATCGCTGCGTGCGTGATGTTCACGTTGCTTTACGGCAGGGTCAGTTGCATACGCATGGCGTTCGATCTCCGTAACCGGACCTCGAATGTCGAGCGCAGCATTGAGGAAACCGAGGCACTGCGTGCTCGCGGCGCGCAGGTATGCGGAATGTGCCTGCAAGGCTTTCTCTTCTTTGGAACGGCCAGTTCGATACTGCAACGACTGCGCGCCCGGTTCACCACGCATGAACCGTTGCCGGTCCGCTATGTCGTGCTCGACTTCGCGTCGACTCATGGCATGGACGCGTCGGTGTCGATCAGCTTTGTCAAGCTGCGTCAGCTTTGCGCGACGAACAACGCAGACCTCGTGCTGACCGCGCTGCCGCAACGCTCGCGCGAACTCCTGGTGAAAACCGGTACGCTCAACCTGCGTATTCGCGAATTCGACACGCTCGATGCCGGTCTGGAGTGGGTCGAAGACCAACTGCTTGCGTCGACGATGCTCGCTTCAACGCGTAGCGACACCCTGAACGCACTGCTTGCGCCGCACTTTACGGCCGCCGCGCTTAACGTGCTATCGGCTTGCCTGGAGGTGCGCGAGCTGCTCGCCTGGCAGCCGCTATTTCTGCGCGGTGAGCCAGGCGATGCGATGTATATCGTTGAGCGCGGGCGGGTTGCTATCTCGCTGCCGCTTGGCGACGGCAAGTCAGTCAGACTGCGCTCGTTCGGCCCGGGTACGGTTGTCGGCGAAATGGCCGTGTACACGCAGCAGTTGCGTAGTGCAGATGTATTCGCGGAAATGCCGACGCGTGTGCACCGCTTGTCGATCGCCGCGCTTGCGGCACTCGAGCGGGACGATCCCGTCACCGCGCAGCAGTTCCATCGCTTTATCGTCAAGGTGATTGCGTCGCGCCTCGCGGTTGCGAACGAGGCGTTGCGCGCTGCGTATTGATTGCAGGCAGACGCTCTCGACGCGGGACGCCTGTATGTCCGCGAATTTTCGCCTGGACGTTTTAAGGTTTCGCGCGATCAACCTTATGGTTGCGGGATGCTCACCCAGGCACCCGATTGAGCCGAGCGGAAAACGGCATCGATCACGCGCATATTTGCGCGCGCGTCTTCTAGCGGAATAGCCTGCGGACCACCGCTCAATATCGCTTCTGCGAACGCTGTGGCCGCTACGCCATATTGATCGCATACCGGAAGCTCCAGCCAGCGTTCCGTATCGACGCCCGCGCTCGTGCGCTCGCTCACTAACAAACGTGTCGGTCGATCATTGGGCGCGTTGAACGGAATTTCGACTTCGATCCGCCCTTTCGTACCGTGAAATTGCATGCGCTGGTAATTGTGGATTTGCGTCGAGTAAAAGAAGCTGGCCTGAACACCGTCAAAATCCATGATTACCGAGCCAAGCCGGTCCACCTCTGACGCTGGGTCGCACTCCAGCGTGGCGACCACCCGCCGCGGTTCATGTCCGATGACGAAGCGCGACGTCGTGATGGGATAACAGCCGATATCCAGCAGCCCGCCGCCGCCCATTTCGCGATGGTTTCGAATATCGTGCGGGTTGGTGTTGTGATAGGTAAAGCCTCCCGTCACCGCGCGCAATTCACCGATGACGCCTTCTTCGATCAAGGTGCGCACTTTCACCCATTGGGGATGGGTGCGAACCATGAACGCTTCCTGAATGTACCGGCCGTACGTGTCGCGTGCGGCGATAAGTTGCTCAGCCTGTCCGGCGTCCAGACCAATCGGTTTTTCACACAGAACGTGCTTGCCGGCCTCGACGGATTTGATGGCCCATTCCATATGAATGTGATTGGGCAGCGGGATATACACCGCGTCGATTTCGGGGTCTGCAAGCAGTGCCTCGTAGCTGTCGTACGCAACAGCCAGGCCATATTTCGCCGCGGCTTGCCGGGCCTTCTCCGGATTTCGTGACGCGATGCCCTTTACCCGGCATTTTGGCGCGTTGTGCATGGGTACAACGACCTTGTCGTTGATCTTCGCCGCGCCGAGTATTCCCCAGACAATCGCATCCTTTGCCATGACTTACCCTCGATTTCCGTATGTGAGTAGTGGACTGGACGAGCGCAGCAGAACGCTCTAGTGGCGCCAGTCTACACGCAGTCATTGGAGGCTGCTGAAATTGGGCGAGGTACCAATCGGACACGGATTCGTCCCGAGGCCGCGGAGAGCCGGCGGAGGTAAAACGAGCCACCATGTTGATGCGGCGGGGACTTATCCCCGCCGCAATATTTCCAGCTAGATCGCGTCAGTCATATCCAGAGCAATCAGAACGGAGGCATGCCAATCGCCCCTCGAATATCGTCATCCGGATCGGAGTGCTTCACTGGGTGGAAGCGGAAGGCATCGAAGAGATCGCCAAGCGCTGGCGCATTGGTTGGCACATAGGGGTTGGACGGATGCTGGACCGGATCGGGAAGATTGTCACGACTGCGCGACGTAATCGGCGGGAGCGACCAGTTGCGTTCAATGAACTTGACGAGTGACACATGATCCGAATACTGATGATCGACATGGCCGCCACGAGAGTAAGGCGACACGATAATCAGCGGAATACGCGGCCCGTCCCCAAAGAAATCCACGGGCTGAATGTAGCCGGAGTCGTAGTAACCGCCACCCTCGTCGGTCGTGATGAAGATCGCGGTCGATGCCCACAAGGCAGGGTTCGCCTGAACCGAATCGACGATCTTGCGCACGAATCCCTCGTAGAGCCCGAACTTCGAAGACTCAGGGTGTCCATCGAGTAATCCGCCGGGCTTCACAAAAGAGACCGCCGGCAGGGAGCCGTTTTCGATATCGGAATACAGGTTCGTCGTATCCTGGAGATGGTTCGCTCGCAACGTCGAATTGGTCATGATTGCCGTTTCATAAAGAAACGGATTGCAGATGTTGCAGTAGACAGACGTTGGAGAATTGGCCACGAATGTCGTCCACCCCTCACCGTAGTATTTCCATGAAATATTGCGCTGGAGGAGGGTGTCGGCGATCGTTCGCACCGGTGAAGGCGGAATGGTGAATGTGCTCGTGTTGACGGTGCCGTCCCCGTTGTAACCAGGGTTGTAGTTGTTCAGGAGGTAGTACGTGTTCGGCGCGCAATTGGCATTCGGGTGATACGGCAGGCTGTTGAGGTATTGGCGGATTGCGCCCACCCCAGGTTGCGTCGGATCGGAACAGTTACTGTACGTGCCGCCGGAGTAGCCATCCTGTGCATACCAGTTGTTGGTCCCTTTCTGCGGCCGGGGGTCCTCGATCTGGTTTGTCGGCGGCGTGGCCGTGTGGCCGTTTCCGTCCGTGTAATAGAGCGCGTCGGCTGTCCCGATCATGATGCTGTTTGCGCCGGTGCCACCCATCACCGGCTGGTGGTAGTTGTCGCTGATCGTGTACTGGTGTGCGAGCTGCGTGAAATACGGCATGTCACCGGTATTCACGTTATAGAACCCGAGGGCCGTTGCGCCCTCGTTGGTTGACTGGTCGGTGAAGCCGGCCGGCTGCGCCTTGCCGTTCGATCCGGCGCCTATCGAGACTTCTACCCACGCAAACAGGTCCATCTTGCAGCCGCTCGGGTTGTCGTGCGTTGCATGCGCCGCGTTGCAGTCGGATTGCTGCCAGTTCTGGTAGAAGCGATGCACTGGACTATTCATGTACTGGTCGTAGTTCGGACCAACACGTGAGATTTGATAGGGGCCGTTCGGCAAGTTGAACAGGTTCGATCCGAATCGCGTATCGGGTATTTCCTGGGCGATTCCTGATGCGCCGGTAGTTAAATGAATGAGGTCGTTCGGTTCGAGTGCGTTACCTTCTGCCGCCTTTGCAGCGGCGAGTGTGGCGAACGGCGGCGGATTCGTATCGCTCGCAACGCTCGGCGTGAAGCCTGTGTTGGGTGCCGGCAGTACAGAATAGGGTTGTTTCGAAACAGGACTTGCGGCGAACTGTGCTGGATCGGTTGCAGTCGCCATGAATTGCGCAGCGAGCGCAAAGTTGGGCCCGGGAGCGCCGTTTGCTCTGATGATGCCCTTGGACAGGAGGTTCGATACGGTTTCACCCGGCTCCGGCTGATAAGTACCGAACACGTGATCGAATGTCCGGTTCTCGCCGACGATGATGATCACATGCTTGATCGGCGTGGTTGTTGACGAAGAAGGATTTGCTGCGGGTTGGACCTGGCTATCGGCAGCAGAGCAGTAGAGTGCTGCAGCCGCCAGGGAAACCGTCGCAAGCAAGGCCGGAACTGGAGGAAATTTGCGTCGCGATGTCGATATCTGACTCATGAGAATCTCCATTGACGTTCTTACTTCTTTGAATGAATGCGGCATGAAATCGAATTCGTTTGCAAAAAAACACGACGTACAACAAGCTGGAAACCTAAACCTTCTTGATGACGAAGAGGCGGCGGCAATGAGTCGGTTTTTCGCACTTCACATGACAATGCCTACTATTTCCTTGTGTCGACCTTTCGATCGTTCAAGGTATTCAGGTGATGGCTCAAGCGCGTGCAGACATTCGCAGTCGTCGCGTATTGGGTGACAGGTTGAACGCGAGTCGTGGGGTATTGCGGCATTCGTGTGCCTTGCACACCGACAGGAATACCCGCTGATTCTCCGGCCCATGGAATTGAGATATTACGAGGCAAAGAATGGTGATGAGCGACCGAATCTTATGAGTCTACCCACGTGATGAATCGCAAAAAGTTTTGCGAAACTCGTGATCGGTCAAATACGTGGGATAACTAATCAAGTTGAATGTTTTGCCGTCAAGGTCGGATACCTCGACACGACCGGCGGAATGAAAGGCAAGGTCCGCTACGAGCGCTTCACGCGCATCGAGGAAATCAGCAGGGACAGCGCTGCGAATCGGTATGGTCAACCGTTACGGCGCCCATGGCTCAGTGGGAGCATGCGGCCGCGTTTAACCGCATGGTGCTGGACTTTCCGCAATACTGACGTAGCATGTTACTTCGATTTTCTGACTTGCGCATTTCGCGGCGGCAGGTCCGCAGTCGGAGCGACAGTTGCTACAACGCAGTAGCTGAAACTATCGATGACCTGTTCAAATCCGTCGATCGCGGTATGAAGCCAAAATTGCAGCAACTTCGCAGCACCTCATTCCCACTCACGTGGGTATGGCTCGTGGCGCTCGCGTTCGACTTCGATCGCCAGGGCCACGTCTTCCTCAAGCGAGCGAGCGCCTTGACTACTATTCAGGGAGTCTGCGCTTCCCTGACCATGCCTTGCTTGCCGCCGTGCAATCGCTTTGTGTAGACGAGCCTTCAGTGTCGGATTTTCCGAACCTACAAAAATTGCCACAACGATAGCGCCGAACGACACCACCCCGAATATCGCCATTGTCGAATTTTTTATTGTCTGATCCGGAAATGGTGAACGCTAAAGACGGCTCAGTAAACAACTATTTTTTACGGTTAACCAGCAAACGTTTGCGGAATGCAATGTGTCAAGTCGGGCGCGCGCTGGGTGGCAAGGGGATGAGTCCAGCCGTGATCGTCCCGGATAGCTGTTCACCTGTCGTCAGCGAGAATAAACCGGCGTAACTTCGCCGCTCAGCATGCGGTGCGAGCACGAATTTTTTGTCCCGCTCTATCAACCGAGCGGGACAAAGTCGAAGCAACGCACGACCGCAAGCTATTGATTTGCATGAGGGCGAAAGTCGCGCCGCTCACGATCAACCCTGATGTGGCCGCGGCACTCAGGACACACGGTGCGCCATGTCCGCTTTGCTCTGGAACACGGCGACCGCATCAGTCAATTTGCGCGTCCTGACTTCAAGGCTGCCTGCGGCGAAGGCGGATTCCTGAGCCAGTCCGGCGTTCTGCTGTGTCATCTGGTCGAGCTGCGTCACCGCAATATTGACCTGTGCAATTCCCTCCGACTGTTCCTTCGTCGCCGAACTGATTTCATTGATAAGGTCGGTGACCCGCGCGACCCGGCTCAGGATGTTTCGCATTGAATCGCCGGCCTTGGTCACCAGTTCGCCGCCAGTGGCCGTTCTCGCAACACTGTCATTGATCAGCGCCGTGATTTCCCGGGCCGCCGTCGAGCTGCGCTGCGCGAGCGCCCGCACTTCGCCCGCCACGACCGCGAAGCCACGTCCCTGTTCCCCCGCCCGGGCTGCTTCGACCGCCGCGTTCAGTGCGAGGATGTTCGTCTGAAAAGCGATGCCTTCGATCACGGTGATGATTTCGCTGATCTTTCTGCTGGCATCGGTAATCTCCTTCATTGTTTCCACAACCTTGCCGACTGCCGTATCGCCCTCGGATGCCGCATCGCTTGTCTGCCCGGCGAGGTCGCTCGCTTGCAGCGCGGTGTCTGCGTTGTTCCTGACCGTCGCCGTCATCTGTTCCATCGAGGCTGCGGTCTGCTCCAGGCTCGCCGCCGAATGTACGCTGCGGTCATTGAGGTCGTTGTTGCCCGCTGCGATGTCGCTGCTGGACTGCCGAAGTCCGTCAAGCTGGTCGCTCACGTCATCGACGAGTGAGCGCAAATTGAGGCCCGACTGATTCACCGCACGCAGGATCATTCCGATCTCGTCGACGCGGTTCAAGTGGATGTTTTGGCCGGGTTGGCCTGCCGCAACGGCGAGCGCCTGTTTCAATACCGCTTGAAGCGGACCGGAAATCTGTTTTTCGAGCCAGAAAGAAGTGAGCAGCGAGAGTGCTGCACCCACGGCGGCGAAGCCGCCGAGCATCGTGCCGGGCAGGCCCAACAAAAAGGCAAACAGAATGGTTAGCGCAAACGACACCATTAGCCCGGAGCGGATTCGCCACCGAACCGGCATGGTCTGCAATAACGATGTCCACGCCAACAATCCAGTGCGAACGATCAGGCCCTGGTGAAATTTCCGCGAGCCGGCGTTGCCTTCGCGGAATTCGCGGTAGAGACGCTCGGCGGCTTCGATCTCGTGACGCTCGGGCTTGGTTCGCACCGAAAGGTATCCCGTCAATCGCTCGTTGCGAATAATCGGGGCGGCATTTGCCCGTACCCAGTAGTGGTCTCCGTTCTTGCGCCGGTTTTTGACGAAGGCGGTCCACGAACGGCCCGCTTTGAGGGTTGACCACATATCCGCAAATGCTTCCGGAGGCATATCCGGGTGCCGAACGAGATTGTGGGGTTGACCGAGTATTTCATCGGCGTCGAACCCGCTGACCTGAATAAATGCTGCGTTGGCGTAGGTGACGTTGCTTTGCGTGTCGGTGGTCGACATGAGCGTGGCGTCACGCGGAAAGTCGTACTCGCGCTGCGTTACAGGTAGATTGGTTCGCATTTATCAATGAGGGTCGGACTATATTTCGTTGAACCACGCCTGCATGCAATGTCCATGTTTTCGAGGCGGGTAATTTATTAACGGCAGGCGGAGGTGAATATTGAGGTTGATCAAATTTGTAGCCGGACTCTATTGGCTGTAAATAGGGTCGACGACTTTTAAAGCGAGCCTCGAACGTCATCCGCGCAGGAAGGGCAATTGGCATCGAAGGGTGGTTTGCCTTCGAACTATGAACCGACACCGCAAACCGACCACGACCTCACGAGTGGAAGTCGAACGCGCCAGGTATTAAGCATGCACTGCGGAAAAGACTCGTTCCGCGATAAAGCCGTGCACTATCCGGATCGCGTTTTTTATCTGGCAGGTGGCCGCTTCAAGGCGCGAGCAGGCAGCGGTGTCGACATGATGATTGACGTGCGGGTTTCGCCATACAGGTTGATCTGCTCGATCAACCGTTCCAGGTTTGCCATACTCGCCGACACCAATCGTATGATGTAAGAGTCCGCCCCGGTCACGTGATGGCATTCGAGTATCTGGGGAATCGAATCCAGCAATTTCAGAAACTTCGCTTTCGCCGGTTGAGGCACCGTGATCGCGATCAGCGCGCTCACCGCGTACCCCGCCGCCGCTGCATTCACTTTTGCCGTGTACCCCTCGATGATTCCGGCATCTTCGAGACGCTTCACACGTTCAGTCGCGGCAGGCACCGACAACTGGATTTGACGGGCAAGCTCTGTATAGGTCATGCGGGCGTTGTGCTGCAAGAGCGAGAGCACCTTCCAGTCTAATTCGTCCATGGCGGAAGTGAATTTTAAAGTCGATTCGCCAATTTACCTTAAATATCATCTTCTACGGCAACCGCGTATCGCCTACTATGCCACTCCAGAAAGTGCATAACGTAGGGAAAGGAAAATGCTGTTTATCAAGTCTGTGATGATCGGGCTTTCCATTGCTGCGCCAGTCGGCCCCATCGGTTTGCTTTGCATCCAGCGCAGCCTGAGTCGTGGTTTCCGCTCGGGATTTTCGACAGGAATCGGTGCGGCCTGCGCCGACGCGGTTTATGGATTACTCGGCGCGATCGGCATCGTAGGGATCGCGACGGCACTGCCGTTGCTGAGCGTCGTCCTGAAGATCGGTGGTGGAGCGTTTCTCATCTGGCTGGCCTCGCGCATCGCGCGTGAAGCGCCAACTGCTCAGACGGCTCTACCCGCAACGGCGCGCACAACATTGCTGCGCGACTTCCTGACGACGTTCGGCCTGACGCTGTCCAACCCGATGACAATCCTTTCGTTCATCGCAGTTTTTGCCGCGCTTGGACCCGTGTCCGCCGGGCAAACCGCGCAGGAGGGAGCAGGGTGGCTTACTTTGTTGCCTATGGTTGGCGGCGTGTTTGCCGGTTCCGCGGCCTGGTGGCTGTGCTTGAGCGGCGCCACGGCCTCGCTGCGTAGAAAGATGCCTGACTCGCTGATGCATGGAATCGCGCGCCTTTCGGCCTTCGCTATCGCGGTGTTCGGCGGCTTTCAAGTAGTCGTTGGACTGCGAAACTTTATTTAGGCTTTGGGTTCTTGTTTCGTGAGCTATCGGTCGATGTCGTCGATCTGCGGGTCGATCTGCACGTTACGTGTTTGCCTTGCCAGCACGAGTCGGGAACGTCGCGCGCCGCAGTCAGTCGCAGTGTGACTAGCGATAGTTGACGAAGTTGATGATGTCGTTCAGGAACCACGGCAGTATCAATTGCGTATCTGGATAACTGGTACCGACGCTAAGTCTTGGTGGCTTTGACGCGGAGTCACCGGGTGTTATTCCGCCGGTACTGTGCAGAATGTAGGTATCGGTGCCGGCCGGGCCTGGCCGGGAGGTCTGATTGTCCACGGGCAGCGATGCCGATTCGCATCCGGCAGCGAGCACGACGAGGGCCGCTGCGAAACATGTTGACTTCATGACGTTCTGAATTTCAGCACCGTTATTTTGGCGGTATGCCGATGGCGATTTAGTCCCGGTACGCAACTGGGCCCCACCGAACGCAGGCGACGCAGACCGCCTCGTTTCGGTAGTTCGTTACGCACGAAGTGGGCCGCCAGTGCCGACGATTCCCGCTGATCAGGTTCGGTCACTGACCCATCAAGCCGTTTGTTGGCAGCGACAGCTTGCCCTCGTCGACGAAGCGCGTACCGCCGCCGATGCCACCTGCCAATCGCCCATGGATCACGTATGGGACGTTGCCTGTCTGTGTGCTGCCCACAATAGCGAAAGCCTGACGCACTGCGGAAAATGCAGGAACGGTCAACGGTACATTGATCACTGTTTCGCCGAATCGGGGCACGACGCCGTGTTCATCGCTGACGCCGCTCGCGAAGGATTGACCGTTCAGATCAAGTTGCAGTGACACGCCGCTATATTCGACCGGAGCGTCGTTCGGATTCTGGATGCGTAATTTGACGTTGAAGCGCATCTCCAGCCCTTCGCCCTTTAGCGGCTCGATGCCCGCCACGCTGACCCGCAGAGGTTCCTGGCCGCCCAGCCCTGCACAGCCGCTGAGCCATACGCAGATGTAAAGGAAGATGCAGAAGAGGCGGATTGAGCGCCGGGCATCAGGAGCACGCATACGGGGCACCTTGTCCGAAGAGTTTGCGGGTCGGAATCAGTGTAGCGTGTTTTCACTCCGTGTTCGGTGATCGGGAGCGTCTCGGCGTGGCGACCGGGCGAACGCGTTGCCACCAGTCGCAGCGTGTCTGATCGGTAATCCCGTACTTCCCGGCCACCTCCGCGATCGACGTCTTGTCCGCCTCGCGCAGCATCGTAACCATCTGCACTTCCGTGAACCGGCTCTTCTTCATGACTTCCTTCTCGCTGTTGGAAGCCATTCTCTCAAGTTTCAACTGGTCCGAAAATCGCGGGGCAGGTCAGCTCGACTGGCAGCGCTCTTCTTTCGCAAGGGTTCTTGAGCCCCGTCGCTTGCATCGCTTCGCGTCATACCAATAGCGATACCGCTTTTACCTGGGCCCAGAGCCGTTTGCCGACACCAAGCTGCAGATGATCATGGGAATAGCGTGTAATGCGCGACAAGAGCGGCGTGCCCGCGACATCGAGCCGTACCATCACCTGTGACGGATTCACGGCCGTGACAATTTCAACGACTGTCGCTGGGAGCACATTGAGAACGCTGCTCTGCTCCGGGGCGCTCAGAGCGAGGCTGACGTCGCGCGCTCTGATAACGAGGCGCATCGGTTTACCCTCAACGAGAGGCGAGTGTACGACCCTGAGCGACAAATGATTGCCAGGCAGCTGCAACGTCAATAGCTCATAGTTCGGCTCGTAGCCCGCAACGACACCCTGAATGATGACCGACGCATCGTCTGCCATCGCTAAAGGCAGGTCGAGTCTTGCCAGCGTGTCCGCGATTGGCCCGCTCGCGATCGCCCGGCCGTTGTCGAGCAGGACGAGATGGTCCGCCAGTCGCGCGACCTCCTCCGGAGCATGACTTACATAGAGGACTGGTATGTCGAGTTCGTCATGAAGCCGCTCCAGATAGGGCAGGATTTCCAGCTTGCGCTTTTGATCGAGGGACGCCAGTGGCTCGTCGAGAAGCAGAATGCGTGGACTGGTAAGCAACGCACGGGCAATGGCGACGCGTTGTCGTTCACCACCGGAGAGTCCAGCGGGCATACGCTGCAAAAGGTGGCTGATGCCGAGCAGTTCGGCCGCTTTGGAAAGGTCGACCCTGCGCGATGCAGGCGCGACGCGATCCAGCCCATAGCGGAGATTCCCTGTGACCGTGAGATGGGGAAACAGGCTCGCTTCCTGAAAGACGTACCCCAACGGCCTTTTGTGCGTGGGCATGAATACGCCGTTGGCGGTATCGAGCCAGATATCTCCGTTGACGCACAAGCGTCCGTGCTTCGGCCTGGCCAGCCCGGCAAGACAGCGCAGTAGCGTGGTTTTCCCCGAGCCGGAGTGACCGAATATCGCAGTGACCCCGCGGCCCGGAAGGTCGAGTTTCAGATCAAGCGTGAAGCTTCCCTGTTCAACGAGGAAGCTGGCGTGGATGCCCTCCGACGCAGCGGGACCGGCCACCGTCGTGTTCTCGAGGCTCTTCACTGGAAAGCCGATTGGGGCGTGGTTCTCAGCCATGAGCGATCGGTGTGCGCCGTCCTGAATAAAGCAGCAGTAGCACGAGGAACGAAAAAATCACCATTCCACCCGCCAGCCAGTGCGCCTGCGCGGATTCCATCGCTTCGACGTGATCGAAAATCTGCACGGAGACCACGCGCGTCTTGCCCGGTATATTGCCGCCGATCATCAGCACGACGCCGAACTCGCCGACCGTGTGAGCGAATCCGAGGATGGCCGCAGTCACCACGCCAGGTCGGGCTAACGGCAAGACTACCGACACGAAGCAGTCCCATGGCCCTGCGCGCAGTGTGGCTGCCGCTTCGAGCGGCCGGTTTCCGATTGCCTCGAATGCATTCTGCAACGGCTGTACGACAAACGGCATCGAGTACAGCACGGAGCCGACGACGAGTCCCGCGAACGTGAACGGCAACAAACCCCAGCCGATGCCCTGCGTGAAGTGACCGATAAAGCCATTGGGACCGGTCGCGACCAGAAGATAGAATCCGATGACCGTTGGCGGCAACACCAGCGGCAGCGCCACGATCGCGCCCACCGGCCCCTTCAGCCTCGAACGGGTTCTGGCCAGCCACCAGGCGATGGGTGTGCCGATGATCAGCAATAACACGGTCGTCAGCGACGCCAATTGGATGGTGAGCCAAATGGCTTCAAAATCAGCATTCGTCAGTGGCATCGTGGCGCCTGAAAAAAATCACAGCTTGTAGCCAAACGACTTGATGACCTCGGCGGCCTTCGGCCCCTTCAAGTAGTCGACGAATGCCTTCGCGGCCGGATTGTCCTTGCCCTTGTTCAGGATGACGGCGTCCTGCTTGATCGGCTCATGAAGCGACTCCGGCACGATCCAGGCCGAACCGCCCGTGATCTTGCCATTCTTGTAGATCTGCGACAGCGCGACGAAGCCGAGTTCAGCGTTGCCCGTTGCCACAAACTGCTGCGTCTGGGAAATGTTCTGTCCTTCGACGATTTTCGAAGCAACGGCCTGGGTAAGACCGAGTTTGTCGAGAGCCTGCGTTGCGGCCAGTCCATACGGTGCTGTTTTTGGATTGGCGATAGCGAGGTGTTTGAACGCGTTCTGTTTCAGGACATCGCCATTCGCGTCTACATATCCGTCTTTTGCGGACCAGAGCGCAAGTGCGCCGATCGCATACGTAAAGCGGCTCCCAGGCACGGTTAGCCCTTCAGTATCGAGTTTGGCCGGCGTGGTATCGTCCGCC
This sequence comes from Paraburkholderia dinghuensis, assembly GCF_003837865.1. Lineage (GTDB taxonomy): Bacteria > Pseudomonadota > Gammaproteobacteria > Burkholderiales > Burkholderiaceae > Paraburkholderia > Paraburkholderia dinghuensis. The sequence goes on along the minus strand of NZ_RQIS01000006.1, from coordinate 306,082 downwards.
GACAAAAAGACCTCGAAGGGGGCGCCATTCTTGATTTGGGCGTAGAACTGCCCGGTGGAACCGAACGATGCGACGACCTTGTTGCCGGTGTCCTTCTCGAAGTTCGCCGCAATGACCTGTACGGGCGCTGTGAAGTTTGCTGCCACGGCGACCTGCACCTCCCCGGCGAAGGCCGAACATGCGGCAACACCGGCCGAGATCGCAAGCAAAAAGCGGAAAAATCGAACCTTCACGAAAACCTCCTCAGACTTCGCTTTTGTAAAATCATTTTTGGCAATGCGTCAGTGCGCAGCGCCCCGATAGTCAAACGCACTCATGGCCTCAGCCAGGCCTTGAATTGTCACAATCCGATCTCATCACCGCCCCCGATGTCCTCTCGGGTTCCACACGGCTTCGCGCGCCTATGCAGTCGCACACGGTCCGATCGCGTCCTGGGGATAACAGTGCTGAAAGTCCTCACAGCCCGGGCACCCAGGTGCGAACGTGATCGCTCGCCCGTTGGCGAGGGCCACTTCCTGCGGCAGGAACTTCTTCCAGCGCAACCCGTTCACATTTCGTTCGATCAGGTCCGGGTAATGACGCTCGAATATATTCGTTACGTCGTCGCGTCCGCTGAGCCCCAGGTCCCGCCACAGGTGGTCGGGACGCAGACATGCGGTGGCGATGATCGTCGCCAGGCATCGCGAGTCGGCCGGGTTCGTCGCGGCAGTCCGGTCGTGCTGCAGCAGCAACGCGCACAGTTCGCTCACGAACAACCGGTGGGGCGACCACACCATGGTGGTCGGCAAAACCGTGTCGCTCAGTCCGCGAGGGAAGTGCCGCGCGATGAGCGCGCTTAGTTCGTCGCGGCCCAAACCAAGCAAAAGCATCTCGTTGGATTGGGCCTTGGCGCCGATCAGTCGCGCGAACGTTATCGTGTCGGGCGCGGTGGGATCGACCGCGTGCGCCAGCATCGCGCTCCCGGCGCGCCCATCCCGAATCGGGCCGGGTGGAGGAATCGATTGTGGGTCGTCCATATGCGAATCTGGGTGGGAGCGCTCGGGTCGCGCTGCCTTGAGTATCGTAATATAGCTGACTATATTGCGACAGCGTGCGTGACAGCATGCTTTTCGCGTGGGTCGAAATTCGATGAAAACTACGGACTCAGGTGGGTCAATTCGGCGTGGACATCAACAGTCTACGCCTCAGCCTACCGCGGCCTGTCGATGGTGGCGTCACACGTAATCATAGCCAGCACCGGCAGCGTGCTGGAGGAGCAGACAGACGGCAGCATCAAAACCGTGTTCGGGCCGTCGATGCGTAACGTCGAGTTCGCGCTCGGCGAGGAGTGCATTACACCGCCGCTCAGCAGGAAAGCGGCAGCCGCTACGCGGTAGGGCCGGCCCCGTGTCCTGGCAGCCCGACGCGATGGATTTGGGCACCCGCGCGATGGTGCCCGCCTAGCTCTTCAAGAACACGCCCGGCAACGCGATCAGGTCGCCGGCGCCGTTGTTGAACCGCTCGCACACCGCGCACAAGAACACCGCCGCGCCGCGTATCACCCTCGCATCGTGTTCGTGCTTCACCAAACACTACTACACGCAGCAATTTATTTAGTGAACTTATAAATTACGACACTAGTACGGAACGCAATATACGACGAACGCGCTCTGTCGCACGGTCCGTCTCTGATCGCTTCATGATCGAGAAAATCAGGGAAAGTGCTTCGGTCGGATCGCGTACCTCGCGCAGTATGGTGGCATGCAACTCAATGTCCAGGTCTTCGATCAAGTCGGCTGCGAGTTCGATGCCATGATTCCGCACGAAGCGCTCCAGTTCCCCGCATTGCTCTGCAAGCGTGGTTTTCCGGAACACGTTCAGTGCACCGCGCAACGAATGCAACTCGGCCAGCATGCGCAGCTCATCGTTGGTTCGGCCGGCAATGTTGATCGCAACGAGCGACTTCTCAGCGGAGCGAAGAAACGTCTGGCATACGTCATCGGGCAACGCTCGTCCGCCCAGCACATCAAGCGCTGCGTCGGTCGCGTCGGCAACTGTCTTCCCAAAATGTTCTGCCTGTGTTTCGACCTCGGGCAGCGCTGTCACTGCCGACAGTGCTTCGCGTAACGACGCCAGCGACATCGGCTTGCTCACTACCCGCGCGACGCCCGCTGCTTCGCAACCTTCGTACTCTTTCAGCGTCACCGTTGCGGTGGCTGCAATGACTGGCATCTGCGGCCAGCGCCGCCGTGCCTCGCGCGCCAGCGCATAGCCATCCATTACCGGCATCAGCAAGTCCGTCACCAGCACGTCGAAGTTTTGCTGCGTCAATTGGGCGAGCGCCAGCTCGCCGTTTTCTACGGTTACTGTCTCGCAGCCCAGTAGCGTTAGCTGCTCCTCGAACAGGCGACGGTTCGTTACGTTGTCTTCTGCCACCAGGACTTTCAGCCGTCGAGAAAGTGCCTTATGTGTTTCGTTTGTTCCTATCATTGGCGTACCCAGCAATGCGTACGCAAGCGCTTGCGCCAGTCCTGACAGACCATAGCTGGACACACGCACAAGACGTCCATCTGCTACAGGATTGCTGGGTCCGTCGACGCTGCAGTCCACTACCCAAGATGCGCCGTCGAGCAATCTTGCTTCGTCGTCTGCGTCCCACGTTTCGCGCTCGCCACACAGGACCGCCACATCAACTTCGTCCAGCATGATTTCGTCGATCTGTGCCGGGTGCCTGCATGCTCTGACGGTCAATCCCCACGCTTGCAGAGCGGGCACGGCAAACGCATGCCAGGCATCGGATGCTGCGACGAACGCTATGAGTTCTCCATCGAACCGGGAAGGCGCCGGGGCGCATGGCGCGTCGCCAAGCGGCACGAGTACCGTGAAGCAACTTCCGTTGCCTCGCTCGCTTCGCACTGACAGGTTTCCGCCCATTGCCTGAGTCAGCCGCGCGCACAGCGTCAATCCCAGACCCGTGCCGCCGAAGCGGCGGTTGATCGTTGCGTCTGCTTGACTGAAGGGGTGAAACACTGATTCTTGCTGTTCAGGTGTCATGCCGATACCGGTGTCTTCCACCTCAACCCTCAGCATCGCTCCATCAGCGACCGATAACCTCAGCAATACCTCGCCGCGCTCGGTGAACTTGATGGCATTCGATAGCAGGTTATTGAATATCTGCTCGAGTCGGGTAGGGTCGCCCCGTATCGGCAATTCGATAAGTATGCCGAACAAACCTGCGAGCCGAAGGCCTTTTGCGTACGCGATGGGGGCGAACACCGTCAGCGCATGCGAGGCCACCTCCACCGCATTGAATGTGATGCGCTCCAGTGTCATTTCACCGGCTTCGATCTTCGAAAAGTCCAGCACGTCGCTAATGATTCTGGTCAGGTTATTGGATGACGCGAGAATCGTCTTCAACCGGTCTCGCTGCAGCGTATCTAGTTGCGAGTGCGAAAGCAGTTCGAGATTGCCAAGTATCGCATTCAGCGGCGTGCGGATTTCGTGGCTCATTGTCGCGAGAAAGGTCGATTTCGCTGCATTGGCCGAGTCCGCAGCTTTCTGTGCCTCTCGCAACGTCTGTTCGAGTTGTTTCTGCGCGGTCACATCGGCGAATGCAGTCACCAGCACGTCCTCGCCGTGGTAACGCGCGGGCGCAACGCTCACTGCCAGGTGAACCAGGTCGCCATCACGCGTGCGCAGCATCAGTTCTTCGTGTGTGACTCCGTTGCTGCCGCTTGCGCTGTTTGGATTGCGTACGCGGTGACGAGCGACGAGTTCGGCTGGCAGCGTCGGCGCCATTTTGGCCATCATCCGGCTGCGCAGTAACGGAATTCCATTCTTTAGCGCGATCAACCCGAGGCCGGCCGGCGCAGTGTCGATGAGCGTGCGGCTCAACTGCTCGCTTTCGAACACGCGTGCAGCGCGCATCAGCACCGGCTTGTAGATGCGTCCGTTGAAAAGCAGCACTAGTGCCCATATCAGCACAATGATAGCTATCGTCGTTGTCAGCAACGTGAGAAGTACAACCCTCAGGTCTTTGGCGACCTGTAGCCACGACTGGACATAGACGAGCATCAGTCCGGTGTCGCCAACCCGCCACGCAGCGACCCAATGACCTGCCATATTCACGCGGCGACTTACGCTCCCGGCTCCGCTCTTGGCTGCTTGGCGCGCCACTGTGATTTCGTCGTCGCCGACAGCCTGTCGCGACGCGCGATCGATTACCGTGCCATCGGCTGCGAGCAATATGAGAGTGCCGTTCGGAAGCGGAGGCAGCGATTCCGTTAGCATCTTTTCAGGCAATTCGACAACGAACACGCACACTGGGTGGCCCTGCGCATCGAGTACGCCAGTCATGACACGAATAGCGCGTTGCCCCATGAGTGGACTTTCATACGGGGCAAGCCAGTGAGCGGTAGGCCTCCCGGTGTCCGGTCGGCGAAAGGGTGCATTTGCCGGCCATATCGGTCGCTCCTCAGTGCCGACAAGCGTATCGAATAGCGACGACCTGTCTGACAGGAGTGTGGGCCACCGCTTTTCGGACGGTCCCGGTGACACCGCCAGGATCAGCAGAGAGCGGTCAAGGGTATACACGTACGTGGTCAGACGATTGCTATTAAGGGTCATTGCAACGGTCCACCGGGCGGCCAGCAGTCTGGTTAAATTAACGAATTTGTAGAAATCGCTGGACGATAGGGATGACGTGGGTGCACCGACTATCATCATCGGCAGTATGTCGCTTGCAGGCTGCACGCGTAACGTGTACCCATTTTCACGGAATTCTTCTTTCAGGTCTGCGGAGTCTTTGCGGCCGGTTGTCCACGTAAGCTCCACATCGTGAGCAGTGGTGGCCAACAGTGTCTCGACTTGCGCAGTTAAATGGGCCACCGACCGCTCGCTAAAAGACAGTCTGTCCGTTTCGCGTGCCGTGTGGGCAATTATTGCCGAAACCGAATTGACCACTAGTACAACCAACATCGCCGCTGTGAGCGCTGCTGCACCGCCGAACATCAAGATGTGTTGATAACGGTGGAAGTGATCAAGTGCGCGGCGCAGCATGAGTCGTGTCTCGCCTTGCGGTGGAGTCAACGAAGGGACGTTCGTGCTAATTATGCACCCCGAGGCCTGTCGGATAGGTTATTCGCGCGACAGCTTCTACCGGTTCAAGGAACTGTACGAGCGCGGCGGCGAGGCCGCGCTGCAGGAGATTTCCCACCACCGGCCGTTGTTCAAGAACCGTGTGGATTTCAGACTAAGACTGCCGCAGTCGAACTGGCCCTCGAATTGCCGGCCTACGGTCAGATTCGGATCGCCAACGAAGTCCTCAAGCGGCATGCCCTTTCGGTGTCGCCTCAGGGTGTTCGTAGAATCTGACTGCGCGATGATCTTGAGACGATGCCCAAGCGCCTGAAAGCGCTGGAAGCCGAGTCTGCCCAGGAAGGTCTGGTGCTGACCGAAGCGCAACTCGTCGCGCGCGAACGCGCCAGGCGTGAGAAGGATGGACACGGCGAATTCGAGTCCGAATGTCCGGGCTACTGTGGTGCGCAGGACACCTTCTACGTTGGCTCGCTCAAGCGAGTGGGTCGCATCTACCAGCAGACCTTTGTCGACACCTATTCGAAGGTGGGATTTGCGAAGCTCTACGATCGCAAGACGCCCCTGCCGGTGGCTGATCTGATTAACGATCGCGTCGTTCCGTTCTTCGACAGCTTCGGCATCCCGCTGCTGCGCGTGCGGACGGATCGTGGCACCGAATGCTGCGGCAACCCAGAGCATCACGAATACGAGCTGTATCTGGCTCTGGAAGACATCGATCACACTCGAACGAGGGCCAGGTCGCCGCAGACCAATGGAATCGTCGGCCGGCTGCACAAGACCATGCTCAACGAGTGCTAACGCGCCGCTTTCCGCGAGAAGATTTACGAATCGATCGACGCCTTGCAGACCGATCTTGATGCGTGGCTCGACCAGTACAACAATGAGCGTGAGCATCAGGGACGATGGTGTTACCGCAGGACGCCGATGCGCACATTCCTCGATTCATTGGAACTCGCCAGGAAGAAACTCATTCCTCATTGATAGCTTTTCTATATCGCCCCCGACTACCTATCAGATCGAATTCAGACTACTACTCATGATCATAATCACGGTCGGCGTAGACACGGCCGGGGCGGCTCAGAGGCCGCTCGCGCAGGCCCCCAACCGGCACGATGGCACCAATCAGTGGGACAATTTGGGTGACGTCGTGACGATTGGCGCCGGTAAGGATCGTCGCAATCGGCGTGCTGTTGACGTCGGTGGCGACGTGGTGTTTGGAAACGGGTCGCGCTCGATGGGTGGGGTTCGTTTTGCCCGCCCAAACCGCACGAATCGACGATGAGTCGACGACGATGCGGGAAAAGTCGATCTTCCCGGCCACTCGCAGTTTCGCCAGCAGCAGTGCGTGCAGTCGATCCCACTCGCCGGCTTGCTGCCAGTCGCGTAGCCTGCGCCAGCAACGGACGCCAGAGCCGTATCTCATCTCAGCTGGCAGATCTCGCCACCGCATGCCGGTCTTCAGCACGAACAAGATGCCGGTCAGCGCAGCCCGATCCGGTACCGGCTTGCGGCTCGGATACTTGAAGCGGCGTGGCTTCGCTGGTGCTAGCAGTGGCTCGATCAGTGCCCACAGTTCGTCGTCGATGATTGGTTTGCCCATCTCCTCGATCCTGTTGTTACGTCGATCGCGGTTAGCAGGTTGCGTTACGGGTTAACAGCCCCTACGAACTCTTTTGTAACCGTTTCTTATTCCGGTTTCGTGGAGACCCACATGAGCAACGTCAAGATTCGCATAGCGCTTGCCGACGACCACCCGGCAGTCCTCTCAGGGCTCAAACACGATCTGAGCGCCATCCCCACCCTCGAAGTGATCGGTACCGCCGCTGATTCAGGGGAACTTGTGAAATTGCTGAATTCAACGCCCTGCGACGTGTTGATCACTGATTACGCTATGCCCGGCGGACAGTACGGCGATGGGCTGACACTGCTTGCCTATTTGCGTAGGACCTATCCAACGCTCCGGGTGGTGGTCTTTACGATGATAGAAAACGTAGGTCTCGTACAGGAGATCGTCAAACTAGGCGTGCAGTCCGTGTTGAGCAAGTCTTTTGATACAGGCCATCTGATATCCGCTGTCCACGCGGTGTTTGCAGGCGCCACCTATTTCCGTACTTCATTGCGGGAAACGGACGAACTGCGAGCTGAATTTTCATCTGCAACAGGTTCCCAAACCCGGACGCTGACCAACCGTGAAATGGAGGTGGTACGGCTTTTTGTTTCCGGCTTGTCCGTGAGTGAAATTGCCGAACGCCTTAATCGAACGAAACAGACGATCAGTGCGCAGAAGGGTCGGGCCATGCGAAAACTCGGAATTGAGCGGGACGCCGATTTATTCCAGCTCGCGTATGAAACTGGATTGGTAACGGCGGCGCATACGCCGAAGTGACGCGCCTGATCCGACTCCATCGCACATTGCATCATGCATACGGAACTGATCCGGGGTTATCTTTGATAACAGAGGTAGCCTCGCATGTTCGCACAGTCTGTCGATATTTTTTAAAGTGGAGCGTCCGGCACAATTATGCTGCCGATTTGACCGAAGGCAGCGTCGCGAAGCATGCCTCCGCGTGTCTGATCCGCCAGTCGAATGGGGCCGCTTGCGGATGCACGGCTCGATTTATGCTCCGATGGAGCGCCGGGCGTGGCCGACCGATTCGTATGCTTTCCGGTAAGCCTCTTCGGACTTGATACTGCGCCATGCCCCTTCGACGAGCACGTTTTACCGTCCATCGACAGCCGGATGCATTGGCCCGGTACGGCCTTGGTGAACGCGGTCGCCATGAACTGGCCGCCCTGATCGGTGTTCAGGATGTCCGGCAGCCCTTAACGGGCAAACACTTTTTCCAGTGCCTCGACGGCGTGCACTGCTTCTTGCCAGTCCGACTCCTTCTAGATTTTTTCTGGTTGCTGAATTGCCATGGCAGATCGACGGAGCCGTTCAAAACGTTCGTTCGCGTCCAGGATCGCAAGAAGGCGGGTTTCGCGCAACAGCCTGTCATATTCGTTGACGATCAATGTCAGCGCTTCGATCGTGTTCGGGCCAAGCTCGTGACTGGTTTGGAATTCGCCGGCGTCGAGCACAGGAAGCTGCCCCCGCCCCGCACCATCGAGCACGTACTGCTCAAGTTTGCCGTGACCCGCTTGCGTCAGGAAGCCCGTTAACAGAACAATCTCTGACAGACATACAACTGCGTCACGTTCGACGTGCCCTCGCCGCACCGACTCAAGCGCGACCCTGACCGGCAGAACGAGACTGTCCGTCGTTGAGCGCTCCATTGAGAGATAGAGTGCCTTGTTGTGCCTGCTTTGCAGCGTAAGGGACTTGCGTTTTCCAATGCGATTCATTGTCTGCTGTGTTTGTCAATGTTGGACCGTTTCGATGGTGTGCTCAAGGCCGTGTACACGATAGGTCAGTCCGGCGGACATGTAGTGCACGCAGAATGTACAGCGCCGCCAACAGCAACCGCGCGAAAGCAGGAGCGGCACGACTGGAACTGGGGAATAATTGCGCTCTAGCGGCGTGCCGTAGCGATCGTAAGATTCGCCATCCAGATAAAAGTCATCCGGACCCTTACCGAGAAAAAAGTCGGCGATCCTTAGTAGATCTTCAACATCGGAAGCGCCGCGCGGGAACGTGTTGGGTGCGAACTTGAGCGAGCCATCGCGAATGCGCTCAAATAGCACGCCGTAGCTCCAAATGTTGAGACCAATCACTTTGACTTCCCATTCTGGCAGCTCGCACTCGATATAACCCTTGAGCAGCGGCGCACCGATCGGAGGGGCGGTCGGCATAGTGAGTGGCGGATAGATCAACAACAGCTTCTTCTTGTTGGTTGCCACGGCGTCACAGTTCGGTGTGCTCTCGCTGCCCGGAAAAATGCAGTCGATTGAGGGTTCATCTGTGGGCGATCGACTGGTCCATCTTGGATAGCATTTGGCGACGGATCTGATTGTTGTCGCCATCCGTTCCGCCTCAAAGGCCCGGTGAATAGATGCGAGCTTTTGCCAAATAATGCATGAACGTCACGAACTTCTCGTAGACAACCGGTGCCTGTCTATGTCAATGAACGAGATGGCTGCTCAAATTATTCAAATTACTGCAGGCTCAGGCAATCTGATTATTGCGAATTGCCAGTAAATAGAACCAGGACCTTTCCGGCTTTCGCCAACAGCGGCTTGGACCGGCCAGAGTTTCATAGACACCTTTGAGCCATAATTTCTGGCAACCGAAGGGGTCTATATGAGCAGCAAGCGGTACACGGATGAGTTCAAGATTGAAGCACTCAAACAGGTGAGCGAGCGCGGTCATTCGGTGGCGGATGTGGCGCAGCGATTGGGCGTCACGACCCACAGCCTGTATGCCTGGAAGATGAAGTTCGAGAAGCCGAATGTCGTGTACGGAATGAACTGAACCAGAACGCTGAGATACGGCGGCTGAATGCCGAACTCACGCGCAAGACCGGGGAGCGCGGCACTCCAAAGAAAGCGGCGTACTTTGCGAACGGCTAACGGCAAGGCGCGCGTTCACGCGAAGCCATATCGGCGAGTTTCGTCTGTGCACGATGTGTGGGGTGCCCGGTGTTCATCGCAGCGGCACGCGTCTGGTAACGCCAGTCGACCAAATTGCACTAACTTCGCCTAACTGGTCTCCACGCCATCACAGTTTCCTGGGCCGGTAAAGACGTCCCGACCCTCCCGGACGCTGTTTAGCATGCGTTCGGCAACATCGGTTCACGTCACGTCGTGACCGCGGTTCCCGGCAGGGGCCAGCTACTGAAAATAGAATAGTTAACGTATATGATCAACGCGCAATTCTGAATAATCTTACGCACTTTAAAAGACATTTCATACTAGTCCACATGTTTTCTTCAGCTCTGAATAATCCTACGCGTCTGGAGAAAACTTTCATACTAATCAAAATTGCTGGGTGGCTCTGAATAGTCCTACGCATTTCGGAGGGTATTTCATACTGGTCCAAATGGAAATAATGCGGCGGTTATGTAAATTACAGTCATGGCACTCGATGAACATGCCCGCGAGAATCTAGTATGGGCTGAAAGCAATCCAGCGGAAATTGCATTGTCTTGGCGAGAGATAGCCATGGCTTCATGACCTGAATTGCCGGGCTTAATCTTCATTTTCATAAATTAATATGAAATGAAAGAGGCTGCAAGTAATTCCACTGCAGTCGTTGATCTTTCGAAATCGTTCGAGTGGCAATTTACTAGTCCCAGATTGCGTTATCCATGGAGTCAATGATGACGGTGACGCGAAGCACTATCGAGGAATCAGAATTCGGCCATTTGTCATCGAATGCGATGCGCTAGAACTGTCGGTGACGGACGTGTTGGCGCCATCGTCTGGCCGTCGGGTCTCGCAGTTCAGAATCTGCTTCGATTCGGCTAAAGCCGCCGCTCAGGACACTTGTTTGCCGACGTACTCGAAGCATCGGACCGACGTCTGACGATCTTCGGCGTGCGGGTGGGCCGAACAGACTGTGGCGCCTTGCTGCAGCGCTACCTGGAGTAATTGCATCATGAAAATCAAAGTCGTACTTGCCGATCAACATCCGGTGGTTATTGTGGGGTTGTCATATTTTCTTAGCAATATAAACACCATAGATGTTATTGGTGAAGCTGGAAGTCCTGACGAAATCCCGCGTCTTGTGAGCGGGGGGGGGTGCGATGTGCTCGTCACGGGTCTTTTGTCGTCCGGTGGTATAAAAGGTGGTGGCCTTAGGTTAATTGAAGATATTCGTCGACAATTTCCGGATCTTAAGATCGTCGTATTCACGATGATCCGCAATCACGCGATAACCAAGCAGCTCCTGAAGCTTGGTGTTCGCTCGGTGATAAACAAGAGCGATCAAATTGATCATCTGATCATAGCCATTCATACAGTCTACGCGGGCGCAGTATATTTTCCGGCAGCAGGCGATGCCATGTCGAACGCGGCCGGTCGTATATCTGTTGCCGGATCAAAGTCTCAGGAGTTGAGCCAGCGTGAAATGGAGGTAATCCGGTTGATCGCGTCTGGCATGTCGATCACTGAGATCGCGGAATACAAGCATCGAGCGGTACAGACAGTCAGCGCGCAAAAAATAAAGGCGATGAAAAAACTTGGAGTTTCCAGCGAGGCCGAATTGTATCAGTACGCGTTCGAATCAGGGATGCTCCACCCCACAATTTCGGAAATGTGAGGGCTGTGCAGCCGAAAGTGGCGTGGAGTTCCCATCAGTAATGCAGGGACAGATACCCGGGTTCACGATACGGAACCGAAAATGCGCGTGGCGACATCAGGTCCGAGTCCGCCTGACGGCCCTGCGCTCCCCCAACGTCCGCCGGATCTCATCGTCGTCGCCGCTTCTTGGTTGGAGCGGGTGTTACATCGCTGTTGGACTGCACGTCTGTAACTGATCAGATGATATGCACTACGGAATAAAAACATGACGGACATCAATTTTGTCCAGGTGCGAGATAAATCCTATTCAATTGCGCAGAGATTCAAGAAGTGACTTATAGCGATCTGAGTGAAAGTGGCTTGTAATGGAGGTAGGGATTCTTAAGTGAAATCCGAGGCAGTTCAAGTGGTGTGCTGGAGATAAAGGGAAGGGCGGAAGTCCGTGATTGCGACGTTCTATGGCGAGATCATTGTCGTTCACGGATTCTTCAGTAACGCGGCGAATGTTCATAGTGATCTGGCGCTGCACGACGATGGGGCGATGGTCTGCGCAGATGTGTTGCCCGTGCAGCCTTGATCAACAAGTGCAAGTTTCACAATTTGCTCTGCAGGTAATGGTTAGCGATGGAAAAGATATCCGACAACCTGAAGATAATTATTTCAATTATCACAGTCCTATTTTCAGGACTACTTTTTTCCCATGCGGCTATCGGCGCATGTATATATCAGGCGTCCAGCTCGACCAACTACTGGAGCCGAGCGGAAAACAATCCGATTGGTCCAAGTTCCGTACAGGTTCTGGCTCAACGATTCCAGCCTTTGGGGACTGTTCTTTTCGATCAGACATTTCCCATGAGCACCTTGCTCGCAAGCAGTCCGAACGCTGTGCTCATGAAGTGTACGGCTGAAAGTGACGCTGCTGCCGCAGGAGCAGCCTTACGCCTCGACGATACGTATCAACTGGGAGGCGGTTTTTCATACAACGGGCTCCAGTATTACTATACGGCGTTTCAGGCAACTTCCACTCAATACTCTCCCGTTGGCTGGAAGCTGTATGCCGAGATGCCTAACGGCACTGAAAGGGAGCTCATCCGTAACGACAGCCTTGGTGCAAGCAATACCGCCGTGATTTTTACACCTCTGACTTATAAGAGTTGCACGGCGAATGGCACACTTACCGCCGCGGATTGTGCGAGTTATCCATTTGTCATCACGGCAAGTGACTTCCCTAGCATTCGTCTGGTACTAATTCGCTCGGCTTATGACTCCAATACTGCCGGAACCAGCGATCGCATGATTGGGCGCATTGGATATGTGTTATCAGCAACATCTGGATCCACCGATTCTGACTATGGCTATATAAGATTGGTCTCAGAATATTCACAGGATGCGTCTCCGGCCTGCGGTATTACGCAGGTTCCGCAAAGTGTGAGCCTGGGAACGCAGTCTGTGTCAACCATCGCCGCAAGCGGTGCATCCTGGTCACCGTTTGTTGTGACTTATGAATGCAGTACAACAAACTCACCAGTCAGCAGTCTGCGCATTGGCTTTGAACCGCAGAATAGATCAAATCTACTGAGTACTGATTATCGTTATCTGGAGTCAGATAATTCAACTGGTAGTGCCAATGGTGTCGGAATTGTCTATCGACGTAACGGTGAGACAACCAGTCGTTACTGGGTGCAGAATTCAGGATGTTCCGGCATTAGTACGGATACGCAAAACAATTCGAACTGCAGTGTGGCCAGTTCACAGACTCAGGATCAGGGATGGTACACCGTAAATCCTGACTCATCTGGCGCGTCCGCAACCGCAGGATATACCGAGTATACGGAGAGCTTTGAAGCAAGGATGGAACAGTTGCCAAGCGTATCCGCTAGCGAAATTACTGCCGGTAACGTGTCTGCGACCGTAAATGTGCTTGTCAATCAGCCATAAACGGGGCTGCAAGATAAGTGTCGGTGACGCTTACACGATAACAGATTAATACATCGCAATCTGCGCGATGTAATTACAGATCCAGTAGCGTTATGTCGCTGGAGTGCCCTGTCGTGCTCGACGCATGACTATTGAAATGTAAGGAGTATCAAATGGAAATCAAAAAACTGGCTATTGCAGTCGGCGTGTCGGTTTGCGCGATGGCATCCGGTCTGGCACATGCCAACAACGTCATCACCTTCAACGGTGAAGTTGTGGAGACGACGTGTGAACCGGTCGCGAACAATGGCGACTATACCGTAGTGTTGGACCAAGTCGCTGCGAGTGCACTCACCGCCGTTGGTCAATATGACGCCATCAGCGCCCCCTTCTCGATCCAGGTCCAGAATTGTCCCGTCACTGCTACGGCAGTGGGCGCAGTGTTGGCGTCCAGTACCTACGATGCCGCTTCGGGCAACCTGACGGACGTGGCGGGTTACGGTTCGGATGCCGTGCAGATCCAGGTGATGGATGGTACGGCACCTACGACGCAGGTCGTTGTGGGTGATACCACTCCGGTAACTTATGTGCCCACAGTCAACAATGCCGCAACCATTCCGATGATGGCGTACTACTACGTCAAGGATACCGCTGGCGTCGTCCCGGGGCTCATCAGTACAACCGCGACCTACGCGCTCCGTACGCAATAAAGCCTGACAGGGCTAGGGAAGATAGGGGTCTGGAATACAGATCCTTATCTTCCTCTCCCGCCTTTTCAGCATGATGGCCCGCAAGGGATGGCATCTGAGTATCCGGCACCAGAGAAACACAAATGTTTGCGATTAAAGTCCGTAATTTCATTAGATATTCAGCGTATCTGCTGATACTGGGTTTGCATGCGCTCATCCCGTTATCGGCATCCGCTGGAGTGGTCATGTATGGAACGCGCATCATTTATCCTGCTGGAACGGAATTTGTGACTGCGCGATTTGCCAACCATGATCGTGCGCCGAATTTGATGCAGGTATGGGTAGATGACGGCAAGGGAGTCCCTCCGACGAATGCCGAAGAAACCCCGTTCTTTGTTGCGCCGCCATTATTCAGAATCAATGCGGGCAGCGAGCAGACGGTCCGCATCATTTTCAACAGCGCAGCCGCCGCCCTGCCCGCGGATAGGGAAACATTGTTCTGGCTGAATTTCTTGCAGATTCCGCCCAACAGTGCGTTATCACAACAATCCGGCACCGCCAGGATAACCATTTCATTCCTGAATCAAGTCAAACTGATATACCGTCCGTCAGGCATAAAGGGTGACGTGGGCGATTTAGCGAAAAACATCAGGTTTGGCATAAGGAAAGAGAAGGGTGATTATTGGTTGGAGGCATCCAATCAAACCGGTTATTACGCCACGTTCATGGAGGATGCCGCCGTTAAGTCTGGCAACGACACCCATCCTGTCAAGTTCGACAAGAACGTGACACTGGCGCCGTTTTCGTCCATCAGCTGGAAGCTGTCAGGGCATGAACCAATCTCATCGCCTTCTACTGTGGAATTTTCTCTGATAGACGATCGGGGCAACGCAAGAATGTCAAAGGCTGATATTTCCCTATAACTCTATCCTGTGAATCAGGATGATAGGTAAATTTATATTTAGGATACCGATGTATTAGAGATCGGTGAACGGGGTATGTGACTGGATAGCGCCATGAAAAGATGTTCATATCTAGATGTGCAGGGTAAAGCCTTTCGGCCGCGTTTGTCCAAGCTATGTGTTGCACTTGCATCAGTTTTCCTTGCCGGTTATTGTTATGCCGAGGAAGCAACCGGAGCTGATCTGGTCGTTGCAACCCGCGAAAATGAACCTGTTTCCGTCCCTGTGGTATTTAATTCCGCCTTTTTGCGCGGTCGCAGCGGCGTCCAGACAGACCTGTCGACGTTTGAAAACGACAACGGACTGTTGCCGGGTGAGTATGCCGTCGACATTTTTCTGAATGGCAACTTCATCCAGAACAAAAAGATCAGTTTCAAAGGCACTTCTGTTCCGGGGAAAACGCGCCCCTGTATTTCGCGTGAGTTCCTGGTTGAAGCGGGTGTTCACGACGAGGTTATTACGATGGAGCCGCAGCAAGACTGCGGGTTCGTAGAGGACACAGTCAAGGGCGGCCAGGTGGCACTCGATGCTTCCCGGATGCGGCTCGACTTGACGATTCCGCAGGCATACCTGAACCGTACGGTAAAGGGGTATGTGCCAAGGTCGGCTTGGGACAGCGGAGATCCTGTTGCCTATGTTAACTATTCTGGCAGCTACTACCACAATTCCAGCAGCTATAGCAGCAACTCGCTGAATTCAACCTATTTTTATCTGCAAGGCGGACTGAACATCGGCCCGTGGCAGTTGCGCAATGTTTCGAGCGTCAGAAATACGCCCAGGAGCGGCACCAAGTTTACCGGCGGGAATACCTATTTGCAGCGCGCCTTGCCGGATATACGCTCCACCCTCATGATTGGGGAGACGTCAACGAGCGGCACACTTTTTGATTCCATCGCATTTCGGGGTATCAGGCTTACCAGTGACGAAAGAATGCTCTCTCCGAACCAGCAGGGGTATGCTCCGGTCATCAGGGGAACTGCAGGAAGCAATGCGAGGGTTGTCGTCCGCCAGGGAGCCAGCGTTGTTTACGAAACTACCGTTCCACCCGGTGAGTTCGTAATCGATGATCTGTATCCGACACAAAATTCTGGAGACCTTAACGTTCAGGTAACGGAAGCCAGTGGGCAGATCCATTCCTTTACCGTGCCATTTTCCGCCGTCAGCACGTCGTTGCGTCCCGGTCTGTCCCGCTATTCTCTTACTGCCGGACGAACCAATGTGTCGTTCCAGAACGCCGCCGACGTCAATTTTATCGAGGCGACGTATGAGCGCGGCATCAACAACCTTCTGACCGTAAACGGGGGGCTGCTTGGAGCCAGTAACAGATATTACTCACTTTCGGCAGGCGGCGTATTGGCAACGAGGGTCGGTGCATTTGGTGCTAATGTTAACTTCGCCAAATCTGATCTTAAAACACTGCCATCGTCAACAGGGTGGCAATTCAAGGGAACGTACAATGCAACCTACAGCCCGACAGGAACATCGGTAACGCTCGGCGCCTATCGCTATTCAACGTCGGGATATATATCGTTACTGGACTCGCTGGCCGGTGGGCAGACTCCATATTACTATATTGACGATACGGGTAAATATGTTCGATCAGATACATTTCGGCAAAAGAGCCGATTTGAACTGAGCCTCAACCAGCCGCTAGGAAAAGTGGGTTCCGTATATATGAATGCGATACGGCAAAACTACTACGGAAATTTCAGCGCAAATACGCAATTTCAGGCCGGTTTTCAGAGTTCAATTGGAAGGGTGGCCTACAACATCGGCTTTTCACGACAACTCCAGCCGTCGTCAACTCTAAATGGCGCTGATAAGTCCCAGAACATTGTTACGGTGGGGCTCGTGATTCCGTTGGATCGTATTTTGAACAGAAACAGCACCTTGACTACCGGGGTGTCCCACTATAGCGACGAGGGTTCCCTATTCCAGACCAACCTGACGGGGTCATTCGGATCTGGTCAGGAATACTCCTACAACATTAACCAGTCGACAGATCAAAGAAGTCATGTCAATAGTGGGGGGGCGAGCCTTTCCCGGAATACCTCGTTCGGAACATTTGGCGCCGGATATACGAAATCCACTGGTTCCTCAGCGGTTACGGCTACCGCGCGGGGAGTCGTCGTCGCTGACCGTCAGGGTGTCTTGGCTGGCCCCTATGTCGGAGATACTTTCGGTATTATCGACGCGCCGGGTGCAGCAGGAGCGAAGCTGACATCCGCCTCCGGCGTTGTACTCAACGGGGCAGGACGGGCCATTGTCCCCTCGCTTTCGCCTTATCGCTATAACGTGGTTACGCTGGACCCGACAGGCATGGCAGGGAATGCAGAACTGGAAGAGACGCAGAAGCGTGTCGCACCTTATGCAGGTGCGGTTCCGCGGATACAGTTCAAGACCCGGCGCGGCTATCCGTTACTTATCAGCGCACAGCTGGAGGATGGCCGGACGTTGCCTATCGGTGGAAAAGTGATGGACGCCGGTGGTAACGAAGTTGGCGTGGTCGGCCAGGGAAGCCAGCTCTACGCGCGGGTGGGCGACACGGACGGAAAACTGCTCGTTACTTGGGGTCAGGCTGACAGCAGCAAATGCACACTCGGTTATCGAGTACCACCGCAGGACGCGGAGAAGACGCTGGTACGCCTGCAAGGCGTCTGCCAGTCCCAGGCTGGTGGTCTTACAACAGAGTAGCGGAGTACCTCCAGTGAGAAATATTGCCAAGTGGATGAAGAGTTGTTGCGCGGGGCTCTTGCTAGCGCTTTTACTGACTGGAGGTATCGAATGTCTTGCCGGCGAGTCCCTGGGGGCGGGGATATTTACCAGTTCAACAAGACTGATCTTTCCATCAACATCCCGCGATGCATCTCTGCAGATTTTCAATGAGAATGATTATCCCGTGATTATCCAGACATGGATCGACGACGGAGACGAGAATGCGCTGCCCGATGAACTGGAGACACCCTTTGTCGTGATTCCTCCACTGATAAGGCTGCAACCACATGAGAGCCGGGCTGTTCGAATCATTTATACCCAGCATCCCTTGCCGGAGGATAAGGAGTCGGTATTCTGGTTTAACGCACAGATGATCCCCCCCATGGCTCATATGCAGACAGATCAAAAAAATGAAATTAGCTTGTCCGTGCGATTAAGGCAGAAGATTTTTTTTCGCCCCCGTCATATCGATAAAGGGTCGGAAGAATGGGCTGACAAATTGGATTGCAGAGCACAGTTTCATCAGGAAGGTGAAGCCATTATCAACTGCCGCAACCCGACGCCATATTATGCGACCCTGGACAAGATCTCCCTGCATACGGGAAATGAAACTCTTACTGAGACAGGGAGCATGCTGGCGCCATTTTCCGATAAGAGTTTTCACTTGAAAGATAGCGTATCTGTCGGAACGAATGAGGGGAATTTTATTGAACTTTCGATAATTGACGACGAAGGATTCGTTAGAAAAATAGTAAGGAATTTGAACTGATTTCATAAATATCGACGCGTCATGATGATCGAGAAGGAAAAGCGGCAAATTCAGTGCAGCGTTCATCGCATCGATCGCAGCGTGTAAGAGCGCGCTTGAACTTGTTAAGCCATGCGAACAGGCGCTCGATTTTCCATCGTCGCCGGTAAGGGGTGCCCTCAAGAACCAACTCGTGCTCATCGTCGCGGTAGACCAGTTTCGGTGTGCCATCGACAAAGTCCCGCTTCAGGTGAAGCCGTTCATGGTAGACCGATGCGTTGTGGCGTGGAGGACCGCCGGCAGGCAACTCGACGCACGCCTTCTTTTTGCCGAAGTCGCACGCCATGCGTTGCCCGTCTGTGATCACTGTGTCTATGGGCAGACCTGTTGATTTCCACCGAGTCGTAACCCACCGTTTTCATCTAGATCTGACCCACCCCGAGACAGCGTAGGACATCTATTCCGGTGTGGATACCTCTTCAATGCCAGCCGGTTTTTCTGCTTTCTTTCTCGTAGCTTTCGCCTTGGCAGAACTGGTCCTGAAGCGCCACGATTCATTGCCGGTCTCGACGATGCGGCAGTGATGCGTAACCCGGTCCAGCAGCGCTGTCGTCATCTTTGCATCCCCGAACACGGTCGCCCACTAGCCGAAGCTGAGATTGGTGGTGATCGCGACGCTCGTGTGCTCGTACAGCTTTGAGAGCAGATGGAACGGCAATGCGCCACCGGTCTGGCTGAACGGCAGGTAGCCCAGTTCATCGAGAATCACCAGATCGACGTACATCAGCTTGTGCGCGATCTGGCCGTGTTTGCCGGTGGACTTATCGAGTTCCAGTGCATTGGTCAGCTCAACGGTCGAGAAGTAACGCACACGCTTGTCGTGGCGCTGTACGGCCTCGATTCCGATTGCCGAGGCGAGGTGCGTCTTGCCAGTGCCGGGCCCACCGATGAACACAATGTTGTGTGCGCTCGTGAGGAACGACAGTTCGCTGAGTTAGCGCACCAGTGCTTCGTCGACATGCGCCTGGGCGAAGTCGAAGCCTTTCTGGTCGCTGTGAGCTGGGAAGCGTGCTGCGGTCATCTGGTAGGCGATCGAGCGCACCTGCCCTTCGGCGGTCTCCGCCATCAACAGCTGCTTCATGAAGCGTTCCGGCTCGAAGTCACTGTGACGCGACTGCGCCAGCAACTCCGGCCACGTGTTCGCCATGCCGTGCAGTTTGAGGCCTTTGCGCTGGGCAGCGATGTCGTTAGACATGACGATCCTCCGGTGGGTTGGCGCGCAGCGTCTCGTAGCGGCTCACGTCAGCCGCGGGCTCTTCCTTGAGCTGGAGTTTCGTGGTAGCGAGTCTGGCACTCGTGACGGGTGCCTTCAGCCGGCTTAGCACGTTCAGGACGTGCTCCGCGCTGGGACGTCCCGAGTCCAGCGCAGCCTGCACAGCAAGCAGCACGGCATCGAGTCCATGTTCGCGTACCGCGGCGAGCACCTGCGTCATGACGCGATCGCCGCACGGGTGCTTGAGCAGGTGCTGCTGCAACAGCTGCAGCGGCATCGTGGCGAACGGAGCCTCGTTGCGTAGCGCGCCAGGTTTGCGCTCGACCAGCGTGATGTAGTGTCGCCAGTCGTAGAAGGTCATGTGCCGCTCGAAGCTTCGTTCGTGGCGCGCGATCTCCAGACCGTCGGCGACGACGCTGAGATACGCCGGATAGCAGCGCACGCTCACCAGCTGGTTCGTGTACTCGGTGGGCACGCTGTAGCGATTGCGCTGGAAGTGGATCAGGCTGGTCGATGAGACCCGCAAGGTCTGCTCGACATAGCCGTCGAACGGGCGTGGGTTGGGCATCAGCCGGGTGCGCTCGTCCTGCAGCAAGTCCTCGACTGTCGGCTCGGGCCATTGCGGGTGCCGCATGTGCCAGGCTTCGCGACACTGGCCGGCAACCCATTCGTTCAGGATCTCCAGCGTTTCCCAGCGTCGCAGGACCGCCTCGTGCCAGATCTGGCGTCGCCGGTCCTGCACGTTCTTCTCGACGATGCCTTTCTCCCAGCCAGCGGCCCGGTTGCAGAACTCGGGCTCGAACGGGTAATGCTCGCACATCGCTTCGAAGCGCGCGTTGACCGCGCGCTCCTTGCCTCGGCCAACCTTGTCCACGGCGGTTTTCATGTTGTCGTAGATACCGCTCCGCGGCACGCCGCCGAACGCGGCGAATGCGCGGGCGTGCGCGTCGAACAGCATCTCGTGACTCTGCGTGGGATAGGCGACGAGCCAGAACGCGCGGGAGGGTGAGTTTGACGTGGGCGAGCTCCAGGCGTCGCCACAGCCCGCCAATGAAGGCGTATTCGCAGCTCCAGTCGAACTGGAAGGCTTCGCCGGGCTCGAAGGCGAGGGGCACATAGGCCTTCCTGCGCGGCGCTTCGGCCTGCTCCTCGCACCAGCGCCTCACGAACGCGCTGACGCGGCCGTAGCTGCTGGCGTAACCCTCGCTGCGGATCGCCTCGAACATGAACCGAGCCGTGCGCCGGTCACGCTTCGGGCGACGACTGTCCGCCTGCAGCCAGCCTGTCAGCTGTGTGGCCCACTCGTCGACGACGCTCGGACTGACGCGCTTTGGATACTTCGGCTCGACAGCATCGGTCTGCCGCAGCCAGTTGCGCACCGTGTTTCGGGACAGGCCCGTACGCCTCGCGATCTCGCGTAGCGGGACCTTCTCGCGGAATTACATCTGCCTGATCTTGGCCAATATGCCCACCGCGATCACCTCTGTATCCCCTGCTCAAAGATTGAGCAGGGGATACAATCACGCGGGTCGAAATTCGATGAAAACTACGGACTCAGGTGGGTCAACGCGGCGCGGACATCAACACACACGCCTCAATATATAGATCCAGCGCGCTCGGTGAAATACCGGCAGGAGATGTCCATGAAGTGGCTGCTGCAAGCGTCTCTGATGGCCCTCTGCGTGGCCGCGTGTGGCTCAGTCGGGCTCGCCCGTTCCGCAGAAAATTGCGCTAACAGGCTCACCGAATAGCGTCGCTGTACGGACGTCCGATGGCGCCGTCTATCTCACCGACGATACGACCAACGCCATTCTCGCGTCGTCCGACCTTAACTATTTCGCTTCATACGCAAGCATTCCTGCCGTCGACGGGCAACGCAATAGCCTGAGCCAGATTGCTGTTACTGCTGACGGTCAACTACTGGTCGCGCGGTTCGGGTTTGGGACGGCAAGCGCAATCTTCAACGTCGATACCACCGGACGCGCCACGCTTGCGAGTAACACCAACCCCGGCCGCAGGCGCCTTGGCCTGCTTGTCCTGAACCAGACCGAGATTCTGTCCAGTTGGTTCGTGAAGTCAGGAAGCGATCCTGCGCAGGGCGGCGTAAGTCTCGTCACGCGTGGCGCCGCGATGGATCAAGGAACGGAACGCGATCTCGTCGTCGGGCTCGGTAAGCCGGTCGGCCTCGCAATGGTCGGCGATACGCTATTCATCAGCGATCAGACAAACAATCGGATCGTGAAACTTGATCTACCGGTGGCGCTGTCCGCCCACGCACCAGTGATGGCAAATGACATCTTCGCGAACGTCGCGGCCCCGGATCTTATGGCGGCGGCACCCGACGGCACGCTGTACACCAAGTGCGGAGACCACGCGCTATGTCGCTTTTCGCCCACGGGGGAGGCCACGGCAGTCGCCAGCGATTTCGACGAGCCGCGCGGAGTGGCGGTCGACCCCGTCCGCAAACGCCTGCTCGCCGTCGATCGCGCCGGCTCCGCCGGTGGACCGAGCTATCTGCGCGTCTTGCCAATCAACTGACTGCGACCTGGTGGATTCGATTTCGCTTTAGGTACTGCGACTTCGCGGGGCGCCAGTTCTCCTGTCGGTGCGTCAATTGAGAGTATAGGAAACACACCTGCCGAGCGACGAAGTGCATGGGAAAGTATCTCAATCGCTGACCTATTTATAACATCGGGATTACTTATAAAATATTAAAAGCGGATTCAACGTTATTCCATTCCTGCCATGAAAGAAGGCGAAGCCAGAGCTAGCGACGACGACAGGTAATGCTCATCCGATGGCGCGACAATGCGAAGATCAGCTAACGTGCCAACCTGCTCAATGCCCTTCGTTGGCAACTCGCGCCGCGCCGATAATCGCACCGTCCAGTGACTGAATCACTATTGCCGCCTGTTCACCGGCAGGCGATGTGGGTTCAAGCTTCAACGGAGCGCCAGTCCATTCGCCGACGGTTTGTATCGAGCGAACGATATTTGACTCGCTGAGCGCGCGACCCGCGTTTTCGCCTCGCCCAACGTTCGTCACATGCCCGGTGTCATATCCAATCAGCAAGATTTGCGCATGACCGGTGCCGCGCCCAACTGTGACTGAAATCGTTCCGTCGTGACGCACACCACTAACAAACACCCCAGCGTCGTCAGCTTTTTGAGCGTTTCTGATCGCTGCTTCGGCGGCACGCCGATTCGAACCAACAACTCCTTTCAGGCCGTCGATCACCATTTCCGGCGTATAGGAACCGTCACCAAAGCGGGCGCCGTACTCCGCCTGGCGCTGCGTCGCCACCTCCAGCGAGTAAGGGTCCTGCCAGCCCAGGCTGTTCCAGTAAGTCACATGAAACGCGAGTGGAAGCAACTCCGGACGGTCATGAGATAGCTCGGACAGATAGGCATCAGCCGGAGGGCACGAGGAGCACCCTTCGGACGTGAAGAGCTCAACAACTACAGGGCGGGCTGACGCCACAACGGACGCGACAAGCAGTGAGGACGCGACAGCAACGAGCCGTACAAACATGATCGGTCTCCAGGGCGACGGGACTGCCGCTTAATTTGTCGCACGCGCTCAGTGGGTCCGCCGTGGCAGGCCGATCCGCATACCGACTTAACGCAGCCAGAATTCAGGGCCACCATCAAGCCGCATTCAGATGCGGACAGTAGTCGCCCCAGTCCGTTAGTTCGTTCGGTTACGCATTCTGGTTACAGCGTCCGCATAAGCGACTCTTAAATCCCCCATGCACCGATCTGCTAGTCCGTCTGGCACCGTGCGCAGTGCTGGAATAAACCCAAACCCCAAGTGATTTGTTCTTGCCCTTTTGTTTGTTTGCACTATAAAAATGTAATCCATTACATTTTCATCCTTGAGCGAGATATCCGGGGATTGTGCATGTCGATTCTGAACGTCGCGGACCTCGCTGGCGTGTCGGTGGCGACCGTCTCGCGGGTGCTCAATGGCCATACGAATGTCAAGCCGGAAACGCGCTTGCGCGTGATGGCAGCGGTCGAGCGTAGTGGCTATCGAATCAACGAACTCGCCCGTAACTTGCGTACGGCCGAAAGCCGGCTGCTGCTTACGATGGTGCCCAACATCGGCAATCCGTTCTACGCGGAAATTGTGCGCGGTATCGACAGCGTCGCGAGTCAGCAGGGTTACTTCATGCTGCTATGCAACACCGACGGAGAACTCGGGCGCGAGCGCAGCTATTTCGACATGTTGCGTCGGCATCGCGCGGACGGCGCAATTTGCCTCGATCCGACTGCGATCCAGCAGGCGCTTGCCGAGGAGTCCGGTGCGTTGCCGTGGGTCGCCTGCTGCGAATTCGACCCGGCAGGTGGCGTGCCATATGTCGGGATCGATAACTACCGCGCCGCGGGCGAAGCCATGCGTTATTTGCTGTCGCGTGGTCGACGCCGGATTGCGCTGATGAATTCCGGCGATGGCTACCTGTACGCGCAGCAGCGTCAACAGGCTTATCTCGACACACTTGCCGAAGCGGGTCTGACGCCCGATCTCCGCTGGATTCTGAATCTCGACAGCCTGGATTACGAGGCGGGTGCCGCTGCCGCAGTCGCATTGGCCACCGCGGGTAGCGACGGACCGGACGCGATCTTTGCCGTGTCGGATACGCTGGCCATCGGGGTGATCAATGGCTTGCGCAGCGTTGGCCGCAAGGTGCCTGACGATGTTGCAGTCATCGGTTTCGATGACATCGCTATCGCCGCGCAGATTGATCCGCCATTGACCACGGTGGCGCAACCCATGCAGGAACTCGGGCAGACCGCAGCGCGGCTCTTGCTTCGGCGGCTGGTTGAGCCGGCCGCCACATTGCCCGGTGTGCTGCTGCCGCATCGGCTGATGATGCGCGCGAGCGCATGACGAATGGCCCAGAGGAGAACGAAACGATGAGCCTGGCTGTGCGTTTCGATGACATCCACAAGGACTTCGGGCCGGTGCGTGTGTTGCATGGCGTGAGCTTTGCCCTGGCACCCAGCCGTATCTACGGACTGGTGGGGGAGAACGGCGCCGGCAAGTCGACGCTGATGAAGATTCTCGCCGGATACGAGAAGCCCAGCGCGGGGGCGATCGAGATCGACGGGACGCCGGTTCATTTTGGCGGATCGCGCGAAGCGGAAGCCGCCGGTATCGTGTTGATCCACCAGGAGTTCAATCTGGCCGAGCATCTGACGATCTCACAGAACATGTATCTGGGCCACGAGAAGCGCAGGGGCTGGTTCGTCGACGACACGGCAATGCACGACGAGGCGAGGCACTATCTCGCTCAGGTCGGGCTGGACAAAACGCCTGGCACGCCGGTTCGCGAGCTGATCGTCGCGGAGAAACAACTGGTCGAGATAGCCAAGGCGCTGTCGCGCCACGCGCGTCTGCTCATCATGGATGAACCCACTGCGACGTTGACGCCAGAGGAAACCCACCGCCTGTTTGCCTTGATGGAGCGGCTAAAAGCGGATGGCGTGACGATCGTCTATATCTCGCACAAGCTCGACGAAGTCGAGCGCATTACCGACGAGGTGATCGTGATGCGCGACGGGCGTTTCGTCTCTCGTGGCGAAACGGCCGGATTCACTCGCCAGCAGATGGCGAACCTGATGGTCGGGCGCGAAGTGTCGGACATGTTTCCTGATAAGGCGCCGGTGCCCGAGGGTGCAGGCGTCGCACTGAAAGTCGAGGGGCTTGCCGTACCCGGCTGGATCGAGGGTCTGAGTTTTCAGGTGCATGCTGGCGAGGTGTTCGGCTTTGCCGGTCTGGTGGGTTCGGGGCGTACCGAGGCGTTCGAAGCGATGCTCGGGCTGCGCCGTCGCAGCGCGGGCCGCGTCGAGATCGCGGGGCGTTGCATCGAGTTGAACAGCCCGCGCGACGCGATGCGCCAGGGCCTCACATATCTAAGCGAGGATCGCAAGGGCAAGGGGCTCCATGTCGATTTGAGCTTGCAGGACAATCTCACGCTGATGACGCACGAACGTTACGCGCATCCGCTAATCGACACCAGGGCGGAGCGCGACGCGCTACAGCAGGCGGTGGGGGAATTCGGCATTCGCGTGGGCGATCTGGCTGGTCGCGCGCGCACGTTGTCGGGCGGCAACCAGCAAAAGCTTGCACTGGCGAAGTTTCTGCAACCCGATCCGCGCGTGATCGTACTTGATGAACCCACGCGCGGCGTCGATGTCGGCGCGAAACGCGACATCTATTTCATGATTCACCGACTCGCTCGGGAAGGGCGTGCGGTGATCGTGATTTCGTCCGAGTTGATCGAGCTGATTGGCCTGTGCCATCGCGTCGCTGTCATGCGCGCCGGGCGTCTGCAGGCGATACTCGGCCGCGAGCACTTAACCGAAGAGGAGTTGATTGCTCATGCAACCGGCACACACTGAAACCGCGCAGTCTTCGCAGATGGTCCGTTTCGCGCGACGTTTGCATGGCGTCGGACCGTTCGCTGGCCTGATCGCGCTCTGCATTGCCGGCATGTTGTTGAACCGCGATTTCGCGACGCTCGCGAACCTGATGAACGTGCTGACCCGCACGTCGTTCATCGGCATCATCGCGGTGGGCATGACCTTCGTGATCATTTCGGGCGGCATTGATCTCTCCGTCGGTTCGATGGCCGCGCTGATCTCGGGCGTCATGATCTGGCTGATGAATGGGCTCGCGAACGGTATCGGCGGGCATACCTTTGCGCCGCTCGCGATTCTCGCCATCGGTATCGTCAGCGCGTTGCTGCTGGGTGCACTGTTCGGTTGCTCGCATGGTTTGCTGATCACAAAAGGCCGTATCGAACCGTTTATCGTCACGCTCGGCACGCTCGGTATTTTCCGCGCGGTGCTGACATGGCTGGCAGACGGCGGTGCGCTGACGCTGAACGATACCTTGGCCAACTTTTACGGCCCCGTCTATTACGCCAGCCTGTTCGGCGTACCGGTGCCGATCTGGGTATTTCTCGCCATCGCGGCAGCGGGTGCGCTGATCCTGAACCGCACGCCGTTCGGTCGTCACGTGCAGGCGATAGGATCGAACGAACAGGTCGCGCGTTACGCGGCCATCCAGGTCGATCGCGTGAAGATCGCAACTTATGCGCTGACGGGTGTCTGCGTTGGTATCGCGACCGTGTTGTACGTCCCGCGTCTCGGCTCCGCCACGCCGACCACCGGGCTGTTGTGGGAGCTCGAGGCGATTGCAGCCGTGGTCGTCGGCGGCACGGCGCTCAAGGGCGGCGAGGGGCGCGTGATCGGCACCGTCGTCGGCGCGATTCTACTGTCCACGATCGCCAATATCCTGAATCTCACCAGCATTATCAGCGTATATCTGAATGCGGCGGTACAAGGCGTTGTGATCATCGTCGTCGCGTTCTTGCAGCGCGGGCGGCGTTGAACGATACGCGCAAGAACCGGATGGAGCCGTCCGGAGGCGGACGGCTCAAGAAGGAGCAGGCGTTTCACCGAGAAGGACGCGCGGTGCGTCCCGACAACCAGAGGAGACGTGATGAAGCCGATTCAGAGAATGGTTGGCGCTGGTGTGCTGGCGCTGGGCGTGATGATGACGGTCGGCGCGAGCGCCGCGCACGCCGATGACAAGGTGATACTTGGCGTAGCGATTCCGACCGCCGATCACGGGTTTACCGGCGGGATTGTCTGGTGGGCGAACAAGGCGAAGAGCGATCTCGAGAAAGCCCATCCGGATCTGAAGGTGATCGTGAAGACCGCCGCGAACGCGCCTGACCAGGCGAATCAGCTGCAGGATCTGGTGACCGTCAACAAGATCAACGCGCTGGTGATCTTCCCGTATGAATCGGCGTCGTTGACCCAGCCTGTCGCGCAGGTGAAGAAGAAAGGGATTTATGTGACGGTCGTCGACCGTGGGTTGACGGATACCAGTGCGCAGGACGCCTACGTTGCGGGCGACAATACCGCTTTCGGCCGGATTCCAGCCGAATTTCTGGCCAAGGCGCTGGGCGGCAAGGGCAACATCGTTGCGCTACGCGGAATTCCGACCACGCTCGACAATGAGCGCTGGGCCGCGTTTACCGGTGTGTTGAAGGCCTATCCGGACATCAAGCTGCTGGATGGCAAGTATGCGAACTGGAATCGCGACGACGCGTTCAAGGTCACGCAGGATTATCTGACGCGCTTCCCGCACATCGACGCTATATGGGCCGCGGACGACGATATGGCAGTCGGCGTGCTGAAGGCTATCGATCAGGCCAAACGCAGCGATATCAAGATCGTATTCGGCGGTGCAGGCTCGAAGGGCATGGTCAAGAACGTGATGGACGGTGCGCCGATGCTGCCTGCGGACGTGTCGTATTCGCCGAAGTTCATCTACGACGCGATAAAGCTGACGGCCGAGGCGCGTCTGAAGGGCGAAAAGCTCGCAGAAAAAACGATCATCCCGTCGGTGTTGATCACGAAAGAGAACGCGAAGGACTTTTACTTTCCCGACTCGCCATTCTGACGCTGGCCATCTCCGGCCAGGTGAGGGGACGGCGTGACGCACCGCCCGACGTACCGGGCGGTGCACATTCCGTCGAAACGACGTTCGCGCAGGAACGCAAATCATGAAAACCATCCAGGGTCCGGCGATTTTCCTCGCGCAGTTCATGAGCGACGAGGCGCCGTTCGACAATCTTGCCGATCTGGCCGCGTGGGCCGCGCAACTCGGCTACCGAGGCGTCCAGTTGCCGACGGATCCGCGGCTGATCGATCTCGAACAGGCGGCCGGCAGTCAGGCATATTGCGACGACATCCGCGCACTGCTCGACAAGCAGGGCGTGGTCATCACCGAGCTGTCGACGCATCTGCAAGGGCAGTTGCTGGCCGTGCATCCGGCCTACGATCAGTTGTTCGACGGGTTCGCGCCGCTGGCGGTGCGCGGCGATCCGGCCGCGCGTGCCGCATGGGCCGGGCAGCAACTGCGCTGGGCCGCGCAGGCCTCGCGCCGCCTCGGCCTGAATGCGCACGCCACGTTTTCCGGCGCGCTGGCGTGGCCGTATCTGTACCCGTGGCCGCAGCGCCCCGCAGGCCTCGTTGAGGCAGCTTTCGAGGAACTCGCCCGACGCTGGCGCCCGATTCTGGACGCGTTCGGCGAAGCGGGGGTCGACGTCTGTTACGAACTGCATCCGGGCGAGGACCTGCACGACGGCGTCACATTCGAGCGCTTCCTCGCGGCCGTCGACGACCATCCACGCGCGAACATACTGTATGACCCGAGCCATTTCGTACTGCAGCAGCTCGATTACCTGGCATTCGTCGACATCTATCACGAGCGCATCAAGGCTTTCCATGTGAAGGATGCCGAGTTCCGTCCGAATGGACGGCAGGGTGTGTATGGCGGCTACAGCGGCTGGCTTGAACGCGCGGGCCGCTTCCGTTCACCCGGCGATGGCCAGATCGATTTTGGTGCGATTTTCTCGAAGCTCGCGCAATACGATTATCCCGGCTGGGCCGTGCTCGAATGGGAGTGCGCGCTGAAGCATCCGCAGGATGGTGCGCGCGAGGGTGCCGAATTCATCAGACGGCACATCATCCGCGTCGCGGAGCGGGCCTTCGACGACTTCGCCGGCAGTGGTGTCGATAGCCAGCAGATCAAGGCGCTACTCGGTTTGTGACGCGACGGATTTTCGGTGCGCAAGCGAAATGATATGGAATGCGAAATGATGAAAGGACAGCGGAAAAAATTGCGGTTGGGGATGGTGGGTGGCGGGCAGGGTTCATTCATCGGCGCGGTGCATCGCATCGCGGCCCGCATCGACGATCGTTTCGAGTGGGTGGCGGGCGCCTTGTCGTCCGACCCGGCGCGCGCCCATGCTAGCGCGGCGGAGGCCGGTATTGCGCGTAGCTACAGTGACTGGCGCGAGATGGCGCGTGCCGAGGCTGCGCGGGACGATGGCATCGATGCGGTGTCGATCGTGACACCCAATCATCTGCATGCACCGGTCGCGACAGCCTTTCTCGAGGCCGGTATCCACGTGATCTGCGATAAGCCGTTGGCGATGTCGCTGGCGGAAGGGGAGGCGCTTGCCAGGCTCGCACGCGAGCGTGGCAAGCTGTTCGCGCTGACGCATACCTATTCAGGGTATCCGATGGTGCGGCACGCGCGCGAACTGGTGGCGAACGGCACGCTTGGCGAGTTGCGGATCGTGCAGGTCGAGTACGCGCAGGACTGGCTCGCCGAGCCAGTCGAAGCCGACGGCGCCAACAAGCAGGCCGGCTGGCGCACCGATCCCGCGCAGGCCGGGCCGGCCGGCTGTCTCGGCGACATCGGCACACATGCGTATCACCTCGCGACCTTCGTCACCGGCGTGGCGCCCGCCGCGCTGTCGGCGGAACTTCACACGTTCGTGCCCGGGCGCCGCCTCGACGATCACGTGCAGGTCATGCTGCGCTACGCGAACGGTGCGCGCGGGATGCTGTGGGCGAGCCAGGTCGCGAGCGGCGCGGAGAACGCGCTGCGGTTGCGCGTGTACGGTACGAGGGGCAGCCTGGCGTTCGACCAGGAATCGCCGGATGTGCTCTGGGTCACGCCGCTGGGCGGTGTGGCGCAGCGGCTGACGCGCGGCCGTGTGAACTCGGCCGTGGCGCAGCATGCCACACGCGTGCCGGCCGGGCACCCTGAAGGGTATCTGGAGGCGTTTGCCCAGTTGTATCTCGACGCGGCGCTGCAGATCGAGGCGCTCGATGCGGGCCTGCCACTGCCGCCCGAGAGCCGCCTGCTGACCACGGTCGACGACGGTGTGGCCGGGCATCGCTTCATGGAGACGGTGCTGAAGAGCAGCGCGTCCGATGGCAAGTGGTGGCCTGTCGAGTGAGCGCGTATGACCTACGATGGTTCTGTTATCTGTGATTCCTTTCGTCGAATAGAAATGTACGGGCCATCAATGCGAACCTCACTTACCCTCGAATCCGCGTTGTCCTGTCCGCACTGCGGGTACGTGTCAGTCGTGGTGATGCCGACCGACGCCTGCGTCTACTTCTATGAATGCCCGGGGTGCAAAACCCTGCTTTCTCCGAAGTCTGGCGATTGTTGTGTCTTCTGTTCGTATGGCTCGGTCAAGTGTCCGCCCGTGCAAGAAGCACGTTCCTGCTGCGCGCATCGGGTTACTTAACCCGCGCCTTTTCTCTCGTCGGCCGCCAGGCCGTCAAAGCCGCAACCCATGCCGGTGATGCCTGCCGCGATCGAGATGCGCGTATGCTTGTTCACAACCGCCAGTTTTTGTTAAAGCAGACTTCATTGAGACCGGATCACATCATCAAAAGCATCTTCGCGTTTGCGACGGGTGATTCACGCTGATTGGCCGGGCTGGAGCGCGTGTTCGTGACCACACGTCATTGCTGCGCTGCAGAAAATGCTGCGGCGCCACGGATTCGGGAGCAGTGCCGAGCGCGGCGCGGACAGATTGCGCGGAAGTTCCGCGCCGAGCGCGATGACCGACCGCATCTACCGTAGTGTTTCATGAAGTTGGTCGCACCTGTAGTTCGCTCACACTCGGCCTTGGCTGCAACGTTTCAGGGTGTTCCGGAGTCGTTGCAGGAGATCCGGATGCGTGTCTGGAGGCAATCATGCACAACATTCTCGCGGGTTACGATGGTTCGGCTTCCGCGCAGGTGGCAGTCCGCTTCGCAAAAAATCTCGCTGAAAAGGAAGGGGCGCGGCTGCACGTTCTTGCGGTTGTCAGTCCGCCGGACTGGGGTAAGTTGGCCTATGAGCTGCCTGAGCTGCTTGAGACCGAAAAACGCCACTGTCAGGACCTCATCACCGAGCTCAAGGGAATGCTCGGGGTATCCGCAGTCACGGTGCAATATGAAATGGTTGTCGGGCATCCGGCCAAGGAACTGGTGCTGTATGCCGAGCGGCACAATATCGACCACGTAGTGGTAGGGCATCGCGGGCGGACTGCTTTTGATCGTTGGCTGCTGGGCTCCATCGCGAGGCAAGTGATCGCCTATGCGCCGTGCTCCGTCACAATCGTGCGCGACCGGCCAGGTGTTGCGAAGGAGCATCGATGATGCGGAAGGGTGCGGACGAGAGTTTCAACTGAACATTCCGCGACGAGTATCTGAGCCTCGAGTGGTTTCGCACTCGTGCCGAAGCAAAGGTCGTGATCGAAAAGTGGCGGCGCCACTACGATGCGATCGATCGCATTCAAGTCTCGCGTACCTGACGCCCGACGAATTCGAGCAGCAGCATTGTTTAACTGGAGCAACCGAGGCCGCTCCCCAAGATTGAAGTGGCCCGAAGAAATCAGGCAGGTCGCCCTGTCCGGTTTCCATCTGAGCCGTGTGCATCCCGGGCAGCATGAACGACGTCGACCCAGCAGCTCCCCGGAAAGGCATTCCGCGCATCGGTGAAGTGTATTTCAACAGCCTGCCAGGGCGATGCGAGCCGCCTGCCGGAAGTTTCTTGCGACCGCTGAGGCACACGACCGTGCGCCTGTCCTCTACGGCGCGGAATACGGGCACTACGCCAGTTGGATATTTAACGGCGCGGTTGGCGAGTTACGCGGAGTCTTTGGTGTTCACATTGCGTTGCTTGCGGCGAAACACGGCCTGGATATTGAAAGTGACCTGGCGCCGATCATTACCGCTGTCGCCGATGACCGACCGTCCAGTATGTCAAAAGCCGAGTATCGGCGAATATGCTGAGCAAGGGCAGTCACCATATGGCTTGCTTTCGCGATAGCGGCTCGCAGGCGTGGTGCCATCTGCTGTTTAGTTCCTGACGTCACTTGCCGTCGACTGCTGCAATCTGAAACGGTACTGGACGGACCCAAAAGGTTTGCCCGTTCCCAGAAACGCTCACCCCATGCACCGACGGAAACCCGCAACGCAAGCCTGATATTCAATTCGAGTGATTCGATGTGTCGGCCTTTAAATCCGTCGCGTAATAATTGCTGTTGAATTTTGTTAAATAAATTCCATTTATTCAAGAATTTGACGGAGTTTGGATCGTGCTGGTATTTTCATTTGGTATTTCGTTTAAGTAAATCAACATGCATGACCGGGCGGTTTGCGGAATCGCTACGGGTAATTCGTTTTGTATCTATGCGGATTCCGCATCTGGAAAACAAGCTGTGAACTATTCCATTCCTCGCGTCTTTATCGGGGCACTGCCGTCGCAGGACACCCGCCCGTTCCGCCTGTACTGGAACCGCTCTCAGACGGAGCTGGCGGGCCTGCTTCTGATTCAGCGCCTGGATATTCGCGAAGCGCTGTGCGGGGGTATCGAAGGCCGGCTTTCCTGTATCTCGACCAGCATCGGCGTCCCGCTCGAAACGTTCCTCGGCCAGCCGGTGATGGTCCAACTGGTCACGGATCAAGGTGGACTGCATTCGATCTGCGCGATCGTCACCGATGCGCACGAAGGTGAATCGGACGGCTCGCTCTCCACCTACCAGCTAGTGGTTCGCGATGCGCTCTCCATCATGGAGCAGCGCATCAACACGCGGATCTTCCGCCAAAAGAGCGTTGTCGACATTCTCCAGACGCTCGTGCAGGAATGGCACCGCAAAAGCGTGACGCTCGCGGGCACGTTCGATCTGGATATCTCGAAGCTCGACGCATCGAGATACCCTGCGCGTGAGCAGACGCTCCAGTTCAACGAATCGGACGCGGATTTCGTGCGGCGCTTGTGTCGGCGCGACGGCATCGCGTGGTTTGTGCGAACAGGCGACCGCCAGGACACTGCCGGTAACAGCACGCAGCCGTTTCACACACTGGTGTTATTCGACGATGCGATCAAGCTCACACAGGCGAGCGTCGGCACAGTTCCTTACCATGCCGACGCGGCGATCGGCGCAGCCGATTCGATTACGCTGCTGAGCATGGGGCGCCAGGTCGTGGCCGGCTCGATCCGGCGCACGAGTTGGGACCTCAAGCCAAGCCGTGTCGACCAGGTCGAGGTGCCCACGCGCGTCGATCAGGGCGCGGCGGGCAATGACCTCGCGCACCTGCTCTCGGATTCGCGCATCGATTCGCCGCACATGGCCAACTCCTGGGCGGACTACGACAGGCTGGGCCGCGCACGCGTGGATGCCCACGATGCCCGCGCGGCGCGTTTCGACGCGGCAAGCGGCGTGCGCGATCTCGCCGTGGGCTACTGGATCGGCGTGTCGGGACACCCTGAACTCGACAAGCTCGCAGAGCAAAAGCGCCATATCGTCGTGACCGCGCTGCATCACCGCGGCGAAAATAATCTACCGAAGGATTTGAACGAGCGCGCTCAGGCGTTGTTCACCGCGAGTCGCTGGTCGTTCGAAACGCCGCCCGAGTCGGTCGATACGCGTGCGCGTCCGACCACCATTGATGGCTCCAGCGCGAGCCGCTATGAGAACACCTTCAGCGGTGTCGCTCGCGATACGCCGCTCACACCGTCCTATGACCCGCGTGTCGACCTCCCGCCGGTGTATCCCATCATCGGCACAGTGACGGCGACTGAAGGCGAGGAGGTGTACTGCGACGAGTACGGTCGGCACAACGTGCGGATCCAGGGGCTTGACGAGGCCGACCACGTGCACGCGAACGGGGCGGGCACGAGCGGAACGCCGGCGGACAGCGCCTCGGTGCGCGTGTTGAGCAGTTCGGCGGGCGATACGTACGGCGCGCAGGTGCCACTGCGCGCGGGCATGGAAGTCTTGCTCGATTTCGTGGGCGGGGATCCGGACCGGATGTACATCGCAGGGGTCTTTACGAACGGCGTGAATATGCCGGCGGCGATGTTCAGCGGTACGGGCTCGCTGCCAGGCAACCGCTACCTGTCGGGGCTGCGCTCGAAGGAGATCAAGGGCCGGCGGTATAACCAGTTGCGCCTCGATGACACGCCGTCGCAAATCAGCGCGCAAATTGCCAGTCAGCATGCCTTCTCCGAAGTCAATTTAGGGTACCTAACGCATCCGCGTGACAACGGACAGGGCGCGGCACGCGGCGAAGGTGCGGAGCTGCGTACCGACGCGGCCGCGGCGCTGCGGGCCGCGCAGGGCATCTTGTTGACGACCTATGCGCGCTCGCAGGCGAGCGGAAACCATCTGGACCGCGACGAGCTGATCCAACTGCTCGGTGAATGCACGGAGCTGTTCAAGTCGCTCGGCGACTACGCCGGCCAGCACGGCGGGCAAGCCATGGACGCCACGGGCCAGAGCGCCTTGGCGAACGCGCTCAAGGGCTGGCAGGCATCGGGCGGTGAGGCGCTGATGGCGTTCGGCGCACAGGCCGGCTCGGTGAACGTGACGCCGAAAACGCACGTGACGTATGCGGGCGAGAACATCGATCAGGTTGCCCAGCAACACGTCCAGGTGACGAGCGGCCAGCGCATCAACCTGCAAGGCGGGCATGGGGTCGCGCTGTTCGCCCAGGCCGAAGGCATCTCGGCGGTCGCCAATCACGGCAAGGTGAAATTGCAGAGCCAGGCCGACGACACGCAGATCGACTCGGCGAAGAGCATTCAGATGACGGCCGCCGGCGGCAAGCTCGCGGGCATGGCGAGCGATCAGGTGGTGTTCGTCACCTCGGGCGGGGCTTACCTGAAGCTGCACGGTGGCGACATCGAGCTTGGTTGTCCTGGCAACTTTACCGTCAAGTCCGCCGGGCACACGTGGGGCGGGGCTGCGAGCATGAGCACCGGCATGCCGAAGTTCGACGATGCACCGCTGGGTCGGGTGCCGCAGCTCGTGCGGGCGACGGACGGGCAGGCGGCGAGCGGCTACCAGGGCGAAATCCAGAAGTCCGCGGGCGACATTGTGAAGGGGCAGACGGACGGCTCGGGCAAGTTGTCACCGATCAGCAGCAATCAGGTCGAGTCGCTGGTGGTGAAGTTTTTCAAACAGAAGACGTGAACAACACGGACCCTAACGCATGACCGCTTCCTCAGATCCGTCCCGCGTGCTGGTGGGCAGCGCGCAAGGCTCAACCTTGTTCGATCCCGACAAGGAGCTCATTTGCATCAAGCAGATGCCATTGCCGGGCATCGTGATTTTCGTGCATGGCGTCAACTCCGAAGGGGAGTGGTTCGAAGCCGCTGAAAAGGGCCTGTGCCGCGGCTTGAACGCGCGACTTGGTCGCAACGACGATCAGTTGACCTATACCGGCCCCGCGGCTGGCCAGCTTACGCCGGTCAGCTATATCGACAGCCTCACGCCCGACGGCTATATCAATCCGGATATGTGGTCCAAAACCTATATCAAGCCGGATCCGTCGTTCTCGCCTGTGATTCACTTCCGCTGGGGCTACAAGGCCAACAAGGACGAACTGAAGGAGTACGGCACCAACATCTTCCTCAACGAGCAGAACTACTGGGGTGGCGGTCCGTTTGCCAACGGCACCTCGAGCCTGCCCGATCTGTGGCATGAGGGGGTGAACGATCGCCTGTTCCTGTGGCTCACTATTCAGCACCTGAATGCGGTGGACTCGCGCACGGTGTATTCGTGTCCACCGCGCGCCTATATGGTGCTGGGCGCTCTGCGGCTCGCAAAGCTGATCGAGACGATCCGGACGAAGCAGGCCGATACCGCGATTACCGTGGTTTGTCACAGTCAGGGCAATATGGTCGGGATCGCAGCCGCGTTCCTGGGCGACCGCCTCGAACCCGTGACCGATTCAACGGGGAAAAGCGGCCGCTGCGTGGCGGACACGTATGTGCTCTGCAACCCGCCGTATAGCCTCGTCCCCAGCAACTTCATGGATACATGGGCGCAGCGTGGCGTCAAGGACAAGCAGGGCAACCGGGGGCGTCAAAGCTATGTCGCGCGCGCCGGCACGCTCAAGGCGTATTTCGACATCCTGCGGGAGCGGGCCTCGCTGGAGCCCGAGGCGTCCTTGCTGGACCCTGAGATGGCCAATACGCGCAGCTCGGCCAGCGGCGGGAAGTCGTACAACGCTGCCGACGATCGCGCGGCGCATGGCCTGAACAACAAGACGTACGGTCGCGTGACGCTGTACTGCTGCCCGCACGATCAGGTCGTCTCGGTGACGACTGTGCAGGGCATCGGCTGGCGCGGTATGAGCGACCAGGAGCGCAGCGACACGAACGCCGATGGCGTATTCACGCAGCGGGTGTTTGCTTCGGGCTATGACGTCGGTCAGACGGGCAAGTACCACTACTGGGGCAAGGACTGGCGGAACGATCTGAACAAGAAAGAGGGCTTCTGGTTTCCGCCCTCGCCGCTTGCCCGTTTCTCGCTCCGACGCGCGATGGAGTCGGACCGCGGGCATCCGGTCGCGCAGGTCATGACGGTTGCCACTGCTGTGCCGTTGTTCTTGCTGTTCAATCTGGTCTTAAGCATGCCTGTTAATGCCAGCCCGGACAAGGACTGGGAAATCCTGATCAACGCGCCGGCGCTTCCCGTGGCGTTCGCGCCGAAAGCGATGCGCTATGGCAAGGTGTCGTCCGTCTCGGATGGAGACGACCACAGCGACTTCAATGAGGGCTACGATCCGCCGGCGGACGCGCGCAATGCCAGCAAGGGCAAGGACGGCACCCCATCGGATCCGGACGATCCCTACGACAGCTATCCAGGCAAGGGGCTGGGTACGGAGCAAAGCGAGGCGTCGCAACGCTACGAGGACCACGCCACGCTGCGGATGCTGGCGCGGCGCGAGAACCAACCCGGCTGGATCGACGAGCAAGGCAAGGTCGTCGGCGAGGACGATCCGGCGCAGGCGAGCGAGGATTACAAGCAGTGGCACAACCAGCAGGTGACGAATCTTTTGTCACAAGGGGTGGATACCAGCGCGACGAACCATTCGACGATCATGACCAATGATGAGCATGCCGAAATGGCGCTGGCGTATGACGTGGCGATCGGGCTGTGCGATATCGCGGCTGAGGATCTTGTCCAACTGCGCTGGGCAGCCGACTGGCGGTTTGGCAAGGGCCTGGCGGATGACGATCCAAACAAGCAGTTCGCTGACTACTTTGTATTCGGGAAACGCAACGAAGCTTTCTTGCAGGACTGGATTAAATCGGATCCTGACGCCAGCATGCCGGAAAAGATCCAGGACGAACGGGATGGCAATTTCCTGCTGGCCCCGGGGAGTGCCCTGCTGACGCCGGGGAGGGTCCTGCTGTGAAGAGGCTGCTCTCGACCTGGCCGCGCCGGCTTGGACTGGCGATCGGTGTGATGGTGCTGGCCGCAGCGTTGATGCTGGTGACAATGGCGAATGGAACCGGGGCGACGCCCCCGATGATGACGACGGGAGATGTGATGAAACGACTGGTGCTACTACCGGCCCTGCTTGCCTTCGCGGTGTTCGTGCTGGGAAGCGCGTTCGCCATGTCCAGCGCCTCGGCCGCCACGCCAGGGGAAAGCGCCAGGCCAGCAGCCCCTGCGGATGACGGCGGCAAGCCGTTCGTCGCCCAGGTCGTCGGACTCGAATGGCTCAATCCGCTGCAACGGCGCGACTATCCGACGGAATGGCAGACGCTGTGGACGCTGGGGCTCGTGAAGCCGAACCTCCACGACGACATGGTGCGGACCAATCCGAAGAAATATACGTCGTTACAGCCGGTAGCGGGGATTGCGAATGGAGTCTTTGGAAAGGAAACGTTCGAGGGGTTCCACAAGAAATACGTTGACGAGTTGCTGCCGCTGTTTGCCGACCGTTACGTAATGAACCCGAGCTACTTCTACACGGTCGCGCCGTCGGACAGGCGCAAATGGCGCGAGCTTGCCGGCATTCATGTCGAGTACGCGATCCCCGCTGGCCGGCTCGATCCGGTGAAGGCCCGTGATTTTTTGCGTGACCGGATGATCCTGGCGTTCGAAATCGGCAACAAGTCAGCACCGGATCTATGGAGTCACAACACCCCGCCGGACGTACACGTGACACCGGGCGGCCCGAATGCCGGCTTCACGTCGCTCAACGCGGCGCTCGACTATCTGCAGTCGCACCCGAAGGAAAGCGTGTGGGTGATGAACTGGGACGCGCCGGGCTTCCCGCCGAACGATGAGCAGATGAACGAAAACATGGTGCTGCTGATCCTTGCGGGACCCCAGATGGACACCGGGCGCGACCCGCTGGCCTGGATCGGCCGGGCCGCTACCGCGAACGTCGAAGACTTCGAGGCGAAGGCCGGCACGACACGCGCCACGCAGGCGTGGAAAAGCGCAATCGAGGCTGCTGCACACAACGCGAACGTACCGGCCACCGACATCAGCTACGTGATCCACGATGCCGGACGCGGCAGCGACGCAGCCTCCGACCGGATTGCCGCGCTCGGCCGCACGCTGACGGAAACGCTGCCGGAGTTCGAATTCCAGAAGCAGACCTTCAACACGCCAGCGCTGCTCGGCGAGATGGGTGCGGGCACGGCACTGACCGATGTGGTGCTGGCGATTGGCCGCGCCAATCACCTGGGTGGCAATACCCTCGTTGCGGGCACCACAGATCCGAAGCACCTGAGTGCGGTGGTCGTCGTGCCGCCCGCGACGCTCGTTCCGATCGACCCCGACCGGGACTGGTTCCGCGCGCGCGGCGAGAACAATGCCTACCTGCCGTGGTGGGGACGGCTGCGCGGTGTTGCGTACCGGACCCAGGGCTATACCCAGTGAGGGACGGCGTATGCGCGGAATCATCCGGGTGGGCGATGCGACGAGCCACGGCGGCCGGGTCGAGACGGGAAGCGGGACCAGCAAGGTCATGGATCGCGCCGTCGCCCGGAAGGGCGACCGGTGCATCTGTCCCATGCGGGGGCACCAGAACTGCGTGATCGCTGAGGGCGACCCGGAGGTCATCATCGACGGCGCGCCCGCGGCGTTCGACGGCCACAAGACTTCGTGTGGCGCGACGCTGATTTCGAGCGTATCCACTTCCGGCCGACCGTGACGGTTCGGCGTGCTGACCTTTACTGCGGGCGCATGGCCTGAACAACAAGACGTACGGCCACGTGACGCTGTACTGCTGCCCGCACGATCAGGTCGTCTCGGTGACGACTGTGCAGGGGATGGGCTGGCGCGGCATGAACGACCAGGAGCGCAGCGACACGAACGCCGATGGCGTATTCACGCAGCGGGTGTTTGCTTCGGGCAATAAGGTAGGTGAGACGGGCAAGTACTACGACTACTGGGGCAACGACTGGCGGCACGATCGGAACAGGAAGGAGGGCTTCTGGTTTCCACCCTCATCGCTTGCCCGTTTCTCGCTCCGACGCGCGATGGAGTCGGGCCGGGGGAATCCGCTCGCGCAGGTCATGACGGTTGCCACTGCTGTGCCGTCGTTCCTGCTGTTCAATCTGGTCTTAAGCATGCCTGTTAATGCCAGCCCGGACAAGGACTGGAAAATCCTGATCAACGCGCCGGCGCTTCCCATGGCGTTCGCGCCGCAAGCGATCCGCTATGGCAAGGTGTCGTCCGTCCCGGATGGAGACGACCAGAGCGACTTCAATGAGGGCTACGATCCGCCGGCGGACGCGCGCGACGCCGGCAAGGGCACGGATGGCACCCCATCGAATCCGGACGATCCCTACGACAGCTATGGCGGCAAGGGCCTGGGTACGGAGCAAAGCGAAGCGTCGCAACGCTACGAGGACCATGCCACGCTGCGGATGCAGGCGCGGCGCGAGAACCAACCCGGCTGGATCGACGAACAAGGCCGGGTCGTCGGCGAGGATGATCCGACGCAGGCGAGCGCGGATTACACGCAGTGGCACGATCAGCAAGTGACGAAGATCCTGTCGCAAGGCGTGGATACTGCCGCGACGAACCATTCGACGATCATGACCAATGCGGAGCACGCCGAAAAGGCGCTTGCGTACGACGTGGCGATCGGGCTGTGCGATATCGCGGTTGAGGATCTCGCGAGGCTGCGCCAAGCGGCCGACTGGCGGTTTGGAAAGGGCCTGCCGAAGGACGATCCGAGCAAACGGTTCGCTGAATACTTCCAGAAGGGCTTGATGAGCGATCAATCGCTGGTTCAATGGCTCCAGACTGATCCTGACGCACACATGCCGACAAAGATCCACGACGAACGGGATGGCAACTTCCTGCTGACCCCGGTCCGCGAACACGCCTTTGCAGTCGGTTTCGATTTGGCTCACCTTGCCATGCATGATGGCCTTGGCGCGCACGACGCGTCCGCCAAACGCCTCACCGATCGCCTGGCGGCCGAGGCACACGCCGAGAATCGGAATGTGGCCGGACAATTTGCGCAGCACGTCGAGTGTGATGCCCGCGTGCTGCGGATTGCTCGGGCCGGCTGAGAGGCAGATGCGCTCGGGGTTCAGTTTTGCGATCTCGTCGATCGTGATTTCGTCATTGCGGTACGAATGGACGTCTTCGCCGAGTTCGCCGAAGTACTGGACGATGTGACGTTACACCGGATGCACAGCATGTCAGGGCCGAATTTTCAGACGTGATACGATCAAAACCAATCTCAAAATTTGCATCAGATCGGACACCTGGAGCACGCAGCGCAATGCTGCCTACACCTCCAGCCTGATGCAGCAGCCGTAACGCAGATTTCCCGAGTTCGACGCGGGCGGCCCTTTGCCGGGGCGTTGCCGGCAACACGGCACGCGTGAGCCGGCGCGCATGCGGCCGGACCTGCCAGTGGCGGAACAGCGAGGAAGCCGACGATGCAGCTGGCCACGCAGTCGGAAGGAAACCGCTTGTGCAACGCGAGTGCACCGCGAGGAGACTCGACGATGGCCGGGTGTTATGCGCAACGGGTTTTCGGGTCGGCACTCCGGATGACGCCGCGTGTCGTCCTCGTCGTGTTGCTTGTGCTGCTCGTGTCCCTGGCGTCCGCGACTGGCGCCGAACCGGTGCCGCAGTCTCAGCCGCAGCCGCAGCCGTCGTTCGCGTTTTATTACGGCAACGATCCGCCCGTCGAACTGCTTTCCGCCTACGACGCCGCAGTCATCGAACCGGAGAGCGGCTTCAATCCGCTCGCGCACGCGTTGCCGCACACCACGTGGTTTGCCTACGCGAGCGTTGGCGAAGTGCTGCCGTCGCGTTCGTACTATGCGGCGTTGCCGAAATCCTGGCTCGTCGGCCACAACGAGGCATGGGCGTCGCGCGTGGTCGATCAGAGCCAGCCGGGCTGGCCGGCGTTCTTCGTCGAGCACGTCATCGACCCGCTCTGGGACAGAGGCTATCGCGGCTTCTTTCTCGACACCCTCGACTCGTACCAGCTCGCAGCCAAAACCGACGCCCAGCGCGCGCAGCAGCAGGCCGGGCTCGTCGCCGTCATCCGCGCGATCAAGGCGCGCCATCCGG
The DNA here is from genome assembly GCF_003837865.1 of Paraburkholderia dinghuensis. Lineage (GTDB taxonomy): Bacteria > Pseudomonadota > Gammaproteobacteria > Burkholderiales > Burkholderiaceae > Paraburkholderia > Paraburkholderia dinghuensis. The sequence continues at coordinate 264,294 of NZ_RQIS01000006.1, read as the reverse complement.
ACGCGAAGCTGATCTTCAACCGCGGCTTCGAGATCCTGCCGCAGGTGCACGATCTCGCGTATGCGGTCGCGTTCGAGTCGCTGTTTCGCGGCTGGGACGCCAGCGCCTATCGCTACGTCGAGGTGAAAGACGCCGATCGCGACTGGCTGCTCGGTCAGGTGCGCACGATCCGCGAGCAATATGGTCTGCCGGTCGTGTCGATCGATTACTGCGCACCGGCGGATCGCGCTTGCGCGCTCGAGACGGCCGCGAAGATCCGCGCGCTCGGCATCGTTCCGTTCGTGACCGACGGCCAACTGCAGACCATGGGCATCGGCGCCATTGAGCCGCAATTGCGCCGCATTCTCGTGGTTCAGGACCCGCAGCCCCGCACCGACCTGAACACGACGGACGGCGTGCGCTATGTGGCGACACCGCTCAATTACCTCGGCTACACGATCGATTACCACGACGTGCGCCAGCCGCTGCCGCAGGGCGAGTTGCGCGATCGCTACGCGGGCATCGTCATCTGGCTGAACGACCAGGTGCCGCGCGTGGGCGAGTATCGGGCGTGGCTCGCGCGGCAGATCGAGTCGGGCATGCACGTCGCGATCTTCACGTCGTTCGGCACCGAGATGGACGGGCAGTTCGCGCAGAAACTGGGGCTGCAGACGGTGGCGGGCAAGCCGGCGAATGGCACGCTCGCGGTCGAGTCGTCCGATCCGCAACTGATGGGCTTCGAAATGGTGCCGCGCCCGGACCCGGGTAACTACGTCGGCGTGCGCGTAGGGCCAGGCAGCCGCTCGCTGTTGCGTCTTCATTCTGGCAGCTTCACGATCGACGCGGCGGCGCTCACGCCATGGGGCGGCTATGTGATGCGCCCGTTTGCGGTGTTTGAGCTTTCCAATGTGGATCAGGCGCGCTGGGTCGTGCAGCCGATGGCGTTTCTGCGCGCCGCGCTGCGGCTGCCGACCGATGCGCCCGTGCCAGACACCACCACCGAAAACGGCCGGCGCCTCCTGATGTCGCACATCGACGGCGACGGTTTCGCGTCGCGCGTGGAGTTCCGCGACAGTGGGGGCAATGCTACGCCGCAGTCGCCGGAGTATTCGGGCGATCCGCTGTACCGCATGTTGCGCGATATCGGCGTCCCGACGACGGTGTCGCTGATCGAAGGCGAAGTCAGCGACGAAGGACCTTACCGTGCGTTTGCGCCGCATCTGCGCGCGATAGGAAAAAATATATTCGGACTGCAGAACGTCGAAGTTGCCACTCACACGTTCACCCACCCGCTGCAATGGATGTGGGTGACCGGGCTCGGAGATGCGCCCAGCAAGGAAGCCACCACCGAAGGCGGAGGGGTGGCCAACTATCATGGCCTGTCGATCCCGATTCCCGGCTACCAGTTCAGCATCGACCGAGAAATTGCCGGCTCGATCAAGTTTATCGACACGCAGGTCGCGCCGCCGGGCAAATCAGTGCGCGTCGTGTTGTGGAGCGGCGATTGTCAGGTGCCCGAACCGGTGCTGAAAGCGGCGTATGAAGCCGGCGTGATGAACCTGAACGGCGGCGACACGCTGATCACGAAGTCGAATCCGAGCTGGACTGCGATCGCACCGATCGGCGTGCGCAAGGGCCGCTACTATCAGGTGTTTGCGCCGAACCAGAACGAAGAGCTGTATACGGACTTGTGGCGCGGGCCGTTCTACGGTTTCAGGCGCGTGCTCGAAACGTTCGAGATGACCGACAAGCCGATCCGCTTCAAGCCGATCGACGTGTACTACCACATGTTCAGCGGCACCAAATACGCGTCGATGAAGGCGCTCAGAGAAGTACTGCACGCGGTGCTCGCGCAGCCGGTGACGCCGGTGTTCGTCTCCGACTATTCGCGCAACGTGCTCGACTGGCTCGACACCAGCGTGACGCGCGACGGTCGCTTCTGGGTGGTCCGCAACGGCGGGCAACTGCGCACGGTGCGCCTGCCGGCGGGCAAGGTGCCCGACATGACGACCGCCAGCGGCGTCGTCGGCTATCTGCCGGGGCCTGGCGGCACGTATGTGCATCTGGCGGGCAGCGAAGCACGCTTCGCGGTGCTGGATGCGAGCGCTGCGCCCCACGTCCCGTATGTTGCGCAAGCGAACGGCCGCATCGAGCATTTCTCCCGTACCGGCAACGGATTTGCGTTCGACCTGCGTGCGCGTGTCGCGCCGCAGTTCTGGCTGGCCAACGTGGGGGCATGCCGCGTGACGCAGCATGCCCTTTCCGCCAAGGATAGTCTGCATGTCGACGTCACCTGCGGATCCTGAACGTCAACGGCTCTTTTCGCCGACCGTGGTCGCCGTATTCGGTGCGCTGGTCACGCTGATGCTCGTGCTCGCGTTTCCGCGCGAAAAGCTCGAAGCGCGGCTGCTCGGCGGGAACGATGCCGGCAGCCTCACGATCGCGTATCTCGAAGCATGGCTGCGCGCCGATCCCGACAACGAAGAGGTCCTCGCCGAACTGACCAATCAGTATCTGAAAGGCTCGCGCATCGCGGACGCACAGCGCACGCTCGAGAGGCTTTCACGCTCGAAGGCACCGGGCGCGCCGCAGATGGCGCTGGCGATCCGGCTGTCGGTGGCGGAGCGCCAGCTCTACGAACTGGTACCGGACGATCCGAAGCGCCCGGCGCGCATCGCCGCGTTCGATTCGCTATTGCGCCGCGCCGCAGACTTCAAGTGGAGTAACGAGCAACTGGCGACGCTGGCTGGTCAGGCGCGCGCTTTGAACGACGGGGCGCTCGCCGCGCAGTTCTATAAGCAGCTCGTCGCGGCCGATCCGGCGAATGCGAAAGCGTGGCGCGTGGCCGACGCCGAAGTGCAGCTCGGGAACGGCCGCTATCAGGAGGCGGCCGACGCGTGGTTTGCAGCGCAAGCCGATGCGCCGACGCTCGGCGAGCGCAGGGCGCTGTTTCTTGCCGGTCTGCGTGCGCTGCAGTCGGGAAACCTGCTGCCGCAGGCGCTCGACGCTGCGAATCGCCATGTCGGCGATCTCGCCGACGACCCCGACACGTTGCGCTATCTCACGCGCCTCGCGATGGCGGCGGGTCGTCCCGATGTGGCCGAGATCTACGTCAAGCGCCTTCTGAAAATGTCGTTGCGCCGCCGTCGTCGCGAGGACAACGACATCGAAGCGCCGCGCGTCATGCTTGCGTCGTTCTGGACGGGGCAAGCCGGGAGTCTGTTGCGGGTCGCGGCGTCGGCGGCGCCGGGCGTTGCCGCAACGGCTCCGCCCAACACCGCCGACGAAGACCTGGCCTACAGCGTGTTCCTCGCGAATGGCGACGTGGCCAACGCCGAGCGCGTCGCGAAGCGCGCGCTCGACAAGGACCCGCAGTCCAACCTCTGGCGCAAGCGCCTCGCGCAAGTCGCGGAGTGGAATCAGGACCCGGAGGTTGCGCTGAACAACTGGCTCGCGCTCGCGCAGTCTACGGGCGACGAGGACGCATGGAAGCAGGTCGCACGCCTCGCGCCCGGCCTCGACGACGACGCCGCGACGCTCGCGGCGATGCTGCATCAATCGGAGCGTTCGCCGACCGATCTCAAGCTCGTGGATCAGGTCGTTGCCGCGTATGAGCGTCTCGCCGACCCGGACGGCGGCCTGCGCTTCCTGATGAGCCGTGCGCGAGGGGCGATGCGCGAGCCGCTGCTCAATCGCTATGCGGTGCTCGCCGAGCGCAAGGGCGACGACGATCTCGCTTTGCGCACGTGGCGCACGCTCGAACAGGACTACGGCCCGAATGCAGCCTATGGCCGGAAAATCGCACTGATCCTGTACACACGCACCCAGTTCGAAGCTGCGCTGGCGGCGATGCAGGAAGCGCAGCGCGGCGCGGCGAAAGACGACGGCGACTTCTGGCGCTTCAATGCGCAGCTCGCGATGATCGTCCAGCAACGCGACGCCGCGAGGGCGGCTTACCGGGCGCTGATGGATTCGGGCAATCTCGCCGCCGGGGACTACGACGCGATGATCAGCTTCTTCGACAACTCGCCGATCGACGCCGGACGCATTGCGGAGCTGGCTTACCGGCAAGGCGGCGACGCGCGGATGCTGCAGCAGGCGATGTACTACTACCAGCGCGCTTACGCATGGGGGCGGATTGCGGCGATGCTCGATGCGCTGACGCCGGAGCAGCGCGCGGCGGCTGAAAAATCGGCGGCGTTCCTGCTCGCGCGTGCCGAGTACCGCCGCCAGATGGGCGACATGCCGGGGGCGGCCAGCGACGTGCGTCGCGCGGTGACGCTCGAACCGGACAATATCGAAGCGGCGGCCGCGTACATCTGGGATCTCAACGATCGCGGCACCTCGGCCGAACTGCGCCGCGCGCTGCGCAAGTATGCGTCGGAGGCGGACGGCAATCCGTCGCTGTGGGGTGCGTATGCTGCGGCGTACCAGCGTCTGGGCGACGGCCGGCATGTGCTTTACTACCTGCACAAGCAGGCGCCGACGTCGATCAAGGACCCGCTGTGGCGGCTCACGTGGGCCGATGCGCTCGAACTGAACGGCCGCACCGACGACGCGTGGCGCGTGCGCCGTAACGTGTGGATCGAGATGGCCAGGCATCGCGAGGCACTGCAGCCGACGGCGTCAGACGAAGACTCGTCCGGGACCGACCGGGAAGAGCGCGCCAGCCATCGGGTGTCGCTCGCGCAGCAGTTTTCGACGGGCGACCGCTCGCGCGCGCTGCTGATCGAGCTGCTGCGCGCGGACCGCAAGCACATCACCGATACGGCTTCCCCGACCGAGGCCGCGTCCGAACTCGGCGATCTGAGCGAATTCAGCAAGCTGCCGCCTGCGAAGCAACAGGCGTTGCGTCACGAGCGCATGCTGTATTCGTCGATTGCGCGCGAAGCGGCCATTTCGTGGGCGCAGGATCTGGGCGAAAGCGACATGGAGCGCGCGTGGCTCACGCGGCAGTATCTCGTGCAGAGCGCGCGACCGGTGTATGCCGAGGCGCAACTGGCGATCGAGGAGGGCGATGTGAATACGCTCGAACGTCTGCTCGACTCGGTGCCCGACCAGGTGCCGCGGCAAAACAAGGTCGATGCCGAAGCGCTGACCGGCCGCTACACCTACGCGCAAAGCGACGCGTTCGATTCGCTGACACGTCTTCCCGACGATGAGGTGATGCAAAGCCAGCTGGGCGAGCAGTTGATGCGAAGTGCGCAGGCGGTCGGTGCGGCGTTGCGCTACGTGGATCAGGGGCCGCTGCGTTTCACCGAGGAATCGGTGACGGGCAGCCTGCGTCTCACGTCCTCGCAGTCGCTGCAACTGCGTTACATGCAGCGCGACCAGTGGGCCGATGCTTTCGAAATGCCGAACGTGCCGAAGCAAGACCGGCTGTTCGAGGGAATCTATCGCCATCAGGGCCAGTACGACGAAGAGCGGATCACGCTCGGCGGCCGCCAGTCGTTCGAGGATTTCGTGACTGCACGTGTCGAAGGCGAGTACACGTGGTCGTCGGCGCTCACGCTCAACTGGGCGCTCGGCTACAACCAGGCCGCGACCGAAACCACGCAGCTGCAGGTAGGCGGCACGAAGGACATTGCGTCGCTCGGCTTTAACTACCACTACAACTCGTACTGGTTTGCCGGCGGGCGCTACGAGTACGCGCGCTTTCATGGACAGGATCGGTCGTCGCTCGGTGATGGTCATCTCGTCGAGCTGGAGGGCGGCTACAAGATCAAGTTCGATTATCCCGACTACACGGTTCGCGTCGTGTTTGCGCACGGCCAGTACAACGCGAACGGCACGCCGGGCGACGCGTTGCGTCCACTTGTGCCGCCCAGCGTGCCCTTCAATGCGGCGGCGTTCATGCCGCAGACTTTCACGCAGGCCGGACTGTTGTTTTCGTTCGGCGAAGACCTGCAGGACCCGCACCACTACTCGAAGGGCTGGCGGCCATTTTTTTCAGCGGGGCCGCTGCGCGACTCGCGCACGGGATGGTCGGGGCAGGTTTTGGTCGGCGCGGCCGGCAGCGTGTTCGGCGGCGACCAGGCGGTCGTTTACGGATCGTACGAGGGTGTGTCGGCGACCAGTGCCACATCGGTCAAGGAAGTGGGTATCCGGTATCAATGGTTCTACTAGCGAATGCGAATTGCCAGCAATCACCAGGACTTGCCAGCACGGAGAGAAAAAATGACTGATCTAACCTGTTGCCGTACGAGGATGCGCGCCGCATCCGTGGCCGGGGCGCTGTTGATCGCCGCCGGTGTGCTCGGCGGCTGTTCGGTGGCGGACCGCGGCGGCAAGGCGGCCTTCACGAAAGAAGACAACTGGGTCGTGCTGCCGCTCGCGAACAACACCGAAACGCCGCAGGCCGGCCAGCGCGCCGCGTCGATCGCGCACAGCCTGATGGTGTCATACGGCTACACGAACGTGACGCGCTATCCGTCGTCGGCCGACGACGAAACGCTGTTCGATCCGGCGAAGCCGGATCAGCAGCAGTCAGGGCTCGACTGGGCGCGCCAGCAGCACGCGCACTACGTGCTGACCGGCGCGGTCAACGAATGGCGCTACAAGGTGGGCGTGGACGGCGAGCCGGCCGTCGGGCTTACGTTCAATGTCGTCGACGTGGAGAGTGGCAAGGTGGTCTGGAGCACTAGCGGCAGCCGGACGGGATGGAGCCGCGAATCGGTGTCAGGCGTCGGACAGAAGCTCGAACGCGACCTGCTCGGGCCGCTCGCGCGGTGAGGTGGCGACCATGAGCGCAGAGCGCCGCGGTATACGGGTGCGCGAATTACCGGCCAGGTGTGGACGATGAGCGCGCAGGCAGAGAACAAGACGCCATCGCGCGCAGGGCGCAAGCGTCGCACGTCGCAAGGCGCGGGTGCCGGGCCGCGCTGGGCGCGTTTTGTTGCGCCGCCGCGCGGCGGTGCGCGGCGGGTTGCGGTGGCGCTCGCGGAAACGGTCGTCGCGACCCTCGCGTCGATTGCGCTATGCGCCGCGTTCGCCCCGCATGATCCGCTGCTGATCGGCACCGGCGGCGCGTGGATCTGGATCGTGCCGATCGTGATCGCGCTGCGTTACGGCACTATCTTCGGCGCGTTCGCGGGCATGATCGTGCTCGCGTCGTGGTACGCGCTGTATCCGGGCGGCTTCTCGACGCAAGTCGTCGGGCGGCTGCATATCTCCGTGGCCACGGTTGCTCAAGGGGCCTTCCCGATCGGCTTCTTTTTCGGCGGCTTTGTGCTGACGATGCTGTGCGGGCAATTCGGCGACATCTGGATCACGCGGCTGCGTCAGGGGCGCGCGGCGAACGAGTATCTCGCCGAGCAGCTTTCTATCCTCACGCGCAATCAGTTCATGCTGCGGCTGTCGCACGAGCGGCTCGAACAGGACCTGATGAGCCGGCCCGCGACGCTGCGCGATGCGCTGCTGAAACTGCGCGAGGTTGCGCTGGCGCAGGAGCCGGTCGTCGTTCAGGGCGACGTGCCGCTGCGCGGCGCGCAGGCGTTTCTCGACACGGCCGCGCAGGCCTGCCAGCTCGAGCGCGCGAGCGTGTACGCATGGCGCGGCCATGCGCCGGTGGCGCAGCCCGCGGCGTCGATCGGCACGCCGTTCCCGCTCGATCCGGACGATCCGCTGATCCGCGAGGCGCTCAGCACCGGCACGCTCACGCACGTCGGCTCGATCGAGCAGCAGCAGGCGGCACGCTCGGCGTATGTCGCGTGCGTGCCGCTCGTCGATACGCAGAAGACGCCGGTCGGCATCGTCGTCGTGCACAGCATGCCGTTTCTCGCGCTGACGATCGACAACCTGCAGTTCCTGCTGGTGCTGTGCCATCACTATTCGGACGGCGTGCGTCATGCGGCCGTTACGCAGGAGATCCTGCAAACGTTTCCACACTGTCCCTACGAGTTCGCACTCGACTATGTGAGGCTCGCGCATCTCGTGCGCGAAACGCGGATGCCGTCGTCGCTGGTCGCGCTGGTCTTTCCCGCCGGCGAGCGCAGCGAGGCGCTGTTCGAGCACGTGCTGCGCACGCGGCGCGCGCTCGATGCCCAATGGGCGATCCGCGACGGTCAGCATCTGGCGATGCTGACGCTGATGCCGCTTTCCGGCGACGGTGCGGTCGACGGCTATCTGATGCGGATCGAGGAGAACATGCGCGCGCGCTTCGGCGTCGATTTCGAGTCGGCGCAAGTGGCCGAGCACGCGATCGCCGTGCCGGGCGAGGAACCGGTCGCCGCGCTGCGGCGTCTGCTGGAGCTGTGCGATGTCCGCGCCTGACGAAGCCGGACGCGGCGCGCGGCGCTTGCTGACGGCGGCGCTCGCGGTGCTTGCGGTGATTGCCATAGCGGCGGGCCTCGCCGTGCAGATCGTCGCCGTCGTGCTCGCGGCACACGGCGCCGCCGATACGTCTGCAAACGTGCTCGCCGGGCAACTGGTCACGCAATCGGGCGCACTCGCCGCGAAGACGAACACGCAACTGGTGCTCGCGTGCCTCGGGCTGCAGGCCGTCGCGGCGCTGCTGATCGCCGGGGGCAGCGCGCGCCTGATGCCGGCGCGCTACCGCACGCCGCGCATCCCGCTGTTCGGCTATCTTTGGGTGATGAACTTCGCGGTGCCGTTCGGCGGCCTGCTCTGCACGCTTTGCGCGCTCGCCGTGGGGACGAAGCTGCCACGCCGCGAGCGTTATCTGCCGATTCAACAGGTCTTCGAGCCGGAGTTTGCGCCGAACCTGAGAGGCACGGTGTCGTACGGTCGCGGTGCACGGCTGAAGGCGGAGCTGCAGAACGCGGACCTCGATACGTCGTTCCGTATGACCGCGCTGATCGCGATGCAGTCGATGCCCGCGCGCACGGTGTCGCCGCTGCTGCAAAGCATGCTGGCCGATCCGCTCGACGACATCCGGCTGCTCGCGTACGGCATTCTCGACAACCGGGAAAAGGGGCTCACGCAGCGCATCCTTGCCGAGCGCGCGAGGCTCGACGGCAAGTCGCAGCCGGCCGCGACCGGCGACGAGCGGCGTCTCGCGAACAAGGAGCTTGCCGGGCTGTACAGCGAGCTGATCTACGAGCAACTCGTGAAGGGCGATGTGTATCGCAATGCGGCCGAGCAGGCCGACGCGTACGCAAGCGCCGCACTGGAGGCCGATCCGTCCGATGCGTCGCTATGGCGACTGCGCGGCCGGCTCGCGCTGGACCAGCGCAACCTCGACATGGCCGAAGAAATGCTGCAGCGTGCGATCGATTGCGGTTTTCCGCGCGAGCGGATGCTGCCGTATCTCGCTGAGGTCGCGTACCAGCGCCGCGACTATGCGCGTGTGCGTGAGCTGCTCGCCGAAGTCGAACAGCACGGTTCGCTGCCCACATTGCGGGCGGTGCTCGACTATTGGCACGCGCCGCGCGAAACCCCGACTCTTTAGCCCTCGATGCCATGACGTCCCCAGCCAACTTCCCGCGAGCCGAATCGGCGGACATCCTGCTGCTGCTCGAAGGCACGTTCCCGTACGTGAGCGGTGGCGTGTCGAGCTGGGTCAACCAGATGATCCGCGCGTTTCCGGAATACACATTCGCGCTGTGCTTTCTCGGCAGCCGGCCGGAGGACTATCCGAAGATGTCCTATGCGCTGCCCGACAACGTCGTGCATCTGGAAGCGCACTATCTGTACGAGTTTCCGCCGCCGCCTGCGATCGCGGCCCAGCATGGCGACCCCGGCGCTTTCGCGCGCGCGGCGCAACTGCACGATCACCTGCGCGATCCCGCGCAGCGCGCCGAGGCCGGTCAGGTGCTCAAGGGCATGCTGGACGATCTGCGCCCCGGCGGCGCGCTGGCTGAAGACGCGTTCCTGTATTCGAAGGAGGCGTGGCGCTACGTGAGCGCGCAATTCCGGCAGTTCTGCACCGATCCGTCGTTCGTCGATTACTTCTGGACGGTGCGGATCATGCACAAGCCGTTGTGGCAGCTCGCGCGAGTTGCCGAAGGGCTGCCCGCGGCGCGCGTGATACACACGGTATCGACCGGTTTTGCGGGTTTTCTCGGCGCGCTTGCACACTATCGTTGCGGGCGGCCGCTGCTCGTTTCGGAGCATGGGATCTACACGAAGGAGCGCAAGATCGACCTGTTCCAGAGTCAGTGGATCCGCGACAACCGGACCATTTTCGAACGCGACGTGTCGCAGGTCGGCTACTTCCGCGAGCTGTGGGTGCGCTTCTTCGAAACGCTCGGCCGCGTATGCTACGAGGCGGCGCACGACATCACCGCTCTCTACGAAGGCAACCGGCTGCGTCAGGTAATCGATGGTGCACCAGAGGAAAAAACGTCCAGCATTCCGAATGGAGTCAATCTCGGACGCCTCACGCCGCTGCGCGAAAAGCGCGCTCCGGGTGTGCCGAAGACGCTGTGCCTGATCGGCCGCGTCGTGCCGATCAAGGACATCAAGACCTTCATCCGCGCGATGCTGACTGTGGTGCGCGCGATGCCCGAGGCAGAGGCGTGGATCGCCGGTCCCGAGGAAGAAGACCAGGAGTACGCGGGCGAGTGCCATGCGCTCGTCGAGAGCCTCGGGCTGCACGACAAGGTGAAATTCCTTGGCTTCCAGAAGATCGACGAATTACTGCCGAAGTGCGGCGTGCTGGTGCTGAGTTCGATTTCCGAAGCGTTGCCGCTCGTCGTGCTGGAAGGCTATGCGGCGGGTGTGCCTTCGGTGACGACCGACGTCGGCTCGTGCCGTCAGTTGATCTACGGCCTCGATGGCGAAGACGCGGCGATCGGTGCCGCCGGCCGCGTCGTTCAGATCGCCGACCCGCGCGCGCTTGCGCAGGCTGCGCTCGATCTGCTCGACGAGCAGAACTGGCACGCGGCGCAGCGAGCGGGCATCGAGCGGGTCGAGCGCTACTACACGCAGGACCAGATGATCGGTTCGTACCGCAATCTGTACACAAAGCTGATCGCACTGCCCGACCGCGCGCCGGCGCAGCCCGCGACAGCCAGCACGAGCGAGTAGGGAGAACGACGTGGCCGGAATCGGATTCGAACTGCGCAAGATGCTTCGCCGCGACACGCTGCTCGGTCTCATGCAGGCGTACACGTACGCGGGGCTGATCAGCGCGGGGCCGTGGATCCTGTCGATCGTCGGCATCCTGATGATCGGCGCACTGAGCTTGCCGCTCGTGTTACCGAACGAGTTGATCACGCAGTTCCAGGTGTCGGTGACCTGGCTCATTGCGCTGTCGCTCGTGCTGACCGGGCCGTTGCAGCTCGCGTATACGCGCTTCACGTCAGACCGTCTGTTCGAAAAGCGCGACGAACTCGTGCTGCCGAATTTCCATGCGGTTGCGCTGGTCGTGACCGTCGCGGCGACGCTGTTCGGCGGTCTCTCCGTATGGCTGCTGTTTCCCGGACAGACACCCGGCTACCGGCTTCTGATGCTGGCTGGTTTTGTCGTGGTGTCGAATGTGTGGATTGCGACGATTTTCCTGTCCGGCATGAAGCAGTACGTGGCGATTCTCGTGACGTTCGCGGTGGGTTACTCGCTGACTACCGGCATCTCGATCGCGCTCAGCCATCACGGACTAAACGGTCTGATGACGGGTTTCGTGGTCGGTCAGACCGTGCTGCTGGCGGGGCTTCTGCTGCTGATCTATCGCGACTACCGCAGCGATCATTTCATCTCGTTCGAGGTGTTCGACAAGCGCTATCGGTATCCGCTGCTGATGATTACCGGCTTCCTGTACAACTTCGGGATCTGGGTCGACAAATTCATGTTCTGGTACACGCCCGGCACCGGCCAGCAGGTGATCGGACCGCTGCGCGCGTCGATCATCTACGACATTCCGGTATTCCTCGCGTACCTCGCAATCATTCCGGGCATGGCGGTGTTTCTGCTACGCATCGAAACCGACTTCGTCGAGTATTACGACGCGTTCTACAACGCGGTGCGCGAGGGCGGCTCGCTTCAGCATATCGAGCGGATGCGCAACGCGATGGTCGAGGCGCTGCGCAACGGGCTGTGGGAAATCATCAAGGTGCAGACGATCGCAGCGATGATGCTGTTCGCCGCCGGCCCGGCCATCCTGTCGTGGCTGCGCATTTCGACGCTATATCTGCCGCTGCTTTACGTCGACGTGATTGCCGCAAGCCTGCAGGTCGTCTTCATGGGCGTGCTGAACGTCTTCTTCTATCTGGACAGGCGCGTGATCGTGACGGGCTGCGTCAGCGCGTTCGTGGTGCTCAACATCGTGTTCACCGCGTTCACGCTCGCGCAGAATCCCGCGTGGTACGGCTACGGTTTCGCCGCTTCGTTGCTCGTGGTGGTGTTGGCGAGCCTTTATTTGCTCGACCGCAAACTCGAGGTGCTCGAGTACGAGACGTTCATGCTGCAGTGATCCGGTGCCTGCGGTGTGGCGCGATTTGCGGTTCGGGAAATACTGATCGGGGACTTACCGGCTTAACTTTCGGAGGGACTTGAGATGACTCAGGAAGACAGCAGTGCCGCGACGAACATCCGGGGCACGATTCTCGTCACGGGTGGCGCAGGCTTCATTGGTTCGCATACGTGTGTGGTGCTTCTCAATGCCGGCGTCGACGTGGTCGTCGTCGACAATCTCACCAACAGCCGCCAGGAATCGCTCGCACGCGTCCAGCAGATCACCGGCAAGCAGTTGGCCTTCTACGAGGCCGATGTGCGCGACGATCAGGCGCTCGCCCGCATCTTCGAGGCGCACAAGATCGCGGGCGTGATCCACTTCGCGGCGCTCAAGTCCGTGGGCCAATCGGTGGCCATGCCGATCGAGTACTACCGCAACAACCTCGGCGGTCTGCTCGCCGTGCTGGATGTGATGCGGCAGTACGGATGCCGGCATTTCGTGTTTAGCTCGTCGGCAACGGTGTACGGCACGCCGGATCATTCGCCCATCGACGAAAGCTTCCCCCTCTCCGCAACCAACCCGTACGGCCAGTCCAAGCTGATTTCCGAGCAGATCCTGCGCGACGTTGTGATTGGCGACCCTTCGTGGCGCATCGCAGTACTGCGCTATTTCAATCCTGTGGGCGCGCACGAAAGCGGACTGATCGGCGAAGATCCGATTGGCATTCCGAACAATCTCATGCCTTTCGTCGCTCAGGTCGCGGTGGGCAAGCTGAAGCAACTGCGCGTGTTCGGCGGCGATTACCCCACGCCGGACGGCACGGGCGTGCGCGATTACATTCACGTGGTCGATCTGGCACGTGGACACCTGAAGGCGCTCGACGCGCTGGTTTCCCGTGACGAGGGTTTTACCGTGAATCTGGGTACGGGGCGCGGCTACAGCGTGCTGGAAATCGTGAAGGCATTCGAACAGGCTTCCGGACGACCTGTCCCCTATGAAATCGTGGCCCGCCGTCCCGGCGACGTCGGCGAGTGCTACGCCAATCCAGCCGCGGCGCAGTCGCTCATTGGCTGGAAAGCGCAATACGGCATCGAGCGCATGTGCGTCGATCACTGGCGCTGGCAGGAAAAGAATCCGGGAGGATTTAAATAGCGAGCGACTTAAGGTGGGAGGATCGACACGTCACGGATCTTTCTAGCGCACCTGCACAGAAGAAACCTTGTCACCAAGAAGTCGCAATTCAGCGAAGCGCAAATTATCGGGGTGCTGAAGGAACCTGAATCCCTTGACGCAATGCATTAGCGACGACGACGAACGCAGGAGTCGGCTGGCGGCGGCTGGGGTAATAAAGGTGAAACCCGGAAAACGATGGGCACCAGTCGGACAGCACCCGCACCAGCTGCCCGCTCTCGAGCTGCGATAAAACCCGTTGCTCGGGAACGAAGGCGAGACCGACGCCAGCGAGCGCGGCTTTCACCGCCAACGTCGCGGAATTGAAAACAAGTTGCCCCTCGACGCGCACGTTCAACTCGCGTCCGCCCTTCTTGAACTCCCACGCGTAAATGCCACCGGCCGTTGGCAGCCGGATGTTGACGCAGTTATGCATCGTCAGGTCTCGCGGCGTCTTCGGCTTTGGATGCGTGGCGAAATAACCGGGCGTGCCGACGACCGCCATACGCACGTCGGGGCTGATCCGAACGGCAACCATATCCTTGGCGACCTGCTCGCCAAGCCGCACGCCGGCATCGAGCCGTTGTTCGACGATGTCCGTGAGTCCGTTGTCGATGACGATTTCGATCGTGATGTCCGGATAGTCGGGCAGGAGCCTTTCGATGACGGGCCACAGAAGCATTTCGGCCGCGTGCTCTCCCGCGGCAATGCGCACCGTGCCCGCCGGCGTCTCCCGCAAAGCGGTGAGCGCACTCAGTTCGGCCTCAATTTCGTCTAGCCGGGGGCCGACCGACTGGATCAGCCGTTCGCCCGCTTCAGTCGGCGAGAGTTTGCGCGTTGTCCGCGTCAAAAGGCGAAGTCCGAGCCGCGCTTCCAGGTTACGCACCGTCTGACTGAGCGCAGACTGGGAAACGCCGAGTTTCGCGGCCGCCCGGGTGAAGCTGCCCTCGCGTGCGACGGACAGAAATGCAGTGATATCGGAGAGATCGGAACGCGCCATTTATAAGCCCACCTTCTAGCTTCATGCGCATTTTAGCTCTTTATCGCATGAAGACGCGTTGCTACATTGAGCGGCGAGGCAACTACTGGAAGGACCAATCATGCAGATCACCCGATGCGGTTCGCAGCCGTCCGTGACAGGGCCAACCGACTACTTCTCAGGGACGGTCAGGATCGACGCGCCATTTGCCGGCGAGGAGCCCGCCCGGATCGGCGGTGCAACCGTGACATTCGAACCGGGCGCACGGACCGCGTGGCACACGCATCCGCTCGGTCAGACGCTGATCGTGACCGCAGGCCGCGGCTGGGTCCAGCGCGATGGCGGACCGGTCGAGGAAATCCGGTCCGGCGACATCGTCTGGATCGCCCCCGGGGAGAAGCACTGGCACGGTGCGACCGCCACCACGGCGATGACGCATATCGCCATTGCTGAAAAGCAGAACGGCAGTCCGGTCGACTGGATGGAGAAGGTCACGGACGCGCAGTATCAAGCGCGCGTAACCGCAAGCTAAGGAGTCGGGAAATGCAAAAACGTATGCTTGGAAAGAGCGGTCTTGAAGTCTCCGCGGTCGGGCTCGGCTGCATGGGGCTGAGCTATGGCTATGGGCCTGCAACGGAGAAGGCCGACGCGATCACACTCATCCGGTCCGCGTTCGACCAGGGCGTGACCTTTTTCGATACCGCCGAAGCCTATGCGCAGGGTGCGAATGAAGAACTGCTCGGCGAGGCGCTTGCGCCGTTTCGCGATCAGGTTGTGATCGCGACCAAGTTCGGCTTCGAAGGCGGTGACGTTCAGAAGGGCGTCAATAGCAAGCCGGACAATATTCGCGCGGTGACGAACGCGGCGCTCAAACGGCTGCGCACGGATCGCATCGACCTGCTCTATCAGCATCGTGTCGATCCTGACGTGCCGATGGAAGATGTTGCCGGCGCAGTCAAAGACCTGATTCAAGAGGGCAAGGTCAAGCATTTCGGCATGTCGGAAGCGGGCGTCGAGTCCATCCGCCGTGCGCACGCCGTGCAACCGGTCGCGGCGCTGCAGAGCGAATATTCGCTGTGGTGGCGCGAACCGGAAAAAGCGATCTTGCCCTTGCTCGAAGAACTCGGCATCGGCTTTGTGCCGTTCAGCCCGCTCGGCAAGGGCTTCCTGACTGGTGCAATCGACGCCAAAACCGGCTTCGACAAATCCGACTTCCGCAATATCGTGCCGCGTTTCTCTGAAGACAACCGCAAGGCCAATCAGGCGCTGGTCGACGTGCTCAAGCAGATCGCCGCGAGTCTGAACGCGACGCCGGCGCAAGTCGCGCTCGCATGGCTGCTCGCGCAAAAGCCGTGGATCGCGCCGATTCCGGGCACGACGAAGCTGCATCGACTGAAGGAAAACGTCGGCGGTGCTGCTATCGAATTGACGCCCGCCAATCTGGGCGACATCGATGCGCAGCTTTCGCACATCCGCGTGCAAGGCGAGCGATATCCCGCTCATCTGCAGGCACGCGTCGGCAGGTGACCCGTCTCCACCCAACGCGGCAGCACGCACCAGGAAGGACATCATGTCAGAAAACATCGCAGGTAAGGTTATCGTCATCACCGGCGCGAGCAGCGGGCTTGGTGAGGCCGCTGTGCGGCGGCTCGCGGCGGATGGCGCGAAGCTCGTACTTGGCGCTCGCCGCGTCGACCGCCTCAAGGCTCTCGCCGCCGAACTGAAGCTTCCCGAAGACGCGGCAGTCGAGACGGACGTCACCGATGCCCAACAGGTCAAAGCGCTAGTCGATGGCGCCGTTGCGAAATACGGCCGCATCGACGTGATCATCAACAACGCAGGCCTGATGCCGCACTCGCCTCTGGAGCGCGGAAAGATCGAGGACTGGGATCGAATGATCGACGTGAACATCAAGGGCGTGCTGTACGGCATCGCCGCTGCACTTCCTCACATGACGCGTCAGAAGAGCGGCCACATCATCAACGTGTCGTCGGTGGCGGGCCATAAGGTCGGCAAGAACAACGCAGTGTATTGCGCGACGAAGACCGCCGTGCGCGTACTTTCAGAAGGCCTGCGCCAGGAGGTGAAACCTCACAACATCCGCACGACGATCATTTCGCCGGGCGCGGTGCAATCGGAACTGCCGCAGAGCATTACCGAAGCGGACGTGGCCGCAGGCGTCGCCGACTTCTACGAGAAGTTCGCGATCCCCGCCGACAGCTTCGCCCGCATGGTCGCCTTCGCGATCCAGCAGCCCGAGGACGTGGATGTGAACGAAATCCTGTTCCGGCCAACGGCTCAGGAACTCTGAAGCGCACTGAACGTGCGCAATTGCGAAAGAACCAGGTGCGCATCTAGCGACACCGCTCCGCATCTTCCCGACGCTCCTGGTTCTCAGCGGCCAATCATCTGAACGAGCGGTGCGCTCCATCATCACTGCGTCGTCAACACGACAACGTGACGGTGCCGTCATGCCGAGTGGACCCACCGCGGCGCGCGCACGTGACGATGGGGTCGGCTTCCGGCGACCAGAATGAGCACGGAGCGCAGGCCGCCCGGCGAGCAACGGGTAACATAGGTACGCCGGTTTTCGCTGGCGTACCGGTCCGAATTTTTTTCATCACGCATCGCGCAAGACAACGCCATGATCGGGACGGAAGTGCCGAGTGGACCTTTAGCTCATCAACCCAACACGGAGAAGCGAAATGGCCAAAATTCTGGTGCTGTACTACTCGTCCTATGGACACATCGAAACGATGGCAAACGCTGTCGCCGAGGGTGCGCGATCGGTCGCCGGTGCAGAGGTGACGCTCAAGCGCGTGCCCGAGACGATTCCCGTCGACATCGCGAAGGGGGCCGGAATCAAGCTGGATCAAGCTGCGCCGGTCGCGACGGTCGACGAACTCCCGCAGTACGACGCCATCATTTTCGGAACACCCACACGATTCGGCAACATGGCCGCGCAGATGCGCAATTTCCTCGACCAGACCGGTGGTTTGTGGATGAAGGGCGCACTGGTGGGCAAGATCGGCAGCGTTTTCGCATCCACGGGGACACAGCACGGGGGCCAGGAGACGACCATCACGTCGTTCCATTCGACGCTTCTTCATCAAGGCATGGTGATCGTTGGTGTGCCGTACGCCTGTGCCGGCCTGACGAAGATGGATGAAATTACCGGCGGCTCGCCGTACGGTGCGACGACGCTGGCGGGTGCCGACGGCAGTCGACAACCGAGCGCCAACGAGTTGGACATCGCGCGGTATCAGGGCAAACACGTCGCCGAACTGGCTGCGAAGCTGGCGTCCTGATCGCACGTGCGAAGAAAGCCAGTCATCAGGCACCATTGCGACAGGACTTCGCGGAGCGGCTGGTGCCTGGGCCGGCCGCTTTTTTGGGGTTCATCGAGAAATTCCGGGGAAGGGCTCCCTTCGACCCGAAGCGGTTCCGGACGATGCGTTTTTCAATGACCGTTAAAGGAAGCATATCGGACGCACAATCTAACTGTCATGGAATTGGCGCGCATCCCGGCGCTCAAAGTCTCGAGCCGCCGTCGACGCGCAGCGTGTCGCCCGTCACCCAACGCGCGTCGTCTGACGCGAGGAACACCGCGGCTCCGGCGATGTCCTCAGGTTGCGCGACGCGTTTGAGTGCCTGCATGCCAAGGGCGAAGTTTCGACCCGCATCGGTTTTGGCGAAGTTCGACATATCGGTTTCGACGATGCCCGGCGCGATCGCATTGACGCGTATGCCGCGCTCACCAAGCGTTGACGCGAAATGCCGCACGAGCGTGTCGATCGCGCCTTTTGTCGCCGCGTAGGCCGACAGGTTATTGACCGACGCGCGCGCCGCGAGTGACGAGAGCAGAACCACACTGCTGTTCTCGCCGAGCACCGGAAGCAACTGCTGCACGAGGAAATAGGGCGCACGCACGTTCACGGCGAAGAGGTTGTCGAAGTCTTCGACCGTCGTCTCTTCGATGCTGGCCGCCTTCGAGATGCCGGCGTTGGCCACGAGAATGTCCAGCCGGTCTCCGACGAATTCGCGAACCTGCTTTGCGAGTTCGTGGGGACCGTGCGGGGCACGCAAGTCTGCCGCCACCTTGTCGGCGCGGCCACCCGCAGCGCGAATCGCCGCAACCACTTCGTCCGCGGCGTTCCCGGCACTGCCGAAATGAACCAGTACCCTCGCGCCGGCCTTGGCGAGTGCGAGCGCGATGGCGCGGCCGATTCCGCGCGATGCGCCCGTGACCAGCGCGGTTTTTCCGTTCAGATCGGTCATGATGAAACTCCTGAAATGATGTTGGGTGAGCGGTTTCGATTGGGCTCAGCTGCGTGCTGTGACTTCGGAAAGGAACTGATCCACGTGCGTGACGAAGCGTTCGGGGTACTGATACAGCGAGCCGTGATTCGCATCGGGATAGAGGATCAGCTGAGCGTCAGGGATGTGTTGTTGCAAAATCCACGAGTTGATCGAATAAATGATCACGTCGTTGTCGCCGTTGATTACGAGCGTCGGCTGGCCAATCGCCTCCAGATAGGCATAGGGGTTCTCGCGCTGCGCGCCCCACTTGGCGAGCGCGGCCAGTTGCGCGGGGGCGACCTGGTCGTTCGCTGCGGGATCGCGGTTTTCCTGGCGCAAGCGGAACCGTTCCAGGAACGCGCGTCCCGCGGCCTGGCTCGTCGCGGAGGGTGCGAAGTGCACGCGCAGCCAGAGATGGTCGGGCTCGTCGTAGCTCGCGCCGAAAATGTCCTGCGCCTCGGGCGTCAGCGACGCCATGCCTTCGCCGGAACGCGGACCCGTACCGACGAGAATCAGCCGGCGCACGAGTTGAGGCCGCGCAATCGCGAGTTCCTGCGCGATGAGACCGCCCATCGAAAAGCCGAGCACGTCGACCTGCTTCAGCCGCAGTGCGTCGATGAACGCGGCCGCGTTGGCCGCCATTTCCTCGATCGATTCCGGAACGGTGCCCGAACTGCTGGAGATCCCGGCGTTATTGAAGAGGATCACTTCACGGTTTTGCGCGAGTCCGTCGGTGACGGCCGGATCCCAGTGATCCATCGTGCCGGTGAAGTGGATGTTCATCACGAGCGGCACGCCTTGCGGGTTGCCGAAGCGGCGGTACGCAAAGCGGATGCCGTTCGCTTCGACGTAGTTCGTGGGGGCGGTCTGGTGGGTATCGTGGTTCATGGCTGGAATCCTCTGAATAGAAAGAAACGTAATTCGGGCTGAAACTCGTATTGCCGTTGCGTCTGGAAGTTGCGTCAGCGCGTTGCCTGCTGGATCTAAATGTAGGCGCTGCGAACCTCGGGATACAGGACTTTCGAGGCACCGGCGCATGCCTGGAATGCATGGCGGTGAGCGCGTGATGGTTTGTACGCCGACCGGCAAGCGGTCGACCGCCATGAAAGGAGGGCTAGCGTTTCACTCGAGTCCCCTGCAGTTCCGCAATTGCATCCACACGCTCCGGATAAAACGCGAGATAGCCCCGGATCGGTTCGACGGCTGCATACGGGCTTTCATACATCCACACGGCGTTCGTGCCGCGATCTCCAGCGGACGGGATGGAGAAATACGCGCAATCCCCCTTGTACGGGCAGTAGGTCGTGTGGTCGGTACGCTCAAGCCGGGTCATGTCTACGTCCGTCTGCGGAATGTAGAACACGGCCGGATAGCGAGCTTCGCGCAACGTCAACGCATCGTGCGTATCGGCGATGACGATGCCGCCCACCGTGACCACGACGCGCGAGGAATTGCGTTCGATTGTGATGGGATGGTCGGGGTTCGGAATCTTGACGGGTTTGTCGTTGGTGAGGTCCTGGCAGGACATGAGCGTGCTCCTTAAACGAAGGGTGAAAGTGAGTGAACGAAGCGGTCAATTGGTTGTGGTGGCGACAGTCGGAATGCAAGGCGCCAGACAGGCCTGTTCGCGGGACAGTTCGGCACTGTCATTGATCTGAACGATTTCCCCGGTGATCCAGCGCGCAGCGTCCGATGCGAGGAACGTGACGGCAGTGCCAAGACCTTCCGGCACGGTTCGCCCCGCATTCGCCGGTTGGCCCATCGCCGGCGCTATCAAGAGTGCATTGACACGGACGCCGCGCTCGCCAAGTGCGAGGGCAAGGTGTCTCGTCATCGTTTGCACGGCGCCGCCGATAGCCGCGTCGCTCGCGCCGCGCGTGGCGGCGGCGTGTGCGACGAAGGGCAGCTGAAACACGACGCTACTGCCTTTGCAGATGATCGGAAGTAACTGCTGGACGAGGAAATACGGCGCACGGACGTTGAGCGCGAACTGTCGGGTGAAATCCTCGATGGACGTGTCACCGGCGGCTGCGTGGGTTTGAATTCCAGCGTTTGCAACGAGAATGTCGAGACGGTCACCCACGATCCCGCGAACGCGTCGGGCGAGCCGGTGCGGACCGTCGGGCGACGAAAGGTCTGCCGCAATCGCATCGGACCGGCTGCCGATTCCCCGGATCTCGGCGACCACCGCCTGAGCCTCATTTGCGCTGTGACGATAGTGAACGATGACTTGCGCACCCGCTTTCGCGAGCGCCAGCGCCGCAGCGCGGCCGCTACCGCGCGAAGCGCCTGTCACGATTGCCGTCTTTCCGGCGAGTGTATTCATCGCACCTCCTTCCGGCTTGTGTCGGACGATGGTCAGTGCGCGATTCGCGCATCGCCGATCGAATGGAAAGGTAGTCTTTGCTTGCCGGCGCGAAAAATACTTTATAAGCTGGGCTCCATACTTCCGAGGCATGATCGAAAACATGGAACTGCGACACTTGCGTTATTTCATCGCGGTAGCGGAAGAGGGCAGTTTGACGGTCGCGGCAAAAAGACGGCTGCATACGTCCCAGCCTTCGCTGAGCCGGCAGATCCGCGATCTCGAATACCAGGTCGGTGCCCAGTTGCTGGTGCGAAGTGCCCGCGGTATAGAGTTGACGCATGCCGGCCGGGCATTCCTCGATCATGCGCGCCTCGCTCTGGCGCAGGTCGACGCTGCGCGCGACGCCGCGCGCCGGGCAGCACGGCCGTTCAAACCCGTTTTCGCCGTGGGCTTTTTGAGCGGCGAGGAAGTGATGTGGCTTGCCGAAGCGAGCCGCGTGCTCGCGAGCGATCTGCAGAGTATTGAAATGGCCGTATCGAGCGAGCTCTCCCCGGATCTCGCGGAGGGGCTCGCGACCGGAAGGCTCGACATCGCATTCATGCGGGCCGAGCCCAATCGTCCGGACCTGGAGTACATCACGGTCGCGCGCGAGCCGTTCGTCGTCGTCATGCCGAGCGACCATCCGCTCACGGCGCACAAGAAGGTGGACGTTCGCGAACTGGCCAACGAGATTTTCATCGGCGGATCGGATGTCGCCGGGCCGATGCGCCGGGCCATCGAAATGTACCTTGCCCAGAACGATCTCGACATCGAACCCGCCTACCGCGTCCACAACCTGACAATGGCGTTGTCGTTGATCGCGTCGACGAGAGGCGTTGCGTTGTTGCCGGCTTACGCGGAAAACTTCCTGCCCTGGTCGGTGACGAGCCGCCCCCTCAAGGGCGAAGCGCCGACGATCGAACTGGTGGTCGGCTATAACCGGACCAATCGCTCGCCAACGCTTGAGCTCTTTCTCTCGCGCATCGACCAGATCCGGAAATAAAGTCTCGCGTCAAACCGTTCGCCTCCACCCGATGTCCGGTGTGCCGCTAGCCCTTGCTGGCCGGCATCGCGCCTCAGTCATGCCTCACAGGCATGCATCCCAGCCTGGAAGGTCTTTCAACTTTCCGCCGCGAATCGCTAGATTGCCCATCAGACGGCGTCGCGACGAATAGTCTCCTCCAACGACCGTGGGGTGTTTCGTGTCCCCCATGCCTGGAGTCGATCCTCACGAATTGCGCGTCGCTACCTCCGCAACTCTCAAGGAAAAACCATGGCACACTTGTTCACCCCGAAAAAGGTTGGCGCATATGCGCTTTCGCATCGCGTCGTTCTCGCACCGATGACCCGCCTGCGCACAATCCAGCCGGGCGATATTCCGAGCCCGATGATGGCCGACTTCTACGGTCAGCGCGCGTCCGCCGGCGGCCTCGAAATCGTCGAAGGCGTCAGCATTTCCATTGCCGCCCGCTCGTATCTCGGCGCGGCAAGCTTCTATCACGACGGCCAGGTCGAAGGCTGGAAGGCGATCGCCAACGCGGTTCACGCCAGGGGAGGCCGGGTCTTCATGCAACTGATCCACGGAGGACGTCAAAGCCACGTCGAAATGACGGGTGGCGTCGCGCCGGTCGCCCCATCGGTCGTGCCATTCGAAGGCGTTGCGCTCACCAAGGACGGCTTCGTGCCGGTCTCGCCCCATCGCGCGCTCGGGATCGAAGAAATTCCCGGCGTCATCGAGGAATTCCGCGTCGCGGCGCAACGCGCTTTGGATGCCGGATTCGATGGCGTCGAGTTGCACGGCGCGAACGGGTATCTCGTCGACCAGTTCATCCAGGACGGCACCAACAAGCGCACGGACGCTTACGGCGGCCCGATCGAAAACCGCGTCCGGTTCCTGCGCGAAGCGGTTGAAGCGCTGATTTCAGTGTGGGGTGCGGACCGCGTGGGCGTGCGCATCTCGCCATCGGGAGAGTGGGGCGCCATCTCCGACGCCAACCCGGAAGCGACATTCAGCTATGTCGCCCGCGTGCTCGACGAGTACAAGATCGCTTATCTGCACGTGATCGAACCGCGCATCAAAGGTGACGACACGCTTCATGAAGGGCACGCGCCGGTCGCAGCGAAATACCTTCGCGAACACTTCTCCGGGCCGATCATCGTGGCCGGCGGCTTCGATGGCGAAAGCGCGGAAGCCATCATTGAGTCCGGTGATGCGGATCTGGTGGCGTTCGGCCGGCACTTTTCGTCGAACCCCGACCTGCCTTTTCGGCTCCAGCACAAACTGCCGCTGACGCCCTATGTCCGCGCGGCTTTCTGGGGCGGTGACGAAAAGCACTATACGGATTTCCCCGCTTATCAGCCGGCGCAGCAACCCGAAACGACCGTGTAATTCGCGTAGTGCTCAACGATCAATCGATCCAGGAGAACGTCATGACTCGAACAGTCAAATTCGCAAATGCAGGTGGCCCGGAAGTGCTCAAGTTCGTGGACGAACCGGCACGCTCCCCGATGTCCGGTGAAGTCCGCATCAAGGTCAAGGCTATCGGCATCAATCGTGCGGAATCGATGTGGCGCAATGACCAGTACATCGAGCCCGTTAATTTTCCGGCCGGGTTGGGGTACGAGGCGGCGGGCATTGTCGATGCCGTGGGCGCGGATGTCACCAGCTTCGCGCCAGGCGACGAGGTGAACGTGATTCCGTCGTTCTCGATGAATCAGTACTTCACTTACGGCGAAGTCATCGTGGTGCCGGAATACGCGGTCACCCGCCATCCGGAATCACTGTCGTTCGCCGAGGCCGCTTCGGTGTGGATGATGTTCGTCACCGCGTACGGCGCGCTGATCGAGGATGCAAAGGTCACCCATGGCGATTTCGTCGTCGTGCCGGCCGCGTCGAGCAGTGTGGGGCTGGCCGCGATACAGATTGCGAATTTTGCCGGGGCGACGTCGATCGCGGTCACGCGTCGCGCTGACAAGAGGCAGCAATTGCTCGATGCAGGTGCAGCGCACGTTATCGTGACGGACGAGGCGGATCTTGTCGACGAGATCATGCGCATAAGCGGTGGAAAAGGTGCACGCGTTGTTTTCGATCCAGTTGGTGGTCCTAACTTTGCGAAACTGATCTCGGCGCTGTCTTTCCAGGGCATCGCGTATCTCTACGGCGCGCTCGACGAGCGCGCGACGACGCTGCCCGTGCTGGAGATGATCGCCAAAATGATTTCAGTGAAGGCGCACAACATCTGGCTGACGAGCGGTGACCCGGCACGCCGGAAGGCCGCCGTGGAGTTTGTGCGAAACGGGCTCGAAAGTGGTGCGCTCAAGCCGATCATCGACCGTACGTTTGCGTTCGATGAGATGGTTGAGGTGCACCGCTACCTTGAAACCAATGGGCAGTTCGGAAAGATCGTGGTAACGGTTTAAATGTTCAGCGCAAATTGGCGCGGCCATGCTCTTCCGGCATGACCAGGTGAAGGTTTGAGTCCAGAAAAAGAAAGCGCCGGACATTGCGTACCGGCGCATTTCATACAAGACACGTTAGATGTGTCTAACAGGACTGTTCAAAAACAGTCTTGCGGGGTGCTCGCTGGCCCTTACTGAAGCCACGCGAGCGGCTTACAGAGCGTTGGTCAGAGTCAATATTCAGCGGCAGCCCTCCAAGGAGAATTTCAGCAGCCTGAGCTGCTAGACACGTCTTCCGGAGAGAAGACGTACTGGGCGGCTTCCAGAAGGTGTTGCAGGCCGCTTAAGAACGACTCTACTGCCTTTTCCCGGGAGTAGAAATACGGCAGGCTGTCGCGCGGCACGTTGTCGTGATGCGGAACCTCGCCCTCCTGGGCAGGGTGCGTTGGCAGCGTCAGAGTTGCCGCCGGATTAATCGATTTAATGCGGTATTACTTTGGCCTCGTGCTCTCGTGTGATCGCCCTAAAGTTTGTTGTCAGCGTGCCGAAAAACTGGTTATGGAAGACAGAGCCGTCTAAGTTTTCGATGACGAGGCGCACATGCCGACACACAGCATTCTTGAGAAGGCAATAAACGTCATTCGCCGCACGAGAGGCAAAAAGAAGCGAGCCGATCTGGACTATGGCGCGCCAGGGCGCAGAGGGACTGCAACGGCGTCAAAGCGCGCCCTCAATTGCGCGATGTGCTACGAGGACGACGACATCCACGGCGCGGGCGCTACCGGTTAGTTTGGACGTGTGCTGTGCTTTAGCGAAGCGGATCATTCGCTGACCCCGTTGCGGGCGGCGTCGATACCAGCATCGACGATTGCTGGTGTCGTGGACGGATATGGCCTATAGGGTCGATCACTGAACGTGCGCCGCAGCGAAGGAACCACGGCGCATCTGGCGATACCGCTCCGCATCTTCCCGACGCTCGTGGTTCTCAGCGGCGAGCGGGTGATTCGTCTCACGTCGCTTGCCGGCATCGACTGGCGTGCAGCCCCCGGGCGCCTCGTCGGGGCGCCGGCGCACGCGAATTAAATCATCGACCAGAATCTTCGCCTCATCGTCTCCGGGCAACGCCCCGGATTCATCCGCCTCCGTCCGTGACCCTCCCCAGGTAACCAGGTCCTCATCGCGTGGCCGGAATTGTCACTAGATGGTCCGGTTTAGCCATCGGGATTCACGCCGATCGTGGCTACGATCCGTCTTACCTGTCGCCGTGCTGGACCCTGATCGTCCGGTGTCATGGCGCTCCCCACTCGACGATTGCCCACAGGGATGGCGCACCATGTGCCATATCACCCCTGTCGAGGACATGCAGTTACAAAGGATGGCATGCTGACCGAAACAAGCCTGATCGAACAATACGGCCCGCGCGACTCGATGGAATACGACGTGGTGATCGTAGGCGGCGGCCCGGCGGGCCTGTCGGCGGCGATCCGCCTGAAGCAGCTGGCTCAGGAAAAAGGCGTCGAGATCGGTGTCTGCGTCCTCGAAAAAGGCTCGGAAATCGGGGCGCATATCCTCTCGGGTGCGGTCATGGACCCGCGCGCGCTCAATGAATTGATCCCCGACTGGAAGGAACAGGGCGCGCCGCTCACCGTGCCCGTCACCGAAGACAAGTTCCTTTTCCTTTCGGAAACCGGGGCGAAATCGGTGCCCAACTGGGCGCTGCCGGAGAACTTCAAGAACCACGGCAACTACGTCATCAGCCTCGCGAACGTCACCCGCTGGCTGGGCCAGCAGGCCGAGGCGCTGGGCGTGGAGATTTTCCCGGGCTTCCCGGCCGCCGAGGTGCTCTATAACGACGACGGCTCGGTCAAGGGCGTCGCCACCGGCAACATGGGCATCGGCCGCGACGGCGAGCCGACCGAGAATTTCCAGCTCGGCATGGAACTGCATGCGAAGTACACGCTGTTCTGCGAAGGCTGCCGCGGACATCTGGGCCGGCAGCTCAACGAAAAGCTCAAGCTCGGCAAGGATTCGGACCCGCAGGTCTACGGCATCGGCATCAAGGAACTCTGGGAAATCGATCCGGCCAAGCACCAGCCGGGCCTCGTGGTCCACACGGCCGGCTGGCCGCTGGAATCGGACACCTACGGCGGCTCGTTTCTCTATCACATCGACAACAACCAGGTGATGGTCGGTTTCGTCGTCGGTCTCGCCTATACGAATCCGTACCTCTCGCCGTTCGAGGAATTCCAGCGCTACAAGACGCACCCGGCAATCCGCAAGTTCCTCGAAGGCGGCAAGCGCGTTTCCTATGGTGCGCGC
>NZ_RQIS01000006.1:63656-237293 GCF_003837865.1 Paraburkholderia dinghuensis | reverse complement strand
TCCTGAACGCCTCGCGCATCAAGGGCAGCCACGCCGCGATCAAGACCGGCATGCTGGCCGCCGAGGCGGCGTTCGACGCCGTGCAGGCAGGCCGCCAGCACGACGAACTCACCGCTTACCCTGAAGCGTTCAGGCAGTCGTGGCTGCACGACGAGCTGTACAAGGCGCGCAACTTCAAGCAGTGGATGAGCAAGGGCCTGTACCTGGGCACGCTGATGGTTGGCATCGAGCAGAAGCTCTTCGGCGGCAAGGTGCCCTGGACGCTGCATCACCAGCATCGCGACAACGAGATGTTGAAACCGGCCTCGCAGTGCAAGCCGATCGAGTATCCGAAGCCCGACGGCAAGCTCACCTTCGACCGCCTGTCCTCGGTGTTCATTTCCAATACGAATCACGAGGAAAACCAGCCCGCCCACCTGACGCTGAAGGATGCGAGCGTGCCGGTCGATGTGAACCTGCGCACGTATGCGGGCCCCGAGGCACGGTTCTGCCCGGCGGCGGTGTACGAGTTCGTGAAGAACGACGACGGCAGCGACCGTCTGCAGATCAACGCGCAGAACTGCGTGCACTGCAAGACCTGCGATATCAAGGATCCGACGCAGAACATCGTGTGGGTCACGCCGGAAGGCGGCGGCGGACCGAACTATCCGAACATGTAATTCGCTCGCAGCGCGCGCCTGTTAGCAGCGCGCGCCGGGCAACCAACTGAAGGAGCAAACCATGCAGAAAGAAGTCGTTGTAGTCGGCAGTGTGCGTACCGCCATCGGAAAGTTCGGCGGCAGCCTGAAGGACGTGGCGCCCACCGAACTCGGCTCGATCGTCGTGCGCGAAGTGCTCGCACGCGCGCAGGTCGCGGGTGACGAAGTCGGTCACGTCGTGTTCGGCAACGTCATTTCGACTGAGCCGAAAGATCTCTATCTGGCCCGCGTCGCCGCGCTGAACGGCGGCGTCTCGCAGGCGACGCCGGCGTTCACCGTCAACCGCCTCTGCGGGTCGGGCCTGCAGGCGATCGTGTCTGCGGCGCAGACGATCCTGCTCGGCGACGCTGACGTCGCGATCGGCGGCGGCGCGGAGAACATGAGCCGCGCTCCGTACATCACGCCCGATGCCCGCTTCGGTGCGCGCATGGGCGACGCGCGCCTCATCGACATGATGCTCGGTGCGCTGCACGATCCGTTCGACACGATACACATGGGCGTCACGGCCGAGAACGTCGCCGAGAAGTATGGCATCACGCGCGAACAGCAGGACGCGCTCGCGGTCGAATCACACCGCCGCGCAGCACGCGCGATCGCCGAGGGCCGCTTCAAGGAGCAGATCGTTCCGCTGACGCGCAAGGTGAAGGGCAAGGAAGTCGTCTTCGATACCGATGAGCATGTGCGCGCGGACGTTGAGCTGGCCGAACTCGCGGGACTGCGTCCCGCGTTCCGGAAGGAGAACGGGACGGTGACGGCCGGCAACGCATCGGGGATCAACGATGCGGCCGCGGCAGTCCTGCTGATGGAGCGCAAGACGGCCGAAGCGCGCGGACACAAGCCGCTGGCGCGACTCGTGTCGTACGCGCATGCAGGCGTCGATCCGCGCTACATGGGCATCGGTCCCGTGCCTGCTACGCGCATCGCGCTCGAACGTGCCGGGCTCACGATCGGCGACATCGACGTGATCGAAGCAAACGAGGCATTCGCGGCGCAGGCCTGCGCGGTGAGTCAGGAGCTCGGGCTCGATCCGGCCAAAGTGAATCCGAATGGCTCGGGTATCTCGCTCGGTCATCCGATCGGCGCGACGGGCGCGCTGATCACCGTGAAGGCGCTCGCCGAGTTGCAGCGCACGCGCGGGCGCTATGCGCTCGTGACGATGTGCATCGGCGGCGGACAGGGCATCGCAGCGATCTTCGAAAACCTGCAATGAACGGTGCGCGACACCGCGATTTCAACGAGAAGCGAACATGAAAATTCAAACGGTAGGCATCGTCGGCGCGGGCACGATGGGCAATGGAATTGCACAGACCGCCGCCGTCGCCGGACTGAATGTCGTTCTGATCGATGTGACCGAGGCGGCGCTGCAAAAGGGGATCGCGACGATCGAAGGTAGCCTCGGGCGGCTGCTGGCGAAAGACAAGCTCGATGCCGCAAGGCGCGACGCCGCGCTCGCGCGCATCGAGACCGCGACCGACTATCAGCGTCTTTCGGCCGTCGATCTCGTGATCGAAGCGGCGACCGAAAACGTCGACCTCAAGCACCGGATCCTCAAGCAGATTGAAGCGGTGGCGCGTCCGGACGCGATCATCGCGACGAATACGTCCTCGATCTCGGTCACGGCGCTCGCGGCGACGCTCGGCGATGCTTCGCGGTTCATCGGCATGCATTTTTTCAACCCGGTGCCGCTCATGCCGCTCGTGGAGATCATCCGGGGGCTGCAAACGAGCGATGCCACCGCTCAGGCAATTCGCGAGCTCACGCAACGCTTCGACAAATCGCCGATCGGCGTGAGGAACTCGCCGGGATTCGTGGTGAACCGGATCCTCGTGCCGATGATTAACGAGGCCTTTTTCGTGCTGGCCGAGGGTGTGGCGAGCGCCGAGGAAATCGACGCGGGCATGAAGCTTGGTGCGAACCATCCGATCGGCCCGCTCGCACTCGCGGATCTGGTCGGGCTTGACGTCTGCCTGTCGGTGATGGACGTGTTTCTGAAGGACTTCGGCGACGCGAAGTATCGTCCGTGTCCGCTGTTGCGCGAACTCGTGGCGGCGGGCCGGCTCGGCCGCAAGACGGGGCAGGGTGTCTATTGCTACGAATGAGTGGCGAGCACTGGCGATGAGCGAGCGCGTCTCGCGACTCGCCAGCGCTCTCGCGAAGCGTGACGTTCAGCACTCAAGAAGTGAGTGCAGGAGCGGTTCGCATAGCGTGCACGGTGCCCCGGAAGTCAGAGGCTATCCGCCTGCCCGACGCTTGCGCTTCGGCTGCGCGGGTGGCGTTTCCGGGACACTCAGCAATCCTATGATCTGGCTTCGCAGCCATATGCTTGCCTGATCCTGCTCACTGCTGCGATGCCAGTACAAATGCCACTCCAGCCTCTGTAGCCGGAACGGCAATTCAAAAATGCGCGCGTCATATCGTTGTAGCAGCTGCACCGGAGCGGTCAGCGCGAGGTCGGTGCGCAAGGCGACGAGCGGCGCAACCATATAGTGCTGCACGCGCATACGCATCTGCCGCTGTTTGCCGAGCTTTTTCAGCTCCGCGTCGACGAAGCCGCTTCCCTGGCGGCGACTCGACACCTGAATGTGACCAAACGCCAGGTAGTCTTCCATACTCAGCGTGTTGCCCTTGAACGGGTGGCCGTGCCGCAGCAGGCACGCGTAACGGTCGCTACCGAGCGGCGCCTGGCGCAATTGCGGATCGTCGATAAACGGCACGTCGATGGCAAAGTCGATCTTGCCCGTTTCCAGCGCTGCGGCCACTTCGTTGCGCGGGGTGAAATAGCACTCGATGTTCATGCCTGGCGCCTGTTGCTGAAGCAACTCGCCGAGCGTCGGCAGGAGGATTGCTTCCGTCAAATCGGGCATGCTCAGACGAAACGTGCGCTGCGATGCGGCGGGAACGAATACGTCGCCCGCGGTTGCACTCGCTTCGAGCAGTTGCAGCGCCTCACGCACGCGGCCGACAATGTTTTCGGCGAGCGGCGTGGGCACCATTCCTGACGACGTGCTCACGAAGAGCGGATCGTTCAACGCCCGGCGCATGCGTGCGAGCGCATTGCTCACGGCGGGTTGCGTGATGAAAAGCGCCTCGGCGGCGCGAGTCAGATTGCGCTTTTCATAAATCGACGCAAATACGACGAACAGATTCAGATCCAGCTTCGGCAGACGCATCTCAGAGGCTCCGTTTGCCGACATCTTAAACGAGCCGGAAGGTGACGATGCGTCCGAATGGGTCATGTGTGTCGCCGTCGCGCTTCAGGCTTCAATCGCGCTGCGGAATGTTCAGGTAGACCGCCGTCGATCCGAGCCGCGCCTTGCTGTGGCTGATTTCCATGCGTGCGATGGCCTGAAGATGAACCTCGTCGGGACCATCCGCATAGCGCAATGCGCGAGCCCAGGTCCAATGATCGGCGAGGGGCGTGTCGGGACTCAGGCCCATCGCGCCGAACACCTGCATCGCGCGGTCGCAGACAGTCGAATAAACCTGCGGGACCAGCGCCTTGATCATGGAGATCTCTTTGCGCGCCGCTTTCGCGCCCACTTCGTCGAGAAGCCAGGCCGTCTTCAACACGAGGAGCCGCGCCTGCTCGATTTCGATACGCGACTTGGCAATCCACTCGCCCACCGTTCCGTGCTGATGCAGATATTTCCCGAAGGTCTTGCGCTCCTGCGCGCGTTCGGTCATCAGTTCCAGCGCCAGTTCCGCTGCACCGATCGAGCGCATGCAGTGGTGAATACGTCCGGGCCCGAGCCGCGCCTGCGCGAGCGCGAAACCGCCGCCTTCCTCGCCGAGCAGATTCGACGCCGGAACGCGAACGTTCTTGAACGTGACCTCGCAATGTCCTTCCGGCGAGATGTGATTCATCACGGGAATGTTGCGTACGATCGTCACGCCCGGTGTTTCCGCCGGCACCAGAATCATGCTTTGCTGACGATGGCTTTCGGCGTCCGGGTCCGTCTTGCCCATGACGATGAATAGCTTGCAGTTGGGATGCGCCGCGTTCGTGATGAACCACTTGCGGCCGTTGATCACGTAATCGTCGCCGTCACGGCGAATGGACGTCGTGATGTTGGTGGCGTCGGAGGAGGGCACATCCGGCTCCGTCATGGCGAACGCAGAGCGGATTTCGCCCTCGAGCAGCGGCTTGAGCCACGCCTCGCGCTGTGCCGGCGTCGCGAACATATGCAGCAGTTCCATGTTGCCGGTGTCGGGCGCGTTGCAGTTGAATACTTCCGAGGCCCACGAGATGCGCCCCATGGCCTCCGCGAGCGGCGCGTATTCGAGGTTCGTCAGACGCGTGCCGGGCTCGTCGTCCGCCAGCTGCGGCAGAAAGAGGTTCCACAGCCCTTCGGCTTTGGCGATGGCCTTGAGTTCCTCCATGAACGACACGGGATAGTGGCCCGCATGCACTTCTTCCAGCCACTGGCGCTGACGTGGAACGATATGGTCGTCGATGAAGCCGCGCACGCGACGCAGCAGATCTTCAACTTTGGGGCTGTACGCGAAATTCATGATCGGGTTCCTTGTGTACGGTTTATCAGATCGTCAGTCCGCCATCGACGACGATGCACTCGCCGTTCGTGTAGCTCGCTGCGTCGGACACGAGATAGAGCACGGTGCCCGCCATGTCCTGCGGTTCGCCGTGGCGGCGTAACGGAATTTCGTTGATCCAGCGGTCGTAGATAGCCTTGTTCTCGAACAGCGCGCCGGCGAATTTCGTTTTCGTGAGGCCTGGCAACAGCGCGTTCACGCGGATGCCGAACGGCCCGCATTCCTTCGCGAATGCGCGCGTCATGTTGACTACCGCCGCCTTCGTGATGGAGTAGATGCCCTGCATGTCGCCGGGCTGAAGCGCGTTGACTGACGCAGTGTTGACGATGGCGCCCCGTCCCTGCGCCTTCATCATTTTCCCGGCTTCGATCGACATGAAGAAATAACCGCGGATATTGACGTCCACGGTCTTGTTGTACGCACCGAGGTCCGTATCGAGGATGTGGCCGAAATACGGGTTGGTGGCGGCGTTGTTGACGAGGATGTCGAGGCGCCCGTGTTTTTCCCGGATATAGGCGAACGTGGCGGCGATGTCTTCCATGCGGCCGACGTGGCAGGCGAACGCTTCGGCGCTGCCTCCGCCTGCGCGGATGGCCGCCGCGACAGACTCGCAGTCTTCGAGCTTGCGGCTCGACACAATCACGTGAGCGCCCTGCTCGGCGAGGAGCCGCGCGATTGCCTCGCCGATGCCGCGGCTTGCGCCCGTTACGAGAGCGATGCGGCCCGTGAGGTCAAAGAGATTCGTGCTCAATTTCGTTTCCTTTCTTTCGGGGTAATGGTGTGGCGCGTCAGTCGATCAGCTCAACCGCGAGTTTTGCTAGCGGCTCGACCATCCCGCCCACCTCGTGCGCATTCGCATTCGAGGCGTTGCCTTGCAGGGCCCGCGCCTTGACACCCTGAGCAATCGAAGCCAGACGGAAAAAGCTGAATGCCAGATAAAAATTCCAGTTCTCGATGGCGGGCAAACCGCGCAACGCGCAGTACCGTGCCACCATGTCCTCTTCCTCGGGAATGCCGAGCGCCGAGCGGTCCTGGCCGCGCAGACCTGTGATATTGCCCTTCGCGGGCAGGCGCAGGCACATGCAGAAATACGCGAGATCGGCGAGCGGATTGCCGAGTGTCGAGAGTTCCCAGTCGAGAATCGCGCGTACGCGTGGTGCGTCGTGCGCAAAAATGAGGTTATCGATGCGGAAGTCCCCGTGCACGAGCGAAACGCGCTGTGTGTCGGCTGGACAATGCGCGGGCAGCCAGGCGATCAGCGCTTCCATGGCTGCGATCGGTTCGGTCTCGGCGGCACGGTATTGCCTAGTCCAAAGCCCGATCTGACGCTGGAAGTAATTACCTGCGCGTCCGTAGTCACCGAGGCCCACAGCGTCGACGTCGACGTCGTGCAGTGCTGCGAGCGTCGTGATGATCGATGCGTAATAGTCGCGACGCGTGCCGCTCTCGACCTCCGGCAGAGCAGGGTTCCAGAAGATGCGGCCGTCCTCGTAGCTCATCACATAGAACATGCTGCCAATGACTTCGCGGTCTTCACACAGATGCCACGCGCGAGCGACGGGCACGCCGGTGTCGGCGAGCGCACGCAGCACGCGGTATTCGCGATCGACAGCGTGAGCGGACTTCAGCAACTGCCCCGGCGGTTGGCGCCGCAGGACGTAGCGGCGCTCGGGCGTATCGAGCAGAAACGTCGGGTTGGACTGGCCACCCGCGAATTTCTGCGCCTTCAGGGGGCCGCGAAACTCCGGAATATGCTGCCGGAGATAATCGGCGAGCCTGTCGAGGTCAAGAGGGGTTGAGGTGGATTCGCGAGTCATGGCTCTTGGTCTGTCTCTGTTGGCGCTCAACCGTAGGTGTGGAACGCGTGGCGTTGCGGATCGTCGAGATGCGAGACGGTGTTGAAGCTCGACAGATGAAACGCTTCGCGATTGAAAAAGCACTGGGTGACGCTGCTGTTGCGGATCTGCAGATTCAGCGCGATGGCCGTGGCCGGCGGCGCGTGCAACACCTGTTGCGTCAGCGCGCCAATCACGCCTCCCGAGGTCACGACCAGGACGCGCTGTGCGTCACTTTGCTGGATGATCGCACGCACCTTGGCGATGCGTAGCTGGAATGCACTCCACGTTTCGGGCACGCGCGTGTCGAGGACGCCCTCGGCCCACAGATGCAGTACCTGTCGAAGCGCTTTGAAGAAATCGCGTGGGTTGCCTTTGCTCGTTTCGACGAGATCACGATGTTCGTCGCCCAGTGCACGAAAGAGCGCGTGGAAATCGTATTCGTCCAGTTCGGGGTGGACTTCGTGGTCGACAGGGACGCCGGGCAGCGCACGACGAATCGCATCCAGCGATTGCGCGTGACGCCGCAGCGTGCCGGTCAGGACTCGGTCGAAGCGCTGGCCGTTGCGAGCGAAATGCTGCCCGAGCCAGAGGCATTGCTGCTCGCCTTTGTCGGAAAGGCAATCGTAGTCACCCGCGCCAAGCGACGCTTGTCCGTGTCGCACCAGGTAGAGTTCCGCCATCGCAAGCTTTATCAGGGAAGGGAGAAGGAGTCAGCTTAGCGGCAGGGTTGGTATTGATGAAATTTATTTTATTTATATACGATCATTCGCCATTGTGATGACCGAGGCGGGGCGACTGGCAGTGACGGACCGGGTTCGGAGCATCGGAAACGCTGCATGGACGAGGTGGTTTTGCACTTCCTTGCCCCTTGGGACATTCTCGGCGGAGATGCGGATGGCCCGGATCTTGTCCTTCGCTCTCGATCATGCCCCACAGGTGCACGATGCCGTAGGTGACGATCACGTTGTTGCGCCGCAGCGCTCACGCCCCGCTTCTACGACCGTCAATAGCAGCGCACCGAAGACTCGCCAACGTTACATGCCCCCTCCTGATCAAAGCAATGCGTATTCATTCGTGAAAAGTCGCGCTCTCACGTTTTACTATCCCGCAGGGCGAGAGAATCACCTCGAACTAGATAAACGTAACGACACAACAATTCGAAGAAGCTCTCTGATGACATTTACTATTCGTGCAGATTTGGATGCGGGTATCTGCGAATTGTCATCATAGAAAATATTCGGGGGGAAAATGAAACTGACTTTTCGCGCAAAGCTCTTTGCTCCTCTCTTTGTTTGCTGGCTCAGTTTGTGGGCGGTGACAGGAACCGGCCTCTACCACAACAAAGTGCGGCTATTGGAGGAGAGACAGCTTGCGATGAAATCCGCTACCGAAGTCGGCCTCTCTATCGCCAAAGACTACGCGGCGATGGTTGCTGCCGACAAACTTCCCCTGGCTGAAGCGCAACAGCAAGCGCTGGCACGTATCAGAGCGCTGCGCTTTGGGAAGGACGGGTACCTTTTTGTGATCTCCTCCGAGCCTAAAGTCCTGCTGCACCCGATAAAGCCTTCGATGGAGGGGCAAAACGTCGCGGATTATAAGGACCCTAAGGGAAACCGCCCTTTCATGGACATGGCGAACATCGCCAGAAGCAAGGGCGAAGGATGGGTGGAATACGTCTGGCCGAAGCCCGGCAACGCGGACCAATCCAAGGTGTTTCCCAAGGGTACGTATGTCTTGACATACAAGCCATGGGACTGGACGTTCGGAACAGGTGTCTATCTGGATGACCTGACCGACGCGACAATCAAGGACTTCTGGCTCGCTTTTCTGGTGCTCAGCGTGGTCGGGATTTTCCTCAACGGTGCAAGCCTGCTCGTCATTCGAAGCTTGAACAGGGCTGTCGGTGGAGAACTGGAAGCGGCTGCCAGCGCCGCGCGAAGAATTGCCGCTGGCGACCTGTCCGAAACAGTCAAGGTCAAGCCCGGCGATGACTCCAGCCTGCTGCACACAATGAAAACCATGCAGGATAGCCTGCTGGGTATCGTAACCAAAGTGCGCTCGGGAGCCGACGCCATCGCGGGTGCCGCAGGCGAAATCAATGCCGGCAATCTTGACCTGTCGTCCCGGACCGAGCAGCAAGCAGCGTCATTGGAAGAGACTGCCGCGACAATGGAGGAACTGACGGCTACCGTGAAAGAGAATGCGGAAAATGCGCGTCAGGCTAGCGAGATGGCTGTTGCCGCTTCTGATGTCGCCGGTAAGGGCGGGGAAGCCGTGGCGGAAGTGGTTGGCACAATGTCAGCCATTAACGTGTCGTCGAGGAAGATCGTCGACATCATCGGCGTCATCGACGGCATCGCCTTTCAAACCAACATTCTTGCACTCAATGCGGCGGTGGAAGCAGCACGCGCCGGTGAGCACGGCCGGGGATTTGCGGTTGTTGCTGGTGAAGTACGCATTCTGGCGCAACGTTCCGCAGTTGCAGCCAAAGAGATCAAGGCCTTGATCGACGATTCGGTCAACAAGGTGGGTGCCGGGACTTCTCTCGTAGAGCGGGCAGGTGCGACGATGAAAGAAGTGGTGGAGAGTATCCGCCGCGTGTCGAACCTCATTGGGGCAATCGCCGCGGCCGGCCACGAGCAAACGCATGGCATCGAACAGGTCAATCAGGCCGTCGTCCAGATAGACCAGACGACACAACAGAACGCAGCACTGGTCGAACAGGCTGTTGCCGCGGCGGATGCTTTAGACAAGAAGGCTGCTGAATTGACGCAGGCGGTCAATGTATTCAAGTTGGAGTGCTGACGCCGCGAACCTGTTCAGTTGCGCGGCTTTGGCTTTGCGGCGGGGCGTCTACTTGTCGTTGTTGGTAGACGCGCCGCTATGCCAACCCACTCCGCCGATTGTCAACTTCGCTCGGGATAATCCCGGCTTCATCGAGTTCCGGCACCCTCCATTGCCCCCTCGTACGCTTGCGCATCGCCCCCGGCGTGACACCGAACCATCGCCTGCAACTGCGTGTCAGCACCGATACCTCCGCATAGCCGAGGATATGGGCGATCTGCGTGAGACTCGGTCCCACGCGCAGTTCGATCAGCGCCATGAACTGCTCCTTGCGCACGTCATCCACCAATCGCTCAAACGTGACGCCCTCCACCTCCAGCCGCCGCTGAAGCGTGCGCGGATGAACCGATAGCGCTCGCGCGATGTCGGCGTGCCTCGCCTCGCCCGCGCCGAGGAAATTGCGTGCGAGCGAGCGCACACGATCGGAAAAGAGCGTCTGCGGTCTGCCGCCGAGTTGCTCGAGATAGCTCACGGCCAGCGCTTTCACCTGCGGATCGTTTTCCGAAACGACAACGTTGAGATCGTCGGCGGCGATGCGCACCGCGGCCGACGACGCCATGAACTGTACCGGGCAGCCATACGCCTCCTGATAGGCCGCTTCGGATGCCACGGGCGCATGGGGCAGGGTAACGAGGCGCGGCTGCACGCGCGCACCGGTGAGGGCGTTCAGGCCTTGGCAGATGATGCCGATGGACAGGCTGGTGACTTGTGGCCGCGCGATCAGGTTGGCGTGGGTGATGTCGCAGACCACGTCGAGCAGGTCGGGACGGCCGGGAACGGTGCGCGTTCCAAGTTGCAGGGCCGGACTGTGGACGAAGAGATAACGGGAGGCCAGCGCGAGTGCATTGCCCAGGGTGTCGGCGTGGCGCACGAGCACGGCGATGGGTCCGAGAATGCCGATGCCGCGCGCCTGTGCGAGACGCAAGCCGAGATCGGGGCAGCGTCCGAGGGAAGCGGAATATTCGAGCAGGTTGATGAAGGCCTGATAGGAGATCAGCAGGTCCGGATCGCGCAGCGCCTGAAGCGGAATGCCGAACCGCGAGAGGAGGGCGGGGACGTCCAGCCCGAGATCGCTTGCCAGGGTTTCGTAGGTCGAGAGCGTTGCGGAGCGGACAAGAATGGTCATTCGGCTGGGCGTGTCACGGGTGGTGTCGCCAAATGTGAATTTTTTGTCGTGAAGTGTCAATACGCATCCGGGCAATTCTTTCATGATGGAGATCTCAGCGAATCGCCTGCGCGTGGAAAACCAGCGCTGCCCGCCGTGCGGAGACCACGGCATCGAAGGCATAAGATGCGATCGCGGCACGGCGGGTTCCGGACCCACTCCTGGGTGTCGGAGCAAACGAGAAAAACGCAAACCAGCCACAGAAATCGACGCGGAGACCGACCCGATGGCCAATGGCGCTCAAGCAATGCTGCGCACACTGCTCGATGCAGGTGTGGAAGTCTGTTTTACCAATCCCGGAACGTCGGAAATGCATTTCGTCGCTGCCCTCGATACGGCGCCGGACATGCGCGCGATCCTGACGCTGTTCGAGGGCGTGGCGACGGGCGCCGCAGACGGTTACGCACGCATGGCCGACAAACCGGCCTCGACGCTGCTGCACCTCGGTTGCGGTCTGGGTAATGGTCTCGCGAATCTGCATAACGCCCGCAAGGGCAATGTGCCGGTGGTCAATATCGTTGGCGATCATGCGATTGCTCACGCGCAGTACGACGCGCCGCTGCAGTCGGACATCGAGACGGCCGCCCGCAATGTATCGCGCTGGGTGCGCACGTCGCGCAGCACGGCGGAGTTGTGCCGGGACGTCGCGGAAGCCGTCGCCGCGGCGAAGGGGCCGCCAGGACAGGTTGCGACGCTGATCCTGCCGGCCGATGTGTCCTGGGGAGAGGGCGGTGTGCCGGTGTCCGCGCCGGAGATCGCGAAACCGCCGCGTGCCGCCGACGATGTCATCGAAAAAATCGCTCGCGTGCTCGAGGCGGGTGGCCGGAACGCGTTGCTTCTGGGCGGGCGCGCCTTGCGCGAACCAACGCTGTTGGCCGCCGCGCGCATCGCCGCGCAAACCGGCGCGCGGCTCTACGCCGAAGTGTTCCCGACGCGGCTCGAACGCGGCGCGGGATTGCCCCACGTCGAGCGCATCGCCTATCTGGCTGAAATGGCCTCGGTACAGCTGGCGGGCCTCGACAACCTGATCCTCGTGGACGCGCGCGCACCGGTGTCCTTCTTCGCCTATCCCGGCAAAAAGAGCTATCTGGTGCCCGAAGGCTGCACCGTGCATGAACTCGCGTCGCCCGATCAGGATGTTTCCGGTTCGCTGGAAAGCCTGTGCGTGCAACTTGGCGCCGATCAGGTTGCACCGACGCTGCAGGCGCCCCTGCGCCCCGGCCGTCCACGCGGCAAGCTGACCGCCGAGAAAGTGTGCAAGGCCGTTGGCCATCTGCTGCCGCAGAACGCCATCATCGTCGATGAAGCGCAGACTTCCGGCACCATGCTGCCCATGTTCACCGCGGGTGCGCCCCGTCACGACGTGCTGGCGCTCACCGGCGGCGCCATCGGCCAGGCCCTGCCCGTAGCGGTGGGCGCCGCGATAGCCTGCCCGGATCGCCAGGTGCTGGCCTTGGTGGGCGACGGTTCCGCCATGTACACCTTCCAGGCACTGTGGACCATGGCGCGGGAACGGTTGAACGTCGTCTCGATCATCTTCAATAACAAATCATATGGAATCCTGAATGTGGAGCTGGAGCGTGTCGGTGCCGGGAAAGCCGGCCCGAAAGCCAAAGCCCAGCTCGATCTGAACAGTCCCGGACTGGATTTCGTGCAGCTTGCCGAGGGCATGGGCGTTCCCGCCGTACGCGTCACTACAGCCGAGGATTTCACCGCGGCGCTCGAACGGGCGCTCGCCAGCCCCGGCACCCATCTCATCGAAGCTGTGGTGCCCAGTGTTTTCTCTGGCCTCAAGCTGCGAGTGCTGCCCTGGCTGCTGCGCTCTCTCGGCACACTGCCTGACCCCGTGGCGCGGGCACTTAAGCGGAAGCTGGCGCCATGACCCGGATTCTGCGATCGGATGTGCTGGTGGTGGGCGGCGGTCTCGCCGGACTTGTGACTGCGCTCGAATGCCTTCAGGCGGGCAAGACCGTGACGCTCGTGGATCGCGGCAGTCGCGAGCGCCTCGGCGGCCTCGCGTTGTGGGCCTTCGGCGGCATGGCGCTCGTGGGAACGCCGTTGCAGGCGCGAATGAAAATACCGGATACGCCCGAACGGGCGCTCGCCGACTGGATTCGCTTCGGCGAACTGGGCGACACGGACACGCTGCGCCTCGCATGGGCGCGCCATTACGTGGAGCATTCCCGGGCGGACGTTTACGACTGGCTCATCGGTCACGGTCTGAAGTTCCTGCCCGCCGTGAACTGGGTCGAGCGTGGCCGCTTTGGCGATGGCAATAGCGTGCCCCGCTATCACGTGCTATGGGGCACATCGCGTCTGCTGACCCTGCGCATGATCGAGGCTGTAGAGCGCGCGGGCGGCGCGGGTCGGCTTGAGCTGCTGAGCCACATGCGTATCACCGGCCTCGATCGCTCAGGCGGCGCGGTCTCCGGTGCGAGCGGCGTGGATGAAAGAACGGGCGAAGAATTGCGCTTCGCCGCGCCGGTCGTCGTGCTGGCCATGGGGGGCATCAACGGCGGCCATGAGGAAACCCGGGCGAACTGGCCAGCCGGCCGACCGTTGCCGGCTACGATGCTCAACGGCGCTCATCCCTCGTCCGACGGCAAGCTTCATCGGCTGGTGGAGGGCTTCGGCGGGCGCATCACCGCCGCGGGCGAGATGTGGAACTACGCCGCAGGCATCCCGCATCCGCAGCCTCACTTCGAGGGTCACGGGTTGTCCATGATTCCGTGCAAGTCGGCGCTGTGGCTCGACCACCAGGGCCGGCGCATCGGTCCCGATCCGCTGGTGACGGGGTTCGACACGCACGATCTTTGTCAGCGCGTGGCGGGCGAGTCGAAGCCCTGGACCTGGCACCTGCTGAACTGGCGCATTGCCGCCAAAGAGTTGGCGATTTCGGGCGCGGAGCACAACGTGCGACTGCGGGATCGCCAGTTCCTTCTTTTCATGAAGGAGACGCTGCTCGGCAACCATCGGCTCGTGCACCAGCTCGCGCGCGAGAGCGGGCACTTCCTGGTGGACGATACGCTCGCCGGTCTTGCCGCACGGATGAATGCGCTGACCGGCGCCGAGCATGTGCGGCCCGAGGTATTGCAGGCGACCGCCGACGCCTTCGATGCCAATTTCGCCAACGGCAGCAAGCTGCAGAACGATGCGCAGATCCGTCGCATCCTCCATGCGCGCCAGTGGCGGCCGGATAGCCTGCGTACCTGCAAGCCTGCGCCGTTGCAGAAGCGTGGCGCCGGTCCCTACATTGCCATCCAGACGCAGCTCATCACCCGCAAGAGCCTGGGCGGACTCGTGACCGACTTGCGAAGCCGCGTTCTTGACGGCGCGGGCGATGCCATTTCCGGCCTCTACTGCGTTGGCGAGGCGGCGGGGTTCGGCGGTGGCGGGGCGTGCGGCAAGCGCTCCCTCGAAGGGACTTTCCTTCCGGGGTGCGTGTTGACGGCCAGAGCTGCTGCACGGGACATCACCGGAAAAATCTGAACGGGCAGGGCCGTCCAGGTCCTCCGCAGCGGCTGCAAGCGACGATGGCGCTATGAGACGTGGCCGATCCAGCGCGCGACGTGTCACCGGTATTCGGCGGTCGAAGGGAATTGATTCACAGCAGATCTGGGGATTAATGCAACTAACCGCCAACCAACTCCACACACAGCCGACGCCTGCCGGCGGCAGGAGCCGAGCGGCAGCGAGAATAGGGTGATAAATGATAGGGCCGCTTTGCGATCCCCAACTGGCGCAAACCGCGGGGCAGCTTCAATCCTCCATCGTCGCTTCGATCCGCCCTTCCTTGATGGCACGGATAAAGGCCCGGTAGTCGAGTCGATTCTGGGTAGGGTACTCGGTCGCGAACTCGGTGATC
This sequence comes from Paraburkholderia dinghuensis, assembly GCF_003837865.1. Lineage (GTDB taxonomy): Bacteria > Pseudomonadota > Gammaproteobacteria > Burkholderiales > Burkholderiaceae > Paraburkholderia > Paraburkholderia dinghuensis. Next base: position 222,332 of record NZ_RQIS01000006.1, on the reverse strand, counting down.
GCATCATCGAAAGTGTGCCCTGAGCCCATGTATCCCGTGATCGTCGCGGCGTCGCCTGAGCGGGCGTGCGCCCGCGCGAGAGCGTGGGCGCACATGCGCCCGTACTGCCGCAGCAGGTCCTCATCCAGATCCTCAATGACGACGGACATCTTCATGTCACGAAGTTGACGGATATAGAAATCGCGGCCGTTGGCGCCGCGTGTCCATCCGAGAAACACATCGCTTGCGGCCTGCATGATGCGTTGGCCCGCGATCACGCGCTGGCCCTGGTTGAGATGCAGGCTCTTGCCAGCATAGGGTTCGAGTACCGAGGCCCGCGCCTCTTTCACCTGCAGGAACAGTGGATCGTTGTCCCCCGCCATGAACAGGCCCACGCTGCACATCGTACCCACGCTCCCCACGCCGACCACCTTGACTGCCAGGTCGACGAACTGGAACCGGTCGAACAGAACGCGGACATGTTCGGCGAGGCTTTCGCGATAGGCAGCGATGGCCTCCGCATAGCCCGACGTGAAACCCGGGGCCATTTCATCCGTCGGATGGAAAATCAGCGGCGGATCGTCCTTGATCCTCGGCAGTGTGCCCTGTTCACAGACGAGCTTCGGATAAAGATGGTCGGGCACGGTCTTGCGCCGCACCACTTCAATCCGCTCCGCGATCCGCTTGCGTGCCGCGTCGACGACAGAGGGATCGCCCGACCGATCTTCATACCTTTGCAGGTCGATGCGGTCGTACCAGACGTCGAGCGCCCTCATCGACGCGTAGTCGTACATCCGGTTCCGGTATTCGCGGACGAGACCCGAAATGATGTGGATCGTGTCGCTGGAGGAAAATTCCAGATGCTGCGCCGCGATCACCACGCTCGCCGCCAGCCGCTTGAGGTCCCATTCGAACGGCGCGGGCAGCGTCTCATCCAGATCGTTGACGTCGAAGATCACGTTGCGCTCCGGCGTCGCGAACCCGCCGAAGTTCATCAAGTGCGCGTCACCGCATGCCTGCACCCGGATTCCGCTCGTGGGTGTGGTGGCAAGGTCGGCGGCCATCACTGCGGCCGCACCGCGGTAGAACGCGAACGGCGACGCAGACATGCGTCCGAAGCGGATTGGAATCAGGTTTGGGATGCGGCCTTCGTTGGATTCGATCAGGAGTTCGACCGGGTCGCGGCGCCCCGTCGCCGGCGTCCAGCCGGCCTGCGACGACCGTGGCACCGCCTTGCGCAACGCTCGCCCTTGAGACGCGCGTTCATCGGACGATAGATACGCAGTCTCCGGCTCATAGGCCGCACCTGCGTTTTTTGAATTAACGGCTTTGTCCATGGCTGTTTCCTGGAACATGCCCCACCGGCTCGGATCGCGCATGGGATCGGGCGATTTCTGTGTTCGCTGCGGGATGCCTTGATAGTCGAAGTATAGATTGAAGACCAGGCAGGCGATATCGTTCCTGGCATAAGCGGTACGACCACACTTCGCTCTTTATGGCATGACACCGACCGGCTGGTGTGCCGTGTCCGCTCACATTTGCACTGGGCTACATCTATGTTGAAACCGTTGAAGCCATTGTGGATGAATTAATGGACATTCACGGCAAGAAAGTGTTTCAGGTTGTGATGAACGTTAGATAAAACTTCAAGGTGAGGCGCGGTGAGATATCTGAGCGGAAAAGAATGCGAGCTATTCCGCTGCCGTGTAATTGCACGGCATGACTTTAGTTAGGGTAACGATTAAAAGTCCGCTGCAAATATCGGTTTCAACCGGATTGACAGGGCGGTTGCCAACGCCGATGTCAAGCGTCCCGGAGCCAATGGCGCGTCACATCCAGCAAGCGATTCACAAAGCCCCACTCGTTGTCGAACCACACCATCAGATTCACGAGACGATGACCGCTGACATGAGTCTGCGCGCCGTCGATGATTGCAGAATGCGGATCATGATTGAAGTCGATCGAAGCATGCGGGTCGTCCGACCAGGCGATGAGGCCGGCATAGGGGCCGGCCGCTGCGCTTTTCAGCAGTTCGTTGACACTCGCAGCACTTACGTCGCGTCCTAGCGACAACACCATGTCGATCGCCGACACATTGTGGGTCGGTACTCGGATCGCCTTGGCATGCACGCGGCCCCTGAGTTCCGGAAGCAGGCGTTCCACGCCACGCGCGAGACCCGTCGAAACGGGGACTATCGATTGCATCGCCGAGCGTGTTCTGCGCAGGTCAGAGTGGTGATAGCCGTCGATCAGCGGCTGGTCATTCATTACCGAATGCAGTGTCGTGAGCTGCACCTGTTCGATATTGAACGCCTGGTGCAGTAGTGAAAGTACCGGTACGGTCGCGTTGGTTGTGCACGAAGCGTTCGACACGAGACGCTCCTTGCCCGAAAGGATGCCGTGATTCGTGCCGAATACAACCGTCGCGTCGACATCCGCAGCGCTGTCACCCGGATGCGAGAGCAGCAGCCGCGTGCAGCCCGCGTCGAGAAAACGCGTCAGCGATGCGCGATCGCCGTAGCGCCCGGAACACTCGACGAGCAGATCGACTTCGAGGCCTCGCCAGTCGACGCGCTCGGGCGTGGTCTCATGGAATACCGGGATTGGTTCGCCCTCGATAAGCAACGTGCGTTCTCCGACTTCGACCTTTCCCGGGAAGCGCCCGTGGGTGGAATCGAAGCGCGTCAGGTAAGCCATGCTCGAGAGATCGGCAGGTTCATTGATGGCCGAAATCCTGAAGGCATTACGGTAGTCCGACTCATATATTGCCCGCAGGAGGCAACGGCCGACGCGGCCGTATCCGTTGATCGCAATACGCAACGGTGCAGGGAACCTATCAGGCACGGCGTGATTCATGAAAAATTAATTAACGAGTAGTGTTAAAACACTGGATTCACTCATGCTTTTCCTCGATGCGTAGCCAGGAAAAATGCATGGTGAAAATTGAGATAAGCCTGCAAGGAAAGTACATTATGACGTGCCCGGCGTTGCGTCAATACGTTCGCAATGTATCGGGCATTACATCTGTTCGTCGGTAAGCCGGCTCTTTTTCATGTCTTCCTTTCTCCGTTGGAAGCCATTCTCTCAAATTTTAGATGGTCCGAAAATTCCAAGGCAGATCACATGGAGTCCGGGCGGACTCGTGAGCGACTTGCAGAGCCGCGTTCTTGACGGCGCGGGCGACGCCATTTCCGGCCTCTGCTGCGTTGGTGAGGCAGCGGGGTTCGGCAATGGCGGGGCCTGCGGCAAGTGCTCCCTCGAAGGGGCTTTCCTTCCGGGGCGCGTGTTGACTGCCAGAACTGCAGCACGGGACGTCACCGGAAAAATCTGAACAAGCAGGGCCGTCCAGGCCCGCCGCGCCCCCTGACAGACCGACGCATCGGATTTGTATCACAACCGGTACGACGACAACCGCAAGGGATTCAGTGTCCCGATTGTCAAGAACTCGCAGTGCCATGTGAATCGAATAATTGCGTTCGCGCAGAAAATTCGCCCTCCGTCTTATCGCAAAATTAGAGGGGGATAAAATGCCGCACCACGGTTAGATGCAGCAAGCATATTTCACGCGGCACTTTGGTGGATAACGCACGATTCCTGAGACGATCCATGTCCTGCCCCCCAAGGGATCTGGTCAGCCAGACCTTCCCGACGTATAGGCCCATCGTTGTACTGTTCGGCTTGCTGATCGCATTCAACGTCGGTGCGTGGGCATGGGCATTCATGGCGTTTCGCGACTATCCGCTGTTGATGGGGTCGAGCCTGCTCGCGTACTCGCTGGGATTGCGACATGCGGTCGACGCGGATCACATCGCCGCCATCGACAACGTCACGCGCAAACTGATGCAGACGGGCCAACGTCCGATAGGCGTCGGGCTGATGTTCTCGCTCGGGCACTCGACGGTCGTCGTGCTCGCATCGCTCGCGATCGTGGCTACGACACTCGAATTACGGCGCCGGTTCGGTGATTTCCGCGAGATCGGATCGATGATTGGCACACTCGTGTCGACGTTCTTCCTGTTCGCGATCGCGCTGGTCAATCTTGTGACCCTGAAGTCGCTGGTCGGCGCGTTCAGGCGCGTTCGCCGCGGGGAGCGGTACGAAGACGAAGACCTCAATCAGCTGCTGGCGAACAGAGGCCTCCTTGCGCGGTTATTCCGTCCATTGTTCCGGCTCATCACGCGCCCCTCGCACATGTACTTTCTCGGATTTCTGTTTGGACTGGGCTTCGATACCGCCTCCGAGGTTGCGCTGCTCGGCATCGCGGCGGCGGGCGCGACACAGGGATTGCCGATCTGGTCGATTCTGGTGTTTCCCGTACTCTTTACGGCAGGCATGACGCTGATCGATACGATCGATAGTGTTCTGATGACGGGCGCTTACGGATGGGCGTTCATCAAACCAGTCCGCAAGCTCTACTACAACATCACGATCACGACCGTCTCGGTGCTGGTGGCGGTACTGGTCGGAGCCATCGAGGGGCTGGGACTGATCGCCGGACGAATGCATCTGGAGGGCCGCTTCTGGACTTTCATCGGCGGGTTGAACGACAACTTCGCGCTGGTGGGCTACACGATTATCGGCGTGCTGGTGATGAGCTGGGTGCTGTCCGCAGCGGTGTATCGCTGGAAACGACTCGACGAGGAGCCGGGCGCGGCCCCCGGCGGTTCCGCCGGATGTCAGGCTGAATAAAAGCGGGACGCGCCGAGCCATGTGTTGCATAGCCAAAAGGTACATCACGTTATCTCAATATTCGTATGGAGTCCGGAGTTATATGCGGGTAGTGGAAACCAGGGGTAATTCCCGGTATCGATTGGGTGTTTAAGGCGAGCGCTAATTTGATTTGGCGCAAGCTGGATTTGTCTGTGCAAGCAGAATATTCATTTGTCGTCCTTGATAAATCTCACAAGCAAAGGGGGAAACTTGGAAACCTTTTACGATGCCATGCGCAGTCAGGGCGTGACGAGGCGCAGTTTCCTCAAGTTCTGCAGCCTCACCGCCACGGCGCTGGGGCTTGGCTCGTCGTTCATCCCCCGTATCGCCCACGCGCTCGAAACGAAGTCGCGCACGCCGGTGATCTGGCTGCATGGCCTCGAATGCACGTGCTGCACCGAATCATTCATCCGCTCATCTCACCCGCTCGCGAAGGATGCGATCCTGTCGATGATCTCGCTCGATTACGACGATACGATCATGGCAGCAGCCGGCACGCAGGCCGAAGCCATCCTGAACGACATCACGACCCGCTACAAAGGCAACTATATCGTCGCGGTAGAGGGTAATCCGCCGCTGAACGAGGACGGCATGTTCTGCTTTCCTGGCGGAGAACCGTTCGTCGAAAAATTGAAGCGCGTATCGGCCGATGCAAAAGCCGTGATCGCGTGGGGCGCCTGCGCTTCGTGGGGCTGCGTGCAGGCAGCCAAGCCGAACCCGACCCGCGCGACCCCGATCGCCGACGTGATTCTCGACAAGCCGATCATCAAGGTGCCGGGTTGCCCGCCTATTCCGGAGGTGATGGCTGCGGTCATCACGTATCTCGTCACGTTCGACCGGATTCCACCGCTCGATCGTCAGGGCCGGCCAAAGATGTTCTACGGCCAGCGCATTCACGACAAGTGCTATCGCCGGCCTCACTTTGATGCGGGGCAGTTCGTCGAAAGCTGGGACGACGAAGGTGCGCGCAAGGGGTATTGCCTCTACAAGATGGGCTGCAAGGGACCCACCACGTATAACGCGTGCTCGACGGTGCGCTGGAACGATGGCGTTTCGTTCCCGATCCAGTCGGGGCACGGCTGTCTCGGCTGCTCGGAGAACGGATTCTGGGACAAGGGCTCGTTCTATGACCGGGTCGTCGATATCAACCAGTTCGGCATCGAATCGAATGCCGATCGTATCGGTCTGGCTGTCGCGGGCACCGCCGGCGCGGCGATCGCCGCACACGCCGTCGTCAGCGCAATCAAGAGTTCTGTACTCAAGCGGCAAGACCTGAAATCGCTCCACGAAACACATGACGAAGCAGCACGCGAGGAACACGGCCAATGAGCTACGAAACCCAGGGCTTCACGCTCGATAACAGTGGACGCCGCGTCGTCGTCGATCCCGTCACGCGCATCGAAGGACACATGCGCTGCGAGGTCAATCTCGACAGCAATAATGTCATTACGAATGCGGTTTCCACGGGCACGATGTGGCGCGGTCTGGAAGTGATTCTCAAGGGCCGCGATCCACGCGACGCGTGGGCGTTCGTCGAGCGCATCTGCGGCGTGTGTACCGGTACACATGCGCTGACGTCGGTGCGCGCGGTCGAAAACGCGCTGAACATTTCGATTCCCGACAATGCGAACCTGATCCGCAACCTGATGCAGGCGACGCTCTGGGCGCACGATCACCTCGTCCACTTCTACCATCTTCACGCACTCGACTGGGTCGACGTGGTGTCTGCCCTGCAGGCCGATCCCAAACGCACGTCGGAACTGGCGCAAAGCATCTCCGACTGGCCGATGTCGTCGCCCGGCTATTTCCGCGATCTGCAGTCCCGTCTGAAGCGCTTTGTCGAGTCGGGACAGTTGGGCCCGTTCCGCAACGGTTACTGGGGACACCCGGCCTACAAACTGCCGCCGGAAGCGAATCTGATGGCGGTCGCGCACTATCTCGAAGCCCTCGACTTCCAGAAGGACATTGTCAAGATCCATACGGTATTCGGCGGCAAGAACCCGCACCCGAACTGGCTCGTCGGCGGGATGCCATGTGCGATCAACATCGACGACACAGGGGCGGTCGGCGCGATCAACATGGAGCGGTTGAATCTGGTGTCGCAGATCATCGACCGGACGATCCAGTTCTGCGATCAGGTGTATCTGCCCGACGTGATGGCGATTGCCGGGTTCTACAAGGACTGGGGCGCGATCGGCGGCGGACTGTCCTCGCAGGCTGTCTTGTCGTACGGCGATTTTCCCGACCACGCGAACGACTACAGTGCCAAGAGCCTGCTGGTGCCGCGCGGGGCAGTGATCAACGGCAACTTCAACGAGATCCACGAGGTGGATCTGGTCAATCCCGACGAGATCCAGGAGTTCGTCGCGCACTCGTGGTACCGCTATCCCGAGGGAACACATGGCCTGCATCCGTACGACGGCCAAACCGAGCCGCACTTCGAGCTTGGCGGGGCAACCCGCGGAACGAAAACGAAAATCGAGCAGATCGACGAGTCGGGCAAGTATTCGTGGATCAAGGCGCCGCGTTGGCGCGGTCACGCGATGGAGGTAGGACCGCTGGCGCGCTATCTGATCGGCTATCACCAGAACCGCGCGGACATTCGCGAGCCGGTCGACGCGCTGCTCCGGCAACTCGACGTTCCGGTCGCCGCGCTGAACTCCACGCTGGGGCGCACAGCAGCCCGCGCGCTCGAAGCGCAGTGGTCCGCGCACAAGATGAAGTACTTCTTCGACCGGCTGATGGCCAACATCAAGGCTGGCGATACGTCCACGGCGAACGTCGACAAGTGGCAGCCCTCGACATGGCCGTCCGAGGTGCGGGGCGTCGGCTTCACCGAGGCGCCGCGCGGCGCGCTCGGCCACTGGCTCAAGATTCGCGACACGAAGATCGACAGCTATCAGTGCATCGTGCCGACCACATGGAACGGCAGTCCGCGTGATGAAAAAGGGCAGATCGGCGCGTTCGAGGCAAGCCTGATGCAGACGAAGATGGCACGTCCGGACGAGCCGCTCGAAATTCTTCGCACATTGCACAGTTTCGACCCTTGTCTTGCGTGCTCCACCCATGTCATCGGGCCGGCCGGCGAGGAACTGGTCAACGTCACAGTGCGCTAGGACCGGGAGACGACCATGTCGAAAAACCAGCATCTGAAAACCTACGGATTCGACGGCAACGCCCCCGCGGAACTCGGCGGCAAGCGTGTTGTGTCCGTCTATGTGTACCAGGCGCCGGTGCGTCTGTGGCACTGGCTGACGGTTTTGTCCGTGATGGTGCTGTGCGCGAGCGGCTACTTCATCGGCAAGCCGCTGCCGACCTTGTCCGGCGAAGCCAGCGCGCACTTCCTGATGGGCTATATCCGCTTCGCACATTTCTGCGCGGGTTATGTGCTCGCGATCGGCCTGATCTTTCGCGCGTGCTATGCGTTCTTCGGCAACACGTTCTCGCGCGAAATTTTTATCGTTCCGGTCTGGGATCCCCAGTGGTGGCGCGAGATGTTCTACGAATTGCGCTGGTATCTGTTCCTCGCACGCTATCCGCGCAAGTACGTCGGTCACAATCCGCTCGGACAGATCGCGATGTTCGGCTTTTTCATCGTGGCCATACTGATGAGCGTCAGCGGTTTCGCGCTGTACGGAGAGGGGCTGGGCGCCGATAGCTGGGCTTCCCACCTGTTCGGCTGGGTGATCGCCATGTTCGGCGGCAACAGCCTTTCACTGCACAGCTGGCACCGGCTCGGCATGTGGAGCATCGTGCTGTTCGTGATGATTCACGTCTACGCCGCGATCCGTGAGGACATCATGTCGAAGCAGAGCATGATTTCCACGATGATCAGCGGCTTCCGGATGTTCAAGAGTTGAAGCATGGAAACAACCATGGCTGACAGGACGCGTATTGTCGTGCTCGGCATCGGCAACGTGCTATGGGCGGACGAGGGCTTCGGCGTGCGTGCGGTCGAGCGGCTCAATGCGCTATGGCGATGGCCGGATAACGTCGAACTCGTGGACGGCGGCACGCAGGGACTCGCGCTGCTGCCGTTCGTCGAGTCGGCGGACCGGCTCATCGTGCTCGATGCAGTCGATTTCGGTCTGGAACCGGGCACGCTCGACGTGCGCGAAGGTGACGCGGTTCCCGCCTGCCTGAACGCCCGCAAGATGAGCCTGCATCAGGCCGGATTTTCCGATGTGCTCGCCTGTGCGCAACTCAAGGGGCATTACCCCGCGGAACTGGTGTTGATCGGCGTGCAGCCGGTCGAACTGGACGATTTCGGCGGCAGTCTGCGTCCGGCCGTCAGGGCGCAAATCGAACCGGCTGTGGCGGTTGCGTGCGAATGGCTGCGGCGCTGGGGTGCGTTACCCATTGCCCGGGACGAAACCGATGCGCCCGCTGCACCGTTGAACGCGAGCGGCCTTTCGCTGTCGCGCTACGAGGACGAGCGTCCTTCGGAACAACGTGCGAACCGGCAAGGCGACACGCGTTTCTGGCATCCACCGGAGCAAACCTGATGTGCATCGGCATCCCTGCACGTGTGTTGCACGTCAATGGTCTGCGCGCCCAGTGCGAGAGTCGCGGCGGTCCGTGTACGGTCGATCTGTCGCTCACCGGACCGGTAGCGCCCGGCACGTGGGTATTGACGTTTCTCGGCGCGGCGCGCGAGGTGATCGACGAGACACGCGCACGCGACATCGACGCGGCGCTCACGGCGCTCGAAGCAATCGCACGTGGAGAGGCCAGCGTCGACAGCTACTTTGCGGATCTGGCCGATCGCGAGCCGGAACTGCCGGAACATTTACGCGAAAAGGTCATGCGATGACAACCCCGGCCACCTCGACCGCGCCGACGCTCGAACGGTTGCGCGGACAACTGCTCGGGCATGGTTTCACGGAGCTGGTGCCCGATACGCTCGACGACGTCGCCGCCGCGGGCACCGGAATGCTGATCGTGCTTCCGCTCGACGATCCGGCGCAGCGTCCTGAATTTTTCGATCTGACGGTCGTCCTGCCGGAAATCGTGCACCAGTTCGGACCCGACGCGTTCCGTGTCGCGTTCGCCTGTCCGCCGGACAGCGCGGCGACTGCAAAGCGATTTGGCGTACTGCGTCACCCGGCGCTGATCTTTCTGCGGGAAGGTCGCTACGTCGGCTCGATCGAAGGGCTGCGCGACTGGGCGGATTACGTGCAATCCTTCGCGCGCCTGCGGACCGAAGCGCCTCAACCGATACCGATTCCACTATCGGTGTCCGGAGCCAGATCATGAGCCGTCCCTTTCCCGTTCCGGTCGTGACCACCGGTCCGGGCTCGCAGCCCGAACCCGACGACTGGTCCTGCCTGCCGCTGCCATCCACCGTCGAAACCTGGCGCTCGCCTGACACACCCGATCCCGGCGAGCCCGGTACGGACGAAGTGCTCGCGCTGTTGCGCAACATGGCGGCCGCGCTCGCCAGCGATCCGCAGCCGACGCAGCCGCTCGTTTTCCCCGTCGCCGCACTTGGCGCCGACGCGCATCGGCTGCTCGCACAGGTCATGGGCGAAGGCGAGGTTTCGGCGCAGGTCATGCCGTCCCGCAAAACCTACTGCGGTGCGGGTGCGCTCGTTCGCATCCAGGAATCCCGCTATCCGGGCATCTGGCGCGTGATCGTCGACAGTGCGACCGGCGAGCGAATCGATGACCGGATCGAGATCGGCGCCATTCCGGCTGTCATCCTCGATGAAGCGCAGCACAGCGGTACGACGCAGGGCACGGTTGCGGACACGGCAGGTCATGACCTGATGAACGCCCCGTCTGTCGCCACAGAAATCGTCGCGGCCCAGGCGAGGGCGCTCGCCCGGCACGGCGCGGGCAGCCATGTCGTCAACTTCAGCCTGTTGCCCGTCACGCCCGCGGATATCGCGTGGCTCGAAAACATGCTGGGAGCAGGGACGGTCGGCATTTTCTCGACGGGCTACGGCAAGTGCACCGTCATCGCGACCGGCTGGCGTTACGTGTGGCGCGTGCGTTACTTCGACGGCACGAACAAGATTCTGCTCGACACACTCGATATCACGGGCATTCCGGAAGTCGCCGTGGCGTCGGCGGAGGATCTCGCCGACTCCTTGCGTCATCTGCGCGAAATCGTGGAATGGCTGGAGCAGGCTTGATGTTCGAAGGCAGCTATCTCGGCGACAACAATGCACTGCACGCCCATAGCCGGCTCGAGTGCAAGATCTGCTGGTACGTGTACGACCCGGCGCAGGGCGATCCGGTCTGGAATGTTCCGCCCGGCACGCCGTTCGCCGATCTGCCCGAACACTGGAAATGCCCGGTGTGCGACGGTGCTCGCGACCAGTTCATGGTGCTGCCGGACTGACATCATGACACCCGTCGCATCGTCGTTCGGCGCCGAGCTGACACATCGGATCGAAAGCGCATTCGGGCATATTGCGCAGACGCGCATGCGTGACCTGCCGCTGCTGAATCCGCGCCTGAGCGTCGCCGCTGTCGGCTTTCGGCCGTGGCAGTCCGGCTGGATCGGCGTGCTTGTTACGCCATGGAGCATCAATCTGCTGCAGTTCCCCACGCCAGATGCCCCCTTTGCACCGGCGCGCGCCGATGCAGTGTTCGAAATCGCGCTGCCGGGCGCGACCATGCCGTTCATGCCGGCGCGTCTCGATACGCTCGGCGAATTCCGGATGTGCTCGCTGTTTTCGCCGGCACAGCAGTTTGCCGACCAGGAGACTGCGCTCGCGACCGCGCACGAGACGCTGCGGCTCTTGTTCGAACCGGATGACTCCGCTCCAGCCAACCTGAGATCTGCCAGCCCGACGACGCGTTCGCAGCAAGATCGACCTACCGCGTCGCGGCGACGTCTGTTTGGACTGCGGCCATGACCCTGTTGCAGGTCCCGGTTTTGACGCTGACGTTGCGCGGCGACGCCGAATGTGTGCACACCGTTGCCAGCCAGTGGTCGCCGCTGCCCGTCGAGCGTCTCTTGACTGGTCGCGGCGCAGCGGAGGTCCCGGCATTGTTGAGCACGACCCTTGTGCTGTGCCGCCACGCACAGTGCGCGGCCTCTGCGCACGCGCTCGCCGCGGCGCTGGAGGCCCCTTCGCCGGATGCAGCAGACCCCGAGCCGATCGAACTGGAAGCGGCGCGCGAAACGCTGCGGCGCTGGTTGATCGATTTCCCCGCCGTGTTTGGGGGTGCCTGGGCGAAAGACGAGATCGCACAGTGGGCGCGACTCGACTCGCGAGCGCACATCGCCGATTTTTGCGAGCAACACGTGTTCGGGATGTCCGCAGCCGCGTGGCTGACACGGCCGGAGTTCGATCTCGCGAACTGGGCCGCCAGCGCGGGCACGCTGCCGGCGCGCTGGCTGCATGGCCTGCTCGAACGCGCTGAACGGCCGGTGTCGGTCATGCCGGCGAACGTATTGCGTAACGTGCATGAAAATGCCGAAACGGTTCTGCTCGCCCGCGATGCCGACGTTACCGCTACGTCCGGTTCCGGCTGGCCCGCCCATGCAGATCTCTGGGACGCTCCTGGCCGGGGACCTGACCTCGCGAGCGCGTTGCTGACTTCGCGGCTGCAACATCTCGCGCGTCTTTGTGCGAACCGTGCATCCCGCGTGACCGGTGGCCTGCGGCGAGGTGACATCGGCATAGGCTGGGCGTATTGCGCGCGGGGTCTGCTCGTGCATCTCGCACGCGTCGAAGATGGCAGGATCGCAGCGTACCGGATCGTACCGCCGACCCGGTGGAACCTCGGCCGGACCAGCCTGCTGCCGGACGCACTTCGCGGTCTGCGATGGAGCGCCGCGCAACCCCTCGCGCAACGTCTCGCGCTGTTGCTCGATCCCTGCGCGCCATACCGTATCGAGGTCGACCGTCATGCATGAAATGTCCCTTGCGCAAAGCATCCGTGACCTGATCGAGGGCGAGGCGCGCCGGAATTGCTACCGGCGCATCCGCGAAGTCGAGCTGGAAGTTGGACAACTCGCGAACGTCGATACCAGCGCGTTGCGCTTTGCACTCGACGTGGCGCTGCGCGGCTCGGTTGCCAGCGGCAGCGCCGTCACGATCCACGAGCCGCCCGGCCACGCGTGGTGCATGCGATGCGCGGGTACGGTCGAAGTGCGGCGGCGCGGCGAAGGCTGTCCTGCCTGCGGCAGTTATCAGCTTGCGGTGACGGACGGTGACCAGATGCGCGTCGTCGGCATGGTCGTCGACTGACGGCTGCAAAACAATACCTGGCGGAACGGGCTCATCCAACCACCGCGCGACGGCGCGCAAAAACTGGAGGACAACATCATGTGTACGACTTGCGGGTGCGCTTCATCCGAACCCCGGATCGAGAGCGATGGTTCATGGACGACGCTCTATCCCCACGGGCACGATCATGGTCACTCGCACGTATCGGCTCACGGGCACGCGCACGATCACGGGCACGACCACGACCACGCGCATGATCATGACCACGGGCACGATCACGCGCATCCACACGCAACCGATGGGCGTCATGTCCAGTTCGAGCGCGAGGTCCTTCACGAAAACAACCACCATGCCGCCGCGAATCGCGAGCGGCTGCGCGAACGTGGCGTGTTCGCGCTGAACCTCGTATCGAGCCCCGGGTCGGGCAAGACCTCGCTGCTGGTGCGTACGGTGTCCGCACTCAAGGCTGAGATGCCGGTCGCCGTGATCGAGGGCGACCAGCAGACCGCCAACGACGCCGAGCGCGTCCGCGCAACCGGCGTACCGGCCGTGCAGATCAACACGGGCAAGGGATGCCATCTCGATGCACACATGGTCGGGCACGCGCTCGATCGACTGCCGCAAGATGCGCTCGGCCTCCTGCTGATCGAAAACGTCGGCAATCTCGTGTGTCCGGCCTCGTTCGACCTCGGCGAGGCACACAAGGTCGTCGTGCTGTCGGTGACCGAAGGCGAAGACAAGCCGCTCAAATATCCGGACATGTTCGCCGCCGCGCAACTGATGCTGCTGAACAAGACCGATCTGCTGCCGCATCTCGACTTCGACGTGCACACCGCGCTCGACTACGCACGACGTGTCAATCCTTCCATCGAGATCCTTTGCGTGTCGGCGCGAACCGGCGAAGGTTTCGACAAGTGGCTCGACTGGCTGCGCGCCGGGCGGGCGCTCGCGCAGGCGGCTGCCGCTCCGGCGCGCAGCGGGGAGAAGGCCGCATCGTGATCGAGCGTGAGCGTCTCGAGGTCAGCGGCGTCGTACAGGGCGTCGGATTCCGTCCGTTCGTCTGGCGGCTCGCGCGGCGCCTGAACCTGAGCGGTGAAATTCGCAACGGCACGCACGGTGTGCATATCGACGTACAGGGTGAACGGCGCGATCTGGATGCATTCGGCGCCGCCCTGACGACACGGCCGCCGCCGCTCGCACGCATCGAGGCGGTGCAGCGAACGCCGGACACCCCTGATCCGATTCGGCGCCATTTTCGGATCGCGGACAGTACCGACGACGCGCAAGCCCAAGGCCGCGTCCCTGCCGATTCCGCTCCGTGCGACCCCTGTCTCGACGAACTGTTTACCGAAGGCGGACGGCGCTGGCGTCACCCGTTCATTTGCTGCACCGACTGCGGGCCGCGCTTTACGCTGACGGATCGCACACCTTACGACCGCGCGCACACGAGCATGGCCGCCTTTTTGCCGTGCGCGCGTTGCGCGGCCGAATACGATGATCCCGCTGACCGGCGCTTCCATGCGGAAACGATTGCCTGTCCCGAATGTGGACCCCGGTTGCGTTTTCGATACCTCGGCGTGCCCGTCAGTCATGCAGAGCTTGATGGTCAACCGGACGTCGATCCGGTCGCGCGAGCGTGGGCCGCGATCTCCCGCGGCGAGATCGTTGCCGTCGAGGGGCTCGGCGGTTTCCAGTTGATCTGCGACGCAACGAATCCCGCCGCCGTGGCACGGCTGCGCGAGCGCAAGCGCCGGCCGGCGAAACCGCTGGCGCTGCTGGTGTCGAACCTGGCGTCGGCCGCGCAATGGGTAGACCTCGCCGACGAGGCGAACGCGGAACTGCTCGCATCGGCGGCACGGCCGATCGTGGTGCTGCCGCGTCTCGATGGCCAGACGCTGGCGGGCGTGGCGCCAGGGCTAAACCGCCTCGGCCTGATGCTGCCCAGCACATCGGTTCAGTACCTGCTGTTTCATCAGGCGTTGGGCCAGCCAGGCGGTACGCAATGGCTCGACAAAGCCCAGCCGGTGATCCTCGTCGCGACCAGTGCGAACCGGTCCGGCGAACCGCTCGTTGCGGACCCCGACGAAGCGGACGACATGCTCACCGGCATCGCCGACGCGATACTCGACCACGACCGCCGGATCGCCGTGCGCTGCGACGACAGCGTGGTGCTCGCTGCGCGTTCGTTACCGCCCCTCACGCTGCGTCGTGCACGCGGCTATGTGCCGGAGCCGGTGCCGCTGCCTGCGGATGGACCGTCCGTGCTCGCGCTCGGCGCGCAAAAGAAATGTACCGTCACGCTCACGGCGGGCCGGTTCGCGGACGTATCGCCGTATCTTGGCGACCTTGGCAGTCCGAACATGTGCGAACTGCTCGAAGACACCGTCGAACGGTATCTGCGCTGCCGGCAGGCAGTGCCCGACGCCGTCGCCTGCGACCGCCAGCCCGATCTCTATTCGACCCGTGTGGCCGAAAGGCTGGCCGGGCACTGGAATGTTCCGTTGTTGCGGGTTCAGCATCATCATGCGCACGTCGCCGCCGTGCTCGCGGAGAATGGCCATACCGGTCCTGCGCTGGGTCTTGCGCTCGATGGTTTCGGTTGGGGCGACGACGGCGGCGCGTGGGGCGGAGAACTGCTGCTAGTCGAGGACGGTCATGCGCGGCGTCTCGGTCATCTGAGTCCACTGCCGCTGCCGGGCGCGGATGCCGCCGCCCGCGCGCCGTGGCGCATGGCGGCTGCGTTGCTGCATACACTCGAACCGGGCGCGCACCGGCTGCCACCCACCATCGACACAACGACCGCCGCGCGGCTCTACCGGCAGATCGAACGCGGCTTCAACTGCCCGGCCACGACCAGCCTCGGCCGCTGGTTCGACGCCATCGCCGGACTGGCCGGCATCTGTCCTGCCCAGCAATATGAAGGTGAGGCCGCGATGAAGCTCGAAGCACTCTCGCGTCCGGCTGTTCCGTATGCTCAAGGCTGGCGCATCGACGGCTTCGACCTCGACCTGTTGCCGCTGGCACGCCGGCTCGTCAATGCGCGCGACCCCGCCGAAATCGCCAGCAACTGGCATGCAACGCTTGCAGCGGCGCTGGGCGACTGGCTGTGCCATGCCATGCGCGCGACCGGCATCGAAACGATCGCGCTCGCCGGCGGCTGCTGCGCGAATCTGGTGTTGATGTCCGGCTTGCGAGACGCGTTGCGTGACGTGGGCTGCACGCTGCTGCAGGCCGGCGGCTTGCCACCGGGCGACGATGCAATCAGCTACGGCCAGGCGTGGGCGGCCATCCAGCAACTACAGTCTCCCGCTGTTGTGTCCTGCCGTCCCGGCGCTGCACGACCGTCCGAAATGAAAGGAATCCGGCCATGTGTCTAGCCATGCCTGTCGAAGTCGTCGAACTGTTGCCGGGGGACTGCGCTCGCGTCAGCGTCGACGGCGTCACGCGCGAAATCTCGCTCGCGCTCGTCGAAAACGTCGCGCCCGGCGACTTCGTGCTGCTGCATGTCGGTTATGCGATCGGGAAGCTCGATCGCGCTCAGGCGGACGCGACGCTCGCCCAGCTCGCCGCGCTTGCGGCTTCGTGCGACGGGAACGAAATGGACCGGACACCAGACGACGCATCCGGCGGAGTGCAGGCATGAAATACGTCGACGATTTTCGCAACGGCGAACTCGCGCGCAAGATCGCCGCGCGCATCCATGCAGCCGCCGTGCCGGGACGCCGCTATCGCCTGATGGAGTTCTGCGGCGGCCACACCCACGCCATCGCGCGATATGGGTTGACCGCGCTGTTGCCGCCTGGCATCGAACTGATTCACGGGCCCGGCTGTCCGGTCTGCGTGCTGCCGGTCGCGCGTATCGACAGCGCGATAGAACTTGCACTCGAGCATCGCGTCACGCTCTGCACCTACGGCGATCTGCTGCGCGTGCCCGCGTCGCGCCGGATGAGCCTGTACAAGGCCCGCGCGGCGGGCGCCGACGTGCGCCTCGTTTATTCGAGCGCCGACGCTCTCGCGCTGGCCCGCGCAATGCCGCAGCAACAGGTCGTGTTCGTCGGCATCGGCTTCGAGACGACTACACCGCCGACCGCCGTCGCGCTGTTGGCGGCTCAGGCCGAGCGGCTCGACAACTTCAGCGTGTTCAGCAATCACGTGCTGACGCCCGCCGCTATGCGCCACCTGCTTGCCGACGGCGACGCGAACCTCGACGGCTTCATTGGTCCATCGCACGTGAGCACGATCATCGGCACGGCACCCTATCGCGCGATCGCGCACGACTATCGCAAGCCGGTGGTCGTCACCGGTTTCGAGCCGCTCGATGTACTGCAGGCCGTGCTGATGCTCGTCACGCAGATCAATGAAGGGCGCGCGGATACCGAAAACCAGTTCACGCGTGCCGTCACCGAGGTCGGGAACCTGAAGGCGCAGGCCATCGTCGCGCAGACGTTCGAGTTGCGTGATGAATTCGAATGGCGCGGACTCGGGCTCGTTCCTGGCAGTGCGCTCGCAATCCGTGCGCCGTTCGCCCGATGGGACGCGGAAAAGCGCTTTCAACTGTCTGCGAATCCCGTCGCCGACGTGAAAGCATGCCAGTGCGGCCAGATCCTGCGTGGCCGCTGTAAGCCCACCGACTGCAAGGTGTTCGGCACGGCATGCACGCCCGCGACCCCGCTTGGCGCCTGCATGGTGTCGAGTGAGGGCGCCTGCGCGGCGCATTACCAGTACGCCCGCTTCAACGATGTCGACGCTTCCGTCGCGACCGGATCTACCCACTGATGAAACACCACTTCTCACACGGTCACCGTCTCGACCTCAAGCACGGTCGTATCGACCTGACGCACGGCGCCGGAGGCCGCGCCACTGCACAGCTTGTCGCCGAAGTATTCGCCCCGGCGTTCGACAACGCGTGGCTTGCGCAAGGTAACGACCAGGCCATCATGCCGCCTGTTGCCGGACGGATCGCGATGAGCACCGACTGCCACGTCGTTGCGCCGCTGTTCTTCCCTGGCGGCGACATCGGAACGCTCGCCGTCAACGGGACGGTCAACGACCTGGCGGTCGGTGGTGCGCAACCGCTTTATCTGAGTGCCGGTTTCATTCTCGAAGAGGGCTTGCCTTTCGAGACGCTCGTGCGAGTCGTCGGCTCGATGGCACAGGCCGCGCGCGACGCCGGTGTGCAGATCGTCGCTGGCGACACAAAAGTCGTCGAACGCGGCAAGGCGGACGGATTGTTCATCACCACGGCGGGCGTCGGCGTCGTGCCGCCGGGCATCGAACTGGACGGCGCCAACGCGCAACCAGGCGACGCCGTGCTGGTATCCGGGTATCTCGCCGAGCACGGTCTCGCCGTGCTGTCGCAACGGGATGATCTCGGCTTCGACAGTTGCATCGTCTCGGATTGCGCCGCGCTTCATGGCCTGACAGCGCAAATGCTCGAGGCGTGTCCGTCGTTGCGGCTGATGCGCGATCCGACCCGCGGCGGCCTCGGCAATACGCTCAACGAAATTTGTCACCAGGCGGGCGTCGGCATCCGCATCCGGGAAGAGTCGCTGCCGATCCGGCCCGCTGTGCGAGCCGTCTGCGAGTTCTATGGCCTCGACCCGCTCTATATCGCAAACGAGGGCAAGCTGATCGCCGTGTGTGCGATGACGGACGCACCGGCTCTCGTCGACGCGATGCGCGCCCATCCACTCGGCCGCGATGCCGCGCAGATCGGCGAAATCACGGATGATCCGCACGGCTTCGTGCGGATGCAGACGTCGTTCGGCGGCGAACGGCTGGTCGACTGGCTAAACGGCGAAGTGCTGCCTCGCATCTGTTGAAGCGCAGGAGGCTCTTTTGTGCGGATTTGACGCTGCCTCGTTTTCATGTACAGCAAGTCATGCGGCAATTGACCTTGCGTCGTAGTCGACGGGGTAGGGAAGTCGATAGAGGCGTGCGGCGTTGCCGACTGTAATCGTCTTTGACCCAGCCGACGCTTGCTCAAGCGGGCTTGTGCGCGCGTTTCGTAGCGAACCTGATAGCTTCTCTCGACGTTCAGCGTCTTGAAGAAGCTCCATCGGGGCGTTATCCCACGCATTGGCGCGTCGGCTCATCGAGATGTTTGTCTTTAAGTCGGCGGCCCGTTTCCGGTACGCTCGGCGCGCGGCGCGGACTGTGTGGCTTCGCCGTGGGTGAACTGCCGCAGGGCACGCATAGGTCACGGTGCTGATGGTGCCGCGATCGACAATCTGGTTGGTCGGATCAAGAGGCCAGGTCGCTAAAGGTTGATTGCGCTTGCTGATGTATTATTTAACATAATCTTATTTATCGAACTTTTACTTGTAGGTCCCAAATAGATGGAATGGTCGCCTCCCGCCTTAATGGGCCGTCCGACGCCGCAATCTCGCGTCCAGAGCATGCGACATTGCTGCTTCGGCAGTCCCGCCGTCAAGGAGAACCAGATGGAACCCACGACCATTGCCATCGACCTGGCCACGCGCGTTTTCCAGATTCACTATGTCGAGCCTGAGACCGGCGCGATTCACAGCAAGGTCCTCAAACGTGCCCAGCTCGTGCCGTTCTTCACCAACCTGGCTGCAAGCCGTGTCGTCATGGAGGCCTGCGGCAGCGCCCATTACTGGGCGCGGGTCCTGGCACGGCTGGGCCACGACGTGCGGCTCATCGCAGCCCAGTTCGTGCGGCCGTTCGTGAAGTCGAACAAGAACGACGCGGCCGACGCAGCGGCGATCTGGGAAGCGGCCCAGCGACCCGGCATGCGCTTTGTGGCCGTCAAGACCGAAGACCAGCAGGCCATGCTGGCGCTGCACCGCATACGCCAGCAACTGGTCCGCATGCGCGTCATGCAGGTCAACCAGCTTCGTGGACTGCTCTACGAATTCGGCGTGGTACTGCCGCAAGGCCGCCGGACATCGATCGAGGCGGCCAAAGCAGCGCTGGCGTCATTGGCTGACCAGTTGCCAGCCATGCTGGTGGATAGCCTGCAGGACCAATGCTCGCGACTCCGCGCGCTTGACGAGCAGATCGCGCGCCTCGAACAACGCATTCTCGACTGGCGCCGCAATGACGATGCATGCCGTCGCATCTCGGAAATTCCCGGCGTGGGTGTGCTCACGGCGACCGCCGCCGTATCGGTCATCGGACAGGCAGAGACGTTCCGTTCCGGTCGGGAATTCGCCGCTTATCTGGGCCTCGTGCCGCGACAGAACAGCTCCGGCGGCAAGGTAAAACTCGGCGGCATAAGCAAGCGTGGCGACGTGTATTTACGGACACTGCTGATCCACGGCGCGCGATCGGTGATCTCGAGTTCAAGACATTTGCCAGAGCGTTTGCGCCAGATGCTGACCCGGCGCCCAACGAACATCGTTGCGGTTGCACTCGCCAACAAGATGGCACGAACAATCTGGGCGCTGCTGGCGTATGGCCGAACGTACGAGGCCACACCCGCGTCGTGATCACGCTTCAAGACCAGTAACCCCATCCACGGTTGCACAGGTGTATTGAACGATGGCAAGACAGGTTGGACCGCGCAAAGGCAAGCCTGAGACATTACTCGGACCTCGAATCCGACAAGTAGATTAGGACCTTTGCGGCGAAATCCATCGGGGCCGGCGGGTGCATCCCGCGATCGAGTCCGGATATAAGTCCGCAACCACCCTCCTCGCCACGCACAATCACCTTGCAAATGGGAGGCGACCATATAAGAAATGTCGTGTTCTGTGTCGGCTGAGCGCCGGACATCCACAGGGAGCGCCGGCGAAGAACGCGACTGGGACGATCACGATGACGATGCGCGAAGTCGACCGGTTCAAGGTTAAGCGCACACACCGTGCATCAGATCCACCGCAGCCCCCAGGCAAATACGCCAAGGCCTGCCCGCACGAATGTACCGAGCGCACTTGACCACGCCGATCTGCCGCTTGAGCGACGGCATGTCGTGCACCCAGCCGGCCACCATAAAGAACGGCATATAGCCGATCAACCAGATCAGCCACGGTGCGTCGAGGTTCCACCAACGCCACTCCCAGGTCAGCGCGCCGATACAGTTGAGAAGAACCTCCATAAGCTAACGATGGCATCACGGAACGTAAGCCGCTATGCCGCGATTCAACGCGAACGGGCACGCCCGCGGGAGCCGCGGAACGTGCCCGTCCAACTCGAAGCGGGTCAATCGCCAACCCGCCTTACCGCATTCCCCCACTGGCGACAATATGCTCACCCGTCAACCACCGGGCATCGTCCGATGCAAGGAACACCACCGCCGCCGCGATATCATCCGGCTGCCCCACGCGACCTAGCGGAGTCTGGCTGACTGCAAGCGTCTCGAAATCAGATCCGATGATGCCCGCGCTGTGAGTGCCCTCGGTCGCCACCACGCCGGGATTGATCGCGTTCACACGGATCTTCTTCGGACCCAGTTCACGCGCGAGCACACCGGTGATCGCATCCACCGCGCCCTTCGTGCCGCTGTACACGGCGCTCGTCGGCGGCGTAATGGTCGTCACGACCGAGCTGACATTGATGATGCTCGCACCTTCGCCAAGATGCTTGAGCGCCGCCTGCGTGGTGAGCAGCACGCCGAGCACGTTTGTGTCGAACTGCCTTCGGTATTGCGCTTCCGTGAACTCTTCGATCGGTGCCAGCTCGTAGATGCCTGCGTTATTGACGAGTATGTCCAGGCGGCCGTACGTTTCGATTGCCGTGTCGACGATACCTTGCGCGTCGCTGGCTTTCGACACGTCGCCGCCTACGGAAATCGCCTTCCCTCCGGCCGCAGTAATCGCTGACACGACAGCGTCCGCACCCGCCCTGCTGCTCGCGTAGTTCACGACCACCGAAGCGCCTTCGGCCGCGAGCGCCTTCGCGATACCGGCGCCGATGCCTTTCGACGCGCCCGTGACAACAGCCACCTTCCCTGCAAGTCTGCTCATGATCTCTACCTCACCTTAAGCTGCACCATCGATCGGAACCGGCGTCTTGACTTGTGCAAGGCAATCGGCCGGGATTGACCGTGAATGTAGAGGTCCGCGCTGCTGCGATAAAGAACCCGCGCACGAATTCACTGGCGGGATCAGCCGAACAATCGGAGTAAGCGGGCGCAGAAATTCCAGAGACGTCAATCGCAACTACGAGCGCCGCACCAATATCACGGACGCAATCTGAAAACTGGCGATGCGACATCGGCGCTCGAGGCGCGTTCAACGCCGCACGGTAGTCGGGTTTTTAAGGCTCCCGCAGATCTGGGTTCAGGGCTTATAACCCCTGCGTGACACAGGAAGAATTTCATTACAACCCGCGAAACGGGAGTCAGGCGCTTTTCCGTACTTCTGTCTGGTTCTCCTTGATGGCGGGACTGCCGAACCAGCAACGTGGCGCGCTCTGAACGCAACTCTTTGCAGTTGTTCGCAAGCAGCTTAACGAACAGCCAACGTGCATCGCCGTGTCATCGACGGATCTCGTCAGGTCGACGCTAACTCCTTTCATACCGGTCCGCGAGCTGTTCGCGCCGGCCCAGGTCGGACCAGGAACTTTCCCTATAGGACCTTCGGCCGATTTGCTGACGGGTGTACTCGTGTCACCATGAACTCACGCGGCTTCGCCGCGGCGTGGCCGCCAGCCGCGCCTGGACGTGATTCCGCTGCTCATTGAGGCTGTCGGCTGTCCGCGCGAGATTGGCAAGTGCGCTGTGAAAGCCACGCCGCGCCTGTGGTCGCCGCGCGTGGAAGGTTCGCTGTTCGCCGAATCAGCGGGCAATCCGACGATTACCGATGATCGGTTCGCAGTACCACTGCGTTTGATCGATGCTCGCCGCGCAGGCCTATAAAAATCACAGCTCGACCAGAAATCCCGCAGCGGCGTCGGTGCAATCGGGATACTGCAGTTCATGCCGGTGTGGTGCTGCTACCCGACGACCTCGAAGACGAGAACGCTCTTCAGCGCGAGCAGACTACCGGAATTCACGTGCATTGCGTGCCGACTTGTCGAACGGGCAATTTACATGCGTCATCTGAACGCCACGGCACAGAGACTGGCGAGCGGTACCGTGCATGTGCGGGAAGTTGTCAAATCGCCGGGAGCGTCGACGACGAGAGGTGCCGCACGGACGCCTGCCCACGCGGCAGTTCGGGCCATTCCGCTAACACTGGGGAGGCAAAGGTCATGGGATTTTTGTTACTAGCCGCAATCTTCATTGCATCGACTGGGTTGCTTGTCCACGGTTCGGTAGCGTCGACCCCGCCTGCCGCGATTACGCCAGCTCCGGCTTCCGGTTCGGAAGGAGACAGGACCACCGTCCCGCAGCCAGGTCCCCAGTTGCATGGGGCGAACGCTCTACTCCGTCCGCAGGATCCTGAATCACCCTCACCCAGACGAGGCCAAGCAAACGCATAAGTGTGGATGCGTGCGACTGGGGCGCGGTTCGAAGCAACTACGATAGCCGCGCCTGGCGCATTGTAGAAAAAGGAAAGAGACGAACGAAGCAAATATGACCGCTATTAATCGCGTACATCGTTACGAGCGCGTCCGCTTTAGTTCATCGATGCGGAGACGATAGCTACGCAGCAAGCAAGCTTTATCGCCACACACATTGCGAGAATTGCGAAGCCATGCTCGTTGATCTTCACGCAACTTCGATTTATTCGTCGCCGATTTTGTTTTTTGACTATAAATTTCCGCTAGTTCCTGATCGACACGCGTAAGTTCCGCATCCCCGCAAATAAGCTGCGCTTGAATGGATATGAGCTTGCTGCATTCAAAACTCTCGATCAAGGCGGCCTTCATAACGGATTGATTCTCCAGCGCCCCTGGCCTGCAAAGCCCTTGCATCGTCGTACAGGCGGCGTCGCGCCCCACCCATGCCATGTCTCGCGCGCCGTATTGCTTGACGAAACGATTGATGCCTGCGTGACTGACACCTCTTTGCATGGCATTGGCCGCAATTATCTCGTTACAAAGCGAGTCCGCTGCGTAAGTCTTTCCATCGCGCTTGTAGCAGCTGTGGAAACCAAGCAATCCACCGCCAACAATACTTCGACGCTCCCCTGAAGCGAACACGATCGAAGCACAAGCGGACGCGCATTTGGCGTTGTCTGGAACGGTCGCGTAGACGCGCACTTTGTCCATTGCATCGACGAGCCGGAAAGCGGCCTCGACATTTCCTCCAGGACTATTCAAAAGAAGGAGAACTAGTCCGTCGATATCACGGTCGGCTTTTTTGGCGAGCGTCAGAAACTTCTCTGCGTCGCCGTCCTGAATCCTCCCCTCGCCGATAACCATCTTCAGCTTGAGTTGAGGTTGGTAGTAGATCTTGAAGTCCATCCCTGGTGCGCCGCCGGGGAACATGAGCACTGTGAAGCAAAGCGCGGGCAACAGCCGACGGATCAAGCGTTGCGCCGCCGCGCCCCTGGCTGTCGGGTGCTGAGCGTTGCGCATACGCTTTTCCTCAGGGACGATTCCAGACGATCACGCGTGGCGCGCAAGCACGTCTATTGCGCGCATAGCGACGGGATCCGACTTGGGCCAATAAAATCATGCGACGTTAGCGGTGACATCGAAACCAGGTTGGTGAACGGTTCACTACCGGCAAGGTCCAGATATTCTTGCCGGGTAACCTGATGACATCTCATCGGACCCTTATGCCCTCTTCCATTCATCACACGCTCGTCCGAGAGCAAATCCTCGGCCCCAGCCAGGTGACCGGGTTGGTGATCTTGCAGGTTAGGACGACTATTCGGCGTGGTATATCGGACCTTCGTCCGATTGAGATGATTGCGGTAACCCACCGCGGCCCGGCAGCTAGCCACCGCGCGGACGCTCGCCCAGGGCGGAAATTGCAGCGCAATGCAAGCGGTGCGTCGCATCGGTTCGACGGCGGCCTTGCCGTCTGAAGCGTGCCTCACCGCTGTTGGGCGGGCCCCGGTGTGACCAGAAAACACCCCGCTCCTCTTGTGGAAGCTTACATGGGGCCAAAAAACTTCTGCACCGTCTACTTGTTGTTCATCTACGTCACACGGGGAACGCACCTGGCAATGTCCTGGACCTTGCCGATTTGTGCGTTTCCAAAACCGTGCCACTGAGCGTCACCGCGCCGTTTTTCGCGCGCACGCTGATGTTGCGGGCGTTTTTGATATCCACTGGGACTGACTTTCACCACCTCGCACAGCACCAAAACCGGCCGGTAGTGTCGATTGCGCTCGACGAACGCGTACTTCACATCGACAGTACCGCCGGCGTGCCTTTCACGTTACATACCGCCCAGTGGCTTCTGGACCGTCAGCTTGTTTGTCACCGACATAACGCCAGGCACGCCCTTGGCAATCTCGGCGACTTTGTCGATCTGCGCGGCATCCGGAACCGTGCCATTCAGCGTAACCGCCCCATTCTTGGCCGTGACACCGATACTGCCGCCGTGGATTTCCTTGTGCTTCGCGATCGCGGTGTACACCGCGCGCCGCAGTTTGGTGTTGGTCGGCGCAGCGGGCGCCGCCGGGCTGGACGCCGCCATGGCTGTATCGCCAGGTGCGCTGGCTGCGGGTTGCGCGGACGCGTTCAGGGACGCCGCGGCGAGCAGCGTGCAGAGCGCCAGGCTGAGGGTCTTGGTGGTTGTGTTCATTAAATTCTCCTGTGGTTGCTGCTGCTAGGTGAACCGCTGTTTTTCCGTCTGCGATCACGCGGACGGACCGGGCGCGTCGGCGGCCTGCTTGCGCCCGTCGCGAGATCGCTGGTGACGCAGAAATGACAAAACCACCCCGACGCGTGCTTCCGGTTGCCCGGCAGCCTGCGCCAAGGTGGGCCAGTGCGGGACTGATCCAGGCCCGCACACGACTTAGAACGTATGGCGCAAGCCGAAGTTGACGGCTGTGGTGTTTTTGCCCGGGGCTACCGGGGTTCCATAAATGAGTTCCTGGTTCATCTGGCCGCGGTTGGACACATAGCCGACCTGGGCATAAAGCGCCGTGCGCGCCGACACCCTATAGTTGCCGCCGATTGCGTAGGCGGTCGACTGGTTCGCGTTGTGCTTGTTGTCTTTCAGGTAATAGACACCCGAGGTGACGTCGAACACCGGGGAGAAGCGGTAGCCAAGACCGCCCGTCCACATGTCGAAATCACCGGAGACAACAAATGGCGGCGCCGCATTCGGTCTGGCCGGATTGCGCCCGTTGCTGAACGAACCGGAGACCGAGAAGCCGTGCCATGTGTACTTCGCGCCAAAGTAGACGAAGCGGTTATTGTTCAGGCCAGTGGCCGGAACCGCCGCGTTCGGGCTCGTGTAAGGAAAAGGGTTCGCGTCGTGCCCGTTGTAGTAGACGGCATCCGCGTTCAGACCAAAGCCAGAATACTTAAGTATCGCCGACTCGCGCGTGCCGCCTTGGGCCTGCCCTGCCACCCCGCCGGGCGAGTACTGCAGTGCAGTGGACACGCCGTAGAACGACGGCGAATTGTAGACGATCGAATTGTCGTCATACAGCGCGCCAATCTGGCCGTTCGTGGTGCTTCCCGACCAGCCCGACATCGTGTTCATGGTCAGCCAGGCGGTCAGGACGCTGCCGAAGTACTGCGCGTTGCGCACGTCCGTTTCGGCCATCGCGTAGGCCATCGGCGCGAACTGGCGGCCGAAGTCGATCTTGCCGAACGGTCCCGACAGACCGACGGTCGTGACCTGGGTGAAAATCGAGCTGCCCAGCGACGCGGGCACAGAGAACCTTTGCGTCTGGCCGTTGGAGGTGTTAAACGCCCCCTGGAGCTTGAAGTTGGCTGCGTAGCCGCCGCCAAGGTCTTCCGTGCCCTTCATGCCGAAGATGCTCGAGTAGATGCCACCGTCCTTGAGCTGAACCACGTGGCCTGCGTTGCCGTTCAGCTTGGTGTTCGGCAAAAACGGCGCCGATGCGAGCGCCGCCGACGTGCTCTGGTAGAGCAGACCCGAATCCAGCGCTCCATAGAGCGTGACCGACGATTGCGCGTGAGCTGTGCTGGCAAACAGGGCAACTGCTGCCAATGCGCCGAACTTCAATTTCATTTCGTCTCCTCCGTGCGTGGATACCTTCCGGGTGGGCCCGGTGGCTTATGGTTACTGCGTGTTTGAAACTCTGTGACTGTGGTCGGATATCAAAGCGACATGTAGTAGTCGCCGTACTGCTCGCGTAGCTTGTTCTTGAGCACCTTGCCCGTCGCGCCGATCGGTACGGCGTCGATGAACAGCACCGCTTCGGGCTTCCACCACTTCGCTACGCGACCGTCAAAGAACGTAAGCAGTTCTTGCGCTTCGAGCGCGCTGCCGGGCTTCTTCACGATCAGCAGCAGCGGGCGCTCATCCCACTTCGGGTGCCGCGCGGCGATACAAACCGCGGTCGCAACTTCAGGGTGCAGACCCGCGACGTTTTCGATGTCGGCCGAGCTGATCCATTCGCCGCCGGACTTGATGACGTCCTTGCTGCGATCCACGATCTGCATGAAGCCGTCCGGGTCGATCTTCGCGACGTCGCCGGTCGGAAACCAGCCGTCGTTCAGCGGCGATGCGTAGTCGCCACCGAAGTACTCGTGCGTGACCCAATGTCCGCGCACGAGCAGATCGCCGGCGGCGCAGCCGTCCCACGGCAATTCTTTGCCCGCAACGTCGACGATCTTCATGTCGATGCCGAATACCGAACGCCCCTGCTTCGCCTGAAGCGCGTAGCGCTCGGCTTCGGGCAGCGCGGTCTGATGCGCCTTGAAACTGCAGACGGTGCCAACCGGGCTCAACTCCGTCATGCCCCATGCGTGCAGCACATCGACGTGATGCCGTTCCTGGAACGCCGTCGTCATCGCAGTCGGACACGGCGCGCCGCCGATAATCGTGCGCCGCATCGACGAAAACGAACCTTCGACCGATTCGACATGTGAAAGCAAACCCTGCCAGACCGTCGGCACACCGGCCGAGAGCGTGACCTGCTCTTGCTCGATCAGTTGATAGAGCGACTTGCCGTCGAGCGCCGGCCCCGGAAACACGAGCTTCGCACCCACCATGCACGCGATATACGGCAGCCCCCACGCGTTCACATGGAACATCGGCACGACTGGGAGAATCGCGTCGCGCGCCGAGCAGTTCAGCGAATCCGGCAGTGCCGCTGCGTAGGTGTGCAGCAGTGTCGAGCGGTGGCTATAAAGCACCCCCTTGGGGTTGCCGGTCGTGCCCGACGTATAGCAGAGCGAAGAGGCGCTGTTTTCGTCGAGCAGCGGCCAGTCGAAATCCGCGCTGTGACCTTCGATCAGATCCTCGTAGCAGAGCAACCTGGAGCCGAGCGCATGATCGCTCGGCATATGTGCGCGATCGGTCATCGCGACGAAAAATATCGGGCTCGTCACGCGCGGCGCGACGCTTTCGATCAGCGGCAAGAACGTGAGGTCGAAGAAGACGACGCGATCTTGTGCATGCTCGATGATGTACACGAGCTGGTCGGCGTGCAGCCGCGGATTGAGCGTATGGAGCACGGAGCCGGAGCCCGATACGGCAAAGTACAGCTCCATGTGCCGGTAGCCGTTCCACGCCAGCGTGCCTACACGTTCGCCGCGGGCGACGCCCAGACTCTCGAGCGCATTGGCCATGCGGCGCGCACGTTGCGCGAGATCCTGGTAGCGATAGCGATGAATGTCGCCTTCCACTCGCCGCGAGACGATTTCCCGGTCGCTGTGATGGCGTTCCGCGTGCATGAGCAGCGAAGCGACCAGCAGCGGTTGTTGCATCATCAAACCTTGCATCGTTTGCTATCCTGAATGATTGTCTCTTGGGCCGATAACCGAACCACCCGTGCTGTCCTACGCGAGATCCGTAGCCGCGTCCTCGAGGATCACCACCAGCTTGTCGTCCACGGTCCGCACCGGGAACGTTTTCACGCTCAATCCGCCCGCTCCCGGCATACAGCCGGTGCGCAGATCGAAGCGCAATCCGTGCGCCGGGCAGCGCAGCAAGCACCCTTCCAGCTGACCGCTCGCGAGCGAGGCACCGTTATGGGGGCACGAGTTGTCGATCGCGTGAACCGAGCCAGCAACGTTGAACAGGACGATGCTGCGGCCATCGACGAAAGCCAGCTTGCGCTGCCCCGGCGCGAGTTCATCGACAGTGGCTACCGGTACCTCACGTGACATTTCCTTTACCCCCAACTTCATTGACTCGCGTCGCGGCTTGCCTGCGCCGCTCACTTCCGATCAGAGCAGTTCATTGATCAGCGTTTCGGCCATGGACCATTCACCGAAGCCCGCGATGGGATTCAGGTGACCGACTTCGCCCAGGTCGACGAGGCGGCTGCCCCAGTCCTTCGCCATGGCCTCCACACGTTCGAAGCTCGCGAGCGGATCATTGCGGCTTGCACCGACGATGCTCGGGAACGGCAGCGGCTTGCGCGGAATCGGATACCAGCCGTTCTGGGCGATCGCATCAAAGGCCGGGTAGCCAGCCGGCAGCGGCGTCTCGAGGTCGGCCGGCGCGGCGAGCAGCGCGCCGTGAATCTTGCGGCTGTGCTGCTGAGCCCATTGAACCGTGATCATCACGCCTGCGCTGTGCGCGACGAGGATGACGGGGCCGTCGATTTTCGCGAGTGCCGCATCGAGGGCTGCAACGCGCGCCGCGCAACTGAGCTTGTCGTGTTCGAGCGGCGGCACCGAGGCAGCCTTCGGCAGCCTTGCCTCCAGCAACGTTTGCCAATGTTCCGCAACGTGATCGCGCAGCCCCGGAACCATCAGGATGGTCGGTGTGGTTTGTGAAGCCATTTGTTATGGTCTCCTGCCTGATCAGTGCGGCTTGTCACCGATGATGCCTGCACGTTCCATCTTGCGGTGGCACGGCGGGTAGTCCATCACGGCATAGTGCTGCGTGCTGCGGTTGTCCCAGATCGCGATGCTGTTGGGCTTCCAGCGCCAGCGCACCTGATACTCGGGGATATAGGCCTGGCTCACGAGATAGCGCAGCAAATCGCCGGCGCCGGGGTTCGCGTCCTGCCCGAAGCGCACGCGCTCCGGCGTGTGATAGTTCGTGAAGTGCGTGGTGAACGCGCTCACGAACAATACTTTCTCGCCGGTCTCCGGGTGCGTGCGAACGACCGGGTGCTCCGCGTCCGGGAACTGCGCCTTGAGCGCGTGACGCTTCTCGATTGGCATCGCCGCGCCGAAGCTCGCCTCGATGCTGTGGCGGGCACGCAGGTCCGCGATTTGCGCCTTCACGTGCTCCGGCAGCTTCTCGTAGGCGAGCGCCATGTTTGCCCACATCGTGTCGCCGCCGACAGGCGGACACTCAACACAGCGCAACACAGCGCCGAACTGCGGAGCCTCGCGCCAGGTGGCGTCCGCGTGCCACGCGTTTTCATACCGGTCGTTGGGCTGGTCCGGGTTCTTGTAGATGCGCACGAGGCCAGGATTCTCCGGGTCGCTACCGGCGACAGGATGATCCTCCAGCTCGCCGAAGCGGCGCGCAAACGCCACATGCTCGGCACGCGAAATGTTCTGGTCGCGCAGGAACAGCACGCGGTGCTTGAGCAGCGTCGCGCGAATCTCGGCGAAAAGGCCATCGTCGTGGATGGCATCGGCGAGATTCACGCCGGTCAGCTCGGCGCCGATGGCGCAGGTCAGTTGTTCGACTCGCACGTTACTCTCCTCAGATAACGAAGACCGACGAGCCCGTCGTCTTGCGCGATTCGAGATCGCGGTGTGCCTCGACCGCGTCTTCCAGCGCGTAACGCTGGTTCAGTTCGATCTTGATGCGGCCCGCGGCGACATGCCCGAACAGTTCTTCGGCGAGCGCGTTTTTCTCGGCGGGGTCTGCGATATAGTCCGCGAGCGCCGGGCGCGTGAGGTAGAGCGACCCCTTCATCGCCAGGATCTGCGGATTGAACGGCGGGATCGGCCCGGACGCCGTGCCGACGCAAACCATCAGGCCGCGGCGCTTGAGCGAATCGAGCGACGCCTCGAAGGTGTCCTTGCCGACGCTGTCGAACACGACGTTCACGCCCACGCCATTCGTGAGTTCACGCACGCGCTTTGCGACGTCTTCGCGGCTGTAATAGACGATGTGATCGCAGCCATGCGCGCGCGCCACTTCGCCCTTCGCTTCGCTCGATACCGTGCCGATCACCGTGAGGTCCAGCAGCTTCGCCCATTGCGATACGATCAGGCCCACGCCGCCTGCGGCCGCGTGCAGCAGAATCGTGTCGCCGGCCTTGAAGTCATGAATGCGGCGCATCAGGTACGACGAGGTCAGGCCGCGCATCGTCATGCCGGCAGCCGTTTCGCAGGAGATTGCGTCCGGCAGCTTGATGAGCGGTGCCGCCGGGATCAGGCGCTCGGTGCTGTAGGCGCCGAGCGTGTTGATGAAGCCGGTGTAGGTCACACGGTCGCCGACCGCGACGTTGGTGACTTCGGGGCCCACGGCCTCGACCACGCCCGCCGCTTCGACACCCATGCCCGCAGGCAACGGCACCGGATACAGGCCACTTCGGAAGTAGGTGTCGGCGAAATTCAGTCCCACAGCCTCGTGGCGCAGGCGGACCTGTCCGGGGCCCGGGTCACCCACTTCGACGTTCTCGTAGCGCAAGACTTCGGGTCCGCCGGTTTCATGGAAGCGCACTGCTTTCGCCATTTCTACTCTCCTATCCTTTACTCAAACTGCAAAACCGTTTCAATTGCGGCGGGACGGCTCGTCCCACCCTTGAGGCACTATTACCGACTGTTTGTTTACATCTAGCGCGCTGCTTCTTCGAGCAGGACGTTCACACGATCCAGATCGGCGGTGTAATTGCGCTTTCCGATAAAGAACACAGCTGCCGCGACCAGCGGGGCAAACGGCACGAGTTGCAGCGCGCCGAGCAGCCCGATGCGATCGGCCACGATGCCCGTCAATATGGCAGCGGGTGCGAGCCCCAGCAGGTTGTTTGCCAACGTCAGCGTGGCAAACGCCGAGGCGTGGATCGACGGCGGCGTGAGATTCGCCACCATCGCGCCCGACGGGCCGGCCGCGCCAGCACAGAAGAACATACCGGCGCCGATCACCACAAGTTGCGCCGTACCGGCAGGCATGCGCAGACCGATTGCGAGCAGCGTGAAGCAGATCAGGCAGTACGCAATCGCAATGGTCCATTTCCTTTCGCGGGCCTGCTTGCTGAAGCGGTCCGCGAGGTTTCCGCACACCACCATGCCGACGCCCGTCATCAGAACGAACGCTGCGGCAGTCACGGCAGCCTTGCCGGTTTCCATGCCGTAGTAGCGGTTCAGGAAGCTCGGCATCCAGCTCCAGATGGCGGCCGGAACCAGCAGATGCACACCGCTGCCGACGTAGGCACAGACGACCGAACGCGTGGAAAACAGCCCCTTCATCAACGTGCGCAAGCTCGTGCACATACCGCGGCCCTGCGCTGGTCCGCCCACGCTTTGCGGCTGCAGCGGGGCGAGCCGCTTTTCGGTGACGACGATACGATAGAGAACGACCAGCACGATCCCCATGGCGGCCATCGCGCCGAACGCCGCGCGCCAGCCGTGATGAGCCGCAACCGCACCACCGAGCGCCATGCCGAGCACCGATCCGAACGCGCCGCCCGCCATGAACGCGCCAGTAATCGTGGAGCGCAGATGAACCGGGAAAATACTTAGGACCACTGCAATACCGACACTGCCATAGGCGGCTTCACCGATACCGACAAATGCCCGCGCGAGGAGCATCTGGCCATAGTTGGCCGAGATCGCGCAGCCGAGCGTCGCGAGGCTCCACATTGCCGCCATCAGGGTGATGCTCTTCACGCGGCCCCAGCGGTCGGCCAGCACCGACAGCGGAAACGTGAGTACGCCCACCATCAGCGCGACCACACTGCTCAGCGAGCCGAGCCGGGTGTCCGAGAGACTCCACGTCGCCTTGAGCAACGGGAACACCGCATTCAACACTTGCCGCGACATGTAGTCGGAAAGCAGCAACCCGACCGTCAAGGCGAACACGACCCACGCATACGTGCGCACGTTCGTTTCCCCCGCCGCAAATTCGCCCGCAGTGGGCTCGGCATGCGTGGTAAGCATATGTCGTCTCCTTATGTTCCGCTCGTGGTCGGGCGGTATTGGCCGCCGAAAAAATGCGGCCGATTGTCGATACTGGCCAGGTCGTCAGCGGCGCATTACGCCGTGTACATCGGCACGTTCTTCACGCCGGCCTTGCGGTTCGGCGCCATGCCGTTCGCGGCGAGCGTCTCATCGATCGTGTCGTACTGCACGCCGATGCGATAGATCTCGCGCGCTTCCTTGCCGGTCGCGATCTCGCGGCCCAGTTCGCGCGCCACGCGCACGCACTGCTCGATCTGCTGCACCGACGTGAAGCGCTTGCCGTGCTGGTCGATGATCGTATCTTCGATGCCGCAGCGCGGATGCAGGCCCATCGACATCGCCATCATGTTGAACGGCAGCACGTTCTTCAGCAGCGACTCGGCAGTCACCGTGCAACCGTCCGGTGCGCGGTGCACGAAGTTGAAGAAGTTGAACGGGTTCGGGCCGTCGAAGCCGCCACCGATGCCAATCCACGTCAGGTTCAGCGGGCCCTTGTACACGCCCTTGCGCACGAGGCGATCGAGCGTTTCGAGCGCGTGAATGCCCGTGAGCTGGAAGTGCGGCTGGATGCCGGAAGCCTGCAGGCGGCGCAGGTGCTCCTCGACCCAGGCCGGACCGGCCGGAACCGTCATTTCACTATAGGCGGCCATGTACGCGGGGTTGGACAACGAGGTGCCTTCCAGGTATTCCGGATAGAGCAGCTCCATGATGTTCATCTGCGTGGTGTTGATCGCCACCGTCACCTGGTCGGGCTTCGGATCGAGGTCCGCGAGCATGTGGCGCGTGTCGTCCGAGAGCCACTGTGCTGCCTGGCCTTCGGTTTCCGGGGCGAACGAGATCGAGCCGCCCACCTGGATGATCATGTCGGGCACCGCGGCGCGCACGCCGGCGATCAGCTCGTTAAACTTGGAGAGGCGCTTGGAGCCCTTTCCGTCGAGTTCGCGCACGTGCAGGTGCAACACGGTTGCGCCCGCGTTGTAGCAGTCCACAGCCTTCTGGATCTGCTCGTCCATCGTCACCGGAATGTCTTCCGGGAAATCTTCCGGCATCCACTCCGGGCCGTACGGCGCGGTCGTGATGACCACCTTGTCCTGATTCTCGGGGTGCAGCGAGTCGTCGAGGAATTGCATCGTGTTCTCCAATGTGGGTGGCGGTATTCCGACGTTTTGCGACGCAGCAGATCGCCTGAAATACCGCTCGGAAATTTCGTTATCCGTTGAGCTGGAACAATACGCCGATCTCGCGCTACACTTTTGTGAATGAACGCCATCGTTTTAGGCTTTCGCGCCACCAGGCGTTAACACCACCGAGCGTTAACACCACCTGGCGTCGGTACCACCTGGTGTTAACACCAGTAATTGCGAAAGCGCGGTCGCCGCCGAATGAGAAAGCGCGACAAACCCGATGCGTGGAAGGAGACACAACGATGGAAACGATGCTGCGAGCGGCCTCGCTAAGCGGCTATTTCGACGTGGCGCGGCGCTCTGGAATGAACCCGGTCGAACTCGCGCAACAGGCCGGGATTGACGCCGCGGCGCTCGCGAACCCGGACGAGCGCATATCCGCTGCTGCGGCCTGCCGGATACTCGAACTCACGGCCGAAAAGGCATCGTGCCCGACTTTTGCGCTGCAAATGGCCGAGACACGGCAGAAGTTCGGCACGGGCCTCGTCAACGTTCTGCTCGCGCACAAGCGCACGATGCGCGAAGTGCTGCTTGCCGCAGTCGAATACCGGCATCTGCTGAACGAAGCCCTCGCGATTCATGTCGAGGATGCGGGCGAAACGGTCACCATCCGCGAGGAAATAGTCGTC
The DNA here is from genome assembly GCF_003837865.1 of Paraburkholderia dinghuensis. GTDB lineage: Bacteria > Pseudomonadota > Gammaproteobacteria > Burkholderiales > Burkholderiaceae > Paraburkholderia > Paraburkholderia dinghuensis. The sequence goes on along the minus strand of NZ_RQIS01000006.1, from coordinate 187,598 downwards.
GATCCGGGTATTCCGACGAATCAGGCGATCGAACTCGCGGTCGGCGTCCTCGCCCGCCACGCCAGCGCCCTGCTCGGCGATCGGTGGAAACCGCGTTCCGTTCATTTCGTTCATCAGGCGCCGGCAGACCTTACGTTTCACCGCCGCTTCTTCGGCTGCCCGCTGGAGTTCGGCAGCGACTTCAACGGTCTCGTGTGCGCTGCGGCCGACCTCGACTACCCGAACCCCGCCGCCGACCCGGAACTGGTGCGTTACGCGGAGAGCCTTGCCGATACGCTCAATGTATCGGGTGTCCACTCCGCCGCTCTCGAAGTGCGCAAGGCGATCTACCTTTTGCTGCCACTCGAACAGGCCACCGTCGAGCGGGTGGCCGCGCATCTGCATCTGAGCGTTCGCACCATGCAGCGCCAGCTTGGGCTCGCCGATACGAGCTTCACGCGCCTCATCGAGGAAGTGCGGTCCGAACTGGCGGTGCGCTACATGAATAACCCGCGCTATCCGATCGGGCGCGTTTCCAACTTGTTAGGCTATTCGCAGCAGGGCTCATTCACGAACTGGTTCAGCGCGCGCTTTGGCATGACGCCGCGCGACTGGCGCAATAGTCATTCGAAGTGACGGTACGGTGATGACGTTGCCGGGCGCATGATGGACGAGGCCGTTTCGCGACGGTCTCGATGACCGTGTTCCACGAATGCGCTGTCAACTTGACGGACAGGAGTCGAGTCGGAAGATGTGGATGGCTCAGTCATTTACCGACTGATTTTTGATGAGCCCGATGAATTTGCGCCACGCGACGAAACGGGCTGTGCGTTGGTTGCGATAAAGCGATGCGCATAGCAGATGGCGCTTGAACGCAAAGTGCTTCGGTATTGGACCGAAGTTCGACGGAAAGGCCTGCGTTCGTTTAGGGCCTCGACACCGGCAACGCAGCAACCGCACTTCCGGACTCGGCCCCATTGCATCAAGTTGACAAGCCGCGACTCGCGCCAACGGCTGCGATCAAGCGTCCACTTCCAGCGTTACGCCTGCGCAGCGAAGCACCTGCAGGTAAGCGGCCGTATCGCCGACGGCAGCGATGGCCTGCTCCGCTAGCCTCCACACGCGCGTAGATTTTTCTGCGCTCGCCATCATCGATTCGAGAGCGTCCGAATCGGCAAATCCGTGCGCTGTCGCCACCCCGAGAACAGCATCCAGAACGCGTCGGGCCGCTGCTCGCGCATCGACCTCCGCCCGTGGTGCCCGGTATGCAAGAAAGCCTGCCATCAGCAGGAATTCCGCCGGGCTGATGTGCTGGCCATCGCCAACAGGCACACCGGTCGCATTGCTGTGATCTGGCGCCATACATCGCCTCCCGCTTTGGAGCATTGAGCGCTGCGAACGCGCGAATACGCGTCTTGACTGTCATTGCCCGTTCCGGATCGGTTTCTCCGGCAGACGGATTCAAGCGCATTTGCGCACGCTCGTGCCGAGCAAGGCGAACGCTGCTACGAATTCACCGCAGATATAGCACAGAAAGAGTTGCCGATGAAAATGAACGCTGCACATAGTTCGGTCTGTAGTGCGTGCTTAAATGCGTGAATCGGAAAGCGGAATATCTGCTTGAGATCGACGCGATTGTGGACGTCAAACGTAATATTTTTGTAATGGTCAACAGATTAAAGGCCAATTTTTTCGCAAAGTCGAAGCGGCAAGACGTAGTATCCTTGATCGTCTTTAGTTTCTGATGACACAGGAAAGGACGGCGTCCACAGTCGCTATGCAGCACGTGTCAATTTTTTGAAGGCATTGAAACAATTCGCGAACATCGCCGAAACATGGCGAGTTCCAGCAGTTCACCGATCCATATCGGGATGACTATTTTTTCGAGGGCATTCATGAAAACGTTGTTTCTGCAGGCACCTTCCTATGACGGTTTCGATGGCGGAGCGGGCTCACGGTTCCAGACGAAGCGTGAGATCAAATCGTTCTGGTATCCGACGTGGCTCGCCCAGCCCGCAGCACTGGTCGAGGGTAGCCGCCTCGTGGATGCTCCCGCAGACGGTCTCTCGCTGGACACCACGCTCGATATTGCCCAGGAATACGAACTGGTCATCATTCATACGAGCTCCCCGTCCTTCTCCAGTGATGTTCGATTCGCCGAACATTTGAAACAACGTAAAGCGTCGATCCTCATCGGGATGATCGGTGCAAAGGTAGCCGTCGATCCTCACGGCTCACTGACCGCGAGCGATGCGCTCGATTTCGTGTGCCGGGAAGAATTCGACTTCACGTGTCGCGAGATCGCGCAGGGTCTTCCGTTCGAGTCGATTCTCGGTCTCAGCTATCGTCTGCCCGATGGCTCGATCACGCACAACGAAGCCCGGCCCATTCTCGAAGACATGGACCAGTTGCCGTTCGTCGCGCCCATTTACAAGCGCGACCTGACGTCGAAGAATTATTTCAGCGGCTACCTCAAGCATCCCTATGTATCGCTCTACACGGGCCGAGGCTGCAAATCCAGGTGCACCTTCTGTCTCTGGCCGCACACGGTCGGCGGCCACCGCTATCGCACACGTTCGGTCGAGAACGTCATCGAAGAAGTGAAATGGATCCGGGACAACATGCCCGAGATCAAGGAGATCATGTTCGATGACGATACCTTCACCGACCTCCGGCCGCGAGCCGAAGAGATCGCGCGCGGCCTTGGCAAGCTGGGCGTGACGTGGTCGTGCAACGCGAAGGCGAACGTGCCTTATTCAACCCTCAAGGTGATGAAGGACAACGGGTTGCGGCTGTTGCTCGTCGGCTACGAGTCCGGCGACGACCAGATCCTCGTGAACGTGAAAAAGGGATTGCGGACCGATATGGCTCGCCAGTTCAGCGAGGATTGCCGCAAGCTTGGAATCAAGATCCACGGTACGTTCATTCTTGGACTTCCCGGCGAGACGCACGAAACGATCCAGAAGACGATCCAGTACGCGCAAGAGATCAACCCGCACACGATCCAGGTGTCACTCGCGGCGCCTTATCCGGGTACGGTCCTTCACAAGCAGGCTGTCGAGAATGGATGGCTGAACGACGGCAAGGTCATCACCCTCGTCAATGAAGCCGGCACTCAGGCTGCGGCTATCGGTTATCCGCATCTGTCGCGCGACGAGATCTATCGTGGCGTCGAGGAATTCTACAAGCGCTTTTATTTCCGACCGTCGAAGATCTGGGAAATTGTCCGCGAGATGTTGGTGAGCTGGGAAATGATGAGACGGCGCCTGCAGGAAGGCGTGGAGTTCTTCAAATTTCTTCGGGCCCGCAAGGCATGAAGTTCGGCGCACGTTGTTGTCGCATACAGCGGCAACGACGTGCGCTGGTTTTCGCGCAGTCGGCGGTCGACGTCGATTACCCCCCCAGCGCAATGATGGCCATCGTCAGAAGAACGCCGAGCGCGACCATCGTTAATCCAGCTTTCATCGCACCCGCCCCACTGTAGCGCCCCAGCGCATAGCCCGCGATGAAGAGCATCACGAGTGTGAGCACACGTGATGCGATGAGTGCCGTCTTGAGATCCAGCACGAAAAGAAACGGCAGCGCGACCGGAAAGGTGCCGAGGACAACAAGCAGAAAAATGCCCAGCGCGCCGACGAAGTCGTCGAACATGTATTTCGCGCGAGGCGGCAGCGTCGACACGGCAGCGAGGCGCGTGCGAATTGGCTCGAGGTCAGCGTCTTCGACTAGCGGCTCAAGCTTGTCTGGTAATGCCTCGCGCAAGGCACGCACGCCGACTGCCTGATCCTGCTCCCGCTGTATGGTCTGTACGAGTGTCAGGCGCTGTCCTCGATCGGCGAGTGTGCGCACGAGATACATCACGGCGTCCGCGAGGCCCCATGCAAGATTGCATCCGAGTGCGGTGAGGAACATCTTGTACCCTGCGTCTGCGCCGGGGTTGACTGCCTTGACCGCGCCGACGAACGTCAGGGCCATGAACAGACCAAAACACAGTTCGGACACGCGATCGACGGTGTTGAGTATCTTGCCGCGCGTCTCTGGCTTGTCTTGCGGGGCTTGCATGGTGGTGTTCATATGACCTCGCCTCAAGGTTGATAACCCGACATTCAGCTACCGGGCCGTGTTTTCGGCATGCGATCTTCCGATCTCGCGACCTTCAAGTCGACATTGCGTAAATGCGTTTCGATGACGTCATCCACCGAGACCCGGCGGCTGATATCGCCGACCTGCTGATCCAGTCCTTCCGCGCGCAGCATATCGCGCACGCTGCCATGCGCGGCTACGATCCGCAAATTCCCTCCCGCCTTGGCGAGGTCGGCATGCAAGGTGGCCAGCATCCGGGCTCCTGCCATGTCCACCGCCGGGGAATTGGACAGATCGACTATCACCAGCTTGACGGGGCTCGTTGCCGACCGGATTGCCGCCCGTATCGTCGCTCGCACGTGATCTGCATTGAAGTAAAGCAGCGAAGCCTCTACGCGGAACATCAGTACGCCGGGTATCGACTCATTGTCGGGATGGCGCTCCGTGTCCGAATACCGATGCGTTCCCGGAATGCGTCCAAGGATCGCCACATGCGGATGCGCGGCGCGCACGATTAAAAGAAGCATCGATGCGAGCACCGCGAAAATCACCCCTTTGAGAATGCCCAGCAGCAGTACGGCGATAAAGGCGACCATCGACACCAGAAACTCTTGACGGCTGGCATGCCAGACGTGACGCAACTCGCGAATATCAACGAGGCCCTTCACCGCTATCAGCACGATGGCCGCCAGTACGACGTTGGGCAGGTTGCTCAGCAGGCCAGTGAGAAACATCAGGCACAGGCCGATGGTGATCGACGCGAATACCAGTGCGAGCGGGGTCCTGGCGCCTGCCTTGTCGTTGACTGACGATTGCGACAAACCGCCCGCCACCGGGTACCCGTGAAAGACACCCGCTGCGAGATTCGCCGCGCCGAGCCCCAATAGCTCTTGACGAGGGTCGATTTCATATCCGTTCTTTTGCGCGATCGCGCGTGCCGCCGATACGCTTTCCACGTACGACAACAGCAGGCATGCGAATGCAAGCGGAACGATGCCATCGACGTCCCGGACATGGAGTGAAGGCACATGAAAATCGGGCAGGCCACGGGGCAAGGCGCCGACGACCGTGAATCCCATCCCGCCCAGCGGTGTCACCGACAGCAGAACGATGGAGAGCGCCACCACAAACAAGGCGACCGGGCGCCCCGGCAAGAATTTCTCGCCGAGGAGCAGCAGCGCCAGCGCGCCGAGCCCGAACGCCAGCACGACAAGATGCGTGTCGGGAAGCTGCCGGACCAGAATCGCGATACGTTCGTAGAACTGCTCGCCGCCTCCTTTGACGCCAAACAGCTTCGGCAATTGAGTCAGCGCGATCGTCAGCGCCGCTCCGGCCTTGAATCCAAGCAGAATCGTTTCGCTGATGAAGTTGACGAGCGAGCTTAGCCGCAGGATCCACCCCAGCAGGCACATGGCTGCGATCAGTATCGCTGTCAACGAGGCGATGGACGCGAACCGCTCAGGATCGCCGCCTGCCATGTCCACCACCGTCGCGCTGACGAGCATCGAGATGGCCGACGTGGGGCCGATCGCCAACTGGCGCGACGAACCGAACAGCGCGTAGAAGATTCCTCCGACCAGATAGCAGTAGATGCCGTATTGAGCCGGCAACCCAGCGAGTGTTGCATACGCTAGCGAGACGGGAATGCCGTAGGCGGCAAGCGTCACCCCGGCCACGAGATCGGACGAAAGCCACTGCAGCCTGTAATGCGTCACCCATTGAGATGCGGCCAGTATCGTGCGCCAGCCTCCAGCGGGGAACTGCTTTTCGGTCATCGCGCTCGTCCTCCCGACGGTTGGTCGGGAAGGGTCCATCAGGTGAATGAGGGTTCTCGCTCTTTCTGTTAATGAAGCCCCGCATGCACCGATGGCTACGATGGTTTGAACGGCCGTTCGAACCGATCCCAACTCTCACGACAAGACCACATTAAGCATCGGCATGAAATCGGACCTTGGTCCTATCCGCTGGCAACGTCGCCGATCTGTCGAAGAGACGTTGTTCCTTTCCCGTGCGTGTCCTAGACTCAGAAGGGTCATCGCGTGTTCGGCAAGAGCATCGGAAGGTCATGCTGCTAATGTTCTTCCATCGAGTACCCGGCGTCATCCCCAACGTTGACGCCATCAGGACACACGGACTCTCGTACGAGACTCAGCAGGAGAACTGAATGCGTACCCTTCTCTCTCCATTCCTGATTGCCTTGCCTTTTGTGGTGGCGGGCTGCAACACGCCACCCATTCCGCCCGGAAAACCAGTCGACATATCCACCGCTTTGCGGACTGTCCTGGCAGGACTTTGCGATTTCAAAAAAGATGAGGCGGCACGAGGACAGGGCCAGGGCGTTGCTTTCGACTCGATCACCGTGGAACTGGACCTGACCGTGGACGGTTCGAAGACCCCTCCGATAGCCGTTGCACCGGACATTCAATTCGTCCCGACCGTCAGTTACGGCAATATCATCACCGCAAACCGGGGAAGTCGACTCACACTGACGCTGAAGAATAGCGGCAAAGGCAGCATGCCCGCCGAGTGCGAAGGCAGTAAGCCAGCGCAGCAGTGATCCGCAGCACGACTACTGGACTCTCGTGCCTGACGCCTGTTCGTTGGGTCAGACAACCTGTTTGAGACGACGGTTATGCCTCGCGCGTCGCGCCAGCATGTTCATGCCTTCAACGAACGCGGAGAACGCCATCGCCGCGTAGATGTAGCCTTTTGGAACGTGAGTGCCGAACCCTTCAGCGATCAGCGTCATACCGATCACCAGAAGAAAACTTAGCGCCAGCACGATGATCGTCGGATTGTGGTCGATAAATCGCGTCAGAGGGCCCGCCGCGAAAAGCATCGCTGCGACAGCCACGATCACCGCGATGTACATGATGGCCAGATGACTGGTCATGCCGACCGCGGTCACGATGCTGTCGACGGAGAACACCAGGTCGAGCATCAAGATCTGAATAATCGCTGCTCTCGCCGTCAGGCCGACCAGCGTTTCGCCTGTCGATTCTTCTTCGTCGGACTGCGAGACGTTGTGATGAATTTCCTTCGTCGCTTTCCAGACCAGGAAAAGTCCCCCGCCCATCAGAACGACATCGCGCCACGAAAAGGCATGATCAAACAGCGAGAACGCGGGCTGGGTCAATCGTGTGATCCATGCAATGGTGCCGAGCAACAAAAGGCGCAATACGAGGGCGAGCCCGATACCGATCCGCTGGGTCCTTACTCGCTTCTCGGGCGGCAGCTTGTTGCTGAGGACAGCAATGAAGACGAGATTGTCGATGCCGAGCACGACCTCCATGGCCACAAGTGTCACCAGCGCAGCCCAGGCCGCGGGGTCGAAAAAGAGCGCAACGAGGTTGTCCATGTGCACGTGATCGGTTCTGGGCAGCGGAGAGATATATTCTGCGATCGCACGGTTCCCGCAGACTACGCCATGATGTTAACGCCACCATCAATATACAGCGTCTCGCCGGAAACGCGGCGCGCATACGGCGTCGCGAGAAACGCGCATGTATAGCCTACGTCCATGATGTCCACGAGTTCCCCGAGCGGCGCGCGCTGCGCGGCCTCATTGAGCAGCAAGTCGAAGTCCTTCAGGCCAGACGCTGCACGGGTTTTCAGGGGGCCCGGCGAAATCGCGTGCACGCGGATGCGCTGCGGCCCGAGTTCGTACGCGAGATAGCGCGCGCAGGCTTCGAGTGCTGCCTTCACCGGCCCCATGACGTTGTAGTTCGTCACCACTTTGTTCGCGCCGTAATAGCTCATGGTCAGCATCGTACCGCCATTTTTCATCAGCGGCGCGGCAAGGCGCGCCATCCGCACGAACGAGTGGCACGAAATGTCCATGGCGATTCCGAAGCCCTTGCTCGAACAATTGAGCAGGCCGCCTTGCAGGTCATCCTTCGGCGCGAAGGCAATCGAATGAACCAGAATGTCGAGGCTCCCCCACACCTGTTCAATGCGCTCGAACACGGCCTCGAGGTCACCTTCGCTGGTCGCGTCGTAGGGCATGAATACCGGTGCCTCCAGTTCTTTGGCAATCGGCTCGACCCAGGCCTTCGCTTTTTCGTTGGCGTAAGTGATGGCGACTTCTGCGCCGACCTGCTTGAACGCCTTGGCACAGCCATAGGCGATCGAATGCTCGTTCGCGATACCAGTGACGAGGGCTTTCGCACCTGCGAGGATTGGGCTGATCTGATCGACTGTCATGGTTTCACTCTCTCAATCCAGATTCAATTCCGGCACGGTGTCGGGAATGTCCAGTTGCGCTTCGGTAGCGTCTATCGCCAGCTTTCCCGCCATCACGATAACCGCGTTGATATTGCGCACAGTCAGCGCGTTGGCGAGATCGCTTCGCGCGTATGGCGCGCAATCATCAGTTCCTCATTGGTCGGGATCACCCATACCGATACCTTGCTGGCGGGAGAGCTGATCTTTGGGCCGCCGGCCTCGTTCGCGACCGGGTCGAGCTCGGCGCCAAGCCATCCGGCGTGGCGCACGACGCGTTCGCGTATCGCATGCGCATGCTCGCCGATACCGGCGGTAAAAACGAGCGCGTCGATACCCTCCATCGCCGCAGCGAGCGAGCCTAGTTCGCGCCCGATCCGGTAGGTGTAGAGGTCGATTGCGAAACGCGCGTGTGCGTCATCGCTCGCGAGCAGCGCGCGCATGTCGCTGGATATGCCGGAGACACCCAGGAGTCCGGATTGTCGATAGATCAGTGCCTCGATTTCCCGAGCGTCCATTTTTAGCTCGTCGAGCAGATAGAGAATCACGCCCGGGTCCAGATTGCCGCTGCGCGTGCCCATCGGGAGTCCATCGACGGCGGTGAAACCCATGGTGCTCGCGACGCTCTTGCCAGCGGCGATCGCGCACATGCTCGCTCCATTACCGAGGTGCGCGACGACAGTCCGGCCCGCCGCGGCGCGCGGATCGAACTGCGGCAGGACGCCAGCAATGTATTCGTACGACAAACCGTGAAAGCCGTAGCGGCGCACACCCCGCTCCGTGATGGAGCGCGGCAGCGCATAGCTTTGCGCGAGCTCCGGCTGCGCACGGTGAAAGGCGGTATCGAAGCAGGCCACCTGCGGGATGCCGGGATTGCGCTCGCCGAGGATGCGAATCGGTTTCAGGTTGTGCGGCTGATGCAGCGGCGCGAGAGGAACCAGCTTTTCCAGCTCGTCCACGACAGCGGGCGTGACGAGTGTGGGACGTGCGAACACCTGCCCGCCATGCACGACGCGATGCCCCACCGCGACAAGCTCGTGCCCCTCGCTGTGGCTGCGCAAGAATTCGCCGAGATACTCGATCGCGCCGGCATGCCCTAGCTCGATGCCCTCCCCCCACGTCTTCTCCTCAACGCCTCCGCCACTGCCTATGGCTGTGAAGTGCGGCGCGGTATAGAGCCCCTCGATCTGTCCGTGCACGAGCAGCGCGGTACTTTGCGCGTCGTATGCGCAGTACTTGAGGCTCGACGAGCCGGCGTTCAAAACCAGGATGAGATCGGCCATTGCATCACCTGATCGCCTTGCTGCTTTCGCGGCGCGCGCGGGCGACAAGCGCCGCCACCGCGCACGAAGCGAGCCGCGTCATGACGGAGTCGGCGCGGCTCGTGAGGATGATCGGCACCCGCGCGCCGAGCACGATGCCAGCCGCGTCGGCTCCGGCGAGAAAAGACAGGCTCTTTGCGAGCATGTTGCCGGCCTCGAGGTCGGGGACCAGCAGGACGTTGGCCCGTCCTGCGACGGGGGAATCGATCTGCTTGATCTGCGCGGCCTTGAGGTCGATCGCGTTGTCGAGCGCGAGCGGCCCGTCGACGAACGCCCCGGTGATCTGGTGGCGGTCCACCATCTTGCACAGCGCGGCAGCCTCCACCGTGGACGGCACCTTCGGGTTGACGGTTTCCATCGCCGAGAGGATCGCGACGCGGACTTCGGGAACCTGCAGTGCGTGGGCGAGATCGATCGCGTTTTGCAGGATGTCCGCTTTCTCCTCGAGCGTCGGCGCGATATTGATGGCCGCGTCGGTGATGATGAGCGCCTGGTCATGCTCAGGCACATCCATCACGAAGCAGTGGGAAAGCCGCCGTGCGGTGCGCAGGCCCATGTCGCGCTTCACCACCGCGCCCATCAGTTCGTCGGTGTGGAGGCTGCCTTTCATCAAGGCCTCGGCCGCGCCCTCGCGCACGATCTGCACGGCTTTCGCCGCGGACTCCTCGCTGAACGGCGCATCGACGACCGGATAGCCGGCGATTGCGATCCCGTGCTGCGCCGCCACGGCTTCTATACGCTCCTTCGGGCCGACCAGGATCGGGGCGATCAGCCCCATCTGCGCGGCCTCGACAGCACCCTGCAGCGAACTCTGGTCGCACGGGTGAACAACAGCAGTGCGCAGCGGCGGTAATGCCCGGCTGGTCTCGATCAGCCGCTGATACTTCGCGTGCTTCGCTTCCATCAGCATCTCCCTTTGATGCGCAGGAAAGGTGTGAGCGACTACGAGCCCGTTCGCGCCGCGACAGCGCCGCGCGCAGGTGCAGGTTCCGCTGCGAGCACGCCACGAATGCGTTCGAGCGTCGCCAGTTGCCCGGGCGTTGGCTTCGCACTTTGCACTCGCTCGTCGGCAAGCAGTTTGTCGAGCAGCGCGAGCAGCCGCTCGCGGTCGACGCGCTCGGCGAGAAGCAGCGGAAGCGTGTCGATGGCCTGGTCCGGCTCGAAGCTCGCGATGAGTTCCTGCTCGCCCCGAACGCGGCGCCACTGGTCGGCGGGCAGTGAGGTCGGCAGATACTCCGAGTAAGCCTTCGCCAGTTCGCCGCGCATCGCGAGGCGCGCGATCGGCAGCGGCTCACCCTTGCGCGCAAGCAGCGCGGCCGAACGCGCAATCGCTTCGATATAGCCGCCTTCGCCGATCGATGCTAGCGCCTCCTTCACGAACGGCTGATCGCGCACGTCGCCCACCGGTTGATGTGTCGCGCGTTTTTGCCCAGATTGACGGTCCGCGAGATACATCGAGAACATGTTCGCGTAGATGCCAAAGAAGGTCGATTCCGTAGTCGCGTCGCGCATCGCGCGGTAGTAGTCAAGCGATGCGCTCACGATCTCGGAGCCCATCTGCTCGATCTTGAGCCATGGGTTGTCTTTGTCGACGGCCTGGCGGTGCGCGCGCGTTGCATCGGCCGCTCCCGGCAGCCACGCGAGCCACGGGTTGAGGTCCGACACACTCCAGCGCTCGAAACGCAGCGGATGAAATTCCCGCAGGAGACTCGCCGTCGTTTCGTTCGATGTCGCCTGGACGACTGGCTGCGCCAGTAATTCATAGGCATGCTGATTAAATTCGGAGATCTCCTCGACCGCCTGGAACGGTTTCTCGTCCTCGCGCTTGAAACGGTTGAAGCGCTCCGCGACTTCCTCGAGCCGGTACTCGCGGAACTCGACGTCGTAGATGGGCGTGCCCTGTGCGTCCTTCTGCTCGGTGATTTCCATGCCGTAGAGCCCGGCGGGCAGGCTCTCGATGTGATCCAGCACGGAGATGATCTGCTTGTGCTCCTTCTTCGCTACCCTGCCGGACACGAATATGCCAAGGTGGCCAACGTCCTGGTGCGTGAGGCCGACGATCACCTGCCCGCGCGCCTTGATCTCTTCAGTGCTTCCGTAGATATCCGCGACCCAGTTGAATGCCTGTTGCGGGGGAGTGATGTTGTCGCCGAGCGAGGCGAACAGGATGATCGGCGAGCGCAGTTCGCGCAGATCGAAGCCCTTGCCGTCGGGCCCCTTGACCTCGCCTGTCCACAGCTTGTTGCCGACGAACAGGTTGCGCGTGATCCACTCGATCTCTTCGCGATTCATCAGGTAGTACCCGCCCCACCAGCGCTCGAACTCCAGGAAACGCGGCGGCTCGGTGTCGATGTTCGCGTAGAGGTGGTGGTACTTGTCCCAGTACGTATTGGCCGGGTTCAGGTACTCGAAGTTCTGGACAAGGTGCGCGCCGTCGAACTTGCCGTTACCGAGATCGGAGGCGAACGAAGAGAGCCACGTGCCGCCCAGAATGCCGCCGACGTAGCGCATCGGGTTGTCACCTTCACCCTCGCTCCACGCGCCGCTCCAGTACGACATCGGCGCGCCGTTGATGACGATCGGGCCGGTGTCGTCGGGATCCGACGTCCCCAGCATCATCGCGGCCCAGCCGCCCTGGCAGTTGCCGACGATGGCCGGCTTCGGGCTGTCCGGATGCAGCGAGCGGACCTTCTTGACGAAAATCTGCTCGGCCGCGCAGACGTCCGGCAGCGTCTGGCCCGGTTCGGGATTCTGGAAGAACACCACAAAATAGACCGGGTGTCCGGCGCGAAGCGCAACGCCTACCTGCGAGTCGTCCTTGAAGCCGCCGATGCCGGGGCCGTGTCCGGCTCGCGGGTCGATGATCATGACCGGACGCTTTTTCGGATCAACGCTCACGCCTTCGGGCGGCCTGATCTTGAGGAGCGCGTAATTGACCGGCCGCTCGAACGTGCGGCCGTCGAGCACCGTCTCGTAGTCGAAGTGAAGCACCGGCTTAAGCCCTTGAGCGGTGCGTTCGACGAATTCGTTGCCGCGCGCATGCAGCGTGTCCCAGAAGAGCAGCGTGCGTTGCGCCGCGTCGAGCGCGTAGCTCCATGCGTTCCACGGCGTGAACGATGCCATCATCGCAGGCAGCGCCGCGGCGCCAGTCGCGCCCTCGCCATTGCCATTCAGCGCCTTGGTCACGCGTTCCCTGAAGTGCTCCTGCGCACCTCTCGTCCGTTTGCTGAGGACGAGCGAGATTTTTTCACCGATTTCCTGGCTGCGTGCAAGCTGAGTTGCTGCGTCCATAGAGTCAGCCTCGTAATCAGAATGATGGGCGACCAGGACGTGATAGCGGTTGCAGCTGCAACCCGGCGACGGCGATTCGTGTGGGCATGGGCGTACGAACCGCGGGGGGCGTGATCGCTGTCCTGTGTGTCGGGGTACCGGCGGCCAGTTTGCCGAGCCGATTCTCGTCCCAACATGTGTCGAACACATGTCCGGTCGGAGCGTCCCGACTTCGCGCTGCTATTAGCGCTTCGGTCAGGCGGAGTATGTCGGCCATTGTGCAACCGCACAATGAGACCAAAGTCGTATTTTCAAGGTGCGATCGAGGTGGGATACGGTTATGTGGTGCCGGCACACGCTGAGGAACCGGCGAGCGGACGGACTTCAACGCGATGTCGGGAACCAATATCTTGTTGGCGAAGCGCACGCACGCTCGTTTTCCAGTGCTTCAACGCCGAACAGGTCGATGCCACAGTTTCTCCAGCGCTAACATACTCGCGACGTCGTATGCGGTATCAGCGAGCGAACGCACGACGTTTGGACTTCGACCTCTTCAGACTCGCACTTTGATGGGAGATCGCATCATGGCTGCACGCACCCGTGGGCTCATCGTTACGATCGCGGCGCTGCTTCTGGCAGCGTCGTTCGGCGATGCAACGGCCACTGAACAGGCGCAACAACGTCGCGCAGGCCGCGACGTCCGCCAGGAAACGCGTCAGGGCTCGCGTAACACCAAACAGGAATGCCGCGCCGCTAACCAGACCAGCAACTCGCAATGCCGGCAGGACAAGCGACAAACCAAGCAGCAGGGTCGTCAGACGGCACGTGACATCAAATATTGATCGCTGCACCCTGGCGTTTTCCAGTTGGCCGACTACAACCGGGAATGAACGATGCTCCAACAAAAGGAGTGCTTCATGCGTGGTAGATCGGATAAATCAGCACGGGTATGGATATGTGCCTGCTTTCTCGCGGTCCTGCTACCTTGCCAGTCGAATGCTCAGGTCGTGCCTGGCCTGTTGTCGCCCAACACCGTCATTGGCGGCAATGTGAAGCAGCACGCCGACGCCGTGCTCGCCATCATGACCTACACGACCGTCCCTGACGTCACGACCAGTAACCTGTCGGTCAATAACAGCCTCAGCGGGAATCCGGGCTTCGGTCAGTCACAGTTGGGCGGCGGCTTCACGCTCAGCAGGACCTTTCCGTTGTATCTGGAAGGCACGATTGCCTATAGCCGTTACGATCCGGTTTTCATTGCGACGGATGGCGCCCAGCAGCGATCGGTACCGACCCGATGGAATACCGTCAGCAGTACGGTCGGCATCGGCTGGGATTTCCGGATCACGGACGAACTCGCGTTCCGCCCGATCCTGAACGGCACGATTGGGCGTGTCGCCAGCGATCTGCGGGTGGGACAGACGCTCTTCAATCACGTCACCGACAGCAACCTCCAGTTTCTCGAGAATGGCGTGCTGAACGCGTATGGCTATGGCGGCTCGCTGATGCTCGATTACGAGCACTACCGCGAGAACTATGAAATCGACGCTGAACTGCGCGCGACCGATATCTACCTGCGCAGCTTTGGAAGCTCGTCGGAGGCAGTTCAGGGTTCGGCCACGGCGCAACAAATCAGCCTGTGGACACGCTGGCGCGCGCCTACCGGCTGGCACGCGCTCGACCGGCCGATCCGCTATGTTCTCGAAGCCGCCTACTCCCACTACTTTGGCGACAGCGCGGGGGTGCTGGGATTCAATGACCTCACGTCGCTAGGCGTGGGCCTCGAACTCGACAGCAGCCGCTACCCCATCATCATCACCCGCACACGGGCGATGGTGCGATACGTGTTCGGACACAATGTGCACGGCGTGTCGTTCGGGTTTGCGATCAGCTTTTGATTCGCGCGTGACGCGCGCAACGATATGAGACCAAAGTCCAATTGACGCTATCCGGACCCAATCCGATAGTGAAGAATCGCTGTCTCTAGAGCAAGGCAACAATCCCCACATCAGTTCCTCGCAACGGCCGCTGTGGCCACGATCGGGCGTGCCGCATTTGCCCGGCAGCACATGTCTGTAAAGGCCGCTAACGGAACAGGCAAGGCTAACCATGGCACGAACGGCACCGTTCAGGGGCACCATCGCTGCATTTTTGTGTCACTGACGATTCTCGAGACGACCTGGCAGGAGAAAAACTCATGCTGCTAACACCGAACGAACAACGGGTTTTGTCCAGAGGATTACTCGATGTCCTGATTCGCGCCGGGCTCGTTGCTGTGCTGGCTGTCTTTTGTTACCGGATTTTCGTTCCGTTCCTTAACCTGATGGTGTGGGCGCTGATTCTCGCTATCACGCTCTATCCGCTTCAGGTCATGCTTCGCCGAACGCTCGGCAACAAGGACGGTCTGACTGCCACGCTGATCGTGCTCGTCGCCTTCGTTGTCGTTCTCGGGCCGACCTATATGCTGGGCGTTGCGCTCGCCGACTCGCTGGAGAACGGGATGGCCGTCGTCAAGAGCGGCAGCTTTCAGATTCCACCGCCCGCCGAATCGGTTGCGAACTGGCCGCTGGTTGGCAAACGTGTGTATGACGGCTGGCTCCAGGCCTCGACGGACCTCGTCAGCTTTGCGCAGAAGTTCGCGCCGCAACTCAAGGACGTGGGTCGCGCTCTGCTGGGAACGGTCACCGGTCTGGGCGCCGGACTGCTCGTATTCTTCGCCGCCTTGATCGTCGCGGGCATTCTGATGGCGTTCGGCGAGAAGGGGCACGGCAGCGCTGTGCAGATCGCCTCGCGCATCTTCGGCACGGAGAACGGCAACCAGATCACCGATCTGTGCACGGCCACCATTCGCGCCGTGGCCCAGGGCGTCGTCGGTATCGCGTTCATCCAGATGCTGTTGATCGGCGTCGCGTTCATCATCATGGGCATTCCCGGTGCAGGCCTGCTTGCCCTCGCCGTCCTGCTCATCGGCATCATGCAACTGCCCGCTACGCTGATTACCGTACCCGTCATCATCTTCGTGATCGTTACCGAGGGCGTGAGCACGGCGACGATCATCTTCTCCATCTATGTATTCATCGCGGGTCTCGCGGACAACGTGCTCAAGCCATTGCTGCTGGGGCGTGGCGTGGCGGTGCCAATGCCCGTTGTGCTGATCGGTGCGCTCGGAGGCATGGTGACGGGTGGTGTCATTGGTCTGTTCATCGGTCCCGTGATGCTGTCGGTCGGTTACCAGCTCTTCTGGCGATGGGTGAAAGACCCGCCAAAGCTTCAGTCCGACCAGGTTCAGGAACAGAAGCAGCCTTGAAGCTGCAGGTGCGGAGCCGTGTTGCCTGCCATGCGCCCATTCACGACGGCGATGCTGCTCGGCGCAGGTTGCCTGAGCGGGTGCATGCGTGTGGGACCGGACTTTCAGCCACAGCACGAAGCGTGGAGCGAACACTGGAGCAGCGCATCGATCAATCAGGTCACGCAGCAGACAGCAGAGCCTGATCTCCGCCAATGGTGGCTGATATTCGGCGACCAGAATCTCGAACATCTGATTGCCGTTGCCGATGCCAACAACGGCGACCTGAAGATTGCCGGTCTGCGCGTTATCGAGGCCCGCGCCCAGCTCGGTATCGCGCTCGCCGGGCGCTACCCGCAGGTGCAGCAGGTCAACGCCGACGTGCTCGCCTCGGCCCGCAAGCGCTCCGATGGATTCGACCCGCGTTCGGGGGCCTACCTGCAGTATGGCGCGGGTTTCAGCGTCGGCTGGGAACTCGACTTCTGGGGGCGTTTCGCCCGCGCCATCGAGTCCGCCGATGCCGCATTCTTCGCCGCGCAAGCCAACCGCGATGCCACGCTTGTTCTGTTGCACGCGCAGATCGCCGATACGTATTTCGCGCTGCGCACGGCAGAGGCCAGGCTGCGTATCGCGCGCGAAAACGCACAGCTGCAAAAGCGCAGCTACGAGATCACGGAAAAACTGTTCAAGAGCGGCGAGACCGATGAACTGGACCTTCAGCAGGCGAAAACGCAGTACCTCGGAACGCTCAGCAGCATCCCCGATCTCGAGAGCCAGATCGAACTTTCGCGCCACGGGCTGTCCGTGCTGACGGGCCAGCCGCCCGGCCCGCTGCCGGAACTCGACGTGCAGCCCGGCAAAGAAGGCGTCGTCCCGTTGGTGGACCGCGCCGTGCTGCAGAACGTGCCAGCCGATCTGCTATTGCGGCGTCCCGACGTTCGCGCCGCCGAGTATCAAATGGCCGCGCAGTCGGCACTCATCGGCGTGGCGAAGGCCGATTTTTATCCGTCCGTGTCGTTGCTGGGTTCGCTTTCCTGGAGCGCGAGTTCACTCGCGGGTTCACCGAACACGCTGGGCATTGCAATCGGCCCTAGCGTGACCTGGAACGTGCTCGATCACGGCAGGATCACGAACAACGTGCGCGTGCAGGACGCCCGGCTGCAACAGTTGACGGTCGCTTACCAGAACACCGTGCGCGAGGCGGCTCGCGAGGCCGATGACGCCGCCACTGCGCTGATCGCCGCGTTGCAGCGCGAAACCATTCTGAACGACGCTCAAGCGGCCGCGCGGCGCTCCCTCACGCTCGCCAATACGATCTACCGCGAAGGGTATTCGGACTTCCAGCGTGTGCTCGATGCCCAGCGCGCCCTGTTCACCCAGCAGGACGCCTACATCGTCAACCGCAGCAACGCCGTAGGCAGTCTGGTCGCCCTTTACAAGTCACTCGGGGGCGGCTGGTACACGGAGCAGTCGCTAGTCGACGACGCGACACGCAAGCAGATGCGGCAACGCACCGACTGGGGTGACCTGCTCGACGATGCGAGCGCTCCATCCAGCGCTGCCGCCCGCCCGCAAGGTGCGTCCCCATGAGCGATACACCCGAACCCTCGAATACAGCGCCGGCTCCGGCACCCGCCACCGATCCGTCGAGCAAGGCGGTGAAGTGGATCGTGTGGCTGATCGTCGTGAGCCTGGTCTGGTATCTGCTCGCCGACCGCTTTACGCCGTACACGCAACAGGCGCGCGTGCAGGCCTACGTCGTGCCTGTCGCCGCGGAAGTATCGGGACGTGTAACGCGCGTTCTCGTGCACAACAATCAGGAGGTCAACGCGGGTGACGTGCTATTCGAAGTCGATAACGAGCAATACCAGATAGCCGCCGTTCGTGCGCGGGCCGATTACGAGTCCACACGCCGACAGGTCGGCGCCAGCACTGCGGGCATTGATTCGGCGCTCGCATCGCTGCGGGCGGCAATCGCGAACGAGGTCAAGGCGCGCCAGGATAGCGAGCGCCTGGAACGGCTATACCGCGAAGACGAAGGCACGGTCTCACTGCGACGCATCGAGGTCGCGCGAGCCACGTATGAGCAGGCCCAGAGCCAGGTCGAGGCCGCGCGTGCCGAAGTGGAGCGCGCGCGGGAACAACAAGGCGGCAACGAAGCGGAGAACGCGCAGTTGCGCAGCGCGGCCGCCGCCGTGAAGAAGGCAGAACTCGATCTGGCCGACACGCGGATCGTGGCCGGCTCGGGTGGGGTCATCACCGATCTGCGTACGGAAGTCGGCCAGTTCGCGGCGGCAGGCAGCCCGGTGATGACGCTGATTGCGATCCGCGACGTCTGGATCAGCGCCGACATGACCGAGAACAATCTCGGCCATCTCCAGCCCGGCACGCCGGTGGAAATCTCGCTGGACGCGCTGCCGGGCCATGTCTTCGACGGGCGGATTCGCAGTATCGGCTACGGCGTGAGCACGGGCCAGAGCACGCCGCCGGGCAGTCTGCCCACCGTGCAAAACAGCCGCGACTGGCTGCGGCCCGCTCAACGCTTTCCCGTGATCGTCGAGTTCGACCCGCGCGAGCGCGAACGTCTGCGCAACATGCGCGTGGGCGGGCAGGCAGAGGTGATGGCGTTTCCGACTCAGCCCAATCCGCTCAATCCGCTCGGGCGCGTGTTCTTCCGCGTGATGAGCTGGCTCTCGTACGTTTACTGACCACGTCCATGGACAACAGGCTCCAGGTGACCGGTCGCCGTTCGCTGCGTCTTGCCACGGGGACCGCGCTCTGCCTCGCGATCAGTTTCGCGCTGGACTTCCCGATTCCCGTCGTCGCGCCGGTGTTCGCCGTCTTTCTTCTCGCGACGCAAACGCGGCCGCTGTCGCTCAAGACCGGCATGGTGCTCGTGCTGGTCGTGGCATTGACCACAGGCAGCGGCTTGCTGCTTGTTCCGCTGCTTCGTCACTACGCGTTCGGCGGCGTGCTGATCGTCGGCCTCATGCTTTATTTCGCCTTTCGTTACGGCCTGCGCGGCGGGAACAATCTGGTCGCCACATTTCTGGTTGCGGGTCTGACGATGATCTCCGCAGCGGGGACGAGCGACTTTCAATTGGCCGCGACCGTCGTCGGTGCACTGGCGAAGGGACTTTTGCTTGCCACGTTGGTATCGGCCCTGACTCACGGCCTGTTTCCCGAGCCGCCTGCCGCGCGGCAAGCACCTGCCGCGCCGACGATGCCCGACGCACAAGCGACGCGTATTGCGCTGCGCGCCGCGCTCGTGGTGATGCCGGCGTACCTGCTAGCGATGACCGATCCGGCCAGCTACATGCCGATCATCATGAAGTCCGTGAGCCTTGGCAGGCAGAGCTGCACCACGACGGCCCGCCATGCGGCGCGCGATCTGATCGGCTCCACGCTGCTGGGCGGCCTGCTCGCGATCGCGTTCTGGTTCGCACTCAGGCTCTTTGTGCACGTGTGGATGTTTTTTCTGTGGATGCTGCTGTTCGGTCTGCTGGTGGGACGCAAGCTGTATCGCATCAGCCCGACGCGTTACTCGCCCGGATTCTGGCTGAACAGCCTCGTCACCATGATCATCCTGCTTGGGCAGTCGGTGCAGGACAGCGTGGCCGGCAAGGATGTGTACACGGCATTTGCGGTGCGAATGGGGCTCTTTCTGGCTGTCACGGTCTACGCCTGCCTGATGCTCCTGATCTTCGAACAACGTCGAGGCGCAGGCTGATGCTCCGCTCGGCGCTGATGCTCCATCAACGAGGTGTGTGCAATGAACGCTGCAAAGGACGACGCTGCTATCCGCCTGAACGCTGGCGACATCCTGCGGGAAATGGGCAGGACCCTCTGGCATCTGCGTGCGATCCTGATCGGGCTTATCGTGCTATTCGTTCTGCTGACGATCGGAATGTGCTACTTCGGCGGCGCCGTCGAAACGGCGAACCGGACACCTTCGCCGTGGGGCGAGACCGTGTACTTTTGCGCGATCACCGCTCTCACCATCGGGTACGGCGATATCGTGCCGACTTCGACGTTCGGGCGGTTCGATGCCGTTGCGCTGGGTCTGGTCGGCCTCGTGATGACAGGATTGACGGTTGCCGCGGCCGTTCGGGGTGTGCAGGAGGCCGCGCAGCGTGCAATCGAACAGAAGAGGAGTGAGCGGGAGACTGACTGAATGCACGTTCACCGCGCTTGGTGGTCCGCCTCGCAATGATCCGGTCAGCTATCGCGCGAAACGATGACTTCAATCCGTGCGCTGCTATCGAAGCGCGGCGCTCGCGATATCCGCTCCGTGAACCTGCGCTTGCGGCGCCTGGGGTGCCGATGCGGGAGTCGGCGGCGCTGGCATCGTCATGTGCTCTGCCTGCGTCACCCATCCTCCGCCCATTGCCTTGTAGAGGGTGACGTAATAGGTCAGCTCGGCCGCCTGGGTTTGCGTATAGCTGAGCTGCGCGTTGAAGAGACTCCGCTCTGCATCGAGTACCTCGATATAGCTCGTATAGCCGCCCTCATAGCGCTTGCGCGCGAGCCGCGCATAGGTCGTCAAGGCATCGACCTGCCTGCCCTGAGCAGCGAGTTGCCCCTGACTCTTCTGCAGCGCGATCAGCGAATCGTCGACTTGCTGGAAAGCCGTCTGGACGGTCTCGAGATACGTATAGAGCGCTTCCTGCTCCCGCGCTTCGGCCAGATGGACCTGCCCGGTGATGTTGCCGCCGGTGAAAATCGGCTGCACGATCGATCCGCCCACCGACCAGATATAGGCCGGTCCGGTGAGCAGGCTTGAAAACACGGTACTGGCCGCACCGATCAGCCCCGACACCGAAATGGTCGGAAAGTACAGCGCGCGCGCCGCCCCGATCTGCGCATTTTCCGCGATCAGGTTCTGTTCCGCCTCCAGCAGATCCGGACGCCGGACCAGCAAGTCCGATGGCACACCTGCGGGAACGGCCGGCAACGCGATCTCCTGCAGTTCGCGCCCACGCGGGATCGGGCCGGGATTCTGCGCGAGCAGCACGGACAGCGCGTCCTCCTGCTGGGCAATCTGCATCTCGATCTGGGGGATGGTCGCGAGTGTGGCCTCGTACTCGGACTGGCTTTGCGCCAGCTCCATCTCCGACACTTCCCCGTGCTGGAAACGCAGCGAGAACACGCGCACCGCCTCGGCGCGACTCGTTGCCGTTGCCTGCGCGATATCGAGCTGCCGGTCGAGGCTTCGCAGATTGATGTACGAAACCGCCACCGAAGCGACCAGGGTGAGGATGGTGTCGCGCCGCCCCTCCTCGGTCGCGGCGAGTTGGGCGCGCGCGGCCTCGGTCAGGCGGCGCGTGTGCCCGAAGAGGTCGATGTTCATCGACGCGGCAAGCGTCGGCGAAAACAGGTTGTAGACAGGATCGACACTCTTGGGCAGCGGAATGCCGCTGGCACCCGACACGCGCTGGCGCGACGCGTCGAAGCCGGCGCTCACCTGCGGGAAGAACGCGGAACGCGTAATCTGCAACTGCGCGACAAATTCGTCGATGCGGGCTGCGGCGATCTTCACGTCGCGATTGTGTTCAAGCGCCGTGCTGATCAGATCATCCAGTACCGGCTCCTGGAACTGCTGCCACCATAGCGTATTGGCCACATCGGCCACTTCGGCGCTTGCGAACCGGTAGGTCGCGGGCACATCGACGTTTGGCCGCACGTATTCCGGGCCCGGCAGACAAGCGCTGAGGGCGAATGCCAGCAACGGCGCGAGCCGCCGCGTCATGGCCGACAAAGGAGCGCACGCGTGGGGGAATGCATGCATCTCAATCATCCTCGCGCGGCGCGGAAGGCGTTTCATTCGGCGCCCCCGCCGCGCCGGCCTGACCACCGGTGCCTGAGGCGTCGCCGCCCTTGTCCGGCTTCGCGGCACTCTTGCTCGAACGAGACGACATCGTTTCGAGCAGGTAGTAGAACATCGGGATGAAGAACACGGCGATCGCGGTCGCGCCGAGCATCCCGCCGATCACGCCGGTTCCGATCGAGTGACGGCTGTTGGCCGAGGCACCCACGGCGATGGCCAGCGGCACGCAGCCGAGAATAAAGGCGAGCGAGGTCATGACGATCGGCCTCAGCCGCTCTTCCGACGCAACGATCGTGGCGTCGTGCACCGTGGCGCCCCCCTCCCGGTTCATCACCGCGAACTCGAAGATAAGAATTGCGTTCTTCGCCGCTAGCGCAACCAGCATCGTGAGCCCGATCTGGAAGTAAATGTCGTTTTGAAGGCCTCGCATCAGGATGGCGAGCAATGCGCCGAAAATCGCGAACGGCACCGCCATCAGCACGCCGACCGGCAGAGACCATTTTTCGTACTGCGCCGCGAGAATCAGGAAGACCATCACGAGGCCGAAGATGAACACGGAGCCTGACGTTCCACCCGATTTGCGTGCTTCATAGGCCTCGCCGCTCCACGCAACACCAAACCCGTTCGGCATCTGCGCCGCGATGTCCTCGAGCGCGGCGATGGCCTGCCCGGAACTGAATCCGGGTGCTGCGTTGGCCGTCACAAGGACCGCGGGGAAGTTGTTGAAGCGCGTGAGAAGGTCCGGTCCCGTCACGTACCGGTAAGTCGCCACGGCACGCAACGGCACCATCGTATTGGTCCTGCTGCGCACGTAGATGCGGTCGAGATCGTCGGGTTTCAGCCGGGTAGACGGATCGGCCTGCAGGATCACCTGCCATAGCCGGCTCGAACGATTGAACTGCGACACATAAAGCGAACCGAACATAGTCTGCATCGCGCTGTACACATCTTCCACCGGCACGCCGAGCGTTTCCGCACGTTCGCGGTCGACATCGACGAGCAGTTGCCGCGAGTTCGGATTGAACGTGGTCGTGATACGGGCGAGTTCGGGCCGTTGCCGCGCCCGCGCGATGAACTGGCGGACCACCTCACCGAGTTGCGCGATGGTCGCGTCGCCTTTGCTCTGAATCCATACCTCGGTGCCGCCCGTGGTGCCGAGACCGGGAATCGAAGGCGGGTTGACCGGAATGACGAGCCCCTCCTTGATGACCGACAGCGCCTTGTAGGCGTTGACCAGCATAGTATGCGCATTTTGCGTGGCGGCATTACCTCGCGCATAACGTTCATCGAAACTCTTGAGCCCGACGAAGAACGTGCTGGCGTTGTTCTTGTTCTGCACGTCGAGCAGGCTGTAACCGTCGACGGTTGCAATACCGCTCACGCCATCCTGCTTCATGAAGTACTCGGCCACCCGATCCGACACCGCTGCCGTGCGGTCGAGGCTTGCGGCGTCGGGCATGACTATCGCGCCGAGCAGGTACCCCTGATCCTCCGGCGGAAGAAAGGCGGAGGGAATGATCCTCATCATCACGACCGTGAGCGCGATCATGCCCCCGAACAGTAAAAGCGCGAGCACCCAGCGCCGCATGACGAGCTTGACCACGTTGATATAGCCCTTGGTCATGCGAACAAATGCATTCTCGAACCAGCGGAAGAAGCCTTTCTTTTCGTGATGGGTGCTCTTGAGCAATATCGCAGCGAGCGCGGGCGACAAAGTGAGCGCGACGAGGCCCGATATCACGACGGAGATGGCGATGGTGATCGCGAACTGCTTGTATAGCTGCCCGGTGATCCCGCTCACGAAAGCGACCGGAACGAACACCGCGCACAGCACGAGCACGATAGCGACGACTGGCCCGGCCACCTCGTCCATCGCACGCTTGGCCGCGTCTTTCGGGTTGAGCTTGTGGACCGTTATGTTGCGCTCGACATTTTCGATCACGACAATGGCGTCGTCGACCACGATGCCGATCGCCAGCACCATGCCGAATAGCGTCAGCATGTTGATCGAAAACCCGAGCAGCGCCATGCCCATGGCGGTGCCGACGATCGACACCGGCACGGCCAGAATCGGAATCAGTGTCGCGCGCAAGCTTTGCAGAAAAACGAACACGACAATGACGACCAGCACCAGCGCTTCGAAGAAGGTGTGAACGACGTCCGAGATCGAGGCGCGTGTGAACTCGGTCGTATCCATCGCGATCCGGTAGTCGAGGCCTTCAGGGAACGACTTCTTCATTTCGGCCAGCGTGGCTTGGACCTGTCTCGACACGTCGAGTGCATTCGCGCCCGGCTGCTGGAAGACCGCGATGATGGTGGCCGGCTTACCCTGGAACCGGCTGCGGATCGAATAGTCCTTCTGCCCGAGCTCCGCCCTGCCCACGTCCCGCAGCCGCACGATCGCCGCGCCCTCGCTGGCCGCGCGCAGGATGATGTCGTCGAACTCGGACGGCTGGGCAAGCCGTCCGGTGGTCGTCACGGCAAACGACTGCTCGACTGGCGAGCCCGTCGGCGACTGCCCGATGCGCCCCACCGCGAACTGCTGATTCTGGTTCTGCACGGCGCTTTGCACATCGGCTACCGTGATCCCCAGTTGCGCCATCCGGTCAGGCTTGAGCCAGATGCGCATCGCGTAGTCCGGCGTGCCGAAGATGCTCGACTGGTTCGCGCCCGGTATCCGCTTGAGCGCATCGAGCACATAGATGTTCGCGTAGTTCGCGATATACGTAGCGTCGTAGCGCTCGTCCGGCGAATAGATCGCGATCACCATCATGAACGCCGACGACTTTTTCTGCACCTGAACGCCCTGCGCCTGAACGGATTGCGGCAACTGGGGCAGCGCGAGATTGACACGGTTCTGCACGTCGACCTGCGCGAGCTGCGGGTTGGTGCCAATCTCGAAGAAGGCGTTGATCGTCAGGTTCCCGGTCGATGAACTCGATGAGTTCATGTAAATCATGTTGTCCGCGCCGTTGACCTGCTGCTCGATCGGCGCGGCCACGTTGTTGGCGACCACTTCTGCGCTCGCCCCCGGATACGTTGCGCTGATCGTGATCTGTGGCGGCGTGATGTCCGGGTATTGCGCGACCGGCAACGACAGCATGGTCAGCGTGCCGCCCAGCGTGATGACGATGGAGATGACCGAAGCGAAAATCGGTCGGTCGATGCAAAAGTGGGAGATGCTCATCGCCACCGCCCTTCAGTTGGCGGCGGCCGATGCCGCCTCGCCGCCCGCAGGGCGATTTAACGGCGGCGCCGCGGGCGGCCCGGACGCACCGGATTCCTCATTGGTCTGAGCCTGTGACCCGCCCGGCTCGGCCTGCGGCGGGCTCGCGACGATCTTGAGGGGCGTATCGGCCACGACGCGTATCGCGCCATCGACGACGACCCGTTCGCCGTTTTTCAGGCCATCGATGATGAACCAGTCGTCACCGTGCCATTCGCCCACCTCGACCACGCGCTGACGCGCCTTGCCATCCTTGTCCACGACCCAGACAAAGTGACTTTTCGCGCCCTGAAGAACGGCGCGTTGCGGCACGAGTATGGCGTTGGGGCGGATGGCGCCCGAGACGCGGGCGCGCACGAACTGGCCAGGACGCAGCGAGCCATCCGGATTCGCGAAGACCGCCCGCACGAGAAATGTGCCCGTTTCGGTGTTGAACGCGGGATTGGCGAAGTCTATCGCGCCGCGTCCCTTGTAGATCGAGCCGTCGGCAAGCTGAAGCGACACCGAAAACGCATTGTTCGCCGGAAACCGCAACTGCCCCGCCGAAATCTGATCCCGGTATCGCAGTTGCTGGTTTTCGGAAATGCTGAAGTTGGCCCACATCGGGTCCAGTTGATAGACGTAGGTCAGCAGCCCATTCTGCGTGGAGGTGACGTAGCTGCCGTCCTGTTGTCGCGCGAAGCTCGACAGTCCGTTCAAAGGCGACTTGATCGTCGTATAGCTGAGATTGAGCTGCGCCGTGTCGACCTCGCCCTGCGCGGCGATCACGGCGGCCCGCGCCTGCTTTTCGTTGCCGACCGCATCGTCGAGGTCCTTCTTGCTCAACGCGTTTTCTGCCGCCAATGGTTGCACGCGCGCGAGGTTTGCCTTCGCCACTTCGAGACGTGCCTGCTGCTGGGCCAATTGTCCCTGAGCGGTTCTCAACGCCGCTTCGAAAGGCTTGGGGTCCATCAGGAACATGACCTGCCCTGCCTTGACCAACTGCCCTTCCACATACATGCGCCGGTCGAGGAAACCGTCGACGCGAGCGCGTATCTCAACTTCGCGCGAGCTTTCGGTCTGCGCGGTGAACTCGAAATCAACGGGGGTATCGTGCGGCTCCACCGTCGTCACGGTGACCTCTATCGGCGGGGTGGCTGCGACCGGCTCCTTCTTGCTGCAACCCGCGAACAGACCCAGAAGTGCAATGGCAAAGGCCATTGAGAGCACGCCTTTCGGGAAGGACCGGCATACCGATGCCTGTGCCGTTCGCCATTGCAGCGGCTGCTTATCATGCATGCACGCGCGCGCCATCATTGCCTCAGGGTGATCTCGTAAGGCCCGCCTTCGACCCGGCATGGACCGGTGAACACGACAGCTTCCGGTCCAACGCGCGCTGCTTGAAGGGACGGGGCTCCGACTGCTTGAACGTACCCACCGGGTCATGCCTGCTCGCGCAGAAATGGCACTGCGCAGCAGACCTGTCGCTGATTCGATGAAGGCCAGTATGGCGATGCCCCATGCCGGCAACAATCGGACTTTGGTCCTAGCTGGCGGTCGAGCAGGCACCTCGCCAGACGCACGAGCACTGTGTAAGAAACCGGCTGCGCTGCTCAATAGGACCAAGGTCTTATGGTGCCCTCGTTGACCTGCAGTTCATGCTTTCAGGAATAGTCGGCGCGGACATTGACCGCGATGCCTTACCACGGCGCAAGGTTTTCTTCCTGGGAGTGAAGCCATGTCCTCAAATCATGCAAAAAACCGGGAAGCGAAGTCCGAGGAAAAGGCCGAAGCAAAGATGAGCAACAAGGACTATTTGAAGGAGTTGGAGCGGCTTCACGTCGAACTGGTCAAGATGCAGCAGTGGGTCGTCAAAAGCGGCGCGAAGATCTGCATCGTGTTCGAGGGGCGCGACGGCGCGGGCAAGGGTGGAACGATCAAGGCGATCACCGAGCGCGTGAGTCCGCGCGTGTTCCGGATCGTCGCGCTGCCGGCCCCCACCGAGCGCGAAAAGAGCCAGATGTATATTCAGCGCTATGTTCCCCACCTGCCGGCAGCCGGCGAGGTCGTCATATTCGACCGGAGCTGGTACAACCGCGCGGGTGTCGAACGCGTCATGGGGTTTTGCACCCAGAAGCAGGCGGACGAATTCCTGGCGGCCGTGCCGTTGGTGGAGAAAGCAATCATCGCGTCGGGCGTCATCCTGATCAAATACTGGCTCGAAGTGAGCCCCGAGGAGCAGACCCGCCGACTCGAAGGCCGCATCCACGATGAGCGCAAAACCTGGAAGCTGTCGCAGATGGACCTCGATTCGTACAGCCGCTGGCACGACTATTCGAGGGCTCGCGACGAGATGTTCGCGAAGACCGACCTCGACTTCTCGCCATGGCATGTCGCGCGTTCCAACGACAAACGGCGTGCACGGCTCAACATCATCACCCACCTGCTCAATACGGTTCCCTATGAGAGCGTGCCGCGCTCCAAGGTGGTGTTGCCGAAGCGACAGAAGGCGTCGGGCTATGTGGAGCCGGAATACCCGTATAAATACGTGCCGGAGGCTTTCTAGCTGCCCCGCACATCCCGAACGGGAAAACAAACGCGTAACCGCAACGTGGCGTGCCAGGCCGCAGGTGAGATCACGCGGAACGCTGCAAAATGACGGTGACGCCGAAATCCGGGCGTGTTCGAGGCAAAGCCAATGCGGAGGACAATGATGGCCGATCTGTGGATTGGAAATGTCGAGGCCGACGTGTCATCGGAAGAGCTCAGTGAGTTCCTCGGCAGATATGGATTTCCGCCGTTCGACGCAATCCAGTACATGCCCGGGTCCGGCGAACGTCCCGCCGTGGTCCTGACCTTTGAGAATGTCGATATCGAGGCGCTGCGGATGCTCCAGCCGCGAATTCACAACCTTTACTGGAAAAACCGCACGATCGTCGTCCAGGTCGTGCCGCCGAGACGCGACGACTGAGCGGTTCGGGTCCGGAAGCGGCGCGCAAATATTCCAGGACGTATACGCGCGCAGGCGGCCATAAAAAGGCCACCTGCGTCGCCTGCCGTATAGCGTTTAACCTGTTCTCAAACGTCTTTCGTGCGACTCACGAATGGCGCGCGACCGTGCGCGCGGGCATCGTAACGGGGGAATTTCCCAGCTCGGCTCGTTCGGCGAGACGAACGAGTTCCGCGAGCGATTCGGCCCGCATTTTCTCCATCACGCGCGCCCGGTGAATCTTGATCGTCTTCTCCGCGGCGCCTAGCGCATCCGCCACGAGCTTGTTCGGCCGCCCGGCGACAACCAGCGCCATCACTTCACGCTCACGCGGGGTCAACTGGTTGACGCGACGCTGGATTTCAGCCTGTTGCGCGCGCTGCTCGAACCATTGCTGCGCGAGCGCCAGCGCACGATCAGTCGCTTCGAGCAAAAGGTTTTCGTCCACTGGCTTCAACAGAAAATCCGTCGCGCCGGCCTTCATCGCCGCGATGGCGGTGCCTATTCCACCGTGACCGGACACAAAGATAATCGGAATGCTGCTGAGCAACCGCTGCTGCAATGCAATGCCGCTCAGGTCGGGCAGCTTCAGGTCGAGCAGGAGACAGGCAGGCGCGCTGGTGAGATCCGCGTGATCGAGAAACTCGCCAGCACAACCGAACGTCTGAACGGTATAGCCCGCCGAACCGAGCAGGCGACCGAACGCCCTGCGTATCGACTCATCGTCGTCGACGATGAACACAACGGATGTGGGTGTATTCATGGTCGCTCTCGCACGGCAGTATTCATGGTCGCGCCCTCCGCAGGCAGCTCGATATGAAACGTCATGCCACGGTCAGCATTGCGCTCGGCCCACAGGCGCCCGCCGTGCACCGTGACGATGATACGGCTGATGGACAGTCCAAGGCCCATTCCGTCCGGCTTCGATGTCGAGAATGGCTTGAACAGGATCGCTAACTGTTCGTCGCTAACGCCCATACCGCGGTCGCGTACCGCGATGTGCACGCCGCTGACGCCCGCCATCGGACAGACGTGGACGAAGACCTCGCGGTCGTCGCTGACGCTGTCCAGCACGGCATCGAACGCATTGATGATCAGATTGACGAGTACCTGCTGCAACTGGACAGCATCGCCATGCAGCAACGGCAACCCGTTCTCGATGTGCGAACTCAGCGACACGTCGCACTCCGTGGCCCTGCGGTGCAAAAGTTGCATAACATCGCGCACGAGACGACTCATGTCGATCGTGCCCATCTCGGTCTGCTCGCGTTTTCCGAACTTCCGCATCTTGCGGACGATGGCGTGCGCGCGAGCGCTATCTGACACGATTTCTCCGAGCAACTCGAACAATTCGCTCTTGTTGAGCGGCTCGATTGCCAGGAACCGCCGCGCGGCCTGAGCGTTGCTGAGAATGGCGGTAAGCGGCTGATCGACCTCATGCGCGAGTGCCGCCGCCTTGTCGCCCACATCACAATCCTGTTCGCGATGACGACGTGCCGGACCGTCGCTTCGAAATACGGGCTCGGTTGCGCTCATGGCGTCATCGTGAGCAGGTTCGATGACGACCACCGCGTAGCGTGCGTTATCGACTGCAAACGAGACTGAGCTCGTTACCTGCACGTCGCCCTGTTCGCCTTCCTTTTTGCGCACGATGGCCGCACGCTTCGTGCTGCCTGCGGCGGCGCACGTCACCCACGACCTGCCGATCGGCGCGACGCCCTCCTTGTCCTGCGACGGATGCACAAGGACGTCGACCAGCATTCCGGTCATGTCCGTGGAGGCATATCCGAAGAGCAGCGCGGCTCGCGCGTTCGAGCAGACTATGCGGCCTTTGGCGTCGACCGCCAGCGCAGCGGACGGCACCACGTCGATCATGCTGCGAAGCACTTGTGGCGCCGCACATTCGACACCGCGCCTCGCGCGTGGCTCCGACGATACCTTGATGAACGATGCCAGATGAGCAATGTGGCCTGTTACCCAGACAAGCCACGGAAGCAAATTCTCTCTGCTGTGTACCGGACCTGTTAGCCGAAACGGCCGTTTCCGGGTTCCCACGTTCTCGCCATACATGGTGGCCTCCGAACGCGCAATCCAGCCATGGAATTGCGACATCGCTGCAGAATCGAGCATCGCTGATTGAACGCCATGCAGCCTGACGCGAACACCATGCGCAAAGACGCGCGAGATCTTGTTTACCTGCCTGGAAACGGCGACATACGTTATGTGTTCACAAGCGCGACGAACTACGGCAACCAACGGCGTCTGCTATTTGATTACCCGGAAAAACTGTGGCTCGAACGTGACATTCTGAAGTATTGAAACATGTGCTGGGTATGCGCAACTGAAACCAGTGTCTCACCGTATCCCTGATTGAACGTGTGAACGGTATGTCGAGAAAGCACACGTTAATTATCAGGAAAAAGGTCTGCTTTCTTTAAAGCGCTATCCGGATTCTAGGTCATTCTTTCCAACCTATATGTAATACACGTTACGCATTCATTCTCGCTTTTCGTGTGTAACGTGCATACATCGCGCAGGGGCGTCAGCGCGAAAACGGTTCGAATAATATTTGCAAACTCACATTCCGTATTTGGGGTCGATCTCACGCGTGCAGGGTGAAAATTGCCTCGGTGATAATCAATCTGCGCGATTGGCTAGCAAACATGCGT
The DNA here is from genome assembly GCF_003837865.1 of Paraburkholderia dinghuensis. Lineage (GTDB taxonomy): Bacteria > Pseudomonadota > Gammaproteobacteria > Burkholderiales > Burkholderiaceae > Paraburkholderia > Paraburkholderia dinghuensis. The sequence goes on along the minus strand of NZ_RQIS01000006.1, from coordinate 156,747 downwards.
TCTCGCGCCAGTCATGGGTTGCGCCGTCACGGCGACGAAGCCGGTACGCCGCTACCGGCCTCCTTGTGCTGCGCGGAATGGGCGGGCGGATGCTTATTCGCCCTCGCCTTCTGCTCCGCCTTGCGTTGCACATCCTGCATATGTTTCATGCCCGGCGAGCTAGTTTGCCCATGAGCCGGCACAATGCCGATCGATGAAACAGCGAGCATCGTCGGCAATAGCCGTCGCCACGCCCGAGACAGGATCATGAATTTCACCTCGATCAATGGGGGCTGCAACGCGTGTGCGCTTCGTACGACCTCAGTTAGTTTACGTGGCCACTACAATATTTTAAACGCGCGTAAACGCGCGCTTTATGCGATCTGCTTCAAAAAAAGCAACTCGATGGAATTAAAAAACAATGGCAGATCACCATCCGAAATAAGACGTCACCCTGTGCAATTCGTACGCGCGAGCGCTATTCATTCGCTACACACTGGCACGAATAGTCAATAGGACTCTGGTCCGATTGCTCCCGCTGCACGTGACTGCAAATATGGGGCGATAGCCTTCCTGGCTGCCTCATTTTGCGCGGCGAAGGCCTGTGAACCACCGCTGACCCCGGCATGCCTGAGATGGCCTGCTCGTGGGACACCGCGCTGGTTGTCGTCGGCTGCGTCGTGTCGTAATCCGCACATCGGCTGGTTCGGCTGGGCAATGGGAGGAGTGGCCATGACTGGGTGGACTGAACGAATCTCCGGCGCAATCCGACTGCTATTGCTCGTGTTGTTGAGCGCGGTGTCATGTGCCGCGTTCGCGCAAGATCAGGCGCCGCCCGCACAAAACCAGGCGCAGCCCGCAGCCTACAAACCCGAGGAGATCGAGGCGCTCGTCGCGCCGATCGCGCTCTACCCCGACTCGGTGCTCGCGCAAGTCCTGATGGCTTCGACCTATCCGCTGGAGATCGTCCAGGCCGCGCGCTGGGTCAAGGAACACCCGAACGTCAAGGGCGATGACGCGATCAAGGCCGTGCAGGACCAGACGTGGGACACCAGCGTGAAATCTCTGGTTGCCTTCCCTCAGATTCTGGAGCCGATGAACGAAAAAATAGACTGGACGCAGAAACTCGGCGACGCCTTCCTTGCCCAGGAGAAAGACGTGCTGGCCGCTGTGCAGCGGCTGCGAGGCCGCGCACAGGAGGCCGGGAACCTGAAGTCGAATGAACAGCAGCAGGTGATCGTCGAGCAGCCCCCGCAACAAGGCGGCCAGACAGTCGTGCGCATCGAACCCACCAACCCCCAGGTGATTTACGTTCCAGCCTACAACCCAACTGTGGTTTACGGTGCCTGGAGCTACCCGGCCTATCCACCGACCTATTGGCCCCCGCCTCCTGCGTACTATCCTGGCGCCGCGCTGGCGACGGGCTTCGCATGGGGCGTCGGACTCGCAGCGGCGGGCGCGATATTCGGCAACTGCAACTGGGGCGGCGGCGATGTCAACATCAACGTGAACAAGGCCCGAAACGTCAATCGTAACTTCGACAGCACCAAAGTCCAGGGCGGCAAGTGGCAGCACGACCCCGGCCATCGCCAGGGTGTCTCGTATCGCGACAACGCCACACGCGACAAGTTTTCGCGTGACGTGCCAGGCCGCGATGCACGTAGCGACTTTCGTGGCCGCACGGGCGGCGCGGGTGGACCGGGAGGCGCAGGCGGCGTGGGCGGTGCAGGCAGACCAGGAGGCCCAGGCGGAGCCGGTGGTGTGGGCGGTGCAGGCAGACCGGGAGGCCCAGGCGGAGCTGGTGGCGTGGGCGGTGCAGGTAGACCGGGAGGTCCAGGCGGTGCTGGAGGCGTTGGCAACGCAGGCAGACCGGGAGGCCCAGGTGGAGCGGGAGGTGTCGGAAACGCGGGCAGACCCGGTGGTGTGGGTGGCGCCGGTGGTGCTGGTGGCCCCGGCGGAGTAGGCAACGCGGGCAGACCCGGTGGCGTGGGCGGAGCGGGAGGCGCAGGCGGCCCTGGCGGACGCGGTGGCTACGCTGGCGGGGGCCGCGACAGTGCTTTTCAGGGCGTCGGCGGTGGAGGTGCCTCGCAACGCGATGCCAGCCGTGGCAGTGCGAGCCTGCAGTCCTCGGGTTTCAATCGCGGCGGCGGCGGCGGTGGTGGCGGCATGCGCGCAGGCGGTGGCGGTGGCCGTGGTGGTGGTGGTGGCAGACGCTAGGGAGAACTTTCATGAAAGGACTATCGCGGCTTCGCCCTGCCATCAGCCTTGCGGTCACGGCGGCGTTGACGGTGGCGCTCACAATCGCTCCCGCGCAGTCGTTCGCCGCTACGGCACAGGCCTCGTTCGCCTCGCCCGAAGCGGCAATGAACGCGTTCGGTAACGCGGTCGCCGGCAACAACGAAGCGAAACTGAAGAAACTGTTTGGCGCCGACTTCCGGAAGCTTTTACCGCCAGTTGGCGCGCAAATCAGAGAGACGTTCCTCGCCCAGTGGCAGAAATCGCATGCGATCCAGGCCGCTGGCGAGAACCGCGCGCGTATCGCCGTTGGCGACGACGGCTGGACGTTCCCTATTCCGATCGTCAAGAACGCCGAAGGCTGGCATTTCGACATGGCGGCAGGCGCCAGGGAAATGCAGGTACGGCGCATCGGCCGCAACGAACTCGCGGTGATCCAGACGATGCTCGCGGTCTACGACGCGCAGCGTGAATACGCCTCGTCCTACCACGACGGTAGCGATATGTACGTCTATGCGCGCCGCCTTGCCAGTACGCCTGGAAAGCACGACGGACTTTACTGGCCTACGGGGGAGAACGAAGAACCGAGCCCGCTCGGTGAAGCGTTCGTCACCGCAGTCAAGCGCGGCGAATCGACCAACGGCTACTACGGCTACCACTACAAGTTGCTGACCGCGCAAGGACCGCACGCCCCGGGTGGCGCATACGACTACCTGGTCCGCGGCCAGTTGTTCGGCGGCTTCGCCGTCGTTGCATGGCCGGTCAAATATGGCGACACCGGCATCAAGAGCTTCATGGTGAGCCACGCAGGCCAGGTGTTTGAGCGCGACCTCGGGCCCGATGGCGCAGCCAAGGCCGAGGCGATGAAGTCATTCGATCCTGGTCCTGGCTGGGCGAAGGTGCAAGACACACAAGTCGCCCCGTAGTGGCGCGCACAGCATCGCCATCGCTTCAGGAGCGGGCCCGATCGGAATGACCCGCTTGCGGATCGCGGTCCGCTTTGCCGCGATAGTCGTCCACCGCGCTGCTCACGGTCGGATGAAACCGCTCGCCGCCGATCAACGGCATCAGTTCGAAACGCTTGAGCTTGTCGCGGACGGGGTCCTTCATCTCGGCGAAATGCAACGCGATGCCGCGGTCCTCCAGCACTCGAACAAGTTCACGCAGCATGTCGGCAGACGTGACGTCCACGCTGGTCACAGGTTCGGCGGCCACCACGATCCTGCGCACAGGCGTTGGAGATTCGTCGACCGCTTCCAGCAGGCGCTCCTGAAATAACTCCGCATTGGCGAAAAACAGCGGCGCGTCCCAGCGAAACAGCAGAAGCCCCGGAATCCTCGCAGCGTGCGGATAGCGCTCGATGTCGTGGTATCCGCGCAGATCTTCCACGCGGCCGAGAATGGCGTAATGAGGCCGCCAGCCATCCCACAAGAATTCGATGACCGCGAGGACCACCGCGATGCCAATGCCGGGAATCGCACCGAAGACCGCGACACCGGCGAAGCACACCATGGCAAGCCAGAATTCCCATTGCTGGATGCGATAAATCCGCTTGAGGTCGGTAATTTCGAACAGACCGATAGCGGCCGCGATGACCACGGCGGCGAGCGCGCTGTTGGGCAGGTATCGCATCAGATTCGGTGCGGCGAGCAACAGTACCGCCACGGCCAGCGCGCCCACGACGCCCGTCATCTGTGTCTGGGCGCCCGCCGCTTCCGCGACCGGCGTGCGCGACGAACTGCTGCTGATCGGGAACCCGTGAAAGAATCCTGCCGCGAGATTGGCCGCACCGAGGCCCACCATTTCCTGGTTGGGATCGACCCGCGTACGGAAACGGGCCGCGAAGGTGCGCGACAACACGCTGGTGTCCGCGAAAGATATCAGCGCGACGGCGCATCCGCCGAGGACGATCTTGACCAGATCGACGTCGCTTGCCCAGGGCACGGCAAAAGACGGCAGCCCCTGTGGAATCTTGCCGAGCACTTTGACACCGTGGGAATCGAGGTGAAACACGCTGACGCACAGGGTTGCGAGCACAACAGCTATCAGAATGCCCGGTACCTTTTCGAAGCGTTTGAGGAAGAGGATTAGCACAAGCGTTGCCACACCAACCGCCACGCTGTACCAGTTGGATTTCCCATCGGCGATAGCCGTGCCCAGATTCAGCAGGTCCCTCAGCGGACCTGCCTTTTCAATGGAAACGGCGAACAGCTTGGGCAACTGGCTGATCAGAACGGCGATGGCAATGCCATTCATGTAGCCATATCGAATGGGCTTCGAGAGCAATTCGGTCACGAAGCCGAGACGCAACAATCCCATCAGGATGCAGAACGCGCCGGAAACGACGGCCATCATGCTGGCGACCCCGATCGCGCGCGCGGGATCGCTGCCGGCAGTCGAAATGACGACGGCCAGAATCGGCGCCGCAAGGGCTGAGTCGGGTCCGAGGACAAGAATCCGGCTGGGTCCGAACACGGCATAGGCCAGCAGCGGAATGATAGTCGCGTAGAGGCCGTAGACACCGGGTACGCCGGACGCCTCGGCGTAGGCGATGCCCACTGGCACCAGCATGGTGGTCAAGACCAGCCCGGCCGCCACATCTTTCGATAACCAGCTTAAGCGGTACTCCCTCAACATGATGAGGCCTGGTAGCCAACGCAACCATCGGTGCATCGTGTTTGAGGGATGCCTGCCGTGGAGATCAGATTTGTCGGGTTGCATGAGCGGAATGAGTAGCGCCGGGAGAGACCCAGGCGGGCGACTGGATTGGGTGGATGTTAATGCCCAGAATAGATCAGGTTTCCGAAATAAGACAGCAGGTGATCTGCTCCGAACTTGTCGTTCTCGCAGTGGGCTGCTGCATGACCGGATCAGTGCATCCCTTTGCGAACCGCGACAACGGTCCCACTAAGGTGCTCAATGCGCCTGACCGGCGCGAATGGCCGCGGCGATATCCGTGCTGATCACGCCAAGCGCGCGCTCATGAGCCGCCACCAGCGCGCCATAGTCCTTTCCGTCAACCGGTTCGCGTGCCACGGTTTTCCCCACCACTGTGGTGCCACTGGCCGGTGGGCGCACGGCCCACTGCGCGTCGATCGTCACGGCGTCGCCAGGCACGCTGTCGATACTCATGATGTCCACTCGCACGCGCCACTCCGGCGGAGCGCCTGCGCCCAGATCGTACAACGACACACGCGCTGTGGTAAGGCGCTGCGCAAGGTCGGCGGCGATCACGCGGGCGATGTCCGTCTTCAGCGGCTCCGCCCAGCGCTCGTACTCGTTCAGCTCGATCCTGTTGTCGGCGGTGCGCGTGACGATCTGCGGACGGTCCACGACGTCGGGCACGGTAACGGGACTCACGACCACGGTCATCGTCGCGGGCACAGGCGGATCGGCACGCTGCGCATCGCCGTGCATGACGTAATACGTCGGCGAAGGCGAGCGGCAGCCCGCGATGGCGAAGAGCGCGATCAGGCAGACGGCGAGCACGGTTGCGCGGGTCATTGTTTCTCTCCTGGCTTGCCGCGCACCACCGCCTCCGGATGCCGCTCCAGATAGTCCGTGAGGTTGCGCACCGATGCGGCAGTACGGGCCAGTTCGCGCATGGCGTCGCTGGTGTTCTGCTGCAGTTGCGACTCGGGCTGCAAGGCGGAATTCGCCGAATCGAGCGCCGAGCGCGCCGACGACAGCGTGCCTTGCACCTCAGGCACGACGTCGGTGCCGAACCGCGAAATCACTTCGTTCGTATTCTGCAGCGTTTGTTGCGCCTGCGTGCCGATCTGCTGGAACGGAATGCCGTTGAGCTTCGCAAGAAGGCGTGTTAGCGACTCCTGCAGCGACTGGAGCGTGCGCGGGGCCGCCGGCAGTTCCGGCGGCGATTTCGACCAGTCGATCTTCGCCTTCGGAGCATCCGGGAAAATATCGAAAGCGACATACAGTTGCCCCGTGAGCACGTTGCCCGTGCGCAACTGGAACCGGAAGCCGCTGGCGACCAGGAAGTCGCCAAGCTCGTGCGGCGACGACGCAAGGCGTCCGCCCGCCTGCGGGCCGTTCTGAAAGCGCGACGTGAAGCGCTCCGGATACAGGTTGATCTCGACCGGAATGCTGAACTGACGCTTCACCGGATCGAAGCGCGTAAAGATGCGCGTCACCTCGCCGACCTGGACACCGCGGAAATCGACCGGCGCGCCGACGGTCAGTCCGCGCACCGAATCAACGAAGTTCACGACGTAGGTATCGACGATGCGGTCATGCACCCTCATCGCCTCCGCGCGCGTAGCGTACAGGTCGAACGGTGTTTTATCGACGACCTCGGGCATATTGCGGTCGGTCTCCGGCGTCTCGAATGCTATTCCGCCGATAAGCAGCGAAACGAACGATTGCGTATTGATCTGCACGCCCTCCGCGCTGAGCGACACGTCCAGCCCGCTCGCATGCCAGAAGCGCGTGTCGCTGCGTACGAAGCGATCGTATGGCGCGTTCACGAACACGTGCAATGTCACGCCCCGCCCGTTCGGATCCAGCTCGTACGAGTAAACCTGACCGACCTGCAAACGACGGAAGAACACCGGCGAACCGACGTCGAGCGACCCCATGTTCGCGCTCTTGAGCACGAATTCGCGGCCGGGTATGTCGCTCGGAAATACCGGCGGCACTTCGAGGCCGACGAAATCGTGGCGAGCCTTTGTCGAATTGCCCGCGTCCATGCCGACGTAGGAGCCCGAAAGCAGCGTGCCGAGGCCCGAAACCGTGCCGCCGGAAATCCGTGGGCGCACGACCCAGAAACGCGTGTTATCGACGAGCATGCTCGTCGCGTCCTTCACGAGTTCTCCGGTGGCGATCACGCGCTTGTGATCGGGTGACAGCGTGACCGACTTCACGATGCCGATGTCGACGTCCTTGAACTTGATCTTCGTCTTGCCGGCCTCCAGCCCTTCACCGGTGCGAAAACTGATCGTGACGGTCGGCCCCTCTTCGAGAATCGCCTTCACGGCGAGCCAGCCGCCGATCAGCAGCGCGACGATCGGCACCAGCCAGACAATCTGCATGCGCCAGCGCGAACCCGGGACCGGCTTCGCTTGCGGGAGATCGGGCAACGCGTCGTCAGGGCCGGGATCAGGCATATCAGGCATGCTCGACCTCCACAGGGTCCCAGATGAGGCGCGGGTCGAACGCCTCTGCGGCGAACATCGTCAGGACCACGACGGCCCCGAAGGCGATTGCCGCGGGCCCCGCCTTGATCATCGCGAGCGCATTGAACTGCACCAGTGCGACCAGCATCGTGACGACATAGATGTCGAGCATCGACCAGCGGCCAACCAGTTCGACCATCCGGTAAATTCGCGCGCGTTCGCTGGGCAGCCACGTCGAGGCGCGCTGTGCCGTCCACGCCAGATACGCAAGACTGAGAATCTTCAACATCGGCACCGCAATGCTCGCGATGAACACGACTACGGCGAGCGGCCATGAACCGGACACCCACAGGTACACCACGCCGCTCAGGATCGTGTCTTTTTGCGTCCCGAAGAGCGAGCTCGTGTCCATCACCGGCAGCACATTCGCCGGGATGTAAAGCACCACCGACGCCACGAGAAACGCCCACGTGCGCGACAGGCTCGCGGGCTTGCGCAGATGCAGCGCGGTCTCGCAGCGCGGACACGCTACCGCGTCTGCATGCGGCGGCATACGCACGAGGAGCTCGCAGCAAGGGCACAACGCAATGCCGCACGCGGCGCCCGTGAGACCGCGCGGCGGCGCTGCGAGACGTGCAGCGTGGGGTGTCGCCGAGGACGACACGGGCGCGATGCGATGCCAGAGGGCGGGCACGTCGAGCGCCGCGCCGGTGCCGGCGAGCACCACCATCAGCGCGCCAAAGGACCACAGCGCGACGCCCGTCACAACCGTTGCGATGTGCGCGAGCTTGACGAGCGCGACCAGCAGCCCGAGGATCAGCACTTCGGTCATTCCCCACGACCGCGCGATGCCCATCAGGCGAAAGACGATGCTCGCGCTCCACGGCTTGCGCCTGAACTCGAGCGGCACGAGCAGCCACAGCAACGCGACGATCTGGGTCGCCGGCATCAGGATCGTCGTGACGAACACCAGTCCGGCGATCGGCCACATGCCATCGCGGTACAGGACCTTGACCGAACCCCACAGCGTCGCCTCGACGATATTGCCGTTGACCGCAAGGCCCACGATCGGATAGATGTTGGAGATGACGAAGAGCACGAGCGCACCCGATGCGAGTGCCAGTGAACGTCGCCCGCTATCGGAATGATCGCGTTCGAGTTCGGCGCCGCAACGCACGCAGCGCAGTACGCCGCCATGCGGACAGGGCATGCGCCGTTGCAGCAGATCGCAGTCGTGACATAGAAGCAAGCCGGCATGCTTCATCTGGAATGCTCCCGTGCCGGCGGGCCGGCGTACGGCCCGGCATCGCGTCGTGCGCAGGTTCCGCCATCGGCCGCGTCGACATCGGCGACCCGTGCTTCGAATTCCGGCGCCCGGCGAGGGAAGGTTGCCCGCCTCTCCAGCAGAACGGCGCGCGGCAGTTGAGCGGAAGGCGATTTCATGGCGGCATACCGGCTCAAGCGTCAGGATCCCCGTCGAGCACGGAGCGTACGGCGTCGATGAGGTCCAGTTCGTCGAACGGCTTGCACAGGTACGCCAGCGCGCCCCCTGCACGCGCCTGCTCGCGCACGCGCGGTTCATCGTGAGCCGTGATGATGATGACCGGCAGACCGGAGCCTGAAAGGCGCTGTTGCACGTCGAGGCCGGTCAACCCGGGCATCTGGAAATCGAGGATCACGCACGCCGGCTCGTACGGAGGCGTCGTATGCAACGCCTTCAAAAAGGCCTCGCCGCTCGCGAAAGCAACGGCATCGATGCCTGCGGACTTCAATAAACGGCGGATCGCACGCCCAACGGATTCTTCGTCGTCCACGATCGCCACTGATTGCCTCGAAGCGCTCATTTGATCCACCAGGCCGAAAAGCCGGTCCGGGCATTGGTCGTTCCCGAGCCATCAACGCCTGGCGATCCACGGCTACAGGTATGGACGCTGCTGTGCCTGCGCGCACATTGCACGCAGGTACTCCACACGTGGTTACTTCGCGTGAGCTGGCTTGACAGATATGGCCAGCGCCTCCGTGAACACGGCCTCGACCTGATCGCCCGTCTTGACGTTCGCCAACTGCGCGGGATCCTCGACGAGCAGGTCAACCGTGTTACCCTCGGGCCCCTTGAGCGTAACTGTCTTCGTCTTCTCGTTGACGGCCACGACGTCCGCCACGATCCGTACCTCGCGCCCGATCGTCCCGCCCGGCTTCCCGCCCTTTGGCGCGCGCTCCATCGACGGCGTCTCCGAGACCGAAGCCGCTTCGCCTCCGCCCTTCTTGAGGCTCAACGTGAGGGCCTCGTGATAAGTTGCGGTGACCTTGTCGCCAACCCGGATCTGATCGAAATTGCGAGCCTCGTCACCGACCTGAATTTCAAACGTCTCGCCGTCTTCACGCTTGAGCCTGACGGTGCGCGTTGCCGGATCGACGCTCAGCACCTCCGCCGTCACCTTGTGCACGCCAGCGGCGGCGACCTTGCCCGGCGCTTTCGCCACAGTCGCGTTCGTCTGGGCCTGAGCCTGTGCGCATGCAAGCTGCGCGACGCCTACGATCACGGCGGCTGCGAGCAGTTTTAGCTTCGGCATTGATCTCTCCGTTTCAACAAGGGGGCGCGCGCGTCGGAACGCTACACGCCGCTACTCGCCATACGCGGCGACGCATGCCTCGATCGATACACGCCACCGCGTCGAATACACCGCACTCGCGTTTTACAGATCCAGCTTCGTGACCTTGGTGCCTGACAGCGAGGCGTCCGCCATCAACCCGGTGTTGGTCATCACGATCGCGCTCACCGGTGCCGTCGCAGTTCGCGTGTCGATCATGCCGTTTGCGCCTACTTTCACGATCGAAACCTGCACATCGCCGCCGACCGACCAGCCCGCCGAATTGCGGAAGTTCGCGAGCGCATCCTCCGTCATGAACAGGAAGATGATCGCAGTCGACTGCGCGCCCGCCTGGAATCCGAATGACGCCGCTGCGGTACTGTAATAGCCGACGGTCTGACCGCCAACGCGCAACGAACCTTGCCCATACGCGCCGCCGACGATGAACGCAGCCTTGACGACGGAAGGGAACACCAGCACGCCGCGCGCCTTGGAAACCAGCTCTTGCGAACCGGGCACCGTCGCGTACAACCTCGACATCACGCCGTCCACGGCGGCGTCGATTTCCTGGCGCTTCGACGCGCTCGTTTGTTCGCTCTGGCCACTGCTCGTTGTCGTGCTGCAACCCGAAATGGCCCAGCTCACCGCAGCGGGCAACACAGCAGCCCTAAGCACAAAAGTCCTTCGCTTCATTATCGTCCTCCGATTGGCTTCAAAGGCCACCCGCAACGTGTTCGCCGGTTACCGGATCGGCTGGTAACGCCGCCTATACGGTGATTGCATGATGTCAAATGAAAACTAAAGCTTCTATCGGACCTTGGTCCTAGTTATTGCCGATTACTGCCGCCCGGCGAACTGCACAGCACGAACTCGCCCGCCTCCGCGGCAAGCGCGGTGGAAACGACGCTTCGTCTGCGCCATCCGACGGCTCGATGGCACCCGCTTAGTTGACCGTGTAGCCACGCCCTTGCATGCATGCGGCGTAGGCACGATTGAAGGTGTCCATTGCGCCTTGCGTCTGGGCTTGAGCGTTGGCTTCCTGGTTGCGTCGATTCTGACGTGCACGGGCGCCGCCGACCATCGTCCCGGCTACCGCGCCGACTGCCGCGCCCTTGCCCGCATCGCCCCCGATTGCGCCGATGACCGCGCCGCCCGCCGCGCCACGCGCAGCACCGCCGACCCGCTCACCACCGCCGACAGCAGGACCGGAAGGCGGAGGCGCTGTCGACACCTGCGTCGGATCGATACCGGTATTGTTCTTTGCCCATGCGTAACACGAACCCTCATCCTTGTGCTGTTGCTGAGCGCTCTGGCCCTTCGCCGGGTAGACGATCGGCCCCGCGCTCACCAGGCTGGCAGGCAACAGTCCCGCGACAACCAGTACACGGATGTGGCGTTTCATCGACTTGCCCACAATGCCTCCTCGGCATAATGCCAGGTAGAACGAATCGTGATCTGACGGGTAAAGCGGCGCTCGCGGCATGGCCCGCCCGCGCGTACCCACGTGTCCCGCTGCGACGGTCTGCCGTGCGCGGCCCGCGAGACATCAGCCCGATCCCTAGCGTATGGCGGCCTCTCTGGGTGGAGCAATCGGACCAAAGTCGTACTTGTTGCGCACCACGACTGTGGAAAGCATTGACCCGAATGCATGCGCCTCGCGCTGTGCCCCTGGATTTTCTCCCGTAATTCCGGGCACAACCTCACATTGCGGTTGATGATCCGGTCGTGCGTCGGAAGTCGCGCGGCGAGCGCATGTTTTCAGTGCGCGGTGTGGGTGCCGTTTGTTGTAGTGTGTTAATGCGATGGCGAGATTGCGAACGTCAGGTGCCGGCATAAAAGCGACGCATTTACCCTTCACTATCTTCATGAAGCTTTCGGCCACTGTATTGCGCTGCGGGGTGCATACGGGCGCCGTGGGCGGCTTCGGGTCGATGACACGCTATCCCGCGAAATCTGCAGACCCGGCTTCAACCCGCAACCTGGCTCGTTAAAGAAATTGCGCCGCCGGAAAATGCTATTCGTTGGTATCTTAACGATCGCTACCGCACTGGATCACGATGTGCCGCGATCCTGAATGCGGCAAAACCTGGAGGCGTGAGCAACGATGCCCAGACGTAATCCAGTACTGCAGCGCGTCCAGAAACCGCCGATGACCCGGGCGAAGCGGCGCCTGCTGGTCATTGGCGTAATCGTTCTGGTCGCCGCTTCTGGCTGGGGGATGGGGCTCGTGGTCGAACCCGCGTTCCAGCGCACCATCGTCATGACGAGCGGCGCGGACAACGGCATCTATCGCGGATTTGCGGATCGCTATGCGCCGATCCTGAAGCGCGCGGGCATTAAACTCGATATCCGCAGTTCTTCCGGCTCGGTGGAAAATTATGAGCGGCTGAGCGACCCGAACAGCGTCTACCAGGTCGGTTTCATCCAGTCGGGCACCACCCGTCCGAAAGAGACCGACAATCTGCAGTTAATTGCTGCCGTGTCGTATGAACCGATCTGGGTGTTCTATCGCGGCGACACGACGGTCGACCGGCTATCGCAACTACGCGGCAAGAAGATTTCGATTGGCGTGCCCGGCAGTGGCCTGCTGAACGTCGCGCAGGATTTGCTCGGCCATAGCGGCATCACGAGCGAGAACGCCACACTGCTGCAAATGGATGCCCCTACGGCCTATCAAGGGCTCGAAAGCGGCCAGATCGACGCCGCTTTTTTCATCGGCAGACCCGACGCCAGCATGCAGAAGACGCTGCTGAACAGCAATCTGAAGCTGATGAGTTTCGCGCAGGCCGATGCGCTGACCCAGAAAATCCCGTCGCTCGTAAAAATCGTTTTGCCGCGCGCCTCGACGAATGTCGCTGAAGATCTGCCGCGCGCCGACGTCACGTTGCTGGCGGCAACGGCGCTGCTCGTATCGAAAGACACGATGCACCCGGCGCTCGTCTACCTGCTGCTCGAGGCGGCCCGCTCCGTCCACAGTGGCGAAGATTACTTCACACCGTTCGGCACGTTTCCGAACCTGAACTCGCAAGAATTCCCGATCGCCGACGAAAGCATTCGCTACTTCAAATCCGGCCAGCCGTTCCTGTACCGCAATCTGCCGTTCTGGCTCGCTAGTCTTATCGAACGACGGCTGTTGATCCTCGTGCCGTTCGCGGCGCTTCTGATCGGATTGATCCAGGCGTTGCCGCGCCTGCTCGAAGCGCGGATGAAAAGGCGCCTCGTGGTCTGGTATCGCGAGATCAAGGCACTGGAAGATGAAGTGTGGAGCAGCAGCGATCCGACCCGCTCACAGATTGCGCAATGGCGCGACGAGATCGAAAACATCGACGCCAACGCGAGCCAGATTCGGATCCCGTATAAATATTTTGAGGACGTGTATGCCCTCAAGCAGGCAATCGGTGTCGTGCGGGACCGGATTGCGCTTGTCGCGCAGAGAGTCAAGGGATAGCGGCACGCGCCGCCGTTGTCGTCGAGATAGAACACCCACACCCTGTTGAACCGGTCACCCGACTACCATGCGGTCGTTTGACAGAGAAAAAATTCCATAACACGACTTGAATGAAGCGGAATATGGAAGAAATATCTCCGTGCCGAGGCATATACTTTTCCGCTTGACGAGCAAAAGTATGGCAATGGACGCGCAAGTACTGATTCAGTGGTTAAAAAAAGAGGTGTCGCCGGCACTGGGGTGTACCGAACCGGTAGCCATCGCATTCGCGGCAGCTGCAGCGGCACAACATCTGAGCGAACCCGTTACGGCGATCACGGGCCACGTGTCCCGGAACCTTTACAAGAACGCGATGGGTGTCACCCTCCCCGGCACCCATTCGTGCGGCGTGGAGCTGGCGGCCGCAGTGGGCGCAATCGGCGGAGATCCGCTCGCGGGCCTGGAAGTGTTCCGCAGCATCGAGCCTCAGCACGTCGCCGACGCCCGCATGATGGTGAACGAAGGCCGCGTCACTATCGAGCAGAAGGAAACACCCGAATTCCTCCATGTCGATCTCACGCTGAAAGGCGGAAACGATCAGTGCAGGGTTGTTGTGAGTGGCGGACACACCCAAATCACGTACCTGTGTGTCAACGATCGCGTCGAGATCGATCGCCCCGCACGACCCTCGCACAGCAATGACAACCGGCTGCCCGACTTTACCCTGCGGGACGCTTTTGAGTTTGCGGATTCAGTCGACTTCGAAGACATCGCATTCATGCTCGAGGCCGCGAAAATCAACAGTGCACTCTCCGCCGAAGGACGGCGCGTGCGCTATGGCCTCAACGTAGGCGGAACGCTGCAAGACGCCATCTCGCAGGGTCTGATGCAGGACGATCTGCTCAACCGGATCGTGATCAATACGACCAGTGCGTCGGATGCCCGCATGGGCGGCGCTACGCTTCCCGCGATGACGAACTTTGGTTCGGGCAATCAGGGCATTGCCGCGACGATGCCGGTCGTCACCGTCGCGCAGCACCTCCAGGTTGACGACGAGGCGCTGGCGCGCTCACTCGCGCTCTCACACCTCGTGGCGATCTCCATTCATGCCCGCTATACCCGCCTGTCGGCACTTTGCGCCGTGACTACGGCCGCCATGGGCGCCGCGGCGGGGATGAGCTGGTTGTTCGCGAGGGATTTCGGGGTGCTGGAACGCGCGGTGTCGAACATGGTCGGCGATATCAGCGGGATCATTTGCGATGGCGCATCCAACACCTGTGCAATGAAGGTTTCGACAGCCACCACCAGCGCCTTCCGGTCCGTTCTGCTCGCCAGACAACGCATCCGTGCAGGATCGGGTGATGGAATTGTCTGCGAGGACGTTGAGGACACAATCAATAACTTGTGCCAACTGGTGACCCAGCCGATGAAGCATACCGATGTCGCCATCATCGACATGATGTGGCAAAAGCCGTTGCGCGTGTCCGGTGGCGAAGCGAGGCGGACGTCGACGAAGGAACGCGACGTGAACGACGCAGAAGTCGTGGCTTGAGCGGTTACCTGACGCCAGATGAGTTCGCGCGGGCGTGGGAGCGCCCGCGCGGCATAGCTTTACAGCGGCTGCGCGTGGCCCAGGTTGGGCTGCGCGCCGTAGCGCCTTAAAGGACGTTTGTCTCGCGTTCAGCGTGACCGAGCCGATTTCACGCTTCCCTTGCTGCCACGCCTGATTGCTGCCCGCGGCTCAGTCGCGCGGAGAAAACTCCGCACAACTGTCGCCGGGAGCGGTCAGCCGGTCATGCAGCCGGCACAACCGGCTTTCGGCCGCGCTGGCGCCATAACCCGAACTGAACACGACGAGCCCGGGTATCCGACGCTCGAGCGTGCCGCGCTCATTGTCGCGATGGCGACAGCGTGCGCATGCCGCCTGGTCGCACGGTTGAGGAACGGGCGTTGCTGCCAGCGTCCGCAGCCGTGTTAGCAAGCCGATGCCAGGCATCACGTTCCCTGTCCAAGGCTATTCCAGTAAGGTGCGAACACGTGCGCCGAGAGCACGTAGCCGATCGCGATGTTCACGGCCACACCCACGGTGAACGCTAGAAACGGCTTTACGCCAGTCGCGGAAAGCGAACGCAGCCGTGTCGTCAGCCCGATGCTCAAGAAGCACAGCGTGAACGCCCAAACGCGCAACGCCGTAATCGGCGCGACGAACTCGGGTGTAACGATCTTGCGGTAGTCGGCGAGCGAATAGTGGCTGGCGATCCACGTGACCAACGCCGATGCGATCAGAAAGCCGATCACGAACTTCGGAAAGCGTGCCCAGATTTCGCGTGCGTCAGCCTTCGACTTCACGCCGTCGCTGGTGCGATCCCAGCGAGTAGTTGCGATCACCGCGAGCACGAATGCCCAGATGCCAATCCAGATGTCACGTCCCACCACTTTCATCAACGTGAACGCCTGCACCGATGCATCCGGTGCACCGGCGATTGCGCCGGCGGCCTGTTTCGCAAGATCGCCATAAGCCTGCGCGGCGGCGATGCCTGCAGCGTCCGCGAACTCCGACGTGCCGATCCACGCGCCGGCAACCCCTGTCGAAAGCCCGAGCTCGCGAGCCGCAAACGGCAACACGAAGAGCGTCACGATGGCCCACACCACGACGAGCGTAATGGCGACGGACGCCTGCTCGCGTTTCGCGCGAACCGCACCAGCCACCGCGATCGCCGCCGATACGCCGCACACCGCGCCGCCGACACCGAGCACCGCGGCAAAGCGCGGATCGAGCGGGAATGCACGCGCGGTGAAAAAGATCACGGAAAACGTCACGAGCGATACGATGCCCGCCTGCGCGACCGCAACGGGCCCGGCCCATGCGATCAGCGTAAACGGCAGCGTCGCGCCGAGCAGCACGATCCCCACCTTCACGTAGAACTCAACGCGCAGTCCTGCCGCGAACCACTCGGGCAGGCGAAACACGTTCGAAATCACGAGCCCGACCGCGAGCGCGACGAGCGGCGGTTCGAGGTTGTACTTTGCCGCGCCGGTCCACGCGCCGAGCGTGAAAATCACGCCGGACGCGACGAAGAGGATGAAAAACGCGGGCAAGAAGTGGGCGATCCGCTGGCGCAGCGCGACGATGCTGATGCTGAACAGCCCCGCAAGCACGACGAATAGCGCGGCATAGTTCGGCAGATGATGCGAGAAGTCGGCGCCGGTCTGCGCGAGCGACGACCATTTCGCGGGTGCCACCGCGAGCCATTTGATGCTGTGACCGCTACTAAACAGGCCCCACGCAACGACGATTACCGCGAGGCCGATCCACACGGCCCACCAGTCTTCATTGGAAAAGAGCCCGCCGCGCTCGGCGCGCTGCGACGGGGCTTCAGCCGGCGTCGCGTCGGCCGGCAAGGTTTGATGGGTAGTCATAGGCTAGCGTGCAAAGTTAAGGAGTCCCGACGCTCCATGTCATCGCAATGGCGAGCTGATTTATGGTTAAAGTCCACGCCGGTGCGGCGAAGTATAGGTATGGCCTAATGCAAAACGAAACGATCTTTCGCTCTATCGATATGACCGCAAGGTATTAGCGCCAGATCCATGTAAGCGGATGCCTGAGAGCAATCCGCATGTCGGGCCACAGCAGGTCGCCATCGCTAGTAAGTGTGGGCCGGACCATGCCCCGTGGCTCACGGTTCCGCGCAGGCACGCAGACAATCGAGCGCCAGCGTCACCGCATTCCGGCTCACGGCGTCGGCGCGCCAGTACATCGACACCGCTCCGGCTCCGCCGAACGGCATCGGCAGCACGCGCGAGCAGTTCTACGATTCGCTCCAATGGCTGTACGGATGGCGTGCCGAGGATTGCCTGAAGGGCGCGCTCTGATGCTGTGACACGGGTGGCGCTGTCCGGATCGGCAAGCCGTTCCGCCGCGCTGCAGGGGCGCTTCCCGCGCCAGGTTGCGTCCCCTGACCGGCTCTGGATTCGGTGGCACGCCCACACACACGGCGGACTGTTGCCGGTCGCGTCAGCCCCGTCGGCCGGTTTATTCGCCTCTCCGCTCCGATGTTACCGATCGCTGCAAAAATTCGCGGGTTTCGGCAGGATCTCGTTGCCATTGTTAAGGCAGCGACAACAGTGAATTCGCAAATTAGGTATTTACCCTAGTATCTCGGCCTCCTACACTGCTGTCAGTGCTGCAGACATATCAGCTCTCAGCCGACAAAATAAATCTGGAGGTAATAGTCATGAAATCGCTCGTTCAAGCTGTCGTTATCGCTGCCACCCTTGCTGCTCCTGTCGCTGTGTTCGCTCAATCGGCCCAGCCGGTGACCCGCGCGCAAGTCCGTGAAGAGCTGGTTCAGATCGAAAAGGCCGGTTACAACCCGTCGCATGCGAACCCCAACGACTACCCGGCGAACATTCAGGCCGCTGAAGCCCGTGTTGCCGCGCAAAACGCCGCCGTGGGCGGTGTGACCAGCGGCACGTCGGAGCAGGGCCACGCTGTTAAGTAAGCTGTCCGGCTGAAAAGCCGCAGTTTCCGCCAGGGGCTTCGTTCCTGGCGTTTCGATGGTTTCCCCTGCTGGCTCGCCATCGCGGCTTATCGCGACGGCGAGCCGGTTTCGTTTGCGGCCACCGCAGCCGTGTCGAGTGTGCTTTGCACAGTGCGCGCGCGGGCATCCCGACCACCACTGGCGTCCGTTGAGTCTCGCGGATAAGCAGGTCGATTCATCTGAACTTCAGGCGGACTCGCCCCGCCATCTGCACAGTCATCCCGGGCAACCGGCGTGAAAACGACACGCGCCATGCCGCCATTCAACTTCCCCATTCCATGCCTGCGCGTCTGCGTGATCGCGCTGAAGCCGTGCAATCGGGCGCTCCAGACGGGTATCGCCAGGTCACGACCGCAGCCAATACACCGTCTCCGCGAGGCCGACGCCCTGACTGGCCGCGAACGTTATTGTTCTCCCAGCGAAAACAGTGAGTTCGGAAATTAGGTATTTACCCTAGTATCGCGCGCTCCTACACTACCGTCAGTGCTGCAGACAAACCAGTTCTCAGCCGACAAAAACAAACCTGGAGGTAATAGTCATGAAATCGCTCGTTCAAGCCGTCGTTATCGCCGCCACCCTTGCTGCTCCTGTTGCTGTGTTCGCGCAATCGAACCAGCCGCTGACCCGCGCGCAAGTTCGTGAACAGCTGGTTCAGGTCGAAAAGGCCGGCTACAACCCGGCGCGTTCGAACCCGAACGAATACCCGTTGAACATTCAGGCTGCTGAAGCCCGTGTCGCCGCGCAAAACGCCGCCGTGGGCGGCGTGACCAGCGGCACGTCGGAGCAAGGCCACGCTGCACAGTAAGCGGTCCGGCTAAAAAGCCGAGGATTGTCGCCGGAGTGTTTTGTCGGTCGTGATCCGGTGGTTTCCCCTACTGGCTCGCCATTGCGGTTTGTCGCGGTGGCGAGCCGGTTTCGTTTACCCGAGCTACATCGGGGAACCACCAAAATTTCCGCACGCTGGCGGAAAGTGCCGGCACGCTACTGCATTTTCCTTAAACCCCGGCGTATCCCGCGCAAGCTGTAATAGTTTCGTTGCGGGTGTGGTATTGGAACTGTATGGTGAAGGGCGTGGGGCTCTCGTGCGTCCCGCGTGACGTCCATAAGGAATCCATATGATATCCACGACAACCAGTTCCAGCGTGTCCGATATACGCACCGATGTGCTGATTGTAGGCGCCGGTCCCGTGGGCCTGTTCGCGGCGTTCGAGGCAGGCGTGATCGGGCTCTCGTGTCAGATCGTGGATGGCATCGAGAGGCCCGGCGGGCAGTGCATCGAGTTGTACCCCGACAAGCCAATCTACGATATTCCGGCTATTCCATCGTGCACAGCGCGCGATCTTGTCGATCGTCTCATTGAACAATGTCGACCGTTCGAACCCGCCATGCATCTCGGTCAGCGTATCGAGACGCTGGAACAACTGGAGGGTGGCCGCTGGCTTGCGCGCACCGACAAGGGTGTCACCTTCGATGCCGCCGCTATTCTGATCGCAGCGGGCAATGGTGCATTTGTGCCGCAGCGGCTCACACTGGATGAGGCGGCAACGCTCGAAGGCCAATATGTCCATTACAGCGTCTCCGACGCCGACATCTTTGCCGGCAAGAACGTCGTGATCGCGGGCGGCGGTGACTCGGCGCTCGACTGGGCGCTCGCGCTGCTACCGATCGCGCGGCGCGTCACCCTCGTCCATCGGCGCAACGGCTTCAGCGCGACCGATTCGAGCGTGGCCCGCGTTCATCAGGCCGTCGCCGCAGGGAAGATGGATTTCGTGATCGGCACGATTGCCGGGTTGCACGCGTCGGAAGGGCCGCTCGAATCGATTGAGGTTCGCCAGATGGACGGTTCGGTGCGCATCGACGCCGATCAGATGCTCGTGCTGTTCGGACTGGTCGCAGCGCTTGGTCCGATTGCGAACTGGGGTATCGCCGGTCCGGCGGGGCGGATTTCCGTCGATACGTCTTACTATGAAAGTTCACGACCCGGCATTTTTGCTGCTGGCGACATCGCCGCCTATCCAAACAAGCAGAAGCTGATTCTGTCTGGATTTCATGAAGCCTCGCTGGCGCTGCGCAAGGCCTATACCTACGCCTATCCGGACAAAAAGCGTGTGCACGTCCATTCGAGCTACGACACCAAGCTGGCCGAGCGAGTAGCGGCGGTTCACGCGTAGTGGCCACGAGCACCCTGCCCGGTTAGCTCGTACGGCCTTTCTCGGGCGCGACGTTCAAGTCACTGGCATCGCGCCGCGGCTTTGTTCTGCGGGAATCGGCGGGCTGACCCGTGGCTCGCGCAATCGCACAACGGGACCCTGGAAAGCACCCTGGCGCGGTTTCCGCAATATCAGCGTGCCGTGCTATCCGGTCGTCTGGCCCATTCGCGAAGATCGTCGACCATCGGTACGGCGGCCAGCACGACAAGGATGCCGGCCAGCAGAATCGTTGCAGCGTAGCCGACGTGCTTGAAGCCAAGCGCGCCTGCAAAGGCGCCAGAAAGAAACATCGTGAGCATCGTGCCGAGCACGCGCAGCTTCTGCCGGTCCGCGTACACATCGGACTCGCCAGAGCGGGCGCTACTCGAATTCCAGTAGAACAGCTTGCCGAGTTCAATGCCGATGTCGGTGACGATGCCAGTCATGTGAGTCGTGCGGATTTCGGCATTCGACAGCTTCGTGATGATCGCGTTTTGCAGCCCCATGATGAAGCACAGCAGAACCACGGTGAAGGGCACGAAGAATGCCTGCCACAGCGCGAGATGGCCGCCGAGCAGACCGAAGCACAGTAGCAGGACAGCTTCGAGCAGCAATGGCAAGGCGTACCGGCCGTTCAGCTGCCTACGCCGTCCCCAGTTGATGAGCACGGCGGAACAGGCCGCACCGAGCACGAACGATGAGAGCGACGCGATGCCCGCAAACGCCAAGGCGAGATTGCCGAGCGCTGCCTCGTCGGCAATGGCGGACACGATGCCGCTCATGTGCGACGTATATTGTTTGACGGCGAGAAAGCCCCCCGCATTCGCGGCGCCTGCAACAAACGCGAGCGAAAAGCCGAGATGCCGATTGGAGCTGTGGTTGCGATCCTTGCCCGCGAGATTACGAAAGTAAGTGACTGGCATGGTGTATCTATCGCAGCTCGCTCAGTGTTCTGCCCTTTCAGCAAACCCCGGCAAACGATGGTCTGATGCGCGCCTGCGGGTCATGATTGGGGCATTTCATGGGGCCGCATGAATCGCGGCCGGAATCGGATTCCATCTTTCAGTGTTGGAATATACCGCATTTCGTCGCGCGTTTTCGTCGCGCATTTTCGTCAAATAAACGGGAATTCGCAGGCTAAATGCGGTCTACCCCCGCTGGGCCGACCTCGTGCGGCCGAGGCCCGTGTCCACGCAGCGGCTTAAGCGCTCTGTCGCGGCACGACCGTGAACTCGACCTTGGTGGCCTTCGCGTGCGACTGCGTCTGTGGGGCGGACGCATCCGGCGCGGCCACACCGAGCGCGGCCAGCAAAGCGTCACCGGCACGCAGGCCGATGCCGTAGGCATCCACGGAGACCGTTGTGATCGTCGGATGGCAGCACGCGGCAACCTCGAAGTCACCGAATCCCGCGACCGCAATATCGTCAGGCACCGACAAACCGCGTCGATGACATTCCATGATTGCGCCGAAGGCCGACATGTCGCTCACGCACATCACCGCGTCCGTGTCGGGCCATGCTTCGAGCAACGCAGCGAGCGCTGGCGCGCCATGGCTCATCGTGATGGGGGATTCACCGAGCCGGATGACCCGCGGCTCGCCAAGACCGAGCGCCTTGATCTGGGCCACATAGCCCCGCATCCGTTCGAGACCGCGCCGGTCGAGTTCGCTCGCGCCGCCGAGATAGCCGATCCGTTGATAACCCTTCTCGTGCAGATAGCGCACCATGGCGCGCGCGGCCCTCGAATTGGAAAAGCCCACGCTCATGTCGATCGGATCGCCCGGCAGATCCCACATTTCCACGACCGGGATGCCCGCGCGCTGCAGCAGTGTGCGGGTCGCATCGGTGTGATGCCTTCCGGTGAGCGCTACGCATCGCGGTTGATAGCGCAACATCGAGCGGACGAGCTGCTCCTCTTCTTCGAGCCGGTAATCGGTGTCGCCAAGCAGAAGTTGCAGGCCGTGAGGCGCAAGCGCCGCGCTGAGCCCGCGCACGGTATCGGAAAAGTTGGAGCTGGAAAGCGACGGCACCAGCACGGCGACGAAATCGGAGCGCCCCGACGACAAGGCGCCCGCTGCTGCGTCGGCCACGTAGCCGAGCTCGTCGATGATTTTCTGTACCCGCTCGCGCGTGGCCTGCGATACGTTGCCCCCCGCCAGGACGCGGGAAACAGTCATCTTCGATACCCCGGCGAGCCGGGCAACATCCGACATGCGGGGCGGTACGGAAAGCGGGTGAGCGGGCGTTGCGCTCATGAACGGAAGCCGTGGAGTGTGAGAACCCGTATCATACCGGCTGATTCCGCGAAAGTGCGCGCACGGCGCAACGCCTGCTTCACCCCAGCGCCGCGGTGCAAACAGCCTGCGCTTGTCCCGGAACCGGCGAACGGAATGAAAACAGTCCCCCAGCCAAGGGTTGCTCGCGCAACTGCTCTTGCGAAAGACCCTTGCGTGCCGTTGTCGCGTATACGGTGCGCAAATCGTGGCCAGCGAACGCAAGCTTGGTGACGTTCGAGCAGGGAAACGCAATCTCCTCCACGAGCGCGCCGGCCGGAGAATATCGTTCGATGCGAGCACCGCCGAATAGCGCGATCCACACGAATCCTTCCGAATCCACAGCCATTCCGTCCGGATAGCCGGTACCCGAGATCGCTGCAAACGTGCGCTTGCCGCTCAAGGTTCCGTCGCTCGCGACATCGAATGCGTAAACGACCCGCTCGATAGTGTTTCCATGGTAAAGCGTGCGACCGTCCGGGCTCATCGCCGGTCCATTCGTAATCACATAGCCGCTGTCCCGAACGACGATTTCGCCATTTTCATCGACCATGTACAGCGAACCGCTGGGGTCGACCTCGGCGTCATCCATCGAGCCGAACCAGAGACGGCCACGCGCATCGGCATACCCGTCATTGAGACGGTTGCCCGGAAGCTCGCTTTCGATTCGCTTGAGCAGTTCGAACTGACCGCTCGAAGGCGTGAAGCGGTGGAGACCACCCTGCAGGCCGCAAACGAATGTCTCGTTCGCATACGGCGCGACAAAGCCGATCTGCGCAGGTGCGCTCCACGTGCGGGTCTCGCCCGTCGCTGTCGTGAGGCGATGCAGCTTGCGCTGCTTGATATCGACGAAGTACACAGCGTCTTCACTGGCACGCCATACGGGTCCTTCGCCAAGCACGGCCTCTACGGGCCAGACGCAAACGGGTGTTGTCGAGTTCATCCGCCGTACCATCCCGCATCGACGAAATAATCGCGTCCTGAGCAGCGGGCTGCATCATCGGAGGAAAGAAACAGCGCCATCCGCGCGACGTGTTCCGGGTCAATGCGCTGCTGCAGGCATTGATCCGCCACGATCTTCGCTTCGCTCTCCGGCGATTGCCAGAGCTTCATCTGGCGCGGTGTACGCACGGCGCCCGGAATAATGCAGTTCACACGGATGCCGTGTGCGCCGAAATCCCGTGCCAGGCCGCGCGTGAGTCCTTCGATGCCCGCCTTTGCGGTCATGTAGATACTCAGATTGGCCGTCGCCAGGTGCCACGAAATCGAGCCCAGATTCAGGATCACGCCGCGCCCGAGTTTGCGCATGCCGTCCGCGACCGCCTGCGCGCAGAAAAACTGATGGCGCAGGTTGACCTCGATGCGTTGATCCCAGTAGGCCGGGCTCACATCGCTCACTTCATGCCGGTCGTCGTTGGCGGCGTTGTTGATCAGCACTTCGACCGGGGCACCGCGCGCGGCAATATCCGCAAACGTGGTCTTCAGCGCATCGAGGTCGCGCAGATCGCAACGGTAAAACAGCGGCGGATGCTTCGAGTCACGAAGCTTCTCCTGAAGATCGAGTGCATCGCGTTCCGCCACGTCCAGAAAGAAGACACGCGCCCCTTGTTCGGCGAACGCCTCGACCATGGCGGCGCCTATGCCGCTACCACCGCCCGTGATCACGACGGTCTTGTCAATGAGGCTTGGATAAATTGCGTACGACATCAGAATTTCCCAGATTCCCAGGTTGTTACGAGATCAAGCGTGCTGGCGCTCGTGTTAAGGCGCCAGCCGCCTATCTGTCATTGCGCGACGATTTCGACTTCGCTGACCATGCGCCAGTCGCGCTCGAGCGTGCGGGTCGCGTGGCCCACGACGGTAAGCGTTTCGCTCAGGTGAATATCCCGGCTCGAACTGCCGATCATCAAATCGAAGTCGCCCGGTTCGACGATGCGCTCGCCTCTTGCGTCGGTGAAATTGAGCATGTCCACCGGAATGCGTACCCGCACGCGTGCCGAAGCGTTTGAAGCAACCGGAATGCGTGCAAATGCCTTCAGCTCACGCACAGGCCGCGCGGACGACGCAATCTTGTCGTGCACGTAGATCTGCACGATTTCTTCGCCGTCGCACGCACCCACGTTGTTCACGTTGAAGCTGAATTCAAACGTACCGTCCGCGATTGCCGCTTCCCGCGTCGAGCATTCAAGCCCGTCGAACTGGAATTGCGTATAGCTCAGGCCGAAGCCGAACGGATAGCGCGATCCGAAGTGGTAAGCCACGGGCGTACCCGCGCTCTTGAGCCGGTGATTGTAGGTGTACGGCACCGCGCCTGCGCTCTTCGGCACGGAAAGCGGCAGACGTCCACTGAAATTCGCTTTTCCGGTGATCAGCTCGGCCAGGGCTTCGCCGCCCTTCTCGCCCGGCGCGAACGCCATGATCTGCGCGGCCACCTTGTCTTCGAGACCGCCGAGCGTGTACGGACGGCCACCCGTCATCACCACGACCGTGGGCGTCCCGCTTTCGACCACCGCAGCGAGGAGCGCCTGTTGCACACCGGGCAGCGTGAGACTGTCCGTGTCGGAGCCTTCGCCCACCGTGCCTGACTGAAAGAGTCCGGCCAGATCGCCGACAAACACGACGGCGACTTCAGCCTGCTTTGCGGCCGCGACCGCCGCGGGGATGTCCGACGTATCCTGGCTGATCAGTTCATCGACCTTGTCTTCGGACATGGCGGCCAGTGGCACGTCGCCCGGAAACACGGGCGCGCCCGCGCGCCGTTCCTCGATGATGTGGCAGCCACGCGCGTGAATCACCCGGTCTTTCCCGAGCAGATCGCGCAACGCCTGCAACGGCGTCGTCATGGCCAGATCCGACTGCTCGCCGCTATTGATCAGATGCACCGGGAAGCTGTAGCCCGCGAGCAGCGCGAGCGGATCGTCAGCCGTCGGTCCGATCACGGCAATCTTCGCAGCGCTGTCGAGCTTCAGCGGCAACACTCCCTCGTTGCGCAACAAAACAGCCGACTGCAGTGCCACCTCGTGGGCTACGTCGGTCGCCTCGGCGCTACGCAGGTTCACGTGCTCGGGATCGGCGTAGGGATGTTCGAACAGACCGATGTCGAACTTCGTGCGCAGCACGCGCTCGACTGCCGCGTCGACGGTGGCGAGGCTGATTTCGCCTCGCTCGATGGCTTCCGCCAGATGCAGCGCGCACTCATGCCCCGGCAGTTCGACGTCGAGGCCCGCGTTGAACGCGAGCGCGGCCGCCGCTGCGGCGTCGCGTGCTACAGCGTGGTGACTGTAGAGCAGATTGACCCCTGCGTAGTCGGCCACGATCAGCCCGTCGAAACCCCACTTCTCGCGCAGAACGCCTTCGAGTAGATCACGGTTCGCGTGGCAGGGAACGCCGTCGATGTCGTGATAAGCCGGCATGATCGAGCCGGCATTCGCGAGCTTGACTGCCATTTCGAACGGCAGCATGAACGTATCGTTGAGTTCCCGCGGACCGACATGCACCGGCGCGTGATTGCGCGCGCCTTCGCTGGCCGAGTGGGCCACGAAATGCTTGAGCGTGGCGAGCAGATCGCGCCGCTCTCCCTGCAACCCGTCCACATAGTGGCAAGCCATCACGCCAACGAGATACGGATCTTCGCCAAACGTTTCTTCCGTGCGACCCCAACGCGGATCGCGCGAGACATCCAGCACGGGTGCGAGCCCTTGATGGCAGCCGATCGAGCGCGCCTGCTCGCCGATGATCTCGCCAACGCGACCGATCAGTTCGGCATTCCAGGTCGCCGCATAGTTGAGCGGTGACGGAAACAGCGTGGCATCTTTCGTCATCAGACCCACGAGACATTCTTCGTGCGCTATCACAGGAATGCCGAGACGCGTGTCTTCCACCATCTGCCGCTGCAACGCATTGAGCGCGCGCACGCCCTCTTTCGGGTCGACCGTGTGCGTGCCGAGCGGACGCGTCACCTGTCCGAGTCCATGCCGCAGCAGACGCTCGATCGGCACACCGGCGTCGCGCTGAGCGAAATCTTCGGAACGCGGCTGATGATGGCCATCGGCCGACAGCTTCAGCCATACAGCGTGAAGCTGGGCGATTTTTTCGTCGAGCGTCATGCGCGACATCAGGTCGGCGACACGTGCCTCGGTCGGGGCGTCAGGGTCCCGGTAGAGCGGAATTTCGCTCTTGTGCTGAAGCGACATCAAAAGGACTCCTTTAAATTCAATTCGTTTTTCAAGCGGCGACGTTCGGTCGGAAATTTCGTCAATACGAAAACCGCCCGCGCAATCAGTCGAGGCGCCGCAGGGCGAAGTCGCGATTGTCGAACACGTGACAAGCGTTGGCCGGCAGTGCGAGTCTGACCTGCTCATCGCGCACCAGGTGGCTATCACCCGCAAGCTTGGCGATCAGCATGGCAGGCGTACGGCTGCCGCCCTCCACGTGGATGTAGCTGTGCTCGCCCATGTGCTCGACGAGGCGCACCGAGCAGCGGATCGACTGGACATCGTCTGCCTCGCCCGCAAGACGCATGTGCTCCGGCCGCACGCCAAGCGTGACCTGCATGCCCGGGCTGACCTGGCGACCATCGACGCGAGCGCGAATGATTTCGCCCGTGGTCAGTTCGATCTCGACGCCGCCTTCATCAATGGACTTCACGATGCCCGGCAGAAAATTCATCTTCGGCGAGCCGATGAAGCCCGCAACGAACCGGCTCGCAGGCCGGTGATAGAGATCGAGCGGCGCGCCGATCTGGGCGATGCTGCCATGGCCGCTCTGGTTGGTGTCGGTTTGCAGCAGCACGATCTTGTCCGCGAGCGCCATCGCTTCGATCTGGTCATGCGTGACGTAGACGGCGCTCGCGTCGCCGAATTCGCGATGCAGTCGTGCGATTTCGGTGCGCGTCTGTACGCGCAACGCGGCGTCGAGATTCGAGAGCGGCTCGTCGAAGAGGAACACGCCGGGCTCGCGCACGATCGCACGGCCAATCGCGACACGCTGGCGCTGGCCACCCGACAACGCGGCGGGCCGCCGTTCGAGCAGTTGATCGAGTTGCAGGGACGCCGCCGCGCGACGCACCTTGGTGTCGATGGTCGCCTTGTCGATTTTGGCCTGACGCAGACCGAACGCCATGTTCTCGTACACGCTCATATGCGGATAGAGCGCGTAGTTCTGAAACACCATGGCGACTCGGCGCTTGGCCGGCTCGACGTCGTTCATCACTTGACCATCGATGCGCAGTTCGCCGCCCGTGATCGATTCGAGACCGGCGATCATTCGCAACAGCGTGGACTTGCCACAGCCCGACGGCCCGAGAAAGACACAGAACTCGTTCTTGCCGACTTCGAGGTTGACGTCACGAATCACCGCGTGACCATTCACGTAGGACTTCTGGACGTTGGTGAGAGAAATGCTTGCCATATCGGTTTATGCGAAATTCGCGAAGTTCGGTGCGCGGGCCACGTGTGCCCGCACGTTTTCGAGGCGGTGTTCGATGCGGGTCAGCCCTTGAGCGAGCCGGCCATCATCCCCTTGATTACGCGTTCCTGACCGAACGCGTAGGCGACGATCAGCGGCAACGATGTGAGCACGAGGACAGCGAGCATCGAAGGAATATTCGACGCGTACTGCCCCTGGAAGTCCCAGATCGCGAGCGGCAGCGTGCGATGCTCGGACGTCGACGTGAGGATGTACGCGAAGATGAACTCGTTCCAGAGACCGATGCCGTTGAAGATCGCCACCGTGGCGAGACCCGGTCCCGAGAGCGGGAAGAAAATACGCCAGAAGATGCGGAACGGGCTGCAGCCGTCGAGCTGCGCTGCCTCTTCCAGCTCGCGCGGAATCTGGCGCATGAACTCGGTCAGAATGAAGATCGACACCGGCAGACTGAGGGCCACATACGGACCGAACAGCGCGAACGGCGTGTCGTAAAGACCGAGGTTGCGCGTGAGCAGATAGATCGGCACGAGCGTCGAGTGCAGCGGCACGATCATGCCGGCAACGATGAGCGCAAAAAGCGGCTTGTTCAGCCTGAAACGCATGCGCGCGAATACGTAGGCCGCCATCGCACTGAAGACGACGATCATCAGCACCGACACACCCACCACGAACACGCTGTTACGGAAATACGTGAAGTACGGCCCCTTCATCACCGCCGCGTAGTTGCCGAAATACAGGTGACCCGGCGGCGCCCACACGGGCGTCGAAAAGTTTTCTTCCTGGGTCTTCATGCTCGACGCAACCATGAAGAGAAACGGGAGCGTCGTAACGGCCAGCCAGATCAGTGCGAGGAGAGGAATCCCCACACGCGGGAATCGACGTTTCTTGCTCATGGATCAGACCTCGGTTGCGTAACGGCGGGTGAAGCGCAGCGATACCGCCGCCACCGCACAGACGATGAGGAACATCGCCGAGCCAATGGTGCTGCCGTAGCCGAGCTGGAACGAATTGAAGACCGTGCGGTACATGTAGGTGGCCATCACTTCCGACGAGCCTTCCGGGCCGCCGCCGGTCATGACGAACACGAGATCGAAGTAACGCAGCGACCCGAGCACGGACAGGAGCACAGCCGTACGCACCGTGCCCAGCAGGTGCGGCAGCTTGATGCGCCAGAAAATGGTCCACTCGGAGGCGCCGTCGAGAAGCGCGGCCTCGTTGACCTCAGCCGGCATCGACGAGAGGCCGGCGAGGAACAGAATCATGTAGAACGGCGCGTTCTGCCAGATGATGACGGCGATGGTCGAACCCAGCGACAAACGCGGGTCGCCCAGCCAGTCCTTCGCGAGACTGTCGAGGCCGACGGCTTGCAGCGCTGCGTTGAGCGGACCGAAATTCGGATCGTAGATACTCTTGAACAGAATACCGATCGCCACGCTCGACATCAGGAGCGGCAGAAAATAGAGAATCTTGAGGATGCGCGAGCCACGGCCCGCCTTTTCCAGCAGAACGGCGAGCACGAGCGCGACGGGCAACTGGAAAGCGATCGACGTGACAGCCAGAATCACGTTGTTCCAGAGCGCGTGCCAGAACACGGTGTCGTGGGCGAGCTTTTCCCAGTTCGCGAACCCGACATAACGGGCCGTGTTACCGAGGCCATTCCAGTCGAGAAGCGACAGCTGCAGACTGGAGATGAGCGGATAGAGCAGAAATACGGCCAGCAAAAAGATCGCGGGTGCGAGAAACACAACCGTGACGAGCGCTTGTGACGACAAGCGCAGCCGGCGTTCAGGTGTAGCGGTAATAGCGATATTCACGAGCGTTCATGCCGACCGGCACCTCGCGGTGCCGATCGGACTTTTCATAAGGACTGGGAATTAACCGCCCTTCTTGAAGGCGGCCTGCATTTGCTGCGCAGCGGCCTCAGGCGTGATCGAGAGACCGAACAACTCTTGCGTCGTGTCCTTGTGCATTTCGCCAAGAGCCGGCGGCAGTGCCTGGTCGTACCAGAGCTGCACGCTCGGAGCGGCGGCCAGCAGTTGCTGCAGACGCTGCGTGAACGGATCGTCGATCTTCACGTTGTTGACCGGCGGAAGCTTGTGGTCATCCGTCGCACGAGCCTGCATCGCCTGCTCGTCGGTCAGCGCCTGGATCAGCTTGAACGCCACGTCCGGGTTCTTGCACTCGGTCGAGATGCTCAGGAAGCCATCGCCCACCGTGCCGATCATGTCGCGCGGGTCACCCTTGCCGCCCGTCACCGTCGGGAACGGGAAGAAGTCGAGGTCCTTCGCAAAGCCGGGGTTTTCGTTCGCGATCGTCGAAGCTTCCCAGGCGCCCATCAGCTCCATGGCAGCCTTGCCCGTGTACAGCAGACGGCGCGAAGCGCCCGAATCGTAATCAAGACCGTTGATGCCAGGTGCGAATGCGCCTGCCTTCACGAGGTCCTGGATACGCTTGCCGGCTTCAATGAACGCCGGATCTTCGAAGCCCTTGCCCTTGCCTGCGAGCGCGTCCTTCACGACTTGCGGACCAGCGATACGGTCGACGATGTACATGTAGTACATCGAGCCGGTCCACTTGTTCTTGTTCGCGAGCGAGAACGCTGCGACGTTGTGCGACTTCAGCACATCGACGACGTGCATCAGTTCTTCCCACGTCTTCGGCGGCGTGATGCCGTACTTCTTGAAGACTTCCTTGTTGTAGAAGATCACCGCGGTCGCTGCGTTTTCGGCAGCAACACCGTAGGTCTTGCCGTCGAACGTCGTGTTATCCCACGATGCCTTCATGAAGCGGCCGCGATACGCCGGATCCTTGTTCAGGTACGGCGTGAGGTCGACGATCTGGCCGGATTTCACGTACTCGTGCAGGCCACCGCCGCCCCAGTTTTCGAAGACGCAAGGCGGCTGGTTGGCACCGAATGCCACTTTCAGCTTGGTCTTGTAGGCTTCGTTGAGCACGTGCGACTGCTCGACCTTGTACCCCGGAACCGCTTTCTCGAAGCGGTCTGCGCCGTCGCGCAGCACCTTGCTGGAAGTCGCGTTGGTCTGCTGGTCCCACTGCGTGATTACTTGTGCGTCCGCCGCGAAAGCGGCAGTTGACGCCGCAAGCATTGAACAGACCATCGCCACTGCCCCAACTACCGGCCGGGCTTTCGAAAGAACCGCATGCGCCATCGATACGTCTCCTCTGTTGTGAAGTTATAGGCACTACGTTAGCCTTAACGTTGCTGGATGTTAGATAAGCGAAGTGCTTAACGCTATACGGGTTAACCTGTGACCCGCCTCCCTGAAAACCCTAATCCACAGCCATAAGCCCGATAACTGGCAAGCGCCGTCGTGTATGCGGGCGCTGCCCGCCGCCGCGGGCATATGCCTTGTGTTCTGCGATAATGACCGGCAGAATGTCGATAACGCTAACGTTCCAATTCCTAGAAAACTCTGACGTATCCAGGGAAACAGGCTGTCAGACAATGACAAAACAAAACCCGACACTCGCAGACGTCGCCCGTCTCGCGGGCGTCTCGCAGATGACCGCATCGCGCGCACTCAACGGGCGGCCCGGTGTGTCCCGCGAAACGCGTGACGAGATAACCAGGATCGCCTCGGATATCGGCTATGTCGTGAACCGCACGGCGCAGAAGCTCTCCGGCGGCCGCAACGGCATCATCGGCATCATTACTCCGACGCTCGACACGCAGTTTTCCAGCGAACTGATTCTGGGCGCCGGCCGCGCGGCGCGTGCCGGTGGCTGCGAGGTACTCGTCTACACCCTCTCCGACGACGACCGGCGCACGCATCACGACGTGATGGGTCTCATGCGCCAGTTCTCCGATGGCTTGCTCGCGATCCTGCCGCGCGAATCGTTGTGCCTCGATTCGCTCGCCAGCGCGAACCTGCCGGTGGTCGTGATCGACCAGCGCGGAACGCTGAACCGCTTTCCGTCTGTGTCGGTCGACAACTATGGCGGCGCGCAACTCGCGGTCGATCATCTGGCCGAACTCGGCCACAGAAGGATCGCGTATCTCGGCGGCGACGAATTGATCGAGGGTGTGCGCGATCGTCAACGGGGCTATCACGACGCGCTGATCCGCCACGGACTGCCGCACGATCCGGAACTGGTCGTCACGGGCGACCTCTCGCAGATAACTGCGTTCGAGGTGGCATCCGGGCTGCTCGCGATGCCCGAACCGCCCACGGCGATCTTCACGGCCAACGACCAAAGCGCGTTTGGTGTCATCGCCGCGGTACGTGAAGCGGGTTTGCGCGTGCCGAACGACATCTCCGTGATCGGCTTCGACGACATCCCGATGGCCGAGCAGTTTCATCCGGCACTCACCACCGTTCGTCAACCGTTCCAGCAGATGGCAAGCTCCGCGGTCAATACACTGCTGTCGCAAATCGCCGGTTTCGATGCCGCCTCACAGCGCATCACATTTCCGGCGGAGCTGGTGGTACGCGACTCGACTGGCCCGGCGCCGCTCGAGCTGCGCCGTGCAGTCCCGGCACAGGCCCCTCGCAAATCGCGCATGCAACGCAACGGGCTATAAAGAACTGCGACGAACCGCGACGAACTACACGCCGCGGTTCGGATCGCCATCACCAGACCGTTTCCACATAGGTCAATTCCCGCATCCGCGCATCCGGTGTGACCAGCGTGCCACCGAGCGTGCGCGCGGTGGCCGCTATCAGCCTTTGATGCGAAGTCAGCTCGCGTGACATCGAAGCGGCGCGCACCGCGATAGCGGAATCGACCGGCACGAGGCGCACGCCCTCGATCGATATGAGCGTGGAAAGCCAGCTGCGGGTGTCCATCGAAAGTTCGAGGCACCCTTCTTCGACGAATTGCACCAGATCCAGCACGGTGATCGTCGATATCAGGATTTCACCGCCGTTCAGCTCGTTATCGATTGCCTGTTGCGCGGCATCGCCCAACTCGCCCTTTCCGTTCAACCAATAGACGAGCGCGAGGGTATCGAGCGTGATCATCCGTTCTCGGCCTGCTGCGCGAGTGCCTCGGCGCCGCCCTTGAGGCTGAAGTGCACGATGGAAGAACGCAGTAGTTCAAGCGGATTCTTGCGGCGGCTTCGGTACGGACGGATTTCGACGGTGGGCTCACCTCGATCTGTCACGACTACCGTCTCCCCCAGCATTTCCACGTGCCGGAACAGCTCGCACGCCTTGGACTTGAATACGGCTTTAGATACCCGCTTTTCCATCGTCGATCTCCACCTTCTCAAACCTGTTGACTGCAATATTCGCCGGTCAGAGGAGTCCGCTGCCGGCGGTGTATGTTATCGGTAACGTCGCAACAATATCACGCGTGCAAGCATCGCTACAACCCTGTTTAAACAGGGGTATTCCCGAAATATGTCGAATGCCTTCCAGATTTCGCCAGACTGTTTAGCAAACCTGATTACTATGCGGGTTACCAAGGGATAACCCTTGGTTGTGCCAGGTCGCACGAGAGGCGTAACATGCAGCATTGTTACCGGTAACATCAATTTGAACTGACCGGTCGGACGGTATATGAAAAAGCGCCCGGGCGGCGCTGCCGGGCAGCCGGCAATCATGACCCGCGGCATGGCGAGACCACCGCGACCGCCCGCGAAAACCCAACTTCACTTTGCACGCAAGAGAGATGACCACGATGTCCGAATTCAAACCGCGCAGGCTGAGAAGCCAGAACTGGTTCGACGACCCGGCTCACGCAGATATGACCGCGCTGTACGTCGAGCGCTTCATGAACTACGGCCTCACGCGCGAGGAATTGCAGTCGGGCCGCCCGATCATCGGCATCGCGCAGACGGGCAGCGATCTGGCACCCTGCAACCGCCACCACATCGAACTTGCGCAGCGTGTCAAAGCGGGCATTCGCGACGCCGGCGGCATCCCGATGGAGTTCCCCGTCCACCCGCTCGCCGAGCAAAGCCGCCGGCCCACCGCCGCGCTCGACCGCAACCTCGCGTATCTCGGTCTCGTGGAAATCCTGCACGGCTTTCCGCTGGACGGCGTCGTGCTCACCACCGGATGCGACAAGACGACCCCGGCCTGCCTGATGGCAGCCGCGACCATAGACCTGCCTGCCATCGTGCTGTCCGGCGGGCCGATGCTCGACGGCTGGCATAACGGCCAACGCGTCGGCTCGGGCACCGTGATCTGGCACGCGCGCAACCTGCTGGCCGCGGGCGAAATCGACTATGAGGGTTTCATGGAGCTGACCACCGCGTCCTCCCCCTCGATCGGTCACTGCAATACGATGGGCACGGCGCTTTCGATGAACTGTCTCGCCGAAGCGCTCGGCATGTCGCTGCCAGGCTGCGCGAGCATCCCGGCCGCGTACCGCGAGCGAGGCCAGATGGCCTACACGACCGGCAAGCGCATCGTCGATATGGTGCGCGATGACGTGCGTCCGTCGCACATCATGACCCACGCGGCGTTCGAAAATGCCATCGTCGTTGCGTCCGCACTGGGTGCGTCAACCAACTGCCCGCCGCATCTGATTGCGATCGCGCGTCATATGGGGATCGACCTGAGCCTCGATGACTGGCAGCGCGTCGGCGAGCAGGTGCCGCTGCTCGTCAACTGCATGCCGGCCGGCGAATACCTTGGCGAAAGTTTCCACCGCTCGGGCGGCGTGCCCGCCGTGTTGCGCCAGATCGCGGCCGCGGGCCTGCTGCACGGCGACTGCGCGACCGTGTCGGGCCGCACGATCGGAGAGATTGCCGCCACCGCGCCGGAAGCCGACCGCGAAGTCATCCGGCCGCACGACGATCCGCTCAAGCATCGCGCGGGCTTCATCGTGCTGTCCGGCAACTTCTTCGACAGCGCCATCATGAAGATGTCCGTCGTAGGCGACGCATTTCGTCAGACCTATCTCAGCGAGCCGGGCGCGGAAAACAGCTTCGAAGCACGCGCGATCGTCTTCGAAGG
Source organism: Paraburkholderia dinghuensis (assembly GCF_003837865.1). Lineage (GTDB taxonomy): Bacteria > Pseudomonadota > Gammaproteobacteria > Burkholderiales > Burkholderiaceae > Paraburkholderia > Paraburkholderia dinghuensis. The sequence continues at coordinate 122,028 of NZ_RQIS01000006.1, read as the reverse complement.
GCCGGAGGACTATCATGCACGCATAGACGACCCGGCACTGGAAATCGACGAACACTGCATCCTCGTCATTCGGGGCTGCGGCACCGTGGGGTATCCGGGAAGTGCAGAGGTGGTCAACATGGCGCCGCCGGCCGAACTCCTGCGTCGCGGGATCGAATCGCTGCCGTGCATGGGCGACGGGCGGCAAAGCGGCACGTCGGCGAGTCCGTCGATCCTCAATATGTCGCCGGAAGCGGCGGTCGGCGGAGGTCTCGCGCTGCTGCGCACTAACGATCGCATCCGCGTCGATCTGAATGCGCGCAGCGTCAATGTGCTGGTCGACGAGGCAGAACTGGCGCGTCGCCGTGAGACGGCAAGTTTTGAGGCGCCGCCTGCGCAGACGCCGTGGCAGGAGCTTTACCGGCAAACGGTCGGGCAGCTTTCGACGGGCGGCTGCCTCGAACCCGCCACGCTTTACCTCAAGGTGATCGAGGAACGCGGCGATCCGCGTCACTCGCACTAAGTGTGCAATTCAACTCCTCCACTTTTTGCTCAATCGATCCATGACCGCTTCCAACATTTCCGCCTGCCTGCCGCAGGATCTCGAACGCGCGCTGCTCATCGGACGCGTGTGGCGACACAGCGATAAGGGCGAAGGACCCAGCATCGTCGTCGTGCGTAACGGCGAAGTATTCGACATCACGCGCACTGTGCCGACGAGCGCCGATCTGCTGGACCGTCCCGATGTCGTTGAAATCGCCCGCCAGGCGCCAGGCGAATCGCTTGGCCCGGTCAGCAAGCTGATGGAAGCCAGTCTCGCCGCACAAAGCGGCAGCGGTCCGTACCTGCTCGCACCGTGCGACGTCCAGTCGATCAAGGCATGTGGCGTCACATTCGCCGTAAGCCTGATCGAGCGTGTGATCGAAGAACAGGCCGGCGGCGACCCGGCAAAGGCCGTCGAAGCGCGCAATGCGATTACCGCGCTGATCGGCACCGATCTGTCGAAAATCCGCCCTGGCTCCGAAGCGGCCATGCGCCTGAAGGCCGAACTCCAGCGTCGCGGTGCGTGGTCACAGTACATGGAAGTCGGCATTGGTCCGGATGCCGAAGTATTTTCGAAGTCGCAGCCGATGTCCTCGGTGGGCTTTGGCGCCGATATCGGCCTGCATCCCGCCTCGGTCTGGAACAACCCCGAGCCGGAAATCGTGCTCGCGGTCAGCAGCAGGGGCGAAGCCGTCGGCGCGACGCTCGGCAACGACGTGAACCTGCGCGACATCGAAGGACGCTCGGCGCTGCTGCTCGGCAAGTGCAAGGACAATAACGGCTCATGCGCGATCGGCCCGTTCGTGCGCCTGTTCGACGAGCACTTCACGATCGACACCGTGCGTCAAACGAGCGTTTCGCTGCGCGTGGAAGGTCGCGACGACGACTTCGTGCTGGACGGCATCAGCCACATGAGCGAAATCAGCCGCGATCCGCTCGACCTCGTCGGCCAGACCTGCGGCGCGCACCACCAGTACCCCGACGGTTTCATGCTGTTCCTCGGCACCATGTTTTCGCCCATCAAAGACCGCGATGCACCCGGTGGCGGCTTCACGCATCACTTGGGCGACGTTGTGACGATCTCCGCGCCGCCGCTTGGCGCGCTCGTGAATACGGTGCGCCTGTGCACCGAAATCACACCGTGGACGTTTGGCGCGCGCGCGCTGTACCGCAATCTCGCGCAGCGTGGACTCCTTGAGGCGCAATAAACCCGTCCGTCGTTCGACGCATGTTTATTGCGGTAACGACGTGACTAATTTGACCATCATCCAATCGACACCATGAACCAGTTCGCAAATTTCATAGCAGGCGAGTGGCTTGCATCGGAACGAGTCAAGCCCAACGTCAATCCGTCCGATCTTGACGACGTGATTGGCGAATTCGCGCAAGCCGACGTCGAGCAGACTCGACGTGCGATCGCGGCCGCCCGCGCGGCCTTTCCGAAGTGGTCTCACAGCACGCCGCAACAGCGCTTCGATCTGCTGGACCAGGCTGGCAGCATGATCCTCGCGCGTAAAGCCGAACTCGGCGAGTTGCTCGCCCGCGAGGAAGGCAAAACGCTCCCTGAAGCAATCGGGGAAGTCGGCCGCGCCGGCCAGATCTTCAAGTTCTTCGCCGGTGAAGCGCTGCGAGTCGGCGGTGAAATCGTGCCGTCCGTGCGACCCGGCTTGAACGTCGAGATCACGCGCGAACCGGTCGGCGTGGTGGGCCTGATTACGCCGTGGAATTTTCCGATCGCGATTCCGGCGTGGAAAATCGCGCCTGCCCTCGCGTTCGGCAACTGCGTCGTCATCAAACCCGCCGACCTCGTGCCCGCGAGCACCTGGGAACTCGTCAAAATCATCGCCGAAGCAGGCGCGCCCGCCGGCGTCATCAATCTGGTGATGGGCAGCGGCTCGGTCGTCGGTGAAACCCTCGTCCAGTCGCCCGATGTCGACGCCATCAGCTTCACGGGCTCGGTGGCAACGGGTCAGGCGATCGCAGCCAAATGCGTTGCCCTCGGCAAGAAATTTCAGCTCGAAATGGGCGGCAAGAACCCGATGGTCGTACTCGACGATGCAGACCTCGATGTTGCCGTCGAGGCCTGTGTCAACGGCGCGTTCTTTTCCACGGGCCAGCGCTGCACGGCATCGAGCCGCCTGATTGTGACGGCGGGCATTTACGATCGCTTCATTGACGCCGTGAAAGCGCGCATGAGCGCGCTGCGGGTCGGCCACGCGCTTGATGCGGCAACGCACATCGGGCCGGTCGTCGACGAAAGCCAGCTCGCGCAGGACGAGCGGTATATCGCCATTGCCCGCGAGGAAGGCGGGACGGTATTCGGCGGTCAACGTGTCGAATCGGCTACCAAAGGTTTCTTCCTCACACCCGCACTGGTCACTGACACCACATCCGATATGCGGATCAACCGCGAGGAGGTTTTCGGCCCCGTGGCATCGGTTGTCAAGGTGAAGGATTACGATGAGGCCCTGGCTGAAGCGAACAATACGCGCTTTGGGCTTTCGGCAGGTATCTGCACGACTTCGTTGAAGTATGCGGCGCACTTCAAACGTCATGTCCAGGCCGGGATGGTGATGATCAACGCCGCTACCGCGGGCGTCGATTACCACGTTCCGTTCGGCGGGCGTAAAGGCTCCAGCTACGGGCCGCGTGAACAGGGCAGCTATGCGAGGGAGTTCTATACGACGGTGAAGACCGTTTATGTCAATCCAGGCGCCTTGTAAGCGGTATTGAAGTAGCTCGGTGCAAGAGGAAGGAGCAACCGCATGACGATCGCGTTACGCGGTTGCAGGCATCTGGCGCTCACGGGCCTCGCTGATCTGCCCTGCCTCCAGCACCGAGCCGCCTTGCGCGCGTCAGAAAACGTGGCGGACGCCAACGTTCACACCAGTCGTCGTCCCTGCCGGGCTGAAGAGCGCGTTGTTAACCGACAGCCCCGTGTTCATCGCGCCATGGTTATTGACCACGGCGGCCTGACCGAAAAGCGTCGTCCTGTGCGAAAGGAAGTACTGGGCGCCAAGCGCCCCCATCACCGAGTGATTGGTCGTGTCGTTACGGTCGCTCACGTACCAGACGCCGCCGTTGAAGTCGAGCGTCGGCAATGCGAGGAAGTCGAGGCCAGCGTTATAGACGTTGCTATTGAAACCGCCCGCCACCTTGTAATTGATAAACGAAGCTTTTGCCGTCAGCCCGCCGATCTTGTACGACGCGCCCAGCATGCGCCCTATGAATGCAACATTGGTCGGCGGCGCCGTGTTCACCGTACCGCCGCTGTTCCCGTTGTAGAACGCGCCTTCTACCATCACCGTACCGTTGTCGTACTTGAGGTTCATCGAGTACTGCCGGCCCGACTGGAAGTTACCAGCCACGCCGCCGAACGCGAACATTGCACCACCCGAGAAACCCGCGACGACCGGGCTCGAATACGATACGGCGTTCGCATTAAACACACCCGTGCCGAGCACGTGATCGAGATAGATCGGCAAGCCACTGCCAAATTGCGACATGCCACGCGGATCGAGGTCGTAGAGCGATAGAAAGAACGGTGAGAACTGCATCCCCAGCTTGAGTCCGCCGTACTGGTTCGCGAGGCCCACATACGCTTGCCGGCCGAACAGGTTGCCGTTCGAATTGCTGAAAGCGCCGTTCGCTACGCTAAAGCCGCTTTCCAGTTTGAATTCGGCCTTCAACCCGCCGCCCAGGTCTTCCGTGCCCGTGAGTCCGAACAGCGTGGGCGCCGAGCCGCCATCGAGGAACGAAAACTGCTTGCCCGCATTGCCGCCCGTTGCGGGATCGAGCGTCTTGCTGGTATAGAGCAGCCCGCCGTCGACCAGGCCGTACAACGTCACACTGGACTGCGCGTGCGCGGTGCCGCTAAGAAGCAGGCCTGCCGCGCCTGCGATCCCCGCAATACGGAATTTTCGTTGACTGAACATCCGGTTGTCTCCTTTCTCCAAATGCATTGATTTGTCGCGTTTTAATAATTAGTAGTACTTTGTTGTAGCCGCATGTGAAGCCCGCAACCCAGGTTCGCTGCTATTCGCGCAGATGATGTATTACCAGATCGCTGAAGCGTTCCGCGTGCTCGATCTGCGTCCAGTGCCCGCATTGCCCGAACACATGCAACTGCGCGCGCGGGATCAACTCGAGGAGGCGCAGCGAACTGGCGAGCGGAATCACGCGATCCTCGCGACCATGCACGATCAGCGTCTCGTGCGGCAGCGCGCGGATGGCCGCCTCCGGGCTCGCGAGCGCGTCCACCGAGCGTTGCCGCGGCGCCGGGAACATCGCGGCAAACGCCTCCTGATAGCCGGGCCGGATGCTCGCTTCGTAGCGCAGTTTCGCAAGCTCGTCGTTCACGAGCGTGCGGTCGAACGCGAAGATGTCGAGCAGCGCGCGCATGTTCGAGATCGACGGCGTATAGCCCCACACGGCGTCGAGCCCTTCGGTGATCGGAAACGGCACACCCGCACTGCCCATCAGCACGAGCCTGCCGACCCGTTCAGGCGCGCGGATCGCGAGCGCAAGGGCGAGCGCGCCACCGAACGAATTGCCGACGACGTGCGCACGCGCGACGCCAAGCGCATCGAGCAGCCCGAGCACATGCGAAACCCACGCATCCATCGCGTATCGGAACCCCGGCGGCCGCGCCGTTTCGCCGAAGCCGACGATGTCCGGCGCGATCACGCGGAACTGCTTCGCGAGCGCCGGCATCGTGAGCCGCCAGTTCGCCCAGGCCGTCACGCCGGGCCCCGAGCCGTGAATGAGCAAAACCGGCGCGCCGTCGCCGAGGTCGTGATAGTTGGTCCGGATACCGTCGACCACAATGCTTCGGCCGATTTCTGGATTGGTCTCCATGCGATTTTCCTGTCTGGAAAGGCTGCGCGTTGATCAGCGTCCGCGCTTTTTGGCGCTCTGCCCCGCAATGCCGAAATGCTCTTTCGGCACTTCGATGATCAGCACACGCACCGAATCGATCGGTGCATCGACCGCGCGATGAATGGCGTCGGTGACTTCAGCGATCAAGCGCTCCTTTTTTTCCTCGTCCCGGCCTTCGATCAAGTACACGTGTGCGATGGGCACGATGATCTCCCTCTCAGACGAAGCGCAGGCTGGTCGATCCCATGCCCTGCACGCGCAGCGTGACGTTGTCGCCTGCGGCGACCGCCACCGCTTCGGTGATGCCGCCCGACAAGATCAGGCTGCCCGCGGGGATCGATTCACCGCGCGCGCCCAGATGGTTGGCGAGCATCGCCACAGCCGCGGCCGGATGGCCGAGCACGGCCGCGCCCGCGCCGAACGCCACCGGCTCGCCGTTCTTCTCAAGCACGATACCGATCGTGCGCAGATCGACGCCCTCGACGCCGAGCGGCTGGCCGCCTACAACGAAGCGCGCCGCCGACGTGTTGTCGGCCACGACGCTCTTCAGATCGAAGCGGAAGTCGCGGTAGCGGCTGTCGATCACCTCGATTCCCGGAATCACGAAGTCGGTTGCGGCAAGTACCGCGGCGATGTGGCAGCCAGGCCCCTTCAGCTCGGTCTTCGTGACAAATGCGATCTCCGGTTCAACCTTCGGGTGGATCAGTTCGGCCGCCTTGCAGGTGCCGCCGTCGGGCACCCCGAACGTGTCGATGAGATAGCCGAACACCGGCGTTTCGACGCCCATCTGCTGCATCTTCGCGTGCGACGTAAGGCCCGCCTTGTAACCGACGATGCGTGCGCCGCGTGCAAGCTGCCGGCGGCGTATCGTGTCCTGCACCGCGTACGCGTCGGCCCAGTCCATGTCCGGATACGTGTCGGTGATCTTCGGCGTGTCGCGCGCTTCGAGCGCGCAATCGTCGAGATGCCGGGCCAGCGATTCAATCGTTTCATTCGACAGCTTCATGCCGCCTCCTCGTTGTTGGGGTTCGAGCGTTCGCGACGTTGCCGCGCGAGCGTGAGCGCGGTGTCCTCGATCATGTCCTCCTGGCCGCCGACCATCTTGCGTCGGCCCAGTTCGACGAGAATCTCGCGTGACGGCACGCCGTACTTCTCGGCCGCGCGCTTCGCGAACAGCAGGAACGAGCCGTAGACGCCTGCATAGCCGAGCGTGAGCGCGTCGCGGTCGATGCGGATCGGAAAGTCCATCATCGGCACGACCCGATCCTCTGCGACGTCCTGAATCTTCCACACATCGACGCCGGTCTCGATGCCCATCCGGTCGCACACGGCCACGAGCACTTCGAGCGGCGTGTTGCCCGCGCCAGCGCCGAGGCCCGCCGCCGCGCCGTCGATGCGGTTCGCACCCACCTCGATCGCGGCGAGCGAGTTCGCGATGCCCATCGCGAGGTTGTGATGGCCGTGAAAGCCGAGTTCCGTCTTCGGATCGAGTGCATCGCGCACCGCGCCGAGGCGCGCCTTCACGTCGTCGGGGAGCATGTAACCCGCGGAGTCGGTGATGTAGATGCAGTTCGCGCCGTAGCTCTCCATCAGCTTCGCCTGCTTGACGAGCCCAGCGGGGTCGTTCATGTGGCTCATCATCAGGAATCCTACGGTGTCCATGTCAAGCTTGCGAGCAAACGAAATATGCTGCTCCGAAACGTCCGCCTCGGTGCAGTGCGTCGCGACACGGATCGTATGAACGCCAAGCTCGTGCGCCATTTTCAGGTGATCGACGGTGCCGATTCCCGGCAGCAGCAGCGCCGACACCTTCGCCTGCTTGAGCAGCGGAATCACAGCGCCGAGATATTCCTCGTCGCTATGCGCGGGAAAACCGTAATTGACCGACGAGCCGCCGAGCCCGTCGCCGTGCGTAACTTCGATGAGCGGCACGCCCGCTTCGTCGAGTCCGCTCGCGACCGAGCGCATCTGGTCGAGGGTCATCTGGTGACGCTTCGGGTGCATGCCGTCACGCAGCGTCATGTCGTGAAGGGTTATTCGCTTGCCTTGGAGATTCATGTCGATTCCGTATGGGTCCGGTCGCTATATTGTCAAACGCGGTGTGAAACGCGATGTGAAGCGCGGCGATGCGCCGTCTGCCTGGCCTCAGGCTGGCGCACTCTCGACCGGCGCGAGCGTGATGCGGCCTGCGAGCAGTTCTTCGGCGAACATCTCGGCTGTGCGCGCGGCGGCGGCCGTCATGATGTCGAGATTGCCGGCGTAGCGCGGCAGGTAGTCGCCGAGCCCCTCGACTTCGAGAAACACCGACACGCGATTGCCGTCGAACACCGGCCCGTTCACGAGACGGTAGCCGGGGACGTAACGCTGCACGTCGGTAATCATGGCGTTGACTGACTCGACGATGCGCGCCTCGTCGGGCACGCCCCCGGTCAGGCAGTGCACCGTATCGCGCATGATGAGCGGCGGATCGGCCGGGTTGATGATGATGATCGCCTTGCCCTTTTTCGCGCCGCCAACCTTCGCCACCGCCGACGCCGTGGTGCGCGTGAACTCGTCGATGTTCTTGCGCGTGCCGGGTCCGACCGAGCGCGACGACACGGTCGCGACGATCTCGGCATAATCGACCGGCTGCACGCGCGAGATTGCATGCACCATCGGGATCGTCGCCTGGCCGCCGCAGGTCACCATGTTGACGTTCATCTCGCGTCGGCCAAGGTGCTCCTTGAGATTGACGGGCGGCACACAGTACGGCCCGATCGCAGCCGGCGTGAGGTCGATCATCATCACGCCGAGCGCGTTGAGCTTGCGACTGTTTTCCGCGTGGACGTAGGCGCTCGTCGCATCGAAGGCGATTTGCACGTTGTCGGCCAGCACGTGCGGCACGAGACCGTCCACGCCTTCGGCGCTTGTCTTGAGACCGAGTTCGCGCGCCTTCTTCAGCCCGTCCGATTCGGGGTCGATGCCGACCATCCACACCGGTTCGAGCACGGGGCTGCGCATGAGTTTGGCGAGCAGGTCAGTGCCGATATTGCCCGGCCCGATCAGCGCGCAACGAATTTTCTGTGTCATGAGGATGTCCTCTTGCCTGTCATTGAAAGCGGTAACGATCAGATCGGCGGGTTCGTTCAGGCGAAGCGCACCGAACAGGCACCGATGCCGCCGATCGACACCCGGAAGCTGTCGCCGGCCTTGATCGTCGCCATCGCGGCCAGTGCGCCGGAGAGGACCACCTCGCCGGCCTTGAGCGGGATGCCAAACTCGCCGAGCGTGTTGGCGAGCCACGCGATGGCGTTGACGGGCGAGCCGAGCGCCGCTGCGCCTGCGCCGGTGCCGATCACCTCGCCGTTCTTTTCGAGCACCATGCCGCAGGTCGCGAGATCGACGCGGCGCGGACTCACGGCCGTATCGCCGAGCACGAACACGCCGCACGACGCGTTGTCCGCAACGGTGTCGCCGATCTTGATCTTCCAGTCGCGAATGCGCGAATCGACAATCTCGAAGCACGGCATCACGCATTCGGTGGCTGCGAGCACCATCGCGTTCGTGACGCCGGGCCCCATCAGGTCGCGCTTCAGGACGAACGCGATCTCGCCTTCGGCCTTCGGCTGGATCAGCGTGTCGAGCGGGATGCGCTCGCCCTCGCCATACACCATGCCCGAAAGCAGATAGCCGAAATCGGGCTGGTAGACGCCCAGCATGTCCATGACCGCCTTCGACGTGACGCCGATTTTTTTGCCGACGACGGTTTCGCCAGCGTCCATACGCCGATCTACGAAGCGCTGCTGGATGCGGTATGCGTCGTGCACCGTGAGATCCTCGTGCTGCGTGCTGAGCGGCGCGATGGATTCGCGGGCGACGAACGCGTCGTATAAACGGTCGCCCAGTCTTTCGATCAACGTTGTTTCCATATGCAATCCGAAATGAATTGAGGTTTTCTTCAAAGCTTCACGCAGACATTCTTGAGTTCGGTGTAGAACTCGAGCGAATGCACGCCGCCTTCACGGCCGATGCCCGACTGCTTCGCGCCGCCGAACGCGGTGCGCAGATCGCGAAGGAACCACGAGTTGACCCACGCGATACCGACCTCAATGGCCCCCGCGACACGATGCGCGCGTGCGAGGTTGGTCGTCCAGATCGCAGTCGCAAGCCCATATTCGTTCGCGTTCGCCCGGCGCACCACTTCCTCTTCGGAATCGAACGGCATGATGAGCGCACACGGGCCGAAGATCTCTTCGCGCGCGATCGGCGAATCGTCGCCGAGGCCTGTCCACAGCGTCGGTTGTACCCACGCGCCGCCGCGCAGGTCCGCTGGCATGTCCGGCACGCCGCCACCCGTCACGACCGTCGCGCCGAGTTCCACCGCCTTGCGGTAATAAGACAGCACCTTGTTGCGATGCTCCTGACTGATGAGCGGGCCCATGCCGGTCGTGGCATCCTCAGGCCGGCCTGGACGCAGACGCTCGGCGCCTTCCTTGAGGGCAGCTACGAAGCGCTCGAAGAGCGGCCGCTCGACGTAAATGCGCTCCGTACCGAGGCAGACTTGCCCCGAATTCACAAAACACGAACGCAGCGTCCCTTCGATGGCCGCGTCGAAATCGCAGTCGGCGAACACGATTGCCGCGTTCTTGCCGCCCATCTCCAGGCTGACCGGACGCGCGCCGTCCGCGGCGGCCTTCATGATCGCAGCGCCCGTGCGCGTCTCGCCAGTGAACGTGATGGCGTTCACGCCCGGATGGGTCGTCACGAACTCGCCCGCCGAACCGGGGCCGAAGCCGTGCACGACGTTGTAGACGCCGCGCGGCACGCCCGCCGCGTTCATGACCTCGCCGAGCAGCGCGGCCGTTTGCGGGGTCTCTTCCGAAGGCTTGACGACCACCGTGTTGCCGCACGCGAGCGCCGGTCCGACCTTCCACGTCATGAGCAGCAACGGCAGGTTCCATGGACAGACCACGCCGACCACGCCAACGGGACGGCGAATCGCATAGTTGAGCGCGCCCCTGCCGTCCGGCGTCGTCATTTCGAAGCTTTCACCGGGCACGTTCTTGACGACGTCGGCGAAGATCTTGAAGTTCGCCGCGCCGCGCGGAATGTCGATGTGCCGCGCGAGGCTCGCGGGCTTGCCCGTGTCGGCTACTTCGGCTTCGAGAAAATCGTCGAAGCGGCGCTCGATTCCGTCGGCCACCGCATACAGCAGGTCCACGCGCTGCGCGATGCTCAGGCTGCCCCACGGCCCTGCGAGCGCCGCACGCGCAGCACGCACGGCAGCGTCGACGTCCGCGCGGCTCGCTTCGGCCACGCGGGCGATCACCGAGTCGTCGAGCGGTGAGCGCTTGTCGAACCAGCGTGCGCCTTCGCCGCTGGCGTCGCGGTACTCGCCGTCGATGAAGTTGCGGACCAGTTTTGCCTCAGGCCTGCGGCCTGATTCGCCGCTCACGGCGGCGGTCGATTTTGTGTCGTGCATGGATCGTTCCAACAAGGTAGTCGTGATCGAGGAGTGAAACAAAGCGGCGGCAGCCCTTCACGGACCGGCAAGCCCAAGCGCGTCGAGGCCTGCCCGCGCGCAGGTTTCGTCCTGCGCTTCGCTGCCGCCTGAAATACCGATAGCTCCGATGACCCGGCCGTCCTCGACGACCGGCATGCCGCCGCCAAACGCGACGAACCGTGGACGCAGCACAATGCCCTCGCGCACGGCCGCCGAATGTTCCTGCAGCGCGTCATGCCATGCGCCGGTTCGCAGTCCGAAGCTTGCTGCGGTATAGGCCTTGTCGATGGCGATATCGATCGAATGCAGCGGCGCGCCTGGCATCCGCACGAACGCGGCGAGGAGGCCTGCCGCGTCGACCACTGCCGCGTTCACTCGCACGCCGAGCCGTTCGGCCTCACGCACGGCGGCCTCGACCGCGCGGTGCGCGGCGGGCCAGTCGATCACGCGCGCCTCGACGCCGTGCCGGGAAATGGCTTCATTCATCGCGCACCGTCCATCAGGTGTAGACCGTCGTGAAGGCTTCGTTCAGCTCGCCCGAGTGGTAGAAGATGGCCCGGCCGATCTCTTCCCCGGTCCACGTCGTGACCGGACGGTCCGGCTGCGCCAGATAACCGAGCCCAGCAAAGGTCTCGTTGCGGTTGCCGCTCGGATCGAAGAAGTAGATCGTCGTGCCGCGCGTGATGCCGTGCCGCGTCGGCGCGACGTCGATCTTCACCTTGTTCTTCGCCATCACGTCGGCGGACTTCAGCACGTCGGCCCAATCGTCGAGGAAGAACGCAATGTGGTGCAAACCGTTGCGCGGGCCGCCGACGAACGCAATATCGTGTGGCGTCGAACTGCGGAAGAGCCACGTCGCGACCGGAATCGAGTGATCCGGTCCGACCATCAACTGCTCCGAAAGATGAAAGTCGAGCACATCCCGCATGAAGCGCGTGTTGTCCTCCACGCGGTTGATGCCCCGCTCCGGATCGAACTCGCACATCAGCAGGCAGTGGTCGAGCCAGTGGACACCCGAACCCTTGATGTCGTCCGGCCACGGATCGGGGTTGAGCGAGCCCACGTCGGTGCCCACCAGTTCCTTCCTCGCGTAGAGCAGCATCTCGTGCCCGCTCGGCAGATGGAACTTCAACATGCGGCCGATCGCGGGCAAGCTGCCCTCGGGCAGCATTTCGGTTTTCGTACCGTGTGCCTCGATGCGCGCCTGCAGTGCATCGAGATCGGCGTCGCGCTCCACCTTGTACGCCGCGTGCCTGATCCCGGCCTGGTCCGAGGGACTCAGGATCAGCGAGTACTTGTCCCACTCGTCCCAGCATTTCAGATAGACGTTGCCTGCGTTGTCGCGATACGTCTCCTTGAGACCGAGTACCCGCTCGTAATGCCGAAGCGCCGCATCCATGTCCATGACCTTCAGGTTGACATGGCCGATACGCATCACACCCATGATGTGTCTCCTCCTGACTGCTTTGTTGAAATGGGGATCGCCGCGAAGGCGCATCCCTTGAAAAAAGGCTTTTGCATCTTCCCCGCTACTTCAACTTCGACGTCGCCCTGTGGCGCGACGCGACACGCGAGCGAATAGCCAGCGCATTCCTCCTCCGTACTCACGTGCGCGCGGCTGATCGGGCCGAGCCGGCTCACCTCGCCGCTCAACACGCGCACCTTGCACACGCCGCAGCCGCCGTTCAGACAGCCGACCGGAATGCCGCGACGGCCGAGCTGTGCCATCGCCGCGAGCAGCGACTGATCGGCCGCGCAAGGAAAGCGCTCGCCGGTCTGTGCGATCGTGACGGTGACTTTCGTCGCGCTTGTGGTCGCGCTCGTGCCCACGCTTGTGGCCATGTCACACCTTGCGGAAAAGCGGGCTGCGCACCTGCTGCACGTCGGCCGCTGAAATGAACTTCTCGTGATAGATGTCGCGCTCGAACAGACGGCCCTGCATCAGCGTCGAGATGCACGCGTCGATCATTGCGGGCGGTCCGCACAGGTACGCCTGGTGCCCCGAAAAATCGTTGTCGAAGTGCGCCTTCGCCACTTCGTGCACGAAGCCCTGGCCGACACCCCCGTCAATCGTCCCCTCGGACAGCGCGGGCACATACGTAAAGTTCGGATAACGCGCGCTCAGTGCGCGGAATTCGTCGTCGTAGTAGAGCTCAGCCGCATTGCGCTGGCCGTAGACCAGCGTGATCGGCAGGTCAACGCCCTGTGCCATCAGATCGAGGATCATCGAGCGCGGACTCGACAGCCCCGAGCCGCCCGCGAGAAAAATCATCGGCCTGCCCGCAGACTTGCGCACGAAGAAGCGCCCATACGGCCCGGACAGCGTCAACCGGTCGCCGACGGCGAGCTTCTCGTGCAACCACGCCGTCCCGAGGCCGCCCGGCACCTGGCGCACGTTGAGTTCGATCTCGCCTGTCTTCGCGACGTCGTCTGGCGCGTTCGCGATCGAGAACGCGCGGGTCTGCGTGATGTCCGGAATCGAGAGCTGCACGTACTGACCGGCCTGGAAATCGATCGGACGATCGAGCCGCAGTCGAATCGACTTGATGGTCGGCGTAAGCGTCTCGATGCGCACGACCTCACCCACGAAGTCCTGCACAGGGATGATCTGCGCATCCGGCTCCTCGTCGACATCGGCCTCGATCACGGTATCTGCCTGAAGCGTCGCGCAGCAGGCGAGCGCCTTGCGCTCTTCGCGCTCGAAATCCATCAACGCGAACGGGCTCGCGTCGCCGAGGTCCGCCTCGCCTTCGAGGACCTCGACCTTGCACGTTCCGCACAGGCCGTGACCGCACGCGTGCGGAATGTAGATACCCTGGCGCAGCGCAGCGTCGAGAATGGTCTGCCCGTCCTCGACTTCGATCGTGGCGCCGAGCGGCTCAATGGTGAGCTGGTAACTCATGTCGATTCCGTTTGTGATCCTGATGCTGTTCCTGACCGGCGGACCGGGCGCCTCTGCTCGCCCGGTCACGCATTCAACTGCATGAGCCTGCAATGCCTTCAAGGCCCGGTGTCCTGAAACGGAGCAGGTCTTTGTGGCCGATGCCGTTTTCCGCGAGGCTTTTCGACGGATCGGGCGTCCACGGCTTGCCCGACTTGAACCACTCCACGCAGTTCCAGTCGATCTTCGCGAAGTCCGGGTGATAGCCGTAAATGCCGGGTAGCACCTTCGCGGCCAGCGCGCCGAACGGCATGTCCGGCGGCAGCGGCAGGCAGAACGGCGACGGAAACATCAGATGGTCCTCCCAGCCGATGTACACGAGCGGCGCGGGAAATTTCTCCACCGCATCCTTGATCGGGAATGCGTAGGGCTTGAGCGCGATAACGGTCACGATGTTCTCCCCTGGCTCAATTGCTCGACGCTTCGCCGCGCCACGCCGCGAAGTTCTTCTGGTCTTCCGAGCCCTCGAAATCCAGGCTGTCGCGTGCGGGATCGACTTCGTAGTAGTCCAGAACAGCCGCGAGCGGATCGAAGCCTTCACTCGACGGATCAACACCGGGCTTGAAACAGTTTCCCTGGTAGATCTGATGCACAGGCAGCCAGGCCTGTGTGTACTTCTGTGGCTCGTCGTCGAATATCTCCTTGCAGTGATCGCTGCAGAAGTGGAACTTGTTGCCGAGGTAATCCGATTCGCGCGCACAGATCTTCGTCGCGTCGCCGGGCTCGGTGAACAGCATCGGCACCTGGCAGATCTGGCAAAGCATGGGCAGCGTCTTGATGTAGAAGCGGTTGCCGGCCTCGGCCTGCTCGCGCCAATAGTCGAAGCGCGGCCGGTAATGGCGATCGAACGTGTCCGGATAATGCGAAGCGAGCCACTTCATCTCGTCTTCCTTCGGCACCCACGTATGGAACGGCGCGGCCGCGCCGAAGCTGTAGAACGTCGCCCATGCCTGGTGGCTGATGTGATCCTTGCCTTCGCAAGCGTCCTTCCACCCCTTCGGCTCGCGGATGCCATAGCGCGCGAGATCCTTGAAGAGCGCGCCGCCGTTCTGCTCGGCGTACATTTCCCAGGCTTCTTTCCAGCTCATCACGCGCTTGGGCTGCATGTAGTCCATCATCATCGCGACGAGCGTGAGCAGCCGGTAGCCGCGCCAGAACCACTTGTCGATCCATTTCTGCACGATCGGCACGTTGCCGGGGTCCTGCTCCAGCATGAACTTGATGCACTCGATGCCGAGCGTCATGTGGCGCGACTCGTCCGACTGTGCCGAGAAGCCGAATGTGACGGTCGACATGTCGCCGTTGTACGCCGCGCCGGACATGAACGGCACGAACAGCAGATTGGTCAGCACATACTCGAACGAAAAGCTCACTGCGGTCAGAAATTCGAACGGCCCGGCGGTGGAAGCGTCCTCGAAGAACGACTTCGGCACGGACAGGTACCAGACACGGTCGAACCAGTGGTTCGTGTGGTGCATGCCGTTGAAAAACCGGTTGTACGTCGAGAGCGCGTGCGTTTCGGTCTGGTAGTGGCGCAGCTCGTCGATCGACTGCATCTGGCAGGCGACGCGCGCACCCTCGCCGGTGAAGTTCCGGCCGACGTGCGCAAACCCGCGGTACGCGTAGTATTCGAGCGGTGTCACGCCCTGGATGAACAGCTTCAGCGCGTTGACGTAGCGCGCGTCCGTCACGCCGAGAAAGGCGTTGTTCTGCGTGAACGCATCGATCACCGCGTAGAGCTTCTTCTCCTTCTCGCCCTGGTATTTCCAGTACGCGTCCATCGTGAGGCGGAACGGGTCCACCCACTGATCCCAGTCGTGAATCTTGATGCCTTCGTAACGGTCATACGGAAAGACCTTTTCCATCGGCTGATACGTGGTCTCCCAGCCGAGGCCGCGGGTCATCGCGGCATAGCGTTCCTTCAGGCCGAGCTTTTTCTTCAGCACTGGCGTGTCCATGCGTGTCTCCTTCATGGGGCGGCGTTCGACGCACCGCGTTTAATATTTCCAGCTGAGCGTGAACTGGTCGTCGTCTTCGTCGACGTGGCCGGAGATCGTGATCAGGTTGACGTGAATCTGCTGCAGGTCGAAGCGGGCGCCGGTCAGGTCTTCGATCGTCTGGCGCCGGATCGTCAGGTGCCCCGGCGCGTCGATCTTCACCATGCCCGGCGACTCGACGGCCACCGCGTTCGGGTTGTCCGATAGAATCGCCTCGACGACGGGCCTGGATTCCTCATTGGCTTGAAATGCAATGAATACGTTGGACATGCGTTTTCCTTCGGTGAGGTCGGTCAGGTCAGATCAGGTCGCGCATTACTGCCGGGCAATGCCGAGCTTCGCGAAACGCGCGCGAAGCTGCCCGCGCGCCTCGTCGAGCGCCGCATGGGCGTTGTTCTTGAACGCCAGTCCGGCGACGGGCAATAGCGCCGCGGCAGCCTGCTCCTCCCAGTGGTGCGCCCAATGCGTCAGGCACGCGAGGTTGTCTTCGGATTCGGCGGCCATCGTCTTGACGACCGCATCGACCCACCGGCTCGATTCGTCGTACCACTCGGGCATGAACGCGGTCAGCATCGCAATCGCGGAGCCGTTGTTCAGCGCCACATGTTCGTCGACGAAACGGTCATAGACGAGCGGATACAGCAGGCCGTCGAGCGCGAGGTTCTGCGCGACGAATAGCTCGACAGGGTCGTCGATTACGAAGGTATCCTCAACATATCGACGCAGCGCCTGCCACGCCGGATCCGCGAGCCATGCGGACTTTGCGTCATCGAGCATGTTCGGGCCGGACACGGAGACCGCGAGGCGCGTGAGGTACTGTGCGATGCCGAGGTTGTCCATCGCATGGAACATCGCGGGCGCGGTGAACGCGGTGCCGTAGCCAAGCGCGCAGATCTGCGAGTTGTTCATGTTCGCGCCCCAGGCGGCGTGGCGCAGCGGCACCAGCACGGCGAGCGCCTGCGCTGCGAGCGCTGCCGGGATCAGATCGGCCATGCCGCGCGACTCGACGAATTCGAAGTTGGATTCCATCGTGTCCTGCTGGCGCGCGCGCGTCGTCGTCCACGACGCGTAATAGAACTGCCGCGGGTCCTTCAGTGCGTACCAGTTCGACATGACGATCGCAGTGCGCGACGTATCGAACAGGTCGTGGTCGGGGTCCCACGTCGGGCGATAGTGGAAGTTGGCCGTGGGCTGCGAGCCCATGGTGCCTTCCAGGTAGCGCGATGCCGTCTTGCCCTCGCCGACGTACTGCGCGACGTGCGCATAGTTGTGTCGCAGCGGCTTGATGTCCACTGTCTTCAGATCGATGGTCACTGCGTGCTCCTCCCGGTCATGGTTTCGCTCGACTCGCCGAGCCGCGAGACGTTTTGCGCAAGGCAGAATTCCTCGAATGCGGCGAGCGGCAACATCAGTTCGACGCAGAGTTCCGGCTGTCCCACCGAGAATTCGAACTCGACGAATCCCCGGTCGTTGATGCCGGTCACCTTGACGAATCTGCGGCCTGGATCGAACGGGTCGTCTGCTATCTGTCTGTGCATGGCTGTCTCCTCCAGTGCGCGGTACTCAATGCACCATCTGTGCCATGCGGCGAGCATTCCCGACAAAAATCTCGATAATTAAGGGTAAGCACCGATCTCCGAATGCCGATCCTGCAGCGCAATACTGGTTAACCAGATCTGCTACAGCTCAAAATCACCCCGCCCAAACAGTTGATTTGCAGCGGGTTTTCATGATTTGATCAACGCATTCGGGCGCGTTTCACGAAATCATCAAACGCCACCCACATCGCTGCTCAAATGATGGGAAATTACAAAATCTCGATGGAGACGATATGACACGGCCCGAACTACCCCCGTTGCCGGCCGACGCCGATCTGCGCAAGCTGATCCATTTTTCGGCCAGCGACGGCCGCATCTGGCTCGCCGGGCAGCGGATGGTGCTGATCCATGCCGCGGCACTTGGCGCGCTGCGCCGCGAGCTGATGGAAAGCGTCGGGCCCGTCGAAACGCGCCGGATCTTCACGCGCGCCGGCTTCGCGGCGGGCGAGCGCGATGCGAATCTCGCGAGAGAGATTCGTGGCAACGCGTCGCTTTACGAAATGTTCGCGGTCGGTCCGCAACTGCACATGCTCGAAGGCGCGGTCCAGGTCACGCCGATCCGCTTCGAGGCCGACCCGGATACCGGCCGCTTCTACGGCGAATACCGCTGGGAGCACTCCTGGGAGGCAGAAGTGCACAAGCGCAGTTTCGGGCCGCAGACGCAGCCCGTGTGCTGGATGCTGATCGGCTATGCGTCCGGCTACACGAGCGCATTCATGGGCCGCACGATCCTGTTCAAGGAGACGTCATGCAGCGGCATGAACGACGCGCATTGCCATATCGTCGGCAAGCCGCTCGATGAGTGGCCGGACGCCGCCGAGCTGTCGTCGTGGTTCAAGGCCGACTCGCTCCTCAACACGATTCGCGACCTGCAGACCGAAGTGGAATCGCTGCGCCTCGAAATCGCGCCCGACGCGGACAAGACCCGCCTCATCGGCCGCTCTCCCGCGTTTCTTGCCGCCTATGACCTGCTGCAGATGGCGGCCCCGACCAGGGTCACGGTGCTGCTCACCGGCGAGACCGGTGTCGGCAAAGAGCGCTTTGCGCGTGCGCTGCATGCGCTCAGTCCGCGCGCATCCGGCCCGTTCGTCGCGGTCAATTGCGCGGCGATTCCGCATGCGCTGATCGAATCGGAACTGTTTGGTGCGGAGAAAGGCGCCTACACCGGTTCGCAGGCCGCGCGCGCCGGACGCTTCGAGCGCGCCGAAGGCGGCACGCTTTTCCTCGACGAAATCGGCGAGCTGCCGCTGGAAGTGCAGGCCAAGCTGCTGCGCGTGATTCAGGAAGGCGAGGTGGAGCGACTCGGCTCGACCAACAACCGCAAGGTCGACGTGCGCCTCGTTGCGGCGACGAACCAGGATCTCGCGCGGGCAGTGCAGGACGGCCGCTTTCGCGCCGACCTGTATTACCGGATCAACGTCTATCCGGTCATCATTCCGCCACTGCGCGCGCGCCGCGACGACATCGAGCCGCTCGCGCAGGCCATGCTCGAACGTTTCGCGTCGCTGCACGGCAAGCCGGTGCCGGCGCTCACCGATCACGCCTGCGAAGCACTGCGCGAGTACGCGTGGCCCGGCAACGTGCGCGAGCTGGAAAACATCGTCGAGCGCGCGGTGATCCTGTCGCGGCCGAACCGCGAGGTCGATTCGAAGGATCTCTTCCCCGGCATGATCCTGCCGGAGGGTGCAACGATCGATCGCAAGGGGCAAATCCAGGAGAGCCGCGCCGCGCACTTCGACTGCCATGCACTGCTCGACCGGCTTCAGGACTATGGCGGCGGCCTCGAAGGTCTCGAGCGCGCGCTGCTGCACGAGGCTGTGGACCGCGCGAACGGCAACCTTTCCGCTGCCGCGCGTCTGCTCGGCATCACGCGTCCGCAACTCAGCTACCGACTCGGGCGCAAGCAGAATCAGGAGGATCAAGCGTGAACCTGTCACCGTCGATCGAATCACTCGCCGCCGACGTCTCCCCACTGCTCGCCGACGACGCGGCCGGGACGCACGCCCGCACGCTCGGCGAGCAGGCGTATCACCAGTTGCGCCAGCACATCATCGAGGGCCGCTATCCGCCCGGCACGAAGCTGCGCGTCGAGCACCTCAAGGACGTTTATGGAGTCGGCGCCGGCACGCTGCGCGAAGCGCTTACGCGACTCGTCAGCGACGCGCTCGTCGTCGCCGAGGGACAGCGCGGCTTTCGCGTCACGCCCATGTCGATCGCCGATCTGGAGCACATCACGCAGTTGCGCATCCTGATCGAGGTCGACGCACTGCGCGAATCGGTCCGGCGCGGCGATGCCGCCTGGGAACAACGTGTGCGCCAGAGCTTCGAAGCACTTTCAGCATGGGAACAACCGGTATCGATCGAAAAACGGTCCGCCTGGGAGCTTCACAACCGGCGGTTTCACGAGGAGTTGATCTCAGCCGCTGCAACGCCCTGGACGTATCTGATTCTGCGCGTGCTGTCCCAGCACGGCGAACGCTACCGGCGAGCGTGCATCGGCCTCGAAAACTCGAATCGCGACCTGCATCGCGAACACGCGTGCATATTCGAAGCAGCGATACGCCGCGCCGATGCACGCGCCGCGCTCGCGCTCGAAGACCACATCAGCACGACGCTCACGACCATGAGGCAAGCGCCGAAAGGCGCTGTTCCGTTCGACTAAAGCCGGGATGCGGGTGGTCATGCCGGAACGCACTAACGTCGCAATCGAGACTGCGGGTGATTAACGGCACTGGAAGGATCATGCGGGAAAGCGCATCCAGCTTTCGTTGGACCGTCGCACAGGAATACCGCCGCAAGGCGGGATACCGTCTATGTTAGCCATGTCGAAAACAGGCAGTGGGTATCCGGGTAAGACCATGGTCGTTAGCGATCCCTTAGCCTTGCTGAGCGGTTCCGGTAATACATCACGAACTGCTCACCGACCTCAGGGAGGGCTCGCTGCAGCCCGACGATGAGGCAATACAACCTTTAAAGAAGAGGCAATGCACTATGTGCATACTGACGGTAAACTCTAATCAACAAAACAATGTGTTTTCGAACAGTACTACGCAAAACGGCGCTGGCCATGGTAGCCAAGGGCGTGGCAATCGAGACGGCAGCCAGGCGTTCACGGCTTCACAGAGCAGCTTTCTTCAATCCATGAACCAGGGCCAGTATGGCGCAGGCACCGGTGCGTATTGGAGCAGTACCCAGGTGTCCCAGCAGAGTTTCACTGCTTCACAAAGCGGCATGCTTCAATCGTCCAGCACGGGCCGGGGCGGCGCGGGCAATGGTGCAGGCGGGAACAGTTCTCAAGGAAGCGATCCGCAGTCCAACTCTACTTCTTTCTTTGGAAAGCTCAAAAATGCCATAGGTTACGCTGCTGAAGGGCTTCACTGGGGTGCTGAAAACCTGATTTCGGCCTCTGGGCTCGGGCCGATTTTCCAGACGTTCGACAAGCCGGTAATCCACAATCTTCTGTGGAGCCCTATTGCCCGTTTGACTGGCGTTCCCGTCGATTCTCACCCGCCTGGCATCGCATGAGAATGCCGCCAGGTTTTTAAAAAAATGCGAAATCGAATCATGAAATCATGAATCTCTGATTCGCCGTCGGCCATTTGATCCCTTGACTGCAAATTCAAGGGATTTTTCTTTTTGGTGACACGAGTCCATGACGCAAGCGTCCAAAGGAACTGTTCCGTTCGATTAGCGCCGGGATACAGATGATCGGTTCAAGTGCAGCCGGGCATCGACGACTCGAGTTCACCCGTAACACAACGCCATCAACCGGATGATCAGGAAGACAGACTAGATGCGTGCAGGCGTCAGCCCTTCGACGACGGCTTCGAAGCCGTCAGGGCAGCCGCTCGCCGGAGAATTGAGGTGGAGTCTCGCGCCAGCGGCCTGGGCGATGGCGTTGACGATTGCGAGGCCCAGGCCGCTTCCCGTGGCCGCCGTGGCACCACGTTCGAACGGTTCGGTGAGGCGCGCAAGTGTGTCAACCGGCACAACCGGTCCGCGATTGGCAACGCTCAACCGTCCATCTGCAGAGAGCACGACGCGAACGACCTCTGATTCCCCGTGCCTGATCGCATTCTCGATCAGATTGCGCACGAGAATCGCAAACGCATCCGGGTCGATCCGCGAGTCCACTTCCTGCTCGGGCAGCGTCAGGAAGATGCGATTGGATTGATCAGCACGACGAATATCCTCAACCACGATTCGCAGAACCGGCCGAAGATCCTGTGGGACATCGGCAAGAATGTGCGCCCCCTCCGCACGCGCGAGTTGCATCAGTTTCTCGCTTAGCCGGGCAAGTGTGCGCAATGAAGTCTCAACCGTTCTGGCACGTTCTTCGAGCTGCGAGCCTTGCGCCTCGGCGATGAGGCGCTGCGTCTGCGCAAGCGCAGCTGCAATCGGCGTGCGAAGCTCGTGCGCACTATTGGCCGTGAAGCTGCGCTCGGCAGTCAGCGCACGACCCAGCCTGTTCATCAGCTCATTAACTGAGTCCGCTACCGGTTCGATCTCGGCGGGCAATCCTGCTTTGGAAAGCGGACTCAGGTCGTCGCGGCCGCGACCGCCGATGCCTTCGCAGAACCGCCGGATCGGCCGCAGCCCCGAGCGGACCATCAGCCACGTACCGAGCAGCCCCAGCGGGACGAGCAGCAGCAAGGGCCGCAGAACGGCAAACGCGGCCACAAGACCTGCTCGCTGGCGACTGACCAGCGGCTCGGCAATCAGAAGCGTCACTGTCCCCTGAAGCACGGTCTCTGCGTAAATCCGGTGCGTCGGCGTCGAGCGGAACCCTGACGTCAGCCCCGGCGGAAAGATCGCGGGGTTTGCGTCATGCGATTGCAGAATCATATTTCCGGCCTGATCGCGGACGATATAGGTCAACAGCTCGTGGTGCGCGCGTACGGCGGCGATCCGTTGCTCGTCGCCGGGTTGCCGTTCCACGTCGACGATGTCCATCACGGCGAGCGGCACGAGCCGCTGAGCGGTCTCCTGCAACGCACTATCCGACATGCGGTCGATTTCCCCGCGCAGCACGTGAAATACCGCGAACGCGGCAGCCAGAGAGAAAACGATCAGGCCAGCCGCCAACAGGACAGCCATACGTGCCTGCAGGCTGCGCGGCATCATCGATCGTTGCGCAGCCGGTAGCCAAGGCCGCGTATCGTTTCGATCAGGTCGGCGCCCATTTTCTTGCGCAGCCGGCTCATGTGCACTTCAATCGTATTGCTGCCGATTTCGTCGCTGAACGAATAGAGACGCTCCTCCAGTTGCGCCTTCGAAAGAATGCTGTCCTGCCGCTGGATGAGCGCTTCCAGCAGCGCCCATTCGCTTGCCGTGAGCGAAATGTCCTGGCCATCGCGCTTGATGCTGTGGGCGGCGAGATCGATTTCGAGATCGCCCAACGTGACGAGCGGATTCGGATTGCCGCTGTACCGGCGCGCAACAGCGTTCACGCGCGCCGAGAGTTCGGAGAGGTCAAAGGGCTTGACGAGGTAGTCGTCCGCACCGGCATTCAATCCTGCGATGCGGCTGGTGACCTGATCGAGCGCCGTGAGGATGATGACGGCAACCGTCGAGCCACGCGCGCGCAGTTCCCGCAAAAAGTCGATGCCCCTACCGTCGGGCAGCATCAGGTCAAGCAGGATCAAATCGTAGTTGGCGGCCTGCTCGTAGCGCCGCGCGTCGCCAAGGCTGCCGACACAGTCGGTCGAATGTCCGTCACGCGTGATCTGATCTCTGACGGCTTGTCCGAGCAAGGGGTCGTCCTCGACAAGCAGCACTCTCATGCGTTTTCCCGATGATGTTTATCCAGCACTCTGCTACGCGAACCTTACGCCGGGATTAAGAAAAAATCGCGCGTTCGCAAGGTTGGCTTCAGCCAGGTGCGGCATCGTGAAGCCTGTCACGACGAACCGGAGATTCACCATGCCCCCTCGCCCGCTTCGCTATGCCCTCGCGATTGCAGCCATTGTCGCAGTTTCCGCCATGGGTACGCGAATTGCCCTGGCGGACGAGCACTGCAACGTGCCGCTCGCGAACTGGAAGCCGGTCAAGGATCTCGATTCCCTTGCGAGATCGCAGGGCTGGAACGTCGACAAGATCAAGACGGACGACGGCTGCTATGTGATCCGTGGAACCGATCGCGACGGTCGTCGCTTCAAAGCCAAAGTCAATCCCGGCACGCTCGAAATCATGCGGATGAAGTCCGGTGACGACGATGACGGGCACGGCCGGCATCGCTGGCGAGGGGAGCACGGTGCCGAACGCGGGCGCGGTGCTCAGTCGGCCACGCCGGGCAGCACGGCCGGCGACGGGGCCAGCGGCGCAGCACCGGCAGGCGGCGTGCTGACCCCGGGAACGAGGCCACAGGTCCAGATTAACTAGCGCTGGCAGGTGCCGCCAAGGCATCCCCATCGCGTCCCGCTCGCCCCGGCGATCCGGCACCCCACACCCATCGCCACTACCCACGAGGCTGATCATGACAGTGAAATACGCCATCCCGGCGGCCGCGCTGGCTGCCGCGCTCGCCGTGCCTTCGATGGCATCGGCGCGCCAGGTCACATTTGAAACCCAATTGAGCAATTACGGCGGCGACGGTGCCTATGTGGTCACGTATGTGACGGATCGCGCAGGCCGTTACAAGGGCACGCTATGGATGGCGGGTGACAAGGCCAAGTACTACAAACACTTGCGCGACTGGTACCGAATGTCAGGCGGCGGAGCCAAAGTCGATGGCATCACTGGAGCAAGCGTCGGCGCCGGCAAAACCCTGCGGGTTACGGTGGACATCGCCGATGCGCTGATCGATGCGGGCTACGAGGTGCACATCGACACGGCTGCGGAGAAGATGAGCGAGAACCCGTCCGAAGTTGTCGTTCCTCTGACGACGTCCGGGACGGCGAAGCCATTCAAGGGACGTGGCTTCGTGAAGTCGTTTCGCTATACGTTGTGAGAGATGCCATGCTGCGCAAGCTTCACTCGCTTCCCGGGATATTCGCTGCACTCTTGCTGATGGTGGTGGCGCTTTCCGGCGCCGTGTTATCGGTCAAGCCGGCGCTCGACCAGGCAGGTGCCGCGCGCGTGACCGGGCCGCTGGATGTTGCAACGCTCATCGCTCGCGTTCAAACCCACTACCCCGGGCTGGACAAGATCGTGCGCAGAGCCTCGGGCGAGATCGTTGCCTCTATTTCGTCGCCCGACGGCAATGCTGCCCTGCGGATCGACCCGGCAACTGGTACTAGCATCGGCCCGGATGCGCCATCGCCGGTCATGCGATGGGTCGCCAACCTGCATCGCAAACTGCTACTCGGTGATGCGGGGCGTGTCGCCACGGGTATCACCGCGGGTTTGATGCTGCTCCTGTGCGTTTCAGGTGTCGCGTTGCTCGCACGGCGCATGGGAGGATGGAAACATCTGTTCGATCGCATTCGAGGCACCGGCCTGCAACGCGTGCATAACGAAATCGCGCGCGTGGCGCTGCTCGCACTCGCGCTCTCGGCAGGGACAGGTCTGTTGATGTCTTTGACGACCTTCGGGTGGATTCCCGAACGGGTCACGGCCGAACTCCCCTACCCCAGCACCGCAGGCACGCTGGCGCCGCTTCCTGTTGGACAGGTAGCCGCGCTTCAGTCGCTCGATGTGAGCGCGTTGCGCGAACTGACGTTGCCCGCGCCGGGCAGTCCGGAAGACGTGTATGCCGTCACCACGACAAAAGGCACCGGCTATATCGATCCATCGTCCGGAGCATGGCTCGCCTGGCAGAACAACGACGCGTGGCAGCGCTTCCAGGGGACCGTGCGCATGCTGCACACCGGCCGGGGGCTCTGGTGGCTGGCGCTCGTGCTCGGATTGGCCAGTGCCAGCGTGCCGGCACTCGCGGTCACGGGCGTAGCGTTGTGGGCAAAGCGTCGTGGAGCAATGCCCAAAATCGCCGGCAACGCGAGTCCGCGTGAAGCCGACACGATCATTCTTGTTGGCAGCGAAAACAACGCGACCTGGGCGTTCGCTGCAGCCGTTCATCAGGCACTGACCCGTGCCGGTTTTCGCGTCAACATCGCCTCGATGAACGAAGTACGTTCGGGCTATCGTCGAGCCGCGCGCCTCATTGTGCTGACTTCGACATACGGTGACGGAGATGCGCCGTCGAATGCAACGCAGTTCATGCGTGCCATCACCCATTCGCGCTTCGACGCTGTCACGCGATTCGCCGTCCTCGGATTTGGCGACCGGCAATTTTCGAGTTTCTGCGGCTACGCACAAAAGGTGCATGACGCGCTACTGGTAAAAGGTCTGCAGCCGCTGCTGGAATTGGGAACGATCGACCGTCAGTCCGAGAGCGCCTTCACGCAGTGGATGGCGCAACTGGGCACCGTTCTCGGCGTGACACTTGACGCGCAATACCGCCCAACGCTTCCGCGAACGATTTCTCTCGAAGTTGTCGAACGCGATGATTACGGATTCGGCACCGACCGGCACGCCTGCGTGTTGCGTCTCGCGCCAGATCCGAAGCTGCGGTCGCCATGGCAGAAGGTGTTCGGCCAGCGCCTGCCCCCCTTTGAGCCAGGCGACCTGGTTGGCGTCGTGCCGCCGGGGCACACGGTTCCGAGATTCTATTCGCTGGCCAGCGCCTCGGGAGACGGGATTCTCGAGTTCTGCGTGCGCAAGCATCCGCACGGCGTGTGCTCGGGGTATCTAACCAGCCTTGAGCCAGGCGACCGGGTTGCGGTCTTCGTTCGCAGAAACGAGCACTTCAAACCGGACACTGGTGCGACCCCGCTCATTCTGATTGGCGCGGGCACAGGCATCGGCCCCCTGGTGGGGTTCATCCGGCAGAACGAGGCGCGTCGCCCTATGCATCTGTATTTCGGTGCGCGAAGCAGCGACGGAACGTTCCTTTATGAAAATGAATTGCAGCGCCTCGTAACCGCCGATCGACTGACCGCGTTGACGACGGCGTTGTCGAGCCCTTCCGAAAAGACCTACGTGCAGGAGCGGCTTCTTGCCGATTCGGCGAAATTGAGCGAACTCGTGGCGAAAGGCGCGCATGTGATGGTGTGCGGCGGCCGCGACATGGCCAAAGGGGTCGCGAATGCGTGGGAACGCATTCTGGCGGGCTCCGGCGTAACCGTAAGCGAGATGAAACTGCGAGGAAGCTACGTTGAAGACGTCTATTGACTCATCAGGTGCGTGCGACCTGGACCGGCATGTATTCAGCGGCGCTACCATGGCGACACGTTACAGCGCGCAGTGTTACGCGCCTGCGAAGACGGACCTCGTTTCGCTGCGCACCGACCTCGACCTGGCCGTGAAAAGCGTAGACGACGAAATGTCGAACTGGAAAGACGCATCGAATCTTACGCGCCTGAACCAGGCTGCCCCCGGCCATTGGGTGCCGATATCCGGAAACCTCGCGCGCGTGCTGATCCGTGGAATCGAAATCGGCCACGAGACGGGCAACGCCTTTAACATCGGCATTGGCGATGTGGTCGATGCGTGGGGGTTTGGTCCTGGGACTCGCGATCGGACGGCATGCCCGAATCGAGCGGCACCACGCCCGCTTCGCCCCGCCGACGAATGGCTCGAAGTGGACGCAAACGCGCGCCGCGCTCGCAAGCACGCGAGCATGACGCTCGACCTGTGCGGCATCGCGAAAGGCTTCGCGGTCGACGAACTCGGTCGGGTGATGGATCGTCACGGCATTGGCAACTGGCTCGTCGGGATCGATGGCGAGATGCGGGCAAAGGGCATGAAGCCGTTGAATGCAATGTGGGCGGTCGCCATCGAACGACCCGAATCTATGCACAGGGAAGCGATGGCCGTGCTGGAACTCACTGACGTCGCAATCGCGACCTCAGGTGATTACCGGCACTGGAAGGACCTTGAAGGAAAGCGTATCCACCATACGGTGAACCCGCGCACAGGTACACCGCTGCAAGGCGGGATAGCGTCTGCGACAGTCCTCGCGCGTACGTGCATGGACGCCGACGCGTACGCAACAGCGCTCATGGTCCTTGGTGAAGACAAGGGCGTGCAGTTTGCCCGAGACAAGCAACTCGACGCGCTCTTTATCATGCGCGAGGGCGAAGAACTGAGGACAACGGGTACGGGCTGCTTCGCGGCAAGTTAGTTCACGGTACGCCATACGACTCCGGCGCAACATTCCGGACTTTCCATCAAGGCGTCACGCCTGCCAACTGATCGATACGCACCGCGACATACGGATAAAACGGGTTCCACGACAAGCGCGTAAACATCCCCGCACCCACAACGAGGCCACCGGTCTCTCCCCGAATCGATTGCGCACCAAGCTGAATACCCACATCGTCGTTCGGATCAGGCGTTCGACCGTACAGCGGATCCGTCTCCGGAAACGGAAGTGCCACGTGCGACAGCGAATAGATATCCGCTGGATAATCGAGACCGGTGGGTTTAATTGTCGTGACCGTCGAGTTCGGTGCCATCGACTCCTCGACCACATGCGATGACGTAGACGACGCGTTGGTAAGGACCGTAAAACGGTAGTGGAGTGGTGGCGCGGGAGTGAGACGGCGCAGCGCATCGCGTATCGATGCACGCATGAGCGGGCTCAATTGTGTCGTGTGATTGATATCGAAGAGAACAAGCTCGCTGCCTTTGTCAGGCAGTTGTGCGTATAACGAATCGATTATCGCGCTTGTGATAACGGTGAAATCGATCACTGACTGAAAGGTAAGCACGGGCGGCAGCGACGCGAGCTGCCCGCGCCGGTTCGCCTGAGCTATTTCCCGCTGAACGTCCTGAGTCACCCGCCACGACTGGCGCGCGCCATTCACCGGAAACGAGTTGTACTTGAACGGATTGAATTCCGGAATGACATCGAGCCATGCTGCCTTTTCGAAAGCCGGCAGGATCGCTGGCAACGCCGCCAGGCCCGCAAAGCGCGCGAATTGAGTAATGCCTATCATCGGCGAAATCAGGATGAGGCGGTCTGCACGCGCCAGGCGCGGATCTCTCAAAGCTTCGAGCGAGTATTCAAGCGCCAGTGCGCCTCCGTTGGAATAGCCCACGATATGCAATGGTGCAGGTGCCGGCACGCGGCGGCGGGCCTCTCGTACGGCGAGACGCGTGGCCGCCTCCCAGTCCTTGGCGGTCACGTCGGTCAGACTTGCAGGGACCGTCCCGTGACCCGGCAAACGAATCGACACCACGAAGAAACCATCGTGCTGATAGCGCGCCGCGATGTGTCGCAAGCTGTACGGCGAATCGGTCAATCCGTGAATCATCACCGCAACCCCGCGCGGCGTTCCTTCTGGGGCGAGTGTGTATGAGCGGTTCCAATCGGTCTTTAAGTGACCCGGAAAAACAGGGCTGCCGGTGAAATAGCGATTGGCGGCGACGCGATCGCCCGGCACCAACTTATCGGAGACGTTTTTTCTGACCTCATCGAACAAGCGGTTTTCATGGGCGACGTAATCGTCCCACGTCGCCTGATCCAGCGCCCGAGCATGCATTTCCGCCGGGACGTAGGTATGCCACAGACCCAAAGGCGGCTTGCGCTGAGCGTCATGAATCCGCACCCCGCCTATGCTCGCGACTACCAGAAGCAAGACGATCGCGAGCCGCTTGATCCATCGGAAAACACTTGTTTTCATTTTGAAGTCCAGCGCTATGCGCACGAGCATTCGCCACTGCTTCCGGACGGCCTGAAATAATCGGTAACAGGGTTACTTTCGCGACACCGGTCAGATCGCCACGTAGCATCCTTCTACTGAAAATGGTTGGCCACGAGACGAATTCATCGCATTGTCCGCGTTGGTAACATGTAGTGTTTCGATCGATATTGCCCTATTACACCTTGTAGACAGGGTACCGAAATTGATTTGTTTTCTCTCGCTGCTATGATCAAAAAAGTTCATCCAGTCTTCCTGGCAACCGCCGGTGACCGCGCATCGCGAGAACTGACATGAAACCTGTCCTGCTGGCGCTAACCCTGCTCTGCGCTTCTACGTGCTGGGCACAAACAAGCGGTTCAGCTCCTTCATCACGGCACGAGGAAACCGTCGACGACCGCGTGAAGGAACTGCACTCCGAACTCAAGATTACGCCGGACGAAGAGGCAAAGTGGGCGAAAGTGGCCGATACCATGCGCAACAACGCGAAAACCATCGATGACCTGCTCACGCAACGACATGACGGCGCAATGAAGGCAACGGCAGTCGAAAACCTGCAATCGTGGAACGCGATCGCCCAGGCGAATGCGGAGGGCAGCAAGGCGATGCTCGACGCGTTCTCCGAGCTTTACGCCGACATGCCCGATTCGCAGAAGAAGATCGCGGACACCTCTTTCCGCCCTGTCGAGGGCCACACGAAATGACCGCGCGCGCAGTACAGCAGGGAGCCCGCGACGCACCGGACACTGACTCCTGAAACGGAGGCACGACGATGAATCAGCGCGTGTTGAGGTCAGCCTTCCTCCCTGCTCTCGTGGTGCTGTGTGCCATGCACACGGCACAAGCCCGTGTGAACGTCCACGTGGGCATTGGTGTTCCCGGGGTGTTTTACGCGCCGCCGCCCCCGGTTGTCTTCGTGCGTCCCCAACCCTTCTGGCCGCCGCCTGTTGTTTATACCCGGCACGGCTTTTCTCCCTGGCATCAGCCGCCGCGATTTGCGGGCCCACGGCACGCTCCGCATCCCGGCTGGAGACCGCCGCCGCGCTGGCGTTAGTGGCGTTAGTAGCGTTAGGCAGCGCGCGGCGATGATGTGCTCGGGGCGCCGTGTGTTGCATCGACCGGTTGAATTCGCATCTTGCGTTGGCCGCTGCGGAGCCGACAGTGGTCACGAGCATTAGCTGCCGACACCTGCCCGATCAAGCCGTCTTCGCCGGTTGCAGCTTCAATATTCGCGCAGACCGTATCGAACACGACGACAACGTCAAGCACGATGATCTGAATTGCCGCGATGAACCTCACCACCGTGTTGACGGCACCACCTGCGTCGTACGACGAAGATTGAGGAAATGAAAGGCACGGCCCGTGCAAACGCTGCGCTGGGTGTTGATGATGCGTTGGGAAAAGCCCGTGACTGCGCGCATCGTTGACATCGGACCAATCGGCGTAAGCCAACCTGTTTGCCAACGATCTCCGCCTTCGCGGAAATGCTTTAATCGTGCCATCCAATGGTCACACGAACTTTTCTACCGGATAACTGATTGTGATCTTTGAATAAATGCCGCCGCATTCTTTTCATCAGCTATCTGCCGAATGCCCTTTAACACCACAATCTGGCTCTATTTTTTAGTGACGATTTTGTCGCAATCGCTTTGATGTGTTCAGTTAAATACCGCCCGCAATGTCCTGCGCTTGCAGCCGCACCCGATCTGAACTCCAGTCGACACTGCTGACGCGATGACTATTCAGGTCCATATCAAACGACGTAGGGGGAACTTGACGGCGGCTTGCATTCGCTATGCAGCATGAAACGCCGGTGGGGATTCACGTACGTTAGCGTATCTACGATCAACCGTTTCTATAGACGTAAGTTGGTGGGCCAACACCATCCCTGCTTCCAGGTGTCGCCAGTTTGATCCTTCTGAATTGCGAATACGCCGACCGTCGCGGACGGCGATGCAATCCGCTTCAACATCGACTGCGCAGTGTTTCCAAACAAGTTTCGCGTATGGTCGGGGACAGCAATTACGTGAAATAGTCACGGGAGTGGCATAACGTAAACTCCTTGAAGTCAGAATTCCCTCTACTACTATTGAGAGACAGTTCACATTTCTGGATTCACTGTATTTGGATTTTGAGCTACTCCTGCCACGTATAAGGGCATGCTCACGCGGTCGGCTAACACGGTTTCTACGACGTTCCTGCGTCCACGAAACAACAGGTCAAGAACTACGTCATTCACCTTCCCGCCTCAGGAGATCAGGTCATGAAAAAGCAACTCGCCGTTTCTGCCATCGCTGCGCTCATCATCGGAATCTCATCGCCAGCTTTCGCGCAAGACAACTCCGGCGGCGACCAAAGCCAGGGGACAGGTCGCCAGCAGGTCATGCCGACCATGCCGCACAACGACTGGCACGAAGGCGAGCGCGTCCCTGCAAAGTATCGTCACTACAACTTCGTCATGAATGACTGGAAGTCCCACAATCTGGACGCTCCGGCACATGGCCAACAATGGCTTGCGGTAAATGGCGACTACGTGCTCGTGGCGAAGAGCAACTGGAAGATCGCGAAGATCGTCTCCGGTGCCCAGTGATCCAGCGTGCCGGGAAGTAAAGTTGTGAACACGCGTAGCCATGCATTTCGCCGGTCTATCGTAGATAGCTCCGGCCAGACGATCGACGGCGACCTGGTTAATCTACCGGGTCGTCGACGCCCTCATTCCGATCGGTCGGCCAGTCAACCCGAACGTCAACGCAACAAGCAGCGCGCAACGTTGAATCCAATGCCCACGTTTCTGCGGGACGCGCCTGTAATCCGCTGAGCGCAGTCGTTGAAGTGGGCGATCAGCAGACAAACGCTCCGGGCATTGCTGATCGGTGCGACCAAAGGGTACGCAGATTGCGCGCCGATACGTCCGCAAGTCAGCTGACGCGTCCTGCTCAGGGTAATTGTGATCTCGCAGACATCCGGGTACGGTCATAGTCGAATTCGGATATCGAAAAATAATATGAAAAATCGCGCTATTTTCTCCCTCATCAGCTCGACGCTTCTAGTAATAGCAGGAGTTGCCTGTATCCTTTTACTACTGGTTTCCACATCGATGATCGGTACGCCTTTCATCGCGATGATTCTTTTGATTTGTGGCTTCCTGCATGCTTTAAATCTGTTTTCCGCTCAAGGCTGGAAAGCGATCGCAAAGAAGGTCCCGGCAGTCCTTGTACCGATTCTCATCGGCATCCTGATTCTGGTGAATAGTGGCGTCCGCGCGCGCGGCCTTACCGTGATGCTCATGATCTCTTTCGCTCTCGATGGCTTCTTCAAGATCATCGCTTCGATCGGGAATGAGATGAAGATAAGCGCTATCGGCCTCGTAGGTGCTGGTCTGTCGTTTTTGCTCGCTATATTTATCGCCGCAAAATTCCCGAACATGCCGTTACCGCTGCTAGCGTTGTTTCTCGGCCTGGATCTCATTTCAATGGGCGTTGTGATTTTCGCCGAACGAGAGCAAACAGGCAGACGAGCGTGACAATACCAGCGGGCGGCGCGCCGTATTGACCGGCGTGCTGCGATATGAACGTTCGTAACAGGTAGAGGTTGCGCGAACGTGGGGTCGCGAGATGTCGCCGGAAGTGAGCAACGAATCGCCGCCACGCGTGGAGGCTGCGCGAAAACTATTCGGATCTGCACATAGCTCGCCGAGCGCTACCGACCATGTACGGAAACGCAGCGGCCCCCGCGACATGCAGCCGGGGGGCACTCAGAGTACCGACCGATCAGGACGACGCTGCAGCCCGTACGTCGAACGCACCGCCCGTTTGCACGTTACCGGCTGTCGTCACGGCCTTCTTGCCCGGCAACAGCGGAAAGACAAGCTCGGCGAAACGCCATGCTTCCTCGAGGTGCGGGTAACCGGATAGCACAAAGCGCTCCGCACCGAGGTCGGCGTATTCGCGCAGCCGCGCCGCGACCGTTGCGGGGTCGCCGACGAGCGCCGTACCCGCTCCGCCGCGCACGAGACCGACACCGGCCCACAGATTCGGGCTGATTTCGAGCTGGTCGCGCCGCCCGCCGTGGAGTTCTGCCATACGACGCTGGCCGACGGAGTCCATGCTTGCGAAATTCTGCTGTGCGCGCGCAATGTCCTCGTCCGTGAGCTTGCTGATCAACGCATCGGCGGCTGCCCACGCCTCCTCATTCGTCTCGCGGACGATGACGTGCAACCGCACGCCGAACCGTACCGTGCGGCCATGGCGCGCAGCACGTTCACGAACATCCGCGAATTTTTCCGCGACGGCTGCAGGCGGCTCGCCCCATGTAAGATACGTGTCGATGTGCTCGGCCGCGATTTCGTGCGCTGCCGGCGACGATCCGCCGAAGTAAAGCGGCGGATGTGGCTTCTGAACAGGCGCGAGGAAGTTCCGGGCTTTTTCGACGCGGATATGCTGGCCATCGAAATCCACCGGCTCACCCTCGAACAGTTTTCTCCACACCGTGAGGAATTCACTCGCATGGGCATAACGTTCGTCATGCGAAAGAAAAATTCCATCTGCGGCAAGCTCGGCTGCATCGCCGCCCGGCACGACATTCAGCAACAACCGGCCGCCGAGCGCCTCATCGAGCGTGGCCGCCTGGCGTGCGGTGGCCGTCACATTGCCGAGCGACGTGCGCAGCGCTACCAGAAGCTTGATGCGCCGCGTGACCGGAGCAAGGCTTGCCGCTGTCACCCAGGGATCGAGGCAGCTGCTTCCGGTGGGAATCAGCAGACCGTCGTAGCCAAGCTCCTCGGCGGCCACCGCGATCTGGCGCATGTACGCATTGCTCGGCGCACGACCGGAGTCGGATTTTCCGAGGTATCGCGTGTCGCCTGAAGTTGGCAGAAACCAGAAGATGTCGAGACTCATGATCGCTTACTCGAATAATGGATGTCGTAAACTTACGTCGGGGGGAAAGGCTAGTGGCAATTACAGCAGGTGACACGCGCGCGCCCAACCAATTAACGGGAAGTAGCTTATTCCCGCACGGGGGATGCCTCACCAGACGGGCTTGCGGGGTCTGTGCAGGTTACGGCGCGGGGTTCATTGCGGGCTTACTGACTTCTGCGCCGAAGTCGTGCGGCGACACAATTTGGGCGGAATCGTCGTGGTCGTCGCGCACCGCACCTACGAACTCGTGAGATGAGCTGTGCCCGTGACGATGAAACCGCGGATGCTCTCGCAGGCGACTCTGGGAGACATCGCGGCTCGCGCAGCCGTGTGATCACAGCCGATCATGTGAGCGCCGTTGCGGATACGTGTGGAGTGACCGGTGTGTAGCCAGTTAAGGGTCGTTCCACGCCCCCGACGGGATGGCACACGGTTTCAGAAAAATGCTGGGTGTTGTGGGCGTCGAGCACATCGGCCTCGGCGCGGATATACCCGGCTTCATCGCGGTGCCGGTATTCCGTAGCTACGAATAGTTGCAGCTTTTGGGTGCTGCGCTTCTCGCGCCAAGAGACCGGGAAAATGCCCGTAGGCAACTATCGGCGCGTATTTGAGGCTTCGCGGGGCTGAACGCGCGCAATAAAATGGTGCTCGTGGTTTAGATACGCAGCGGACCGTCGATTTCAGTCCGAACGCTCACCCTGAAGAAATTAACGCGCGAATTGAACACCCAACGCGCGGAACCACCATCTCTCCCATTCACCTGACGCCCAAATGATTTCGCCGACCAGACCCTGTCCAATCAGGACACGGATCTGGCCGGCGACAAAAGAGCGCCTAAAAACGCTTAAGGCTGCGCTGCGTAGTACTTCGCGAGACTGTCGATCTCTTCGGGACGCAGTTGCCGCGCGACGTTGCGCATCTGTTCGTCAATGTCGTTGTGCCGGTTACCGGCAGCGAACGAGCGCAGTTGCGTAGCGAGATACGGCGCGGACTGCCCGCCAAGCCAGGGCGCAGCACCCTTGCGGTCGAGCACTCCATGGCACGCGGCGCAAGGAGCGATATTGCGTATCGGCGCACCCTGCATCGAAAGCACGCGAGCCACGCTGTCGTCATGCCCGTCCGCGGCCGTCGCCTGCACGACGCGTGATTGGCTCGAATAGTACTCGGCGACATCGTGCATATCCTGGTCGCTCAGGCTGGCGATGATCGGCTGCATGATCGCGTTCTGCCGCGCCCCGCTCTGGAAATCACGCAGTTCCTTGTAAATCACGTCCGCGTACTGGCCGGCAAGGAACGGCGCCGTGACTCCGGCCGGGCTTTGCACGCCGTGGCACATCGAGCAACGCTGCGTGGCGAGCGTGGCGCCGCGTCCACTCGATACAGCGTTGACGCGCGCGATGCCCAACGGCGGCAGCACGACGACATTGCTCGGCGGCGCGTCAGCGACGTTGTCGCCGCCCTTGTACCACGACGACGGCGCACCCGCCGCGCTGCAGATCGCCCCCCACAGGCCGTTCGCCGTGAAGTCGCTATGCACGGAGGGCAGCCAGACGAAGCCGACGAGAATCGAGAGGATGGCAATCAGAGCCGTCCCGCCGGCGCTCACGACAAACCACGGATTGCGAAGGCTGAACAGGCGTTCTTCTTTCATCGCTGTGCTCCCACCGGAACCGCCGGGACCGAAGTCTGCGGCAGAAACAACAACTGCGCGATAGGCACCGAGTAGTTGACGACGGTAAGGCCGATCATCAAGGCAACCCACAGGCCGAAGCTGTTAAGCGCTACCGGTACGCGCTCGACCGGATACGCACAGGTGGCGAACTCGAACGGTGCGGGCGCGTGTTCCGTGCGGCTTGCGGAACCGAACTGGGCCTTCGCAAGGATGTAGACAAACAGCGCACCGGAGATGACCAGCACGATGCCGCCGATAGCGGAAATCGCCACCCAGATCGCCTGCGGTGCAATGGCGGGATCCGTGTAGTCGTAATACGCCATGCGACGCGGCGCGCCGAGCAGACCGACATAGTGCCAGGGGAACGTCAGCACGATCATGCCGATGAACCACAGCCACAGTTGCGTGCGGATCAGCTTTTGCGAGCCAAGCGTGCGGCCCGTGAGTTGCGGCCAAAGCTCGTAGGCAATCGCGAAGTACATGATCACGATCGCACCGGCGAAGATCAGGTGGAAGTGACCGGTGACCCACTGCGTGTTGTGAATCGTCGAGTTGAGCTGGTAGCTCATGTTAATGAGCCCTCCCGCGCCGCCGAAGCCGAGCATGATGAACGAGAGCGCGATGACGAGCATCATCGGATTGCTCCACGGCAGCGCGGTAAGCCAGCCGAACAGGCCCTTGCCGCCGCGCAGGCGACCCGCGATCTCAACCGAAGCGCAGATCGTAAACACCGTGAGCAGCGTCGGCACCGAGACCATCGCCGTGAACACCGCGTGCACGAACTTGAATCCGGCACCAACCTGCGGATCGGCAAACAGGTGGTGAATGCCGATCGGCATCGCGAACACCAGGAACATGATGAATGCGATGCGGGCCATCGAGTCGCTGTAGAGCCTGCCGCCGATCGCGCGCGGCACGATCGTGTAGTAGGCGATGTAGGCCGGAATGAGCCAGAAGTACACGATGGCGTGCAGCGTCCAGGAGAACAGAACCCGCGCGAGGCCCGCATCGATGGTCGATTTCAATCCGAACGCCACCGGCAGGATCTGGAACAGGATCTCGAGCGCCG
This sequence comes from Paraburkholderia dinghuensis, assembly GCF_003837865.1. Classification (GTDB taxonomy): domain Bacteria; phylum Pseudomonadota; class Gammaproteobacteria; order Burkholderiales; family Burkholderiaceae; genus Paraburkholderia; species Paraburkholderia dinghuensis. The sequence continues at coordinate 85,305 of NZ_RQIS01000006.1, read as the reverse complement.
CGCCCACAGCAGTCCAGGCCCACAGGTAAGCGCCGGCCACATTCGCGAACATGGCGAGCGGGATCGGCTTGCCCGGATTGGCGCGCTTCCACGCACGCAGGTTCACGTGCATCAGCGCAACCCAGATCCACGAGCCGACCACCACCAGCACCACGCCGAGGTAGTAGAACACGCTGCCGATCATCGGCGGATAGAACGTGAAGAGCACCGAGGCGCGGCCCATCGCAACGGGCACCAGCGCCATCACGGCGCCGACTGCCAGCATGAAGAAGGCCGCCCATGCCCATTTGAGTCCGATGAGACGCTGCTTGAGCGCGAGCTCACAGATGGCGTAGCCGAAGCCCATCGCGACGAGCGTCGGCAGCGCATAACCCATGATGGTGCCGTGCCCCGTCACAGAACGGTAGTAGAGCTCTGGATTGCCTACCCACGACATCAGTGGGCTGCGCACAAGCATCTGCCACGCGCCGAGCAGAAGTGCGACGAAGAACGTGACAAAGGCGAGCCAGAAATGCGCGAGAACGAGCCGCTTAGCGAGAAACACAGCTGAGCCTCCGGGAGTGGCGGGCGGCCTCGAAGAACGTGGCCTTGTCGATAACTTTCACGTGAGCCCACATGGTTTGATGACCATAGCCGCAGTATTCGTGGCACGGCATCAGATGTTCACCGGGCTTCGGGAAGACGGTGTTGAGCGTCGAGACATAGCCCGGCTCGATCATGGTGTTGATATTCGTCTCCATGACCTCGAGGCCGTGCACGACATCGGCGCTCGTGGTGCGCAGCGTCAGCGGCGTATCAGCCGGCACCAGCAGGCATTGCGGCGTGAACGAATATTGCTGGGCAATGAAGCGCACCGTGACGGAGCCGTCTTTTTCGACGGCGCTGCCGAGATTGGTCTCGACGAATTCGCCCGACATCTGCAACTTCGTCGGGTCGATCGTTTCCACGCGCGAGGGCGGCATCATCGCCGTGTGCACGCCGATGTAGATCATCATGCACACGAGCAGCAGAATCAGGCCGCCGGCGAATATCGCCCAGCGTCGCTCGACGCGCATCGCAACCGCGTGGGCATCGTGATTGGGTTGGTGCGGGGTTTCGGTCGACATGGTCAGCTGATAGTGCCGCGCGGCAGGAATATGAGGAAATAGAAGGCGAACCAGAGCGCGAATACGATCACGGTGGTCACAGTGGCCAGCGCGATCGCGCCACTCGGTCCGGCCGCGACGATACGCTCAACATCGGCGTTCGTCGCTGTGCCCTCGCGGTTGTCGTTGGTCTCCATCATGGGGCTCTCATTGAGGAGGTGGTGATACGAACCGATGCTCTGGTGCCGTGCGTCGAAGTGGTGCTCGCCTAGCGCAATGGCGCCTTGCGCAACTCGTTGACCTCTTTCGCCGTGACCGGCTGGCCATGGTTGCCCCACGCCGTGCGAATGTAGGTCACGACTGCAGCCGCGTCGCTGTCGCTCAGTTCCTGCGCGAACGGCGGCATGCCGTAAGGCTGGAGGTTGCGTTGCGTACCCGGCGGGAAACCGCCATTAAGCACAATCCGGATCGGGTTGACCGCGGAATCCATTTCGATCGACTGGTTGTCGGCGAGCGGCGGATACCTCGGCACGTTGCCCTTGCCTTCGTCGCCGTGGCAGATCGCGCATTTGTCCGCATACACCGCTTTGCCGCGTGCGAACACCTTCGTGCCGGTCGGCGCCGAGGGGCCCGACTTGCGGCCCGTGTTGTCAGGCAGCGCCTTGAGGTAGACGGCCATCGCCTTGACGTCTTCGTCGTTCAGATACTGAAGGCTGTGATACGTCACTTCCGCCATCGGGCCGTACACCGCGCCACGATCCGAGAGGCCTGCCTGCAGCAGATCGACGATGTCTTTGGTACTCCAGTCGCCGAGGCCACCGTCCTTGTCGGAGGTCAGCGATGGCGCGTACCACATCTGCACCGGAATCAGGCCGCCCGCGAACTGGTCGTGGCGCGAGGAGCCGCCAAGCGCGTTGATCTGCGTATGGCACATCGTGCAGTGGCCGAGGCCTTCCACGAGGTACGCGCCGCGATTCCACTCGACCGACCTCGCTGGATCCGGCTGGTATGCCCCTTCGCGGAAGTAAAGCGTGCGCCAGCCGAGCAGCAGCTCGCGCTGATTGAACGGGAATTTGAGTTCGTGCGGACGATTCTGTTGCTGCACCGCCGGAATCGATTGCAGGTACGCGAAGATCGCATCCGAGTCCTCACGCGTGACCTTCGTGTACTGGGCAATCGGCATGGCCGGGTAAATCAGCTTGCCGTCGGGCGACTTGCCCGTGCGCATCATCTTGAAGAACGCGTCCTTGTCCCAGCTGCCGATACCGTACTTTGCGTCAGGCGTGATATTGGGCGAATAGAGCGTGCCGAACGGCGTTTCCATCGCGAGGCCGCCGGCGAATAGCTTGCCGCGTGGCGCCGTATGGCAGGCAACGCAGTCGCCAGCACGTGCGAGATATTCGCCGCGAACGACGATCGCGGGCCGTGTATCGGTCGTGGCGGTTGCTGCCTGCGCTGCGTGGGCGCTCGACATGCCGAAAAACAGCATCGACGCAGCAGCACCGGCGACAGTCGTCACGCCGGCCACAGCGCGCGCGAGATGGGAGATTCGATTCTTCATTGCGGTTGACTCCCGCATGCGAGAGGCAGTTTGGCATCGCTCGACGGCGCCGGCCGGGGATCGTCAGGTCGCGGCTGGCGTGAGAGCCAGCTCGAAACCGCGTAGATATCGCGATCGTTCAGCTTCACGGCGATCTCGTGCATGCAGTCGCGCGCGAGTGCGTGCCGCGTGCCCGAGCGCCATGTGCCCATCTGCCCGGCGATATAGCTCGCATGCAGGCCGAGCAGACCGGGAATGCCTGGCTCCGCACCGGTCAGGCGGGCACCGTGACATTCGGCGCACGCGGGCAGCTTGCGCGACGGGTCGCCGTGAATCACCAGTTGCTTGCCATAGTCGAGCACAGCGGGAGGCACCGGAGCGGAATCGGGATTCGGATACGGAGGCTGGAAGCCAGCGAAGTACTGGGCGATTCGGTGCAGGTCTTCGTCGGGCAGGAACGCCAGCAGGTAACCCATCGGCGGATAGGTCCGGCCACCGTCGCGAAACGCCGACAACTGGTTGAACAGATAGTCGGCAGGCTTGCCCGCAATGCGCGGGAAGTAGTCGTTGTTGCGCCCCTGCCCCTGCACGCCATGGCACGACGTGCAGGCGCGCATACGCTCGTCCATCGGGGACGGCGTAGTCGCGGACTGCGCTACCGCGCAAGTCGAGGCGACACTTAGCAACAGTAAAAGCGATGCTCCGATGGTTCTGCGATACACGACGAGCCTCATGGAGTCAGGTGAGGTACACAACCTCTGTTCATGTGCAACACGCACATGGTTGTACTCAAAGTGGCCGGATAGTGCCTCACAAATCATGCATCGGACTAGTACCTTAATAGTCCACTTGGTTATTTCGTTGCAAATTTATCGAAATAAGGTAGTGCATTGCATCGCAATGTCGCACCCTCAATTTTCACAAAAACATTTCAACTTAAACGGGTTATCGGCATGTGTGGCGGAAACTTGAATGCATTCCACATAAATAGTGAAATGACGCGGCAAAAGGGCGCTTGTTCAGACGCACGTTTCGCGCACACGTCGTCGCACTGCGACCCGGAGCGCTGGACAGAAGAGCTAATTCGCCAATTAATCTGGCGCTTCGTTAATCGGCAAACGTTAAACTCGCGTTTATCGAGTTCATAGCTTGAGCTATTGCACGCAGATTCAAATCGACACGACCACGCGTTCGCATGGAAATAACCCGCGACATCAAATGCTTGAGCAGATACTGGACAATCTGTAATGTGCGAGTCAGGGCATATTGAATGGATCGAAGCACGGAACGGCACAGCTATCCGTCATGTTGATACCCGGCCCCAGGGTGTGTCGAAGCGATTGAGTTTGAGCAGGCCTGAAAGGCGTAGGCTGATTACACTGAACGTTCTGAAAGCCAGTCCTGCAAATTCTGATCAGGATACCTACGCTTTATCCGCACAACCAAGCCGGCTGAAGTCACTTCAACCGTAAGCGCCAGATTCACTAATATTCTCAAGACTTTGTCAGGCCGGGAACCGTAGCCTGTCCGACGCTTTGCACGATTTCCCCTGCAACCTGACAAAGCCCATTTGCAGCCGTTCCCCGCTGCGTCGTGTCACATCACGACGATAGATCCAGCGCGTTGGTCAAGTCACCCATGACCTGCTGCCCGCGCGCCTGCATCGCTGCGTCGCGTGCGCGTATGCCATCGAGCGTTTCGAGGTCGAACACGCGCGTAACCAGGCGCAAGATCGACGCCGTGTCGTACACCGTGTGATCGACGTACCCCTTCTTCGCGAACGGCGAGATGACCAGCGCCGGCACACGCGTGCCCGGCCCCCAGCGGTCGCCCTTCGGCGGAGCAACGTGATCCCACCATCCGCCATTCTCGTCGACCGTGACGATCACGACCATGTTCTCCCATTGCGGGCTCGCACGGAGCACCTTCACTGCATGCATGATGTGACGGTCGCCCGACGCAACGTCCGCGTAGCCCGCATGCATGTTCAGGTTGCCCTGCGGCTTATAGAACGTCACGGCGGGAAGGCGCCCTGCCCGCGCATCGGCGAGGAAGCGGTTGGTACTCTCATCGTCGCCGAGGCCGCCATCGCGCAGATGTTTCGCACGCGCCGCCGTGCCCGGGCCCAGATTTGCGTAATAGTTGAATGGCTGGTGGTGATACTGGAAGTTCGGGATCAGCGGCGTGCCATCGTTCGTGTTCTTTCCGTGCATATCCAGCGTCTGCTGGAACGCGCCGGCGTACCAGGCCCACTCAACACCGCGCTTGTTCAGCTTGTCGCCGATGTGCTCGTGCGTCTGCGGCGGCACAACCATCGCATTGCTTTCCTGCGTTAGGTCGACCACGCCATCTGCGCCGACCTTGTACGGAGTCGGCGCGTACGGCGGCATCATCGTATTTACCGCATAGCTTGCGGTGCTGCCGTCCGGGAGATTTTCGGGCGGCGTCAATGCGCTAGGACCGAACTTCGGAGTGCCTTCCATCGCGCTTTTCGGCGACGCGGCGAGTGGTTTCAGATTAGGGTCATCCGGACGTCCACTGACGGTCTCGGCGATCTGGAACTTCGCAATGCTCTGCGCCGGATTGGCGTACACGGGCGGTGTCGCCGCAATCAGATAGTGATGGTTCAGGAACGAGCCGCCAAACGCACCCTGGAAGAAGTTATCGCACAGCACGAATTCGCTGGCGAGATCCCACATCCGAAGATCGTAGCTGGCGTTCGCGTAGTGGCCCATCGTGAAACCCGCCGAGTCGGCCCACGCGACGAACATGTCGTTCTTGCCGCCGTTGATCTGCATCTGGTTCTGGTAGAACACGTGCCAAAGATCATGGGTAACAAGCGACAACGGCAGTTTCTCGCCATTCGGGCCTTTAAGCGCAAATGGCGCGTTCGGCAAATTGGTCTGGAATTGAACACCGGCCTTGTACGTGACGCCATCCACGGTCTGGTCTTTCAACAGCCAGCCGCCCGGCACGGGGGGAAGCTGCGGCAAGACAGTCGATCCATCGCGATCACGTTGCCGGTACTCTTCCGGCTTCACACTGGAGAGCGGGCGCTCAACGCCAGGATAATCGCCAAACAAATTGTTGAAGCTGCGATTTTCCGCGTAGATCACTACAACGGTCTTGACTTTGGATCGCAGTGCGCGATCGAACTGCGGCCCCGCCGCGGCACCCATCACAGCAGAGTCGCGCGATGGCGGCAGCGCGCAGGCCGCCAGCCCTCCTCCCATCGCCACCGCTGCAACTCCGCCGAGAAAGTGGCGGCGGCCCGGGCGCTGGGGCGTCTCTGCTACATCGGCTTCTTCATTCACCGGCGGTGAAGCGGGAGGTTCGCGGTATTTCATCGCATGTCCAAAGATGAGGGAAAGGATCGAACGGGGCTCGCACCGGGCACGGCACCGCACAATTCTGCCTGCGAGCGGTCGCGCTGCAGACGTCAATCGGGGGCATATAGTTGCGTACCTGTCGTGACAGTTTCGTGACGCGAAGAAGAGGCGACAGCCTGACGCGACATGGTCTGGCGCGGTCCTTGACAACCTTTAAGACGACCCGGCGCTCACTCGGGCATTCGCCCCGGAAGCGCTCATCGAAACCTCGATGAGGCGTTTCCCCAGGCCTACCCGCCCGGATGAAACAGCGTCACGCGAGTTTGCAGGCCGTCGCATCCCACACGCTTGCGCCCTTCGTCACTCTCGATCGATTGAAAGCGCAACGTATTTTGAATGCTCAAGTAAACGTTGTCGATTGTCGCTTGAACGAAGCGGATCGCCGATATCTTACGTGCATTGCGTTACGCGATGAACGGACTACCTAATAGCCGTTCCCTGTGAGTCACAAAAGGCCTCGAGTCCGCAAAACCATGGCCTATCGCGGGGATAGATTCGTGCCGCTACGGTTGAACAGCGTCGGGCAGGTTCCTGCAAAACGGGTTTTGGCGCCGTGAAACGGCGAATGTGGATCGCCAAAGCCACGGACGGTTAGTTGCGTTTCAGAATGTCAAACGCAATCGTTCATGCGGGACTTTCGCGTTCGGGGGCTCGGGTTCCGTTCGGAAACGAAACGAATTGTGACCATCGGTAACAGCCAGGTCGACATTCGCCGAAAGGAAGCTTTCCCGACGCTCCGAGCCGGACGGATTAGAAGCAAGTTCGATTTACACTCGCTTGCGATTCCTTACCCATGTGGATTGACTTGAAATCTACGATGCCTGGCAGCCTGCTCACCGGGCACCGAGGTGGCCGGAGTTTCCGTTTCCGGCCACCTTTCACATGAATTGAATCAGCGGGCTCGCTCACCATAAATGACCAGCTTTGATACCGTCATTCTGGGATTTCTTGCACAAATCCATCTTCCGCCCCTGCTCAACCACGCAATCAGGGTGATTGCGGGACTTTATACGTTCAAGGGTTTTCTGCTAATCCCGCTGCTGTGGTGGATCTGGTTCGAGCCTGGCGCGCGCCGCGACTGGCAGCGCGAAATGGTCATTGCCACGGTGGCGAGCGGCCTGATTGCGCTCGCCGCGGGTCGCATGCTTGCGCATTTCCTGCCGTTTCGGGAACGGCCGATTTTCAATCCAGACCTGCATCTGCATTTCGCCTCGGATTCGCTGCGCGAAGCTGCGCTGAGCAACTGGAGTTCCTTTCCGAGCGATCACGCCATGCTGTGGATCGCGATCGCGATGGGAATCTTCCTCGTATGGCGCGGTATAGGTACGCTTGCGCTTCTGTACACCACGCTATTCATCTGCTTGCCACGCGCGTATCTCGGCTTTCATTACCCGACCGATTTGCTTGCTGGCGCCGCAATTGGCGTGGCGATTACGTATCTCATGACACGCGACGCGGTCAGAAGCCGAACCGCCGCGCCCATTCTGCGCTGGACGATGCGCCTTCCCGGACCGGCATCGATGCTCGCATTTCTTGTGTGTTTCGAGCTGATTACGCAGTTCGACGATCTCCTGCGGCTCGCACATTCGGTGATGAATGCAGTGTGATGCGCGCGGTGGGTCAATGCGGTTCGAGGCGAACCAATCGACTGCCCCGACTGGTCCGAAAGGATTTCCTGAATATACCGACCTCTGGGGTGCGGAGATGCGGCCCACAACTCATCGTGCAGTCACGTCGGTCTTGTCGCGATAAGGTGTTGCAGATAGGGGCGCGCCCCACGCAACGAGTTGAGTCGCAGCCGACGCCCATGTGGCGGCGAGGCCGCGATCTTCCGTCGTGGACGGCATCAAGCTCCAGAAATACGATGCCGGCTCTCGTACCAGCGTTGCGAGCGATTGACGAGGCCGACGACGAACAGCATCGCCGGCACCTCGATCAACACGCCGACCACGGTTGCCAGCGCAGCGCCTGAATGAAAACCGAACAGGCTGATGGCGGTCGCGACGGCCAACTCGAAAAAATTACTTGCGCCGATCAGACTCGAAGGACCGGCCACGCAATGCGCGACGCCGAGCCGGCGGTTCAGCAGATACGCGAGCCCCGAGTTGAGCAGCACCTGAATCAGGATCGGCACGGCCAGCATGACGATCACGAACGGTTCGCTCACGATGGCCTCTCCCTGAAACGCAAAAAGCAGCACGAGCGTTGTCAGGAGCGCGCCGATCGACCACGAACCAAAGCGCGCGACCGTTCGCTGGAAATGGGCCTCGCCCTTTGCGAGCAGACGACGTCGAAGCCATTGCGCGAGGGCGACCGGAATCACGATGTACAGCGCGACCGAACTCAGCAGCGTATTCCACGGCACGGCAATTGACGACAACCCGAGCAGCAGCGCAACCAGCGGCGCGAACGCAACGACCATGACCGCATCGTTCAATGCAACTTGCGACAGCGTGAAATACGGATCGCCTTTGCACAATTGTGACCACACGAAGACCATCGCAGTACACGGTGCCGCGGCGAGCAGGATCAGCCCGGCGATGTAGCTATCGAGTTGTTCAGCGGGCAACCATGGCGCGAACACCTGCCGGATGAAAATCCAGCCGAGCAACGCCATCGAAAACGGCTTGACGAGCCAGTTCACGAACAGCGTGACGCTAATTCCTCGCCACTGGCGGCCGACCTGCCCCATCGCGGTGAAGTCGATCTTCACGAGCATCGGCACGATCATCACCCAGATCAGCACGCCGACCGGCAGATTCACATGAGCGACTTCGATCCGCCCAATGGCCTGAAAAATCTGCGGCAGCGCCTCCCCGAGCAGGATACCGGCGACGATGCACAGCGCGACCCAGACAGTCAGGTAACGCTCGAAGAAACCCATGGCAGGCCGGCTGCCGGAGACAACGGTATCAGTGCCGGTCATCTGCCACCTCTGGCGGACGCTCACCGATAGCGCGCATTTCCCGGTGAATCGCCGCATGGTCGAGCATGGGTAGCGGCAAATTCACGAACTGCGTCACGCGATTCATGATCTGCCGGAACACCTTGTCGAAGACGCGGCGCTTCGCTTCATCCGATCCCTCGAACGCCGCCGGGTCCTCGAAGCCCCAATGTGCAGTCAGCGGTGTGCCGGGCCAGAACGGGCAGGTTTCACCGGCTGCCTGATCGCAGACGGTGATGACGAAATCCATTTGCGGCGCATCGGGCGTCGCGAACTCGTCCCAGCTCTTGCTGCGCAGTTTCGACGTGTCGTAACCGAAGGCGGCGCAGCGTTCCGCCGCGAACGGATTGACCGTTCCGGTCGGATGACTGCCCGCGCTATACGCTCGGAACCGGCCCTTGCCGAGGATGTTGAACAGTGCTTCCGCCATGATGCTGCGTGAGCTGTTGCCCGTGCAGAGAATCAGAACGGTATAAACCTTGTCGCTCATGAACGGCTCCGCAGCGCGACGATCGATTCAACCGGCGAACAGCACGCAGCCGTTGTGGCAACCGCTTCGTGAGACGTGCCGTAGACCGGCGCCGCTTCGAGCGTGCGGAAGGTTTCCCAGGCGACACCCTGAGGATCGACAGTCCAGGCCTTGTCCGACTTCGCGTAGCAGCACGTTGTCCCGATCTGCTGCGCGACAGGTAATTGAGCGGCGGCGAAGCGTGCGTTCATTTCGGCCAGTTCCGCATCCGTTTCGACCTGAATGCCGATGTGATCGACACCGGCTTTCGCGCCGCGCTTCGAGATTGCGAAGTTGACGGCGGGATCCGTAAGCTCCCACTTGCAGTAGTCGTCTTTCAGCACGGTCGGCTCTGCGTTGCCGAACATGGCGCGGTAAAAGCGGATGCTGTCGTCGAGGTTTTCGACCGATACGTGGATGTGCATGCGTTTCATGGCTTGCCTGTGCAGACGTTGGGGAGACCGTTCGCGGAGCAGGCCGCGCCTGCGCAACAGTTCTCCGTGAGAAACCCGACCAGATTCGTCATCGCATCGAAATTCGCCGTGTAGATGACGAAGCGCCCTTCCTGCCGCGATTGCACCAGCCCGGCATGAGAGAGGTCCTTGAGGTGAAACGAAAGGCTTGATGGGGCGAGGCCCAACTGCTGCGCGATCTCGCCGGCCGCCATGCCCTCGTAGCCCGCGACGACGAGGGCGCGAAAGATAGCGAGCCGGGATTCGTGAGCAAGCGCGCCGAGGGCGCGCACGACGAGGTTCGAGTCCATGTCCGCCAGCATACATCGATAATTTCTACATTTCAAGAATTATTGAAATGACGCTAAAGCCGCCGCATTGATCCTCTCCAGCCGGCGTACAGACGCTCCGCAGCGATCGCTTCAATGGCGCTCATCAAGTCTCAGTGTTGCAGTGCAATGTCCCCGCTTCCATTACTTGTAAACTGTCCGCCGGACGTACATGCGTTTCCAGTGCACGGGGCCGCTATGGCGCGCCGAAGTAACGCGCGTTGCTAATCGCGGCATTCGCATCGTTTGCCGCGGAAAAGAGTAGCGTGTTGTAGTCGCTACCTGGTTGGCTGCAGTCTCAGCGTTCAATGACGCAGCCGACCTTCAAGTTCGAAACAGCAAACAGAGGATGCCACTTGTCGAAAGGACACAAAGAGACCGGTCAAGGCCACGAACACGAATCTGCGGCCGGAAAGACACGTAACGATCTTCCAGATGATCCTGCGCTGCCCACTCTCGCTCATCGCGCCGCACACCGCAGGCCTTTACCGTGGGAACAACCGAAATCGCGCGACGAAGAGGCGCAGGTGGATGACCGCCTGCATGCGATCATGCACAACCCGTCCTACGTGGAAGCGGACCACGACATCGACTTCTTGCAAGGCGACGACACGCGTGGTGTGCGCCTGCAACTCGACTACCTGAAGGCTGAGCAAATCCTGCAGTCGCAGGGAATCGACAGGACGATCGTGATTTTCGGCAGCACGCGTCTGCGCGAACCCGCTACGGCCGCACGGGAGCTTGCTGCGGCCAGGCAAAGTGCGGAAGACCATCCGCACGATAGCGTCTGCGAGCGCGCGCTCCGGCTCGCCGAGCATCGAATGGAATTGTCGGCCTACTACGATGTCGGCCGGCAACTGGGGCGCCTCGTTGGTCAGTGCGGCGACCCGCGGCTTGCAGTACTCACCGGAGGCGGTCCCGGGGGCATGGAGGCCGCTAACCGCGGCGCCTTCGATGTGGGAGCGAAAAGCGTCGGCCTGAACATCGCCCTTCCGCACGAACAGTATCCAAATCCCTATTTGACGCCGGGCCTGTGCATGAGCTTCCATTACTTCGCCATGCGCAAGATGCACTTCATGAAACGCGCCGCAGCGCTTGTCGCGCTTCCCGGCGGTTTCGGCACGCTGGACGAGCTTTTCTGCGCGCTTACGCTAATCCAGACACGCAAGTCAGCACCGATTCCGATCGTGCTGATCGGCGAAGCGTACTGGCGCAACGTATTCAACGCTGACTATCTCGCCGAAGTGGGCAGCATCGATGATGAGGATCGCGAACTGTTTTCGTACGCGGAAACCGCCGAGGAAGCATGGTCCGGCATCCTCGCGTGGCACAGCCAGAACGGCAGCCCGCTCGTTGTCAAATCACAGCCATGACAGGACAATCCATGAAGATCTCGTTTCACGGTGCCGACCGCGAGGTGACCGGTTCGTGTCACCTGCTTGAAGCTGATGGCAAGCGCATTCTGATCGATTGCGGCATGTACCAGGGGAGCCGCGAGCTCGACGACGAAAACGCGGGCGACTTCGGCTTCGATCCGCGTTCGGTCGATTTCCTGCTGCTCACGCATGCGCACCTCGACCATTGCGGACGGATACCGCTACTGGTCAAGCGCGGCTTCACCGGCGAAATCATCGCGACGGCGGCCACCCGCGAGCTCGCGCGACTCGTGATGCTCGACGCCGCACGGCTGCATGAGGAAGAGGCTGAACGCTCCGAGCGGCACGCGCACCGCCGCGGTGAAAAAACACGCAAGCCGCTCTACGGCACACTCGACGTGCTCGATACGCTCGACCATTTTGGCCGCAACGCTGTCTACGACGAACCGCTTTCGCTCGCACCCACCCTGCGCGCGACGTTTTACGACGCTGGGCACATCCTCGGATCGGCCAGTATCCGTATCGAAGACACGGAAGGCTCGGGCCGATCGGTCGTCTTCTCCGGGGACCTTGGCAATCGCGATCGTGCGATCCTGCGTGACCCGCAATTCCCTCCGCCAGCCGATGTAGTGGTCATGGAGACCACCTATGGCGACCGCTCGCACAAGGCGCTCGCGCCATCGATCGAAGAACTGTATGGCGCGATCACGGACACATTCAAACGCGGCGGTAACGTCGTCATTCCGACTTTCGCGATGGAACGCGCGCAGGAGATTCTCTACTACCTGCGCGAGGGTATCGAACAAGGGCGCCTGCCCCGCTCGATGCCCGTGTACCTCGACTCGCCGATGGCCATCTCCGCGACCGAGGTTTTTCGTCGTCATCCGGACTGCTTTGCAGAGAAAGACCGCGCGATGTTCGACGAGGGAAAGGATCCGTTCACGCTGCCCGGGCTGCGCTTCACCCGCGAGACGGCGGACTCGATGGCGCTCAATAACCTGGTCGGCGGCGCCGTGATCATGGCGGGCTCGGGCATGTGTACGGGTGGACGCATCCGCCACCACCTGCGTCACAATCTCTGGCGTCACGATTCGAGCGTCATCTTCGTTGGCTACGCTGGCCGAGGCACGCTGGCGAGGATTCTCATCGACGGTGCAAAGCACGTTAATCTGTTCGGTGACGACGTCCCCGTCCACGCCCGGCTATACACGATCAACGGATTTTCCGCGCACGCCGATCGTGACGAACTGCTCGCGTGGCAAAGAGCCCTGCGGCCGAAACACACCGTTCTGGTCCACGGCGACGAGGAAGTCATGCGCAGCTTCGCAACCCAGCTAAGCGACACTGAGGTCCACATGCCAGGCATCGGCGACGAGATTCTGGTCTAACGCGAGGCACGCGCGAGCGGTACGCGGCCGCTTACGCCGCTGCCGCCTCGCGCAGATCGTCCAGCACGAGAACCTTGTCGAACTGCTCGGTTACGCGCGGTGTCAGCTTGTGCGTGATGAGCAGCACGCTGCGCCCCGCCATCAGCTTCACGATGGCGGCCATCAATGCCTGTTCGGTAATGGTGTCCAGTCCTTCTGTCGGCTCGTCCAGCACCAGAATGGGAGCGTCAAGCAACAGTGCGCGGGCAATCGCGAGTCGCCGTGCCTGCCCTCCCGAGAGCCGCGTGCCGGCTTCGCCGATCGGCGTATCGTAGCCCTGCGGCAGGCCAGAGATGAATTCATGCAGTTGCGCTTCGCGGCAGGCCGCTTCGAGACTCGCCTGATCAGCGTCCGGACGCGCGATCAACAAATTTGCGCGAATCGTGTCGTTGAAAAGATAGGTATCCTGCGAAACGACAGCAATCCGCGCACGCACCGCGTCAGCTGCACAATCGCGCAGATCAACGCCACCTAGCTCGATGCGTCCTGCCGAATAATCCCGGAAGCGCAACAGGAGCTGGACAAGCGTGCTCTTTCCCACGCCACTCGTGCCAACTATGGCGACACGGCCGCCAGCAGGAAGGTCGAACGAAAGATCGCGCAGCACCCAGGGAAGCGCTTCTCCGTACCGGAAGCTGAGATTACGGATTGCCAGATCGTTACCGGACGGCATGGGAACGGGCTCCGGCGGGTCCTCTACTGCGGGCGCCGCATCCACCAGTTCGAAAATCCGGCGCGCAGCGGCCAGACTCTCTCCGAGGAGCTGGAGGGCTGTCGAGATCGGCATCACCGCCTCGAAACTCGCGAGCACCAGCAATGCGAGCATAGCGATATCGGCCGGGGCGAGCGACGTAGAAGCCACCCGGGGAATAGCCAGCAGCAGCGTGCACCACATCGCGCCTGACGCACACACGGCGAGCGCCCCTTGGGAGATACCCCTTACCCTGCTCAGGTTCGCCTGCTCCCCGACCAACCGGGCCGACAACCGGTCGACTCGTTGAGCGTACTCGTTGGCAGCACCGTAGACCTGAAGCTCTCCGAGTCCCTGCAGACTGTCCACAACGGTTTCGTGCAATTCGGCACGCAAGGCGACGGTCCTGCGACCCGGCTCCTGCGTCCAGATGAAGCCCAATCCGGGCAGTGCCACGCCAGCCACTAGCAGGAACATCAGCGTAACTGCCGCGACGGGCAGGCTGAATACCGATACGACCGCAACAATGACGAGTGTCCCGATCAGACCCGTTGCCGCCGGGACGAGCGCGCGAAGGTAGAGGTTGCTGAGACTGTCGATGTCCGACTGAATGCGCGTCGCCAGATCTGCTCCGCGGACGCGCTCGAGCCCGGCAGGCGCGAGCGGCTCGATACGGACATAGAACCACACGCGCAAACGCGCGAGCAGCCGGAACGTCGCTTCGTGCGTGACGAGGCGCTCGATGTACCGGCCGCCCGTCCGTATGATCGCGCACGCGCGGATCAACGCCGACGGCGTGAAATAGTCGAACGCAATATGAGTGACGCCTGCGAGCGCCATCGAAGCGATAAACCAGCCGGCGACGGCCATCAATGCGACGTTGGCCAGCACGGTGGCAAGCGACAGTGCAGCGCCGGCCGCCATCCACCACCAGTAAGGCCGAAACAGTGCAATGAGGCGAAGCAGATCGGCACGTGCGGTCGCGTTTTCGTGCTTCGCAGACTGGGTGACGTGAACGGGCGTTTTCATGACTCGACCTCGGCGCGTTCGTCCGGAGCGGCAATTCCGGCGTCAATGAGCCGCCGATAAACACCGTCGCTGGCCGCTAACTGCTCGTGCGAGCCTGACTGCACGGCCTTGCCGTGCTCCATCACGACGATCGTGTCAGCGAGCGCCGCCGTGCTCATCCGGTGTGCGATCAGTAGCACGGTCCGCCCGCGCGCAAGCCGGCGCAACGAATCGTGAATGCTCGCCTGGGTGTGGACGTCGAGGCTTGCCGTCGGTTCATCGAGCAGCAGCACAGGGGCGTCCTTCAGGAAGGCGCGAGCGAGCGCGAGCCGCTGGATCTGTCCGCCGGACAAGCCGACCCCGCGTTCGCCGAGCTCGGTGTCGTATCCGTTCGGGAGCGACTGAATGAAGTCGTCGGCCCCCGCATCGGACGCGGCCGCGCGCACAGTGTCAAAGTCCGCGTCCGGCCGCGCGATCAAAAGATTCTGCATGACCGTGCCCGCAAAAACGTGCGCGCGCTGCGGCACCCACGCGACCCGCGACCGCCAGTCGTCGAGATCGGTGTCGTTCAGCAATTGCCCATTAACGGAGATTTCCCCGGACGTCGCGCGCGCGAAGCCCAGCAGCAGGTTCAGAACGGTGCTTTTGCCCGCGCCGCTATGCCCGACCAGCGCCGTAATGCGCCCCGCATCCGCGACGAGATTCAATCGATCGAGCGCTGGCCGCTCCGAAGACCAGTCGTGAGAAACATCGTCGAAACGGATCGTGTAGCCTTCCGCGGCTGGCAGTGGCGCACGCGCACCGTGCTCCTCAGGCTCGGGCAGATCGACTATCTCCATGATGCGTTCCGCCGCGGCGATCGCGTCGAGCCGCTCGTGATACTGGCTACCCAGCGAACGAAGCGGCATGTAGAACTCGGGGGCGAGCAGCAACACGAACAATCCGCGCAGCAGCGGGATTTTCCCGTAGAAGAGGTGAAATCCGACCAGTACCGCCACGACCGCGATGCCTAGCGTCGCGAGAAATTCCAGCACGACCGAAGACAGAAACGCGACCCTCAGCACCCGCATGGTGCTGCTGCGATAGGCCTCGGACAATCGCGCCACGACGCTCGCCTCGCGCCGGCTCGCGTTAAAGAGCTTCAGTGTCGTGATGCCTTGAAGCGAATCGAGAAATCGCGCGCCAAGCACCGCGAGGAGCTTCCATTGACGCCGGTTCGCATCGGCCGCGCTCTTGCCGAGCAGAATCATGAAGAGGGGAATCAGCGGTGCGGTCACCAGCAGGACAATTCCCGACACCCAGTCGACGGGAAACACAACGACCAGGATCGCAAGCGGCAGCATCACCGTCAGCGCGCGGCCGGGCATCCACCGCGCGTAGTAGCCTTCCAGCGCTTCGATACCCTGCACGAGATGCGTCGCCAGCGCCCCGCTCGCCTCGCCGCGCAGCCACATCGGCCCGAGTGCCTGCAGCTTGCGCAACAGTTCGTTGCGCAACGCGACTCGCATGGTGGCGGCGGCGGAAAAGGCCACCCGCTCTGACAGACGGATCAGGACGTAGCGCAGGGCGATCACCGGCGGTATGGCCGCCAGCGCCGGCCATACCTTGGCCAGTCCCGCGCCCTCCATC
This sequence comes from Paraburkholderia dinghuensis, assembly GCF_003837865.1. GTDB lineage: Bacteria > Pseudomonadota > Gammaproteobacteria > Burkholderiales > Burkholderiaceae > Paraburkholderia > Paraburkholderia dinghuensis. The sequence continues at coordinate 68,927 of NZ_RQIS01000006.1, read as the reverse complement.
ACCACGGCGCTCAAGATCCAGGCCAACAACGCCGCCTGCACCATCAACAGCAGTCCGGAGCCCATCCCGAGCGCCACCACCCGGCCGATGCCGGGACGAATGGGCGCCGCGCGCCGGGCGAGCCAGCGATCGACGATTTTTGTAAGTGATGAGTCAGGGCGGGACATACGTGAATACCTGATTGAAGCCGTTGCTGTGGCACCTATAATCCCCAGAGGCCCAGGGGCGCGTACCGCAGCGGATGACGCCACCGCCCGACAAGGGCCATGACGACATGGAGACATAATGAAAACCGTTCTTCAGTTCACGCTGTACCTTGCGATTGCCGTTGCCGCCATCGTGGTCGCCGTCATCGTCAGCAACTATGGACTCTGGTACCTGACGTGGCTAATCGGTACGGCGTTGATCGTCCTGTGTGCAGTAGCTGGGGGCGTCCTTTTCGACACGCAAGAGCGACAAGGCAAGATTACGTGATAGCCGCGCCGGCTGGATGAGTCAGACGGCCGCGCCAGGGGTTGGGCGCGGTGGTCATTTGCGCCGGGGGTTGCCCTGACGCTTCCACGTACCGCGCGTAGGCTTCCTGGGCGTCGACTTCGCCTCGCACCAGCTCGCCTAATATTTGAGATACCTCCACGTCGCGTACGGTTCGCGGCGTTACACGCATGATCGAAACGCCTGCGGTCCGGAGCATCTTCAGGTCGTGTACCCAGTCAGGATCGGGGCTCTCCAATGATGCCTCGCGATCGCAACCCGGCAGTCCATGAATCGGCCACCCCTCGTAGGGGCAGTCATCGACCCGACACGCCCAGCGTGAATAGTGCCGCGGCGACAGCACCGGCTGCTCGATCTCGCAGGCCGCGTCGGCTGCAAAAGTCAGCACCTTCACGACCTCGCCGCGGCAGATGGCGGGCGTCACCCAGCGCTTCGCACCGAGCGCGACCAACTGCGTCAGCGTGGTCAAGTCTTTGCATTGCACACCTGACCCTATGACAAGCGGAACCTTACCGGCCAGCATCTGCAGTGTCCGCGTATCGCTGACTTCAACCGGAAGCGTACAGTCTGCGATCCACGCGTGAGAACCTTCGGCCGCCCACTCGTCCGCAGCGGCACGAACGGAAAGAACGACTTCCTTGCCGCCCGCGATCAGTTCGCGCGCAACGGCAAGACAGTCCCTCTTTTGCAAACCGCCCAACGCGGAGTGAATCGTAGTGCCGATATAAACGATGTCCACCGACGACAGTGCAACGGCATCGTAGAACGCCATCGTTGCGGAACGCGTCCAGTTCCCTGCGATTGCACCGATGGAAATTTTCACGGATACCTCCTTGCACACGTCGGTGGAAAACCATGGCAGGCGGGGTCCCGCCTTCGTCGTTACCCCGCCTGCCGTTCTTCAGGTTTTCTTCTCGTTTTCCTGAGCGTCGTACAGCACGCCGCCAGCCGCGGCGAACAAGACGATCATCGCCGTGCCAATCAGCCAGGAGAAATACCAGGCGCCGTAGTTGCCAATGACCACGCCGATGAAGATGGCGAGCACAGCAACGACCATGAAAATCACAAAGAGTCGAAACGTTTTCATCTATAGCTCCATCAGTAGGCGTGCGGATCCGACTCGACCTGTTCCGCCTTCACCTTTCCGCGCATAACGTGGAACGCCCAGCTCGTATAGGCGAGGACGATAGGCATGAACACCACGGTCCAGCCGGTCATCCACGTAAGCGTGGTCTGGCTCGATATGGAATTCCACACGGTCAAGCTCTGCGACGGATCGCTGGACGAAGGCATCAGGAACGGGAACAGACTCACGCCTGCCGTACCGATCACGCCGATCCATGCGAGCGCACCGAGCCACCAGGCGAGCGTCGAGCGGCCGGCGCGGACGGCCAGCAGGCCAAGCAGCATGCCCACGTAACCGAGAACCGGCACGAGCCAGAGCACCGGATACGCACGGTAGTTGTCGAACCACGCACCATCAGCCAGCACGACGGACTGCTGCAGCGGGGTCTGCGCCATGCCCGGAAGCGGAGCATGCTCGAGCCGGTAGCCGCTCATCTGACTGACCCAGATGCCGCCGATCGTAAAGAGAACAATCGCAACGATGCCGCACACGGTCGCCGCACCCCTTGCCCGATCCCAGAGCGCACCGCGTTCGGCACGCCCCATCAGCATCACGCCGCCCATGTAAATCGCGAGCGTCAGCGACAGCACACCGCACATCACGGCGAACGGGTTCAGCAGGCTCAGGAAGCTCCCCGTGTAGAACGACGTCAGGTCCCAACCGAAGTGAAACGGCACGCCGCGGAACATGTTGCCCATGCCGGCGCCGTACACGATCATCGGCACCGCGCCGCTGACGACCAGCGACCAGTCCCAGACGTTGCGCCACTTCGTACCCGGCAACTTGCTGCGATATTCAAATCCCAGCGGGCGCACGATCATCGTCCAGAGCAACAGCAGCATGACGATGTACAGACCCGAAAACGCCGTCGCGTAGATGAGCGGGAACGCCGCGAAGATCGCGCCGCCGCCGAGAATGAACCAGACCTGATTGCCGTCCCAGTGCGGTGCAATCGTGTTGAGCGCGATGCGCCGCTCCGTATCCGTGCGGCCCACGTAGCGCAGCATCGCGCCGACGCCCATGTCCATGCCCACCATGATCGCAAGTCCCATCAGCAGCACGCCGAGGAGCAACCACCAGAGCACCTTTAAGAAGAGATAGAGTTCCATTAATGTTCCTTGGCGGTCGTGAGGTTCAGTGCGGCAAGTTCCTTGTCCAAAGCGGCGTCGCCGTCACCGTGTCCATGCTCGCTGTCCGGTCCCTTGCGGATCGCCCGGACCATCAGATACATCTCGACGGCGATGAAAACCGTATAGAGCAGAACGAAGCCGACCAGCGAGAAGATCATGTAACCAACGCTGTGGGTCGAAGCAGACATCCACGTTGGCAGCATGCCGAACACGCTCCACGGCTGGCGGCCGACTTCCGCCGTCACCCAGCCAAACTCGCAGGCAAGGAAGGGAATCGGAATCATCCACGGGGCGAGTTTCAGGAACCAGCGCTGACGCGCTACGTCACCACGCAACGACAGGATCACCGCGATCACGAAGTAGGCCAGCATCAGCAAGCCGCACGCGACCATGAGGCGGAACACCCAGAAGATCGTGAACACGTTCGGGATCGAGTCCTTCGCCGCCTTGGCGATGTCCTCATCCGTCGCATTCGCAACGTCCTGGTCCTTCGCATAGCGCTTCACGAGGAAGCCGTAACCGAGATCGTCCTTATGCGCGCCGAACTGCGCGAGCGCTGCCTCGTTGGTCGGGTCCTTGCTGAGCACCTTGAGCGCATCGACGGCGGGAATGCCATTGCGGATGCGTTTGGCGGCGTCGGCCTCGATGCGGTCGATGCCCGGAACGGTCGTATCGAACGTATGCGTGAGCAGCGGCGTCAACACGTAGGGAATCTGGATACTCCACGTATTTTTGCCGTCGCCCTGATCGGGCCACGCCGCGATATTGAACGACGCGGGCGCCTCTTCCGTTTGCCACATCGCTTCCATTGCAGCCAGCTTCGAAGGCTGGGCATGGCCGCCGACGAAACCGAGCGCGTCGCCGAGCGTAATCACGCCGGCCACGGACAACACGCCGAACAGACTGGCCATACGGAACGATCGCTTCGCAACCTCCATGTTACGGCCGCGCAGCATGTAATACGCGCTGATGCCGGTCACGAAGATGGCCGCGGTGACAAAGCCCGCAATGCTCGTGTGAACGAACTTCGTTTGCGCGTCTTCGCTGAAGATGAGCGCGCCGAAGCTCTGCAGTTCCATGCGCATGGTGACGGGGTTGAACGCCGCACCCACGGGGTTCTGCATGAAGCCGTTAGCGACCAGAATCCAGAGCGCCGAGAAGTTGGACCCCAGTGCGACGAGATACGTGACGGTCAAATGCTGGGCTTTCGAGAGCCTGCTCCAGCCAAACGCCATCAACCCGACGAACGTGGACTCCATGAAGAAGGCCATGAGACCTTCGATCGCCAGTGGCGCACCGAAGATATCGCCGACGAACCCCGAGTAGAACGACCAGTTCGTGCCGAACTCGAACTCCATGGTGAGGCCAGTGGCCACGCCGAGCGCGAAATTAATCAGGAACAGGCCGCTCCAGAACTTGGTGATGTCCCGGTAGATTTTTTTCCCTGTGATGACGTAGACCGTCTCCGTCACCGCGAGGAAAAATGACAGTCCCAAGGTCAGTGGGACAAAGAGAAAGTGATAGAGCGCGGTGGCGGCAAACTGAAGCCGCGACAGCTCAACCACGGTATCGTTGATCATGAAATGCTCCGCTAAAAAGCTGAACGAGCCGAACCTCGAACCCCGAACCAGCGGCGGTCTAACTACACGCTGGCGTTAAACGAGTACCCAAGGCTTTGGCGCTTCGATACATCGCGTTGATGACACTGCAAAAGCCGTACGATCGCGCGCGGCACACTCCCCTACAACCGTAATAGTTTCTTATTTTCTGTAATCGTATATTACTTTGCATTGTGTAACCGTCGTGGCGGAATGCCGCACACCGGCTAAAAGCGGTCAATTTCGACAGCTCACAAGACGCGGGACAATATCTTCGTCTCATTAACTATGCAACTACGAAAGGGGTTCCGGAGCCTTTGGACGCTGTCAGATATACTTGCGGCGGAGATGACAACCACCATGAACGACACAAATACGGCCATCCGGGCGCTCCGGATCGGCGATCCGGCACCGGAATTCAGGGCTAGAACGACTTGCGGCGAGTGCGCGCTCGCTGATTACCGCGGCAACTGGCTACTCCTGTTCGCCCATCCCGCCGACTTCACGCCGGTGTGCACCAGTGAGTTCATCGGTTTCGCGAAGGCACAGGACAAGTTCGATGCGATTGGCTGCAAGCTTCTCGGGCTGTCCATCGACAGCCTGTATTCGCATCTGGCCTGGTTGCGGGACATTCACGAGCGGTTCGGCGTGAGGGTGACGTTCCCGATCGTCGAGGATTCGTCGATGGCAATCGCAACGGCCTATGGAATGCTCGATCCACTCGCTCCCGACGCCGGGGCCATCAGAGCCAGTTATGTGATCGATCCGCAGGGGGTGATCCGGGCGATGTCGTGGTATCCCCTGAATGTGGGGCGGTCAGTCGACGAGCAGTTGCGCCTCGTCCGCGCCTTGCAGGTTGCGGACGAAAACGGCGTATCTACCCCCGAGGGCTGGCACGAGGGCATGCCCATGCTCGAACTGGCTC
>NZ_RQIS01000006.1:63560-63646 GCF_003837865.1 Paraburkholderia dinghuensis | reverse complement strand
CCGCGCCTTGCAGGTTGCGGACGAAAACGGCGTATCTACCCCCGAGGGCTGGCACGAGGGCATGCCCATGCTCGAACTGGCTCCGA
>NZ_RQIS01000006.1:0-63550 GCF_003837865.1 Paraburkholderia dinghuensis | reverse complement strand
ATCGCTTGATGTCTTCTTCCATCTTCACGCTCATCGCCACGTTCCTTCAATTATGACTTGAGCAGGTTTTCACTGGGTCAATACACGACTTCGCTCGACGCCGCGATTCAAAGCGGGCAAGACGGTGCGACCTGGTATTTTCGCGAGTTGAAATCGTGATGAGAACGACACCCGAAGACTTCGAGGTGCTAAAGAAACACACGGGCGAAGCCGCTGAGCTGATGCGTTTGCTGGGAAATGCAAACCGGCTTCAGTTGCTGTGCCAGATCGCGCAGGGCGAGCGATCGGTGGGTCAACTCGAGGAACAGTTGGACATCAAACAGCCCGCGCTTTCACAGCAGTTAGCCGAGCTTCGTAAAGCCGGCCTCGTCCAGACGCGCCGGGAATCGAGATCCATCCTCTATTCCCTCGGCGAAGGACGTATCCGCCCGCTGCTTGAAATGCTGCTCGTAACGTTCGACGTGAGAACAGCACCCGTTGCTGAATCGCGTGACAACACCGGCACGAGCACGAACACGCCTGAGAACGCTTACGTCCGGGCAGGGGACGCAGCGCGATTTGCCCGTTTGGGCTGATGAAGTGTGTGCGTTTCGCGCAGGCTACACGTTGCGCGAAGTCTTGCGTGCGCCCCACACGCCTCGCGACGGTACGCGTTGGGCAACTAGCTGCCTCTATCGGGTGATTCCTGCAGATCGACTCCGAGACGATCACCTTCGACTACCGCCAGACTGACCATGTCACGTCTCGAGTAGAAAATTCCATGACCGTGGCGTTCGAATCTGCAGCGTCGACGGCTGGAACCTCTTGTGCCAGATCCCCGGCGCTACGCGCACTAGCGGAATGACCCGAATCGCGAAATTGCGCAAGCGTGGAATGCATAGCTATCCATTAATGCTGCGAGGAAAACAGCAAGCTAGTAGCTATTTGTGTCAAATTCATTAATTCCTTAAGAGACGTGACGCGATATGCGCGAATCAAGAAATCGTAGCCATCATCGAATTACGCGCTAACGTTTGCGTGACTCTCAACCATTAGCGTTCAATCTGATCCTGTGCACTGGAAGGCGTTTTTGACTGAACACCACATCGCCTCCACACACGAAACCGCCGGCGGCTATCAAAACAAATAAAACCCCGCCATTTACCGTTTGCTGCTTGCCGTTTGCGTTTCATCGCCATCGTTTCTAACGACAAGTGTTCGTAGAAACACCCGGGTTTATTTCCGCCTGAACGGTCGGTCACGTGGCAGCGACGAGGTGCACGGATAATCTGAAGATTCTATTTAGCACCCCGCATCCACGAATAGCTCGTGTCGAAAAGTGTAAATCTGTCGCACGCCCTGCACGAAAACGATTCAATAACATTAATGAAGCATTCTTTGTTATTGGATAAAGTTTTCACCGTACGGATTCTTATTCTTCAGGAAAAATACGCCGACAAAAGACAAAACTCGGCACACGACTGACGGGGAATCCGGCACGATGCGTATCAACCTACCTGTTACAGCGAACGGCTATGCCTTTCCGGCCGACCAGACTCTTATATCCATCACTGACCTGAAAGGCCGGATCACTTACTGCAACACAAATTTCCTCACGGTCAGCGGTTATACCAGGGCCGAATTGCTCGGCCAGCCGCATAACCTGATACGGCATCCGGACATGCCGGAAGAAGCGTTCCGCGACATGTGGGCCACCATTCAGGCGGGGCACCCGTGGACCGGGGTCGTCAAAAACAGGCGCAAGAATGGCGACTACTACTGGGTGCGGGCCAATGCGTCGCCCATGCGCGATGGCGAGCGCATCGTCGGATATTTGTCGGTGCGTACGCGCGCTCTGGATGCGGAAGTTCAGGCCTCTGAACGGCTCTACGCGACAATGCGCGCCGAGCAGGAGGCAGGCCGCCTGCTCCACGTCCTTAAACGTGGAGCCGTGCAACGCAATGATATTTTAGGCCGCATCCGGCGTCTGTTCACGCTTGGTATGCGCGGACAGTTCATCGCTCTCGTCTGTGTGGGCGCCGCGGCGCCGGTTATCGCCACCGCTATCGGTGCGCCACTGTGGGCAAGTGCCCTGACGGCACTCGTCAGCGCAACCGGCGTTGCGTCGATCCTGATCCGGAAGGGGATCAAACCGTTGCGCGGTGTGCTCGATACGGCGAATCTACTCGCCAGTGGCGATCTGACGCGCTACTTTCAGGCGACCGGACACGGAGAATTCGCCCAGATCCAGCTTGCGCTGGCTCAGTTGAACGTCTCGGTACGTACCGTCGTGCGCGACGTCCGACATGAAGTGGCCAACCTGCTTGGCAGCACCCAGGAAATAGCGGCGGGCAATGAGGATCTTGCTGCACGGACGGATGCGCAGGCCAGCAGCCTCGAGCAGACGGCAGCCGCGATGGACCAGATCAACAGCACCATCCAGAACGCGTCCGGTCTCGCGGAGGAAGGCGCAAATGTCGCGCGAGAGTCGTCGACCATCGCCGAGCACAGTCACGAGGCGGTCCGCGGCGTGGTCGAAGCGATGCACGAAATCACGGGGGCGTCGCAGCGCATCTCGGACATCATCAGCATAATCGAAGGCATTGCCTTCCAGACCAATATCCTCGCGCTGAACGCGGCAGTCGAAGCTGCGCGCGCCGGTGAACAGGGACGCGGGTTTGCGGTGGTTGCCGCGGAAGTGCGGAGTCTCGCGCAACGTTCGGCGGCAGCGGCCAAGGAAATCAAGGAACTGATTCAGAGTTCGACCGAGGCCGTCAAGCGCGGCAGCGAACGTGCCGACAATGCACGTTCTCGAATGGATGAGGCAATGAAGTCGGTAGGCCGTGTGACCTCCCTGCTCGAGCAGATCAACAATGCGAGCAAGGAGCAGGCAATCGGCGTCAACCAGATCAACGACGCGGTCGTGCATCTGGACACCATTACTCAACAGAATGCCGCGATGGTGGAAGAGCTGGCTGCATCGGCAGGCGCCCTCAGCAGCCAGGTCGGGATGGTGCACAACACGATTCGAGTCTTCCGGCTCACCGACAAAGACAAAACGCTGGCAGAAGAGGATGCGGTTGAATTGCGCAAGCGTTCGCGTGCGGGCAATGGTGCCGAGGACAGCAACGACACGTTCAACGCAAAAGAGGCGGTTTCGGATCACCAGCAGTGGCGCGTCACGTTGCGCAATGCGATCAACCGCGGGCTGACGCTGGATGTGGCGCAGACCCGGCGCGATGACTGTTGCGCGCTCGGGCAGTGGCTGAAGGGTCCCGGCGCACAACGCTGGGGATCAAAATCGGCCTTCACGAAGCTGGTGAAGACGCACCAGACTTTCCATGAAGCCGTGGGTCGCACTGCCGAACTGATCAATCAGAACCGCATGGCCGACGCTGGGGCTACGCTGGAAACCGGTCAGCCGCTGCACAGGGCGGGTCAGGAACTCAACCAGGCCATCCATGCACTCGAAATCGAATTCGGCCGGCCGAATACCACCGCCCCGGCCTCGGTCCACGCAGCCCAACCCGTGCGCCCAGCCGCCGCACCCGCTTCACTCGTGGTCGCAACGACACAAAGCGCCGGCGATGACAACTGGGAAACGTTCTGACGACGTGCGCCAATGAGTGATCGGAATCCCGCCCATACCGGTTGCACGAGCGCTCCGGGTCCGCAGCGCGTGCTGGTCGTGGACGACGACACGATGAATCTGCGTTTTGCGGCACGGCTGCTGCGCGAACTCGGCTACAGCGGCGCGCTGGCGAGCGACGGCCACAAGGCGCTTCGTCTGATCGACGAGCAGCCGTTCGATCTGGTCTTGCTGGACATCAACATGCCGGGCATGAGCGGGCAGGACACGTTGAAAGCGCTGCGCGCGCGGCCCGGCAAACGTCTTCCAGTGCTGATGGTGTCCGGACACGGCGACGACGACACCCTGCGCCACTTCTCCTCCCTTGGCGCCGATGGGCTTCTGCAGAAGCCATTGGCGGCCGTACAGCTCAGGCAGGCTATTGCCCGCACAACCGGACTGTAATTCATGGCCGCCGCTTCGATCTGGGGCGCGCTGATCGGTGCGCAGATACTGCTGTTGCTGTTCGCATGGGCGCTGTGGCGCAACGCCGGCAGGCTGACCGTCGATCGCGACGCGCTGATGCGGATGGTATGCGCGGGGCGTTTGAACCACGATGCAGTCTGCGTCGTCGACACTGCAGGCCGGATCGTTGCGACCAACCAGCCCTATATCGAGTTGACCGGATACACGCCCGGTGAACTGCAAGACCGCCCGTTTTGCGAAATGTTGCACGACAGACTCGACGATCCCGCGATGCTCACCGTTGTCGAGTCCGCGTTGCGCAACCACGCAGAACTACGCACCGACATTCGCTTTCGCTCAACGAGCGGTGATGTGCATACGATGATCCTCGAATTGCACCCGCTGCATGATGGCCGCGGCCGCTTCCTCGGTCACGGCGTGGCGCAGATCGACATCGACCGCCAACGCCGCGAACGCGAGAAAACGGAGCGCTTGCTGCGTCATCATCAGGCCGTGCTCGACATTCTCGACCAATTTGCGATTGTGTCGGAAACGGATCTGAACGGCAGGATTACGCACGTCAACACCGAGTTCGTCAAGGTCAGCGGCTACAGCCAGACAGAGCTGCTCGGGCGTCCGCATAGCGTAATCAGTTCGGGGTATCACGATGCGCAGTTCTGGCAGGAGATGTGGAGCACGATCACGCAAGGCAAGATCTGGAACAACACTGTATGCAACCGGGCGAAAAACGGCTCGCTGTACTGGGTGCACGTCGCGATCTCGCCGCTGCTCGGCCCCAATGGATTGCCCGAAAAGTATTTGTCGATCCACCTGAACATCACGTCGCTCAAACTCAATCGGGATCTGCTCGATCGCACTGGGAGAATCGCGCGCATCGGAGGCTGGTCTGCGGAACTCGGAACACCACGTGTGAATTTTTCCCGTGAGGCGCTGACTATCCTCGGGGTGCAGTTGCCTGGCCAGACCGATATCGACGACGAGCACGCGCTACCGGAAGCGTGGCGCGAACTCTACACCTGCATCCGCGAGGCGACGACCGCTCGCAAGGCGTTCATGCGAACGCTCCAGATCGCGTTACCGGACGGCCGTACTCACGCATTCAGAGTCGCAGGAGAAATCGAATACCTCGACGATCGACCGTACCGGCTCGTCGGCGCAGCGCAGGACATTACCGAACTGCTCGAAACCCGCCAGCGCGCGCTGGCCAGCGAGCGCACGCTCTACTCGGCAATCGAAGCGCTGGACGAGGCATTCGCGCTCTACGACGCGCAGGAAAAACTGGTCTTCTGCAACGAAAAATATCGCGCCATTGCGGGAGCATTGGGACACCGGATCGTGCCCGGTCTCACATTTGAAGAGGTACTGCGTACCGGCATCGAAGCGAACGCCTTTCTCGATGCGGAAAAGGATCCGGAAAAGTGGCTGGACAACCAGCTTCAGGCAATGTGCAGTCCGCATTCGAGCGTGCACCAGCATCTGCGCGACGACCGCTGGCTCGACGTTATCAGCGCGGTGACCGAGGACGGCATGCGTATCCGCATCTGCCTCGACGTGACCGAAATGCATCGTGCACTGGATGCCGCGCACATGGGCATGCGCAGCAAGAGCCAGTTCCTCGCAAATATGAGTCACGAGATCCGCACGCCCATGAATGCCATCATCGGCATGCTCCAGTTGCTCAGGCATACCGCGCTCGACGCCGAGCAGCAGGATCTGCTCGACAAGACGAATAGCGCAGCGCATACCCTGCTGTCGCTCCTGAACGATATCCTCGATTTCTCGAAGATCGATGCAAACCAGATGCAGCTGTCCATCGAGCCGTTCGAACTGGATGCCCTGCTGGCGGAGCTTTCCGTGATCCTCGCCGGCAGCCTGGGCGAACGGAATCTGGAGTTGATTTACGACATCGATCCGGATATTCCGCCGGTACTCAGGGGCGACGCGCTCAGACTCAAGCAGGTTCTGATGAACCTCGGCTGCAACGCGATCAAGTTCACCCACAGTGGTGAAGTCGTGGTGCGTGTGCGGATGCTGCAACTCGACGAAAGCGGTGCATTGCTCGAATTCGCAGTGGAAGACACGGGCATTGGCATCAGCGCCGAGCAACGCCCGCGCATCTTTAACGCTTTCAGCCAGGCTGAAGCATCGACCTCACGACGTTATGGCGGCACGGGCCTCGGACTGACGATCAGCAAGCGGCTGATTCAGTTGATGCTCGATAACGCAGGCACGGGACGTGATCTTGATTTCGATAGCGAACCCGGTCGTGGAAGCCGTTTTTTCTTCCAGATTCTTCTGCCGGTAGAGCCAAATGGAGCAGCGTTTTCAGCGTCGCCCGAGGTCGAGGCTGGAGCGACCGCCTGGCTTCTGGAACCTCATCCTCACTCGGGCAAGGTTCTAAGACGCATGCTTGCCGGTATGGGCTGGCAAGTGCAGATATTTACCGATGCGAATTCAATGCAGGCCGCCGTTCGTGCGGGATCGCTCAACCCGAAGCCCAAGCTGGTTCTTCTGAATCAGGATGCTCCGCAAAGACAGGCGTTTCTCGATGGACTGGCAACCCTGCAGGATGATCCGCCGATATTGCTGACGATGAGTTCGCGCAGTCTGAATGGCCCGCGATCGACACTATGCAAGCCGGTAACGGCGGGGATGGTACGCATAGCCTTGGGGCGGCACAGTACGCCGGAATTGCCGCGCCTTGAACCGCCACCGGCTGTGCAACGTCTGGCTAACTTGCATCTTCTGCTGGTCGAAGACAACGCGATCAATCAGGAAGTCGCGCTACGGATGCTGGCGCGAGAAGGCGCCATGGTTAGCGTGGTCGGGAATGGCCAGGCGGCGCTCGACGCGCTCGATGCCAAGCCTCATCGCTACGACCTCGTCCTGATGGATCTTCACATGCCCACGCTTGACGGGCTGCAGGCAACCCGGGCCATCCGGTGCAAGCCGCAGCATGCAGGTCTGCCCATCGTCGCCATGACCGCGAATGCAATGGAAACCGACCGGCAGGCCTGCCTGGAAGCAGGTATGAGCGACCACATCGGCAAGCCTTTCGATCTCGACAGGCTGATTAAAATCGTCCTGCGGCACACAAGAGGTGCGCAGGCACCGTCCGCCACAGATATTGCCGCGCTCCCTCCCGAAGCAGCAGTAGCCCCCTTGCTGGACGCACAGGCTGCATTGACCCGTCTGAACCATGACGCTGTGTTCTATGCGCGGTTACTGCACGATTTCATCCTGCTCGCTCCTGCTCTCGGGGAAAAAATTCTAGAGACCCAACCCACCAATTCGACGCCGATTCGTGACGCGGCGCATCAACTCAAGAGCACTGCAGCCCTCGTTGGTGCATCGCGGCTGGCGTCGATTTGCGAAAGCATTGAACTCGCGCTGCGCCGCGATTCGGAGAGCGTGCCGAATAGCGACGCGCGGCTATCGTTCGAAAAAACGTTGAACGCAACGCTAAACGCCCAGAACGACTGGCTGACGCGGCACGCTGAAGTTAGCGCTGGAAAAAACCTGTCCGCCGATACCGCCACGAACAACATCGACATCGAGGCAAGTCTGGACCGGCTCGTTGCACACCTTGCCGTTCACGACATGGACGCACTGGATCTGTTCGATGAACTGGCGGGCCAATGCGGTGTAGCGCTGTCCGGCCCGTCATGGGATGAGCTTCAGCGGGCGATGGGTAGATTCGACACGGAAGCGGCAATCGATGCCATACGCAGGCTGCAGAAACTGAAACTAGCGGACGCTTCCATTAACGAAGCGGCGCATGCGAAACAGGAAGGCTCAAAAAGCTAGTCATTTCGCCACCGAGTTTCGCCATTTCCCGAAAGTGTGAGCATCATCCGGTTGCGTCGTTATCGGAGCGCACCGCTCGCCACAGGCCCTGTCGAAGCCCGTATAACGAGTCGCGGCGCCGACGCGACGCACATGCGTGACTCCCGCCCGACTCCTGCGGCACCATCCGGTGCCTCGATCAGTTCCCGCAGCAACGCAACCGCAAGCTCCGCCGCCTCGACGGTGGGCACTGCCACGGTGGTCAGCGCCGGACGCGATTCGCGCGCGAGCCGGATATCGGTAATGCCGACCACCGAGAGTTGGCGTGGCACGTCGAGGCCCAGATCCGCCGCCGCCTGCATAGCGCCCAGCGCGGGCAGATCGTTGGTCGTGAAGAGCGCGGTGAGATCCGGATGCGTCTGGAGTAATTCGAGCGCTGCGTCGTGCCCGCCCTGCGTTGTGTCGCGCGCGTAGCGCACTGGCGCTGCTGTACCGTCGAGCGCAGCCGCCCGCATCGCATCGAGAAAGCCCTCATAACGCGCGGCATGAATGCCAGACGGTTTGCTCCCCACGATCACCCCTATGCGCCGGTGCCCAAGCGACAGTAGATGCGCTGCCGCCAGTTCGCCCGCGAGTCTGAAATCGACCGCGACACAAGGCAATCCCGGCTCCGCGTGCGGCCGCTCCCACATGCACAACACGACGGGCGCGCCACGACGCTCGGTGGCACGCAGATCGGCGAAGTCGAGATTCGCGTTCATCACGAGCACACCGGCCGAGAGCGTGCCTGCGATCTGGTCAAGATACGCCCGCCCCGTCTGCGGATCGCCATCCGTGTTGCAGATGATGAGGAATTGCCCGCTGCGCCGCAGCGCATTTTCAACCGCGAGTGCGAATTCCGGATAAAACGGATTCGCGATGCTCGACACCATCAGCGCGATGGTCGGCGCCCGGCCCTCGGCAAGCGCGCGCGCGCTCAGGTGTGGCGTGTACCCCAGCGTAGCAATGGCCGCCAGCACACGCTCGCGCGTGGCATCGCCGACGCGTCCGCGATTGCGCAGCACGTTCGATACGGTCGCCGGCGTAACGCCGGCATGCCGCGCGACTTCCACCAGTGTGGGCATGAAATCTCAGTATTTGGGAGCGCAGTTCAACATTTGCCAGTTCAAGCCGCGCACCGCACCATTGGACGACAATCAGAACGACTCACGGAGACAAGCCAGCCGGCGATCGCGCATGCGATCGATTTTTTCTGGCTCGCTGCTTAAGCGCTTAATCTCCGCTTCGTGACGATTAAAACATGGAGACGGAACGATGGCGAGCATCTCGTTGCGCGGCGTTCAGAAGGCTTACGGCGATAGCGTGCCCGTGATCCGCGACGTCAACCTTGAGATCGGCAAGAACGAGTTCTGCGTATTTCTCGGGCCCTCCGGATGCGGCAAGTCCACGCTGCTGCGGATGATCGCGGGCCTCGAGGACGTCACGGACGGCGACATCTCGATCGGCGGCAAGCTCATGAACGACGTGAGCGCCGCGCAGCGCGGCGTAGCCATGGTGTTCCAGAGCTACGCCCTGTTCCCGCACATGACCGTGTACGAGAACATGGCGTTCGGCCTGAAGCTCGCGAAGACGCCGAAGGCCGCAATCGATCGCAAAGTGCGCGAAGCCGCGCACATCCTGCAACTCGAAGCCCTGCTCGATCGTTATCCAAAGGCACTCTCCGGCGGGCAGCGTCAACGCGTGGCGATCGGCCGCGCGATCGTACGAGAGCCTGGCGTATTCCTCTTCGACGAACCCCTCTCCAATCTCGATGCGACGCTACGCGGTCAGACGCGCATCGAAATCGCGCGTTTACACAAGCAATTTGCGAACGCGAGTGTCGTCTACGTTACGCACGACCAGATCGAAGCGATGACGCTCGCCGACAAGATCGTCTTGCTGCACAGCGGTAAGGATACCGAACGATATGGAAGCATCGCCCAGATCGGCGCGCCCCTCGATCTCTACCACCGTCCCGCGAGCCGCTTTGTCGCGGGCTTCATCGGTTCGCCGCGCATGAATTTTCTGCCGGCGAGCGTCACGTCGATCGATGCCGGCGGCGTGACGGTCACGCTCGCAGGCAGCGCGGAATCCGTGACGCTGCCACGCGACGGACGGCGCACGGCCGTTGGCGCGCCTGTCACACTCGGTGTGCGCCCCGAGCATCTCGAACCTGCGGATCTGCGCACCTTCGATCGTGACGCGCCTTCGGCGCTCACACTTACGCGCACGGTCACGCTTGTCGAATCGCTCGGCGAGCACAGTTACGTGCATCTGGACCAGCCGGACGGCACCGTGCTCATCGCCAAGGCGCCAGGCGACGCCCGCCTGCAAAGTGGTGACAACGCCCAGTTTCGCGCTCCGGCCACCGCTTGCCATTTGTTCGGGGACGACGGTTTCGCCATCACCGCACTCGAATCAATCGAACACCCCGTCTGACAACCGACCGCGAGGACACCCGGATGCGTCTTGGAGTCTGCTACTACCCCGAGCACTGGCCCGAATTCATGTGGCGAGACGACGCCACACGCATGGCGGCACTCGGCATCGAGCACGTACGGATCGCCGAATTCGCCTGGAGCCGCATCGAACCCGCGCCCGGCGAATATGACTGGGGCTGGCTCGACCGCGCCATCGACACGCTTGCCTCGGCGGGACTGAAAATCGTGATGTGCACGCCCACGGCCACCCCGCCGAAGTGGCTCATCGACCGTCATCCCGAGATCCTGCCCGTGGGCGCGGACGGCCGGCGTCGCGCGTTCGGTTCGCGCCGCCACTATGATTTTTCTTCGCCGGTCTGGTTCGAAGCGTCGCGGCGCATCTGCGAGGCGGTGGCCGCGCGCTACGGCCAGCATCCCGCCATCGCATACTGGCAAACCGACAACGAATACGGTTGTCATCAGACGGTACTCAGCTATTCGGACGCCGCCGTGCAACGCTTCCGTACGTGGCTCAAAAGTCGCTATGGCACGATCGAAGCGCTCAACGCCGCCTGGGGAACGGTGTTCTGGAGCATGGAGTACCGCAGTTTCGACGAAATCGACGCGCCCGTTGCAACCGTCACCGAAGCGCACCCGTCGCATCGGCTCGACTACCGGCGTTTCGCTTCCGATGAGGTGCAGCGCTATAACCGCATGCAGGTCGACATCATCCGGAAGTATTCGCCGGGGCGCAGCGTCGCGCACAATTTCATGCAACTCTTCACGGAGTTCGATCACTACAAGGTCGCCGCCGATCTCGACATCGCGGCGTGGGACAGCTACCCGCTGGGTGCACTCGAAGAGCAGTGGTATACCCCGGAGGTGAAGGCGCGCTATCTGCGCACGGGGCACCCGGATTTCGCTTCGCTCAATCACGACCTCTATCGCGGCATGTCGAAATTGCCGTTCTGGGTCATGGAACAACAGCCCGGCCCCGTGAACTGGGCACACTGGAACCCGGCGCCGTTACCGGGCATGGTGCGGCTGTGGAGCTGGGAGGCGTTTGCGCACGGTGCGGGCTGCGTATCGTATTTCCGCTGGCGACAGGCACCGTTCGCACAGGAGCAGATGCACGCGGGACTCAACACGCCGGACAACCGGCTCGATATCGGCGGCGAGGAGGCGGCGCGCGTCGCGAAGGAAATTCGTACCGTGCTCGATGCGCAAGGCAGCGCGGATTTCAACGTGAAAACGTCCGTCGCCCTCGTGTTCGATTACGAAGCGAAGTGGCTCTGCGAGATTCAGCCGCAAGGCGCGGATTTTCACTATCCCCGTTTCGCGTTTGAGTATTACTCGGCGCTGCGCGCGCTCGGTTTCGACGTCGACATCATTTCGGCACGCGCGCGGCTAGACGGCTACCGTCTCATCGTCGTGCCGCCGCTGCCGGTTGTTCCAGACGATTTTGCCGCGCGTCTTGCGCAATCCGGCGCACATGTGATCCTCGGCCCGCGCAGCGGTTCCAAGGACGCCAACTTGCGAATCCCCGCCACGCTGCCGCCCGGCTCGCTAGCGCCGGTGCTGCCCGTGCGCGTCTGGCGCGTCGAATCTCTGCGGCCCAGCGTAACCGAACCGGTCACGTTCGCGGCCTTCGGGAACACTGCCGCGCGCAACGGACATGCACGCCACTGGCGTGACCTGCTCGATCTGGGCGACGACGGCGGCGCGCGCAACGGCATCGAAGTGCGCGCGCGATTCGCGGATCGCCATCCCGCGTGGGTCCAGCGCGGCACGATCCATTACCTCGCGAGCCTCTTCGACGACGACTCGACCGAAACGCTCTTCGCCAGCATCGCGAGTGAAGCCGGCCTCCAACCGGTGCCGCTCGGCGACGCGGTACGCGTAAGCCGTCGCGGCAACCTGACGTGGGTGTTCAACTACGGCCCCGACACCCACACGCTCGCGACGACGATACCCGACGACGCCTTTGTGATCGGCTCGCGAGCCATCGCCCCCCAGGGCGTCTCGGCGTATCGCACCGACACACCCTGAGCCAACCCGCAAACCCACCCATGCAACATCGACAACGACGCATACCAAGGAGACACGCATGAGAATTCAACCCCGTACGCTGCTCGCCGCCGTAGCGCTCGCGGCTGCCACGCTCGCCGGCAGTGTCGCCACAGAGGCGCAGGCCGACACGCTGGAGATGAACATCGCATTCAAGGGCGCAAGCCAGCGCGCCGTGTGGACCGACGTGATCGACCAGTTCAAGAAGGCGCACCCGGGGACCGACGTGAAAGTCTCCTTCGTCGATGAGGAAGCGTACAAGGTGCAATTGCCGGCGTGGCTCACGACCGCACCACCCGACATCGTGAACTGGCACGATGGCGAACGCATGGCGTACTACGCAAAGCGGGGCCTTTTCGAAGACCTTTCCAGTGACTGGGCGAAGAACAACTGGGACAGCATGTATGCGTCGACGAAAGAAGCCTCGACGTACATGGGCAAGCCGTACGCAGCGCCGACCGTGTATTACGCGTGGGGAATGTTCTATCGCAAGGACCTGTTCGACAAGGCCGGCATTACGAGTGAACCAAAGACATGGAATGAATTCCTCGACGCCAGCAAGAAGCTCAAGGCCGCAGGCATCACGCCGATTGCGGTGGGCGGACGCGACGCATGGACCCTGGCCGGCTGGTTCGATTACCTCGACCTGCGCCTGAACGGAAATGCCTTTCACCAGAAGCTGATGGCCGGCGAAGTTCCCTATACCGACCCGCGCGTGAAAAAGGTCTACACGACGTGGAAGCAACTGATCGACGACGGCTATTTCATCGATAATTCGTTATCCTACGATCTCGACGCAGCACAGCCGTTCCTCTTCCAGGGCAAGGCCGCAATGATGCTGATGGGCACGTTCATTACCGGCGGCTTTCCGCCGAACATGAAGCCGGTCATGGGCTTCTTCCGGTTCCCGATCATCGACCCCAACGTGCCGACCGCCGAAGACGGCCCGGTCGAATCGCTGCACATCCCGTCGAAAGCGAAGAACAAGGCCGCCGCGCATGCGTTCCTCGCATTCACGCAAACGCCTGAAATCGGCGACAAACTCGCGAAAGGCCTCGGCTCGCTTTCGGCAAACAGCAAGTCGCCGGAGCCCGATGACCCCATCTCGAAGATTGGATTCCAGATCCTGTCGAGCACGAGGGGCGGCATAGCGCAGTTCTACGACCGCGATATGACCAAGGAAATGGCCGACGAAGGCATGAAAGGCATGCAGCAGTTCGTCGCCGACCCGACGAAAATCGATTCGATTCTCGCGCAGCTAGAAGACACGCGTAAGCGCATCTACAAGAAGTAAGTACGCGGCGGCTCGCGAAGTAGCGAGCCGCCACCGGTTTCGACCTGGAGGGCATCCGTGTTTCACTCCGCCACCCATCGCGCCGACGGCCCCGCGCAACCCTCTGCCGGACCTGCGGGCTCATCCGGCGACCGTGCCCGTACACCAGGCGCGGCGTCACCCGGCGGCCACAGGCGTCGTCGGGTGACGCCTACCGCACGCCGCCAGCGGCGTGCCGCGTTCCTGTTTCTCGCGCCCGCGTGCGTGATGGTCGCGATCTACGTGGTCTGGCCCATTCTTTCGACATTGCGCCTGAGCCTCTACAACTGGGACGGCATGAGCCCGGCATCGTTCGTCGGTCTCGCGAATTACGTCGAACTCTTTCACGCGCCGACGTTCTACACGGCGCTCCGCAACAACCTGATCTGGCTCGTGCTATTCCTGCTCGCCCCACCCGCGGGTCTTGCCATTGCGTTGTATCTGAACCAGCAGGTCGCTGGCATCCGCCTCGTCAAATCACTGTTCTTCGCACCGTTCGTGCTCTCCGGCGTCGTGGTCGGTCTGATCTTTGCGTGGTTCTACGATCCCACGTTCGGACTGCTCGCGTTGATGCTCGGTCACGGCATACCCGTGCTGGGCGACGCGCGCCTCGCCACGCCCGGCATCATCCTGGCCGCGCTGTGGCCGCAGACCGCGTATTGCATGATCCTCTACCTCACTGGCCTCACCACCCTCAACAGCGAGCAGATCGAAGCCGCGCGCATGGAAGGCGCGAAAGGCTGGTCGATGCTGTGGCACGTCATCCTCCCGCAGTTGCGGCCCACGACGTTCATGGCAGTCGTCGTCACGGTCATCGGCGCGCTGCGAAGCTTCGACCTCATTTCAGTCATGACGGGCGGCGGCCCCTTCGAAAGTTCGACGGTGCTCGCCTACTTCATGTATGACCAGGCCGTGAAATATTACCGGCTCGGCTACTCGGCCGCGATTGCCGTCGTGCTGTTCGCAATCATGCTGGTCTACATCATTTACCACCTGCGTCACCTCATCAGAAACGAGCGCTAAGGAGTCCACCATGTTTCCGATGCCCGTCAACAAATGGAAGCCCATATCGCGCCGCGCATACAAGCTCACGTTGCCCATCGCGCTGCTGATCTGGCTGCTGCCACTGCTCGCGGTGATGGTGACGTCCGTGCGCTCGTCCGAAGAACTCAGCGAAGGCAATTATTGGGGCTGGCCGCGACACTTCGCGCTCTTCGACAACTACCGCGAAGCGCTCACCACCTCGCCCATGCTTCACTACTTCTGGAACAGCGTGCAGATCACGCTGCCTGCGGTGGTGTGCTCGATCGCGCTAGCCGCCATGGCGGGTTTCGCGCTCGCAATCTACCGCTTTCCCGGCAACACGGCGCTCTTTGCGACATTCGTTGCGGGCAATTTCGTGCCGATTCAGGTCCTCATGATCCCGGTGCGCAGCCTCTCGCTTCAACTCGGGCTGTACAACACAGTGGGCGGACTGATCCTGTTTCATCTCTCGTTTCAGACCGGCTTCTGCGCCCTCTTCCTGCGTAATTTCATCAAACAGTTACCGTTCGAACTCGTCGAAGCCGCACGCATAGAAGGCGCGAACGAGTGGCACGTGTTCTTCCGGATCGTGCTGCCACTGATCCGCCCGGCGCTCGCGGCACTCGCAATCCTCGTCTTCACGTTTGTGTGGAACGACTACTTCTGGGCCCTGTGCCTCACGCAAGGCGACGACGCCGCGCCCATCACGGTGGGTGTCGCAGCACTCAAGGGGCAATGGACGACGGCGTGGAATCTGGTTTCGGCGGGATCGATACTCGCTGCATTGCCGTCCGTCGTGATGTTCTTCGCGATGCAGAAGCACTTCGTTGCCGGACTCACGTTTGGTGCGACCAAAGGGTAACGCACCGAACGTTCGTACTGCGTTCCCGGCGGAGCGCTTTCGGGGATTCGCATCCGTGCCTGGGCTGGTCTTGAGCCGCCAAGCCCACCATCGGATGTCTCATGGGTTGCGATCATCCTGGCCCGGCGATGCCAGCGCAGGTTCGGTCCGCCGGCCAGCTCGCCCGTGCGGTGCCACGTAACGACTTCTCAGGCCAAATCCGGTCAAGCATCCACGGCTGCGACGAAAAGCAAAGCAGAAAACCTTCGTTTCGAAATGCGGTCTGCACACCTACACTCCTCCCAAAGGAGTAGCCGGATCGTTACGCCGCACGTCCGCTGCATCAGGCGCGGCTAAACAAAGGCGACTGGCGATCCCATCCAGCAAACCTGCCCTCCGCGTGGCCCACACGTTCCGCGCGATTCAATCTCTCGCAACCCAATACACAGGAATACGAATGAATGTGTTCTGGTTTATCCCGACGCATGGCGACAGCCGCTATCTAGGGACCTCCGAAGGCGCACGCGTTGCGAACTACGATTATTTCCGGCAGGTTGCCATCGCCGCGGACACGCTCGGCTACGAAGGCGTGCTGCTGCCGACAGGCCGCTCGTGCGAGGACGCGTGGGTCGTAGCATCGAGCCTCATCCCTGTGACGCACCGCCTGAAATTTCTCGTTGCGATCCGTCCTGGCCTGTCGTCGCCGGGCCTATCGGCTCGCATGGCGGCCACTTTCGACCGGCTCTCGGGCGGCCGCCTGCGGATCAACATCGTCACAGGCGGGGACGCCGCCGAACTCGAGGGCGATGGAATTTTCGCCGATCACGACACCCGCTACGAAATCACCGACGAATTCCTCCACATCTGGCGCGGTCTGCTGGACACGGCGCATGAAGGCGGCAGCGTGGACTGGTCGGGGCGCCATCTGAGCTCGAAGGGCGGCAAGTTGCTCTATCCGAGTGTTCAACGCCCGCATCCGCCGTTGTGGTTCGGCGGCTCATCCCCTGCCGCGCATCAGATCGCGGCCGAACACGTCGATACGTACCTGACCTGGGGCGAACCGCCCGACGCGGTCGCAAAGAAAATCGCCGATGTGCGAGCACAAGCGGCGGCGCGCGGCCGCCAATTGAAGTTTGGAATCCGCTTGCACGTGATCGTTCGGGAAACGGAAGAGGAAGCGTGGCAGGACGCCGAGCGCCTGATCAGCCGGCTCGACGACGACACGATTGCCCGTGCGCAACAAGCGTTCGCAAACATGGACTCCGAGGGGCAGCGCCGGATGGCCGCGCTGCATGGCGGCCGTCGTGGCTCGCGCGAGACGCTTGAGGTCTATCCGAACTTGTGGGCCGGCGTGGGCCTCGTGCGCGGGGGCGCGGGCACCGCCCTCGTCGGCAGCGCGGAACAGGTCGCGACGCGTATGCGCGAGTACCAGGAACTCGGCATCGACACGTTTATCCTGTCCGGTTATCCGCACCTCGAGGAATCGTATCGCTTCGCGGAACTCGTCTTTCCGCGCCTCGGCATTGGCAACGATGCGGCGGCGCGAACCGCACCGTTGTCGGGTCCGTTCGGCGAACTGGTCGGCAATCAGTTCGTGCCTCAGGCAAGCCAGAGCTAACGGGGGCCGTATGCGTTCGATTCCGCTAATTGCTGGACTCAACACACCCGGCAGCCGCAGCAGGGTGCTATTGCGCGCCATCGCGCCATGGATCGTGCCCGCAGCGTTCCTCGTCGCATGGGAGTTGGCGGCCCGCTCGGGCGTGCTGTCCGCGCGCGTGTTGCCCGAACCGCTCGCAGTCGTCCGCGCGATATGGACACTCGTACAGTCGGGCGAAATGGTCGCCGACGTCAAGGTGAGCGCGTGGCGCGCACTCACGGGCTTTGCGATCGGCGGCGGAATCGGGTTGGCGCTCGGCCTGTTGAGCGGGCTGTCGAAGACCGCGGACATCGCGCTCGATACGACGATTCAGATGATCCGCAACATCCCGGCGCTCGCCATGATTCCGCTCGTGATCCTGTGGTTTGGTATCGGCGAAACCGCGAAGCTCTTCCTCGTCGCGCTCGGCGTATTTTTCCCGCTCTATGTCAATACATACCACGGCATTCGCTCCGTCGACGCCGATCTCGTGGAGATGGCGAAAAGCTACGGCGTCCGGGGATTTGCGCTCTACCGCGACGTGATCCTGCCTGGTGCCCTGCCGTCGATTCTCGTTGGCGTGCGCTTTGCGCTCGGACTCACCTGGGTCATGCTGATCGTCGCGGAAACGATCTCGGCACAGGCGGGCATCGGCTACATGACAATGAATGCCCGTGATTTCCTGCAGACCGACGTCGTGGTGGTCGGCATCCTGCTCTATGCCGCGCTCGGCAAGGTTGCCGATTTATTCGCGAAAGCGCTGGAGCGTGCGCTGCTGCGCTGGCATCCCGCCTACCAATCCGGAGCAAAAGCATGACAGGAACGATACTGACCGCGTCGCTCGACACCATTCTGGAATCCGAACGGATATCGGATGAACATAACGGCGGAGTCGTGAATGTGGCTTCTGCCCGAGTACAGCGCAGACGGGAAGACACCACAGCCCTGACGCTACGCGCCGTCGGAAAACAGTACGGCGAACGCGTCGTGCTCGATGATCTGAATCTGGCCATCGAGCGCGGCAGCTTCGTCTCGATCGTCGGCCGCAGCGGTTGCGGCAAGTCCACACTGCTGCGACTCATCGCCGGACTCGAGACGCCGACGTCGGGTACGCTCGTCAACGAAAACGGCGCTGGCGGCGCGCTCGACACCCGAATCATGTATCAGGAAGCCCGCCTCTTGCCGTGGAAAACGGTGCTGCAAAACGTCATGCTCGGACTCGGCACATCGGCACGCGACGAAGCGCGTACGGTACTCGACGAGGTTGGTCTGCTGGCGCGCGAGAACGACTGGCCGGCCCGTCTATCGGGCGGCCAACGACAGCGGGTGGCGCTGGCGCGGGCGTTGGTGCACCGGCCGCAACTTCTGCTGCTCGACGAACCGCTCGGCGCCCTCGACGCGTTGACCCGCATCGAAATGCATGCACTGATCGAGCGGCTTTGGGAAACGTACCGTTTCACCGCACTGATCGTGACGCACGATGTGCAAGAGGCCATTGCACTCGGGGACCGCATCTTGATGCTGGATTCCGGCAGAGTCACGATCGATCAGGAAGTCAGGCTCGACCGCCCTCGACTGAGAGGTGCGTCACAGTTTGCCGAACTGGAAGACTGGGTTCTTTCTCAAGTACTCAAGCGCGATCGTGCGGCGAATCCGTCGCTTCAGTTTCTAACGCCAGCATCTTCGCGCGCAGCTTGAGTCGCGGTTTCAGGATTCGCTCATATCGAACGCAGAAATTCTACGTTGTCTAGCCGTCCCCACTAAGGCGACACTATGAATTACTGATCTAATTCGCCGAACGTCATGACAATTATCGCCATTTCAGGTAGCCCATCGTCCACGTCAAGAACGCAACGACTGCTATCGCATCTGCTCTCGCTACTAGAACACGACGGTAGGGAAACGAGACTGCTATCGCTTTCCTCGCTTCCCGGCGACGCCGTAGTCCGCGCCGATGTCACGGCACCAGAAATCGCGCGGGCCCTCGCGAACATCGACAAAGCCAGCGTTGTGATTGTCGGCACGCCGATATACAAGGCCGCGTACAGCGGTTTATTGAAAATTTTTCTCGATCTGCTGCCGCAACGTGGTCTCGACGGAAAAATCGTCCTCCCGATCGCCACAGGGGGCAGCGAGGCCCACCTGCTCGCGCTGGACTACGCGTTGAGGCCCGTCCTCCAGTCATTGGGAGCCGATATCGTTCTCCCCTCGGTGTACGCACTTGACCGGGACATCGTATGGAACGCGGACGGTGACGTCACACTCGACGAACCATTGCGTGCGCGCGTGCACGGCGCCTCGCAGCAAATCGGCACACTGGTCGAACGCCTATACGCGCGTTCCTATACCGCGGCAACCGGCATGTGTGTCGAACCCGCTGCGCGAGTCGCAGCCTGAACCCGCATCGCCGCGACCGTTTCGTTACCTGCGCAACGAAACGAACCTGCATCGCCCCTCTTGCTCCAGAGTCTCCCCGATGACCACCTCTCTTTCGACAATCACTCAATTGAAGCGCCATACGGCGACATTCCTGTTTGCCGTCCTGGCAGCCCTGCTGTTCACCGTCTTCCAGACATCCGCGCGCGCGGCCGCCACCGAAATCCGGATCGGCTGGCAAAAAGGCAGTGACCTCGCGGTGATAAAGGCAAAAGGTACATTCGAAAACACGCTGAAACAGCAAGGCATATCGGTCCAATGGATTGAATTCCCGGCCGGACCACAAATGCTCGAGGGGCTCAACGTCGGTGCGATCGATCTAGGTGCCGTTGGGGAAACACCGCCGGTGTTCGCCCAGGTCGCCAATGCGAATCTGCTCTACGCAGGCGTCCAACCGCCCGCACCGGCGGCGGAAGCACTGCTCGTGCCGAAATCCTCGCCCATCAAGACCCTTGCCGATCTCAAGGGAAAGCGCGTTGTGCTCAACCGCGGCTCGAACGTGCATTACCTGCTGGTCCAATTGCTTGCGCAGGCGCATTTGAGCTACGACGACATCAATGTCTCTTACCTGAAACCGTCCGATGCTTACGCGGCGTTCCAAAGCGGCAATGTCGATGCATGGGTGATCTGGGATCCGTATGCAACGGCCGCCGTCGCCCAGCTCGACGCGCGCGTTCTCGCCGATGCGCGTGGCGTGGCGAACAATCACCAGTTTTACATCGCGTCGCGCAGCTTCGCGCAAGCACACCCCGACACTTTGAAATTCGTGCTGGCGCAAGCGAATAACGAAAGCCTGTGGATTGGTCAGCATGAGAAGGAGGCGGCACAGATTTTCGCGTCGCAAACGGGCTTGCCTGTTGAGGTTGCCGAACGCTCACTGGGTCACTCGACGTATGGCGTCAAGTTGCTCGATGCCGACGTTGTGAGCAGCCAGCAGCGCATTGCCGATACGTTCTTCCGTCTCAAGCTGATTCCGAAGCAGATCGACGTGGCGTCGGCGGTCTGGCGTCCCGCGCCTTGAGTTGTATCGACATCGCGTCATAATTGGCGGAGAAATTCGCGTTCGTGGTGCTATATTCAGCCACCAGATCAGAGATCATCGGGCGACACAGCGTCGCCCGATGTTTTAATGGCGCGCACAACGATCAATCGAGAACGAATGCCCCGCGTTATGCAACCGCAAACGTTTTGGCGCGCCGATAAAACAAACACGTACAAACGAAGCGAAGGCACACTGAACTTTGCGTTTCGCAAACGGCTGCGCATCGCGCTTTTCGAAACCAACGCTTTCCTGTTGCCAATCGCTCTCCTGGTGAGCCGGACCCTCAGCGCATTTTCCGATTTGCAGTAAATTCCGTTTTTCTTTTGGAGTGTTGACATGACAGAACAAAAAAAACCTGATTGGCGACTCGAAACGCTCGCCGTACACGGTGGCTATCGGCCCGACCCGACCACGCGCGCCGTTGCGGTACCGATCTATCAGACGGTGGCCTATGCCTTCGACGATACTCAGCACGGCGCCGATCTGTTCGATCTCAAGGTCCCGGGGAACATCTACACGCGCATCATGAACCCGACGCAGGATGTACTCGAACAGCGCGTCGCGGCGCTCGAGGGCGGCGTGGCAGCGCTCGCGCTTGCTTCGGGCCAGGCGGCGGTCACCTATGCGATCCAGACCATCGCGGAAGCCGGCGACAATATCGTCGCTGCCAGCGCGCTTTACGGCGGTACGTTCAATCTGTTGGCGCATACGCTGCCACTCTCCGGCATCACCACGCGCTTTGCGGACCCGCGCAAGCCCGAGTCGTTCGAGCCGCTCATCGACGCCAACACAAAGGCGATCTTCGCGGAGTCCGTCGGCAATCCCCTTGGCAACATTACCGACATCGCGCGGCTCGCGGAAATCGCTCATCGTCACGGCATTCCCCTTATCGTCGACAATACGGTGCCCTCGCCTTACCTGCTGCGCCCATTCGAGCACGGTGCGGACATCGTCGTGCACTCGCTGACGAAGTATCTGGGCGGCCACGGCACGAGCCTCGGCGGCGCGATCGTCGATTCGGGCAAATTCCCCTGGGCAGAGCACAAGCGGCGCTTCAAGCGGCTCAACGAGCCGGACGTGAGCTATCACGGCGTCGTCTACACGGAGGCATTCGGGCCGGCTGCGTATATCGGCCGCGCGCGCGTCGTACCGCTGCGCAACACAGGCGCAGCGATTTCTCCGTTCAACGCATTCCAGATCCTGCAGGGTATCGAAACGCTGGCGCTGCGCATGGAGCGCATCACGGATAACGCGCTTCGGGTCGCGAAGTTCCTCAAAGGTCACTCGCGCGTCGAATGGGTGAACTATGCAGGACTGCCGGACCATCCCGATCACGCGCTCGTGCAGCGCTATCTCGGGGGACGCGGCCCCGGTCTTCTTACCTTTGGGCTCAAGGGTGGCCTTGCAGCCGGCGCAGCGTTCCAGGACGCGCTGCAGCTCTTCACCCGGCTCGTCAATATCGGCGATGCGAAGTCGCTCGCCACGCACCCCGCCTCGACCACGCACCGGCAACTTTCGCCCGAAGAATTGCGCAAGGCTGGCGTGAGTGAAGAAACCGTGCGCCTGTCGATCGGCATCGAGCATATCGACGATCTGCTCGCGGACCTCGATCAGGCGCTGGCTCGCGCCTGACGAAGTTAACCGGACCAATTCGCGCCGTCTTGCCGGCATGACAGTGCACCCAGGCAGTGCATTCGCAAACAACGCGCAGCGAGAGCCGCTACGTAACGCATAGGCTTTCGCCCTCGCCCGCCCCTGTACGTGGTCGGGCGAGGGATAGCGCAACGCGCGGCGTGCGCGAACATCTGCTCCCACACCGGAAACTCGCGCGGCAACGGCGGCGGCCGGTGCGATATGCGCTACAGCACGCGCAGCAGCGCGAGCCTTGGCGCCGTGATGCCAATCGACTTGTGCGTGTCGATGACGGAGCTTACCGAATCGTTCGGCAGAGTGAGGCCTCTTTACGTTTTTGATTGTTGTCGTCTTGTTCAACGAACAGGCAATTGCGTTATCGGCGGCATGATACCGCCGAGGAGCAACACGACTACGAGCGACATTCTTTATATCATTCGCGAAATGATGGGATGGCGATCAATGATGTGACACTTCACCACCGCCAACACATGCAAGAAAAGCATTATTACAAGGGTTGCGGTACTGTAGCGATGTATTTTGAAAAAGAAGTCATTAACGTCATTAACCGCAATCGGCCGAGGCACGTAAAACAACCCGAAGAAATTGTAGCCGTGCTTCAACATCAAAAATCCACTAATTAGAACCGTGAAAATAATGATGTAGAATACTTCATGCGCGAAATTCGCCGCACTGTTTCTTTTTGCAGGCACCTGGCCTGGCTTGTTGATGGAAGGCCTGAAAAAGCGCCAGACGAATCGGCCGCACATCAGCACCGTAACCACTGTCGCCAAAGACATGTTCAGTACAGAGAAAAAATTGTGCACGCCTGGCGAAGAAATATAGTTCAAGCTATAGCCAACGATGGATGCATATATAATACCTGTCGCGACCGCCCAATGAAGGTAGCGAGTAAAACGATCGTAACGCGGGATGTGACGGTTAGTAAGCATGAGTATTAAATTTCAAAGAGAAATGGTTCGAAATTCGGAGTCGTAGCCGCGTAGCATTTCTGCGGGTGCAGCATCAATGGTGTCGCAGATTCAGATGATTGCACTCCGCTATCGATATTTGTAATAATCCGGTAACTCCTGCTCACGTCATAAAGGACGGAACGACGATGAGCACGAAGATGGAAAACGCCCTGCGAGCGAAACCGCAAGCAATCGCACCACGTCTACGCCCAGCCCGACGACATGCAACACTGCAGCGGGATGCAGAAAGCACACATCGACAACGATCGCGTCCCATTAATTGGATCGTAGTGCCCTATTACTTGACAGGCCGATTCCCCATCACCTAGCCTTTCTGGATCAGGTCGCTCGCACCTGGTCGATGGGGGAGACACATGAAAAGTCTGCAGAAAGCTCTGTATCCCACGGCAATTGGCATGCTGATGACGGTCGCGTTGTCGACGCAGGCTCTTGCGGCGGGTCCGAAGGTGGTAAGCGGACCGGGCGCGGATCCCGCCTGCTTCAAACCTGAATCGGCCAGCACGAAATTCTTCCAGTGGCCGGCAAAACATGGTCCCTACCGGATCGCTCTGGTCAACGGATTCATCGCCAACGACTGGCGCGTCCAGATGATCCGCGTCGCCAAAGCCTACGTGGCCCAGCCCGCGGTCCAGAAGGACGTCAAGGAATTCAAGGTCGTCTCGGTCGGGCAGGACGTTGCCGCGCAGATTGCCGCCGCCAACAATTTCATCGATCAGGGCTTCGACACGATCATTGTCGACGCCAACAATTCCGCGGCCTTTAAAAGCGTGGTGCGTAAGGCCAATGAAAAGGGCGTGGTCGTCGTATCGTTCGACAACGTAATCGACGACCCCGCGCAGATTTCGGTCAACGTCAATCAACTCGGCCTCGGCGAGATGGCGGCGAATTTCCTGCTGAAGCAAGCCAAACCCTCGGGCGATCTCACCTTCCTGCACGTTCGCGGCCCGTCCGGCCAGCCGGTGGACCTCGCGCGCAACGACGGCTTTCATCAAGTGCTCAACAAGTCGGGCCGTACGGTGAAAGTGGTCGACGTGATCGGCAACTGGGCGCCGGGCGACGCGCAAAAAGCAACCGCCGACGCCATCTCCGCGGGGGGCATGTTCGACGGCCTCTACGTCCAGGGCGGCACGCAGGGCGCAGTTCAGGCGATGCTCGATGCCGGCAAATTCAAGGCGCCGATTTCGGGTGAAACGGAAAACGCCTATCGCCTGCTCTGCAATAAAGCCAACCTGACTTGCCAGTCGGGCGGCACCGGCCCGGCGCAGAGCGCGGTGGCCATCAAGACGGCTATCTCGGCGCTGCAGGGCAACGTGATTCCGCAAACCATCGCGCTGCCCACGTCGGTCGATTTTTCGCCATTTACACCGGGCAAGAACGTTTTCCCGAATCTGCCGGGCAGCTTCTTCGCCGGCAATAACTTCCCGAGTTGCAACATCGGTTTCTCGGCCGAGGAAATCGCAGCCCAGTCCGGTACGAACAACTGAACTGGAGAACGGCGGCGAGATCCGCCGCCGCGCCGGGCAGGAAGGAGGCACACAGAGATGGCCGAGGGATCGCCGGGATCGCTGCTGCGCGTAGAGGGTATTACCAGGCACTATGGCGGCGTTCGGGCGCTGGAGGACGTGCAATTCGCTTGCCGTGCAGGCTCGATCCACGCGCTTCTCGGCGAAAACGGGGCTGGCAAGTCCACCTTCATCAAGATCCTGTCCGGCGTGGTGCAACCCGACCGCGGCCGCATCTATCTCGGCGGCGCAGAGGTCAGCTTCGCCACTCCCAAAGCGGCAGCGGATGCGGGGATATCCTGCATTTTCCAGGAGCTTTCGCTGCTGCCCGATCTCACCGTCGCGGACAACATCTGCATCGCCGACCGGCCGCGCCGGTTCGGAATGATCGACCGGGCTGCCGAGCGACGGCGAGCGGAAGCCATGCTGGCCCTGATCGGCGGAGAGGACATTCATCCCGCAGCCCCGCTCGGCAGCCTGCCTCTATCGCGCCAGCAGATGGTCGAAATCGCCAAGGCGCTCGCGCGGCGACCCAGGGTCCTGATCCTCGACGAGGCAACCTCCGCCCTGACTGCGGCCGACGTGGGCAAGGTCTTCACGCTCCTGAAGCGCCTGAGAACAGAAGGGCTGGCAATCATCTACATTTCCCACCGGATGCATGAGATCGCCGAGCTTGCCGACGAATGCACCGTTTTCCGCAACGGCCGCTACGTCGAGACTTTTGCCGCCGGAACCCGGTCCGACGATGCGATCGTCGAGATGATGATCGGCCGCGAATATTCAAGCGCCTTTCCGCCGCTTGGCCCGACGAAGCGTGACGGAAAACCCGCCCTTGCGGTCCGCGGTCTCTCATGGACCTCGGAGCTAAAGGACGTTTCACTCGACGTGCAGGCGGGCGAAGTGGTCGGACTCGGCGGACTTGACGGCCAGGGCCAGCGGCAGTTTCTGCTGGCGCTCTTCGGCGTGCTGATCGGAGTCGGTGGCGAAATCGAACTGGACGGCAAGCCGGTGAAAATCGCGAGCCCGCGTCGCGCAAAGTCGCCCGAGTTCGGGCTCGCCCTGATTCCGGAGGATCGAAAGAACGAAGGTTTGATGCTGCCGATGACGGTGCGCGAAAACCTTAGCTTCGCGGCGCTCGATGCAGTGAGTCATTTTGGCCGGATCGACCACAAAGCCGAAGCCCAATTGATCGACGCGGTAGTACGACAGCTTGCGATCAAGTCGGACGGGCTCGATGGCCCCGTGGCCGCGCTTTCCGGCGGCAATCAGCAGAAGGTGGTGATCGGCAAATGGCTGATGACGAAGCCTCGCATCGTACTCCTTAACGATCCGACCAGAGGGATCGACGTCGGCACGAAGCAGGAAATCTATCAGTTGCTGCGGCGGCTCGCGGAGCAAGGGACGGCGATACTGTTCTACTCGACCGATTACGACGAGCTGATCGGCTGCTGCAACCGCGTCGCCGTCTTCTACGACGGCACCATCACGCGGGTGCTGCAGGGTACCGATCTGACCGAGCACAACCTCATCGGTGCGGCGCTGAACTTGACGTCGGCCGCGAACTCGCTCCATTAACCTTCCTGAGGTAGCCGGATGAGCGCGAACGAGAGCCTGATGAAAGGCAGCCGGCACGATGCTGACTGGCGCTACTGGATTGCCGCGCAACGCGGGGCGCTTGCCGCCGCCGCCATCTTTGCCGTGATGTTCGGCGTCTACGGGGCGGCGCAGCCGATGGGGCTAAACTCCGATGTCATCAACACGGCTGCGAACAAGGGTGCGCTGCTGGCCCTTGTCGCCATGGCCCAGACGCTGCCCGTGCTGACCGGCGGCCTCGATCTTTCCGTCGGCATGACTTTCATGCTGACCAATTGCCTCGCGTCGACGATCGTCGTCGGCGGTGCGGGCACAACCGCGCTGGGAATCGTGGGCGTACTCGCGGCAGGTCTCGGCTGCGGGCTGGTGAACGGACTGATCGTCGTCTATGGCCGGCTGCAACCGCTGATCGCCACGCTCGCGACCAGCGCGATCTATTTCGGCATCGCCCTCGCCTTGCGGCCACAACCCGGTGGCGATATCAACGGCGACTTCGCCGACTTGATGACGCGCTCGACCTGGGGCGTGCCCTCGTCCGTGCTGTTGATCCTGGCGGCGATCGTCTTCGTCTGGATGCCCTACCGGCATTCCTCGCTCGGGCGGGCTGCGTATGCAGTGGGTTCGTCGGAGCAGGCGGCGTACATGTCGGGCGTCCCAATCGCGCGGGCGAAGCTTTGGGCCTACACGCTCGCTGGGCTCTTCGCGGCGTTGGGCGGACTCCTGCTGACCTGCATTACCTATTCCGGTGAGGCACGCGCCGCGCTCGGCGGCGACTACACACTGAACTCGATCGCCGCGCTCGTGATCGGCGGCACTTCGCTCTTTGGCGGCTCCGGCGGCGCGGTCGGCTCCGTCTTGGGAGCGTTCGTGATGCGCACGGTAGGCGATCTGCTCATCGTCTTCAATATCAACCCGGTACTGCAACCGCTGTTCGTCGGCGTCGTGCTGCTGTTTGCCGTCAGCCTCGGCTCGCTGCGCCTCTTGCGCGTGCGCAACAAGCTGGACCTCTATCGGTAGGCCACATGCTTCGCTCCCTGCCCAAGATCGACACCGCGACACTAACCGCCTTCGCGTGCATCGTGCTGCTGCTCTTTCTGGGCGCAGCCGCCAAGCCGGGCTTCCTGTCGATCGGATACCTCGTTCAGCAGCTTCAGGTCGCCTCTTTCCTCGGCACGATCGCGACGGGGGAAATGATCGTGATCCTGATGGGGCAAATCGACCTGTCGATTCCCTGGACAATCGCCATGGGCGGCATGATGGCCACCGGAGCGTCGGGGATCCTTGGGCCCGGCCTCGGCGTACCGCTTGCCATTCCGTTCGGTATTTTCTGCGGATTCCTGATTGGTTTGGTGAACGGCCTGGGCGTTGCCTGGCTGCGCGCGCCATCGATGATATTCACGCTCGGCATGAATGCCGTCGCCCAGGGCCTCATGGTCTATCACACCGGCGGCTTTGCACCACAGGATCGGGCCACCGGCCTCATGATCGCCGTCGCTGGCGGCCAGTTGATCCCGGGCGTCCCCAACCCGCTGCTCGTGTGGATCGCCGTCGGGGTGGTCGCGGTCTACATGCTGACGCGCACCCGTCTCGGTCGGCAAATCTACGCAATCGGCAATCGCGAACGGGCGGTGTTTCTCTCCGGCGTCGACACCCGACGCGTCATCCTGATCGCCTTCGCACTGTCCGGCGCCTGCGCTGCGGCCGGCGGTGTGCTGCTGGCCGGTTGGGCGAACCGCTCATACCAGGCGATGGGCGACCCGTACCTGCTGCCGACGATTGCCGCAATCGTGCTCGGCGGCACGAATGTGCTCGGCGGCCGCGGCACCTACCTCGGCACCATTGCGGGCGTCATCCTGATCACGCTTTTGCAGTCGATTCTTTCCGTACTGCAGCCGCAGGACTATTTCGTGCAAATCGGCATCAAACTGCCAGCCGATGTCTTCCGCCAGGTCGTTTTCGGGCTCGTGATCATCGTGATGATGATGCTGTATGGGCGGGAAAGAGTGATTCGCTGAGCGGTCCACTGGCAGTGAAAGCTGCGCGCAGCGGCCGCTAATGTGTTCTGCCGGCCAAAAAAATCACGTCCAAACGATGGAATCGCTGCACTCGATCTGGAGCAGTTCGTGACCCGCCGATTCAGCGGTTCCGCACGAAATTCCACAATCTTGTGACCAGCGAACTCCTTTTCTTCCGCGCCAGCGCGACCTGCTTGCTAGCCTCAGTGACGTGCTCACGAATAGCGGACTCTGTCGCATCGCCATAACACCGGATCAACTCGTCATAGCACGCCAGCGCTTCGCTGCTGCGTTTCTGCTTGCCAAGTTCAACCCCCTTGTTGCGCAACGCCGCCGCGACCTGCTCGCGAATGGCAGGCTCTGGCGCGTCGCCATAGCGCCGGATCAGTTCGTCATAGCACGCCAGCGCTTCGCTGCTGCGTTTCTGATTGGCAAGTTCAACCCCCTTGTTGCGCAACGCCACCGCGACCTGCTCGCGAATCGCAGGCTCCGGCGCATCGGCATAACGCTGAATCAGTTCGTCATAGCACGCCAGCGCTTCGCTGCTGCGTTTCTGATTGCCAAGTTCAACCCCCTTGTTGCGCAATGCTATCGCAACCCGCTCGCGAATGGCGGGCTCCGGTGCGTCGCCGTAACGCCGGATCAACTCGTCATAGCACGCCAGTTCTTCGCTGCTGCGTTTCTGATTGGCTAGTTCATCCCCCTTGTTGCGCAATGCCGCCGCGACCTGCTCGCGAATCGCAGGCTCCGGTGCATCGCCGTAACGCCGGATCAGCTCGTCATAGCACGCCAGCGCTTCGCTGCTGCGCGTTTGCCTGCCAAGAGCATTCCCCTTGTTGCGCAGCGCCGCCGCAACCTGCTCTTGAATCGCAGGCTCTGGCGCATCGCCGTAACGCTGGATCAGCTCGTCATAGCACTCGAGGCCTTCACTGCTGCGTTGCTGATTATCAAGTTTATCCCCCTTGTAGCGCAACGCTGTCGCGACCTGCTCGCGAATCGCAGGCTCCGGCGCATCGGCATAACGCTGAATCAGTTCGTCATAGCACGTCAGCTCTTCGCTGCCGCGTTGCCGCTTGCCAAGTTCGGCCCCCTTGTTGCGTAACGCCTTGGCGGCCCGTTCCCGCAGTGCCGGATTAGAACTCTCGCCATATCGACGCAGCACTTCCTCAAAATAGCGAAGCTCCTCTTCATGGCGGTCGAGATGACCTAACCAGAATCCCGTGTCGAGCAGTGCGCGCGCCACTTCTATCTGTAACGGTGCTTCCGGCGCCGCCCCGAACTGTTCGATGACGAGGGCATGGCTTGCAATCGCCTCTTCCAGCCGCCCAAGTTGACCTAGCAGGATGCCGTTATTAACCACCCCGCAGGCTGCTACAGCTCGAATAGATGCCGACTCATCGGCTCCAAACTGCGCGAACAGTTCACGCCGGCAAGCTAAAACCTGTTCTGGATTGCTGGCGAAACGCTCAGCCCATGCAGCAATGTTCGACAGACTATTGGCCGCACTCCAGCGAACCTGCTGGTCCCTGCTGCGGGCATACCGACGGACGATCTGATCGCGGCAAGCGACCGCCTGCTCATCACGGTGATCTTCCAGCAGCAATTGGGTTTTTGTCTCCAGGGCATCCAGCAAGACGTCATCCAGGCGCCCCTCAGGGTCAGCTCCACACTGTGCGATCAACTCATCCAGCGACACCTCTGCCACATCTGGGCCCTGCAATTGCCAAAGCAGCCTTGCCCTTACGTAGTACGCGCGCGCAACCAGCCAGCGTAATTCAGGTTCCTGAGCGCTTCCTTCCCGCTGGATCAGGGCCTCACAGGACGCCAGCGCCTGATCAGGACTCTCGCTCCACTGCAGGAAGCACTTCCGTCGCCACGCTCTGGCAACTTCCACACGGCATATGATCGTGTCCGAACTCGCGTAACGCTTGACCAGGCTGTCGATGCATTCGAGTATCCGCCCGTCGCGCCCCAAACTGGATAACCGATCCAGTTTCCGCGACATAACCTGTGCGATGGTGCCCTCGAAACGGTCATCGCCAACGGCACCGAAGCGGCCAATAATTCTGTCCAGACAATCAATTTCTTTTTCGATCTTTCCCTGGGCGCCGAACGCATCTCCCTTGTCGATCCATGCCCGAATAATCAGGTCATCAAATTCGTATTCAGAGGAATCAATCCCATGGATCGCTTCCTCGTAGCAGGAGATGGCTTCATCGTATCGTTGCTGGTTGACCAGGGCCGCTCCAGCATTGACTAATGAAAGGTACCGCTCATGCGAAGCTACACTCGAATCCGCAACCAGCCGGAAAATCCGCTGCGCCTTATCATCCTTGTTTTGACCATACGCATAGAGAGCCATCAAGAACTCAACATTGGATTTTCTTGCATCGCTCTCCGTCTGTAATGCTAATTCGATCAAACGTAGCTCTGAGTTATCCAACTGCCGGCCCGGAAAAAGCGGGCCTAACTGCTCAATAAATTCCAGATACATTATTAATTT
This sequence comes from Paraburkholderia dinghuensis, assembly GCF_003837865.1. Lineage (GTDB taxonomy): Bacteria > Pseudomonadota > Gammaproteobacteria > Burkholderiales > Burkholderiaceae > Paraburkholderia > Paraburkholderia dinghuensis. Next base: position 32,675 of record NZ_RQIS01000006.1, on the reverse strand, counting down.
ACCTTACGATAAGCTCACTTCACTAAGAGTGACTAGTTTTCCTTGCTCTCCGCGTGAATCTGGGCTATTGCATCCCGGATAATTTATCCGGCGACCGCTGTTCGCTCCATCAGACGAGTCCGGTTTAACGTGACAAAGCCATTCTGGCCACTTGAACGAACCTCGCCAGACGTTTCATAAATATTCGCAAGAAATTCGTTTGAAAATCGGAGCCATATCCGCGTGGCAACTCAGCGAGTGCGGCGTCGATGGTGTCGCGCCCCCAGGTGATTGCACGCCGCCATCTCTATATCAGGCGTCGCCAGAGGATCTCGTTCATGTTCACGCTCAGCCTGCTGGAGCTTGCCGAGGGTGGCTGGTGTCCTGGCAAATGCCTCTTCGCCGCGCTTTTTTGAGCGAGAAACGGTTTGCTTGAAAGAAAAGCCGTTGCGCTTGCGTGCATCACCCAGCGTTTCGATCTACCAGGGCAGAGGTTAGTTGAGCGCGACTTCAAGGCCCTGGGCGATGCGGCCCAATGTCAGCGGCTCAGCGCGCGCAATCTCCAGGCCACAGCGATTTGTGCCTCACTCAGCAACGCATACCGTCCGCCGTTCTGAGCACCCATCAAGCCGCATATGCCGCGCTCGCGCCAGGCGTACGACCCGTTGTAGACACCTTAACCGTTCACGCCCAACTGGTCCGCAATGGGAGGGGCTTGAGGCCGCGGTCGTGCATCAGCAAGCCCGCCGTACTCACTGAACTGCCACGCGGATATGGCTCCGATTTTCAAACGAATTTCTCGTGAATACTTAATGCCCGAAACGGAACCACGGCGAAACTAACGCGACTCATGGGCGGCTCAGTGAATGCCGGGCCACCAGCCTTTCAAATCCTGACGCAAAACAGGCATCCGGAGAATCCCTACCCCTCCAGTCGCAATGCGACAACATGCCCCAGCGAAACCGTCAACCCTTCCACGTTCCACACTTGACGCCAAATATCGGCCAAACAACATTTTCGCGCAGGGCCAATGATTGCTGGCTTATATCAAAAAACATGAATCTCCATCACTCGATGATTACCTGACGATATATGCTACCCAGCAAATTCTAAATAATAAGTACCGTTGGAGGTATTCGCGTACTGCAAACCCAGGACTGCGGGGAAACACAGAAATGAATTTAACAAGGATTCGACCTGGCGACATCGCCGTGGGCAACCCGGCTGGTTTCTCGATCTACTCCGTCCAAGGCAAGCTGCTTTTGAAAAGCGGTCAACTCATCGCATCCCAATCGCTCCTCGATCAGGCGCTTCGCTCCGGGTACCGCGATAGTGCCGAGCCGGACAACGAAAATGAGTCGGCGAATCACGAATCGACGCTGCTTTTTTGTCGATCGGCATCCAGGGTGACTTCCGCCGAGTCCGACGCCGTCGAGTGGACTACACACGCGGCGCTGCCCAATCTTGCACAACGCGTGGAGTTCTTTCAGCTGTCGCTCGAAAATTCGACAGAAAGGCTTGGCGTGAATCTGCTCGGCGTTATTCCGGAGAAAGCGATTCTCGTCGGCCGCACCGCTGACGGCAGCCCCGCGAACCTCGTCCCCGACACGGTCTACGACGCCACGATGTTTGCTGGCACTCGCCTGTTCCGGTTCCAGACTCAACTACTGCCCGACAGCTCGGCTCCGTTTGACTGCTGGTTCCTCGAATATCCGAAAGGTATCGCTCAGGCTCCAGTGCGCAGACACTGGCGCGTCGCAACGTCGGTTCCGGCGAAGCTGCAATCCGGCGAATACGAAAGCCCCGTCGCCGACGTAACGGTGGTCAATATCAGCGTGACAGGTGCTGGTATCAAAGCCCCGCAAAACTTTCTTGCCCTTGGGCAGTATGTGTCGCTCGCAATGAACCTTCGTGTTGACGAGCGAATGCGCCCGGTTACGGTGTACGCAACCGTCCGGAATCGGCGAACGGAATCGAGCCGCGTCCACTATGGCCTGGAGTTCGTCCGGACAGCCGATGAGGTACGGCGCAATCTTAAGGATTTCGTCCTGGAACAGATGGCGCACTTCTAGACCGCGCGTGGAATGCTCTGCGATACCCGGCCCCCATCAACGCGATGCGCTGGGGATTTCGTCTCGATCTGCCGATGTGTGAGCCGCGGTGTCGGTGACAATTGCCGGCACGAAAACGAAATGCAGCGCGGCGCTGCAATATTCGGCGCCCGCGCAATTTGATCAGGATCGCGAATTTTATTGAAGAGGCTGACCGGGTTCCGCTGGACTGGTTGGCCCCATGGACACGCTGTTACTCCGAACTGCAGGCGGCGGCATACGTCGAGTCACGTCGCTCCCATATGGCCCGCCCGCAAACCACCGCTCACCGATCGCCCTGCTCCAGGCTTTAACCCAGCGAGTGGCCATGATTCGCTCGGCCTCGCCGTCGGCACTCAGCAGCCGCTTCATTGCCAGACCCAGGCGATAAATGGCATACCGCTTGCTGCGCGCTTCCATTCCGGCTCGCGAATTCATCGTTCTGCCTCTTTGGGCTGTATGACGCACAAAGCAACGGGGCAGTACGCAAACCCGCCCATCACAGATGTGGCGACCGAACCGGGATCGTATCAGTGAGATCGCGCGACCGTTCGTGTGTTAGCGAACAAACGCGAGAGCGGCATCATTCGGAAGATCATCGAGTGCGCGACTACCGTCGCGTCGAGCCTCAGTTTCGCCACCGAAAGTGGTTTCACTGTACGCAATGACTTTAAAGCCGCTTCCGGCCGCTCTGGGTATTGTGATACCCCAATGCCATCCGCCTTCCTGTTCGAAGACATGAAGCGTCGGAGAAGGGTGCTGCGTTGAAAGTCGAGCCGTCATTTCCCCTCCCCTTTTCAGGAACATGCGAGACACCCCGCGAACCTGGGAAGTGTATGCAGTATTTTGCTGCATCGCAATAAGCAATAACCTTAATGGCAGCGGTACGCCAATACGCTTTGGCGAGCGGTAGTCGGCGTCACGCGTTCGCATACATATTTGCCGCGGATCCATTCGTGAATCCGGCGGAAATCCCGGCCAAAGGGTTCCAGATTCGGAACGACGTTTTTTGCAAGGCTTCACGGGAATATCAACAAAGTGTGTGTCGCTCAGCATCGTCCCGATCGCTTTTAAAAGCGAAGACGCCGTGCCCATCCAGGCGATGCGGAAGCCGTTTTTCGCACCGGCAACACGTCTGAATCAACCCCACCCAACCCCGGGCACGCCTGCGAGCACCAGACACAGTCCGTTTACACATCCGGCGCATAATGAACCACTGACGATGCATTGATGGTCACCCGTCGAGGAGGACGCCATGCACGCGAAGAACGAAGAAGTCGTCGCGCACCTGCTCTCTGATGTCGTCGAATTCGCGCGTGGACGATTGCCGGAACCCGCCTTCCAGATAGTCGAACCCTTTCTCCAGCATTACTACGATTTCGCCGACACCGACGATCTCAAGAGCCGCAGCATCGCGGACCTCTACGGCGCCGCCATGGGACACTGGCAGACCGCGCAGCGCTTCGTGCCGGGCAGCGAGCGGCTGCGCGTCTACAACCCGATCCTGGAACAGCACGGCTGGCATTCGGACCACACGGTCGTCGAGATCGTCAACGACGACATGCCGTTTCTCGTCGACTCCGTGACGATAGCCGTGAACCGCCTCGGCCTCGCGCTCCATTCGGTCCTGCACCCCGTCTTCCGCATATGGCGCAGCAAGGACGGTGGCATCAGCCGCGCGAGCGTGGGTAGTGCGAGCGCCGACGATGGCCAGTCGCAACTCGCCTCGTTCATGCACTTCGAAGTCGATCGATGCGGCGACGCAAAACTCGATGCGCTGCGCGACGAGATCGCGCGCGTCCTGGTTGACGTACGCGCATCGGTCGAGGACTGGCCGAAGATCCTCGACGTCGCGCGCGAGACGATCAAGATCATGAAGTCCCGAGAGAAGACCGCGGAGGACATTGAGGCGCGGGCTTTTCTGGAATGGATGGTCGCCGATCATTTCACTTTTCTCGGGCAGCGAGACTACGCGCTCGTCTCGCTCGATAATGGCTACGGCCTGCGAGGCATGCAGGAATCGGGCCTTGGCATCCTGCGGGCCGCGCTGCGCCCGCCCGGTGCGCCCGATGTCACGCCGTTGTCACCTGCCGCCGCCGACATCGTCTCCGGTGCGTGGCCGATCTTCCTGACGAAGGCCAATTCGCGCGCAACGGTTCACCGTCCCGGCTATCTGGACTACGTGGGTGTCAAGGTCGTTGGGCCCGATGGCAAAGTCACGGGCGAACGGCGTTTTCTCGGGCTCTACACGTCGACCGCCTATACGGTGTCGAGCGCGGAGATCCCGATCGTGCGGCGCAAATGCGCGAACATCGTGCACCGCGCGGGCTTTCTGCCGAAGGGGCACCACGGCAAATCGCTCGTGACGGTGCTCGAAACCTGGCCGCGCGACGAACTGTTCGACGCGGATGAAGACCAGCTCTACGACGTCGCACTCGGCGTGCTGCGTCTGCAGGAACATCAGCGCACGCGGCTTTTCGTGCGACGCGACCGCTTCGACCGGTTTGTGTCGTGCCTCGTGTTCGTCTCGCGGGACAAGTACAACACCGATCTGCGCCACCGCGTCTCGCGCCTGCTCATGCAGGCCTTCAATGGCGTGTCCATCGAGTTCACGCCGCTTTTGTCAGAGTCGACGATCGCGCGTATTCATTTCGTCGTGCACGCCGAACCCGGCACCATGCCCGACGTCGATACGCGCGAACTCGAAGCACGGCTCGTGCAGGTGACGCGCCGCTGGCAAGACGATCTCGCCGATGCACTACTCGACGCGTACGGCGAAGAACAGGGCAACCGTCTGCTGCACCGCTACGGCGACTCGTTTCCCGCCGGGTATCGCGACGACTATCCCGCACGCACCGCAGTACGCGACATTGAATTGATCGAAGGCGTACAGGGCACGCCGCGCCTCGCGATGAATCTCTACCGCCCCATCGAAGCGGGCCCGCGCGAATTCCGCTTCAAGGTCTACCACTCGGCGGAACCGATCGCGCTCTCGCGAAGTCTGCCGATGCTCGAACATCTCGGTGTGCGCGTCGAAGAAGAACGACCCTATCTGATTCCGGTGCCTGAGCGCGCGCCAGCGTGGATACACGATTTCGGCCTCGAGGTGGCCGACGACACCGAATTCGACATCGAACGTGTAAAAGGTCTGTTCGAAGACGCATTCGATCAGGTCTGGAACGCTGGAATCGAAAACGACAATTTCAACCGCCTGGTCCTGCGCGCGCAGCTCAGTGCGCGTGAAGTCACCATCCTGAGGGCGTATGCGAAATATCTACGGCAGGTGGGCTCGATGTTCAGCGACGCGTATATCGAACGCGCGCTCACCGGCAATCCGGCAATCGCACGGCAGCTCGTCGAACTGTTTCTCACGCGCTTCGATCCGCATGCGGGCAAGACGCGCGACGCGCAAGCCGAGCTTCAGTTGACGGCGATCGAAAGCGCGCTGGACCAGGTGCCCAATCTCGACGAGGACCGCATTCTCCGGCAGTTTCTCGGTGTCATCAACGCGACGGTGCGCACGAACTATTTTCTTCGCGACGCGAACGGACAGCCGAAATCCTCGCTGTCGTTCAAGTTCGATCCGGCGAAGGTGCCGGGCCTTCCCGAACCGAAGCCGATGTTCGAAATCTGGGTGTACTCGCCGCGCGTGGAGGGTGTGCATTTGCGCGGCGGACGCGTCGCGCGCGGCGGCCTGCGCTGGTCCGACCGCCGCGAAGACTTCCGCACGGAAGTGCTCGGCCTGATGAAGGCACAGATGGTGAAGAACGTGGTCATCGTGCCGGTCGGCTCGAAAGGCGGCTTCGTCGTGAAGAACCCGCCACCGCCCTCCGACCGCGAGGCCTGGATGCGCGAGGGCATCGCGTGCTATCAGACCTTCCTGCGCGGCCTGCTCGATCTCACCGACAACCTCGTCAACAACGCTGTCGTACCGCCGCCCGACGTCGTGCGCCGCGATACCGACGATCCGTATCTCGTCGTCGCGGCCGACAAGGGCACGGCCACTTTCTCCGACTACGCGAACGCGATCTCGCAGGAATACGGCTTCTGGCTCGACGACGCGTTCGCCTCCGGCGGCTCGGTCGGCTACGACCACAAGAAGATGGCCATCACCGCGCGCGGCGCCTGGGAGTCGGTGAAGCGGCACTTCCGCGAAATGGGCATCGATACACAGACAACCGATTTCACGGTGGCAGGCGTCGGCGACATGTCGGGCGACGTCTTCGGCAACGGCATGCTGCTCTCGCCGCATATCCGGCTTGTTGCGGCGTTCGATCACCGGCATATTTTCCTCGACCCGAACCCCGATCCGGCGTCGAGCTTCGCCGAGCGCCAACGCCTCTTCGCGCTGGAGCGTTCCAGCTGGGCCGACTACGATCCCACCAGAATATCGGCAGGCGGTGGCGTCTTTTCGCGCACCGTGAAAACGATTCAGCTTTCGCGTGAAGTCCAGACCGTGCTCGGCATCGACGTTCCTGCGCTGACACCGAGCGAACTGATTCGGGTCATCCTGCTGGCGCCGGTCGATCTGCTCTACAACGGCGGCATCGGCACCTATGTGAAGGCGGCGCATGAAACCAACGCGCAGGTGGGCGACCGCGCCAACGACGCCGTGCGCGTGAACGGCGCGGACCTGCGCTGCAAGGTCGTGGGTGAAGGAGGAAACCTGGGTGTTACGCAGTTCGGGCGCATCGAATTCGCACTGCATGGCGGCCGCATCAACACGGACGCCATCGACAATTCAGCCGGCGTTGATTGTTCGGATCACGAAGTGAATATAAAGATCCTCCTCGGGTTGGTAGTCGCGGACGGCGAAATGACCGAAAAGCAGCGCAACGCACTGCTTGCCGAAATGACCGACGAAGTCGGCCTGCTCGTGCTGCGCGACAACTACTACCAGACCCAGGCGCTGTCGATCGCGGGCCGTTACGCAGCGCAGATGCTCGACGCCGAAGCGCGACTGATGCGCTCGCTGGAACGCGCCGGCCGGCTGAACCGCGCGATCGAATTCCTGCCCACCGAAGAAGAGATCGCAGAGCGCCAGGCCGCGAAGCTCGGCCTCACGTCGCCGGAACGTGCCGTTCTTCTCGCCTACAGCAAGATGTGGTTATACGATGCCCTGCTCGACTCGAACATGCCCGAAGATCCGCTTGTCGCGTCGATGCTGGTCGATTACTTCCCGAAGCCGTTGCAGCAGCGCTTTAGCGAGCCGATGCGCCGTCATCCACTGCGCCGCGAGATTCTGGCAACCCATCTGACCAACGCGCTCGTGAATCGCGTCGGCTGCGCGTTCGTGCATCGTCTGATGGACGAAACCGACGCAACGCCGGGCGATATCGTGCGCGCCTGCATCCTCGGGCGCGATGTGTTCGACCTCGACGATGTCTGGCGAGACATCGATGCGCTCGATAACCGCGTCGCCGACGACGTGCAGGCGCGCATGTTCATCGACGTCGCGCGACTCCTCGAACGCGCGGCGCTGTGGTTCCTACGACACCTGCAATCCGGGGCGGTGGCGGACGGCGGCGTGGGCGAACTGCTCGCGCGTTGCCGCGACGCGGCGCAACGACTTGCGCCGCAGCTCCCGCAACTGCTCCCTGCCGACGATCTCGACGCGTTGTCGGCGCGCCAGCGCGAACTGGTGGAAGCCGGCGTCGAAAGCGGGCTGGCCGCGCGCGCGGCGAGCGGCGACATTTCCGCGGCATTGCTCGATATCGCGGAGGTCTCGGCGGCGTGCAACCAGAAACTGGAACTCGTGGCCGCGGTGTACTTCGCGCTCGGCACGCAACTCAACTACGGCTGGATCAGCGAACGTGCGGCAACGCTTCCCACGCCCACGCATTGGGACACGATGGCACGCGCGTCTGCAATGGCCGAGGTGGCACGGCTCAAGCGCGCGCTGACGACGAGCGCACTAGCGCAATCGCCGGAATCGTCCGAGCCCGATGCGATCGTCAGCGCGTGGTGCGTCCGGCGCGAGGCTTCGCTCACCCGCTACACGCAGCTGCTCGGCGATCTGCGAGCCACGGGCGGGGCGAGTCTGGCGGTGCTGCTCGTGGTCGTGAGAGAGATGGCGGCACTGGAGCGGGCGTAGCTCGGCGCAGGAACGATTTCCCGATCGTCTGCAAAGCCGCGACCGGCGCGCATACCCGTCGACCGGGCACGCGCCGTGCCGCTTCGCGCGGCGTAATGCGAGGTGTCATGCGGCGAGGCGCGCGTCCCGGCGGTACCGTGCGTCGCCGGGGCGCCCCCTGCAGATTCTCGCGTTTCACGTTAATCTGTGCGCCTGGATTGCAGCCCGTCGTGCAGGGCGCGCAACGGAATATTAATGGGGAGCGCAATGACGCAGTCACTCAAGATCGATTTTGTTTCCGATATCGCATGCCCGTGGTGTGCGATCGGCCTTTCGTCGCTTCAACTCGCGCTGCAGCGTCTCGGCGATTCCGTCGATGCGCAGATCGTGATTCATCCGTTCGAGCTGAATCCGCAGATGGGGCCGGGCGGCGAGGCTGTGGTCGATTATGTCCGCAGGAAATACGGGCGCACGCCCGAGCAGCTTGCCGAGACCCAGTCGATGATCCACGAGCGTGGCGCGGAAGTGGGCTTCGACTTTGGGCCGCGCACCCGCGTCTACAACACGTTCGATGCGCACCGTTTGCTGCACTGGGCCGGCCTCGCGGACAAGCAGTTGTCGCTGAAGCTGGCGTTGTTGCGGGCCTACCACTCGGAGGGCAAGGACCCGAGCGATCGCAGCGTACTGGTGGAAGCGGCGCAGTCGGTCGGACTCGACGGTGAAGAGGCGCGCAAGGTGCTCGACAGCGGAGCCTATGGCGACGAGGTTCGCGCGCAGGTGCAGGAATTTCAGGCAATGGGCATCAACTCAGTGCCGTCGATCATTTTCAACGAGCGCTTTCTGGTGACCGGCGGGCAACCGGTGGAAGCCTTCGAAGACGCAATCCGGCAGATTCTCGCGCAGGCGTGATGTCGAAGGACGCTCCTGTGCGCGCGCCGGGCATTTGATTTACGCGGCGCGCGCGTCGATCCGCACCTCGTTCGCCTGGCGATGCAGCCAGCGAATCATGTCCGAGTGCTTGACGACGCCCACCAGCCGCTGGCCGTCGTCGAGCACCGGGACTGACGAGATGGCGTGATCGGTGAAGACGTGCACGAGGCCCGCGAGCGGCGTCGCCTGATGGACGGCATGAACGCTCGCCTTCATCACCGCCTCGACCGTTTCTTCGACTCGCGCGGATTCGCGCTTCACGACAGCCCGCAACCTGCGGGCGAGCCGGGCGAAAAACGATGCGGGGGCATCGGCGAGATCACCGTGCGTCACCATGCCGACGAACCGGTCCATCGCATCGACCACATGCAATGCCGCCACGCCCTCGCGGTGGAGCAGTTCGCGCGCGGCCTTTCGATGCATCGTCGACGGCACGGCCGGCACGTCCGTGCTCATCACATCCTCGCAAGTCATTGCATCGAATGCATTCGCGAAGCCGGCAGCCGCGACTTCGAATCGCGACTCGCCGGTCTGCGCCGAACCTGCCGCCGACTGCGGCGCGGCATGCGCAACGGCACGCGGGTAACGGTGGCCCGTCAACGCGTGATACGAAATCGCTACACTTAGCAATGCGAATGACTGAAACATCACCGGCTCGATCACGAATCGCCAACCCAGCGCATGAACGCCCGGGCCGCCGAGCACGGCAGTCAGCGCGACCGCGCCTGAAGGAGGATGAACGCAACGGCACGCGTACATGGCGGCGATCGCTAGCGCGACCGCCAAAGACGCAGCCGTCCCGGGGTCGGCAATCCACCGCGCGCAGGCCACGCCGATCAACGCCGAAACGCAGTTTCCGCCGAGTATCGACCAGGGTTGCGCAAGGGGGCTCTCGAATGCCCCGAACAGCAGCACCGCCGACGCACCCATCGGCGCGATGAGCATCGGAATGTCGCCTGCCGGGCCGAACACGAAGCGCGTAGCCAGTGCCGCGAAGGCAATCCCGAGGGTCGAACCGGTGCAACGACGGACCCGTTCGCGCCAGAGCGGCGCACCAGGATGCGGTGCGAAATTCGTGAGCCAGGCAACGATCGGGGACGGTGACATGGACGTGGCAGCACGAAGTCGTGCGATTCGTGAGGTGCTGCCAGCTTAGCGAGATGCGACAAATATCAACAATTGATATTTGTCTGCTTGTCCATAATGTATCGCCTATACATCTTTAAATCCGGTGGCGCGTCACGCGCGGCCGCTCAACGTTGCGTGAATCCTTCGTCCGAGATGAGGCCAAGCAGCACGGACGTAAATGCCGACGCGGCCAGCGTCGTATAGGCGTTGCGTCGGGCAAGCAGCGCCACGGTCCGTTCCGGCAGCCCCGGTGACACGGCCAGGCTAACGAGCCCTTCGTGCTCCTGCATCACGGCGGAAGGCAGGATCGACGCCAGCTCGCCTTGCTTCACGAGCTTGAGCACGGTGCCCAACGTGTTCGCCTGCACCATGACCGGCGGCCGGATCTGATGCGCGCGGAACCATGCATCGGCGAACTGGCGCACGACGAAATCCGGGCTGAGCAGCGTCATGGGGATTGCGCCGAGGTCGGCAGCCGGAATGGGTCCACGCCGGCTCGCGAGCACATGTCCCTTCGACACCAGCAACGCGATGCGCTCCTGAAATAGCGGCGTCGCATGAATCTCATCCGAGCGCACATCGGTAAAACCGATGCCGAGATCGAGTTCGTCGCGTGCGAGCGCGCTCTCGATTTCTTCTTGCGATTTCGCCGCGAGTTCGATTGCGACAGCCGGATGCGCCGCGCGAAACCGGCGCAATGCGGGATCGATCAGATATTCGGCGAAGGTCGGCGTATAGGCGAGGCGCAAGAGACCGCGAGTCAGGTCGCGCACGTCGTGCAGTGCGCGGCGACCCGCGTCGAGATGCGCGAGCGCCTGCTTTGCGTGATCGACGTACGCGCGGCCGAAATCGGTGAGACTTACCGTGCGGCCGCTGCGGTCGAACAACTGCCCGCCCAGTTCACCCTCGAGCTGCCTGATCTGCTGCGATAACGCGGGCTGCGAAACATGCAGCACCTCGGCGGCACGCGTGAAATTCTTCAGATCTGCGACGGTTAGCACGTATCGAAGCGGACGCAGCATCAAGCTCCGTTCCTCCATAAGGCTCCCTTATCACGACGATTGCAATATCGTCTTGGACACCCGCAATCGGGATGCACACAATGGAATCGTATCGATGCCGGGCGAAGACGCGGCAGGCATGCTCGCCCTTTCCTGCGTGCCACCATTCTACAAGCGGGGAAACGTATGTTTGAAGCGTTTATCATGTGCATGGTCGCGGCTTTCGCCGGGATTTGCGGGACCTTTTTAATTGGTGTTCTGCTAACGGATACGGCGATTGAACGATCCGGCCTCGCCGGACGATTCGCTGGGCTCGTCGCCGAAGAACCGCAACTCCCGCGCTCACACGCGCGCAGCCGCGCCAGCACCACTACGCGGCGCGGACACTCCACGCGCCGGATGCAGTGCTGGTTCGAAGGCCGGGAGCACCCGTTGGACTTCGCTTACGCCGGCGCGGGCTCCTCCTCCGGCGCGGTCACGACCAACACGTTGCACGACACGCGATCGAGCAGCAGTCGATCATCCCGCCCCTCCCACCAACGGGCGAACACACCCCGCCGGTGATGGCCGAGCACCACGAGATCCGGCTTTAACGTATCGCAATAGCGGGCAATCTCGTCGATCGGCCGCCCCACGACGAAGTGCCCCTCCGCGACGAGCCCCATCGCGGTCAACCGCTCTACGCCCTCGCGCAGGATCTCGCGAGCGGTCTCTTCCGCCGAATCGAGCGGCACGGCAAACGCAACGTCCGCCATCGCCCATTGCTGCGGCGCCGCATCGAGCACCGCGAGCAAGTGCGTTTCCGCCTGGCAGTCCAGCGCGAGATGCGCCCCTTCGCGCAGCGCACGGCGCCCTTCCCGCGTGGCGTCGTAGCACAGCAAAACACGGCTGAACGTAGCCATTTCTCCCTCCGCTCTGTTCTCGCCGCGTGCTGCTCTCGCAGCCGGCAGCGCATGTCACCGACCCGTATGTCGCGATTATAGCTTTTATATCACGTCGTGATATAGTTGAAACATGGACGCCGCTGCGATCATCGTGTGATCAGGGAGGCCGTATGCTTATCAACAGTGGATTCGAGATCACTTATGTTCTCGTCGCATTCGCGTTGCTCGGCGCGATCCTGATCGGCACGCTCATCACCGCGATGCATCTCGAGCAGTGGCATCCAAGACTAGTGGGAGCAGCCGTCGGCGCACTACTGGGGTTCGTACTGATCGAAACGCTGCCGATGTTGACCTGACGCATTTTCTAGGGCCATTGGACTCGACGTCGGATCGACACGTCGCGCGCGCAAGGGCTGACCGCCCACGCGCCGCACCAGCGTGCGCGACACGGCCGTGCCGATTCGCTAGACTCGTGTTGCAGAAGGGACGGCACCCAGCGCCATCCCCTCGCCAATTCATGGAACCCGATCAAGCCGCTGCAACCCGCGAGCGTCCGGTGCGCGTCTGGGATTTCCCGACGAGGCTTTTTCATTGGCTAACCGTCGCGCTGGTTTTTGGCGCCTGGGCCACCGATCGGCTCAACTGGTCGAACCTGCATGTACGCCTCGGCGAAACGCTGCTGGCACTTGTGTTGTTCCGGCTGATGTGGGGCTGCGTCGGCAGCGAAACGGCGCGCTTTCGCAGCTTCGTTGCGTCACCCGCAGCGGCGCTACGCCATCTGCGGCATCTCTTTCGGCGCGAGCCGGATGTCGAGGTCGGGCACAATCCGGCGGGCGGCTGGATGGTCCTCCTGTTGCTCGCGCTGCTGCTGGCCGAGACGCTGAGCGGCCTCTACCTCAATAACGACATCGCCAACGAAGGCCCGCTGAGCGAAATCGTTCCCGCGTCCATCGCAAACGCGATATCGGCAGTGCACAGCTATGGCTGGTACGTGCTGCTTGGCGCGGTTGTACTGCACTTGTGCGCCATCGCCACCTACGCGATCGCGAAGGGGCACAACCTGTTGCGCCCGATGATCACCGGCCTCAAACGGCTGCCGTCGACCATTGCGGCTCCAGCCCGCGCTTCGCTCTGGCTCGCTGCGCTGTTGCTGGCGTTCGCGGTAGCGATTGTGGTGCTGCTTGCCGTGTATCTTTAAACATCGCGTTGCAGCCACGCATTTCAGCCGAAAGGCTCCTCTTGAGCGGGTCCGCCCGTCCGTTCACGCCTCGCTCGACATTTTTTGGAGTAGTCGAGCCAGGCGCGGAGAAAATCAAATGAACTCGCCCGCCGCCGGACGCACCTCGAATGGCGCATCCGGCGGCGAAAAGAAACTTAGTGCGAGGACAGCAGCATCACCGCGTGACTCGAGCCCGTCTGCGCGGCGATGTCGTGCGCGGTCATCCCGCGGTTGTCGCGCATCGAAGGATCCGCGCCACGATCAAGCAGCAGCTTGATCGTGTCCGCCTGATCGTAGCCCGCTGCCCACATCAACGCGGTCAGGTCGTTCTTGTAGACGCGATTCACACCGACACCCGCGTCCAGCAGGCGCTGGACCACCGCTGTATGGCCCTTGCCTGCCGCATACTCCATCGCGGTCTTGCCCACGCGGTCCGTCGCTGCCGGATCGGCGCCGTGCGCGAGCAGCAGAGCGACGATGTCGTCGTGCCCGCCGTATGCCGCGGCCATCAGCGGCGTGTCGCCTGCCACATCGGCCTGACCGACGTTGGCGCCATGCTCGATCAGCGTCCGCGCCATGCCTGTCACGCCGTTCTTGCACGCGATGATCAGCGACGTATCGCCGATCCGGTTGCGCGAATCGACCACGGCGCCGTTTGCAAGCGCCGCCTGCACGCTCGGCTCATCGCCGCTTCTCGCCGCGGCCAGCAACTGCTGGTTCAACGCGGCATCGGCCGCGATCGCGCTGATCGGCGAGCCCACGCCGACGACACCCGTCATCAGCATCGCCCCCGCCAACATCGCTACAGTCCTTTTCATCACGCTCACTCCCGGTCAAAGTGGCCGCAAGCAGTGCACGCGGCGTTTTGTTCACGTCGTTACTGGAGACTGGAAACATAGGCAGCCAGGTTCTGGATGTCCTCGTCGGACAGCCCTTTCGTCACGCTGGTCATGTTGCCGGCGTCGTTGGTTCGACGGTGCGCGCGGAAGTCCTCCAGTTGCTTGACGATGTATTGATCGTATTGGCCCGCCACGCGCGGAATCTCGTTCTGCCCGGCAAAGCCGCCGAGATGGCACATTGTGCAGAGCACCTCAGCCGCCTTGCTACGGCCCGCATCGATCTTCGCCTGGCTTACGCTCGACGGCACACGTACAGGCACAGGCCGCTGGGCGGAGAAATAGTCCGCGACATCCATCATGTCTTCGCGCGAGAGTGTCGACGCAATCGGCGACATGCGCGGGTCGTTGCGGCGCCCCTCCCTGAAATCGCGCAATTCGAGGTAGATGTACCGCGCGGACTGTCCTGCGAGGACCGGATAATCCGGATTCGTGGAATTACCCAACGGTCCGTGACAGGTGACGCAGACCAACTGTGCTTTAGTCTGCCCTGCCGCCGCATCCGCGTGTGCGCCGGCCGGCCACATGCCGGCGCACAGAAGGACTAGCAGCGCGAAAGACCACAGCCCGCCTGCGCGGCGACACAGGCGAGCCGACTCGACGTCAAACACCCAACGCACACTCACGGAAGCGCGAAGACCACGACCGTGTTGCCCCGCTTGAAGTCGAGCTGCGTGTTTCCGCCTGCAGCCACCGCGACGTATTGCTTGCCGTGATCCATGTACGACACCGCTGGCGCATTAACGCCCGCACCGCACTGGAATTCCCAGAGCTTCTTGCCGTTGGATGCATCGAATGCACGGAACAGGCCATTGCCCTCGCCATTGAACACGAGCCCGCCTGCCGTCGCGAGCACGCCGCCGATCAAGGGTTGATCGGTTTTGTACGCCCACGCGATCTTGCCGGTGTCGACGTTCACCGCGACCAGCCTGCCCCATTGCTGTTCAGTCGGGATCGTCTTGAACGCACCGCCGAGCCATAGCTTGCTGCCGCCCGGATATGCGGCCTCCTCGACCTGATAGGTCATCGGCTGGTGCAGGTTCGCGGCATACGCGAGACGCGTCTTCGGCGAGAACGCCATCGGCGACCATTCCACGCCGCCGTTCGCACCCGGCAACATCCGCGCGCCCTCGGCGGTCGGCAGCACCCACATGTTCTCCTGCGGGATCATCGCCTGCGAGAAGCGGATCAGCTTGCCGGTGGCGCGGTCGTGGACATACACGTGCCCGGTCTTGCCGCCTTCGATCACGGCCGGAACCATCTTGCCCGACGCATCGCGAACGTCGACGAGGATCGGCGGACTGGCTGCGTCGAGATCCCATACGTCATGCGGAACGTACTGGTAATGCCACTTGTACTTGCCCGAATCGAGATCGATCGCAACGAGCGAATCCGTGTACAGATTGTCGCCAGGACGGACCGCGCCATACAGGTCCGGCGACGGATTGCCGACCGCGAAAAACACGGTGTGCGTTTTACGGTCGACAGCAGGCGCCATCCATACGCCACCGCCAAGCGTCTTGTAGAAATCGCCGCCTTTGTCGGCGAGCTGTTTTTTCTCGGCGTCAATGTTGCGCTTCAGGTCGCGGCCCGTGGCATCCTTGGTCGCCCACACGCCTTCTTGCCCGGAATCCGGAATCGTGTAGAACGTCCACAGCAGTTTCCCGTCCGCCGCGTTAAACGCTTTGACGAATCCGCGAATCCCGTACTCGCCACCGTTGGTACCGATCAGCACCTTGTCGTCGACGACCGTCGGCGCCATCGTCTCCGAGTAGCCCTGCTCCGGGTCACCGATCTGGCTTTCCCACAGCAGCTTGCCGGTTTTCGCGTCGAGCGCGACGAGCTTCGAATCGAGTGTGCCCATGAACAGGCGATCGCCCGATATCGCTACGCCACGGTTGTTCGGACCGCAGCAGAAAGTCGTGACCGGCCCCATCTTGTGTTTGTAATGCCAGAACTCCTTACCATCCGCCGCGTCCACGGCATACACGTTATTGAACGACGTCGTGATGAACATGATGCCGTTCGAAACGATCGGCGCGGTTTCCATCGATTCGTTGACGGCGGTCTGCACGATGAAAGCCGGCCGCAACTTCGCGACATTCGCCGTATTGATCTGCGTGCCGGGGAAGTAACGCGTCTGGTCGTAGGAGCCGTTCGAGTGAAGCCAGTCGATGGAATTGTGTGCCGCCCCGTCGAGCTGCGCCTGGGTCACAGGCGCAAGCACGTCCGGCATCGGCGCTGCTGTGGTCGTCGCGCCGCCTTGCACTTCATCCGCGCCAAGGGCAACGGACGCCGCAAGCATCAACGCGACGATCGGAATACAGGCGAAAAGGGTACCGCGGGATGAATGCATGAGTGTCTCCTGTTCTTTTGCCCATGATGTTCGTCTCGCGAATGCGACGCCGCCTGCCTCGCCGGAAGCGTCGAATGCGGGATGGCACAACCCTGCCGGATGCGCTCCGAGCAGAGCGCGCACGATTGCAAACCTTTGAATATCGACGTGGTTGGTAAAGCGGTTGAATCAGGACCGGCAGCCGCCCAGCGCGGTCAGGCCGTAGAGGCGGACCTTTTTAGCGTAGGCCACACGGCACTAATATTCCAGACAGTATTGCGCGATTCGTAACGTTGTCTCTACGGGTGCAGTGGCTAGAGCGGCAACGCAATGCGTCGTTGTGTGCGGTACCGAACGCAATTCGACGTCAACGGCAGCCGACCTCACGAACCCGACGGCGAGCGCGGCCATCACACTCCGGCTACGATGCGTCGACACCGCCGCTCAGCGCGATTCGATCGACCCCGCACTGGTCGGCCAGGTGACGATGCCCCACGCGAGCGGCAAGTCGCCGATCTGCTGAAGCGTTTGATAAGTCTGCGCGTCGACCACATAGACGGCGTTCGAGCGGCCGCACGCGAGCAACAGGCGCGCGCCGTCCGGCGTGAAGCTGAAATGCCAGCAACGCTTCCCGACCGGCACATCGGCAAGGTGTGCGTAGTTGTGCGCATCGAACACCTGCAGCGTCGCGTCACGAGCGGCAGCGACGAACAGGCGCTTGCCGGCTGGATCGAACGCAACGCCATAGGGCCCGAGCTTCGTATCGACGGTAGTTACCACGTGGAAGTCGTGAGCGTCGAGCACGACGAACCGGTTCGAAGATTCGAGCGTCACCACGTACTGGCTGCCATCCGGCGACGCCTTGATGCCGCGCGGACGCCCACCTGCGGGGAGCGGCACCGTCCTCAACGGCGCGCCGGTGTTCGCGTCGTACACCGAGAGCGTGTCGTCGCCTTCATTGGTCACGAGCATCGTAGTGCCGTCGCGGGAAAACTCGACACCTTCCGTTTCGTGCCCGCTCTTCACGGAGCGGATCACGCGCCAGGTTTTCTCGTCGATGATGGCGATTTCCGCGGGCAGGGCGTTGTCGTCGTCGTCCGCGCCCGGCTTCCCGCCTGCCTGACCGGGTTCATAGGTCACGTACGCGTACCCGTTGTGCACACGCACATATTCAGGGTTCTTGCCGATCTTCACGCGCTCCACGACCTTGCCGGTCTGCGTGTCGATCACGGCGAGATCGCCGGTATTTTTATTGGCCAGCAGAAGCCGGGTGCCGTCCGCGTTCAGACTCAGTCCGCGCGGGCCATCGGCGCCAACAGGAAAGGTCTTCGCAAGGCTCATCTGATCCAGATCGATCACGCCGACGCCCGCTGTCTCGCTCGTCACGTAGGCGGTCGGCGTGGCGGCATGGGCGCCAGAAACGGCCAATTCAAATGGGGCTGCAAACACGGCTGCAATCGCGATCAACTTCACCGGCTTCCTGATTGGGAATTGTGTCGCCAGCATGTTGTTGTTCTCCGTTCTGGATTCGCGTTTTAGATCGGATTTTTCGTCGGCAAGCGCTGCGCCTCAATGAAAGTAGTTCATCGGGCCGGTTAATACCAGCAGTACACGGAATCGGATGTGCAGCGCAGCACGGTGCACTGCAGTGCTTTAACGGGCATCGGGACCGTCAACGGGTTGCACTGCGGGGGGCGGCGCGGTGGACATTCATGCGCCACCGCGCCGGGACACGGTTTATCAGGGCTTGTCCGGATGCCTTATCGGCATGCTGAAGCGTGGCCGCATCAGCCACCGGATGTGTCGGCCTGCGCTTGTCGCAACGAGACCGATCATGCCGGCCGCGAAGCATGTCCACTTTCGCCGAATGCATGTGCCTCGTCGTATTCCTGCGAAATATCCTTGTTCGTGTAGTCGCCCATACGCCAGGCGGCAAACAGGCTGATCACCGCACACAGCAGGATATACGCCGCGATCGCATAGCCAGACCGGTAGTAGGCATAGAGCGCGGTCGCGATCAACGGTGCGGGTCCGCCAGCGATGACGGAGGCCAGTTGATAGCCAAGCGATGCGCCGCTGTAGCGCATCCGCCCCGTGAACGACTCGGCAATAAAGGCGGCCTGCGGGCCATACACCATCGCGTGCGGTACCAGCGAAAGCACGATGGCCGCGAAAATCCACACAGGATGCCGGGTGTCCATCATGGTGAAATAGACGAAGCCGACCACACCGACGCAAGCTGCGCCGATCATGTACATCCGCTTACGTCCGATCAGATCGGACATGTGGCCGAAGAACGGGATCGTAAAGAACTCCACCACCGCAGCCGCGAGCACGGCCATCAGCAGAAGGTCGCGCGATACACCGAGCGTCGTGACGCCATAGGTGAACACGAAGGCGGTGAAAATGTAGAACGGCGCCTGCTCCGCCATACGGACGAACGCCGAAAGAAGAATGTCTTTCGGCTGGCGGCGTATCACCTCGAGCATCGGTGTCTTCTCGATCTTGCGCTCGGCGAGCAGCTTCGCGAAGACCGGTGTCTCGAGGATATTCAACCGGATATAAAGCCCGATTGCGACGAGGACGATGCTGAGGAAGAACGGCACACGCCACGCCCAGGCCAAAAAATGGCCGCCGGAGAATTCGCTCGTCGCGAGCACCGCAAGGTTCGCAAGGAACAGCCCCGCCGGTACGCCGAACTGCGGCCAGGAAGCGACAAAACCGCGATGCTTGTTGGTTCGCGCCCATTCCATCGACATCAACACTGAACCACCCCACTCGCCGCCGACACCGACACCCTGGATGAAACGCAGCACGGTGAGCAGGACGGCACCCCAAATCCCGATCGTCGCGTACGTCGGAACGAAAGCCACGGCAAACGTGGCGAGGCCCATCAATAGCAGCGTCACGATCAGCGTGGCCTTGCGGCCGACTCGATCGCCATAGTGGCCGAAAATAGCGGCGCCAACCGGTCGCGCGACAAAGCCGACGGCGTAGATCAGAAAGGCCTGCAGCGTACCAACGAGCGGGTCTGATTGAGGGAAATACAACTT
The DNA here is from genome assembly GCF_003837865.1 of Paraburkholderia dinghuensis. Taxonomy (GTDB): domain Bacteria; phylum Pseudomonadota; class Gammaproteobacteria; order Burkholderiales; family Burkholderiaceae; genus Paraburkholderia; species Paraburkholderia dinghuensis. Next base: position 13,087 of record NZ_RQIS01000006.1, on the reverse strand, counting down.
CGCAAAGACGAGGCCCGTCACGATGCTGTAGAGAAAGAAGTCGTACCATTCGATCGTCGTGCCGATCGTGCTGGCAACTACTGCGCGGCGCAACTGGCGTTGGGCTTCTTCCTCCGACAGGCGGGCCGTTCCGGCTCCTGATAGGTCGGCAGCCATTTCGCACCTCCAGAACAAGGGCGATACATTTATCGACAACTCTCACGGCGAGCGGCTCCGGCAATTCACGAAAGTGTGTCGAATTGCCGGTGTGATGATCTCGCCGGAACAAGCGGAAGCGATTTTCTACTTGCTCTCCGCCAAGAACCCGATTCGGCAACCGGGCGAAACTTGATTTCGTTCTGTCCTTCGCGTCTCCTCGTATGGTGTTATGAATAAGTATGGATACCAGATGTTTTCTAGCATACGCCTCTACTCAGCCGTGTCGTTATTACCCTCCGCACATTCGGAATTTTTTCCGGCAATGCATCGACGGCACGTAAGAACCGGTCACGTTCGTTATTTAGGTATGCGTTAGAAACGCCCGTAGCACGGACGAACCGCTCTTCGCTGCAGTTTTCCCTCTTACGTTCGGCAGCAATTTGTGTGCCGCGATTTTCACTGCGCCGCACAATTTCTGGTCAACTACGAAAGAAAGATTCCGCGTTTATCCTGTGAACGGCCCTAACCCTCGCACGCCCCCTACTCCACAAGGAGCCGCCCCATGCCTCAAACCACCGCCGAAAAACGCTCGACGTTCCGCGCGCTTCACGACTCCGGTTGTTTCATGCTGCCCAATCCATGGGACGCCGGCAGCGCCCGCTATCTGCAGGGCCTCGGCTTCAAGGCGCTCGCCACCACCAGCGCAGGCTTCGCGTGGTCCACGGGCCACGCCGACAACGCCGTCACCCGCGAGTCGGTTCTCGCCCATTTGCGCGCCATCGTGTGTGCGACGGATCTGCCAGTGAACGCCGACTTCGAAAATGGCTTCGGCGCGGACCCCGAAGCGCTCGCGCAAAGCGTGGGCCTGGCGGTCGAAACGGGCATTGCGGGTCTCTCCGTCGAGGACTCGACCGGCGACAAGTCGGCGCCGCTGTTCCCGATCGAAGTGGCGGTCGAACGAATCAAGGCCGCGCGCCACGCGATCGACGCGCACGGCGGCGACACGGTTCTCGTCGCGCGCGCGGAGAATTTTTTCGCAGGCAAGCCCGATCTCGACGATGCAATCCGGCGTCTCGTCGCCTACGCGGACGCAGGCGCCGATTGCCTTTACGCCCCCGGCATCCAGACGCGTGAGCAGATTTCGGCTGTGGTGGCCGCCGTCGCACCGAAACCGGTCAACGTGCTCGTGGGCTGGGTATCGACACTGACGCTCGCGGATCTCGCGGCGCTCGGCGTGCGACGCGTGAGCGTGGGCGGCGCGTTGGCGCGCGCCGCGTGGGGCGGATTCATGCGTGCTGCCCAGTCGCTGGCCGAAGGCCGCTTCGATGGCTTTGAGGGCGCCGCAGCAGGCGCGCAGATCAACGAGCTTTTCAGCGCCGGCCAATAACACGACTCGGCACGACCTCGCGCGCCGCGCCGCGGCAAGCGTCACGGTGACAGCACAAGGCGCGGGTCCTGGAGGCGATGAGCGGTCCGGTTAGCGCCGCTCCGCTGTCGCGCCGATCTTATCTCGCCCGCGCAAGACGGCCCCGCGAAGGCGCCGACCAAAACCTGGTCGACATGTGAAGTAAAACTTTGAAGTTAACCTTCACATCTCCTACAATGCGGCCATGACCCGCCGCAACGTCCCGACCGAAGCCGACCTTTCCGCCCAGCTCGCCAGCGAAATTCGAGCCCTGATGGGCAAGATCCGACGCCGCCTTCGTGAGCAAGCGAACCCCGGCGAGTTCACGCCATCACAAATCGCGGTACTTGTCCGCCTCGAACGCGAGGGATCGGGCACCGTATCGAGTCTCGCGCGCGCCGAGGGCATGCGTCCGCAATCGATGGGCGCGGTGATCGCGCAGCTTGACGGCGCGGGCCTGCTGAGCGGCGCGCCCGATCCGGACGACGGTCGCCAGACCCTCTGGTCGCTCACCGACGCGTGCGCCAAGTGGTTACGCGAAGGCCGGGCGAAGCGCCAGGACTGGCTCTCGCGCACGATCGAGGCACGCCTGAACGAGGACGAACAGCGGGAACTCGCGGCTGCGCTGGACCTGCTTCAGCGACTCGTCGACGACTGACACAGGACCCCGCATGAGCACATCGTCGGCCGGCGTCTTTCGTTCGCTGCGCAGCTTCAACTACCGCGTGTGGGCGACCGGCGCGATCGTGTCGAACATCGGCACGTGGATGCAGCGCACGGCGCAGGACTGGCTCGTCCTCACGGGGCTCACGCACCACAGTGCGGCTGCGGTGGGCATCGTCATGGGGCTGCAGTTCGGTCCGCAGTTGCTGTTCCTGCCGTGGTCCGGCTACGCCGCCGATCATTTCAACCAGCGCAAGCTGCTCATGACCACGCAGGCCACGCTCGGCGCACTCGCGCTCGTTCTCGGCGTGTTGACCGTCACGGGAGTCGTGCAGTTGTGGCACGTCTACGTGTTCGCGTTCCTGTTCGGCTGCACGGCAGCATTCGACGCGCCGGTGCGCCAGACTTTCGTCTCCGAACTGGTCGCAGACGGCGACCTGTCGAACGCCGTCGCCCTCAACTCCACCTCGTTCAACGCAGCGCGCATGATCGGCCCTGCCGTGGCCGGCGTCGTGATTGCGTCGGTGGGCGTGGGGTGGGCGTTCCTGCTCAACGGCCTGTCGTTCGTCGCCGTGCTGATCTCGCTCACACGCCTGCGCGCCCAGGAACTCCGCGTGCGCGAGCGCGCCCATCCCGCGCGCGGCAACATGACGGCGGGTCTTCGCTACGTGTGGTCGCGTCCCGACCTCAAGGCGATTGTCATCATGCTCGCGCTGATCGGCACGTTCGGCCTTAACTTTCCGATCTTCATTTCGACGATGGCCGTACGCGTCTTTCACACCGATGCCAGCGGCTACGGCCTGCTCTCCTCGCTGATGGCGGTCGGCACCGTGACCGGCGCGCTCTTCGGCGCGCGGCGCAGCATGCCGCGCTTCAGCTCGCTCCTCACGGGCTCCATTGTGTTCGGCGCAGGCTGCGCGCTTGCAGCAGTCGCGCCCGGTTACGCGTGGTTCGGCGCGGCGCTTGTGCTCATCGGCATCGCGGCGCTGACGCTCACGACGACGACCAACAGCCTCATGCAGCTCTCGACGGAGCCTGCGATGCGCGGACGCGTGCTGGCGATCCGCCTCGGGGTGGCGCTCGGCGGCACGCCCATCGGCGCGCCGATCGTCGGCTGGATCGCCGATCATTGCGGCCCGCGCTGGGCGCTCGCCGTGGGCGCCGCTTCGGGGTTCGCCGCAGCGTTCGTGGCCATCCGCGCGATGCGGCGCGATGCGCATCTTCACACCGGCGAACTGCCGGGTACCGAAGGCAAGCGCGACGCCCTGTGACGCGGGTTCATGCCTCGTGGCAGACGGGCCAAAGCGCCGAAAGGCCCGAGCATTCGAAGACGAGCGCTATTGCACGCAACCCTACGGGTCGTGTCCCGTGATTGCGTTCGTCAACACAGCGCACCGCTACGCCGCGTGCACGTCGATTACTTTGAATGAATTCGCAGGCAAACCGCTCCTGATGCGCGAGCCCGGTTCGACCATGCGGCGCGCGCTCGAAGACGCGCGGAAGGGCGCAGGTCTTACCGCCCGCGCAGCAATGGAAATCGGGAGCCGCGAAGCGTTACGTGAAGTCGTCGCGCACGGGCATGCGAGTTGCGCCAGCCGACAACGTGAATGGCTTCATCGCGAGGCTCGGAAACACCATGACATCGAAGTTGATGCGAGGCAGCGCAGCAGGCCTGGTTCTGCTTGCTTTCTCCACTTTGTTCGCTTCAGCGTATGCCGAGCCCGTTGGCACGGGGCCGCTCAGCATCACCGGGTCGCTCGACGTTCGCGGGCCGTTAACCGTCGATGGCTCATTGACGGTCGCCGGTGACGTCGACGCCCACGGGCCGATCACGGCGGCTTCAATTGAACGGATTTACGCGGGCGATCCTGCTGCAAGCAGGCACTGGGGAGAAAACACGTTTTATGGCCCGCTGACCGTGCACGGCCCACTGATCGTGCATGGCGATCTGGTAGTGCATGGCCCTATCAACGTCGGCGGCGCAGCCGTTGCCGTCGGGCGCGTGAATGCCGAGGGTCCGATTACTGAGCGCCGCTGAATGCGCGTCGCGAGAGATCGCTGCAGGTGTGCAACATTCGGTGCGTTGCTGACCTTGTAAGCCCGTCGAATCCTGATCCTATGCGCAACCTATTCCGTCGTCGCAGCGTCCGTTGGGTGGTGGTGCATCATCATGCCAGGATCGCGCTCCATCATCGCATCGTGGCCGTGATCGGATACCTGGGCATCGAACCACGCGTGCAGTGCAGCGACAAGGCGAGGCTCATCCGTGCGATAGACGATTTCGCCTCCATCGGGCAAGTCGCGATAGTCAATCTTCAGTTCGCCCGGCTGCGCGGTACGCAGCGCAGCCAATCCCGGCATGTCTTTGCCGTGGATCTGCTCCGGGGCCTCGAAATCGCCTGCCGAGAATTGTCGGGCGATTACGGCCAAATGCTCGCGAATCAGCGCAGCCTGCTTCGGATCGTGATGCTTCGTGACGACTTGCTGGACTCCGCCATCGGCCATCTTTGTAAAGATGTGGGTGGTCGCCGCAAGGGTGAATGGCATCACGCGCGCCCCGCGTTGCGCAACATCCCTTTCGTGTACCGTCACTTCGGCAATTGCCAGCGGCGAAAGAACGGTGGCACCGAGCAAAACGGCAGTCGATGCCGCAATCACGTTGGCTGAACGACGTCTCACGGATCACTCCAATCTAAAGAACGCGCGAAATCTGGCGGCAGTAATCTGTCGACGGGATTGCGCCTGCCTGAGTACCCCCTGGCATTCCTGTCGAGCTTCAGCCCAATAGCAGTTGGCGTGAATCCCAACCCCGCCTCGAACACGGAACATTCAGGCGATCAAATCGACATCAACCGTGACTCGATTCCGGCCGGCATTTTTCGAACGGTACAAGCTCGCGTCCGCCAGATTGAGCAGGGCCGCGATGCTCATTTCCGACATTTTTCCGCTGGAGACACCGAAGCTCGATGTAAACCGGATTCGCTCACCGTTGAAGTTGATTTCCAGATCCATCATGTCAAGCCGAAGTCTTTCGGAAAACACACGAGCGTCTTCTACGGCAGTGTCTGTGAGCACGACGACGAACTCTTCGCCCCCTAGTCGCGCAGCCAGGTCGCTACGGCGAACGCTCGAAGCCAGAAGGTCAGCGACGGTCCTGAGTACGGCATCGCCGGCATCATGGCCCCATTTGTCGTTGATACTCTTGAAGTTGTCTATATCAATCATGACGAGCGATAGAGGTCTCTCGGAGTGCTTCGACAACTGCGCCAACTCGCCGGAAACTTCATGAAAAGCCAGTCGGTTGGCCAGGCCAGTAAGGGCATCCATACGCGCCTGGCGTTCTGCCGCGTCCTTCAACTTCTCCAGTTCTATCGTTCTCGCCTTTACCTCGGTCTCGAGGTGTTGTCGCGATCGTTGTACCGCCTCCGCCATTTCCGAAAATTGCTGAAAAAGTTCTCGCATTTCGCGGACCGGCATCGCCTCCGCATGCATGTTGACCTTTTCACCGGCTGCCACTTTTGACATGGCGGTACGCATTTGCGTCAGGGGCTGGAATACCGACCTCCGAAGAATCCAGTACCAGCAGGTCAGCAATAGCAGCATCGCCACGAGCAAGGTCGTGGTTACACGTTCCAGGCTAGACCCGGGAAGCAATTTTGAAAGATCGAGTATTGTCACTTCGACCCAGCCAATGTCGCGCAGTGCGGCCAGGCCTATCAAAAACTTCCGGCCTCCGATGTGTACCGGTACTATTTCGAAGCTGGTTGCACCGGAAAGTACGCGGTCCATTCTCTCTCGAATCTCGCGCGCCTCATTGGGCGAAGCTACCCACGAAAATATCGTCTTTTCCCTTGCCGGTTCATGCGTGAGCGAAGCGAAGTCGATACGCGTCAAGTCACGACTAATCTGGATTGCGCCGTCCTTGTCGACCAACAGGCTGTCTACCCCGTCGCCACCAGATAGATCGCGGTCGCCAATAAAATTGACAAGATTGAATCCCGTGCCGCCAATCGCCAGCACGTCGTTTCCGCTTTTGTCGCGAATCTGCAGATTGAGCCAGACATTCGTAACGCCAAGGTGAGCATCCGTATCGACATTTACCTGGACGTCACGGGATTGTCGAAGCAGTGTGAAAAACCACTGGTCCCTCGGGAAGTTCTTGTCGAGCGTATAGCGCAACTCCTTTCCCGCGAAGTCTCCGGCTTGATTGTTGTAGTAATAGCCGCCGCCTTTGGACATTGCCATAAACCACGAATGATCGCGGAAGCGACGCCTGTAAGCTTCCATCGTCACTAATGCCGTACGCTTCTTGTTCTCGTTATCTGGATCAGCGGCCCAGTCCACAATTTCCGGCGCGCGCGCCATTTCCTTCGCGATGCTCAGGTCGTGCGCAATCGGTTCCAATACTTGTGTCTGGTAATGACGTACCTGGTGCTCAGCAAATCGCCTGCCCCAGTCCTCCATTACCTCGATCAACATGCTTCTGGTCATCCAGATCGCGGCCACCGCTGTCGCAGCGAACACCAGCAAAGTCAGAAGAGTTATTTTGAATTTAAGGCCCATAGCATGACTCGGCGTCAATCATTTCACGGCATCGTCAGGTCCGTTTGACCCTGCGGACCGGCTCCCCTGCTTTTCGCTTTCCGTAGCCACGCGTTTTACAGACGTATGCTTTGGCTGCCGGACAATGAGCCAGTCTTGCAGCAATTGAGTCGGAGATGGCTTGTTAAAAAATGGCATAGCTCTGGAGGCAATTTCTATGGCGTACGGCTGTCTGGCATAAATGCGTGAAAAATCAACGATGTGATGTTCATCGTCCGTGATCCGGGACGGGTTCATGCAGCTTCTCGCACGGTGAACGACGGCGCCTGAACATACGAACGTCGGCTTCACTTTTTATCGGTCTCGTTCAATGCCTTGCAGAGAAACTCAAGGGCGGGTCCGGCAGGCATCGGTTTGCTGAGCAGATAGCCCTGTATCTGGTCGCAACCGAGGCGCTCCAGTTCATCAGCCTGACCTGCCGATTCAACCCCCTCCGCGATGACCGCCAGGCCAAGCTTGTGCGCCATGGCAATCGTCGCCTCGACGATTGCCATGTCGTCCGGGTCGGATATCACGTTATCGACAAAGCTCTTGTCGATCTTGAGCTTGTCCGCGGCGAGATGCTTCAGGTAGGAAAGCGAGGAATATCCGGTACCGAAATCATCGATCGACAGAAGAACACCGACGTCCTTTAATTGACGGACGATCTTTTCGGGCTCGCTGGAAGCACTCATCAACACGCTCTCAGTGATTTCCAGCTCCAGATTCCCGGGAGGAAGGCCGCTCTGCGCCAGCAGCCGCACGAGCTTGTCCTGAAAGTCGGGACACGCCAGTTGAATCGCCGAAATATTTACGGCCATCACAAGGTTCGACAAGGCAGGGTGGGCGCTTCGCCACTCGGCCAACTGTGTGACGGCTCGCTGCAATATCCAGTCGCCCAAAGGAATAATGAGGCCCGATTCCTCGGCAAGGCCGATAAATTCCGCGGGAGAAATCTGCCCTTCCTCCGCGTGATTCCATCGCACGAGTGCCTCCACCCCAACCAGTCGGCCGGTATTCAGCGCCTGCTGCGGCTGGTAGTGCAATTCGAAGCTTTGCTCCTCGATGGCCTGGCGCATTTCGACCGGTCGTTTGATCCGCTTCAGTTGCCGCGCATTCATTTCCTGCTCATAGAAGAGCAAATCGGAGATGGCGGATTTATGCGCCAGGTTCAACGCCATGCCGGCGCTCTGAAGCAGATCGTCGGCTGAGCGGCCGTCTTCCGGAAAGAAGCTGACCCCGAAGCACATCTTGATGGTCACGGAAAGACCACCGATATCGATCGGCTCCCGCTCAACGGCCTGAATGTTCTCGACCAGACGAATAGCCTGAATAGCGTCGCGAACTGCCGGAAACGCACCGGCAAAATTGCCGTCCCCAACGCGCGCCAGAATGCCTGCGTTGCCGACAACGCGCTGAAGGCGCTGCCCTGCGAGCCTGCTCACGTCGACACTGTGCGCGAGCCCATGTGCCCCGACGATATGGTCGAACTCCCGGATCTGCAGGCGGATCACCGCGATCCTTGCGTGCTGCCTTGTAGCGTCATCCAGCAGCGAGGCGAGCGATGCTTCGAACGATCGGAGATTGGGCAAGCCGGTCAATACGTCAATGCGGGCCACCTGGCCCGCCATCGTGTCAAAGGCGCCGGCCAGCTGCCCGATTTCGTGTGAGGAGTGCGAAAGGCCGGTGCGAGCATTCAGGTCCCCGCCGGCAATGCGGCGCGCAGCCTGAACTACGGCCTCGATCGGACGAACCAGGAGATGATATCCGCCGAACCACGCCAGGAAAAAGGACGCGAGCACCAGCACACCGACAAGCTCAAGCGCCGACTGGAACTGGTTATTTGCCTTCGCGGTGGCGATTTCCTTGGGAAAACCCTGCCAGAGATAGATGGTGTCGTTATTCGTTTTTGCGAACGGGACAAAGGTGTAGATTTTCGGTATTCCATCGTGAGTCTCGCGAGCCGACGCTTCGGCCGTACCATCGCCATTCAGCGCCAACAGCTTCTTGAAGCCAGGGAAGCCGCTGGCGTCCCTGCCGATCCATTTATTCGGGTCAGGTTGGTGCGCCAGCACGATGCCCTTTGACGTAACGAGGGACCGAAATACTCCATTGGATGGGGTGGCATCTTTCAAGGTCTGGCTCACCCAGCCCAAATCAAGCGCGACGACGAGCACACCACCGATTTCCCCGTTGGCATTCAGATACCGGCGTGCGAACGGAAGGACCCAGCGTCCCGACATACGACCGAACACCGGTTCTCCGGCAACCACGCTCGGGGTTTTAAATGCGCTCAGGTAATACGCTCTATCTCGAACGCTCACTGGCGAAGTGGTGAGGCGCGCTTCGCAGATAACCCTGCCGTTCAGATCGGCAAAAAAAACGTTTGCGAGGTACTCATCGTCGCGAATATACGCCTGCAACTTTGATGCGCAAGCCGGATCCGCGGCCAGTCTGGATGCGTTCAGACTGGCGGTCATGAACTCCAGAAAGCTTTCCGTGCGGCGTACGGCGTCGCCCTGCTGCTCCGCGATCAATCTCGCCTGGGCCTGCAACCCGTCAACAATGTAATGGGTATCCGAACGCCTGCGCTCCAATGCCTGGTAAACGTCAGTGACCACCAGAATCGCAAAAACGGCAGCAAGCAGCAGCAGCAATCGTGCTCTTAAAGAACCGAAGGCCATTTTCCCCGTCTCCACGTTTTTATCTGTTTATCGCTTTGGGCTTCTCGGGATGTGGAGTTCGAGATGCCCACGCCGATGCAATCGGCGCCTGCTTTTAGCTACACATCTTATCCCAGCGTCGATTCCCCGTGGAAAAATGTCTTCCGTCCGTATGAAACACTGGCAGGCCGCAGGCGTGCGGGAGCAACTGCATCGGGCGATGCTTCGCCGGTTGCGTGAGGATGATCAGATTGACCGGGAACGGGCGACTCTTGATGTCACCGCTGTCGCCGCGCACACGGACACGGTTGCCCGCGTCCGTGTGTGCGTCGGCATCAGGTCGCCGGTGCGGTCAGCGACGTGTTGTACGTGGTGCCCGCGATCACCACGTTGCTCAACTTGATGCCGCTCACATTGCTCACGAAGACCGGACCCGGCGCAGACTGCGCAGACGTCGAAGGTGTCGTCGGAAACGCGCCGGTGCACACCGGGTTGCCGAGATTGCAGTTCGAGATCGTGACGCCGCTGATCGGACTCACGGTCGGCACTGGCACCGGACCGTTATAGTCGACTCCCTCGGGACCCTGCATGACGAGCGCCTGGAAGCACGAGTTCGACCCGGCGACGAAGCCCGAAGGCATCGAGTACGACACCGGGCCCGACACGTTGCTCGCGTTCACGTTCGTGATGTTGATGTTGCTGATCACCGACGGACTCCAGCGCACCGCATCGCCGGACGGGCTGTAATCGCAGTCGAACGTGATCAATCCACCCTGCCCGGTCGAAGGATTCGGCGCGAGGCCGGTCGTTCCCGAACCGGCAATCTTGTACTGCGAGCCCTGCGAACCCAGCGAGCCGCCGCCGTACTTCCCCGCCAGATTCACGCCGTTGGCCAGCGTCACGCCGTTGATCCAGACGTTGTTGATGAACCCGCCGCGATTCATGTTGGACTTGAACCGCAGCGCGATATTCAGCGGATTCGTCGCCCAATTCTCGTTTTCCATCGTCAGATTGCGCGCGTAGACATTCTGCACGCCCGCGCTCATTTCACTGCCGATCGTGAGACCGCCGTGGCCGCTTTGCATCGTGCAGTTCTGCACGACGATGTTCTGCATCGGACCATATTCAGTGTCGAGATACTTGCCGGACTTCATCGCGATACAGTCGTCACCGGTATTGAACTGAACGTTCTGCACCAGCACGTAGTTGCACGCGTCCGGATCGAAACCGTCGTTGTTCGGCCCGACGCTGTCGGCGAATACGCCGTCGATCACCACATTCGTGCAATCGGTCGGGTGGTGCTGCCAGAACGGCGTGTTCTGCGTGTGGTAGTTCTGCAGGAGCACGTTCGTGCACCCGATGAGCTCGATCATGCACGGACGCAGAAAGTGTCCGTTGCCGAAGATGCGGTCCTGGAACGGCACGCGCAGTTCGGACAGCGCAGGCAGATAGTTCTGGTCCTGATTCCAGCCCGTGCCCGTGAGCAGCGTCATTAGCGAAGTCGTCACACCGTACTGGTTCGTAAAGGAAACGTTTGCCTGCGGATTCTGAATCAGCGATGCGGGGAGGCTTGTGAGTGGGACGTTGTTCGGATTCACAAAAGCCTGCGACGGCGTCGACGATCCCGCACATCCGTACGTATTGCTGCTTCCCTTGTAGGTCCACCAGCACGAGGTCGGCGGCTGTTTGCTCAACTGCATCGGCGTCATCGCCTGACCGTTCAGCACGCAGGTGTTGTCGTCGGCGGTAAGGGCAATGTTGGTCTGGCCGAACGCATAGATCGGCGAGCCGAAATTCAGGCAATCGTTTGCCTGCCAGCGCGTGTGATACAGATTGCCGTTCGGCGTCGTGTACGGGCCGCTCTTCGCGTAGTCCGCCGGGTTCGGGCTGAAATAGATCGTACAGCCCGATGACAGATGGAAATTCACATGGCTCAGGAGCACGATCGGTCCACCGCAATACCAGTTGCCGGCCGGCACCACCACGCGGCCGCCGCCAGCGCGACTCGCGTCGACGATCGCGGCATTGAACGCGGCGCACGAGTCGTACTGCGTGCCCGTGTACTCGCACGGCACCATCACGTTCGAGCCTGGGCTTTGCCGGTCGTTAGCCGGAAAATTGGTCGCTTCCGTCCCGTTCACCCATGGAATGGTGCCGCCCGGCCACGCGGTCGACGCAAGCAACGCTGAGGCTGGAAGTGGGCGCGCCCCGTAGCTCGTTACGTGAAACTCGCCGGTGTGGGCGAACATCGAGGGATTGACGTGCGCAAGTTTCTTCAGGATGGCCGCGGCCTGTCCGTCCGGGCCCCAGATCGGGTCGCCGCCGGGATGTGCCGAAGGTTGGCCTCCAGCGGAAGGCGTAATTGAAAGCATTGAGTCTGCTGCCGCTGCCGCGCGGCTGGCCCCCAGAAGGGTTGCGCCTGCGGACACACCGGCAAAGGCCATGAAAGCGCGCCGGCCGGGGGAAGCTGGCACATCGGTGAAGGATCTGGTTAACGGGGGATCGTCTTTGTCATGCGTTTCCATTTGATTCGTTCTCCTATTTTGCATCACTGAGAAGGTAATCGAACGACAACGGCCGTGGGGCCGCGTGGCGACGCTAGTGCCAACGGAAGATACGCAGTTACAGCGAAGAGATCGATCAGAAGCGGCTGGCTCGATCACCCGAGATATTGTTGTCTGACGACATCGAGATCGTCAATCACATTTATCCTGGTGATGTCCCTTGCCACCAATAGATACAAGGAGCTTACGGCGTGGAAAATTTGTCAGACACCATGGGCAATCCTTGCGGCGGTGCGCTCGCGACCGCCGCCGTGCGAACGGTCTTCATGTAGCGCTTACATTTCGTCGGGTTTCGGCGCCGCACTGTGCAAACCGTCGACGAAGCTGAGCTTCTCGCATGGCTCACGCGCAGCGTCGTCCTTAGTACGCGGTCGGTCAGGTCCTGCAGGATGAACGGGAGCCGCTTGCCGCTGTCACTCGACTTGATGAGCTCAGCAAAGGTTTCGAGCCATGTCGCGAAGCCGTCCACACGCGGCGACGCAGACGTTATCAGACCCGAACGCGACGGTGCAGGCCCGGCGGCAGACAGGCGCGGGGAGCCCTGCCTCGCGGTGGCTCCCTGCTGGAACCCATTCGATTTCACGGATGGGTCCGGTGTTTCATATCGTAGTCACGTGAGCGCAAAACTGGTCGATGCCGCAAGGCGGAATGGACCGGCCAGCCATTCGTAGACACCTTTGAGCCATAATTTCTGGCAATCGAAGGGGTCTATATGAGCAGCAAGCGGTACACGGATGAATTCAAGATTGAGGCAGTCAAGCAGGTGAGCGAGCGCGGTCATTCGGTGGCGGATGTGGCGCAGAGGTTGGGCGTCACGACCCACAGCCTGTATGCCTGGAAGATGAAGTTCGGGAAGCCGGACGTCGTGCAGCAGGCTGAGCTTAACCAGAACGCCGAGATACGGCGGCTGAAGGCAGAACTCAAGCGCGTGACCGAGGAGCGTGACATTCTAAAAAAAGCCGCGGTAGGTTCAATGAGTCGCTGAAACAGCCTCGCGTAGTTTATCGGCCGGAGACATGAAGCCCAATGTCTTTCTGGGCCTTTCATTGAGTCGCGCCGCGATTTTGTTCAGT
>NZ_RQIS01000056.1 GCF_003837865.1 Paraburkholderia dinghuensis | reverse complement strand
CGGCGAGGACAACGTCGTTCGCGCTCACGTTCGAACCCGCGATAGTCAGGTTGCCACTACCCGCCGTATCGTTGCCCGTTGCCACCAAGGCAGCGGTGCCGCCCGCCTGGACAGTCGAGCCGCGCTGGATCGTCTGGTCTTCGGACGACTGGCTCTGACTATGGCTCGAACCGACACTGACCTGTACGCCGATGCTCGGCCCCTTGCTGAGATCGGCGCCGGGCTTGAGCATCTGGTACGCACTGTATCCCGCCAGTGCGGCGTCGCCACCTGCTGCAATCGCGTGCAGCGCCTCGGCGCGGCCGTTGCTGTTGCCGCTCGCGAGCGCCTGGCCCTGCGCATACGCGCCGTTGATCGCATCGCCGATGCTGCCCGAGAGGCCAATCGTCAGACCGCTGCTGCTGGTCTTCTGGGTCTGGCTTGTGTGGCTGGCATCGGTCGCGGAGTCGATGATGACGTTCGCCGCCGTACCCGTCACGTTCTGCGCCGCGATGAGGTCGCTACCGGTGACATGCAGGGTGTTGCCCGCCTGGATCGACAGGTTGCCGTTCAGCGAACCGACCACACTTCCATTGTTAGTTACGCTCGACTCCTGGTCTGTCGTGGCGAGCTTGTTCGTGCCGACCGTGACACTCAGGCCGCTTGCCCCCAGGCCCGAATGCTTTTCCTGATAGGAGCCCGACGACTGCATGGTGTCCTGCGTCGTGGTGATATTCACATCATGCGCAGCACTCAGGCCGACATCGTTCGTCCCCACAATCGTACTGCCCGCCACGTTGATGTCCTTGCCACTCGAAATCGACACCGCATCCGCAGAAATCAGGCTGCCCTGGCTCAGGGTGGTCGTCGTATCCCGCGTGCTTGCGACCTCCTTGCTGCTGAGCACATGGCTATGGGTGCCCGTGTACGTCGAGTTATCGACATAGGTTGCCGTGGCCGCGCCGATGTTGACGTTGTTCGCTGCCGCCAGCGTTGCGGTCCCCTGGTCGAGGTTGACCGTGCTGCCGGTGACGTTGATGTTGTTGCCCGATGCAACGGTCAGTGAATTACCGGAATTGAGCGTCGTTGCCGTCAGCGTATCGGTGGAAGTGTGCAGCGAATCGCTATAGTGGCCGTTGTGATCGCTGGTCGCGCTGTTACTGTCGACGGTGGAGGTCGCGGTGGCCG
>NZ_RQIS01000055.1 GCF_003837865.1 Paraburkholderia dinghuensis | reverse complement strand
GGTAATACCCCCGTTTTCCACGGTCGGCAGAAGTAGAAACTAAGCGGCCATGGCCAGCCGCTGCTTCGGGGTAAAGCCGCCCAATGCCATATTCGGGCGCTCGTGATTGTAAATCCACATCCAGTCGGCCGCCGCTTCGCGAACCTGCTCCAGGTCTTCCCACAGATACTGCGACAACCATTCGTGCCGAGCAGTCCGGTTGAACCGTTCGATATACGCATTCTGCTGCGGCTTGCCCGGCTCGATGTATTCCAGCCGGATGCCTTGCTTCTGCGTCCACGTCACGATGGCCGCGCTCAGATATTCCGGGCCGTTGTCGCACCGGATGACCTTCGGCTTGCCTCGCCATTCCATATGCTGCTTCAGCGTGCGAATCACCCGCTCGGATGGCAATGAGAAATCCACCTCGATGCCCAGCGCCTCGCGGTTGAAATCATCAATCACGTTCAGCGTCCGGATACTGCGCCCGTCAACCAGCTGGTCATGCATGAAGTCCATCGACCACACTTCATTGATGGCCTCCGGCACCGACAGCGGCTGCGGCGTTTCCCGCACCAGACGCTTTTTCGGCTTGATGCGCAGGTTCAGCTCCAGCTCGCGGTAAATCCGGTAAATGCGCTTGTGGTTCCAGCCGAATCCTTTCACGTTACGCAGGTAGAAGTAGCACAGCAGAAAACCCCAGTTGCGATGGCAACCCGTGATACGCAGCAGCCAGTCGGCAATCTCTTCGTTCTCCGTGTTCAACTTCGCCTCGTACCGGTAGCACGACTCGCTGATGCCAAACGCCGCGCACGCCACACGAATTGACACGCGCCGCTGTTGCACAACCCGCTTTGCCATCTCGCGCCGACGAGATGGCTTCAGAACTTTTTTTGCAGTGCCTCCGAGGCAATCTCAGCCTTGAGCTTCTCCTCGATGTACATCTTGCGAAGCCGGGCATTCTCCGCCTCCAGTTCCTTCATGCGCGACATCATCGACGCGTCCATGCCGCCGTACTTCGAGCGCCATTTATAAAACGTCGCCGAACTGATGCCCAGCTCCCGGCACAGCTCCGGCACCGCCAGTCCGGCCTCCGCGCGCTTGAGCGCCTCCAGTATCTGGCTGTCCGTGAATCTCGACTTCTTCATCTGCAGAACTCCCTCTTAACGAGAAAATTCTACTTCTCCCGACGATGGATTTGCGGGGGCATTACC
>NZ_RQIS01000054.1 GCF_003837865.1 Paraburkholderia dinghuensis | reverse complement strand
CGAATGCGATGGCCAGATTGCTTGCGGCAGTCGCCGCATCCGGCTTCGGCATGAAGGCGACGTAATCGCGTTTCATCGTTTTGACGAAGCTCTCGGCCATGCCGTTACTTTGCGGGCTGCATACCGGCGTGGTCAACGGCTTCAGCCCGATTTTGGCTGCAAACCGGCGCGTATCGTCCGCCGTGTAGCCCGAGCCGTTGTCGCTTAACCACTCGATTTCGGATGGGGTATGCAACGCGCCACCGAAGCGATTTTCCACTGCCGCCAGCATCACGTCGCGCACGATGTCGCCGCTATGGCCTGCCGTCGTGGCCGCCCAGCTCATCGCCTCGCGGTCACAGCAGTCCAGCGCGAACGTCACACGCAGCGGCTCTCCGTTGTCGCACCGGAACTCGAAGCCATCCGAGCACCAGCGCTGATTGCTTCGTGCCACAGCGACCTTGCCGTCGTGTCGTCGTTGCGGACGCGGTGGTGCCGGACGGCGCTCCATCAACAGCCCGTGCGTGCTCATGACTCGATAGACGCGTTTCGCATTGAACGGCGCCAGCCCAACGCTTTCACGCTCGGCCCGCAACGTGCCCCAAACCCGACGATAGCCATAGCTCGGCAAATCGCCAATGACCCGACGGATTTCTTCGACTACAGGAGCATCATCGGTTTGCCGGGATTTCCGTCCATCTTGCCAGTTAGCCGGGCGAGACCGGTGTGCCGATACGTTCGAGCGCGACACGCCGAGAACTTCACACACCAGCTTCACTGGTCGTCCTCCGGCAGCAATGGCGAGTGCGCTATCCATTTTTTTGCCCGGCCATATTCAACTGCTTCGCGGAGAATCTCGTTCTCCATCGTCTTCTTGCCGAGCATCCGTTGCAGTTCACGAACCTGCTTTAGCGCGTCCGCCAGCTCAGATGCCGGAACGACTTCTTCTCCAGCCTTGACCGCCGACAGACTGCCGTCCTGGTACAGCTTGCGCCAATGGAATAGCTGGTTCGGGTTCACGCCGTGCTGGCGAGCCACCAGCGATACCGATTTCCCCGGCTCGAAACTCTCGCGCACCATCGACAGCTTTTGCTCTGCCGTCCAGCGCCGCCGACGCTCCGGGCCCGTCAACACATCCATCACTTCCTGCCTGGTGTTAGTCAAAAACACAGTCTTATGCCTACCCGTTATTTTAAGTGGGTCACTGTGTCCGGTGTTTCAGGGGGCTGCTCCA
>NZ_RQIS01000053.1 GCF_003837865.1 Paraburkholderia dinghuensis | reverse complement strand
TGAGGTTCCCCCGGTTTTTCGCCTTCCAGAGGCCCCGGGTTATGCAGCCGCATCTCTTGTCCGCTGAGCCACAAGCCAGTCTTGTATGAACTGGGTTGGCGACATGAAGCCAAGCGATGAATGACGACGACTGCGGTTATAAAACACTTCTATGTATTCGAACAAGTCCGCGACGGCTTCGCGGTGCGTGCGATACCTCGTGCCATGCACGCGCTCGTTCTTCAGGCTGTTGAAGAAGCTTTCCGTCGGCGCGTTATCCCAGCAACTGCCTTTGCGGCTCATCGAGCAGCGCATGCCGTACGAGTTCAGTTTGCGCTGGAAGTCGTGGCTGGCGTATTGACTGCCCCTATCCGAATGATGCAGCGCGCCGGGCGCGGGCCGGCGGCGGAACCATGCCATCGTCAGCGCGTCGGTCACGAGTTCCGTCGTCATGCGCGGCTTGACGGACCAGCCCACGACCTCCCGGTTGAACAGGTCCAGCGTGACGGCCAGGTACAGCCAACCTTCGTCGGTCCAGATGTACGTGATGTCCGAGGTGAACACCTGATTGGGCTCGGCCGGCGTGAAGTTGCGGTTCAATACGTTCGGCGCGACCGGCAGTTTGTGCCGGGAATCAGTTGTCACGCGGAAACGGCGCTTGTGGCGGGCTCGAATACCGTTGGCGCTCATCAACCGCTCGACGCGTGCCTTGCTGGCCGGGAAGCCTCGAGAGCGAACCTCTTCGGTCATGCGCGGCGAGCCGTAGGCGCCTTTGACCTCGGCGTGAATTATCCGAATCAACGTGAGCAACTGCGCATCGGTCAGCCGCTGACGCTCGGGCGTGCCGCCGCGCTTCCACGCACGATAGCCGTTCACGCTCACGCAAAGGACCTCGCACAGCGCAGCAAGCGGGTATTGCCGGCACTGTGTGTCAATCCAGGCGAACTTCACAGGAGGTCCTTCGCGAAGAACGCCGCCGCTTTTTTTGCGATTTCCAGCTCCATCTGCAAGCGCTTGTTCTCCGCCCGCAGCCGCGACAGCTCCATCTGTTCCGCCGTGACGGCCTTCGCTCCGGGACCATTCAGCTTGCCGGCCTCGAAAGCCTTCAGCCAGTTGCGCAGGGTCTGCGTCGACATACCCAATTCGCGGGCCACGGTGCTCACGCCTTGCCCGTCCTTGATTCGTCGCACGGCGGCTTCCCTGAACTCTGCCGTGTACACCTGGTGCGGTACCTTGAACATCTCTGCTTTCCTTCCTTTGGGTCGAGTTTATACGCGACCTGCTGGAAGGCGAAATTTCAGGGGAAGCTCA
>NZ_RQIS01000052.1 GCF_003837865.1 Paraburkholderia dinghuensis | reverse complement strand
AGGTCAGGCTCGTCGACGCGCTGCCCGAGAGCGTATCCAGACCGCTCGACAGCGACGCAAGGCTGCTCGTCGTGCCCGAAAGCGTCGTTGCCAGCGACGTCACGTCTGCCGCACTCGACACCGAGAGGCTATCCAGCGTGCTGCCCGTACCGGTGAGGCTGGTCGAAAGCGAGCTGACGTCGGCCGCCGAGGACGAAGACAGACTCGAGAGATTGCTGGTGGCGCCTGCCACTCCGCTCGACAGCGACGACATATTCGCGGTCGTCAAGGTCGAAAGGCTCGCGACGTGGCTGGCAGTCGTGTCGATGCCGGTCGACAACTGCGCGGCATCGAGGCCGACGCTGGACAGGCTGGCCGACAGGCTATCGGCATTGCCCAACATCAGCGCAAGCTGCTGGCTGGACGTCGTGGACAGATCGGAAACGCTCGTCGACAGCGAGCTGAGGCTCGTCACCGTGGCCGTGGACAGGCTCGTCACGCCGCCGGTAGTCGCGCTCACGCCGCTGCTCAGCGACGCAAGGCTGGCGTCCGTCGATGTCGACAGGCTCGACACCGTGCTGTCCGCCGTCGCCATCGCCGTCGACACCGACACCAGACCCGTCGACGCCGACACCGACAGATCCGCCACATTGCTGGCCGTCGTCTGCAGGTTCGTCGACAGCGACGACACATTGCTGTTGGTCGTGTTAATCGCCGTCGACAGGCTCGAAACATTCGAGGTCACCGTCGACACGCCCGCACCGATCGTGGCCGACATGTCGGTCATCGCGCTCGACAGCGAACTCAGGCTCGTCGAACTCGACACTTCCAGACCGGACAGCGTGCTATCCGTCGTCGACAGTTGCGTGTCGACCGCCGTCATCCCGACCGACGCCGAGACACCCAGGTCCGCGATGCCGCTGTTCACCGTCGACAGGCTGCTCGCCATCGACGACACCCCCGTCGACGTCGAACCCGCCAGGCCCGCGACGTTGCTGTTCGTCGTGGACAGGCCGCTCGAGAGCGAGACGAGGCCGGTCGACGCGCTACCCGAGAGCGTATCCAGACCCGTCGACAGCGAGGTCAGGCTGCTCGTCGTACCCGTCAGCGTGGTCGACAGCGACGTCAGATCCGCCGCGCCCGACACCGACAGGCTCGTGAGCGTGCTGCCCGTGTTGACGAGGCTGGTCGACATCGACGTGACAGCCGAAGCCGCCGACGTCGATACGTCTGCCAGCGTGCTGCTGGCCGTAGCCGCGCCCGTCGACAGCGACGCAAGACCCGTCGACGCCGAAGTCGCGACGCTCGCGGTCGTCGACGCCAGCGTGTCGACACCCGTCGACAGCGAAGCCAGACCCGTCGACCCGGAGGCCTCCAGCGAATTCAGCGCAGTCGACAGCGACGTCGCG
>NZ_RQIS01000051.1 GCF_003837865.1 Paraburkholderia dinghuensis | reverse complement strand
GAAAATCCTCACCGCCCGCGTCTACGACGTCGCCCGCGAGACCGAGCTGGAGCGCGCGCCGAACCTCTCGGCGCGCCTTGGCAACGCCGTCTACCTGAAGCGCGAGGACAACCAGCCGGTGTTTTCCTTCAAGCTGCGCGGCGCCTACAACAAGATGGCGCACCTCACGCCCGCGCAGCTCGAGCGCGGCGTGATCACCGCCTCGGCGGGCAATCACGCCCAGGGCGTGGCGCTGTCGGCGGCCAGACTCGGCGTGCGCGCCGTGATCTGCGTGCCGGTGACCACCCCCCAGGTCAAGGTCGACGCCGTGCGCGCCCATGGCGGGCCGACCGTCGAGGTCGTGCAGGCGGGCGAATCCTACAGCGACGCCTACGCTCACGCCGTGCGTCTGCAGCAGGAGCGGGGCCTGACCTTCGTGCATCCGTTCGATGACCCCGAGGTGATCGCCGGCCAGGGCACGGTCGCGATGGAGATCCTGAGCCAGCATCAGGCCCCGATTCATGCGATCTTCGTGCCGATCGGCGGCGGCGGACTCGCCGCGGGTATCGCCGCCTATGTGAAGGCGGTGCGCCCGGAGATCCGCGTGATCGGCGTGCAGACCGACGATTCGTGCGCGATGGCGCAGTCGATCGCGGCGGGGCGGCGTGTCGAACTCTCGGAGGTGGGCCTGTTCTCGGACGGCACGGCGGTCAAGCTCGTGGGCGAGGAGACGTTCCGGCTGTGCCACGCGTATCTGGACGAGGTCATCACCGTCGACACGGACGCGCTGTGCGCGGCGATCAAGGATGTGTTCCAGGACACGCGCAGCGTGCTGGAGCCGGCGGGGGCGCTGGCCGTGGCGGCGGCCAAGCGCTACGTGGAGCGTGAGGGCATCGCGAACCAGACGCTGGTGGCGGTGACCTCGGGGGCGAACATGAACTTCGACCGCATGCGCTTCGTGGCCGAGCGCGCGGAAGTGGGCGAGGCGCGCGAGGCGGTGTTCGCGGTGACGATCCCCGAGGAGCGCGGCAGCTTCCGGCGGTTCTGCGAACTGGTGGGCACGCGCAGCGTGACGGAGTTCAACTACCGCATCGCGGATGCCGAGCGCGCGCACATCTTCGTGGGCGTGCAGATCCGCCACCGGGGCGAGTCGGCGCAGATTGCGCAGACGTTCGTCGAGCACGGCTTCCCGAGCGTGGACCTCACCGCCGACGAACTCTCGAAGCAGCACGTGCGCTACATGGTGGGCGGGCGCTCGCCGCTGGCGCACGACGAGCGGCTGTTCCGCTTCGAGTTTCCGGAGCGGCCGGGCGCGCTGATGCGGTTCCTGTCGTCGATGGCGCCGGACTGGAACATCAGCCTGTTCCACTACCGCAACCAGGGCGCGGACTATAGCTCGATCCTCGTGGGCATCCAGGTGCCCACCGCCGACGATGCCGAATT
Organism: Paraburkholderia dinghuensis; assembly: GCF_003837865.1. Lineage (GTDB taxonomy): Bacteria > Pseudomonadota > Gammaproteobacteria > Burkholderiales > Burkholderiaceae > Paraburkholderia > Paraburkholderia dinghuensis. The sequence goes on along the minus strand of NZ_RQIS01000051.1, from coordinate 72 downwards.
CCGCCGCTTTCTTGCTACGCTCGGTTATCCGTACTGGGAAGAGACGCACAATCCGGCGTACCGGTTGTTTCT
>NZ_RQIS01000050.1 GCF_003837865.1 Paraburkholderia dinghuensis | reverse complement strand
CCAGCCTATGTGAAAACGCTGTTTTCCGCCGCGCGAGCCATGGACGGCCAGACCGGTCGAGTTTTTTTACGGTGAGTTTGAATTGATCGAGCGTCAGGAGCACAACAACGCCCCTCGGGGCTTTAGGCCCCCGCCAACTTCATGGCCTTCAGCGTCCTTGCCACACCCAGTATGCTGATAACCCGCTTCAGGTTGTACGCTAATACCTGCAGGCTCATCTCGGTACTCACTCGTCCGAGCGTTCGGGTCAGGAAGTGTGCAGGACCCATCCAGTGCTTGAGCGTACCGAAGACGTGCTCGACAGTACTTCGGCGGATGGTCATTGCATCGGGCTTCCGGTCGAGCCGTCGTTCCATGGCTTCCAGTATCTTTTCGTGCTCCCATCTCCGGATGCGGCGATAGTCGCTGGGAGAACATCGCGCCTTCATAGGGCAGCTTGGGCATGCACTCGGCCAGTAGACCCGCAGATTCATTTCATGTTCAACGGTCGTGAATCGATAAATGGCTTTCTCGCCGGCCGGACATCGATATACGTCACCTCGTGCCTCGTACACAAAGTCGGCCTTGGTGAACAGACCTTTCTTCCGTGACGCAGAGGTGAGCGGCTTGGGTACGTACGCGCGGATTCCGTTCAGATCGCATGTTCTTATCTCCGGCCCGCTGAAGTAACCCCGATCCGCTACAACTTTCAGAGTTGACACGCCCATCGCGTTTTTTGCCGCGAGCGCCATTCTGCTGAGTTGTCCGTGATCATTTCCGATGTTGGTTACCTCGTGCTCGACGACCAGGTGATGTTTCGTGTCTACCGCCGCCTGCACGTTATAACCCACTATGCCGGAGCCTCTTCCGCTTGTCGCCATGGAGCGCGCGTCGGGATCGGTCATCGATAGTTGCATGTCTGGTTGTTTTTCCAGCTGCTTCCTGATCTGTGCGAGTTCACGCATCTGCAGGCGCAGGCGGGCGATCTTCTCGTACAGCCGGTCAGTCTTCGCGGCGAAACCTGTTGGACTGGTGCGGTCTGCGGTTTCAATCAGGTCGAGATATCGTTGCACACTCTCCTCGATCTGCTGTTGGCGCTTGTCGATCTTGCCTGTTGTGTAGTTCAGGTCCCGGCTGTTTGATGCCTTGAACTTGCTGCCGTCGATGGCCACCATGTCACTGGATAGCAGTTTCAGCCCGCGACACAGTTCGACAAAGCGCCGGCATGTGTTGCGAATGGCCTTGCCGCTGTCACGGCGAAAGTCCGCGATTGTCTTGAAGTCTGGCGCTAGACGGCCCGTTAGCCACATCAATTCGACGTTGCGCTGGCATTCACGCTCCAGCCGCCGGCTGGAGGGTATGCGGTTCACGTACCCGTAGATATAAAGCTTGAGCATCACCGCGGGGTGATAGGACGGTCGGCCGGTAGTCGCGGGTGTGATGCCGTCGAAACCGAGTTCCGCAAGGTCCAGCTCGTCGACGAAGGCATCTATGACCCTGACCGGGTTGTCCGCTTCGATGTAGTCATCGACGCATTCGGGAAGTAGTGCGACCTGTTTGCGGTCATCGCCCTCAACGAATCGCTTCATGAGTCACCCGGTCTCAGTGCGTTGATTCAGTTTAGGCGATCAACACGTTTTCACACAGGCTGG
>NZ_RQIS01000049.1 GCF_003837865.1 Paraburkholderia dinghuensis | reverse complement strand
GCTGAAGAATTCCATCCGCTCGCAAAGCTGGAAGCTGGTGGGTGGCGGGCTGAGTAGTTTCGGCACCTTTATTTCGGCGTGGATGGATTTGGAGAAAAGAATTGATGCCCGTGGAAAGAATCAGTACGACATAGCAGGGGTTTATTTTCTAAAGACCTCAGTCGAACTCGCAGCGGGCACTGCAACTTTGATTGATGCGACGAGCACCGCAGCACCATTGCTTAAAAAGCTAGCGGTTCGGTATGGAACGGATGTTGTTATTGAAGCCGTAGAAACGGTTACCGCTCGAGCGGTTGCATGGGCGGCTCTGCGGTCTGTCGCGATGCTGACCGGTTGGGAGGCAACCGTGGGGCTGCTTGTGCTTCAGGCGATGGCAGACTGGCTCACGCCAGACGAACTGGAAAGCTGGTGTTCCCGATGTGCCTTTGGTACCGGGCGCGAAACTCTGTTTCGAGTTGCGGATCATGATGTTGAGCGCTATACCGACCCTTCCCAACAGGAGAAGGATTTTGCCAATGCCATGACCAAACTCTCATGAAAAAACAGGAACTGAACAATTCGACTGTGTTGTTGAGCGGAACGATCTCGGGGCTAAAACGATCACGCCGTAGTCACGACTTCGTTCTAACCGAGGTTCAGCAACAGCAGGTCGGAGCGACCGCAATTGCGGCTTCGGCCCTAGGAATGGGGGCGACAGGCATTGGCCTGATCGGCATGGCTGGAAATTCCGACGAAGAAGCTGACTGGGTAGAGTTCGAACTGGACGGTAAGCAGATGAAGGGTTGGCTCTGGATGATGCCCATGCGCAACGGCGATAACGTTGAGGTTGTCGCTGAGCCTATGGGAAACAATCGTTATGTCGTGTACGCGGTCAAGCGCGACGGCGATGACCTGCTCGCCGTGTATCCTCATGCAACAGCAGGGAGAAAGGTGCACTACCGCAGATCGGTGAAAGTTTGGATCGGTTTTTCATCGGTGGTGTATTTGCTTCTTCTGCTAATGACGGTCCTTCAAGAGGGATGGGGTGCCTTTCTCGATCAGAACGAGCAGATTGTTTTGCTGTCTGGGACTCCTCTTTGGATAGTGGTTTCGGGATTGATGGCGTTTCGGATCTCGCGAAAGTTCATGGGTTTTGTCAAGATTGCAGAGACGATCTTCAAGGCATTTGGTTGGTCAGACATCGAGAATATCGATCTACGCAGGACGTCGCGAGAGCATCGTCGCGAAAACAAGCTTCCTAACTTTGGCAATCTGTATTTCCGCTACAAATAGCGATACTTTTCACCGATGGAAAGCGTCCATGTCGCGCCGGCATCTCCGAAATGTGGACAAGTTCAGACTGAGCAGCGCCAGCAATTTGCGCTGTACGCGAACAGTAAGATCATGATGAATCTCAACTGCTCAATACTGCACTGGCGAAGAAGGAGGTGCCGCTGGAGGCGCAGAGCCAGGCAAGCGCGAGGCACAGCCCTGGCGTCGACGCAGTGATCTCGGCGGCAGGGATGATCGGCAAGCTCAATGGCTATTACAAGAACCTGGCGAAACTCGCACTCGAAACTGATCCGAAGAAGATCTCGCCGCTTGCAGGACTGTTCAAACGCCTTGAGGTAGATGTCTTCGGGATGACAGTCGGCGATGCAATATTCGCCAGATTCCGCGTCAACCAGCTTGGCGATTTTGCTGGGGAGAAGATTGTCCAGACGGTGTTGCTCCAGCGTGCGGGCGTGTCTTAGAGTCGCTAACACAAGTCATCAACGAAGCGCGAGCAGATGACGGCAGCAGCCAGGGAAAGCAACGCAACATGAATGTCGAGACG
>NZ_RQIS01000048.1 GCF_003837865.1 Paraburkholderia dinghuensis | reverse complement strand
CGAGCTGATCAAGAATCGCCGGATTTTCCAGCGTCGAAACGTCCTGCGTGATCGCCTCGCCCTTCGCCAGCGAGCGCAACAGACGCCGCATGATCTTGCCCGAGCGTGTCTTCGGCAGGTTCTCGCCGAAGCGGATATCGCGCGGCTTGGCGATTGGTCCGATCTCCTTGCCCACCCACGCACGCAGATCGTTGGCCAGCTTCACCGCGTCTTCGCCATGCGGACGCGCGCCCTTGAGCACCACGAACGCCACCACCGCCTCACCCGTCGTGTCGTCCGGACGACCCACCACCGCCGCCTCCGCCACCAGCGGATTGGCCACCAGCGCCGACTCGATCTCCATCGTGCCCAGCCGGTGACCCGAGACGTTCAGCACGTCGTCGATGCGGCCCATGATCGTGAAGTAGCCCGTGTCCTTGTCGCGCACGCTGCCGTCGCCCGCCAGGTACAGACGCCCGCCCAGTTCCTCAGGGAAGTAGCCCGCGCGATAGCGCTCCGGATTGCCCCACACGTTGCGGATCATCGCCGGCCACGGGCGCTTGACCACCAGAATGCCGCCCTGCCCGTTGGGCACGTCCTGGCCCGTTTCATCGACGATCGCCGCCATGATCCCCGGCAGCGGCAGCGTGCACGAACCCGGCACCAGCGGCGTTGCGCCCGGCAGCGGCGTGATCATGTGGCCGCCCGTCTCGGTCTGCCACCACGTGTCCACGATCGGGCAGCGCGCGCCGCCCACGTTCTGGTAGTACCACATCCACGCTTCCGGATTGATCGGCTCGCCCACCGTGCCGAGAATGCGCAGCGACGAGAGGTCGTAGCTCTTCGGATGCACCTTCGCGTCGGCTTCCGATGCCTTGATCAGCGAGCGGATCGCCGTCGGCGCCGTGTAGAACGTGGTGACCTTGTGCCGCGCGATCATGTCCCAGAAGCGGCCCGCGTTCGGGTACGTCGGCACGCCCTCGAACACCACCTGGGTCGCGCCGATCGTCAGCGGTCCGTACGCGACGTAGCTGTGGCCCGTGATCCAGCCGATGTCGGCCGTGCACCAGAACACGTCCTCGGGCTTCGAGTCGAAGGTCCACTTCATGCTCTGCGCGGCCCACAGCAGATAGCCGCCCGTGCTGTGCTGCACGCCCTTGGGCTTGCCCGTCGAGCCCGACGTGTACAGGATGAACAGCGGATGCTCCGCGCCCACCGGCACCGGCGCGCAGGTGTCGCTCTCGGCCGCCGAGACTTCATGCATCCAGTAATCGCGGCCTTCGTGCCACGCCACCTTGCCGCCCGTGCGCTGGAACACGATCACGCTGTGCACCGCTTCGCAGCCGCCCATCGCGAGCGCTTCGTCGGCGATGTTCTTCAGCGGCAGCGCCTTGCCGCCGCGCATCTGCTCGTCGGCGGTGATGAGCGCCACGGCGCCCACGTCGACGATGCGCTCGTGCAGCGACTTCGACGAAAAACCGCCGAACACCACCGAGTGCGTCGCGCCGATCCGCGCGCACGCCTGCATCGCCACGATGCCTTCGACGGACATCGGCATGTAGATCACCACGCGGTCGCCCTTCTTCACGCCGCGCGTCTTCAGCGCGTTGGCAAAGCGCGAAACGCGGGCGAGCAGGTCCTGGTAGGTGATGTGGGTGACGGTGCCGTCATCGGCTTCGAAGATCACCGCGACGCGTGCGCCATGGCCCGCTTCGACATGACGGTCGAGGCTGTTGTACGAAGCGTTGAGTTCGCCGTCCTCGAACCATGTGTAGAACGGTGCCTTCGATTCGTCGAGCACCTTCGTGAACGGCTTCTGCCACGTCAGGGTCTCGCGCGCGAGGCGCGCCCAGAAGCCCTCGTAATCGCGTTCGGCTTCCGCGCACAGCGCCTGGTAGGCGTCCATGCCGGACACCGTGGCACTCGCTACGATCTGTGCGGACGGCGCGAAAACGCGG